>NZ_JBXVVG010000001.1:0-1821818 GCF_057219245.1 Roseivirga sp. YIW32 | reverse complement strand
CATTCCGAACAGAGAAGTTAAGCTCACTTGCGCTGATGGTACTGCCTCAAAAGGTGGGAGAGTAAGTAGTCGCCAGACCTTTATTAAACCCTGATCGTTCAAACTTTCAGGGTTTTTTTATGCGCTTTTGGGTGTATGTTCGACAGTTGAGCTTCATGTCAAAGCATTAAACAGTGCAATCAACCTTGATTACAGTCCAAAAAGGAAGAAATTAATAGAATTAGGGTCTTCCGACAATAGCTTTGGTAAGCCGATCAAAGTGCAAGTATTGTTGCGCTGTGTGTTGAATATCGTGACCCGATAGCGCACGGAAGTCAGCCAAGTAGGCATCGTAAAAGGAGAGGTCTAACCCTTGGGTGTAGAGCGTCTTGAATTTGTCGATCGCTGCAAAAGGTGCGGAAAGGGAGTTGGCAAAACTGCCCAAGATGTAATTTTTTACGGTATTGAGTTCTTCCTCACTGACCAACTCATTGCGAAGCAGATCAAATTCCAAGTGGATTTGCTTCAATGTATCTTCTTCAGCTTCTTGATTGACCTCTGTACCAATCGTGAAGTAACCCGTTTCTTTTAAGGCATAAAGATGCGATGAGATACCATAGGTATAGCCTTTGTCTTCTCGTATGTTTTTCATTAAGCGCGAGCCAAAGTAGCCTCCAAGAATTTCATTGAGCAGCATAAATGCACTATAGTCTTTATGCTTTCGGTTGAATAGCTCTACTCCTAAACGAATGGAGCTCTGAACGTATTTATCATCCCGCTTTTCGTAATGAGTGGGTACGATTTCCTCTTTTTTATAGCTTGGTTCTAGCCCTTCTTTGGGAGCTTGCTTGAATTGATCATTCAGAATGGACAGAAAGTCTTTTGGTAGTTCTCCCGATAGAAATAAACTAAAGGGTTGAATGTTATTCTTGTAAAGGGCATGCAGATCCTTTATTCCTACCTCCATGACCTCTTCAACACTGGAGGTATAGCCATAGGGGTGTGATCCGAAAAGACTTTTTCTTAAAGCGGTGGATGTGAGGTAACTGCCTTTCTCTTCGTTGAGCTTAATTCGATTGATTTCCTTCTTTTGCAATTGCGTCAAGCGCTCTTCCTTGAACTCAGCTTCATAGAGTACGGAGGCAAAAAGGGCAATATTTTCTTTGAAGAAGCGAGATAATCCGAATAGGCTCAGCATGCCCTGATCGAAGCTAGGAGACGATTCCATAAAGCTGCCGAAACCGTCCACAGCATCTAAAAATGTGCTGCCTGGATATCGCTGCGTTCCTTCCAACAACATCTTGTTTAACAAGGAGCCTGTACTTGCGGATGGTAAGTAGAGAAAGCCGCCTTGATGAACCGCTTCTATCTTAAAGGCTTCAGCACTGTTTTCTTCAACATAGTACAGGTCAATGCCACAGTCTAGTTGCGCGTGTTCAACCGTCGGGATACGGATGTCCTGAATTTGGTTGATCTTGGGGGCAATTGATCTATCCAATACTACTGATCTGATCGAGGTGATAAATCAAAAATGATTCCGAAACGCAGTGTTTCAGCCAATGGGTGCTCTTGGAATTGTGGGATCAAATAAGAGAAATTGATCTCGAATTTTTTGATGTTAAAACCCGCTCCAAAGTTGAAGTATTTTCGATTTCCTTTGTTTTGGTTCTCATAAAAATACCCAGCTCTAAGCGCAAAGGTCTCTTTGTATTCATACTCAGCACCAAACGAGATCATGATTTCTTGTAACTCCTCAGTGAAGCCTCCAGGGGCATCGCCAAATGAACTGAACATCCCTTCGATCAATCCTTTTTCGCGCTCAGAGCCGTCACCTTGTGGTGTCGGTACCATTAATTTGTTAAAGTCTAATGCAAGGGTCAGCTTGTTATAAGGGTCAATGAAGCTGGTCAGCGCACCACCGATCTTCAAATTGGTAGGAATGAAATCTTCCTCATCTGCACTGTTGTAGGTGATCTTTGAACCAATATTTGAGAGAACAACACCATAGGATAATAAGGATTGCTTGTTGAGCACGCTAAGATCGAAATTGTGATAAAGTCCGATGTCCGCCGCGATACTCGTTCCCGGTTTTGGATCTGTCACAGGGCTCGTGGTGATGTTGCCCGACAGGTTAGAGTGAATGAATTTACCCGTGATGCCTAAGCTCAAGTTCTCAGCTAGCTTTCGAGAGTAAGATGCAGCCAGCGCAAATTCTCTTGGGTTGAAACTACCCAGACTTCCACCGGATCCATCGGTCAATTCAATATCTCCTAAATCAAAATAGGTCATCGAAAGTCCAAAGGCCTGATCATTCCCAATTTTTTTGTAGCCCGTCAAATAAGAAATGGACATGTCATCCACGTATTTGCTCAGCCAAGGGGTAAAGGAAAGTGCAACTCCGGCAGATTTATTAATGAATGCAAGTTTTGCCGGATTCCAATAGGTGGCATTGGCATCCGGTTGTGTAGCAGCTCCCACATCTCCCATGGCGCCACTGACAGGATCAGGTGCAATCAGTAAAAAGGGAACAGCCGTTGTGATCACCCGTCGGCTGGTGTCTTGTCCACTGATGACTCCAGAATTTTGTGCATTTAAAGGGAAAATTATAAGAACTGTAAGTATCAGCGATAAAAATATACCAAACCGTTGGTGCATAGGATAAATGTTCAAGGTCAATATTTTGGTTTAATATGAAATGATCAGCTTCTTACGTTTAGACTCGCTTAAACCACTTAATCGAGAACTGATTCGAATGTCATAAATATACACTCCTTTTTCTAATCGCTTACCCAATTGGTCGGCAATATCCCAGCTTATCAATAGTTCTGGCGGGGCTTCACTGATCTGCTCCATTTTTTTTGCAATGTAATTCCCATTCACATCAAAGAGCTGAATGGTTACTTCAAGAAAATCCCCAGCCAATTGATGCGCTATTAGGAAGTTTGTCTCGTTTTCTAACGGATTGGGGTAGTTCTTTATTTCATTGATCAAGCGAGAATTTGTTCCCACCCAAAAACTAAGTTCTTCCTTTCCTCTGTTCCCCCTGTTGTCCCAGAAATACAAGGTCAAGTGATTGTTGCCTTGGGGTAAATTCTCAATCAAGTAGGTGACCATGCCTTTCTGGTATTGATCAGGCAAATGGCGATAATGCGCATTCAAATTAATAGTCATCGAGTCATTCACCACCAATAACAGCTCTTGCCCTAAGGCATTTGAAGAGATATTGATTCCATTTTCGTCTTGCAATAAACCAATCAATCTGACACGGTTCGGATATGAGGAGACCAGTGCGCTTGATGTGTCGTTCAAGAATAATCTACCAGTAGGAGGAAGCTCATCGCTCTCCACTTCATTGGCCGATCCACCAAGAATGAATTCCTCAAATGCACCAAAAGCATCGCTGCTTTTGTCTTGGTTGCGTGCATAGAACTGTATCCGTGCCTTATCAAAGGTATAATCTATGTTTTGTGGAACCTGAGTGGTGATCTGAAACGAACCATTCTCTACCGAAACCTCTCCTCGTACCAAAACCTGGTCTTTTTCGGTAAAATCAAATGGAGGACTTTCCGTACCAAAGGTGGTCTTAACTGACGGTTTATCGATCAATTCGTAACCTAAGGTTCCATTGAAGTTGGGTTGGTTGAGTACCTCGCCATTGAAGGTGATTTCTTCAAAGGCGCGAATTGTATCTTGTCCGTTTCCCGGTCTTCCATTGATTTCATTGATCCCAATTCTGTGTGAAGGGATGGCTAATCGCATGCTTGGGTCACCCAGTAAAATGAAGTTTCTATTGATGCTTCCTTCTAGGCTATTGTTTTTCGTGTATTTAATGATGTCACCAAGTCTTCGATATTCTCCATTTTCAAGACTGAGCATCACCTCGTAAAGGGCTTCATTCAAGGTAAAATTAGTGCTGGAAAAAACCGGTCGGGCAGTGGTCACCAAACCGATGGCACCGGACTGCTTTTTGGTGATCAAAAACTCCGCTCCTGAAACGGTATTGGGATCGTCGTTGCGACCAAATTCACAAGTTGCCGTTACCAAAAAAGGAAGCTTATCGGGATTATTCCATTGTTCCATGGTTTGGAAGGTTAGGATACGCTCTTGCATCCAGCCAAACTCTGCCCCATGTCCAGTGAAATTGATCAATAAACGACCTTCATGGACAGCGTCGAGTAATGCTTTTTCTGCCTCAGGAGAGGCTTCGCCATTGGGAAGATTTTCTTGCTTAAAGGCATCCAAATACAATTTATTGATCTCAAACTCTGGCTGTTCGTTGGTGACTGTAGTAGCCAAGATATCTGCATCCCGTTGATGTATGTTACGATCCCCATCATCTGCAACAAAGGTGAGTTTTGTTCTCCAATCTCCTTTTTCAGGGCCATTCAACTGATAGCTTTTCCATTTTTCCACAAAGTCCCAGGCCTGTTGAACGGAGGTAACAGGGATTCTGCCAATGCCCACTTCTACATCATGGTCTCCCGCTCTACTTTCAATCCATTCCCCTTCATCAGGCTCTAGAAAACCGAAATAGTCGTCCGACGAAAAACTAAAGAGAGGGTGAAGAGAATTTCTCGATTCATAGGTGGGGATAAAATTGGAATTGGAGGATATGCGGTCTTTGTAGTCGTAAGATCCTTTTCCAAAGAAAAGCACATAGCTCAACCGATTGGATTGTGCATACTTTGTGCGAATGAAGTTCCTGATGGCCGTTAGGTCAGGTCTTCCCGCGCTAAATTCATTATACACCTGTTCTATCGTTGTGACCATGACCTCCATCTGATCATGGGTTCGCCTAAATGCAGCCATGGCCTCTGCTTGCTCAAGGAAAGTTGCATGCGTAATGATAATGAATTCAGGAGTTGACGCGCCCAAAAGGTCTTGGGGCTGAATTTCTTCAAAAAGTGTAGGTTCTGGTGTGCGATTCGGATCAAAGACCCAAAACTTTTGTAAGCTATTCGTGAATGTACTGAAACGGGTTTCGCTCCCGTTTTGCCTTGTCTTTTGTGATTGGGGATTTAACGGATCTGTCACATTCCACACATGAATGTCCGCATTACCAGGAACCACAAATTCGGAGACTGGATTGGTCAAACTTTCTGCGTTGGTCAATAGAAAATTTTCATTGAATTGGTTTAACACGGGAATTTGCAACAAGTATTTGTTCAAATAAGCTGTCGCATTCGTACTGCCATTGCGGTCGTAACTGATCGCTAAACTAATGTTTTGCTGTGCTTGAAAAGGATAGACCAAAGACTGCTCATTCCCTTTGATGGTGTATTGCTGGTTCGGAATGGCATTGAAGTTCATGGTTTCATTGCTGCCATTGATTGTTATGTTCAAGGAGGTCGATGTAAAGGCTTGCGCCATAGCATCAATACTTATTTTCGCTTCTTCTTCCTTTACCTCTTGCAAGGAATGGTTGAAGGCAAGTGCATTATTCGTGAGTCTCTCGCCATACCATTCACGACCGGAACTTAGAAGGTTGGTTAATTCTTCTTCGTGGTAAATAATGTGGTGGTGCCAGTCGTAGCTAGCAAAGCCAGTGCCCAGGTCTAACGATTCAGCTAGGGTAAGACCTGCGGATTCGCCAAGGGTAATGAAATAGGAGATCTGATCAGTATATAGATTTTTATCTATTGTGAAGACCTCATCCTCATGAGTGTAGCTTAGGTGGTCAATGGCATCAACGTAGAAATAAATACGTTCTCCCGGAAGTAGACGATTTGGTGATGACGTCGCACGTTGGATAGGAATTTCAACTATACTCTCAGGCCAATCGGCATCATTCCTTTGAGGGAGCATTCCTCCTGGCAAACCAAAGAGTTGAATTTTTGACGGATCAAGAGTTTCTGCATCAAACCCCATGTTCTTGAGCGTTTCATAGCTGAGAGAGTGAACACCGGGTTCGGAAAATGTCATCTTGACCCAGCGACCAGAGGACAGGGGGCTTTGCTGAGCCACTACGCCGTTTAAGAATACGAAGGCCAATATGGTGAGCAAGTACTTTTGCATCGGTCCTTTATGGAACGTAAAAGATCAAGTTGAAGTGTAGTGTTTGTAGATTGAAAGACTCAGATATAGCAACATAATGAAGGGGGCTGCCGACCAAGCAAAAATGAATGCGAGGATGAGTGACCCCAAGATCAGCAGGTACCGATCCCAATTACTTCGGACATCTTTAGATTTAAATTTTAGAGAGATCATCCGCATATTGCTGATCATAAGAACGGAAAAAACTAGGGCGAGCCCGACCAACACGATCTCCTGACTAAGCCAAGCATCAACAAAGGTCTGCGGTTGCAAGGCAATCATCAATAGCGCTGCTGAGAATAAGCCATGAGCCGTGGTGCTAATGCCTTTGAAACTATCTGTTTGATCCTTTTGGGCGTTGAACTTGGCTAAGCGCCAGGCAGAACATACAGGAATGATCAGCATAATGGCCGATGCGTTCATGTCTTGCACGAGATGCCAATAAATGAAGCCAGGAAGTACACCAAAGGTGATGAGATCAGCCAAAGAGTCTAACTGAGCACCAATCTCAGATTGTGCATGAAGTGCTTTGGCTAAAAAGCCGTCGAAAAAGTCAAGAATGGCTGCTGTAAGTATGAAATAACTGACCCAGTGGATGTCGTTTGGTTGCGCCTTCAGAATCCAATAAATACCAACTACGCCGAGGCAGAGATTACCCAGTGTGAATAAGTTCGGTATGAATTTGATCAGTCTCATTGGTTCGTTAATCCACAAAAAGGATTTGAGGCTTTTTCTCTACCGATTGTTGTCGGCATGCCATGGCCAGTGTATACAACGGTATCATCGGGGAATGTAAAGAATTTGGTGTGAATGCTATTGATCAATGTCGTCAGGTCTCCACCAGGTAAGTCCGTTCTGCCTATGCTCCCTTCGAATAAAACATCTCCACCAATGATGAACTTTTTAGTTGCATCGTAGAAGGCGATATGACCTGGTGCGTGGCCCGGTACAAAAACATTCTGCAAGGTCGTTTGGCCAAATTGAATCGAATCGGCTTCAGACAAAAGTTGATCAGGTACGGCTGCCTCGTATTGCTGAAATCCATAACTGGGCGCATAAGCGGCTACAGCGTTTAAGGTTTCCACTTCTTTATCTCCGATGAGAAGAGGGATTCCGTAGGTTTTTTGAACAAAGGCATTACCCAATACATGATCAATATGGCAGTGGGTATTTAGTATGGCCTTGGGGCTAAGCTTTTCGTTTGAGATGAAACTCGTGAGCATTTCCTGCTCTTCCGGTTCATAGCAACCTGGGTCAACGATGACCGATTCTTTGCTCTCATCAAAAAGCACGTAGGTGTTCTCCATAAAAGGGTTGAAGGTGAAAGACTTGATCTCAACCATAGTATTTGCTTCTGTTCCTGTTTGTAAAATTGTATTCATGCGAAGTTAAACTAATTTCACAGCATGTGCATAGATTATCTTATCGTCGGCCAAGGGATTGCCGGGTCTATCTTAGCAGAGCATTGCCTTAGAAAGGGCTTAAAGATTCGAGTGATCGCCGCGCCGCATCTCTCGAACGCTTCTTTAGTAGCAGGCGGTTTGTATAACCCAATTACAGGTCGGAAGATGGTCAAAACCTGGAATTGTGACGCGCTATTTGATTACCTCATTCCTTTCTATGAACAATTGGAAAAGACCTTAAATCAGCGATTTTTACATGATTTACCCATCTACCGTCCTTTCTTAAGCATTGAAGCACAGAATGAATGGATGGGGAAATCTGCGGAAACCGGCTTTGATCGATACATTGAGAAGACCTTTTCTCAAGGGAGTTTCGATCAGTTGAAGGATGAGTTCGGAGGGATCTTATTGAAACGATCGGGTTATTTAGACACCAAAAGATTTGTTGAAGCCTACGGCAGCTACCTCAAGGGCAAAGAGCTTCTTGTAGAAGAGGCGTTCGATCCAAGCGCTATCGTGCGCAACGGAGAAGAAATTCAATACAAAGCATTTCGCCCCAAAGGCATTATTTTTTGCGAAGGAACGGCTGTGGAAAACAACCCCTTATTCAACTGGTTGCCATTTCGGCCGGTGAAGGGCGAACTGCTGACCATTGAAAGCCACCATCAGCCCAAAGTCATCTACAACCGCGGAGTATTTGTTATTGGGAAGGAAGCACCATTTGCTACTGTTGGAGCGACTTATGACCATAATGACTTGAATTTAGTTGCAACCGAAAGGGGCCGAATTCAGTTAATAGAGAAGCTGGATAAATTGATCAATTACGAATACAAGGTGGTTGATCAAAAAGTTGGAATTCGTCCGGCAACAAAAGATAGAAGACCTATCATTGGAAGGCATCCGCGAGAGGAAAACATGTACATATTCAACGGTCTGGGAGCGAAAGGAGTGTCACTGGCGCCTTATTATGCCAGTCAGTTGGTAAATCATCTGTTGAATCAAGCTAAACTTGATGACGAGGTCAATATAAAGCGCTATTTTTCGTTATTTTGAGTAATCTTTTGAGAGTAGCATGCGAAGAAGAATAGGTTGGGTGTTCTTAGTGGTTTTTATGTCCTTGATAGGCATGCAACATGCGTATGCACAAACCTACAAAGAGCGCTTTGGGAAGAACCGCATCCAATACAAAGAATTCAACTGGAAATTCTACCAGTCTGAGAATTATGAGGTGTATTACTATGCAGGTGGTGAGGAGCTTGCAAAAGAGACGGTCACCTATTTAGAGGAAGAATTCGGTCGGATCACAGAGACCATCGGGTATTACCCATACACCAAGACCCGCATCTTTTTATACAATTCAGTCATTGATAAGCAGCAAAGTAATATTGGCATACGAGGCCAAGATTTTAGCATAGGTGGACAAACGGAGTTTGTTCAGGCGCAGCTCGAACTGGCCTATTCAGGTGACTTGGCTTCGTTCAAGGAAAAATCCATTTACGCTGTGACGGACATGCTGATTCATGAGATGCTTTATGGTGGGAATATCGCTGAGATGTTTCAAAGTGCATTTACCTCGCCAATACCGAAATGGTTCACTTCAGGAGCCTCCGAATACGTTGCTTACGGATGGAATAAGGAAATGGATGACTTGGCCCGAGAATACGTTTACCACAACCAAACAGATAAGTTTGCGCGGTTGAGTGAGGAAACCAATAAGGTCATTGGTCATTCCATTTGGAATTTTATTGTTCAAAAGTATGGCAGAAGGAGTATTTCAAATATCCTAAACCTGGCTCGTATCATTAGAAACGAAGAGAATAGCATCAGCAGAACGCTTGGCGTTCCTTTCGATCAATTCATTTTAGAATGGAGGACCTTTTACAGCACCATCAATACCAACTTGTTAGAAGCATACGAAGAACCACAAGCTGATTACAAGATCACCGGTAAGAACAGGCCTGAGGAAAAATATACGGATATTGAATTCAACCCCAATGGTAAATATTTGGCCTATACAGCCGCGAAAGACGGCCGATTTGAAGTGCGTGTTGTGGATATGGATAACCAGCGTGAGGGCGTCGTTTACAAAGGGGGGCTACGCCTTATTGATCAAGAGATTGAAAACAACTTGCCACTTCTAAGCTGGGCTGATTCCACTACTCTAGGAATAGTTTATGCCGAAGGGGGGACTAATGTGCTTGCCGTTAAGCGAATGAACACCAAAGGGGAACAAAAGATCAGAATTCCTAGACTGAGTCATATCCAAAGCTTTGATTTCAAGTCTGGCGGAAGACAGGCCGTTTTGACGGGTACCTTGAATGGGGTGAGTGATGTGTTTTTGTATAACATTGTTCGAGGCCAAGTGCGTAACATTACGACAGACCGATATGATGATCGGGATGTGAAGTATTTCCGAGGAAGCAATCAGATTCTATTTAGCTCGAATAGGCCAAGCGACAGCGTTTATGTGACAGGACCAAAAACAATAGAAGAAGCGGAACTCAACAAATTCAATCTGTTCAGCTACGACCTTGATTTCCCAGACAGCACCTTTGGCAAATTGACCAATGGACTGGCGCTGGAAACAAAGCCTGCCATGAGCACCAACAGAGAGATACTTTACCTGAGCGATCAGCAAGGCATTAATAACTTATATACTTACTCCGTAACGGACTCATTGAGTGTACAGCTGACTAATTTTGTCTACGGCATAGAAGCGTTTGCCTATGATGCCAACAAAGAACGATTGGCTTTTATTTCAAAAAGTAATACGCGAGATGCCATTTACCTGCAATCCTTAACTACTGATGAAAGCATCTTCACCCCAGTTACACCAAGAAAAGCGCAGGAAACTTCCAGGCTTTTGGCCGAATTAAGAAGAGCCCGTCTCTTACAAAACCAAGTGTCTAGAGATTCTATTCTCAATGAAAAGAAAGCGGAGTTGCTGGTTAGTCCGAAAAGAACGGTGGATACCATAAAAGCGGGGGCAATCAATACGGAAGATTACCAGTTCAGGAACGCGTCAACCACTAAAGTGGATACAAAGAATTATCAATTTGAGAAACCGAAGGAACCGGTAAATCCATTGGAGAAAGCAAATTCCTTTCTCAGCATCTATCAAAACACCACTAGTGATGAAGCGGTCAAGGGGCCATTCACTTACCGTAATCGAATGCAAACCGACAATCTCATCACTTCATTCGTAATTGATGAGATCAGGTCCTTTTCCACCTTGATGGAGATCGAGATGAATGATTTTCTTGAGAACCATAGGTTCCAAGGGGGGATTCTGATTCCTCTGAGTTTCAACCAAGGATATGATGTTTTTGCGGAATACGAATACCTCAAATACCGCATCGATTTCTCTGCGAAATATTACCGCAAGTCGATCGTGCAGCGAGATCCATCACGCTTTTTGAATCAACGGTATAATCTCGATCGATTTGAAGTGGGCTTTAAGTTACCATTTACACAGCGGTTCAGAGTTGAGCTTAATCCGTTTTACAGTCAAACGAGGTATTTGGATAGTGATGTACGTTTATTCATCCCATCAAATAATCCTGCCCAATTCGAGCCGAATGTGGTACGAAGATATTTGGGCTATAACCTGGGGCTGATCTATGATAACAGTGTCGTGACAGGAACCAATATTCACGAAGGAACAAGAGCAAAAATTGAAATGGAGTCTCACCTGAAGGCAAATGGAGAGGCAGCGACTTTCCATAATTTAGAAGCAGATTTTAGGCATTACCAGCGCATATCCAAAGGCTTGTTGATTGCCGGGCGCCTGCACTTTGGGAGTTACTTCGGAAGCGATCCAAAGCGTTACATGCTTGGAGGAGTAGACAATTGGGCGTTTAACCAAACCGATGGTTCTGGCGAAGAAGGAGATCCACTTTTCTTCAGCACCCTATTGGACAATAGCGATGTTTTATTCAATAAGTTCGTGAATCTGAGAGGCTATAATTACAACAGGTTCCAAGGAAGAAATGTATTAAGCGCTAGTGCTGAAATTCGGGTACCGATCAATCAACTGTTGAACAATAACGAGCTAAGATCAAACTTCTTACGCAACCTTCAAATCATCGGTTATTACGACATCGGGTCTGCATGGGACGACCTTTCACCTTTTCAAGAACGCAATAATTTGAATATTGAAGAGATCAGAACCGAGGGTTCACCCTTTTCTGCATTGATCAATAACTTCAATAATCCGTGGTTACAAAGCACAGGCGTTGGGGTTCGCACCATGCTGTTCGGTTTCTTTTCTAGAATAGATCTTTCATTCCCTATTCAAAACTTTGAGGTACAAAACCCTCAATTCCAACTCTCATTCGGATACGATTTTTAAGCAATGCTTAATTGCGTATTTTTGGCCTCACTTATAATGCTCCTATGCTAAGATCGATGACGGGCTATGGCCTAGCAAAAGGCCAACACGAAGGCCTCAATATTACAGTAGAAATCAGAACACTCAATTCGAAGTTTTTGGACGCACAGATCAGGTTGCCCAAGAACATGCAAGACAAGGAACTTGACGTCCGCAATAAGCTGTCGACTTCTTTGGTAAGGGGTAAAGTTTCTGTCAGCATTGAAGTGATCAATGAATCGGCAGGACTGAATTCATCAGTAGTGAACCAAGAATTATTCAAAGCTTATTATCAAGAATTCAGTGAGCTGGCAGATGAACTGGGTGCAGACAAAGCGGACTTATTTCGTTTGGCCCTACACAGTCCTGATGTGCTGAACGGTGGCGCTGTGTCCGATGAGGAGCTCACTGAACAATGGAAATTGATCAATAGCTTCCTCGAAAAGGCCCTTGAAAAGTGTAATGAATTTCGAGCTCAAGAAGGAGCAAAGCTCGAGGATGAGCTCGTTGGCTATATCAAGAACATAGGAGAGAAGTTGGAGGAAGTGAAGCGACTAGATCCTGAACGTACTGAGGTTATTAAAGAGAGAATATACAGTCATCAGGAAGAAATCAGTGGTTCCGATGAATTCGATAAAAATCGATTCGAAGCCGAAATGATCTATTACATCGAAAAACTCGATATCAGTGAGGAGCTCGTTAGACTCAAGGCCCACCTAGATTACTTTTTAGAGGTATTGGCATTGCCTGATTCCCAGGGTAAAAAGTTGGGCTTTGTCAGTCAAGAGATCGGAAGAGAGATCAATACAATTGGAAGCAAAGCGAATCACGCTCCCGTACAGCGATTAGTGATCGACATGAAAGATGATCTGGAAAAGGTAAAAGAGCAATTACTCAATGTCATCTGATACGAATGGCAGCGCTCCTTTCTTTGTAAAGTAATGAACTCTTCTCAGAGCGTTAGAACGAGCTTAGTGATGACAGTTGGGGGGGAATGGAAGATCATCCAACCCTACTAAAAACAACTAATTAATTAGTTAAATAGGAGGTAAAAAAGCCCGAACGAATCGGGCCTTTTCTTTTTATTTTAGTCTAAAGACAATTCTTAATTGCATTCTTGATTTTACAGCACGTCCTCGTTGCTTACCCGGCGCCCATTTCGGCGAATTCTTAAGCACTCGGATGGCCTCTTCGTCACAGCCGCCGCCAATACCTCTGATCACCTGAATGTCAGAAATATTACCGCCTTTGTCTACAACGAATGACAAGAAAACAGCTCCTTCAATACCCATTCGCGTTGCTTGGCGAGGGTACTTCAAATTCTTTCTTAAATAGCTATTCCATTCACCCATTCCACCAGGGAAGGATGCCTGCTCTTCTACTACCAAAAAGATTTGATCAACTTCTTCTTCTTCTGGTTCCTCTTCAAAGACAATTTCTTCTACCTCTGTCTCTTCTGTGATTTCCACATCAAGGTCGATTTCAATTTCTTCTTCGATCTCTTCTTCATCTGGAATCTCAATGATCTGAGGTTGCTGAATTTTTGGTGGCGGTGGTGGTGGTTGCTCGGTAGGAGGAATCTCCGTCAATTCTTCAAAGTCATCTGCTACCATACCTAGGTCCATGATCTCGCCTTTTTCGTATTTTTTCCATTCGAAAGCGGCAAGCGTTAAACCTAAACTCACAACCAAACCGATCGCAAGGAAGAGCGATGTCTTCTTTGTAATATCAGCTTGTGGGGTTTTTTTAGCTTCCATTTTTCTTTTGTTAGATTCTAAAACTATAACATTAGTTTATTAATCACAAACTTCTGTCGGATAAAGATCGAAAAAATAATCACTCCAACAAGACCGCCTGTAAAATTGGCAATAAAATCGTACAAATCGAACATTCTTCCTGGCACAAAGCGTTGAAGAAATTCAAGTAGACTACCATAAACTATACATATAGTTAACGGTATGCCGTAGGATTTTATTGCCGTTTTAGTTTGTTGTCGGATCCATCCGAGACAAAGCAAGAAGGACAACCCGGCAAAAACAGCGACATGTACGAGTTTATCGTACGATAGCAACTTACTTTCCGGAAAAGCGTCTTGAGGAAGCAGCATCAGTACGCCGATAACTGCTGCCCAAATGACACTTGAAATTTTTGCTATCCGTTGAAGTAGCATTTAAGCACCAACGTGTGCACCGTAATCTGCCGCACTCATTAGCTTATCCAATTGGCTTGGGTCGGAGAGTTTCACTTTCACCATCCATCCTGCCTCGTAAGGGCTGTCATTTACTGTTTCAGGGGCATCCTCTAAAACTTCATTGACTTTGAGCACTTCTCCTGACACTGGCATGAAAAGGTCAGAAACTGTTTTTACAGCTTCAACAGTACCAAATACTTCTTCTGCCTCAAGTGTTTCGCCTTCGGTCTCAATTTCAACATAAACAATATCGCCAAGTTCACCTTGTGCGAAATCTGTGATACCGATCGTGGCAATATCACCTTCAACTTTGACCCATTCGTGGTCGTTTGTGTACTTTAATTCTTCAGGAATATTCATATTCAGCTAATTCAGAGCTCAAAAATAAATGGATTCTTGAGAAAATCTGAGTTATTGGGCTAAACTAAATCGAATTCTTCCTCCAAAGGCTGTTCGAGCATTTAAGAAGCTCGTGGATACTTTTGGATCGTTCACATTTCGATCGAAATAGAGGGTAACGGTCAGGCTTTGGCTCACATTGTAATCTAACGTTGGACTGAGTCTAAATACTCGAATTCCGTCCGTAACGATCGGGTCCTCGTCTATACGTCGTTGCACGGTTTTGCCGTCATTGATGGAAAAGGTCATGTTGAAACGCAACTCATTTGGCAAGCGTTCTTTTCTGCCATTTATGCGAAATGGAATGGCCACACCTGACTTAGCGAAACCAACCGTTAGTTGCATCGACTTTGAGGTACTTTCTGTGACCTGGATATTGTTCAAATTGAGCCCAATATTGCGTTCCCTTGAATAGTTGAAATTCAAGTCCCAATTATTATTGGTGCGCATGTTGACGCCAATTAAGGGAGATAGTGATTCTGTCATCACCACTTGCTGGGTAAGAAACACCGGAACCAAAGCGCCATTTTCGTTGACCTCAGAGGCCAAGCCGGTATCATTCAACGGGTTATTCAAGGTCAGTCCGGTGGTGTACAAGGGAGAATTTACGAAGTTGCTCACACTATATTGACTGGTATAACCATGTTGTATCGTCACACTATTGAACACTTCTTTTACTGCTGCAATATTTCCTAAGCCTCTGTAATTCAGACTCCAGTTCGGGATAGGGAAGGTTGGGAAAGGACTAAATTCAATTGTATTGGGGTCTTCTCCTGTATACGCCGCTCTGAATGCCGGGATCACCACCTCTTGTGAATTGATGTCGTAATTGCCTTCCGGATTTGCGGCGTCCAATCTGGATTTAAGAATGCCTCGGTAACTTTCGAAATTGGTGAATAGGGGGGAGTTGTTCAGTGCGTCGTCTTGTTCAAAAGCTGTTTTGATCATCACCTGACTGACACTGTATGTGCCCGAGCGGTTGGGATTCACACTGATGAACAGATCAGAATCAGCATCTTTTCTGAAGATCTCTTGGTAATTCTCGGTAAAGGTTTTTCTGCCGGTGAGGCTAATCCTAAAATCATTAAAGGGTTCGATCAAGGCATTATAGGAGAATAAGACGCTTTTGTTTTGCTTGAAGGGATTGGTCAAAAATTCACTCGGGGCATACTGGGACCGTGTAGCCAATTGTTGTCGAATGTTGGGGTTTTGACTACCCAGTACGAAGCCAAATCCGGGGTTACTGAAACCCTCGTCCATCCCGAAAAGAAAGACCTGAGGCATATAGCCCGGTAAAACGGTGCCTTCTGTCTGATTATAACTAAAATCCAGTGAGCGAAATGACATCAGGGTCCTAAGGAATCCTTTTAATAAAGGCATGTCTTCGATCGTCTTTTTTCGAGCGGTGGTGTCATTGCTTGGTCTGGCTCGGCTGCGACTTCTGCTTGGTGAATTGATCTTGCTGAGCACGCCGATGTTGTTGTAGAGTTTAACGAGGTCAAACTTGCCGGAAAGGTCTATGGTACGGGCGTTATTGGCCAAATTCCCTAAGGTATCTTGTTGTCCGATAGCGCCAGCTGTCCAATTGTAGCGTGCGGTATAGCTAACATCGGAGTTGATCCAAGCAGTGGCGGGCAGCTTATCAAGAGGAATTGTGTAAGAAGAGGTGATTTGATGGGTGTAGTTTTTGATTCGCCCTAGGCTTTTGATGTTGTTCCAGACAGAGTCTTTTTTGATGTCGGTATTGATGTCTCCGGCAGGTTCGTCAATGATGGCGTTGACACTAGCAGAGTAATCAAGACTCAGCCGTTCTGCTAAATTCCAGTTCAATGCATAGCCCCGATCGAAGGTGAAGGATTTCTCAAAGTAGGGATCTATGCCATCCGTTCCTAAGTCGGCATTTCTCAGTTGTGTTTTCAAGAAACTTCTGTTGACATCTGCACTTAAGATAACCGAGCTAGGGATCGGATTAAAGTTAATGTCTCGAATCAATTGCAACCATTTAGAGTCAAAGATCCCGACATTCTCGAAAGGTTTAATGATAAGTCCTTGTGGCTGGTAGGTATATGTAAAACCACCACGGTAATTCCGGAAATCATAAGAGGCCGTATTGATGTTGCTTCTATTTAGCTCATTGTAGGCATAGGTGAAACTAAAATTCTCTATTTGCCAAGGGTAGAGCGGTTTATCAGGGTTCACTCTTCTCTTTCTTACGTTGGAAAAATTAAAGCTTCGGCGTTTCGATTGATCAATGACCTTTTGGAAATAGGCATCGCGTTCCGATCGCGTGTCGAAGGAATTGAGTACATCATCTAAGGGCAGGTCCGGGTCTAAGGGGTCGAACTGTGGAACTGATCGGGCATTTTCAAAACTCATAAAGGCAGGTATTTCTAAGCCCCAGGATTCAGGGAAGAAACGGTCAAGTGCTAAGCGTGTTGAAATGTCGTATTGGGTTGTTTTTTCTCGGTTTCGATCAGAGATTTTCTCAGCGATTCCCCCATATCCGATAGAAGAGTGACTCACGGTTGCTGTCACATTGCCAAAATCAGCCAATTGAGCATCGAGTCGGGCATTGGCTGCCCAACCTGAGTTGGAGTCAAAGTCTGTTACACGCATTTCATTCGCCCAAATGCAAAAGGATTTCGGTTCTGCATCTGGTGAACTTGGGTTCCGTATACCGATCATGAGTGTTTGTACCGAGCTCATGTCCGGTCGGCCAACAACAGTGACGTTGTAACGACCTACCTGTTGGCTAAAAGGCAGGGTAAGGTTTGCATTTTGTCGGTTACGTTCGGCCTTGACCTCATAGAATGTGTTAAAAGAGATGTCGATCTCATTTTCCTCTGGCCAGATATCTCTTGGCGAGAATTGACCATTGATCCACATCGTTAAGGGGACTTCTACTTCATAGTAATTTTCAGAGAAATCTGTCCCTAATCGCACAAAAGCAGTGACTTCACCGGGTAAGATGTTGTCCGAGCTATTGGCATGGATGAACATTTTGAGTCTACCGTAATTCACCATGTCCATATTGACCGTTTTGAAGACGGCACGCGCATCACGATCCCGCAGGTCTTCCACGCAAAGCTGGAGCGACTGTTCGTTTCTTCTTCTTTCGACTGCGGAGGTGTTATCTCGGTCTCTGATAATTCCCGGTGGAACTGTATAAGGCGGTTGGTCAATGCTTCCTTGACTGTTTTCTTCAATGCTCACAGTGCTGACGGTGAACTGAGGGTCGGAGGGTTCAGGGATCTCAAACAGGCCTTTCTCGAATAAGCTTTCCTGATAGGTTCTCCATTGGCTCCCGACCAAACGCAAATTCACCATGCGCAGCACAACAGGTTCGGCAAAATCGGTCAGTACGGTTCTGATGTATCGGATGGACTTGAATCCATTGATATTGCCCTGAACGCGATCAGGTTTTCTCACCGGAATTCTGAATAAATACCAATCGACTTCATCGCCATTGATTTGATTAGTGACCTTATCGATGATGTTGTTGCTGCCCACTCTTAGCTGCCCGGGTCGTAGCGGGATTTGGTATTCATAATATTCCTCCAGGTCACCAAGGGTATTGTCTCTGTTGAGGTCTTCGTTGTCGGGAAGGTTAGAGTTGGCGGCTGTAAAATTATTGTTGTCCGCTCCATTGATCGGGCTATTGCCCTCCATGCCGTTGAATTTTTTGTACCTGGCCAGGATCTTCGCATCCGCATTATCCAGTGAGTCATTGAGGTAATACAGGAAGTTATCACCGGACGGATCATTCAGGATCTGTTCTCTTACCTCAGGATTGACATTGATGTTATTCAAAAAGTCCGCGAAATAGTTCACCTCATCGGGTGATGCTAATCCGTCAAGGCCAATATCCTGGTTTGCCCGTGCTGCTGCAGAATTATCGAAAGCAGGGTTGAGGTAGGGCTGGCGAGTGATTCGTCCCCATTCGTTTTCCACGACTTTGTCCGGGTCATTGGCTCCATCTGCCGGAAGTCCTTGTTCAAAAGCATGTCGCTCATCTTGTAGTAAGTCCTCCGAAATACTCCCTAAATGCAAATACATCGTTCCTCCCGTGGTATTGGGTTTTGGAGGATTGATGCCGTCATCGATAAAGCCCCGAGGGTTTGAGAGATCGCCAGAACTCACATTGATGAACGGATCCATCACCCAGAATTCTAAGTATTCGATATTGGTTTTATCGAAATCCACCTCGTTAGTGATCGCTCGGGTAATGGCACCGAAATTGTCTTCTGGGTTTTTCAATGAACCATCTGCGTTCAGGTCGGGATTGAAATTGTAGATACCTCTTTCGGCCGGGAAGTAGGCAATATCAAAACTCGGTTCATTGACATTGATCTGCTGGGCATCTCGTTTGATGACCTCTTGCTGGCCAACCGAACGGACATAATGGTTTTCAAGATCTTGTGCAGTAATGTTATCCGGTCGTGCGACCCCTGTTGCCCGATAAAACACATTGTCGATGGTATACCAGGCCATTCGGGCTCTTTTGTAATTTACACCCAGTCGATTACCTGCGATGTTGCTCATGTCAAAGCGGTTATTGTCGGTTTTTGGCGTTGATCCATGCTTCCAGTTTTGCGCGTTGCTCAAACTGAAAGGGGTGGAGGTGGCTTCAAAATCGTCAATGTAGGAGGTGCCTTCTCCTAGCACTTCGTTGGTTGTTCCCGGAATCAGCTGAGCAAACTCACCTCTAAAGGTGACACGTGAAGGCGCTTTGGTGTCGATGAAAGGAAGGGCATCCACCATTCGGGTAAGGAAACGAGATTCTTCGCTGTAATTAACATCTAGTCCCCAGACCGTGTTACTCACGGGTTCATTGCCAATCGCGACGCGCGTGAGCTGAGGCCTTTCGTTCAAATGGAGTAGTGTGAAACCAAAATTTGTGCGGTCGTTGTAAACATAGTCGAGCCGGGTACCCAGCAGGTTACGTGCCTGAAAATTGAAGAGATCAGCTTTTTCATAGGTCACCTTGATCTTTTTGCCAGAGTTCAAGATGGATGGGTTGATGATCAACACACGGCCAAGGTTGTAATCTACCGTGTAGTCGACACCATCTGTTAAGGGTGTTCCTCCGGCCGTCACCACAACGGAGCCTTCGGCTACTTGAAAGGCATTTAGGTTGATCTCACTGGTCGAGCCCGATTGGAGGCTTCCTTTGATGAAAAATTTGTTGAGCCGTGAGATGAGTTGCGCATCTGCGCGAGTGGTTCTGTAGAGGGTGTCGAAGACGTATTTGTCTTTGAGAAATTGTTCACTGTCTAAAAATTGCTTTTCCAATTGATCACCAAAGGGTTCTAAAAAGGGGAAGATCATATAGCCCCTTTCTGGGTTGATGGTCACTCCTTCGACATAATCAAAATTCGCATCCTTCTGTGGGTCGCCGTTTTGATTGAGCCGGTCAAGCCCCATGAGTTCGATCAGTGGAATGTCTTTGGTATTCGTTCCTTCGTGTAAGCTTGGGTTATCGATTCCAGTGTTGTCATCTCGGTAGATCACTCTGAGTTGAAAACTTTGTCTGTCGATCTGCGCTGCATTGAAGTTGTAGATGTTCTTCATCATCAGGTCCCAGGTGGGTACCTGTGTATTGATCTTGCTCGGCCGCAGCATTTTCAGGAAGATGATGTCTTGTTCCGAACGGTTTTGATAGTCCTCCGACATTTCACCAACCTTGTAATTTCTGCCTTGGTAGTTGTATTCGAAGGAGACACCCAAAACTTCGTCGTTTTGCAATTGCCGACTTAAAGAGATGAACCCGAGTTCCCGGTTGAAGTAGTACTCCGAGGGGTCGAGTTTTCTGGCACCTGTTACCTTTTCAAAGTCTTGGCTGCGTTGCAAGCCGTATTGGCTTTCAAGTGTGGAGGAAATCAGGTCTGGTTCTCTTAAATCCGGATCGGCAAGCATGTTGGCAAAGAGTTGATTGGCGCCGTTGGAGGTTGGGGCTCCCGCTGTGCCGGATCCGACAAATGGATTATTCTCCTGAAAGATGACATCTCCTTCTCCGAGATCCATCATGGCGACAAAGTTTCGGAGTGTTTGCGTATTGTTGTTTCTATTGAGGACGTAAACTTCTACACGGCTAATTTGCACGCCTGAAATGATGGATGGGATACTTCTCAACCAATTTTCGTAATTGTCTCTAAAAAAATGACCGAGAAAGAAATGCCGGTTTTCATCGTAGTCGGAAGCCCTGATCTCAAACTCATTGCGTTGTACACCCCCTTCAATCTCGATGCTTTCTGTACTGCCTCGTTGTGATGCTGCCAGGGCCGTCACATAAAGTCGGCCAAATTGCATTTGCGTTTTAAAACCGAAGAGGTTCTGCGCCCCAACGATCAAGCTATTGTCTATCGGTAAACTTACGTTACCCACCTCTAGCGATTTGATGATGTCAGACTCTAGACCGGCAAATTCTACTTTGAGGGTATTCTCAAAATCAAAAGAGTTGTTGTTGTTAAAGTTGGCTGTCAAGCGAAGTTTAGAACCTATGTTTCCTTGCAGGTTCATCTGAATGTTTTGATCAAACTCAAAGGTGCCTGTTCGTTGCTGTCTGACTGGAATGGCCGGATTATCAACCCGCTGGTGGCGATAGCCAAAATCTAACTGCACAAAGCCATTGGTATTGATCAAGATCTGATCACCACCGAATAAGCGATCGAAAAAGGGATTCAATGCAATAGGAGGAATGAGCTGTCCTCTGTTGCTTACTGCACTTTCTCCATCTTGGGCCTTCGCTTTTTGTTCAAAAAAGGCTCTATTTCCTTCTTGGAGCCGTTTTTCTAAGGCCTCTTCAAAAGACAGTCGCACAGGTGGTTTGAGCATGCTACCACCTACATTCTCTTCGAAGACAAAGTTCTTACCTGTGTCCAAGGCGGCATCCTTTTGAAGGAAACTAAGGTTATTGAACCACAGGGGTGAGCGCAAGGGCTTTCCTGTTAATGGATCTCCAGGTCTAAATTTTCTATTAAAATTCGGGTAAGGGGATGGGGTATATTTGACCGTGTCCGACTTGGTTTGTGTCGTATCCTGGGTAGACTGAAATCCATGCGCGTCAAAGGCCATGGTTGTCAGTACTACGCATATCAGGTTGAAGAGTAATATGTAGTAGTTCCGAGTGGTCAAAAATTCCCCTTATGCAGCTTTAAGCGCAAATTTGATCAGATCTTCAAGGCTTAAATCAGTGCCTTTATCTTTTAAGATCTTTTCAATACTCTTTTGAGCAGCACTTTTATTGATGCCTAGAGTAACTAACGCCTGAAGGGCCTCGTTTCTTATGGCTGAAGCAGAAGATATTGGAATATTTATGGTGTCTGATGAACTGCTTGTTTTACCCACCTTATCTTTCAACTCTAAAATGATGCGCTGTGCAGTTTTTGCCCCGATTCCTTTGACTCCCTGAATGACACGGACATCTTCTGTGATGATGGCATTCATGGCTTCTTCCGGACCTAAGGAACTCAAGACCATGAGGCCTGTTGAGGGACCCACACCTGAGATGGAGATCAATTGAAGAAAGAGTTCTTTTTCTTGAGGTTCCGAAAAACCAAACAGTGTATGGCTATCTTCTTTTACTTGTAAGAACGTATGGAGGTGAATATTTTCTTGGTCCTTGATCTGGCCATAGGTGTTAAGTGAAATTTTTACCTCGTACCCAACGCCATTGATGTCAATAATAACGAACGTAGGGTCCTTGTAGGTTAATTTACCTTTTAGGTAAGCGAACATAGTCTTGGTGATTTAAAATAAGGCAAGGTAGTCTTGCCGTTTAAAAGTAGTAATATTCGCGGTTCTTGTTACCGAAAAGAAGAAATTCTTAGCTCGCCTGGAAAGTCGACAACAAGGCTTCCATTTCCCTGATGAGTTCTCTATGGTCTTCGCTAGGATGAATAACAAACCCTTCAATGTAGTATAACCTGTTGGTTGCTTCATCCACAAAGGTGTAGCTGATAAAAGTGCCTCCGACGGAAAGGTTATTGGTTTTCCAAACACCGCGTGTTTCCACAGCAAAGCGCCCTTTGAAATCTACGTTCTCCTGAACAGGTTGCACATAAACTTCTTCTGTGGTCATGTAGGATTCTTTGTTTTCAGGATCACCGTAGACGTATTTTTTCCCTACTTCATTCCTGAGTTTGATCACATTTTCGTGTGTGAATTCACTTTGGTCTTCATAGGTTTTGTAGTAAACCATTAAATTTTTCGAAGGACCGACTGGAGGCAATGTGCGTACCCACATGAAATCATCGTCGATTCTTGCCATTTCGTAACCAGCAGGTATTTTGATGCTGACATCGAGTGCCTTCTTGACCTCTGCCAGCAGTCCTCGCGATTCGGTCGACATCCTCAATTCTTTTGCTAGGCGTTTCTTTTCTGCGATGTTGAAAAAGTTCTGAATGAGCTGCTTGTTCTCGGTGAGGTTCTTGATCAGGGTGGCATCATCCTTCCCGAAAAGTTGCAGTACATTTTGCCCTTTGGCGTATTGATTGGTAGAGGTTTGCATAAAACGTGATGGATCTTCATAGATCATTTTTCGTGAAGACTCCCCATAAATGTCTTTTAGCCATTGATCAGCAGCGGAATTACCCTCGAAGGAGGTCACGTAGACCAGGTTTCTTGCGATTTTAAATATGCGATTAAACTCAAACGGCTCCACGACTCGAATGGTGAACAAGGGTTCTCTGCGAATGAGTCCATCGGTATATTCCTCAAATACTTCTCGAATGGCATCGCCTAAGGCGCCATCGTATTTCTTCTTATTCATGATGATCACGATCTCACCAGGATCGCCGCTGGCATCGGGTAATGCGGCAGCACTGGTCGATATCCGTTCCTTACCAGTTCCCTCTAACTCTTGCTTTTCGGATTGGCAGCTGAAAATGAGGGCGGATGTGAATAGAAGTAGGAATAATTTTTTCATGTTGATGCAATTTCCAATGAATGAAAGGATTTCTGAGAATAGAAACAAGAAATAACGACTAAAAGTTTAGTTGTTCTATGTTTTTACCCAACACGTAGTTTCATGCCCGGTTTTAGGCTATTGGATGTCAGGTTATTCAAGGATTTGAGTTTTTGAATACTTAATCCCTTGTACATTCTGGAGATATCCCATAAGGTGTCCCCAGGCTGAACCACATGCACCTTAGATGCGGGAATGGGTTGGTCTTTTGGACTCGCTTTTGCGATGGTACGGTCAGCGATGAAGTCTGGCCCTGTGTAAATGGTCAGTCGTTGACCGACTCGGATCATCGACCCTCGAATGCCATTCCATGCGCGGATATCACTTACTTTAACACCATAGCGAAGGGCAATACTTCCTAAGACATCGCCGCTTCTTACGCGATAGGTGTTCTTTTCTTTCCCAAAGGTGCTGCCTGGCATACCGCTAGCCATTTTTTCAAATTCTGTTTTACCTTCAGCTGCTTGGGCAAGAATCTGCTCACTGTTGCTGTAGAACTGGTTTGCCCTGTTCTTAGGAATGCGGAGTTTAAAGCCCTTGATGTGCTCGGGCACAGCGTCTTTTTTGATGGCGGGGTTCAATGCACGCAATTCATCCAGATCGAAACCTCCTGACTCAGCAAAGCTCTTCAGATAGACGAATTGATCGATGGTGATCTCTTCAATATCTGTTGGGTAGAGTTCTTCATCGATGAAGATGTTGTGCTCATCTGCAAATTCCATGGCATAAACCATTGCGGCAAACTGAGGAACATAGGAGCGCGTTTCGCGCGGTAAGTAACGATAGACTTCCCAAAAATCATTTTTGTAGCCTGCCCTTCGGATGGCTCGTTTGACATTTCCTATGCCTGAATTGTAAGCGGCTAAGGTCAATTTCCAATCGTCAAAAATTCCATACAACCAGCTGATGTACTTGCAGGCGGCTTCAGTAGCCTTTTCGGGGTCCATTCGTTCATCAATGTACCAGTCAATGGTGAGTCCTTGCTCTTTACCGGTGGGAGCCATAAACTGCCACAAGCCTACAGCTCGAGGGCCTGAAACGGCTTTCGGATTTAAGCCGGATTCAATAATGGGCAAGTATTTGAGCTCCTCGGGGAGGCCATATGCTTTGAGGTATTTCTCAAAAATAGGAAAATAGACCGCTTTTCGACGGAGCATTTCTCGGGTATAGCCACGATCTCGGACCGTAAAATAATTGACAAAGGCGTCAACGCTGCTATTGAATTGGATGTCGATTTCTAGTTCTAGACTATTGTAGCGTTTTTCAATGGTTTCATAATCGAAATCGGGTGCATAGTCATACAACTCATACAATGGCTGTATTTCTTGGCTAGAGAGGCCTAGTGATGTGCAAAGCAATATGAGGCAAATCCATTTACGCAATGTAATCGTCTATCAATGTCCTTAGGTAATTCGAAAATGCAAAAATTTTATCTTCTCTGAAAGTGTTGGCCATGATCTGAAGGCCAATGGGCATTTCTTTTTCATCTTTTCCCAGAGGGATGGAGATGGCTGGAACACCCGCTACAGATGCTTGAACGGTAAAAACATCGGCCATGTACATTTCCAATGGATTTTTTTGGTGTGAACCCAAAGCAAAGGCGGTAGTTGGCGCTGTAGGGGTAAGGAGTACATCATAATCCGTCAAACATTGCTCCGTTTCTTCCTTGATCAGCCGTCTCAGTTGCTGCGCTTTTTTGAAATAGGCATCGTGATATTCTGCGGAAAGCACATAAGTGCCTAGCATGATCCTTCGGCGTACTTCCGGCCCAAATCCCTCCGTTCGAGAATTTTTGTAAAGGCTTTCCATGTCAGCTGCGTTGGCGCTGCGTCGCCCATAGTGAACGCCATCATAGCGGCTTAGATTCGTGCTCGCCTCAGCCATCGTCAAAATGTAATAGGTGGGCAGTAAGTATTTTTCATGTGGAAAGTTGACGGCTTCCACTTGATGTCCTTTTTGAACCAGAGCATCGAGTAACTGACTGAATTTTTTCTGGACCGGCTCTTCTATTCCATCACCCTTGAGCGCATTGGCCAAATACGCAATCTTATAGGTTTCAGAGCTCTCTAGGTCAATGTTGATTTGGGTGCTTTGTGCACTGGTCGCATCTTTAGGATCTTGCCCGGAAATCGTATTCAGAATGCGCAGGGCATCTTGTGAATGATGGGTCAAGACACCGATCGTATCGAAGCTTGAGGCATAGGCCAAAAGTCCCCAGCGCGACACCCTTGAATAGGTCGGTTTGATGCCCACAACACCACAAAAAGAGGCGGGTTGACGCACCGAACCCCCCGTGTCGGTTCCTAAGGAAGCAAGGCATAAACCAGCCTGTACGGCGACGGCTGAACCTCCTGAAGAGCCTCCCGGCACGCGTTCCTGCGCTGCTGCATTTCGAGTAGGTCCGTAGTAAGAGTTTTCGGTAGAAGAACCCATGCCAAATTCGTCACAATTTTGTCGGCCAATGCAAATGGCATCTTCCGCCAAAAGCTGTTGGACAGCCGTTGCCGTAATCGGCGATTCATAGCCTTCCAGTATCTTACTGGCAGCACCGACAGCATGCCCTTGGTAACAGAGGAGGTCTTTAATGCCAAAAACTAAGCCGGCAAGGGAGCCGGCTCTATTTTCCTTAATTTTTTGGTCTATTCGTGAGGCTTGAAGTAGTGCCTCTTCATCGAACACCTCAATAAAGGCATTGAGGTGGTGGTTTTCCTTGATCTTGCTCAGGTAATGTTCAACAAGCTGAACGCAACTCATGGTGTTGTTGCGGAGGTCTTGCTGAATGTCATCGAGTTGACGATATGCTGTCAAGTCTTATTTTGTTTCTTTCTCGATCTCTTTTGAGGCGTCATCTACCTCTTTTTTGATTTCTTTGGTCGCATCTTTGAACTCTCTGATGCCTTTTCCAAGACCTCTTGCCAAATCAGGGATACGCTTCGCACCAAAAAACAACAACACCACCAAAATGATTATGATCCATTCTGGTCCTCCTGGTAGTCCTAAAGCTAATATTACTTCCATAGTTCTGTAATTAGAATTCAAAGATAGACAAAATCTTATAGTCTATGCATGAATTTGTATTGACTGTTTCAATTGAAACGAAACTCGTCACGTTTCGTTCAGTTGATCTTACTTTGTAGCCAGTATTCGGGGTTGACAGTGGCTTTTTGATTATTGATCCTGAATTTTACTTCCGATACGTTATCTGCTCCTGTAAGCACTTGTCCCAATCGCTGCCCTTCGACAATGGTATCTCCTTTTTTGACGATCACGGCCTTTAGTTTTGAGTAAGCGGTAAAGAATTCACCATGTTGAATCAAGACCGTTATGCCTTGGCCGGGTATGGATTGTACACCCGCAACTTTTCCATTGAATACGGCTTTGACAAAGGCATCTTTTGGCGTTTGAATATCAATGCCTTTGTTGTTCATGGTCACACGTTGTAAGGTGGGATGCTTGTGTTTTCCATACTTTGAAGAAACAAAGCCTTCTTCAACAGGCCATCGTAATCTGCCTTTGGCTCCTTCAAAGGCTGCTGTGATCTCGGTCATATCAGCAGAGCCGAGCAATGCTGCTCTTCGCTCGGCTTCAATGATGGATTCTATGGTATTGGTCAATTCTTTTTCGGATGCGAGTTGCTTCTTTAGCTCGGCGCGAATGCGAGATTCTTCTTGCTCTAATTGTCTTACAAGGCTTCTTTGTCGAGCCCTTAGGTTTTGTAACTCAGTACTTTCTTGGAGCTCATCATTCAGGAGCGCTTGTTTTTCACTCTTTTGCTCCTCTACTTCAGCGATTTGTTCGTTCAGGCTTACTTGCACCAATTCGATTTGTATGGCTTGTTTCTTACGCATTTTGGCGTATTGCTCCATGTATTTGAATCGCATGAAGAGTTCGTTAAATGTATTGGCAGCAAAAAGAAAGGTGAGTTCATTGAAGCCGGCAGCGGTTTTCTGTGTGGTATATACCATTTCAGCGTATTCCTCCTTCATGGCTTCCAGATCTCGGGCTAACTGCGCAATAAATTCTTGATCTTCTTCAATGCGCTGATTCAAAAGATCGACTTCTTCGTTGATGGCATTGATCAGTCGGCTTCTGGAACTGATCTGGTTATTCAGCGCCTTGAGCCGTCCTAATGAGGAAATCCGTTTTTCCTCCGTCTGATCGAGGATGACCTGATTCTGTTGAATTTTTTCAAGGATCGCCTTTTTCTGAGCTTCCAATTTTGCTCTGTCGGTTTGTCCCACCATCCCCAAGGACATGAAAAGACCGAGCAAGATGATACCGCTAGTTACGATGGTAGTGTGCCGGAATGGAAAACGGGAATTGCAGTGGTCCTTCTTCAATTTGTACTCTATTATGTTCCAAGTCAACCGTGGCTTGTTCCTTTTTACCTTCAAGGAAGTAAGTTAATATCATCATGGCCTTGTTTGCAAAGGCTTTCTCATCTAACGGTTTAAATTCGTTGTAGCGTATTTCTAGGGTATTGTCATTTTCCATGGTACGCGCACGGAGGTTCTTTAGCCTACCGGTTTTTAGATCGATGCGGTTATTGATCGTCAAGGGGCCTTCCTGCTGTGCGATCAGCATGTCATTATTCATCTTTGTCACCACATCCATTCGTTTGCGCTCAAACGGTAGGTCTCCGATCAAGACAGACTGAAAGAGGTTGTAGGAAAAGTTGAAGTCAAATTTTTTACTCAGGGCTTCAAAGCTGAAGAAATAGGCTTCTTTGTTCACGCGGTCCATCAAGATGAGCGAATCTTGAGTAATGATGCCCCTTGCAGCTTCTATACCCACTCCAGGAGTCAATGAAAACCAAATGATGCTATCGCGTTTAATGCGTATGCGCGCAGTAGCCTTTGTTTTATCCTCTCCGTTTTTGTATTTGAATTTGGTACGAGTGGTCATGTAGTCAAAATCCAAAGTGGTCACCACTACTTCGTCTCGCTCAGCGAAACTGAAGCCCAAGAATTTCTTACTGCAGCTTTGGACGGCAAGTGAGACGATGAGCAGCATCAGTAGCGTGCTCGTCTTAGTTGATGGATTTCTTCTCAATTTTTTCCTGTAGTTCTTTTGAAAAACCGACCAAAGTTAGGGCTTTCTCCCATTGGCGCAATGCGCCCTCCACATCTCCTAACGCAAATAAAATATCTCCATAGCCTTCGATGGTTTGTGCATTGACAAGACTCGGCGTCTCTTTGAAGGCATTTTCGTAGACACGTCTAGCATTTTTCAAATCGTTTTGGGCTACGTAGGCGTTGGCAGTGGCAATGGTCCATTCTGTACTTCGGCTAAGTCCATCCGAGAAGCCCTTGATCAATTCAATTGCGGCTTTTGGGTTGACCTTTGTCAACCAAATCGCATAGGCATAGATCGCTCGTTCGTCCACTTCTTCTGTATTGAGGGCTTGATTAAAAAGCGCATCGGCTTCTTCGTTCTTGTTTTGCGCTGTCAGTATTTTGGCTTTTTCAGCCAATAGCAGGCTTTTCAACAGCGGGTTTCTTCCGCCCATCCGTAGTCCTTGATCGGTCATGCCCAGGGCTTCTTCCAAATCCTCTAAACCCCGATAAGCTTCTGCATAATAATAGAACAGCAGGGCTTGATTTGGGTAAAGATCGAGGAGGTATTCCACATCCTCAAGGAGCTCTTTCCATTGGGTTTGTGCCACTTCGTAGTCGAATACCCGGAGCCAAGCGTCAAAATTAGTTGGATTCAATTGAGCAGAGGACTTGTAGGCTGCGATGGCTTTGGCATAAAAGGTTGCTCTTGCTTCCCCTTGTGACTGATTTGCCAAAATGTTATACACGTACCCTCCATTCTCATACACCAAGGGGTTTTCAGGATTGGAAGCGACAAGTGTTTGTTGCAGGCTATCGATCTGGTCGGCATTTCCCTGATTGGTTTCTAGCAAATAACCCATGGCAAGTAATTTCGATTCCAGATCGGCTTCTTCATCCTCAAAGGTTTGCAACACAAGGGATTCTATTTGTTCCAATTCTTTTTCTTGACTCAGTAGGTCAAGCAGTAGCAATCTGGCTTTATAGTCAATCTCCGCTTGACGCTGTAATAGGCTTACTGCCTCTGCGCGTGATCCGTTCTTGGTCAACTCCTGCACATAAGCGCTTAGTATCGTAGGATCTTCTGGGAATTTTGCATACCCTTCGGCCAAGGTTGAAATGCTAGCGCTCTTCATTTTTAAGGCAATTTCCAGTTCTGCCTTTTTGAGGTAGAGCTCTGGATAGTTTGGATAGTAGATCAACAGGCGAGGCATCAAGGCCAGTGCTGCGTCATACTCTTGGGCCTCAGTGAAGGTGTCGACGATTTCTTCACCGTATAATTCCCAACCCTGTACTTGGCTGATCATCAGGTGATACATGTCTGCTGACTGACTGATTTCATTTTGTGCTTTATGAATCTGGGTAGCCAGTAAATAATAGTACTTGTTCTCTTTTTGAAGCTCAATAGCCTGTTCTGTTGCAGCTAAGGCTTCTTTGAATTTTTCTTGTGCGACAAGGATTTCGGCTTTTTTGAAAAGGGCCGCGTGATTTTTTTTATCGAGTTCAAGAGCCTTATCTAAGTGAACCAATGCTTGGTCGTAATCTTCGAGGAAAACGAATTTGCTTGCTTCTATGAGAAAATAGGCCGAGTTGGTTTTTTCGTAAGCCGTTGCTTCTTTTTCGCCATTGATCTGAGCTTCCACAGGATCTTGCCCAACAAGGTCGAAGCCAATGAAGAGACAAATGATGCAGAAGATGTTAATGAGCAAGCGCATAGAATTACCAATAGAACGAATCAGGGTGCCACAAGTTTATACTTCTTCGGTTTTGTACTTGAGCTTTTTTGACTCAAACCAGAAAACCACTGCCGCATACATTAAGGTGATCAGCAGACTGCTGCCATAGTTAATCAAGTTATTTTCAATTTCAAATTGTGAGGTTACGAGAATGAGCGAAGCCGCAATGAATAGGTGGATGAGCAAAGGAGAAAACTTGTAAGGAATAGGAAAATGCCGCTTTCCTGTAGCATAGCACAATAAGCACATGATGAAATAACAAGCAAGGGAAGTAAGTGCACTCCCCAAAAAGCCGAGAATAGGAATAAGGAGCACATTCCCTATGAGGGTGATCAAGGCACCGGCGCTGGCAAAATATGAGCCATAAATCGTCTTGTCTTTCAGTTTGAACCAAACGCTGAGGTTGACATAAACACCATAAAATAGCTTAGCAAGCAACAGTACAGGAAGCACATAGAGTGCCTCTTTAAAGCTGTCACTTTGAATGAAGACATCACTGATCAGTGGTGTATTGAGTGAAACAGCTACTAGGATCACCACATTAAAGACCACGAAGTAATGCATGATTTTTGCGAACAAGGCAGGTGCTTCCTTATTGTCGGCATGATTAAAAAAGAACGGCTCTGCCGCATAGCGAAAAGCTTGAATCCCGAGCATCATAATGACACTCAATTTGACGGTGCTACTGAACACACCTAAGGCACCAGTTGCAGACAATCCATCGCTTTCAGGATAAACATGCTCAAAGAGCACAGTATAGCCTTGTTCATTGAACATGCCGGCCAATCCCATAAAAAATAGAGGGAATGCATAGACTAGCATGGGTTTGAAAATCGACCATTCAATACGCAAACGAAGTTGTCGGATCTCACGCCAAAGAAGGGGTAAGTAACACAAATTAGCTGCTAGGTTGGCAAAGAAGATGTAACCAATGAGGTCGTTTGCTTGATAAAGAAGCGCTACCCAAGACTGCATGGAAGTCAAGTACTTGCCGGCCATGATATCAGGAAAGATCACCAACAGCACCAGGTTCAAGCAAATCGTAATACTAACTACCGTTGTCTTGATCAAGGTAAAGCGCAACGCTTTTTCTTCCAAACGTAGCTTGGCAAAAGGAATGGCAATGGCTGCATCAATGAATAGTATGGCTGCGAGGTAATGGACATATTTTGGTTCGACGTTACTGCCCAAATAGGAAGCAAGACCATCGGCATTGAACCAGATGATAGAGGAGAGCAATAGGGCAACTAGCAGAATGGCGGAAGCGGCACTTTGGTAGACCTTGAGGCTTTCAAGTTTTCTGGAAAAGCGAAAGAAAGCCGTTTCCATGCCAAATGTGTAAATGATGAGGAGTAAGGCCATATAGCCGTACACCTCCGTTGCGGCACCATATTCTTCTCTTTCCAACCGGGCTGTCCAGATGGGTAGCAATAAAAAATTGAGTACCCGGGCCAAAATACTACTGATGCCGTAGTAGGCCGTTTGCCCGGCAAGCTTCTTAATTTGCGTCATATAGAAAGGGCCGTTTAGGCTCCTTTGAATTCAGGTTTGCGCTTTTCCATGAAAGCACTGGTGCCTTCCTTAAAGTCTTCTGTTTTGGCACAAGCGGCAAAACCGTTGGCCTCGGTTTGGTATCCATTTTCGGTTTCGCTGATCGCTGCATTCACACAGTCGATCACAAGACCAACGGCTACGGGTGCTTTCTGGATAATTTTCCCAAGCATCTCCTCACATTTCAAACGCGCTTCTTCTTGATTTTCGCATACATGATTTACTAAACCCAACGCTTTGGCTTCATCTGCTTTGATCATATCTCCTGTCATGCACAACTCAAAGGCTTTCCCTTTTCCAACCAGTTGGGTGAGTCGTTGCGTACCGCCATAGCCTGGAATTACGCCTAGGTTCACTTCAGGCTGACCAAACTTCGCGTTTGCCGTAGAGACTCTCATGTGGCAAGCCATGGCCAACTCACAACCGCCACCAAGAGCAAATCCATTGACCAAGGCAATTACCGGTTTATGACAATTTTCAATGGAGGCAAAAACCTCTTGTCCATTCTCCGCAAATCGCCTGGCATTCATTTCGTTGAGCTCCGCGATCTCGCTGATGTCTGCACCAGCGACAAAGGCTTTTTCTCCAGCACCCGTCAAGATAACCGCTTTGATCTCGTCCTCATCGTAGACCCTTTCAAATGCCAAGTTGATTTCCTCGATGGTTTTCAAATTGAGCGCATTGAGTTTGTCTGGGCGATTGATGGTGATCGTGGCGATTCCATTCTCTACTTCGAACTTCAGGTTTTCGTACATGGCCTTTTCAGCTTTGAGTCGACTCAAAGATAACAGTAGCCCGCGAAACTCAAAAAGGGCTTTTTCGATCTCTTGCCTTTGCCCTTACCGATTAAGTACAATAGAGTTTCTATTTAAGGGATTCTCAGTTACATTTGCGCCAAAATCAAGCATAAGAAGGATGGAACAAAGAATTACAGTAGCTCACGGTGATGGAATAGGACCTGAGATCATGGATGCCACCTTGCGTATCATGGATGCCGCAGAAGTTAAGTTGGCCTATGACACCATTGACATTGGTGAAAAAGTCTACAAAGCCGGTCATAAGTCAGGCATCAGTCCTGAATCTTGGGAAACCCTCAGGAAGAACAAGATCTTGTTAAAAGCACCAATCACCACCCCACAGGGTGGAGGCTACAAAAGCTTAAATGTCACCATCAGAAAATCACTAGGTCTTTATTCTAACGTAAGGCCATTTCGTTCTTACCCTCCCTATGTTCCGTCGTTCTTCCCTCAGATGGATCTTGTGATCGTCAGAGAAAACGAAGAAGACCTATATGCGGGTATTGAGCACCAGCAAACCTCCGAAGTGGTGCAAACGCTAAAACTTATCTCTGAGCCAGGTTCTGAAAAGATCATCCGATATGCTTTCGAATATGCGAAAGCCTATGGTCGCAAAAAGGTGACCTGCATGACCAAGGACAACATCATGAAGCATACCGATGGGCTTTTCCATCGCGTGTTCGATAAGATCTCTAAGGAATACCCAGACATCGCTGCAGATCATTGGATCATTGACATCGGATCAGCTGTGGTGGCTTCTAGACCTGAAACCTTAGATGTTGTGGTTACACTCAATCTATATGGTGATGTGATCTCAGATATCGCGGCTGAAGTAGCGGGTTCTGTGGGCATGGCCGGCTCTGCAAATATCGGCATGGAGCATGCCATGTTCGAGGCTATTCATGGTTCTGCACCGGATATTGCCGGTCAAAATATTGCCAATCCGTCCGGATTGCTGAATGGTGCCACCATGATGCTGGTGCAATTAGGCATGGCCGACAAAGCAGAGTTGATTCAAAACGCATGGTTACGCACCTTGGAAGATGGTATCCACACTGGCGACATTTATACGGCTCAGCACAGTAAACAACGTGTAGGTACCAAAGAGTTTGCTGATGCCATCATCGATCGTTTGGGGCAAAAACCAGATAAACTGAAAGCGGTGAGATACAACGATAACGTCAAGATCAGTGTGAATGTTGAGGAAAAGCCTGCAATGAAAAAAGAGCTGAAAGGAGTGGATGTTTTCATTGATTGGAGAGAGTCAGGAAGAGATGCGGATGTCATCGGAGACCGTTTGTTGAATGACGCCTCTACTGATAAGCTCAAATTGAAGCTTATCTCGAATAGGGGAGTTTTAGTGTACCCGAATGGTATGCCCGAAACATTCAAAACAGACCACTGGAGATGTCGATTTGTTCACCCAGAAGGAGAGACCTTAAAGAACGATCATGTGATTGAGTTGCTCCAAAGCGTACAAGCTGCCGGTTTTGACTTTATCAAAACAGAGCATTTGTACTTCTTTGACGGGGAAAGAGGATATTCCTTGAGTCAAGGAGAGTAAAAAAAGAATAGCAAACCAAAAGGCTTCAGTAATGAAGCCTTTTTTTATTCCCAAGTAAACGTGTCGATCCGATAGGTGCCAGAATCTGATAATTGATAAGTACCGTACTTTCCCTCTGCTTTCATCTCGAAAGAGATGGTCCATTGGTTTTTTGCTGTCTTTCTGCCATTCACCTTGAGTTGGGTAAATTCAAAGGCTTCTGGGATATAACAGAAACAAGATCGAGTATAGTATGCCTCAATAGTGCTCCCTTCTGATAAGGGTTCTTCAATGCTAAACTCCTCAAGGTCGGAAGGGATTTCAATCCAGAAGTGTTCAGTAAGTTCGTCGTCAGAAATTAGCGGTTCATCTGGATGTACAAAGGCATACTGAAAAATGGTTTTTTCACCTCGAGTCCAAATGGGGTATACCCCTGCATTATCGCTAAGGCTCAATTCCACATTCTCAAAAAATGCCCGTCTTTTATTTGCAGGATTTGCGCTCTCTTTTTCACAGGAAAAGAGTGTGCCCCATACCATAAGAGCTAAATTGGCCTTATTCATAAGTTGTGATATTTACGTTGCCACTACCAAGCTTTTTCCTAGCTTGGAAAGTACCTAGGCAAGTTGCTGAGGATATCATCCGTCATGTCGTCGACGGTGTATCCCTGCTGCCAACCCCAGTCCGCTCTTGCGACACTGTCGTCGATACTATCAGGCCAGGAGTCGGCAATGGCTTGCCTGAAATCTGGAGCAAAATCAATACCAAAAGTTGGATGATGCCGTTGGATCGACGAGGCCAGCTCTAATGGGGTGAATGAAAAAGCGGCTACATTATAGCTGGACCTTACTTTTACCTTTTCTTTTGGCGCTTCCATCAGATCGATGGTGGCTTTTATGGCATCGGCCATGTACATCATGGGTAACGAGGTGTTTTCGGATAAGAAGCAAGTGAATGGCTCACCGGCTAGTGCTTTGTGATAAATGTCCACGGCATAGTCGGTGGTACCACCTCCGGGAAGGGATTTGTAGCCAATTAGTCCGGGATATCTTAAGCTACGCACATCAACACCATATTTGTTGTAATAGTATTCACACCAACGTTCGCCTGCCAACTTACTGATGCCATAGACAGTATTTGGGTCTTTGACACAGTATTGAGGTGTATGTTGTCTTGGTGTATTTGGACCGAAAACGGCAATTGAACTTGGCCAATAGATCTTATTGAGTTGGTGCTTACGTGCTGCTTCCAGTATGTTGAGCAGACTGGTCATGTTGAGGTTCCAAGCCCACTGCGGGTTCTCTTCTCCCTTGGCAGAGAGAATGGCGGCCAAGTGATAGATCTGCGTGATCTGATATTTTTGGATGTAGCTATCAATGGCTTCGGCATTCATCACATCCAAATGTTCGAATTGAAATTCGGAAATACCGGGGCTTGGCCCAGCAATATCCGATGCAATTACATTGTCTTTCCCATGGAGCTCACCAAGGGCGTTGGTAAGTTCCGAACCGAGCTGACCACTGGCTCCAATGACTAAAACTCTTTCCATTCCTATCTTTCGTTGGCTGCAATATTAGACAAACAAGAGGAGATGTAAAACGTTTGCATCGTGAAAGGTAATTGAGCAAACATTCTTTATATCTTTGTCCTTCATGGAAGAATTGACTTTCACAGCCTACTTAAAAAGCAAGAAGATCGATCCGAAAAAGTTCTATTCAGCGGATGCTTCGATGTTTGAGCAATGGAAGGTTGAATTTGACCAAATGCATCCGAACAGTTTTACCCAACAAAAGCTTTTTTTGATCAATAAGATCCGGCGGGAAAATCCGTTGGCCCTAGCGGCCGAAACGCAGGTAAAGAAGAAGCCAGTGATGCGTCCGAAAATAGCAAAACCTAAATCTGAGTAACATGTACAAAACGTTAAAACCGAAGTTAGAAGCTGAATTAGAAGAGATCAAGGCAGCAGGCCTTTTCAAAAGAGAGCGTGTCATTGCCAGTCCTCAGGCTGCAGATATCAAAACTGCCGATGGCAAAGAGGTCATTAATTTTTGTGCAAATAATTATTTGGGGCTGAGCTCACACCCTAAGGTTGTTCAAGCGGCAAAAGATGCTATCGATACGCACGGTTTTGGAATGAGCTCGGTGCGCTTTATTTGTGGTACACAAGATATTCACAAAGAGCTGGAGCGCAAGATCTCCGAATTCTTGGGAACCGAAGATACCATTCTTTATGCGGCGGCATTTGATGCCAATGGTGGTGTTTTTGAACCGTTATTGGGTCCTGAAGATGCCATCATCTCCGACGCATTGAATCATGCCTCCATCATTGATGGCGTCAGGTTATGCAAAGCCATGCGTTTCCGCTATCAGCACAACGACATGGCAGACCTGGAGAAACAATTGCAAGATGCCAATGCAAAAGGAGCCAAGAACAAGATCATTGTAACAGATGGTGTCTTTTCTATGGACGGCACCATTGCGCAATTAGACAAGATCTGTGATTTAGCTGACAAGTATGAGGCCTTGGTGATGACCGACGAATGTCATTCTACCGGATTTATGGGTAAAACAGGACGAGGTGTGCATGAGCATTGCCATTGCATGGATCGTGTGGATATCATTACCGGAACCTTGGGCAAGGCGCTTGGTGGAGCGAGTGGAGGCTTCACGGCGGGTAAAAAAGAGATCATCGAGATGCTACGCCAAAAGTCAAGACCTTATTTGTTCTCCAATACCTTAGCACCATCTATCGTAGGCGCTTCCATTGCGGTATTCGATATGCTATCCGAAACCACGGAGTTGAGAGATAAGCTGGAAGAAAACACGAAGTACTTCAGAGAAAAAATGACGGCTGCTGGTTTCGATATCAAGCCAGGAGAACATGCCATTGTTCCTGTGATGCTTTATGACGCACCATTGGCTCAAAAGATGGCCGACGCACTCTTGGAAAGGGGTATTTATGTGATCGGTTTCTTCTACCCTGTAGTACCAAAAGGACAAGCCAGGATCAGGGTACAAGTTTCTGCAGGTCACGAAAAGCACCATTTGGATAAAGCCATTCAGGCCTTTACAGAAGTGGGTAAAGAACTTGGGGTGGTTTGATCGACTGCCTCTGAGGTTAGGTTCTTTATCCCGTTTCTACGCACTAGTCCTAGTGTTCTGCTAGGGCTCAATAAGTTTGTGCTCGATTGAGAATAGACAGTTCGTTTGAATGGTGACAAATGCTCACTATCACATGACTCAAGAACCAATACTCAATACGAAAAGAAGACTCATCGCTTCTTCCGATTTCATCCGGATACGTTCTGAACGCTTGCGCGCAAGCTTCAGTGTTGGCGCAGTGGCGTTATTTGTGGGTGCTCGGGATTAGGAATGGTCATTATTAGTGCACCTTATCTAGTCTTCGTCAATAGTGCAAAGCACAAACTTCCTGCTTCTGGACTCAGGCCTAGTGTTGCATTTAATTCTGAGTGGCCACCTCTACGTTCTGTTCAGGGGCGGCATCTTCAGTAAGATTGCTTTCTACTTCCTGTAGGTATTCATTGATTCGTTTACGGACGTCCGGTATCAATAGGTTGTTATCCAGACTGCCGTTTCTGGCAATGCTGATCTGCCCACTTTCTTCAGAAATGATGAGAATCAGGCTATCGGTTGCTTCCGACATGCCGAGGGCCGCGCGGTGCCGCATACCGAATTGTGCCGGCAATTCCTCTTCACTTACCGGCAGTACGCAACGAGCGGCTTTGATTCGTTCTTTAAAAATGATCACTGCTCCATCGTGGAGGGGAGAATATTTGTTGAAAATGGAGAGAATCAATCGTTTAGAGAGTTGCGCATCCATGATATCGCCGGTATCGGCGTAGAATTTTAATTCTGAGTTACGAGAGATTACCATCAACGCTCCGGTATTCGAGGCAGACAGCGTTTTAGTCGCTTCGATGATCGGGCTGATGTTCACGTTTTCTTTTCCTTGCCTTCTCTTCCAGATCATGATCGACTTTAATAATTCGTTCTGCCGAAAGGTGGATTTGCCAAGTAGGAGAAGGAATTTTCTGATCTCTTGAGAGAAAATAATGATCGCGGCAAGTACACCAACCCCCATGAATTGGCCGAGTATTCCAGCCAGCAGGTCCATTTCTGCCGCTCGTACAATCAGGTAAATGAGGTAGAGTAGTAGAAAACCGATCAATACCCTTACTGCTACACTTCCCTTCAACAATTTGTACACCTGATAAAGGAGAATGCTCACCAAGAGAATATCCACGATGTCGGTCCATCGGATGTCTAAAAAGCCTATTTTAAAAAGAAAGATCATGCGTTCAATTTGTGATGAAGTTGAACACATTCCATGGCGGCTTTCACGTCATGCACCCGTAAGAGGCTTGCACCCTGCTCAAGAGCAACCATGTGCAGAGCAGTTGTGCCGTTAAGTGCATTTTCTGGTGTAATGTCGAGCGTTTTATAGATCATGGATTTACGTGAAACCCCAGCCAAAACAGGTTGGCCGAGGGCCTTAAAATAGCGTAAATTTCTGAGTAACCTAAAGTTATGTTCGATCGTCTTGGCAAATCCAAAACCTGGGTCAATGATGACATCGGCAACGCCTAATTGATGGAGCCGGTTGAGTTTTGTTTGAAGCTCTTGATAGACTTCTGGCACCACATTTTCATACTCAGCCAGTGATTTCATGGTTTGCGGTGTACCCCTCATGTGCATAAGAATGTAGGGTACTTTTAAGGAGGCAACGGTTTCGAACATGAGTGGATCCAAGTTACCACCTGATACATCATTGATGAGCGAAGCACCAGCTGCAATGGCTTCGGTCGCTACAGATGCTCGAAATGTATCAATAGAGATCAGGGTGTTCGGTAAGGCCTGCCTGATGGTCTTAATTGCTGATACCACTCGTTCAATTTCTTGAGAAGGACTAATGTCTTCTGCACCCGGGCGTGTAGAATAACCCCCAATGTCTAAAATGGCTGCACCATCGTTCACCATTTCTTCTGCCTTCATTAAGAGTTGTTCCTCTTCTTGAACGCGGCTTCCTGCATAAAACGAATCAGGCGTTACATTCAATATCCCCATGACCTTGGGCTCGTTTAAATGCCATAGATTTCCATGTATATTCAATGTGCTTTTCACCTGAAAAAAACTATCTTTCGCGTTCAAAAATTGATCATTGCTAAACTCCTCACATCTTGGAAGAACAAACGGTAGGCGAATATAAAGAAGTTATTAAGGTCTGTAAAGAATTGTTCATGCGGAAGACGATCGATTATGGTTCTGCGTGGAGAATCTTGAGGCTATCGTCCATGACTGACCAGATCTTTATCAAAGCACAACGGATCCGATCCATCCAAGAAAAGGGAGGTCAGCGAGTCGATGATGACATTACCGGAGAATTTGTGGGGATCATCAACTACTGCCTGATCGCGCTCATTCAAATGGAATTGGACGAAAATGCACCAATGGAGCTAGAGGTAGATTACTTGGAAAAGCGATACGATCATTTCGCTGAAGCCACACGCCAATTGCTAGAAAACAAAAACCACGACTATGGTGAGGCTTGGCGCGATATGCGCGTCAGTTCAATGACCGACATTATTTTAATGAAGTTGTTGCGCGTCAAACAAATAGAAGACAACGAAGGGGAGACGCTTGTTTCGGAAGGCATTGACGCGAATTACATGGACATGATCAATTATGCTGTTTTTTGTTTGATCTTAATGGGGTTTGTAAAATCATGAAAGTATTGCATTCAGTAGCGCGTTATTTGGTTGGGGGGCTTTTTATCTTTTCCGGCCTGATCAAGATCAACGATCCCGTTGGCACACAGATCAAATTGGAAGAATACTTTACCGTTTTTGCCATAGACATTGCGCCCTTTTTCAATAGCCTGAAACCGGCCTCTTTGTTCTTGTCGATCACGCTTTCGACCTTGGAGGTGGTGCTTGGAATTGCACTCTTGCTTAAGTTCAAAGAAAAGCTAACGGCCCCAATACTTTTAGGGATGATCGTTTTCTTTACCTTTCTCACCTTTTACTCTGCCTATTTCAACAAAGTGACCGATTGCGGGTGCTTTGGAGATGCGATCAAGCTAACGCCTTGGCAGTCTTTTGGTAAGGATGTGGTGCTGCTCTTTTTCATAGTGATCCTATTCATGAAAAGAAAAGAGGTTGCTGAAGCCAAAGGGCGAATGGCTAGCATCGTGGTAGCCGCTTCGCTGGTGTTCTCTCTTTTGATCTCGTACAATGCGATCCAACACTTACCTGTGGTTGATTTTCGAGCGTATAAAGTGGGTACCGACCTGAATGCAGCGATTTTACCACCACCCGATGATCCAACGGCTGTGCCAGCCATCACCAATTATGCATTGTGGGGAGATGAGAGTGATTTCACCTTTGAATCGTTACGAGGGAACAAATTATTGATCATTGTACACGATGTAGAGAAAACGGATATGGACGCCTACCTACCGCTCACCAGTTTGATCAGCGCGCTGGGACGGGATGTTGAATCTGTTGCCATCACGGCATCAGCAGGACCCGATTTTGAAGTACTACGGCATGATGTGCAATTGGCAATTCCTTATTTCTACTCAGACAAAACACTTTTGAAGACCATGATACGGTCTAATCCCGGCTTGGTTTTACTGCAAGACGGTGTGGTGATGGCCAAGTGGCATTTCAATGATATTCCATCGGCAGCAGAGGTAATTAGCGAACTTGACTGATGAATGTAAAAGAGGGAATTTTTTTGGTAGGGCTAGCCGGAAGTGGGAAAACGACGCTCGGCAAGGAACTAGCGAAATTACTTCACTTGAAATTCATCGACCTCGATGCCGCCATCGAAGAAAAAGCAGGCAAGACAATACCAGAGATTTTTAATAGCCAAGGCGAAGGAAATTTTCGAATCCTTGAACGAGAGACATTACATGAACTGGTTGGCGAGCAAGATAGCTTTGTGATGGCAACAGGAGGAGGTACTCCTTGTTTTCATTTTAACATGGATACCATGAATGAACATGGGGTTACGATCTATTTGGATGTTGGCGTCGGAGACCTCGCTTTGAGGATAATGGATGCGGGAATCGAACATCGGCCGCTATTCATAAGCTACGACCATCAAGATTTGATTCAGGAGGTTCGTGAAATGAAGGAACAGCGAGCTGCTTTTTACGAGCAAGCCCAATTGATCATCAGAGATAATCAGATCACTAGCGACCTGATCATCTCTGAGTTAAGATCAAATGGATTTCTTAAAAATTGAACCCTAAGGTAAGCCTTGCTTGAACTTGTGTGACCTCTGTCGTAGCAGCTGGCCCCGTTCCATCAAAGAAACTGTAGGATTGAAAGAAGCGATCAGAAGTTGTGCTGCTAACACCTAAGTCAGCAAAAAAACCTCTCGAATAAACTCCAAGTCCGGCGGAATAGATGCGTTGACTCCGATCAATTCCATCAAAGCTGTCGTCATATGGATCACCTATTAAGGCGACGCCTGCTCTTAATCTTAAGACCGATAACCTCATTTCGGCACCTAATCGTGCATTCATGGTCGATTGATAAATGTTCCCAATGGTTTCGTTATCAGCAGTCTCGTTAAAATCCACCGAAGAAACGGAAGCGGCAGAGTAATCTAAGAATTCAACGTCTGCGGTAATGAATCCGATCTTTCCTATGAGGACGGAAGCTCCTAAATTATACCTCATTGGCGTTGTCAGCTCGTAATCCGAAATGAAGAGGTCGGTATTGGTTGAGAGGGTGTTCAATACGGTATCTTCCAAGATCAAGCGATCACCATTTCCATCCACAAAGTCGGCTACGTCGTAATTGTTGTATTCGGAAGTGTAGAATGCATCGCCCTCTTCGCTAAAGGTATACCAGGTTGGTGTGGTCACGGACGCTCCAATTCTAAAGAACTGTGTTGGTCTTAAGATCACGCCTAGATTTGCATTGAATCCATTGCCTCTCACCGATAAATATTCGTCAATGTTGAATGTGGAAAGGGCTGAGTTTTGGAATTCTTCATTGTAAATTCTATTGAAGGAATATCTTCCCGTCACAAAACCAATTCCTGCTCCGACATAGATTTTGTCATCATAATTCCCACCCACGGCCACATTGACCTGATCAATAAACCCCTTGCGCTGAATGCGTTCAGTTTGCTGCGGGAAGCCGTCTACAAAAGAAAGATACACCAGGTTGTTCAAGGGGTCGGGATTGATCAAGTAATGATCATAGCCCACTTGTTCGATTCCTCCTAACTGGTTGGGAGGGAGGCCCGTTGCGTTATCGATCATGGCATCGATGATGCTGCTATTCGGATTGAAGGCACTGTAGGAGATCGTTTCGTCGAAGCTGTTCAAACGATTATAGGTAATGCCCAACGTACCACCTCTCCATCCGCCAGGAATCAGGTCACTTTTGTTAAAGTTGATCACTGCGCCTGCATTGGTGAAGTTCCAAAGATCTTGCGTCGCGTTGATGGATTCTCCATTGAAGTTCGTTGCATAACTATTCATGGAGATGCCTGGGGTCAGGACGAATTGATTTCTATTGTAAAGTCCAAGACCGGCCGGGTTCAGAAAGGTAGCACTCATGTCGCCACCAAGTGTTGAACCGGCACCTGCCAAGCCAAAGACACGTCCACTGCCGTATTGCCCCCATTGGGTAAAGCGGAGGGCGTCTTGGTAATACCCAAAAGCATTGGGTGAGATCTGTGCTTGTAGCGAATTGTTTAGACAAAGGGCTACTAGGCTTACGAGGATAAGCTGAAATAACTTCTTCATGATTCAGATATTTTTAGTTTCTACCGCTTCTTGAACTGCCTCCTGATCGGCTGCTATCACTACTGCTGCTACCGCTACTGCTGGATCTTCCCGATGAGCCACTTGAACGACTCACACCGCTTGACCTACTTGAAGACCCACTTGAACGACTCACACCGCTTGAACGCGAACTACTTGAACGGCTCGAATTCGAATTGTATGAACGGCTAGGATATCCCGATACACTTCTTGAACTCGAACTTCTTGAATATCCGCTGTTGCTATTCCTGCTTTGAACAGATCGAGTGATGCTGCTTGAAGAAGTGCGATCGAAGGTCAAGGCCCCTGATCTGCTTGCCGAGCGACTGCTGCTTATTCGGCCAACATCAGCTCTTGTGATGCTCGAACTACGGCTGCTGTTCGTAATGCCGCTGGAACTTCTACCGGAAGAAATACGACTCGCATTTACTCTGCTTTGCGTAATTCTAGAGGAGCTTGAACTTGAGCTTACCCTGTTTTGATCTGTGCTAACGCGATTGATACGACCTGCTGTTAAGTCACTTCTGGTTTGATTGCTTCTTCCGATGGTGCGACCTGAAGAAACGCCTTGTGCATTGACTGATGATCTTCCTGACCTAACCACTGCAGCGCTTCTTACCCCTGATTCGCCAAGAGTTGCCCGTTGCGAACGTGTTCTGATGCGCGCACCATTTTGAGAATCTCTGGCCACCGTACTCACCGCTGTCGATTGTAATCGACCACTTCTTGTGATACCGGGTCTGTAGTTGCCATCACCATTATTGTTGACGATGATCGTGTTGCCCCAAGCATTGCCACCCCAAACGTTTCCACCCCAAAATGGACTGTTCCAGCGATTAAAGCCTACAAAGAATGGGTCGTACCAAGGATTCATCCATCCGCCTCCCCAGCCAAAGTTACTCCAACCAAGACCGACATTTACCGAGAAACGGTTATTCCAGAAAGGATCATAGAACGCCATGTTCATTGGTGTCATTGGCATCATCGCGCCGTACATGATATTGCCTACCATCAGGTTGCCGTACACAGGTAGTGCAGTACCGCCCCCAACGTTGTTTCCATAGAATGAGTTTCTTGCACGGCTTACGTTATTTTGCTGCCCTAAATAGGCGTCCATACGGTAACTATTGCCTTGATAATACTGATCATACCAAGCCAGCTTGAATTGATAATCGTTGGCCATCAATTCATCGAAAGAGGCCCTGGACCAATCGGTTTCCCAATCTAAGGGGAGTTCATAATAAGCCAGCTGTTCATTTTCGTAATCGTAAACAAAGTCATCGTAATTCAGCTCATTTGCTGATTTGACTCTTGGACCTTGCTCTTCGTAATAAACTACGGAGGATTGGTTCGTATATCGTTCTTGTAGTTCGGCAGGAATGCTTGCCTGTGAACGACTTTGTGCAACAACAGTAGGGTCTTCCGTCACGGAAGGTACCACTTTGGGTTGTTGCTTTCTATCGTTTCTGGTGAAGTAGATGTCATCGTACTCACCTTGTTGATGGTATTGATCTGGTGCGCATGCAAAGACCATTAGCATGCTGAGTGGTGCCACAAAGGATCTGAAGTAGAATTTGATTTTCATAAGCTTACCTTATTGGCTGTTTAAAGTTAATGTCTATTTCTCATTTTCACTTAAGAAAAGCCCCGAAAAGCATATATTTGTCGGAGTATTTTCAACGATAGTTGAGCAAGTATCATACCAAAAAAGCAATGAGCAAAGGAATACCAAAAAGAAGTGAAGATTATTCGTTGTGGTACAATGAACTCGTCAAAAAAGCGGACTTGGCTGAGAATTCTGCTGTTCGTGGGTGCATGGTCATTAAACCCTACGGCTTTTCCATTTGGGAGAAAATGCAAGCTGAGATCGATCGCATGTTCAAGGAGACCGGTCACACGAACGCGTACTTTCCTTTGTTCATACCCAAGTCATATTTAAGCAAAGAGGCTGACCACGTCGAGGGTTTTGCGAAGGAGTGTGCGGTGGTTACCCACTATCGTTTAAAGAATGACGAGAATGGTGGCGGCGTGGTGGTTGATCCGGACGCGAAGTTGGAAGAGGAGCTGATCGTACGTCCAACCTCTGAGACGGTGATTTGGAGTACCTACAAGAATTGGGTACAGTCGTACCGTGACTTGCCTTTATTGGTGAACCAATGGGCAAATGTGGTGCGTTGGGAAATGAGAACACGCTTGTTCCTGAGAACCGCCGAGTTTTTATGGCAAGAAGGACATACGGCTCACGCTACCAAAGAAGAAGCCATTGACGAGTCCGTTCAAATGATGAATGTCTATGCCCAATTTGCAGAGGAGTTCATGGCCATGCCTGTGGTCAAAGGAATTAAGTCGGAATCCGAACGTTTTGCAGGTGCCTTAGAAACCTATTGCATTGAGGCCTTAATGCAGGATGGCAAGGCCCTTCAAGCAGGGACTTCACATTTTCTAGGACAGAATTTTGCAAAGGCTTTTGATGTGAAATTCACTTCCAAGGAAGGAAAACAGGAGTACGTTTGGGGTACCTCATGGGGCGTTTCAACCCGACTTGTCGGTGCTCTGATCATGGCACATTCCGACGATCAAGGACTTGTTTTGCCTCCGAAATTGGCACCTGTTCAAGTGGTGATCGTACCGATTTACAAAGGGGAAGAGCAGTTAAATGGACTCCGTGAAACCCTAGCGCCACACATCGATTCGTTGAGGAAAGCAGGAATTTCGGTTAAACTTGATGATCGTGACACCCATAAACCCGGGTTTAAATTTGCCGAATGGGAATTGAAAGGTGTGCCCTTAAGACTCGCTATGGGTCCACGAGATATGGAGAACAATACCATCGAATTGGCGAGAAGAGATACAGGGGAGAAGGAGACTTTCGACTTGTCAAACGACCTCGTCGAAAAAGTTCAGTCTTTGATGGATGAAATTCAAGCGGCCATTTACCAAAAAGCCTTTGATTATCGAGCTGCTCATACGACTCCAGTCGATAGCTATGATGAATTGAAGGAAGTGTTGGAGGGAAAAGGTGGTTTTGTGTCGGCCCATTGGGATGGTACCCCTGAGACCGAAGAAAAGATCAAAGAAGAAACAAAAGCCACTATTCGCTGCATTCCCATTGATCAGGAGGAAGAAGAAGGAACGTGCATTTACTCGGGTAAGCCCTCAAAAAGACGTGTGCTTTTTGCCAAGGCCTATTAAATACTAGCCTTTTTGTACGTATATTATGGACTGAAATTATTCATTATGGGTGATTGGGTGTCCATCATTTTGCTCGTGGTTGTCGGGCTGATTTTGATCTATCTGGAACTTGTTTTTGTGCCTGGTACAACCATTTTGGGTTTGATCGGCTTAGCCCTGACAGGTATTGGGATTTACATAACCTTCGAGGCCTACGGGACAAGAGCCGGGGCGCTGGTGTTGGCAGGTTCTTTTGTAACCTCTATCATTGCGCTTGTGTGGAGTTTCAGGAAGAACTCATGGGATAAGTTTTCGTTAAAGACAACGAATAAGTCAAAGGTAAACGAGAGCTATACCGAGGGTTTACAAATTGAAATGCGAGGTGAAGCCGTGTCTGACCTCAAGCCAATTGGTAAAGCAGAATTCAATAATAAAGTATATGAGGTAACCTCTCACGGTCACTTGATCGATTCAGGTGAGCAGGTGAAGATCATTAAAATATCAGGAAATAAAATTATCGTTGAATCAATAAATCCATAGATTATGCAAGATATAGGCTTAATTATAGCCGTAGTCGGAGGGATTATCCTCCTTTTCGTTTTTCTGTACTTCGTACCGGTTAACCTTTGGATCACTGCTCGTTTTTCAGCGGTCAAAGTAGGCCTGCTCGAGTTGGTCTTCATGCGGATCAGAAAAGTGCCACCGCGCATTGTTGTCGACGCGATGATCACGGCAACCAAGGCAGGTTTGGAATTGACTACAACCGATTTGGAAACACACTATTTGGCAGGTGGAAATGTACCTACCGTGATCAAGGCACTTATTTCAGCAGATAAAGCCAATATCAACTTGGGTTTCCAGCAAGCAACAGCCATTGACCTCGCAGGTAGAGATGTGTTCGAGGCGGTACAGATCTCCGTGAATCCTAAAGTGATCACGACACCTAAAGTTGCCGCAGTGGCAGCCGATGGTATTCAGTTGATTGCCGTTGCGAGAGTAACGGTTAGGGCCAACATCCAGCAATTGGTGGGTGGTGCCGGCGAAGACACCATTTTAGCCAGGGTGGGTGAAGGTATCGTTACCTCTATCGGTTCGGCAGGCACCCACAAAGAAGTGCTTGAGAATCCAGACAAGATCTCCAAGTTGGTGTTGCAGCGAGGCCTCGATGCCGGCACAGCATTCGAGATCCTTTCCATCGATATCGCAGATGTTGATGTAGGTGCGAACATTGGTGCGCAACTACAAACAGATCAAGCACAAGCCGATCTGAAAGTAGCAGAAGCTAAGGCAGAGGAAAGAAGAGCCATGGCGGTTGCCGAAGAACAAGAAATGAAAGCCAAGTCACAAGAAGCAAGGGCAAAGGTAATTCAAGCAGAGGCCGAGATACCATTGGCCGTTGCAGAAGCCTTCCGTTCCGGAAACCTTGGGGTGATGGATTACTATAAGTTAGAAAACATTCAAGCCGATACGGACATGCGCGAATCCATTGCAAAACCTGAAAGCAGTTCTTCAGGAAAAAGACGCGAGGACAGTAAGAAAAAGTAAGTACTCAGGTATTTATAGAATAGGGTAGGTGGTGAGCTTACCCTTTTTTAATGCCAAAAATCCGAGCGGACTTGCTTTCACTTGTTCATAAGCCAAAGGAATAACGTCCCGTCCATTTCGATTAACGACCCCATACTTGGATCCTTTGCGCACTAAAAAATGCAAGGGGTCGAGTGGCTGAACGGCATCGTATTGCGGCGACTTGATGATTCTTCCACGAATGTCTGAGATTCCTTTCAAACCTCCGATTTCCAATTCGATCCATCCTTGATGTCGGGTGATCAGATCATATTTTACAGCCAGCACTTCTCTTCCTGTTCGGTCCACTAGTCCATATTTCTTGCTCGTTTTCACAACGGTAAGCGCATTGTAGAAACTCCCGATACTGTCATAGATCGGCTGAAGGACCAACTCTTCATTTCGATTGATCGCTCCCCATTTACCGATCAATTTGACCAGGGCAATGCCTTCTGAAAAATTCTTTACACTGTCGTAGCGGTTGGCAATGCGCAACTGACCGATTTCGTCAAGGAAACCCCACTGATCATCCTCCTTAAAGGCAATGTAGTTTTCTTGAAATTGACCAAGCTCCTGAAGACCGGAACTCAAATTCGTTACGAATTGGTCTTCGTATCGGAAGAAGAATTGTTTATCCCCTCTCTTTAGGTACCAAGAGGCAGAATTGAGTGCGTAAATGGTATCGTAATGATTATCAAATACGAGACTATCATTGAAGAAATAGGCTTGATAGCCTTTCTCTGAGCGCTTGAAGTACCCACCGGGTAGGAAGAAGGTCTCCTCATACCCTTTGGTCAGTTGCTTGCCATTGAGATCGGTAAGACCCGAAGCGCTTCCTTGAGAAAATTGATAATGGTCGGTGTGGAAGCTGAGCTGGTCATTGTATGGAGTGATCATCCAGTTGCCTGAATCATCGATCAACCCAACCCCTCGTGCATGTTGAACGATCAATCGGTTGGGCAACACGGCGTGGATGGAGTCGAACTCAAATGAAGTGCGTTCCTTGCCCTCAGCCGAGAGCAAGCCAAGCTTATCATTTCTTTTGGCAATAACCTGTCCATAGGCAGTGGTGTCTGCAATGTCTTGGTATCCTATGGAATTCAACGCTTGTCCCTCAGTAGAGAAAGCGAACCAGTTTTCTCCAGATGGTCGCTGGATTTTGCCAAGAGCGAATTGATCGAAGAGCATTAGGCTGTCGTAGGTCGAATTCAATACTTGCTCTCCACGCGCATTCAATAAGCCATAGCGTTTGGTGTCGTTATGTTGGACCAAGGCCAGGTTTGCCGTCGTTTTAATGAGCACATGATCAGTCAAATAAGATAGATAAGCTTCTTTGGGATTGATCACTCCCACATGTTTGTCGGTCTGTATGGCGAATAAGGAATCTCCAAGTGGTAGGATCTTATCGAAAAAGAAATTTGGTTGGTCATCTGTTGAGAAGAAGGTCCATTGAGGATATCCTTCTGCTTTGATCTCCTGATCACTAAGAAATATACGTCGGTGGATGGGAGGCACCACAACGCGGCCTTGTGCATCGACAACACCTAGTCTATTAAAGTAGGTAATTAAAAAGAACGAAGAACGAAGCGAGTTGATGGCTTGAAATTCTGCAGCGGTGATGGCCTTTCCTTGCCCGTCGTGCAGCGCATAAAGGCCCTCAGGATATTGAACAGCATAATGGTCGTCGTTCAGTGGTTCAATGCGTTTTGCTGTTTCACGGATCAAGGACCTGCCTTTTGCATCGTATAAGGATTGTGTTAATTGATCATTGACTTTTTCGGTAGCGATGAAATGATCGCCGCTGCTGGCCAGTCGTAGGAAATTGAATGGGATGACCGTTTTACCCTTTGTGTCGATCAGACCAAACTGCTGCAGAATGCTTTGGCTCGATCGCTTGCTGGCGATGAAATGGTTGGCATCATGTGGGATTAGGGTGGTGTACTCATGCCCGGTAATGGCTTTGCCATTTTCATTGTAGAGGCCCCATTTTTCATTCTTTCTTGCCCGAATGACCCCGTTGAAACTGAGTCCATCGTTTGCCCAGCCAATTTTTTCGAATTCTTTGCGTAGGATGGTGTCGTTACTGGTTTTGTTGACAAGGCCAAAGCGTTCGCCTCCATTGATTAAAGCCAATTGAAAAGCATGGGCTGAAAACCCTGCTAAACAAAAGATTAAAGAAATGATCAAACGCTTTATCAACATGAATGGTGTCGAATACTCGTTAAGCTTACGAAAAAAAGGAAAGTTAATTACACAAAAGGCCGGTCAGCGTACTGCTTATTTTTTGGCCGGTTGTTTTTCTAAATCGAAAAGGTCGTTCAGAATATCGATCAGTGTTTCCGCCTCGCCTCTTTTGCAGGCCGCTTTGAGCTGCAAGACAGGCAATTTAATGATCTTTTGAGTCAACGATTTCGATAAGCGCTCGGCAAAATCTTCCATTTCAGGAGAAGCATTTTTGAGGTGCTTTTTGAGTTCTTCTTGTCGAATTTCTTCAAGTGCCCCTTTCAGCTTTTGAATGGTTGGTGACACTTCCATTTCTAATGACCAATCTTTTAGATCGTTCAACGCTTCATCAATGATGGATTCAACTTTCGGTATGGAAGCCAAGCGTTTGTCGAGTGTTGCCGAAGCGTTACTCTGAATTTCATCAATGTTATACAAGGCCACACCATTAATGTCCTCAATTTGAGGATCGATTGAGCGCGGTATGGACAGGTCAATAAAGAACTGAAGGCTATGTGTTTCTTTGTTAGAAATGTGTGATTGAGCGATAAGGTTCTTAACAGGAACACTTGAAATGATCACATCGTAGGTATGCACCTGTTGAAGACTTTGCTCAAGGCTCCGTGCATTCAATGACAATTCAGTGGCCAATTCAATGGCTTTATCGAACGAGCGATTAGCAAGCATCACTTCAGCTTGTTCATCCGCTAAATGGCGGGCGACGTCTTCTCCAATTTCACCCAAACCCAGAATTAAGATTTTGGGATCTTGAATATTTTGTGTGATCGATCGAACCAATTCTGCCGATGCATAAGAGACACTCGCTGCGCCGTTTCTAAAATTGGTTTCTTGAAAAACCCTTTTGTTCGCAAAGAAGATCGTGTGAAGCAATCGATGCAAAAAAGGACTCACCACGTTTTCATCTGCAGAGATCTGATAAGCACGCTTCACTTGATTGATGATCTGTAAGTCGCCGATGACTTGTGCCTCTAAACCAAGCGAAACCCTGAATAACTGAAGAGACGCTTGAGAGGCGTCATTGATCACATGAAAATAATCCTTGTAATCGATCATGTTCGGTAGGCCTTTCTTTATGCCTAACACTTTGATGATCTCAACACTGAGGTCTTTTTCTGCCGAATAATAGACCTCTGTTCTGTTGCAAGTGGAAAGGACTAAAACATCCGATAGGTCAAGAAGCTCGTTGAGCGAACGGATCAGGCCCTTCACCAGGTCCTCATCCAAGGCAATGAGCTCACGGATGGCAACCGGAGTATTCTTGAATGAGAGTCCTATGTATTTAAAGTTTCCTTGCACAGATGGTCCTTTGCTTTAATGAGAAGCAAAAATAAACCTAAGTGTTTCGGTAAAAAAGTGATTTAAATCACGTCTAAGTTATTTAGAATGGTTCTTAATAAATAGGCTAAAAATGATATTTTCCGCTGAAATTGAATCATAATACATTATTTTAGTTCTGGCCACTTTAGCCAAATAGAACACACACAATCACCAATGCGCAAGAATCTAAGAGGAATTTTGGGCTTTTCTAAGCGAGAGATGAATGGGGTATTGCTTCTTATTCCCCTGATCTTATTTTTCCTCTTTTTGCCAAGCTTGTACGGGTATTTCTTTCCGCCCGACTACGACAACACGGTAGATCAACAACTGCTGGATAGTTTGGTCAGCTTGTTCCCCGATCCAGCAGAAGGAAATGACCATGAGGAACTCACTGAATTTTTTCTTTTTGATCCCAACGTGATCTCCGCTGATAGTTTGATGCGGTTAGGAATCCCTGGCTTCTTATCAAAGCGCATCGTCAATTACCGAAAGGCAGGTGGTCGTTTCAGAAGACCTGAAGACCTAAAGAAGATCTATGGTTTTCCAGACAGTCTCTTTGTTCAATTGCGTCCTTTTATTCAGGTCTCGACAATGAATAGCTCGCCACCACATAGTCGTGTAGTGAGCAAGAAAAAGGAAGTCAATGAGGCTATAAAGCGAGTTTTTACCGACTCGGTATCAACGAAGGCAGCACCCAAACCGTTGATCGTTGACATCAACTCTGCGGATACAACGGCGTTCAAGCAGCTGTACGGCATAGGCAGTGTTTATGCTAGCCGTATCATCAAGTACCGTAAGCTTCTTGGTGGCTATGTCTCGACCCAACAATTGGCAGAGGTCTATGGGCTCAGCGACAGTCTCCTTAATCAAATCGCGCCATTTTTGACCATTGGAGATTCAAGCGTATACAAAATACCCATCAATCTGGCGACATTTAAAGAGTTGAATGCACATCCATACATTAGTTTTGAACAGACCAAAGAGGTCTTCCATCAGAAAAGTAAGCTAGGAAAGTATCGCAGTGCAACGGATTTATTTAATTTAAAGACATTTGATTCTGCACAAGTGTACAAGCTACTGCCATACCTAGATTTCAAATGAGAAAAATACTGACCGCCTCACAGCTTCAAGCGACCGACGAATATACCATTACCCACGAACCCATTACCTCCATCGACCTCATGGAGCGTGCTTCTCAGTGTTTTGTAAGGGAATTTTTGGAATTGTTTCCCCGTCCATGCAACATACTGGTTCTGGTAGGTCCAGGAAATAACGGGGGAGATGGCTTGGCCATTGCTCGGCTGCTTCTGGAGAAAGGCTATGCAGTTGAAGTAGGTAGTGTTGCTGGCAATAGCTTGTCTAAGGACGCGCAGGTCAATGAACGTCGATTCAATTTGCCCATTCGTTCGCTTGCTAAAGGAGCATCACTTTCAGCTTATGAGGTGATCATCGATGCCTTATTTGGTAGCGGATTGAGTCGTCCGGTCGAGGGCACTTACAAAGACTTAATCGATGGGGTCAATGCTTCGAATCAATCGGTGGTCGCGGTTGATCTGCCTTCTGGTCTGATGGCGGATCAAGTGATTGAGGATACCGCAGTGGTTAGAGCCAATTACACCTTAACATTTCAATGTCCAAAGCTCACCTTTTTAATTCCTGAAACCGGTGAATTCTGTGGAGATGTCAAGGTGCTGGATATTGGCTTAGCCCAAGAGTTTATCGACCGAGTTCCCTCTCAACATTTCTTCATTGAACGAGAGGACGTGATTTTACCCGCACGTGAAAAATTTGCTCATAAAGGTCGCTATGGGCATGTTCAGGTCGTAGCGGGGAGCAAAGGCAAAATGGGTGCGGCAGTGCTTTGCACTCGTGCGGCCTTGCTTGCTGGGGTAGGCTTAGCTACCGCACACATACCGGCAAGAGGAGAGTCGATCATGCAGATCGCTGTCCCAGAAGCTATGGTTAGCCTAGACGATTCTGCTGATGTGGTAACAAGTGGGGTGGTTCCGCCTTCCATTAATGCGCTTTGCATTGGGCCAGGGCTTGGTCAAGATGAACGGACGGTGCAGTGGCTGTGTCGTTTTTTAGAAAAGAACTCACAGCCCTTAGTGCTTGATGCTGATGCCCTCAATATCCTTTCGGAGCATCATGAACTTTTTGATTTCATCGCTGGTAAGGCCATTTTAACACCTCACCTTGGTGAATTGGCCAGGTTGATCGGACCCACAGCCAATGGATTAGAACGAATCGAAAAATCTTTGCTATTGGCGGCTAAGCATGACGTGGTTGTTGTGATCAAAGGCGCTCATTCAAGTGTTATTGCACCCGATGGGAATGTTTATTTCAACAGCACCGGAAACCCTGGAATGGCCAAAGGAGGAAGCGGGGATGTATTGGCAGGATTGATCGCTGGCTTTTTAGCACAAGGGTTCAGTAGAGAATCGGCCACTAGACAGGCCGTGTATTATCATGGCGCCGCCGGAGATCATGCAAAGAAGGCATTAGGAGAACATTCAATCATGGCATCAGATTTGCTACATAGCTTACCACAAGTAATATGTAACGCATAGTTTGTTTGTTTTATTTGAAAAAACTTATCTTTATCTGAATTCTATCGTAAGCTAGAAGAATTGTTGTTTTGAATCCTTTACTCGCTACCATATCGCCATTACGTTCATTCTGCCTTTTGGCGGTGATGTGCCTGTGCCTAAACCTTTCGGCTCAGGTGACGACTGAGCGCTCAAAAGTGACCAATGACAAGATCAAGGTGGATGTTTTCCCCAATCCAACGACGGACCAAATCACTATTGACCTAAGTAAAACCGAGGTAAAGCAGCCGATCATTGAGATCCGTTCGATCATTGGTTCTAAGATGCAAGTCACGGTAGAAAAGTTAGGTCTACAAAAATACAAAGTGGATGTAAGCCGCTTCCCTAGAGGCTATTATCTTGTGCTCGTGAGAGAGGATAGAGAGAAATTCCAACAAACCGTTAGGTTCTCAAAGAAATAGTAATCCGTTTTCTTATCGGTTAAAATGCTGCGTTTCCAGGGGTTCTTGGAAAAGGAATGACATCGCGAATGTTCCCTAAGCCGGTCACAAAAAGCATGAGGCGTTCAAACCCAAGCCCAAAACCCGAATGAGGAACTGTACCGAACCTTCTCGTGTCCAGGAACCAATCCATCTCCTCCATAGGAATGCTCATTTCTCCCATTCGCTTAACCAACATGTCCAGTCGTTCTTCTCGTTGGGAGCCACCAACGATCTCACCGATCCCAGGGAATAGAATGTCCATGGCAGCGACCGTTCGTTGGTCTTCATTCATCCGCATGTAGAATGATTTGATCTCTTTTGGGTAATCGATCAAGATCACGGGTTTCTTAAAATGCTTTTCGACCAGGTAGCGCTCGTGCTCCGACTGAAGGTCAGTGCCCCAGCCTTCGACGGGAAACTGAAATTTCTTCTTTTTATTCGGTTTGGAATTCCGCAGGATGTCAATGGCCTCAGCGTAGGTTAGGCGCACAAAATCGTTCTCGGCCACAAAGCGCAGTTTCTCGGTTAAGGTCATTTCGCTTCGTTCAGCAGTGGGTTTGTTCTTTTCCTCTTCGAGCAAACGATTCTCAAAAAAGGCCAGGTCATCAGCACAATGATTCAGGGCATGATTGACCAAATATTTAAGAAATTCTTCAGCCAGGTCCATGTTGTCCTTTAAATCATAAAAGGCCATTTCCGGCTCGATCATCCAGAATTCCGCCAAATGCCTGGTGGTGTTGGAGTTTTCTGCTCGAAAGGTGGGGCCAAAGGTGTAGATCTCACCCAGTGCCAGTGCACCCAATTCACCCTCTAGCTGACCAGAAACGGTCAAGTTGGTTGCCTGACCGAAGAAGTCCTTTTTGTAATCCACTTGGCCATCCTCTGTTCGTGGAGGGTTGTTGAGGTCAAGGGCGCTTACAGCAAACATTTCACCTGCTCCTTCGGCATCTGAACCGGTAATAATGGGGCTGTGCCAGTAGTAAAAACCTTTTTCATGAAAGAATTGGTGGACTGCGTATGACATGGCATGACGTACACGGAATACGGCACCAAAGGTGTTCGTTCGAGGCCTAAGGTGGGCGATCTCACGCAGGAATTCCATGGAGTGTTTTTTAGGCTGAAGCGGATATTTTTCTGGATCAGCTTCTCCATAAACCACGAGTTCTGTTGCTTGCACTTCCATGGATTGACCACCTCCTTGAGAGGCGACAAGCTTTCCTTTAACACCAATCGAGGCTCCTGTGGTCACTCGCTTAAGGATGTCTTCTGAAATGACAGTCGGGTCTGCCACCACCTGCATGGAATTGATTGACGAACCATCGTTCAATGCGATGAAATTGACATGTTTATTGCCTCTTTTGGTTCTGACCCATCCCTTCACGAGCACTTCTCGATCAAATGAATCCGTTTGTAAAAGGGTCGAAATTTTTGTTCTTCTCAATTCCATTGTCCACTACTTAATAACAGAACACAAAGCAATAATTTTTCTAAGTCAATAACAACAATTTGAAAGTCAATATCATGGAAAGCTCATTCATTCCAGTGGGCGAAATAGAATACGTTTTAGCCCGTTTGAGTGCATTTTGAAAAATTTGCACGGTTTTTGTTAATAAGTGTCACAAGCCCACGTTTTTCATTCTTCTTTCTTTAAATTTGATTAAAGACAAGGGCATCTTCAACAATGCAAAAACTCAGTTTAAGTCAAACATTAGGTCAGAAGTTATCTCCTCAACAGATACAGTTCATCAAACTGCTACAAGTCCCTACGGCGGAACTAGACGCCCGGGTGGAAGAGGAATTGGAGCTCAATCCGGCATTGGAAGAGGGGCGTGAAGAGCCTGAGGTACAATCAGAGAGTGACGATTCAGCAGAAGACTTCGATACTGGCGACGACTTGAACATTGAAGACTACCTAGGGGATGACGATTACTCGGGTTATAAGATGCAGGGTGACGGCAATTACAGCGAAGAGGATGATAAAGAAATCCCTGTGGCGATGCAGGCCTCTCTCAATGACCAGCTCGAAGCACAGCTCGGCTATTTGGGCTTAGATGAACATCAGGAAACGGTGGCGAAACAACTCATTGGTAGTATCGAGTCCGATGGCTACATCCGTCGAGAACTAGATGCCATTGTGAACGACCTGGCTTTTGCTCAAGGCATTGAAACCGATACAGAAGAATTGGAGGAATTGCTTTTTCAAATTCAGCAATTTGATCCTGCTGGTATTGGTGCCCGTAATTTACAAGAATGCTTGCGCATACAATTGCTTCGAAAATTAGAGCAATTTGAAGACGACCGTGTATTGCAAACGGCCCTTGCGATCATCGACTTCTGTTTTGATGAGTTCACCAAAAAGCACTACGACAAGATCATTCGCAAGCTGAACATCGAGGAAGATGATTTGCTGAAGGATGCTGTAGCAGCCATTATTCGTCTCAATCCGAAGCCTGGAGGAGTTTCTGGCGGCTTGGTCAAAACACAATACTTGATACCGGATTTTCTACTTTCGAACACCAACGGCAAATTGGACCTTACCCTAAATTCAAGAAATGCGCCGGAATTACGCGTAAGCCACTCCTATTCGGACATGTTCAGCGCCTACGACAAAAGCGATAAAAAAGATAAGAAGCTGAAAGAGACGGTCAGTTTTGTCAAGCAAAAGCTCGATGCGGCCAAATGGTTCATCGATGCCATCAAACAGCGGCAAAATACGTTATTGCGAACAATGGAGGCCATTGTAAAGTATCAATATGAATTCTTCCTGGAGGGAGACGAAAGCAAACTTCGTCCCATGATCTTGAAAGACATTGCCAATGAGATTCAGATGGATATTTCAACGATTTCGCGTGTAGCCAATTCCAAGTCCATTCAAACCGATTTTGGTATTTTTCCACTCAAGTATTTCTTTAGTGAGGGCATTTCGACCGTAAGCGGTGAGGATGTGAGTTCGAGAGAGGTCAAAAATGTGTTGGCGCAATTGATCGAAAAAGAAGATAAAAAGAAGCCGCTCTCCGATGACAAGCTCGAAAAGTTGTTGAAAGCAAAAGGCTATCATATTGCTAGAAGGACGGTTGCTAAGTACCGAGAGCAGTTGAATATTCCTGTGGCGCGATTAAGAAAGGAGCTTTGATTTGAAGGCTTCTGCCAAGTTACTTTCGTATATCTTTCAGCCCTTGTTAATGCCTACCCTGGTATTCTTTACCATTTTATTTCATGTAGGCAACAGTTCGAACCTAACGCAAAACGGCAAGTGGACGGTGGTCGGTCTAATCTTTTTTACCACCTGCTTGGTGCCCATGCTCACGGTCATCATGTTCCGGCTGACCAAGGTGATCCATGACCTGCAAATGAAGGACAGGAAGGACCGTTTCATTCCTTTTGTCTTCATTACGGTCTTCTATTTAGTGGTGGCCTACCTGATCTTAGGCCAAGATTGGATGAATACGACAATGCAGCTCTCATTTAAAGCGATTACCGCTGTGGTTGTGGCCACCAATTTGATCACTTTTTTCTGGAAGATCAGCGCACATGCGGCAGGAGTAGCCGGCTGGTTAGGTTTTATTGTCGCTTTTGCCATTGAATTTCCGGGAACAAGTACCCTTTTCCTGCCCTTACTCGGCGCTATTGTACTCAATGGGCTTGTCTTCTGGGCCCGTCTTTACCTCAACGCGCACAAACCAGCAGAACTATGGGCGGGAGCTTTACTTGGTTTTTCCGTTTGCTATGGCGCCATTTCTTTTTTTCTTTGAGGCATGTATGAATTCTTGAAGTACGAGCTGGCTAATGGCGTTGCGACCATTACACTCAATCGACCGGAGGTATATAATGCACTGAACAACGAGATCACGTTCGAATTGCAAGATGCCTTTAAACAAGTCAAACGTGACCCTGAAGTGCGTGTTGTGGTGCTTACCGGAGAGGGCAAGGCCTTTTGCTCGGGGCAAGACCTGAAAGCTTCTTCTAAAGAGCCCGATCGATCTTTCTCAGATTCGATACATAAACGATACAATCCGATCATTAAAGCCATTCGCAACCTACCCAAGCCGGTGATCTGTCGCTTGAATGGTGTGGCAGCAGGAGCAGGGTGTAGCTTTGCCTTGGCGTGCGACTTGATCGTGGCAGCAGAGTCGGCCAAGCTCATCGAAGTGTTTGTCAATATTGGTTTAGTGCTTGATTCAGGATCTTCCTACTTTTTACCTCGTTTAGTAGGCTCGGCAAAGGCCTTTGAACTAGCGACTATGGGAACTAGGGTTTCCGCCAAAGAAGCATTGGATTTAGGATTAGTGAATGCCGCTGTCCCTGATGAAGAGTTGGACAATGCAGTCGCTCAGTACGCGAGTTATTATGCTGCTGCGCCAACTAAAGCGATCGGCTTAATGAAGAAGATGCTCAACAAATCGCAACATGCTACTTTGAGCGAAATGCTCGATTATGAAGCCTATTGCCAAGACATTGCCGGGTCCTCCAAGGATCATAAAGAAGGGGTGACGGCCTTCCTCGAAAAACGCAAGCCTGAATTTAAAGGAGAATGAGCTAGAACCCTGTCAAGGAAATGCCCCAGGTAAGCGTGCTGGTATTCATGCCGCCGATAGGGGCATTATCAAATTTGTCTGAGAGCTCATAAAAACCAAAGAATCCGAAGCCTCCCCATCCAGCGCGCAGCTGAACGCCATACCTGAAACGGTTGAAACCGAGATCTTGGCGATCCTTTAGCATGCGTGGATCTGTCAAGACATCTTCAAACTTGATCTTGGTGAAGGAAGAGTAGAGGTAACTGATCTTTGCCCCAAGCGCCACGCGAAAGCCTTGGCTGTATTCATCTCTTTTGGCGTACCATCTCACCTCTAATGGTAGATCAATGTAATAGAGGCCTAGTTTTGATTTGTCAAAACTGAGGTTCTGACCAAATTCATCATTCAGGTCAACCACTTGAATAAAACGCTGCCCATTGTTGACGTTGGAAATAAGTGTAGAATTATTGTCAAAGGCATATTTCTCCCAACTCATCCCTAGGCCAGGGGTAATGGTAAAGCCACCATCGCCAATTGGCAGGTCGTAATAGTAAGCCATGTTGAAAGTATTGGACTGAAACCAATTAAGATCTGTTCCAGTCGGCTTTTCTGTCCAAGTGTTGAAGCCAAAATCAACCAAAAGTTGACCAGGAAGATCTGGCTTTTGTCCGTAGGCAGAAAAGGTAAGTGTAATGAGGGAAAATAGCGTAAGGATTCGTTTCATAAGACTGCGCTTTGTGAAGCGGTGGCAAAGATAATGTTTTTTAAAAGTATACATAGGCGTCTTTTGCAAAGAAAAAGAATTAATTATCTTTGCAGCCCTATTTAACGGAGTTTAACCTCCGATTGGAATGGCCTCGTAGCATAACTGAATAGTGCACTTGATTACGGCTCAAGAGGTTGCAGGTTTGAATCCTGCCGAGGTCACTTAACTCACAAAAGCCTACCGCAGCGCGGTAGGCTTTTTTCATTTGCGGAATTCGGAGCTTGCTCCAGAATTCAAGCAAATGAAAAAAGCACCCAAGGCAGTTGGGTAGCTTTTGTATTTTCAAAGGTGATAAGAAAGGATGCGCAGCAATCCGGTTAATTGTTGGCGACAACACCAACAATCGCCGAGTAGGAGGCTAGCTCTGGCATTCAAGCAAATGAAAAAAGCACCCAAGGCAGTTGGGTAGCTTTTGTATTTTCAGGAGTGATAAGGGAGGATCGCGCAGCAACCCGGTTATGCGTTGAATAAAATGAGCCGTCATTGGTCAAGCATTAATCACTTCATTCAAGGGCAGCATTTTTTACAAGGTAGCACGATCTGAACGCATGGTTTATTCCGCATATCCATTAGTTTGAATTTGTTCATGCGCCAGATTCTACACATTCATGGAACCAAAAGCATGAGAAGTTAGTCTTAATCGTATTGGATTGAATTGCATACGCATTACCTTTTCGTTTCATTACTTAACCTAAAAAGAGAAAAAAGCATCATGGCAAAGAAATATTACGACCCAGCGGACTTAAAAAAGTTTCCAACCATTACAGAACTGCAACCCACACTTGGTGAGAAATTTTTCGAGTGGTACGGAGAAGTATTTAAACCAGGCGCATTAACCGCACGAGAAAAGGCATTGATCGCCCTGGCTGTGGCCCATGCAGAATCTTGCCCGTATTGTATCGATGCCTACACGGATGCTTGCCTCAAAAAAGGCGCAGACGAACAAGAAATGATGGAAGCTGTGCATGTTGCCGCTGCGATCAAAGGGGGAGCGACTTTGGTGAATAGCGTGCAAATGAAAAATCAGCTCGAAGAGAAAATGATGTAATATGTCGTCTTTGAAAACACTTAAGCGAGCAAAACATTGGTTATCCTCTACCGAAGAACAAGTTAACATCTTGTCCAATCATGCCGAAATCGGTATTCCGAGCTTTGAAGAGAAGCTCGAAGAGTCGGGATCAGGCACTTTGAAACCCGTTGGTGTTGACGTTTTTCAGGTCAACGTGGGAAAAATGTGCAATCAGGTCTGTAAGCATTGCCATGTCGATGCCGGGCCAGATCGCAAAGAGATCATGACGCGCGAAACCATGGAGGAGATCCTGGTGGCCTTATCTAAATCGGATGCGTCAACTGTAGATCTTACCGGTGGGGCTCCTGAAATGAATCCTGATTTTCGTTGGTTTGTGGAGCAGCTGTCCAAAATGGGCAAGCAGATCATCGTGCGGTGCAATCTGACGATCATTTTGGCAAATCCAAAATATGCCGATCTGCCTGATTTTTTTGCTTCTCATCAGATCAATGTGGTGTCCTCCTTGCCGTCGTTCAATGCCAAAAGAACCGATGCCCAACGTGGGGACGGTGTGTTTGAGAAGTCGGTCAAAGCCCTTAAGATGCTGAATGCTGTGGGCTATGGCAAAGATGACTCCTCCTTAAAACTTGATCTGGTGTACAATCCATCTGGCGCTTATCTGCCGGATGACCAGGAAATCTTGGAGAGTGAGTTTAAACGCAAGTTGTTGAAAGAATATGGTATTGTGTTCAACCAACTTTTTGCCATTACCAACCTACCCGTTAGTAGATTCCTGGATTATTTGCTCAATTCAAAGAACTACGAAGAGTATATGAATGAATTGGCCAATGCCTACAATCCCATGGCAGCGGAAGGGGTAATGTGTCGAAACATGATCTCGATCGGTTGGGATGGTTATTTGTACGATTGCGATTTCAACCAAATGCTCGACTTAAAGCTGACCAATGGCGTGCCGGATCATATTAGAGACTTCGATTTAGCGAAAACACTGGATCGAGACATCATCATCAATCAACATTGCTTTGGTTGCACAGCTGGTGCAGGGTCTAGTTGTGGAGGAACAACCATTTGATCAAAAACAGGGGGCAGCTAGCCCGACGATTTAAGATAAGGAAGCCGCTGAACAACGACGAGTTGAATGCTATGTGACGCATAGGCCATCTGATCTGGTCTTCTCAGTGTTCAGAAGACCAATGTGCCTCACTACGTAAGTGCTTAGCTGGCAATGACCTTTTGGTCAGCTACAGCAAGAGGAATAATCTTCGGATAATTTCGATTAGACTGTTGATTTATAATTATTCTTTCAGAATCTTGTCATGAATTAAGATGATGAGTGATTCAGATAAGAAAGACGACGGCGAGTTAAGGCGATGGGTAGCCAATTTACAACTGGAAAGCTGGTAGCTTGAATTGCTGATCACTGGTTTTTCCATTTTTCTTCTTGCCACGAGTTTAGAACAATACGATGCGTTTGAATCGTCGTTCACCTTTAATAAGATAAGTGGCCAGCGGGATAACCCCATCTTTGCCATTTCTGTCCGCTTGATCATTTCTACTATTCCACTGGCGCTAAGGTTCTTCCTGATCAGTTTACTGGTGCACTTGCTCTTGCGAGGCTTCTGGATTGGGATCGTGGGGTTGAGCTCAGTGTCGAATCGAATCGATTTTGACAATGTCAAGTTGCAAAAACCGTTCAAGAAGTTTTTGCCTGAGAATGTACGCACACTAGATGAACTGATCCTTTTTCTAGATAAGATCGCGAGTGTGATCTTTGCTTATACCTATTTGGTGGCCTTCTCGCTGATATCTGTTGTCTTGGTGGGTGCCTTTTTGTTTTCGATCATTGGTTTAACCGTATTCTTTCCAAGAGTATTTGGTGATTCAACCGCTGTGGCTCTCATGAATTTTGTCCTATTCTTGGCTTGGTTGGTTTTTGCCATTTCAGCGTTGATCTTTTTTCTGGATACCTTGTTGTTTAGTGCCTTCAAAAAGTCGAAATGGTTTTCTGTACTCTATTATCCGATCTATCGATTTTACAGCATTATTTCAATCTCTTTCCTGTACCGATCGATCTATTATCACCTGATCACTAATTTCAAAAAGAAGCACATCGCTTTAGTGTCTCTTGGTCTGTTGATCGTGTTTCTTATTGTCAATCGCATTGAAGGGATCAATCCCTATCAATTTTATCCTGAAACGAAAGGGGAGCTATCCAGAGTCGTTCAAAACCAGCACTATGACGACCAACGAGCGGACAATTTCATCCGTACGGTGAGCCTTCCCTCCAAATTTGTTAACGGCAGGTACTTAGAATTTTTTGTGAGGTACGACCCAAACCTGAATGGTGTACTTGAATTGCTATGTCCGGAAGCGAAAGACCTTGAACTGGATGAATCCTTAGTCAGAGCCTTCAATGCAGGGATGCAATCTCAGCTGGATACGACTAAACGCATCAAGGATCTTATTTACCCCATCGATCAATACAGAAGTGAGGTAGAGGCCGGGCTCGAGTGCATCACTCAGGTTTATGAATTTTACCTTGACGGTGAGCCATTGCTTAATTATGACCTGAGTTTTACACAACACCAAAACAAAGGTGAAAGAGGCTTCTTGATCATTGTGGATATTAACGATACACCACCTGGACGGCATGAATTGGAAGTAAAGAATTTGTCTCAAATAGATCCGAATGTTTTCAATACAATTACACTCGACGATTTTGAAATGGAAACCTGGGTCATCATTCCATTTTGGAAAGAATAGCATTTAACGCCATTTGATCCTGTTGAATTTTTTCGCCTTGGAAAAGTGCTCCGGAATATCCTTCATCAGGCTTTCTCTGAGCTTTTCTAAAATCAATTCCTTGTTGAAACTTTTGTGTACCACGAGGCTCACCTCCCTGACCGGCTCTGGCGATTTGAATCGCTTGATGCGTTGGTCCGCCATTTCATTGGTAACCGAGAGTTCTGGCACTAGTGTATACCCCATATTGTGTTTTACCAGGTTTTTAAGTGTTTCAATGCTACCACTTTCATAGTTGAAGTTGGCGCTTTGGGCGTTCTTTTTGTCGCAGATGTTGAGCACCTGATTTCGGAGGCAGTGTCCTTCCGTCAATAACCATAGCCCTTTCTCTGAGATCTCCGATACGTCGATCTCATCCTTCATGTAATAGGGGTGATGCATGGACGTGTACAATAAAAAGGGTTCGTGGAAAAGTGGGATCTCACGCAGTGATGGTTCGTTGAGCGGTGTAGCCATCAGCCCAATATCGATGGTGTCGTTGTTGAGTTCCTGAATGATCTGCGACGATTCGATCTCGCGGATGGCCAGTTTGGTCCTGGGGTTATGTGCCATGAAATCGTTTAAGAAAAGCGGCACTAAATAAGGAGCTATGGTGGGAATGACACCGACGCGAAACGTACCTGAAACGCTGTCTTTTTCCTCGTTTACCATGGCCTTTAGTTGATTGGCCTCTCGAAGGATCTGGCGTGCTTTGCTAATGATGACCTTACCTGTTTCGGTTGGAACAATGGGATGTTTGGATCGATCGAAGATGGTCGTGCTCATTTCGTTCTCCAGCTTCTTGATCTGTAAGGTAAGCGTAGGTTGAGTGACAAAACAATGTTCCGCAGCAGTAACAAAGTGTCGATGGGTGTCAAGGGCCACTATGTATTCGAGTTGTTGTAGAGTCATATTTAAGAAACCAATAGGTATAGATATTACTAATATACAAGGAAGGAACATTGACATCATTAATAATGTTCCTACAGTACTTAACGAAAATTATAAAGGAGAGATCATGGAAAAATTAAATAAAATTACGGTAGACCGATTGAATCAATTGTTGATCAACTACCAAGTGCACTATCAGAACCTACGATTATTCCACTGGAACGTAAAAGGACCTTTCTTTTTTGTCTTGCACGACAAATTTGAGGAACTGTACCGAGACGCGGCAGAAAAGATCGATGAGGTAGCGGAGCGTGTGTTGTCGCTTGAAGGAACACCGAAAGGCTCATTGAAGAATATCGTTGCCAATGCAGACATCGAATCGCATGCCGAAGAGGTGGAGGCCAATGACATGGTCAAAGCCATCATCACAGGGAACAAAAAGCTGATCGTGAACTTACAAAGTGTGCTCGAGGCAGCGACAAAAGCCAATGACGAAGGGACTGTTGATCTATTTACGAGTTATATTCAAGAGCTAGAAAAGCAAAATTGGATGTTTAAATCGTATTTGAAATAATGAACTTTCATACACGTAAGTGGGTAAAACCAGAGGATCTGAATCCAAATGGAACACTCTTCGGAGGAACGCTATTGGCTTGGATCGATGAAGAAGCGGCCTTGTACACAGTGGTGCAATTGGAGAATCCGCATGTGGTGACCAAATTCATTTCTGAGATCAACTTCATCAGCGCACCTGTACAAGGGGATATCATTGAGATCGGAATCGAAGCGGTAGATTTTGGTAAGTCCTCCATCACTTTACGGTGTGAGGTAAGAAACAAGCAAACCCATCACGACATTTTGAGTATTGAAAAGATCGTGATGGTGAACCTCGATGAAGAGGGAAAGCCCAAGCCACATGGAAAAAGCCAGATCGAGTACGTCAAAAACCGACTCGATCAAGGCAATTCATGCTGATCAGTAGGTTAGCGGTGACTGTCGTGGTCTTCTAAAATGCTCAAGTAACTGAGGTAGCGGGAAACTTCGATCTTCCCGTCCTCTATGGCGTCTAGCACCTGGCAGCCCGGCTCGTTCAGGTGTTTGCAGTTATTGAATTTGCATTGGCCTAGGTAAGCGCGCATTTCAGGGAAATAATGGCTGATCTCCGTTTCTGACATTTCAACCAAACCAAGCTCTTTAATACCCGGCGTATCGATGAGGTAAGTGTGGTCACCGATATGAAACATTTCGGCAAAGGTCGTGGTATGCGTTCCTTTGTTCGCAAAAGTAGAAACTTCGCCAGTTTTTAATCCCAGGTTGGGCGATAGGGCATTCATGAGTGTTGATTTGCCTACACCTGAGTGGCCTGAAAGTAGCGTGGTTTTGCCCTTGAAAAGCTGGCGAATCAAGTCGATATCTTTTTCGTCTTGGGCTGATATCAGCAAGCATTCATAGCCTAGGCCATTGTAAAGTTGCATCAGCTCTTCGGCTTTTTCGATGTCCTTTGGCTTGTAGAGGTCTTTCTTGTTGATGAGGACCTTTGCCGGAATTCTAAAGGATTCTGCACTGACTAAAAAGCGATCGATAAATCCTTGGGAAGTTCGTGGGAAGGTAATGGTGGCGATAACCGCCGCCTGATCGATATTGCTCGCCAGGATATGTGAAAAACCTGTTTTCCGAGTTGATTTGCGAATGATGTAGTTCTCTCTGGGCAGTATATCAGTCACAACGGCCGAACCTTTTTCTTCTGAGGCTTCATCAATGATGACATAGTCACCAACGGCAATCGGGTTATTCACCTTAAGCCCGTCTTGCTTGAATTTACCCCGTAGGCGACATTGAAAGATATCACCCGCTTCGGTTTCCACTCCATACCAGCTTCCGGTTGACTTAAAGACCCTTCCTTTCATCGTGATTTTTCAAGGTATTGCATGATGGTTTCCGTAGCTCCTTGCTTTTCTTTCATGAAAGCTAGGCAAATTTGTTTGGTTCTGTCCAAGAACTGCTTTTCCTCCAAAAATTTGTTGAGGATGCTTTTCGCTTCTGCAGCATCGGCTATGGCATAGGCTCCCTGTCTATCGATTAGCTCAAGGGCTTCAGGGAATTTTTCCAGACCTTTGCTTCCAAATACTGCTGGAGCGCCAAAGGCCGTTGCTTCCAAGAGGTTGTGCAGGCCATCGCCAAAGGCCCCCCCAATGTAGGCAAGGTCTGCGTATTGGTATGCTTTTGCCAGATGACCAATAGTGTCGAGGATCATCACCTGCGCATCGGTCTCTTTTGAAGAACTAAACAAGCAATGGGGCTGATTGATGGCATCGGCAATTCGCTTGCAATTGGTGCTGGAAACATCATGAGGAGCGATCAAGACCTTTACCCCTTCAGGTAAGCTGTTGAGCGTGTGTTGCAATACGGCGATGTCTTCCATCCAGGCACTTCCTATGATAAGAAGTTTTTGATTGCCTTTAAACGACGCGATGGTGGGAATAGGCGATACTGCTTGGGCTTGTTCCATCACATTATCGAAGCGGGGATCGCCCGACACTGATGCCTTGTCAATCCCAATCGAATGGAGCAGGTCATAAGAGTTTTTGTCTTGCACAAAAATATGGTCGAAAAAAGTCAACATGCGGCGATGCAAGCCACCGTATCCCTTAAAAAACACCTGTTTTGGGACGAATCGTGCGGCAATGCTGTAGAGCGGAATGCGTTGGCGATGGATCGCCTTCAATAGAAAATACCAGAACTCATACTTGATAAAGAAAACATGTTTCGGGTTGACGTATTGCACGAATTGTTTGGCTTGACGTGGACTATCCCAGGGCAAATAAGCCGTATAATCCGCAATAGGATGATCTTTTCTGTGGTTAAATCCTGAAGGAGAAAAGAAGGTCACTAAGATCTTATGGTCAGGATATGAAGAGCGGTAGGCCTTCATGATGGGCAGGCCTTGCTCAAATTCGCCCAGGGAAGCGGCATGAAACCAGGCGAGTGGATTCTGATGTCCTTCAAGTGTGTTGAAGAGCACATCTAATGTCTTTTTTCTTCCTTCTCGAGCCTGTTTGGCTTTGGCATGGAATGGACTGGCCAAAGTGATCAGCAAGCGGTAAAAAAATAGGAAGATCCGGTAGAAAAAGACCATGTGCACAAAAGTAGGAAAACCATGCCATAACCAAAGCGACAAATTTGCGCTAGGGCATAGGGTACAATCGCAGATGAGGGTACTGAAACTAGAAAATAATGCGTATCATTGGTTGGTGTGCATTGGTGGATGATTCCTATGAAAAGACCTTTACTATTTCTCCTCTTGTCGATACCCTTTCTTTGGAGTTGTGGGGAAACGGGTGTTGAAACTGATATTTCAAAGACCACGACGGTTACTTTCGATATCTCAAAGGATGCGGTCAATGCCAATCCTGACGGGTCCTTTCAGTTGGTGCAGCTGATCGATTTTGCCGCCGACGATTTTCAGCAATACATCAATGACACCAAGTCCTTTCGTATAGAAAAGCTACAATTTGAAATAACTGGCGTAGACGAGACCTTTCCCATTGCAAGGATCAATGATTTGGAGATCGTGTTGAATGTGGACGACATCACCTATGACTTTTTGCGTGCAGATAATTTGCGATTGGAGAACACGGAGAGGGTATTGCTTTATGAGGTGAACCCTGTCAACATTCTCAATGAAACCCAAATTGCTACGCTGAAAAGAATTGCCAATGATGTGTTAGAACAACGACCGGTTGAATTCAGCTTCGTGGCCATATTTGAAGGGGGCTTGAACTCGGACTTCACCATCACTTTTTACTTCGGCATGGTGGCCCTGGTGGAATTGGATTGATCTTTTGGATAGATGTATCTCCAGGATTTTTTGTTTATGCATTTTAATTTGTTGCATAAATCTATTTCTTGAAGCACTAAAACTAACACGTATGAAAAAATACCTTTTACTTTTTTTGACTGGTTCTCTCATTTTGTCTGGATGTGGAGAAGCAGGTTTCGAATCAGATATTTCGAAGAATATCGAAATTGATCCTATATCATTAACCCTTAGTGTACCAGATGCATTAGTTGGTCAGGTTGTTGGACAGACTCCGGCAAACTCAGTAAGTACAGGAACTATTGATATTACAGGAGATGATTTTGAGGACTTTTTAAGTGATGCTGAACTGTTCACTTTGAATCAACTGAGCTATACGGTGGAGAACTTCCCAGCAAATAGTTCGGCAATTCTTGATGTAGATGTATCGCTTGCCATCGCTGGAGGTAGTTTTCAGCCTTTATTAACAGCAACTATCAACGGTGTTCAGAATAACCCTAATGATATCGTTCTGTACTCTTCTGAAAGCCCGGGCAACGCCAATTCCAATACAATTGCTCAATTTGAACAAGCCTTATTGAATGGTCAGTCGTTCGAAATGCAGATAGAAGTAGTTGGAAGAGACGTTACCTTACAAACAACTGATGTAGACTTTGATCTTATCTTCAAATTTGATGTTACTGCCAGAATACAACTCAATTAATCTCCAACTGCTACGCAATGAAAAAATTATATAAAATTATATTAACCACAGCCTTTGCCATGTTTTTTGGCTTCAATGCAAAGGCGCAACTCGATTTAGGTCTCTTACTCGAAGCAGGTGCAAACGATGCTTCTAAATATCTAGAAGGTTACATGTCACCCGCTTTCCGAGGATTAGGCTTCGGAATGAATGGTGGATGGTATCAAACGGCCAAACCGCACAAAACATTGGGCTTCGATTTGACCATATCTTTGATGGCATCGCAAGTGCCTGATGTAGATGAATTTTTCACCTTTAACAATAGCGATTTTGAAAACTTCTACTTCGCGGGAGGAAATAGTACCCAAGTGCCCACTATGTTTGGCCCTAACTTAGGCGCTGACGATTTGCCACAGCTTTCAGTGCGTGATTTTAGTGACGAGGATAATGATGGTGATACTATGGAAGAACTCATTCGTCTTTCTGCACCAACCGGCCTTGGGCTAGAAGAAAGTGAAATTGGTGACCTTCTGCCTTTTAATGCCGTGCCTGTGCCAATGGTGCAATTGGGTGTTGGCTTGATCAGAGGGACAGATCTTAAGGTGAGGTTTATTCCAGAACAGAATGTAGAAGACGATGCATCGATTAGTTTGATTGGTTTTGGTTTGATGCACGATGTGACCCAATGGATACCAGGAGAAAAGATCATTCCTTTTTCACTTTCGGTCGTTGCAGGTTTCACACAATTGAATACCGCCATCTATTTGAATGACGATCAATCTCAAAGCATGGAATTAGAGGCTAATTCATTCCTAGCACAAGCGATCATCTCTAAGAAATTACTCTTTGTAACACCTTATGTTGGATTGGGTTACGCCACGGCTAATTCTACTGTGAGTTTAAAAGGTAGCTATGAAACCGAAACAACCACTCTAGTTGATCCTATTTCATTTGATGTGCAAAATAGTGGGCTTAGGGCGAATGCCGGGATTACGTTAGAGTTAGCAGTGATCAGGTTAAATGCAGAATATGCATTCCAAGAATACAACACCTTGACGGTTGGTTTTGGTATTTCTATCCGTTAATAGAAAGAGAACTACAGCATAAAAAAAGCCCTCATCGAGGGCTTTTTTTATTGTCCTTTAAAATTAGGTTTTCGTTTTTCGATAAAGGCGTTCATGCCTTCCTTTTGATCTTCTGCAGAGAAGAGCATGTAAAAATTCTTTCGCTCAAAGTGTAAGCCTTCCTCTAAGTGTGCTTCAAAGGATCGTTTCACCGATTCCTTGGCCATTTGCACGGCAATAGGAGACATGCTGGCAATCTCCAGAGCGAGTTTGGTGGCTTCCTCCAAGTACAACTCTACGGGTACAATTTGATTGATCAACTGATACCGTAGTGCCTCTTCCGCTGAAATGAATCTGCCGGTCAGGACCAATTCCATGGCTTTGGCCTTTCCCAATGCTTTTGTTAGTCTTTGAGTTCCTCCCGCACCGGGCATCACCCCGATCTTGATTTCGGGTTGTCCGAATTGAGCAGTTTCTGAGGCTACGATCATGTCGCAGGTCATGGCCAACTCGCAACCGCCCCCCAAGGCAAAACCGCTTACCGCAGCAATGATGGGTTTTCTCGTCTTGTTGATCTGATCCCAGGTGCTGAACTGATCGGTCTTCCACATATCGACTGTGCCTTTTCCGGCCATTTGCTTGATGTCCGCACCGGCGGCAAAGGCACGTTCATTGCCGGTAATCAAGATCACCCGCACATCATCGTCCTGGTCCAATTCCTTTAAGGCATCACGGACCTCACCCATCAATTGTAAGTTGAGTGCATTGAGTTCTTTTGGTCTATTCAGTTGAATTAAGGCAACATGTTGGGCATGTGCTTTATTTACTTTAATGAATTCCATAGGTTTGTCTTTGAACCGCTAATTTATCATTCATAGCATATCCATGGCCAAGATCAAGGTATTATTTGTCTGTCTGGGAAACATTTGCCGCTCTCCTTTAGCGGAAGGCATTTTCAGGCAACGCATTGAAGAACGGAACTTAGCCGATCATTTTATCGTGGATTCTTGCGGAACGGCAGCTTATCATATTGGCGAAACGCCTGATGAGCGATCCGTGGCCAATGCAGAAAAGAACGGTGTCTACTACACCCACAGGGGGCGACAGATCAAACGTCATGATTTTATGTCCTTTGATTACATCTTGGCCATGGATGCCTCAAATTTCAGCGATTTGTCTGCCCTTCAGCCCAGTTCGCCAAGGGCCCAATTGCTCATGATGCGTGCATTTGACTCCGCGCAGTCTGCCCAAGACGTTCCTGATCCGTATTATGGCGGAGCCGATGGTTTTCAACAGGTCTTCGATATCTTGGATGATGCCGTAAACAATCTCATTGATCAGTTGGTGAGTGACCATAAACTAGGTTAATGGAAGATTACAATTTTCTGGCGGAGCGAATCCTTTTTCAGGTGCTGGGGTTGGAGCTTAGGGTGCACCGCGTCGACATGCAAAGCGGAGGCTGCATTAACATGTCTGTCAAGGCAGTGACCACGAAAGGAGATTTTTTCATCAAGTGGAATGAACTTGAATTTGAGGATATGTTCGCCAAAGAGGCGAGTGGTCTGGCGGAATTGCGCAAGAGCAAGACATGCATAATTCCCGAAGTGTTGGGTGTGGGGCAAGTAGAGGAGAAGGCCTTCATGGTACAGGAGTTCTTGGAGCAGCGTCCTTCAACGCCACAAGACCAAGCAAGGCTAGGTGAATTATTGGCCGCCATACATCGTATGGAAGGCGAGGAGTATGGATTCCACCAATCGAACTTCATTGGCAAGCTGCATCAGAACAATGAACCGAAACCGGATTGGGTGACCTTTTTCATTGAGAACAGGCTCAATGTTCAGCTGGGCTTGGCCTTTTATCAAGAGGAGGTCGATCAGGCCTTTGTAGACCGAATGAAGCAGTTCTTTGAACAACTCAACACCTTCATGCCGTCGAGTCCTCCAAGCCTGGTACATGGTGATCTTTGGAATGGCAATGTCTTGTTTACGGACAAAGGACCCGCACTTTTTGACCCTGCCGTGCATTATGGTGCGCGAGAAATGGACCTGGCAATGACCAAGTTATTTGGGGGGTTCGATACCAGGTTCTATGAAGCCTACAACGCTACCTATCCACTCTCACCTCACTTTGATGAACTGATCGATGTCTATAACCTTTATCCCTTAATGGTACACGTGAACCTGTTTGGAGCCCATGCGGGTTACCTGAGCAAAGTCAAACGCATCATCGACCGTTACTTGTAGTTTTATACACCACCTGGAAGTTATTCCTGGAACGCTGTTCGATAATGATCTCTTTGTCGGCCATGATCTCTGCAATGGTAGGTTCATTGTAGTTCTTGACGGTGATCATGTCAAGTCCTTCGTTGTAATAGATAAGGAACTCATCCTTCAAGGCGGTCATGAGCTGTTCGCGCTTTTTCGGATTGTCGTCCATGCAGATCGTAAAGGAAATGGCAGAATTTTGCATCAAATTGATGGTGAGCTGCTGCCTTTTGATGTGGTCAAAGATCAAGTGGATGTGGTGTTCGTTGATGAATGAAAAATCACTGATCTTGAATGAGATGACCGTTTGATTGGCCTTATGAATGATGGCAGGGGGTAAATTGGGTACCACACATTCTTCGATCATCGTACCTTCCTTTTCAGGGTGCGCAAAGGAACGTACAAACAAAGGAATGCCCTTTTGCGCAAGCGGTTTAATCGTTTTCGGGTGGATCACTGAGGCTCCGTAATACGTCATTTCGGCAGCCTCTTTATAAGGAAGCTTTTCGTAGAGTCGGTAATTCTCGAATTTTTTGGGATCGGCATTGAGTACGCCGTCCACATCCTTCCAAATGGTGAGTGAATCGGCATCTAAGCTGGTGGCGAAGATGGCCCCACTAAAGTCACTGCCTTCACGTCCTAAGGTGGTAGTATTGTATTCTGCATTACTGCCAATGAATCCCTGCGAGATCACAAGGCCCTGTTTGAGCAATGGTGTTGTCTGAGATTTGATCATGGCTTGTGATGCACCCCAATCCACTAGCGCCGCACGGTGCGTGCTGTCTGTTTTCACCACTTTACGCGCATCTAACCAGGTATTATTGAGCCCTTCTTTGTTGAGGAAATGACTAACGATCTGCGTAGAGAGCAACTCGCCATTCGACACGGATTGATCGTAAATGTAATCGTAGCTCATGGAACTGCTGATCTTATCCAAAGCATTGTCGATTTCTTCGTAGATCTGTTCAACGATATTCCTTAAGTCAGCATCGTCCTGCAGGCCCAACTCATTGATGATCTGCTGGTGAAAAGATTTGATGTGCTGAAGTTCCTCTTCGGCATCTTCTTCGGCGATTCGTTTTGCCAGCAGGTTTTCAAACGCGTTGGTCATTTTTCCCATGGCCGAAATGATCACAACCAAGGGTTCATTCGCATGATTTCGAATGATCTGCGCCATGTTTCGAACAGCATCCGCATCCTTTACAGACGCTCCTCCAAATTTGAAAACTTTCAATGTACGTGGTTAAATTTTAGTAACTTTGATGCAAGTTATTAACGATTTCCGACTTACAAATTTTATCACCTATGGGAAAAGCGGAAAAATCGAGAATTGCCTTACCTGTTGGGTCAAATTTGGACCGCTTCATCATGAAGCATCAGGAGGCTTTTCCGTATGCTTCCGGTGAGCTTTCGCAGCTCATTAGAGATCTGGCCTATGCAGGCAAAGTAGTCAATAGAGAAATTAACCGAGCAGGACTCGCCGACATTACGGGCGCTTACGGCCAGGAAAATGTGCAGGGCGAAGAGCAACAAAACCTTGATGTGGCGGCGCATATCCGTTTTTCCCGGGCACTCCAAAAAGGAGGAGAGGTTGCTGCCGTCATTTCTGAAGAGGAAGAGGATATCATCGAATTGGGCAATGCCCGATCAAAATACATCGTGGCGATAGATCCCCTTGATGGCTCATCCAATATTGATGTGAACGTGTCGGTCGGTACGATCTTTTCTATCTACAGAAGAATTTCGCCGCAAGGCAGCCCTGTTCAAAATGAAGATGTCCTCCAACCGGGGAGGGATCAAGTGGCTTCGGGTTATATTCTGTACGGTTCATCTACCATGTTTGTCTACACCACAGGCAAAGGGGTCAATGGCTTTACTTATGAGCCTTCCTTAGGTGAGTACATCCTTTCTCATCAGAACATGAAGATGCCAAAAAAGGGAACGATCTACTCGGTGAATGAAGGCGCGTATCATTCGTTCAATGAAACCACCAAGGAGTACATTGAAAGTTGCAAGGAGAGAGGATACTCTGCACGCTACATTGGTTCACTGGTGGCTGATTTTCATCGAAATTTGTTGAAGGGGGGAATCTATATTTATCCTTCAACGGCGAAATCGCCCAAAGGAAAATTGCGCTTGATGTATGAGTGTAATGCCTTGGCCTTTATTGCCGAGCAGGCAGGAGGGAAGGCAACGGACGGTCAAGGTCGGATCATGGACATTCAGCCGGAGTCGCTTCATCAGCGTGTTCCATTTTATGTGGGCAGTAGTCAGATGGTCGATGAGGCTACTAAAGCTTAGCTGTATTTTTTTCGTGTAGCCACTTTTTGAAGCTCTCGTGCTAAGATCATTTGAGTGATGACCTGAGCAGGTGTTTCTTCATGCGTGGCCAAGGCTTTTTTTAGCTCTGCTTCGGGGACATCAATGCGGTAGAGGATATTGACCAAACGTGGGAAATCGGTATCGATCAAGGATGCGACAACACGGTGTATCTTGGCGTAAGTTTGGTCGTATCCATAAGCTTCCTGCTCATCGAGTTGAAGCTCGTTGGGGGCAAGCTGAAAGTCTTTTTCAAAGAGAACAAGACCCTCTTTAAGCGCTTTAGGGTCTTCGAGATCCATTTACTCCTCCGATTTTTCCTCGGTTTCATCCAACACATCCGGGCAAGTAGAGGCGATCAGGTTGTACCAAGTCACGAGTTTTTTAATGTCGGATACATAGACACGGCTTTCGTCGTACTCAGGCAGCACATGTTTCAAGAACGATTTCAGCTCATCTCCGTCAGAGTTTTTGTCTAGCCCCGTGTCATTTGCAAATTCGGATCGAATCGTGCGCATGACATCGATGAGTGGCGTAGCCCCTTCTGCAGTATTGGTGTAAATGGAGATCTCACTTAAAATGGAAACACGCGCATCTGCACCCACTACCAATTTTTGCTTTTTGGCATCAAGCGACTCCAGGATGACCCCCGCTTTAGAGGGTTTTACTACTTTAAAAAGTCCACCTTTTCCTGCTACTGAAGCTAATTCGTCAAATTTCATTTTATAGTTGTATTTAAAACTTAATTAATATATTATTATCATTTATTGAACAAAAAACCACATGCAATATGAAAAAAATTAAAACTATTATGTTTTTGGTACTCTTACTAATTGTAGGATGCGACGAAGTTATCGAAAAAAGTGAACCGCTCGCTGAAGTTGTCCTGAGAAAAGATAAGTTTGAAATATCTAACGAGATAAGAAAACTTGGATTAAGGAGTGTCTACATAGTTGAAGAAGGTAGTTTCAACTATTTCATTGAGAGTTTTGGAGTAAAGGCAATGATTAATGGGGAAGAGATGAATCTTTTTTCTGACAAGTTCTATCTTGATTTGAATGTTGCGAATAATCAAATCAAAATTGAAAATAATCAGAATACATTGGTTGTTGGACCTAATGCTCTTACTTATAATGGTAAAAGCTACGACCATACAGATATTGGAGAATTAAATTCTGATGAAGGGTTCATTTCATTGTTTGCTATGCTAATCGAATTAACCAATAAAGATTTACAAAGGAGTATTATTCAAAATTCAGTCCTACCGGAAGGAGTTTCTGAAAGCTGTTTGTTTAATGCTTCAAGTATAAGATGGTCAAGAACAAATGCTGAATTTAAAGCAAGAGAGTTCGCAGATACGTTCTTAAAAGAGCATCCTGACTGTAAAAAGGTTAGTGAAGAGGATGAAATTGATGTGACTTGTGCTTTTGGCGATAACCTATGTATAGCTGGTGTCGCAATTGTTTGCAATGGAGCAACTTGTGAAAACTAACTATACCTGTTATGGAGTTTATTTTATCCGAAAGAACCTATTTGGTAATTACTTTTACAATTCTAACTGTGAATATACTTACAACCTTACATGTACTGAGAGTTACCAGTTCTCCAATGAAAATCCTGTTTAACGTCATAATTATTTGGGTGATTCCTATATTAGGATTTTTAATTTATTGGTCTGATTTTCTTTTTTTTAATATTAAAAAAAGAGTTTAAAATTTATTGTGATAGAATTTTTATAATGAAAAATATAAAAGGCAATGATTCGATTTAATCATTGCCTTTTTCAGTCATTCAGACTTCATGAGACATATTATTTACCACTTCATGAAGAAACTTGGTAATTATCTCTTTACCAAACCCGGACTCTGCCGAGCTCAACATGATCGGAGGGAAGGCATCCCAGGTGTCACGCATGGCGCGTTTGAATTTGGCAATGTTCTGCTGCCCTTTATTGATGGATTGTTTGTCGGCTTTGGTAAAGACGAGCGCCAAAGGAATTTCGTTTTCTCCCAGCCAATTGATGAATTCAAGATCGATCTTTTGGGGATCAAGTCGTGAGTCGATCAAAACACAGACTACACGCAGGTTTTCACGTAGTAAAATGTAATCAGATATCATCTGCTCCCATTCCGCTCGGCTCTTCTTGCTCACTTTTGCATAGCCATAGCCGGGAAGATCGACCAAGTACCATTGCTCATCGATGCTGAAATGATTGATCAATTGGGTCTTGCCGGGTCTGCCTGAAGTTTTCGCGAGTCCTTTCTTAGAGGCCAGCATATTGATGAGCGAAGACTTGCCCACATTGGAACGCCCAATAAAAGCGATCTCAGGTCGGTCGGGTTTTGGGCATTTCGCAATATCTGTATTGCTGATCACGAACGTGGCTTGTTCAAACATGATGCAAAGCTAGTGATTCTGCTGATTGATGCCATTTTTGATTGCGTGATATAACCCTTAACTTTGAAGTCCTCGATTTTGAGGGCAATACAAACATTATAATTTATGTCTAAAGCGAAAAAAGGAGACCAAGTAGCTGTACACTACACGGGAAAATTAACTGACGGAACTGTTTTTGATTCATCTGAAGGAAGAGACCCTTTAGCCTTTGAATTAGGAGCGGGTATGATGATCAAAGGGTTTGATACGGCAGTTGATGGCATGGCGATCGGTGAGAAAGTAACAGCGAAGATTCCTGCTGCTGAAGCTTATGGTGAAGCCAACGAAGAATTGATCTTTGATATTCCTAAATCCAATTTCCCACCTGATCTGAATCCAGCAGTTGGGCAACAATTGGCCATGAGTCAGCCAAACGGTCAGCAAGTACCTGTCAAGGTGAAAGAAGTAAAAGAAGAGTCTGTCGTGATCGATGCAAATCACGATCTGGCAGGTAAGGACCTCGTGTTCGATATTGAATTGGTATCGATCAATTGAGTTCATCCTTCATAAAGGATTAAAAGGCCGATGTACAATCGGCCTTTTTTATTGAACAAAGCATTAAACACGGGGTTTCCTTCGTATCATTGCAAGCCCAAAAGATCAGCATGGCAGTAGTACCCTATAAAGACAAAGAGAGCGGTAAAAAAGAGCAAGTAGCCGAGATGTTCAACAACATCAGCCACCGCTATGATTTCCTTAATCACTTTTTAAGCCTTGGTATCGACATTCTTTGGCGTAAAAAGGCCGTTCGACTAATGAAACCGGATGTACCAAAACAAATTTTGGATGTAGCGACCGGCACGGGGGATTTTGCCCTGGAAGCCCTCAAATTAAACCCCGACCGCATTGTCGGAGTCGACATATCTTCAGGTATGCTCGAGATGGGAAAGATCAAAATGAAGAAGAAAGGGGTCGATCATATCATTGACATGCAAATGGGGGATAGTGAGAAGCTGCTCTTCGACGACAATACTTTTGATGCCACCATCGTTGCTTTTGGTGTAAGGAACTTTGAGAACCTGAAGAAAGGACTCAAAGACATGCATCGGGTGGTAAGGCCTGGAGGGAAAACCGTGATCATTGAGTTTTCGCGTCCCAAGCATTTTCCAATGAAGCAACTTTACAATTTTTACTTTAAATCTATCCTGCCGATCATTGGTCGACTGGTGTCAAAAGATAGTTCGGCCTATACTTATTTGCCCGAATCTGTTGATGCCTTTCCTGATGGTCAGCAATTTTTGAATATCTTGGAAGAAGTAGGCTATAAAAACACGAAATGCGTACCCCTAACCTTTGGCATAAGCTCTATTTACATCGGACAAAAATAATTGTCCTCTTGCTGTTGCTCACCGCTTTTCAGTTGAATGCGCAACAAAGGCGAAAGGCAGGCTTAACCATACATCGTCCGGGGAGCGACGACAAACAGATCAAATACGGATTCTTTTTAGGCGGACATCAAAATTATTACGGTCTCCAATATGCCGATGCCTTCAGTACGCCCGAGTATGCCAATGTAAGTTCCATTACCCCCAACACGAGCTTAGGCTTTAATCTGGGTTTCATGGTCAATTTTCGTTTGGCCGATCAATTCACTCTTCGTGTGGTACCGGTCAAGATCGGACTGTACCAGCATCGGGTAGATTATAATTTTATCGATGGCACTGTTAACCAGCAGCTCATTGAAAGTACTCGACTGGAACCGGGTATTTTTCTAAAGTACCGATCCATCAGGAGATACAATTCTCGCATGTATCTGATCGCCGGGGTAAGTGGTTCCTGGCGGGCGGGTAAAGAAGACCTGGCCACCACAAGCGATCGACTCGAGATCGGCCGATCGAATGTTAAGATTGAAATTGGTATCGGGCTTGAGCGGTACTTCGAGTTCTTTAAGTTCGCACCGGAATTGCGCTATGCAAGAGGAATTGGCAATGTGATGGCCGATGAGAATAACATTTACCACAATGGCATCAGTCGCCTCGTTACCCACAGTTTCAGCTTGTATTTTCACTTCTCTGACTAGCCTTCAGTCAAACATTTTTATTGCTGAATGGCAAAAACACTTAAATTGAGCCAAAAGCAAAAGGTATGTCAAAAATAGCATTGGTTACAGGTGCAAGCTCAGGTATCGGTTGGGCTACGGCCATCACATTAGCAGCTTCCGGCTACGACCTGATCATCTGTGGAAGAAGAAAAGAGCGACTGGATGCCTTAAGTCAGCAAGTTGCGGTAAAAACTCATCAATTGTTTTTTGATGTAAGGGATAAAGAGGCGGTTCAGGAGGCTATCCAAGGACTTCCTACGGAGTGGCGCAGCATCGATATATTGGTCAACAATGCAGGTAATGCGCATGGTTTAGGCAAGATCCATGAAGGAAGTGTGGAGGATTGGGATGCCATGATCGACATCAATGTCAAAGGGCTTTTGTATGTTACCAAGACCATTGTGCCGGGGATGGTGGAACGCGGAAAGGGACATGTCGTGAACATTGGCTCCGTTGCGGGAAAAGAGGTTTACCCTAATGGCAATGTGTATTGCGGTTCGAAGCATGCAGTCGATGCGATCAATAACGGCATGCGACTGGATTTGATGGGTACGGGTGTGAAGGTGAGCCAGATCTGTCCGGGCCTTGTCGAGACGGAGTTCTCACTGGTTCGTTTCAAAGGAGACGAGGACAAAGCCAACGCCGTGTATACCGGCTATGAGGCCCTGAAAGCGGAGGACATCGCAGATGTCATTCAGTTTGTGGTCACTCGCCCGGCACATGTCAATATCGCCGACACCTTGATTTTTCCAACCGCGCAAGTGGCCTCAACTTTAGTCGATAAGAAATAAATGGACGAACAAGCGAAAGAACAAGAGGGGCTACCCATACCGGAGATCTTTCTTTCTTCGGATACCAAATCACCCATCAGTCGTTGCATCGATTGCGATCATGACCTGATGAAAGGCGATCGCTATTATGTGGTCGAAAAGGTTTTCAAACGATATCCTGCCATCGACAAGGTGGAGGTGCTTTTCGAATACGCCATCTGCCATTTGTGCTATGATCAAATGAAAGAGAAAATGAGTGCTGAAAGCATGCAGAATCTGTCACAGTACATGATGAACAACACAGACTTTGACGCATTGCATGCACGAATCAACGAGCAACCCGAGAATCCTGAGGCTTGGTTGGATCAATGCATGATCAAAGGAACCCCCATCACGGCTCTTAATGAGTACCAAATGGGCGCCTTTTTCAAGGGCGATCGTTTAATGACCAATTATTTGCCGCCATTCATGGTGGGTGAATTGGCCATGGAAGAAATGAGTCAGGTGCTCTCCAAAGAGACGAAAGACGAAATGGACGGTTTTATTGGCGATCATTTTGGTGTACCCCCGGAGTTGAGAAAGGATCTTGTGTTAATATGAGAAATTTTATCCTGCTCTTTCTTGGCTTCATCTGTTTGGCTTGTTCAAACCAGCAAGAATTGCCGGTGATGAAAGGCATTGACCTGGCCCTTGCAGACTATCGCAAGGAAACGATCAATACCATCGAATATGCTCTTGACATTAGGATCCCGGAGAATAAGGCACAGGCGATACAAGGCTACGAGGTGCTGACCTTTAATTTGTTGTCGGTTGAGCAAGACCTGCAGCTCGATTTCAATGCGCCTACGGAAAACATCAAGGCCATCATTGTCAACGCTCGTTCGCATGCCATCGATCATCGAGAGGAGCACATTGTCATCGACAAAACCTTCTTACAACAAGGTTTCAATACCATTGAAGTGAACTTTTTTGTTGGGGAAAGCTCATTGAACCGACAGGAAGAGTTTCTATACACGCTTTTTGTCCCGGACAGAGCGCGCACGGCCTTCCCTGTCTTTGATCAACCCAACTTGAAGGCCAAGTACCGGCTTCTACTGGATATCCCTGCCAATTGGAATGCCATCAGCAATGCCCCGGTTGAGTTGATGTCGATCAAAGAAGGTAGAAAAAACATCACCTTTAAAACCTCTGATCTCATGAGTTCCTACCTGTTCTCTTTTGTGGCAGGTCAGTTTGAGGCCATTACTGCGCAGGTAAACGGACGGAACATGACCATGCTGCATCGCGAAACGGATCGGGAAAAGGTCGAGCGAAACAAGGAGGAGATCTTTAGGCTGCATGCTGTTGCCCTGCAATGGATGGAGGCCTACACGGGCATCAAGTATCCCTTTCAGAAATTCGACTTTGCCTTGATCCCGGGCTTTCAGTACGGGGGGATGGAACACGTAGGTGCCATACAGTATCGGGCAAATTCACTGTTCCTCGACGAAGACCCAAGCCAAAACCAATTGCTGTCGAGGGCGAGTTTGATCGGTCATGAAACCGCCCACATGTGGTTCGGTGACCTGGTGACCATGGATTGGTTCAATGATGTGTGGACGAAAGAGGTATTTGCCAACTTTATGGCAGCGAAAATGGTCAACCCGAGTTTTCCTGAGATCGACCATCAATTGAATTTCTTGATGAGGCACTATCCAGCTGCCTACAGCGTGGATCGAACCGCTGGTGCAAACGCCATTCGACAGGAACTGCAAAACCTCAACGAAGCCGGCCAGATGTATGGAGCCATCATTTACAACAAGGCGCCCATTATGATGCGGCAGTTGGAGATCATGCTGGGGGAAGACACGTTTCGAGCGGGCATGCAACGCTACTTGACCACTTATGCTAATAAGAATGCTACCTGGCCGAATCTGATCGATATCCTCGATCAATTGACGCCCATCGATCTGGTTGAATGGTCTGCCGTTTGGGTGAATGCACCCGGTCGTCCTCAGTTTGCTTGGGAAGTCGATGCAACCGATACGGGTCGATTGACGCAATTCGACCCACAAGGGGAGAAGGTGTGGCCACAACTCTTGAGCATGAAATTGTTTGAAGACCAAGGCATCAAAGAATTTCAGTTGGCCTCTGCAGAGGGAGCTTTTGAGACCGCTCTTGGGGCAGGTTGGTCTGAGGCCGCCGCACTGATCAATACCGATGGAATTGGCTATGGGTTATTTCCGGTTGATTTTGAGCTGTTCAATGGACAATGGACCCAATTAAAGGACTTAGAAAAGGGGAGTTTGCTGATCAATGCCTTTGAGCAATTGATCGAGCCGAACGCGCAATCGTATAGTCCGGAAGCCTATTTAGGGACGCTGAAGCGGTTGATGCTCATGGAGACCAACCCGCTATTGATCGGTCAGGTATTGGGGCAAGCACAAACGGTTTTTTGGGATTTACTGACCAAAGACCAAAGAGCACGTATGGCGCCGGACCTGGAGCGAACACTTTATCATGTGATGAATGATAAGCACGATGATCCTGCCATTAAGAAAACCTATTTCAATGCATTTAGAGGCATTGCGATCACGTCCGTCAATACCGAAAGGCTTTATCGGATTTGGAAGGGAGAAGAGAAGGTGAACGGATTACGCTTGTCAGAAAATGACCGCATTAGCTTAGCGGCACAGTTGGCCATCAAGCTTCCGGAAAAAAGCAAGGAGCTCATTGCCGAGCAAATGGCCCAAATTCAAAACCCGGATGCCAAGAAGCGCTTTGCATTTTTGTCTGCTGCACTCAGCAGCGATCAGGCTACGCGCGATGCGAAGTTCGCTTCCTTTCAGAAAGCTGAGAACAGAGAGATCGAATCTTGGGTGCTTTCTGCCTTGGGGTATTTGCATCATCCCTTACGTTTGGAAAGTTCAGTAGCCTACATTCGACCTAGTCTGGAGTTGCTGCAAGAGATTCAGGTGACCGGAGATATTTTCTTTCCTAAGCGCTGGCTTGATCAGACACTAAATAACCATTCGAGCGATGAGGCCATTAAAATGGTAGAAACCTTTTTGTCGGAACACCCGGATTACAACGCCCAATTGAAGATGAAGATCTTGCAGGCCGTTGATTTTGCCAAACGCGCCAATGCAGTCAAAAAGGCGTGGGCATCGAGTACCACTGCTTTGGATCCTCTCTGATCATTCCCGTAATGTCTTTAAGGTCTAGGCCATAAAAAAAGCCTCCAAATTGGAGGCTTTTGATTTTTTGAAGCAAGAAGGCTTAACCGATTCTCTCGATCAAGTCAGCCGCTCTGTTTGAGTAACCGGCTTCGTTATCATACCAACCGACCACTTTGGCCAAGGTACCTTGAACCGCAGTTAGGTTTGAATCGAAAATGTTTGAATGCGGGTTGCCCACAATATCGATCGAAACGATTGGATCTTCCGTGTACTCAAGGATTCCTTTCATTGGACCTTCAGCTGCCGCTTTCATGGCCGCGTTGATCTCTTCTTTTGTGGTTTCTTTTTTCAAGACTACCGTCAAATCCGTCAATGAACCATCAGGAATTGGCACTCTCATGGCGATACCGTCGAGTTTTCCTGCCAGGTGAGGCAATACCAAGCCTACAGCCTTAGCAGCACCAGTAGAAGTTGGTATGATTGAATACGCTCCTGCTCTAGCTCTTCTTAGGTCCCTGTGAGGGGCATCCTGAAGACGCTGATCTGAAGTGTACGCGTGTACGGTAGTGATGTATCCTTTTTCAATACCAAAGGCATCGTCCAATACTTTTGCCATTGGCGCCAAGCAGTTGGTAGTACAAGAGGCATTAGAAAGAATGGTTTCGTTGCCTGTCATGGTGTCGTCGTTCACGCCCAATACCACGGTAGGAATTCCGCCTTTTGCAGGAGCAGAGATCACTACTTTTTTAGCACCTGCTTCGAGGTGTTGACCAGCGCCAGCTTCATCCAGGAAGAATCCTGTTGATTCCAACACTACATCTACACCAAGGTCGCCCCAAGGAAGGTTACGTGGCTCTCTTTCAGCCGTTACCTTAATTTCTTTTCCATTGACAACAATACCATTGTCAGTAGCAGATACAGTTCCGTCGAAACGACCGTGAACAGAATCATACTTTAGTAAATGGGCTAGTGTAGCGGTATCGGTTAAGTCGTTGATGGCTACGATTTCGATGTTTTCTTTTTTTAATAAGGCTTTGAAAGTCAATCGTCCGATTCTTCCAAATCCATTGATGGCAACTTTAGTCATAAGTTTATCCGTAATGGTTAATATTCAGTTCAAATGAGGCGTAAAGCTAAGAAAGCCAGACACCTTTTCAAATATAAATGCGGATAAGCTCATGTCGGTTCCAGCGGAAACGATTGAAATTTTTATCCACAAAAGTTTTTGATATTTAGAAACTCTCCGACATATTTGCAGCTCGAAAATCACCGACCCTGCTGAATTGCTTCGCATCAGGTAGGGAAAGAAAGAAATTCGACCGGAAACGGTCCCTTCGTCTAGGGGTTAGGACGCCAGGTTTTCATCCTGGAAACAGGGGTTCGATTCCCCTAGGGACTGCAAAAAGCACCGCTTCTACGAGGCGGTGCTTTTTTTGTCCCTAGGGGTCCGCGCTGCAGGCTGGCTCAATGCTAAAAAGCTCCACTGGAGCTTTTCTAAACGCATTGCCCTCCTAGGGACTGCATTCTGTCCTTCTCCTTGAAGAGGTGCCTGCCTGCACAGAGCCGTTTCGGCAAAGGCAGGGTGCCCGCAGGGCGGAGGAGTAGCTTATTTCAAGATAATCTTTCCTTGCTTAGTTTTTTGTTCCTTCAACCCAAGGAGCTCCGCTTTCTTTCAGCTCATTTAATAGACGCTGCATGTTAGTGGTTGCCTTGTCTAATGCGTTATTCAACTCATTAAGTTCACTGTTGATAAGGTCAAGCGAACTGCGATTGGTAGCTGTCGGTCCATAAGTCGAAGTGCCGACTCCGAGTTGCACTTTAAAGAGTCGGTCGCTAATGATTGGGTGGTTTTTAGCACCCATTTCATTCTTTGCCGGGTTCCCGTTCACTTGTGAATTGATCTTTAATAATTCGTTTCTCAATTCACTGATCTGCTTATCTAGTTCTCCCGGTACTGCGGAGGATGCCTTGAGTGCCTTCTGCATGGCATGAGTTTTGGCAATGGCATTGTTTAACTCTACACTCAATTTTGCAATGCCTTTAGACGTGTTTTCGAACGTTCTCCAGAACGCCGCTACTTCGGAAGGGTCGGCTGCATCTAGTGCACCTTTTCTCATTTGGACAACATCAAATGAAACGGGCTCAGTCAATTTACTCACCGTACCATCAACCTCTTTATACAAAGTGGCCATGTATGTTCCGGGCGCTACCATAAAGCCACTTCCCTCCATGCCGTCTCCATGGAGGCTCACAATTCCAGGATTTGGGTACTTTAAGTCCCAAGTGACGCGATGAAATCCTTTGGCAGTAGCGGCGGGCACTCTTCTAATCACCTTGCCATCCGATCCGGTAATGGCCAAGTACACACTGGGGCCTTGTTCATTGGCTTCTGCTTCTACCGCATCCCATCCGGGGAATGTCGCGCTTCCTGATTCTGATTCTGTTTTCTGCCGAATGGCTGCTTGAGAATGGAGGCTTTCTTTTAGATAATAAGTGAATGTGGCGCCAAATGCCGGGTTATCTGCTACATAATGCTGAGCCCCCATAGACCCTTTCTGAGTATCGAGGTCTATGTGTCCTCGAGGGATATACCACCAAGCCTTACGAGGAGTGAAGAGGGTGGCTTCTTGTTCCAATTGCTCAGCAGAGACCTCCCGAAGTGCAGAATAGTCGTCTAAAACAAAGAATCCCCTACCAAAGGAAGCTCCTACCAGGTCATTCTCTCTTTTCTGAATGGCAAGGTCCCTGAATGAAATGGTTGGCATTCCTCCTGTAAGTTTTGTCCAATGCGAACCTGCATCAATGGTGAAATAGATACCCCACTCGGTAGCCAAGAACATCAATTCTTTTTTGACATGATCTTGAACTAACCTCCAGAGCAAGGTGCGATCCGGTAAATTTCCTTTGATCGATGTCCATGTATTCCCTTTGTCATTGCTCATCACCAAATAGGGAGAGTAATCTCCATATTTGTGATTGTCGAGTGTGACATAGACTGTATTGGCATCGAATAGATCGGCTTTCACATCATTGATGAAAGCAGTAGCGGGAACACCGGGCATGCTGCCAACCTCGATTTTTTTCCAGTTTTGTCCCCCATCTTCTGTGACCTGGAGGATGCCATCATCTGTTCCGGCATAAATTAAATTTTCCTGAACGGGCGATTCTGCTAATGACGTGATGGTATTGTAATTTGACATGGCCAAAACATCCCAGGGAGAATCCCAGCTCTGCTGACCGCCCATGATCGGAAGTGCTAAACGCTCTTCGTTTTTTGTGAGATCTCCTGAAATGGCGGTCCAGCTATCGCCTCTGTTATCAGATTTCCAGACCCGCTGCGACGCAAAGTAAAGCCTTGTCGGTTTGTGCGGACTTACCAAGATAGGCGCATCCCAGTTGAACCTCTCATAGTCTTCTCCAGCATCAGGTTGTGGTTGAATGTCTGTGATCTCACCCGTGGTCATATCGATTCTGGAGAGCTGTCCTTCTTGTCTCTCTGCGTAGACGATATCAGGGTTTCCGGGTTCTGTTGCCGGTTGATGCCCGTCCCAATTGAGTACCATGCGCCAATCTGAATTTTGGATGCCGTGAATGTTATCCGTTCTGGATGGGCCACCCTGGGTGCTGTTATCCTGTGTGCCTCCATAGATGTTATAAAAAGGCTCTGCATCATCCAGAGCGACTTTATAGAATTGCGTGACTGGAATATTAGAAAAGTATCGCCAGTTGTCGCCAAGATCGAAGCTTTCATAAACGCCTCCATCAGTGCCTATCATCAGGTAATTGGGATCGTCCTTCTTGAATGCCAGGGCATGATTGTCCACGTGCTTATGTGCTGTGTTCAATAGGGTGAAGGTCTTGCCTCCATCTTTAGAGACCTGAACATCGGTGTCCATCAGGTAAAGCCAGTCAAAATGGTGTGGAGAGGTGTAAAGTTCCTGGTAATAATGTGGCCCTGTTGCGCCCGATACAGCATCAGATTGTTTGGTCCACGTGGCTCCGCGGTCGAGAGATTTGTACAATCCGCCCGTTCTTCTGTTGAGCTCAATCGCCGCATAAAGGATATCAGGATCTTGATGGGAGATCGCTAAGCCAATTTTACCCATTTTTCCGCTGGGTAATCCGTTTGTCAGTTTTTGCCAGGTCTCACCGCCATCCTCACTACGATAAATGCCTGTATTAGGTCCTCCGCCCATGTAAGCAGCCACTGTACGATGCCTCTCCCAAGTGGCAGCATATAGCCTATTGGCATTTCTTGGGTCTACTGCAAATTCTGCAACCCCGGTCCATTCATTGTCTCCTAAAGTGCGTTTCCAGGTTTGACCACCGTCGGTTGTTTTGTAAAATCCGCGCTGACCTCCTTTACTCCACAAAGGACCTTGCGCTGCGGCATAGACCACATCTGAGTTTTTTGGATGGACATAAATCGTCCCTAAGTGTTCAGACTCTTTGAGGCCCATGTTGGTCCAGGTCTTTCCTCCGTCTTCCGTTTTATAGATTCCATCACCAAAACCAATATGGCGACCGCCATCATTCTCACCCGTTCCCACCCAAACTACGTGCGGGTTATTGGGATCTATGGCTAGGCTACCGATAGAATAAGATCCTTCGTTATCAAAAATGGGTTCCCACGTAACGCCCGCATTCGAAGTTTTCCATACCCCACCGGAAGCGACAGCTACATAACGGATGTTATCATTTTCCGGGTGTATGGCGAGATCTGCAATTCGACCCGACATAAAAGCAGGGCCGATGTTTCTAAATTCAAGTCCATTGAAAAGGTCTGATGTGATCGGACTTTCTTGTTGAACTAGTGCCTTTTTATTGCTCCTTTTTTTCTGCCCCAAGATGTCATTGAGAAAGAAGATGGATAAAAGAAGGGATAGGAAGAATGCGCTCTTATTCATTGTTTTTGGTTTGAAGTTCATCTGAAATTAGGTCTAAGTTGTGGAATTTAAAAGAGGAATTACGTAGCACCTTCACTCGTGATTCTCTGGCTGTTCTTTAAGAAAGGTAGGCCTGCGGCGATAAACCTAAGCCAGCTAAGTAGTTCTGATGAATGAATCTTGCTTAAAAAGAACTTTGAGGAAAGGGGCAATGGCATTTCGGTTTGGAAGACCTGATCCCACAATTGAGCAATTGGTTGTTCAAAAAGCCTCGTTCACCCCAAAGTAAAAGCCTCGGTTTCCATTGGTGCCAAAAGCCATGTCTAAGCGGACCAGGGTGTTTTGGTTTTTGATGATCTTGAAACGAATCCCACCACCGAAACTCGGGCGGATCGCATCAAAAAAGTCGCGTCGTTCGTTGCTTACTTCACCCAAAAGACCAAAACCGGCTACTGCCCATCGGGCGGCCAATTGATGTCGATACTCGGCCTGCAACACGTACATGTGGTTGTCAATGAAACGTCCTTTGAAATAGCCTCTTGCCCTGTCGCCACCGCCATACCAAGCCAACCCTTGAAAAGGAATGTTGCCGAAGGTGCTTTCGTTGTAAAACTGAGCAGCAAAGGTACCCTTATCCGATACCGGGAAATAAGCCCGTAGGTCGGCGATGTATTTGTTGAAGCTGGAGGTGGCGCCCCATACCTCGCTCGAAAAGCGGGCGTTCATCTGCACCAAATAGCCGCTCTTGGGCGACTCCAATTGGTCGCGGCTATCCAAGTTAAAGATCACACCCAAGCCTGAAATAATGGCTTTATTGCTCCCGTCGATGTTTCCAGAGGCCAATAAACCGCCTTCTTCCACTTCCGTGACATCGTGATTCTGATAAACGAACTCGAAGCCAAAATTCAGGGAGGGAGGCAATCTTTTCAATAAGGCCACCCTGAACTCAGTGGAGGTCATGTCATAGACCTCCTCGCTACTATCGAGCGTCTTGTTGCCTATTCCCCAGAACAGGTTAGGGTATACCTTGTATTTGTAGGCCCCGTCCAAAAAGAAATCCCCCTTGTTGAAGTAGAGCTGCGGTTTAATGTCGAGAATGAACTGATTATTGACCGTGTAGATCACATTGGTGAATACATTGGACAGCCGGGCATTGTAGATATTGGATTGACGCAAAAAGAACAACTGCGCGCCCGCTCCGCCCCCAAATCCGGTTTCCGGCGTACTGAAAAGGATGGGCACGATCACTGCCTGCAGCGACTTTGTTTTGCCCAAGGTATCTGATCGAATAAGGGCCTTGTCCTGCGCCATGAGAGAGAAGGAAGAGCAAAGCAGAAAAGTCAGTAGCATCCGTTTCATGGCTAGAAGAAGAATTTTTCCAATAAGAGGCTAAAACCAAAATTAAAGGCCACGCTACTGAGGCTCAAGTTTTCATTGCTGCGGTTTAGCCCCGGCTCTACTTTGCGGTCGGCGACAATCCAAAAGTTGGTCAGGTTCATGCCGAAATTGAAGAGGATCTTGTCACTCACTAAATGGGCATACCCAAAGCGTAGGGTAGTACCGAATCCATTGCCGTCCACACTTTCTTTCAATTGGGTAGTTCCAGAGCGGACACTGCTCGCCTCAAAAAAACGAACGTAGCCCGGTGAAAACTCAAGAAACAAGGAGCCGGTGGTGGCCGGAGAAAAGAAGTGGCTAATGCTTGGACCAACAAAAATGGATTCTGATTCGCGCTCCAAAATACCACCGGCCGATGAACGAATGGCATTCAAGCGCAGACCTGCCGCCCAACGCGCCTTGAAGAGTTTGTTGGAGGAGATGTTCAGGCCATAAGCCGTGTTGAAGCTGTTTTGGTTCGCGATGGCATTCGTGGTACTACTGGCCGAGCTGATGCTGCCATCCAATGTGGTGAGCCATAGCCCCTTTCGAAAAGGGGATGCATCTTCTTGAGCCTTTATTTGGATGACCAAAAGCATCAGTAGAAGCAGGCAAAGTCCTTTGATCGTTTTCTTGATCATCTTGCGGATGAAATTAACAAAACTATCGGCATCACGATTTCTTTTTTGCGTATTTACGCATCACAGCAACGAAATCCTGCGCCGCAGAAAGGGTGAAGAATTCCTTAAAGACTTCCATGTTGGCCGTTAGGGGTGAGGCATAGTTGAAGCAACCTTTTTGGATCTTCAAACCTTCACCCTTCGCTTGGATGAAGGCGGCCACTTCGGGGAAGGCATACATCACCATGCTGTGAACGGAGAAATCGTTTTTGTTCTTGGACAGTGCATACTTGCTAAAGCCCTCTTCTTCGAATAGCAAGGCATTGTCAACCGACATGTATTTTCCTTCCTTGACCTTGAGTTGAGGTTCCAAAGTGCGGATGTGCTGAATCAGCTCCTCGAGCCGTTCCTTTTCTTCCGGGGTCAATGCATGGTAAAAACCGGCCATTAGTCTGTGTAGTAAGAGGCGATCAGTTCTTGGGCATAGCGCCACAGGGCATCAGAACCATCTCCAATGCGTTTTTTCTTTTCGATCACCGTGAGTTTTGGTACATCAAATTCCTTCCAGGTACCGCCTCCATTGGTGGCATTCTGCATCATGGGTGCCAAGCGATCAATGGCTTTGGCAAAGCGGGCCTCTGCGGTCTTGGCCAGCTCAAACTCGTGCCATAAGGCGATCAGTTCCTGGGCCTGCTCATCGGGCAAAAGGCCGAAGATGCGTTCTGCCGCGGCGAGCTCTTCTTCTGTATTGTCGTGGCTTTTCTTGGTGTCGAAGAGAAAGGTATCACCAGCATCGATCTCGACGATGTCATGGATCAATAGCATCTTCACCACTTTGCTGATGTCGACGGGCTCATTGGCATGCTCTGCCAAGACGATCGCCATCATGGCCAGGTGCCAGCTGTGCTCGGCATCGTTCTCATGTCGATCGGAGTGGAACAGGCAGGTTTTGCGAAAGACCTTTTTGAGTTTGTCAATCTCTAGGATGAACTCAAGTTGCTGTTGGAGTCTTGTCATGGCATAAAAAAAGCGTCTTTTCAGACGCTTTCAAAATTAGTAGGTTTCGGATTGTCTTAAGCGACTTCCGCAACGCTCACATCTACACCGCCGGTGGCAAAATTCGGAATGTCATTGACTGCCGCTTGCCCCTCGGCAGAGCCCATGTGCTGTTGCAGGTCTTCCAGTGAATTGAAGTAGAGTTCTGCCATGCGGTAATTGCTGGCGGGTTGACCGTCCGGCGTACCAACCATCTTGCTGAGTTCTACTTTTTGTGCCTTGATCTTGGCAGCAATGGGGAGATGCGTTTCGAAGTAATATTTCTCAAAAGCTTCCGGACTCTCCGGGTGTCCATACGTGACGACTAGTTTTACCATAGATTCATTGTTTTGGTTGATTTCCAATAAGATACACCTAATCTTTCACAAACAGGGCAGATGGATCAGAAGTATTATCCCGCCACCTGGGCAAAATGAGCGGTGTAGATCAATTCGGCCATCTCTTTTCCCCAGATGCGGAAGGTGAGTTTCGAGGGGTGCACACCATCGCTATAAAAATCTTCCTTGCGGTGTTCGGGCAAGCGTTCCAACCAGGCATTCAAGTCGATCTTTTGGGCATCGTAGTACACCTGATCATAGGTTTGTATCAACCGCTCCAAGGCAGCACTATGCAAGCGCACCAGGCCTCCCAGCACCAAACGCATGGGCCAGGTAAAGGCAGGAAAGGTATGCACCGGCGGCATGGTGGTGAATAAAATGGGCGTGTTGGGATGAGTCGCCCGTAGGGAATGGATGAGCGCCTTGATGTCTTCGGTCCACTTGGCGGGGCTGTTCAGTTGAAAGGTGTCGTTGCCGCCTAAGGAGATCAGGAACAAGTCAATCTGCTTTTCCTTGATCAAAGGCACGAAGGTTTGGGTGGTCATGGCAGCGGTAAAGCCACTTCTTGCATAGACCTTCCAATGGACCTGCTTGTGGAGTTTGTTCGCCATTGCCTTGCTAAACTGTCCGATGAAGCCATTGCGTTGGTGATCGATGCCCACACCGGCCATGGTGCTCTCGCCTAAACCCACGACTTGGAAGGTGTCTTCTTGCGCCTCACCAACAGTACCCTCAGCACCTTTTGCCTCGGGTAGGCTGGGGAAATGCTTCTTGACCCATTTCGCTTGCAGGTAGAGGAAGGGCATAAAGGGCAAGGCAAGCAGAGCACCCAAGTAGAATTTTGCTTGTTCTTTCAGCATGGGACAATGTCATTGAAGATCTTCAGGAATTTCTTCGGTAAGGGACTGCAGTAGGTTACCTCTTGTTTCTTTTCCGGATGGTGGCAGGTGATGGCATGGGCATGCAGGTAGATTCCTTTTCCGTTAAGCACAAGTCCTTCTTTTCCGTAGGCCTGATCGCCCAGGATCGGGTGCCCGAGTGCAGCCAGGTGCTTGCGCAATTGATGCCTTCTACCCGTTTTAGGCTGCAGCTTGACCAGGTTGAGCTGCCCAAAGCGTTTCGATGGCACGCTCTGTTCTACTTGGAAGGTCGTAAAGGCGGGCTTGTCATCAATGGGGAGATCGATGCTGCCGGATTTTTCCATTCTGCCGATGCTGATGGCATAATAGACCTTTTGGATGCTGTGCTGCTGAAATTGCTCGCTTAGGCTTCTCAGACTACTGCTTGTCTTGGCGACGACGAGCACACCCGTGGTGCCATAATCCAAGCGATGCACGGGCCATGGGGTACAGGCATCTGGCGCTTTGCTTGGGCTGATGTGCAGGGGCAAGGCATTGGCGATGGTGACAAAGCGGTTGCCGCTGACCTGCACGCCAGCGGGTTTTTCAATGATGGCCAGCTGCTCATCTTCATGCAGTATGTTAAAGTCGAGAGTGGGCATCTCTTTGGCCTGCGGCCTCTCCGGCAGCTGGATTCGGAGGGTTTCGCCACCTTTGATCCAAGTGGCCGTGCTGCCTACTGCTTCATTGACCCAAATCTGCTGCTTTTTGATGGCCTTTTTGATCGAGGTCTTGGTGGGGTAGTGGACAAATACGCCTTTGGCATAATCGGCCAGACGCTGCGGTTCGGCTTGTTCAGGCACCAGGTGACTGATGCTGTTGTGCGCTATGTCTTGGCCATTCGTCTCCACGCTTGGGGTTATTCCTGATGGATCTCCTCAACAAAGGCTTGAAAAACGGCCTGATGCTTGGCCAGGTCCATGTCCGGGGCGCAGGATACCCTGGCGATGTAGTCCTTGTCCTCCTCTTTGGTGGTGCCTTGGGTAGAGGTGGCCGGAATGGTCCAGTAACAGCCTTTCAGTTGGCCATAGCTGACGCAGTACTTCGATTCCGGGATCTGGTCGATCATCTGATGGATCAATTTCAGGTTCAAGGCGCGTTTGTACTCCTCCCGTTCTTCGGGCGTCTCGCCTTTGGTCGGTAGGTCTAAAGAAAAGACGGAAGGGGTGAAGTGCTGTGCGGCCAATGCCTCCGAGACAAAATTGATCTTGGCTTCTGGCAGGCTGGCTTGAATGAAGTTGACTAATTTTCGAGTGTTGGCATAAGCGTCTTTGATGCGCTGCAGCATGGAAGGCATCTGCTCCGCCAGGATGGCGATCTGCAAGTCCGTGGCCTCGTTGTCGCAGAGTTGGATATGCCTAGCGATCCTTTCCATCAAGGCAGCGCCTTTTTGATTCGCTAAGCCATAACCAGCCGTGCAGAGTCCGCCACTGGGAAATTTCGAGCCACTGACATAGGAGATGGTACGAATGCCGGAGAGGATGTCCTCCTCACCTAAGAATGGCACATTCGGACAGAAGGTTTGATCGAGGATAAAGACCGGATCGACAGCTGCTTGTCCTGCTTTGGTAGTTCTTGCTTTGCTGAGTACCTGCTGCAATCGGTCGAGGTCGGGCACTTCTACCCGTGGATTGGTCGGGATCTCGACAATGATCAAAGGAACCGCATCTTCTTGAGCGATCTGCTCGAGTACGGTATCCAGGCTATCGACCATGTTATGGCCGCTATCGACCAACAGGTCAACGATCTCTACATGGTCAAGGCAGGCGGCGACGCGGCGGGCCTGGTCGTTGGTGCCGCCATAGCAGTTCGGCGGTACGATGAATTTGATGGCTTTGCCCGGATGGTGCGTCAGCGCATCGTCCACCAGTCCCATCATGATGGCATATTGCACCGACAGACCACTGGAGCCTAACACGGCTTGGGTGGCGGAGCCAGTGATTTGGTGGATCGACCGGAGTACGGCCGTCTTTTGTTCAGAGACATCCGTAAAGCAAGCTTCTTTGATCTGACCACAGAGCAGCTGCAGGGCCAAATGACAGTTAGCCGGTGTCATGGCGATGGATTCTCTTCGTCTGACGTGTTGGATCTCGCCGACATAACCGGCATTGGCTGCTCCATTCACTAAGATCAGACTACCCAATTTGGGATGCGTGCTGACGAAAAAGTCGATGTTGGCTGTGAGCTGGGCATCGAAGAGATCGCCCGAGCTGGAAAGATAAATGCTGCTGCCGTCTACTGCCGGAACTGCTGCCGGGCCTTCCACCTGATGCAGCTCGACCGAGTAACCATAGACCCTGCGCAAGGTGTCCATATCAAGATGAACAGGCAATTCATCTTTGTAAAAGAGGTACGTGGTGCGCTGCTCCAATAAGTTCTTACGCAATACTGCCAGAAGGGGCATGCTCGCAGAAGAAAAGCTGATCACCTGTTCCGGTGCCAGCCCGTGCAGCTGTCCCAAGGCCCATTCTAAGACGCAAGAAAGGGGATGACCCAAACGGATGTAATCAAATGCCGTGGGTAAGGCGGCTAATGCGCTCGAATTGACACTATTGATTTGAAAAAGGGCGTCGAATTGGGTTAAAAATTCCGTTTTGGCTTCTGCTTCGTTGTAGATGTCCAGGCGATGGGTGGTGAGCCGTAACCAATCCTGTGGCATTTGGTCCAATACATCGTGAAGAAAGCGGATGATCTGCTGTTGTTCCATAGGTGTTGCTTGTCTGCGCGGAGCAGCTCTTGCCCCGCTACAATGGCAAAGATATATTTTCGCCAACGCTATAAAAACTGTAATGGAATTGTTGTTCAACGGCATGTGCTAAAGGGAGGGTAGCGGCGGGTCTGCTGCGCTGCCCATTCGTTTTCTCAGAACATAAATCGTATCATTGAACTATTGAGTTGATGTTTGACTAAATCCATTTGACCATGCCCATGAATGCCTTTTCCAAGCCCTTGATCAAGGTCCTCGCATTCGTTCTCCTGTGGATTACGGCCTGTTCCGAACCCCAGACCGCGCAACAAGGACTCGATACCTCTCCTTATACGTCCATCTTCGGCAAAAATGTATTGGTCTTTGACGAGACCATGGATGTGGAGGAGATCAAGCAAACGCTTCAGGCCTTACACGAACAGCAGATGCACAATCAATTCGGTAGCGAACGCTATGCCTTGCTTTTTAAACCCGGTACTTATGATCTGGATGTCACCGTCGATTATTATGTGCAGGCCTTGGGGCTTGGTCGGTCTCCCGATGATGTAACGATCAATGGGGCGGTACAATCGACCACCACCACAGATGACAATAAGGTGACCGTGATGTTCTGGCGTGGCGCCGAGAATTTCAAGGTGGTGCCCAAAACCAATGAAATGGTGTATTGGGCGATCTTCAGTCGCGCAATGGTACTTTGCATGGTGTCGAAGGATCGGTCGGCGATCTCGTACATGCTCCAGTTCTTCACCGCTTCTTCTTCGGCTTCTTCCCCCTTGATGGAGTCGACAAAGGAGGCGATCTTCTGCTGGATGTGTTTAAAGGTGCTGTTCTCTTCTAGCTGATTTACCGTTTCGCTTTCCTCATGGGCCAAAGGTCCGCCCAGGTTCACGGCAATGGTCAAGTCGTTGTTCTCATTGAAGGTAGGGGCAATGGGTACCGGGTTGAGCACGCAACCATCGATCAGGAGGGCATCGTCTTTTTGCACCGGAGTGAAGAACAAGGGGAGTGAGACCGAGGCCCGAATGGCATCGAACAAGGAGCCGGAGTTGATCCAGACCTCTTTTTCGGTGATAATATCTGTGGCCACTGCCGTAAAGGGGATGTCCAGTGCTTCGATCTGCAGATCGCCCAAAAATTCGGTCAGGGTATTGATGATCTTATCGCCTTTGAACAAACCGCCACTGCGCCAGGAGAAATTGAGTAGTGCCGCGATATCGGTCTTGCTTAGGGAGAGCATCCATTGTTCTAGCTCTTCGAGCTTACCCGCCGCATAGGCACCACCGATCAATGAGCCAATGGAGCAGCCCGAGATGGATTTGATGTCGAAGGCATGTTCTTCTAACCACTTGATCACCCCAATGTGTGCCAAGCCCCTGGCTCCTCCGCTACCCAGGACAAGCGATACGGTTCTTTTTTTGGATGGGGTTGTTTCTTTTTTCATGGCGCAGGGCTAGTCTTAGGTCAACTAACTTAGCTAATTTCTGTCATTCGCAAACGCTCGCATTGCACCATTTGATGATTCCATGCTTATATTAGAGGCATGCAAAAGATATTTCCTTACCTCCTGATGCCCTTTCTCCTCTTGGGTGTCCTTGGTTGTTCCGATCAAGAGTCAGAAAGTCCTGAAGAACCCGAAATTGTACCACCAGCCGATTATGAGCTGGTGTGGTCAGATGAATTCGACGGAGCTGGTGCCATCAATGGCGAGAATTGGTTTCACCAAACGCGGCTACCGAATGGCAGCAGCTGGTTCAATGGGGAGTTGCAACATTACACCAACCGAACAGAGAACAGCTATGTAGCGGATGGCTTTTTGCACATTGTCGCCAAGCGCGAGCGCTTTACGGATCAGGGGCAAGAGAAGGAGTATACCTCCGCTCGCTTGAACTCTAAATTTGCCTTTACCTACGGCCGAGTAGAGATCAAGGCCAAATTACCCACAGGTTTAGGCACCTGGCCTGCCATGTGGACCTTGGGAAGAAACATCACCGAGAATGGCGGCTATTGGGCGGAGGAATTCGGTACCACCAGTTGGCCGGCCTGTGGCGAGATCGACATCATGGAGCATTGGGGCTTTGATCAGAATCGCATCCAAGCGGCTTTGCATACCCCTTCAAGCCATGGCGATACGCAAAATAAGGGCAGTATTGTTGGCGAGGACGTGAGCAATACCTTCCATGTCTATGCCATGGAATGGACAGCCGAAAAGATCGATTTTTACTACGATGATGAGCTGTATTACAGCTATGCGCCAACCAGCAAGAATAACGATACCTGGCCATTCACGGCACCGCAATACCTTCTGCTGAACATCGCCATGGGGGGCGTTGCCGGGGCGGTAGATCCTGACTTTACGGAGTCTGAGATGGTCATTGACTACGTGCGCGTATTCCAGAAATGATCGCTAGCGGGCTTGTTCCGCTGGCTTGATGAAGTAGTCCTTGAGGATGTCCATGGAGACGTAGTCCAGGGTCTTTTCATGACATGCCACCGGGTCGATTTGGGGCGCACAACCGGCCTGGTAGGCCTCGTACCATCTGCTGACGCATAAACACCATTGATCGCCGGGTTTGAGTCCCGGAAAACCATACATCGGATTTGGGCTGGAGAGGTCATTGCCCTTCGCTTTGGTGTAAGCCAAGAATTCTTCGGTCACCACGGCGCAGACCGTGTGGGTGCCCAAGTCTTCAGGACCTGTTTCACAACAGCCGCTGCGCGTGAATCCGGTGAGGGGATCTGTACTGCAAGTGGCTAAGTCTGTTCCGAAAATGTTTTTTGCTGGCATAGACGATATCTTTTAAGCAGGATAAGAATTTTCTGTTAGCAAATGATTCAATTGATGATATTCTTTTTGCCGTCCATTTTCAGAGGCTTTCATCAGTGCATTCAGTAGATCGATCTTTCGCTTTTTGATCATCTTTTGAAACAGAAGGAGTTAGCGATCCCTTTTTATGGTCTACTTCCGCTGTCCGCTTCGCGATGCGCAGAGGAAGCGCCGGAGCAAATAGCATAACATGCACAAGCTGCGAAATCAGTCTAAAACGTAGAAATTTAGCTTAAAGATAAGGATCTACTGTCTGCTAAAAGGGACCATCCATGAACGTTTTGGCTCCTTGAAAAGTAGCGCTAACGCAAGGTCAATGCCTCTTAATTTCCGAAGGGGATGTTGTCAAAGTAGACCACATTATCGCTACTTCTTTCCTGAAAATCGGGGAAGAAAATGAGTTGATCGATAATACCGGTTACGCCTTTGCCAATGCTTCCCGATAGGTCGAAGGTCAATTCTTCCCATTCGTTAATCTTGGTGTTGGCTACTTTTATTTCAGGTTGGGCTTCTGCTCCAACTCCCGGAGGAGCAAATTCCGCAAATTTTAAGGCCACATCACTAATGACAGATTTATAGACCATGACCTTGACTATTTTATTGCTTTCATCAAAACGAAATGCACCGATGTCTGCGCCATGCATGGTCTCACAGCCAACATAAGCTGCACCATTTTCTCGCGCTATTATTTTAGCAACGGTCGAGGAGCGATTGATGCCGCTGGCATCAGGGTTACGGACAAATTCTACAGCTGGATTGTCATCATTTTCAAAAACGCTCCAGGTCCATGATGTACCAAAGCCTTTGGGCTCAAAATCAATTGGGAAATAAGGAGGCACTTCAGCATAGTCAACGTCAGGTGCATCGGTGGTTTCCTCGTCATTGCAGGACATGAGTAGACTACAGATCATGAGGACCAATAGTGCGCTTTTCGCGAAATAATTAATGTTTTTGGATCTGTGCATGCTTTTATTTTGTCTTGTTGTCCTTTTTTCAACGGAGGGCATTCAATTGTGTGCTAAGCTACATTTTAATTCGATGCCCTGTAGCTAAATAAGTGGACTTATTTCACCAGGTGAGCTGAATGCTAACGGTTGGTTTATCATGTATATGGAGAGCGGGGTTCGCACTATTTACTTAAACGATACACTGGCGAACATTTTATTGACTGCTGCTCAATCTTGTGAATGAGGTTAACGGGTCTATATTGTCAGCTTGCTGCTAGTTTCTTGACGACTTTTTCATGAACCTAAGGATAAGCATCAAGATCAAGGAGACCAATCCTGAAATGCCGGCCAGTAGGGCAGAGATGATGAAATCTTCCTGAGAAAGGTTCAGGCGCTCTTTGCTGAAGAGGTAGACGATGCCCACTCCAAAGAGGAAAAGAAACAAGGCCAAAGCGGCCCTAAATACATTTCTAAAACTATTCTCCATCGCTTCAATGGTCCTGTAGGATGCGCAAAAGCTTATTCATTCCAATAGTACCGATAGCATAACCGGGAGTTGGGGAAGAGGTTTTGGGTTTATTGGTAAAATCCCCAGCACAGGGTACAATGATCCCAAAATCTTCGCATGTTACACCCGTTCGGCTACCCAGTCTCTGGCGTTCATAAAGGCCTTGATCCACGGGCTTAAGACATCCGCTTTTTGCTCAGCCGGATAATGTGCCCAGTTCCATGGGAAGATCGAGCGCTCAAAGTGCGGCATAATGGCCAAGTGTCGCCCGTCTTTGCTGGCCAAACCGGCCACGTCATAGTCAGAGCCATTGGGTGAAGCCGGATAGGCCTCATAGCTGTATTTGGCGATCACATGGTAGGCGCTTTCTGCTTCCGGAAGATTGAAACGGCCTTCGCCGTGCGCTACCCAGATGCCCAGTCGGCTGCCCGATAAGGAGCCCAGCATCACGGAATTGTTTTCTGGAATGGTCACATTGACAAAACCGGATTCAAATTTATGCGCCACGTTGTGGTCGAGGTGTGGATGCTGTTGATGCTCAGGGTAGAGCAGGCCTAATTCGCCCATCAGCTGACACCCGTTACAGATCCCTAGTGAGATGGTGTCTTCTCTGGCGTAGAAGTTATCGAGTGCGGCTTTTGCTTTTTCGTTGTACAAGAAGGCACCGGCCCAGCCTTTGGCAGAACCCAAGACGTCGGAGTTGGAAAATCCTCCCACAAAGGCGATAAAATTGACATCGCTGAGGTCTTCTCTACCTACGATCAGGTCGGTCATGTGCACATCCTTGACATCGAAGCCTGCCAAGTGCATGGCATAGGCCATTTCACGGTCGCCATTCACGCCTTTTTCTCTGATGATCGCTGCTTTGATGCCCGTGCGTTCCTTGCGGTCCGGGTTCAGGCCAAGTGCCGCATATTGTCCTTCGAAGGCTTCAGGAAATTCAAAGGTTAGCGGTTGTAACTTGTAGTTCTCAAAGCGTTTTTTCGCCATGGCTTCACCCGACTGTTTTTGATCAAGCAGGTAAGAAGTTTTGTACCAGGTGTCTCTTAAGCTCGGTATGTCGAGCAAATAGCTTTGTGTATTCGTTTGAATGGAAAGGATCGGTTCTCCGATCGGTGCGCCCAATTCATAGACTGTTGTGCCCAATGCGCTCAGCTGTCCCACGATCTCGGCCACATGTGCATTGGCGACTTGGAGCACTAGGGCAGGTTTTTCTGAGAAGAAGACCGAGATGTCATCGGCTTCAGTAATGGCTTTGAGGTCGATGGCAATACCTGCATCTACCTGCGCAAAGGTCATTTCGAGTAAGGCAGTGATCAAACCACCAGCAGAGACGTCATGTCCTGCCATGATCTTATCGGCTTTGATCAGGTCTTGGATGTAATCGAAGGTACCGGCAAAAGTAGCCGCCGATTTGATCGTCGGAGCATTGGTGCCGATCTTGCCGACCACTTGTGCGAATGAACTTCCACCGAGTTTGAATTCGTCGCCCGAAAGGTCAACGTAGAGCAGGGTAGACTCAAATTCTTTTTGGATCACGGGTTCCACCACCTTTTTCAGGTCGCTGACTTCGCCAACAGCCGACACGATGACCGTGCCCGGGGCATAAACCACCTCGTCTTTGTATTTCTGCGTCATCGACATGGAATCCTTTCCGGTCGGTACATTGATGCCCAACTCACAAACGAAGTCAGAAAGTCCTTTAACGCCTTCATAGAGGCGTGCATTTTCGCCCGCATTCTTGGCTGGCCACATCCAGTTAGCCGACAGGGAGATGCCTTTGAGGCCATCGGTGATGGGAGCGAAGATGATGTTGGTGAGGGATTCGGCAACGGAGAGTTGAGAACCGGCAACCGGATCGATCAAGGCAGAAATAGGGGCATGGCCAATGGAGGTGGCAATGCCTTTGATGCCTCGGTAGTCGAGGGCCATTACGCCCACATTATTCAAAGGGAGCTGAATAGGACCCGCACATTGTTGTTTGGCCACGCGACCCGTCACACAACGGTCGACCTTGTTGGTCAACCAGTCTTTACAGGCCACCGCTTCCAATTGCAATACCGCATTCAGGTAATCTTGCAATTGCTTGATGTCGTAGCTGACCTCTGCAAAATTGGTGTCGGTAGAACTGTCTTCCAGGATGGTGGTCGGCGATGAGCCGAACATGTGGGCCAATTCCCAGTCCATGGGATTTTGTCCGCTGACCTTGTTTTCAAATTTGAAGTGATGGTCGCCCGTAATGTCACCCACCACATACATTGGGGCGCGCTCACGTTCTGCGACACGCTGCATGTATTCAATGTCTTTTTCTTTCATCACAAGGCCCATGCGTTCTTGTGATTCGTTGCCGATGATCTCCTTGTCTGATAGAGTAGGGTCACCAACCGGTAATTTTTTCACGTCGATGGTACCGCCTGTTTCTTCCACCAATTCGGACAAGCAGTTCAAATGACCACCTGCCCCATGATCATGGATGGAAACGATTGGGTTTTCGGCTCTTTCCGCCATGGCACGCACGGCATTGTAGACCCTTTTTTGCATTTCCGGATTCGATCGCTGAATGGCGTTCAGCTCGATGCCGCTAGCGAACTCTCCCGTGTCGACAGAAGAAACCGCGCCACCGCCCATGCCGATGCGGTAGTTGTCACCACCCATCACCACGACTTTATCACCGGTTTCCGGGGTGTCTTTTAAGGCATCTGCTTTTTTTCCATAACCGATACCACCGGCTAACATGATCACTTTGTCGAAACCGTATTTCTTTCCGTCTTCCTCGTGCTCAAAAGTGAGTACAGAACCGGAGATGAGGGGCTGCCCGAATTTATTGCCAAAATCAGAAGCACCATTCGAGGCTTTGATCAGGATGTCCATTGGGGTTTGGTAGAGCCATTTGCGTTCCGGCATGTTCTGCTCCCAGTTTCTGTCTTTTTCAAGACGCGAGTAGGAGGTCATGTACACAGCGGTTCCTGCTAATGGCATGGAACCTTTTCCACCGGCCATGCGGTCCCTGATCTCTCCTCCAGAACCAGTAGCGGCACCATTGAAGGGTTCTACTGTGGTGGGGAAGTTATGCGTCTCTGCCTTGAGCGAGATGACGGACTCAAAGTCCCGGGTTTCGAACCAATCGGCTTTGTCTTGTGAAGCTTGTGCGAACTGCTCAACGGTAGGTCCTTCGATAAAGGCCACATTGTCTTTGTAGGCAGAGACCAGCTTGTTTGGGTGTTCGTTTGACGTCTTTCTGATCAATTTGAACAGAGAGGAAGGCATTTCTTGCCCATCGATGATGAAAATGCCATTGAAAATCTTGTGACGGCAATGCTCGGAATTGACTTGTGAAAAGCCGAATACCTCACCATCGGTCAGTTTTCTACCCAGTTTATCGGCTACCTCATTCAGGTAAGTAATTTCTTCTTCGTTCAGCGCGAGTCCCTCTTGCGCATTGTAGGCCGCAATGTCGTCGATGAACTGGACAGGTGCAGGGGTGCTGTCGATGGTGTAGAGGTGTTGATCAAGCACTTTGTAAAGCACTTGGAGCATCGGGTCAAAAGCCACTTGCTCGCTGGCGACCTCTTCAAATTCTTCGATCCGCTCTATACCGGAAATGCCCATGTTTTGGGTGATCTCCACCGCATTTGTACTCCATGGCGTGATCATTTCTTTGCGTGGACCCACGAAAAAACCACTTAATGCTTGTTCGTCTTTTAGGGTCGCGTTACCAAAGAGCCACTGGAGTTTGGGGAGGTCATTTGCTGAAATAGCGGTTGAGGTACCTACCGCATAGATTTTGCCTTGACCGGCATCGAAAAATTGAATCATTAGAGCGTCCTTCTTAGGATGTTAATCAAGTCGCAAAATTAGCAAAAGATTTGGGACAAATTCATACCCTCGCCAGAGGGATGATGAATCTATTCATTCGCCGTGCTTGCTTCGTAAAATGACCTCAGTACCAAGTCAGAAAGTTGGTCTGCATCACCGGGCTTAAGCCCATACGCTTCGTACAGTGCTTCATAATTGAGCCACATGCCGAAGTTATTGCGGATGAATTGCCCCAGGTAGAGGTTATTTGTTATAAAATCTTCGAAATTCTCCGCCTCGAGTTTTCCTTGACAAGTCCCTGCACGAGCGCAATGGCTTCTTGTTTATTTTCAGGCCATCCTGTTGAGGTTTCTACCGGAACCAGGAGCTCGTAGGCATCATCCAATAGTTTCCTGAAGGACAAATTCCTCTTATGTTCGTCCAGTGTCAACGCTTCCTCATTCCAGCCAATGATTTTTCTGAGCTCTAGGAAACCTGCCAAACTAGATGGACCCACCACCTCATAATGAATGACCTCATCGTCAAGCGAGCAACGCAAGATGTCTTCTGCTTGTGGCTGAATACGCTCATCGAATTTGATCCAGGTATGGCTTAACTCAATCATCCTTTTTCTTGAGGGTCGGATAGCTCACACCCAACTGCTCGAGGTAGGAATCAAATTTCGTTTCGTCGTAGTAGAACTTTTCTAATTGCGGACGAAACTGGTCTTGAATGCCCTTATTCAAATAAGTCGGTGGCATGTTGTCTGCGCCGATCATGGGTTGGTATTGGGTTTCTTTGCGCTGAACGTTGTTGAAGTAATCCCACGATTGCTCCACCAATTCCGGCTTCAACAAGAAGTCGAGAATGGTCATGGCCTCTACTTTAGCCCCTGCGGTGACCCCTTTGTGCGCGATGGGTGTCGCCATGGCGATGGCATTGCTCCAGTGGTGGCCTTGCAATCCGGGGATGTTCGAAGGGAACCGTAAGGTCACGGTAGGTACGACCCAGCTTACATCGCCAATATCATCTGACCCCCCGCTAACGGGTTGTTTCACCGGTAGGCCAAGATTTGCTAATTCCGTGCTCAGGCCGCGTGGGTTTGAGCCGACCTCTTCTTGCACGGCTTTGGCCAAGGCATGATCTGCTGCCGACCATTCCGGAAGACCGATTTGCTGGATGTTCTCGAACATGGTCTCGGCCATGACCTTGTTGAAGTGTCTAGGCCAGGCGGTGCCTAAGATGCGCGAGCTCATTTTGGTGTCCGTCATCAGTGCAGCCCCTTGTGCAATGTTATTGGCGTCTTCGTACATGTCCATGATGCCTTCATAGGTTACATCGCGGAAATAATACCAGATCGAGGCTTTGGATGGCACCACATTCGGCTGGTCGCCGCCATCAGTGATGATAGAATGCGAGCGTTTTAACGGATGCAGGTGTTCGCGCTTGTAGTTCCAGCCCACGTTCATGAGCTCCACGGCATCTAAGGCCGAGCGTCCGCGCCAGGGGGCACCGGCTCCATGCGCTGCCTCACCATCGAAGGTGTATTCTACGGAGATAAGTCCTGTGCCGCTGGCCTGACCGTAGGAAACGGCCATGTTGCTGCTGACATGGGTGAAAAAGCAGATGTCGATGTCGTCGAAGAGGCCATCGCGGGTGTACCAGGCCTTCGCTGCTACCAATTCTTCGGCAATGCCTGGCCAGAGCACCAAGGTGCCTCCGATGTTTTCACGCTCCATGATCTCTTTCACTGCCAAGGCTGCGGTTATGTTGAGCGGTATGCCCGCATTGTGTCCTTCTCCATGTCCGGGAGCGCCTTCTACCATAGGCTTGTGGTAGGCTACGCCGGGGTATTGACTGGCTTTGGGAATGCAGTCCACATCACTACCTAAGGCGATGGTCGGTCCTTCGCCATTGCTCCATCGGGCAAACCAAGCAGTGGGAATACCGGAAACAGACTGGGTGATCTCAAATCCGTTGGCCTCCAAAATACCAGATAGGTAAGCGGAGGACTCCACTTCTTGAAAGCCCAGCTCCGCGAAGCTGAAGATCTTATCGACCATCACCTGTGTTTGCTTGTGGTTATTTTGAACGATCTCGGCTACTTCTTCTTTGAGCTTCTCGATCTTCTTTTTGGAAATTTTTTGTTGCGCCGTTAAGGAATTTGAGATCACTAGGATCGCGGCAATGAGGGGTAAAATTCTCTTCATGATGTTAAGGTTGAAGAGTCAAAATACACATTCAAAAATTAATCTGCGTAATAAAAACTAGTGATTCGATTTTTCCCGGGAAAAAGAAAGGCAGAAAGAGACTTAATTCACCTTGAGGATAAAGGTTGCCTGCTCTTTGGGCGCCACAATGGCGTTGAGCACCTTGAACTGCATGTCGAATCCTTTGAGCCGTTTTCCCGTCTTGACTTTCAATGTCGTGGTTGCTTGTGGAGCCAATTCTATGATGTCGGCCGTATCGTAAAAGGTGAAGTCACTAAGGTTCTGCAGCATCAACTTGGCGTCGGAGTTGTTCTTCACCTGTACATGTGCTACTTGGGTGTCACCGGGATAGTTGACCGATTCAACAGCTACCGAGGCATCGAGCAATAAGTTCATGTGTTCTACGCGACCGATCAATAAGTCATTGTACCAAACCACCGTTCTGCCTGCTTCCAAGGCGGCCTGCATGGCGGCTTCGGTTCTTTTTTCGGCGAAGATCAAGGTGATGGGGCGGTGACCGCCGTGCTGGGTTTCATAATCCCAATCGATCAGCCCGTGGACATCCGAGGTCCCCATGATGGTGAGGTTATGATCCAATGCGATCTGCAGCGCTTCTTCTGAATAGGTGTCCATATTGACGACCTCAATGCCGTGCAATAATCCTTTTTCGATCAACTCTTCGTGCAGGTCGTATAATTTGGCAATGCCATCCGTTTCTTGTCCGGTCCAGGTCGGGTGATTCCAAAAGACAAAGGCTTTTTGCTCTTGTGCTTCTCCAAAGGCATCCATAGCATCGTCCTTGACCATTTTATTGGCATCCTCTATGAAAATGGCATTCGAGTGTCCGGGCGGCATGCTTCTGGTGATCTCCGAGCCGCGCACGATCATGAGGTCGCTATTCTCAGCCAAGCGTAGGGCCAGCTCATAGGATCGGTTTCTATTCGGATGTGGGATGTCCTCTTCATGGGGTTGGTATTCGAGGTGCTCCGTCAAAGAGATCACGTCCAGACCATCACGGATGGCTTCTTGCACTCGGATGTCGGGCCAGACACTGCCATCGGAAAAGACGGTATGGATGTGGAGGTCTGACTTTAGCGTGAGGAAGCCCGAGACGTCAGGAAACACTATTTTTCTTCCGAAGGAATGGTTGTGCTGCTGGGCCTGAAGTGTCAGAGCAAAAAACAGAAAAGGGAGGATGAATTTCTTCATGGTGCAATGGGTTTGGATGAAGATAAGCAACCTAGATTACCTCATCATTAATTCAGTTGATCAAATTGTGAATTCCTTGCCGTTGACGTAGACCTGATCGATCCAGTGCACGCCAAAATTGTAGCTGATGGAATTGAGCCGCTTGCCTGCTTTCCCAACCAAGAAGTTGGCTCTTTTGCCAACCGTAATGGAACCGACTTCCTCATCTAGCTCCAAGGCAAATGCGGCATTGAGGGTAGAGGCATTGAAGGCCTCATTTGGTAATAACTTCATTTTTGAGCAGGCCAAACTGTTGATCATGCTCATGTTGAAGGAGGGGGCCGAACCGGGGTTGAAATCTGAGGCGATCACTAAGGGTAGCCCTTGGTCGATGATCTTTCTTCCGGGAGCAAAGTCAATGTTCAAGAAATAGGAACAACCTGGCAAGGCGACCGGAATGGTGTTCCCCTTCTTCAATAATCGAATCTCTTCGTCCGGGAGTACCTCCAGATGATCCACCGATAGCGCGCCAAACGCAATGGCTTTTTCAATGCCTCCAATGGCATTGAACTGATTGACGTGCACCTTCGGCCGCAGTCCGTGCTGTTGACCTGCTTCGAGCAAGCGGTGCATGTCTTCAACAGAGAAATAGCCTTCCTCACAAAAGCAATCGATAAAGTCGGCAAGTCCTTGCTTGCTGATCTCCGGGAGTAAGTCATTGATGAGAAGGTCCATATAGGCCCCTTTGTCTGCATTGGGATAGGCATGCGCACCCAAAAAGGTGGCTTTGATGGGAATATCCATGCGTTCTTTTAGCTGCGCGATCACCTGCAGCATTTTCAGCTCAGCCTCAAAGGAAAGTCCATACCCGCTTTTGATCTCAAGAGCCCCTGTGCCCGCCAAGATCGCCTCCTGCACTCGTTGCTGGGCACTTTCTAACAAGTCTTCCAGTGGGGTCTCTTGTAGCCTTCTGGCCGAATTCAGAATGCCGCCTCCGGCTTGGGCAATGTCCTGGTAGTTCATGCCCTTGGTTTTCATGACAAACTCTTCGTCTCGATCGGCTGCAAAGACCATGTGGGTATGACTGTCCACAAAGGCAGGGGTCACCATGCGATTTTTTAGGTCGATGACCTCGTCAGTAGGTGTTGCGGTCAGCTCTTCCATGGGGCCGAAGGACTCGATCAATCCGTTGGAGACTTTTAGGTACGCCTTCGTTACACTGGGTAATTCAGCCATGGCTGCACCTTTCAGCAGAGGAGTACTTTTGTCTCGGGGTTGGTAGAGCTCGGAAATGTTAATGAATACCTTGGCCATGATTCAAGTTAAAGATTTAGATCGTTTAATAGTTGCTGATCAACCAAATTCGGGACAGTGACTTGCAGCTGATTTTGTGATTTCATGGCACGTTGGATGGTGCTCATGGCATTGGGGTTTCGAGCCCAATTTCTTCTGGCAATGCCGTTATTGACATCCCAAAAAAGCATCTGATGCAATTTCTCGTCCGCGACATCGGAACCATCCAACAGCATACCAAAGCCTCCATTGATCACTTCTCCCCATCCGACACCTCCACCATTATGGAGTGATACCCAAGTGGCTCCTCGAAAGGCATCACCGGCAAAGTTCTGCACCGCCATGTCGGCAGTGAATTGAGAGCCATCATAAATATTGGAGGTCTCACGGTAGGGGGAATCTGTTCCGGAAACATCGTGATGGTCTCGGCCCAAGACCACAGGGCCGATCTTACCTTCCCGAATGGCTTGATTGAAGGCGCTGGCAATGCGCATACGTCCTTCGGCATCGGCATAGAGGATGCGTGCTTTTGACCCCACGACCAGTTCGTTTTGTTTGGCTTCTTTTACCCAGTGTAAATTATCCTGGAGTTGAGGCTTGATCTCATCGGGAGCTTCCTTGAGCATTTCTTCGATCACGCTTGCCGCCAATTGATCGGTGAAGTCGAGATCGGTTTGTTGCCCTGAAGAACAAACCCATCGGAAAGGCCCAAAACCGTAATCAAAGCAAAGAGGTCCCATGATGTCTTGCACATAGCTCGGATACCTGAAGTCGATCTTGTTTTCTGCCATCACCTCAGCGCCAGCACGACTGGCTTCTAAGAGAAAGGCATTGCCATAATCGAAGAAATAGGTGCCGGATGCCGTGTGTTGGTTGATGGCATGCGCATGCCGTCGTAGGCTTTCCTGTACCGTGGTTTTGAAGGTGTTCGGATCATTTGCCATCATTTCATTGGCTTCCTCATAGGTCATCCCGACCGGGTAATAACCACCGGCATAGGGATTGTGCAAGGACGTTTGGTCAGAGCCAAAATCGATTTGCACACCAGCCACATGAAACCCTTCCCAGATCTCTACAATATTGCCTAGGTAGGCAAAGGAGGTATTCAAGCCGGCTGCCTTGGCTTCTTTTACGGCAATGATGAGGTCGGCCAGGTCTTCGATCACCACATCGACCCAGCCTTGTGCTTGTCTTTTGTAAGCAGCTTTTGCATTTACCTCAGCCGTAACGGAAACCACACCTGCAATTTTTGCGGCTTTCGGTTGCGCCCCGCTCATGCCGCCTAAACCCGATGTGACGAATAGCAGCCCGTTAAAATTACCGTCGGGGCGTTTCATCCGGGCCGCATTCAACACCGTAATGGTGGTGCCATGCACGATGCCTTGGGGGCCAATGTACATGTAAGAACCCGCAGTCATTTGACCGTATTGCGTGACGCCAAGTGCATTGAATTTCTCCCAGTCATCGGGCTGGGAATAGTTCGGGATCATTAGGCCATTGGTGATGACCACTCGTGGTGCACGTTCATGCGATGGGAAAAGTCCCAAAGGATGACCAGAATACATCACCAGGGTTTGTTGATCGGTCATTTGGGCTAAGTACTGCATGGTCAGGCGGTACTGAGCCCAATGTTGAAAAACGGCCCCGTTGCCTCCATAAGTGATCAATTCGTATGGATGCTGCGCGATGGCATGATCCAGGTTATTCTGAATCATGAGCATGATGGCCTTGGCTTGCATCGATTGACCCGGATAGTCGTCGATCGGTCGTGCTTTGATCTCATACCTCGGCATAAAGCGATACATGTAAATGCGGCCCAATTCGTTCAGCTCGTTCAGAAATTCAGGAGCGAGCGTGGTATGCCATTCCTTGGGGAGATACCTTAAGGCGTTGGCGATGGCCAATTTTTTTTCATCGGCACTGAGGATGTCTTTCCGTTTGGGTGCTCGGTTGACATCACTTGCCAATTCAGGGTACTTGGGTAGCACAGATGGGATGCCCTGTAAGATCTCTTCTTGGAATGTCATGCTTAGTAATCGTTAAATTTTTCACTCAAGTTGGCGTCGAAGTCTTCCTTCATGTTGACCAGTTTGGGGAGCTTCCGGGCTGAAATGATCTGATGTGCTTTTTCGATGTCATCGGCGAAGATGCGGTCGGCATGGGCATGGTCGATCACTTGTCGAATGTGTAAATGACAAGCTTCCAGTGTTTCGGAAGACTTCAAGGGTCTTCTAAAGTCAAAGGCCTGTGCAGCGCACAGTAGCTCGATGGCCAGGATGTGCTCGAGGTTTCCGATCACCTGCAAGGCCTTCCGGCCACTGATCGAACCCATGCTGACGTGGTCTTCTTGTCCCAAAGAGGTCGGGACACTGTCGGCACTTGCCGGAAAGCACAAGCTTTTGTTCTCACTGACCAAGGCAGCAGAGGTGTATTGTGGTAGCATGAACCCAGAGTTTATGCCCGTATTCTTCATCAAGAGGACTGGCAAGCCCTCTACTTTTCCTTCAAGCGATAGGTATATTCTTCGATCGGATATATTCCCTAATTCTGATGCCGCCAAGGTGGCGTAGTCTAAGGGCATGGCCAAGGGTTGTCCATGGAAGTTACCACCACTGATGGTTTCTTCAGCACTCAAGATGATCGGGTTGTCCGTCACGGCATTGATCTCAATTTCGACAAGGTCCTTCAGATGGGCCCAGGCATTTCTCGAGCTGCCATGGACCTGAGGAATGCAGCGTAAGGAATACGGGTCTTGCACACGATCACAATCTAAATGGGCATTGAGGATCTCTGAGCCTTCGAGCAACTTTCGGACCCGCTGGGCCACCCATTGATTGCCTTCAAAGGGACGGATGCGGTGCAGCTCAGGATGAAAAGGTTTGACCGAACCCATTAAGGCTTCGATCATCATGGAGCCGATGATGTCCGCATGATCTAAGCAATTATGCAATTTGTCGACCACCTCAATGGCATGAGCCGCAATGAATTGGGTTCCGTTGATGAGAGCAAGCCCTTCTTTGGCCGCAAGTTCGATCGGGGCGATGTGATGTTGGTTGAAATAGTCCTCTGTTGTCCATTTTTCACCCTTGACCAGTACTTCCCCCATGCCGATCAACGGGAGGAATAAATGGGCTAAGGGAGCCAAGTCACCAGAAGCCCCTACAGAGCCTTTTTCAGGAACAAGTGGAATGATGTCATGATCGATGTGCCAAATGATGCGTTCTAGCGTACTCAGTTGAATTCCCGAAAAGCCACGAGCTAGGGAATGCACCTTTAAGATCAGCATCAGCTTGGCGATCTCTTGATCGATGGGGTTCCCAACACCGACACTATGGCTTTTGAGGATATTGTATTGCAATTCCTTGGTATCAGCAGCAGAGATCTTGGTGTTGCACAAAGGGCCAAAACCGGTATTGATGCCATACACCGTGGTGTCGGCAGCAACGATGGTATCGACGTAGGATTGGCTTTGATTCACCCTGTCAATACTCTCTTGGCTTAAGGCGGCTTTTAGCTCGCCTTTAGCGATCCGTAAAGCCGTTGAGCTGGTCAGACGATCAATTCCGTAATGAAAAACTTCCATGGTTATCGAGTTGGATAATCAAAAATAACCCGACTTATTGATTCGTATAAATGATATATATTTATCTAATAATTACTAAAAGTTATTAAATGGAACTACGAGCATTGCGATCGTTCTTAATGTTGGGCAAGGCCTTGCACTTTGCCAAGGCAGCGGAAAAGTTATTCATTACACAACCCGCACTTACCAAGCAAATACAGCAACTAGAGGCTGATTTAGCGGTTCAATTGTTCAATCGAACAAAGCGCAGTGTATCGTTGACGCCTGCGGGGGAATACCTGATGGAGGAGGCGGAATTCATCCTTAATCACGTAGATAATGTCGTGGAGGCGACAAGAAGAAAAGCAAAAGGAGAGGAGGGAGAGATCAAAATTGGTTTTGTGGGTTCGGCCATGCAGAACATCATCCCCCGTTTATTGAAGAAACTGAGTGCCAAGCATCCGTCCATTTATGCCTCATTGGACGAACTGAATAATAAGGACCAGCTCGATGCACTGGCCAATGATACCATCGACATTGGTTTTGTGCGCCTGGAAAATGTGCACAAAGGGTTTCAGCAACAGACAGTTTTTGAGGATTCTTTTTCGCTGGTGGTCGCCAAAGGGCATCCCTTATGTCAGCCCTTTCATTCCTTGGCTGATTTCAAGGAAGAACGTTTCATCTTGTTCTCCAACGACTACAGTCAGGAGTATTTCGATAACATCATGAGCATTTTCAAGGACCACGGGTTTGAGCCCACCGTAGCCTATCGATCGGTGCAAGCGAATAGTATTTTCCGTTTGGTTGAACAGCGATTGGGAGTAGCCATCGTGCCTTCTGCCTTGGCTAGTGGAGTTGATTTGGCCATTGACTTTATTTCCTTGGCCCATTTAACTCAACGCACTAAGCTCTTGGCCATTTGGTCAGAGAAGAACAGGAATGATTCGCTCAATAAGTTTCTGGAGCTGATGGCTTAGCCGTACTGATTCAGCAGGTCATGCAGATCGCTCAGGGTGTTGGCTTCCGAGGTGGGTTTGTCCTTTCGCCAACGGTTGATGCGCGGAAAGCGAAGGGCAATACCAGATTTATGCCGTGTCGATCGATTGATGCCTTCAAAGGCAATTTCAAAGACCAACTCGGGTATCACGCTGCGCACCGGACCAAAGCGCTCAAGGGTATTTTTTTTCACAAAAGCATCGACCGCATTCATTTCTGCATCGGTAAGTCCGGAGTAAGCCTTCGTGAAAGGGACCAGCTGTTCGCCATCCCAAACGGCGAAGGTGAAATCGGTGTATAAGTTGGCTCTTCGTCCATGTCCTTTTTGGGCATAGATCATGACTGCATCGATCACCAGCGGGTCCACTTTCCATTTCCACCAATCGCCTTTTTTACGACCTACACGATAGGGAGAATCTTTCCTTTTCAACATAAGCCCTTCGCAATGAGTGGCGCGTGAATTTTCTCTGATCGCATCCAGCTCGCTCCAGTCTTGAAAAACGATGGCTTCTGATAAACGAAAGCGTTTATGGGTGCAAGCCCTATGCAAGGCTTCCAGTTGCGTTCTTCTTTCTTTTAAGGGTGCGGAGCGAAGGTCTTTCCCCTTGTACTCGAGGAGGTCATAGGCGATCAAATGAATGGGGACCTCGGCCAATAACTTTTTGCCGATGGTCTTACGGCCAATTCTTCGTTGCAATTCACCAAAGGGAAGTGGGATGTCGTTTTTTATGGGAATGATCTCTCCATCCAATGCGGTTCCATCCGGTAAGAGTGTTTTGAAAAAGTCCAATTCAGGAAAGCGATCGGTCACCAGCTCTTCTCCTCGCGACCAAACAAAAACCTCTCCTCCGCGCACGATCACTTGCCCTCGGATACCATCCCATTTCCTTTCCACGACCCAATCTTCTTCTTTGCCCAATGCAGCCGGTGCTTGGTCAAGCGGGTAGGCGAGGTAAAAAGGATAAGGCTTCGAGAGGTCGGCTGCACGGTTGCTGGCAAAGAGCAGTTCATCAAAAGAGGTATCGCTTGGGCTCCAATTCCCCATCAACCGATGGGCAAGTTCAGCTTCATCCAGTTGCGTGTGCTGCGCCAATGCCCTGGTCATCAGTTTTTGTGACACCCCCATGCGAAAGCCGCCGGTAATGAGTTTATTGAACACCAAGCGCTCTGTGGCACCCATGCCTTGCCAGGCTTGGCAAATGATTGTTTTCTTTTCTTCGTCTGAGCGATCGCGTAAGGCTTGAATGGTGTCGATCCACTCACTCAGCGTTTTTTGAGCCTGATCATTTCCCTCAGGGACGATCAAGGCGATGGATTCGGCCAGATCGCCGACGGTGTGATAGGCTTCTTCAAATAACCAATCCGGAATATTGCCTAATTCTGCGGCCCATTGCCGAAGCAGAGTCGTTTTCACGGTTCTTCGCGGTCGTTTATGACTCAGCAGTGCGATGGTCCAAAGTTTGTCTTTGGCATCGGCTGTGTCGAAATACTCCTTGAGTGCAGCGACTTTTTTGAGCGTCGAGTTCGTCTGGTCCAAGGAGGTGAAAAGTTGTGCGAACGCTTTCATCCTTCTGCCTCCAGTTTATCTTCTTCACTCGCGTCGATGCTTTCTCCCGTAAAGAGTGTTTTTTCTTCAACAGCGGCAATACCGATGGCATTGAGGTAACGAGAGAATACATTGGTGTAACCGTGTGTGGTGATCACCCGTTCGGCTCCCGTGGCTTTTATTGCGCTCAACAGACCGTCCCAGTCGGCATGATCGGAAAGGACAAAACCTCGGTCAGCGGCTCGACGCCTTCGTGCACCGCGTAGCTGCATCCATCCGGAGGCAATGCCCAAGGAAAGAGGTTTGAATTTCCGCATCCAGGGGGTGTTAATGGCTGAGGGAGGTGCAATGACCAAGCCTCCCTTAAGGTCATTTTTCTTGAGTTCTTTGGTGACTCGCGTGGTGCTAGGAAGGTTGAGGCCTGCCTCCCGCAATACCTCGTTGGTGTTTTCAATGGCGCCATGGGTAAAGACCTTGCCAATCGAATGATCGATGTTTTTGATGATCCGTTGCGCTTTTCCTAAGCTATAGGCAGTGATAAAAGTGGTCAGACCTTCTTGTGCGTTTCGGCTCCACCAATCATTCACCTGCCCGAAGACCTCATGTTGAGCTTTCCAGCGATACACCGGTAAGCCAAAGGTGCACTCTGTGATGAATTGATGACATCGTACAGCTTCAAAAGGAGTTGATAAACCATCGTCTTCCGTTTTGTAATCTCCTGATACAACCCATACCTCACCTTTGTAGGCAACGCGGACCTGTGCAGAACCAGGGATGTGTCCTGCCGGATGCAAACTGAATTGGACACCGTTGATGGTGAGCGCTTCTCCATAGTTGAGCCCCTGAACAGCAATGTCGGAGCCCAGGCGCAGCCGCATGACTGGGATGCTCAAGGGATGAGCGAGGTAGTGTTGCATGCCCCATCGTGAATGATCGGCATGGGCATGGGTAATGATGGCTTTTTTCACCGGACGCCAAGGATCGATGTAGACATCCGCTTTTGGGCAGTAGATCCCGTTGCTATTAAAAATAAGTAGCGCCATATATTCTCTAACCGAGAAATCATCAAAAGGATTTAATCTGATGCGGATTGCTTAATTTCGTACGTTTTATGGGTACTGCTGTTTTAACTTTTTGGCATCTGAAAGAGCAACGTGCGGTAGCTACGGCCTTTTTGGCCCTTGCTGTCAGTTTTGGTGCGTGGATCACCCGCCTGCCTGAGCTTCAGCAGCGATTAGCATTGAGCGACGGACAGCTAGGGACAGCACTTTTTTGTCTACCCATAGGAGCGGTGACGCTTTTGCCGTTTTACGCGCGGTTGATTCAAGGCCTGACCGAAAGAAGGGTGACGCAGTTGGGCCTTCTGCTGCTTTTTAGTGGCTTGTTGCTCACCACGCTTGCACCGACCTTTCCTTTTTTCATGGCAGCCTTGTACATCACTGGCCTGGGCATTGGCCTAACGGATGTCTCGATGAATGCCGTGGCCGCAGCCATAGAGCGACAAAGAGCTGTGCAGATCATGTCTGCTTGCCATGGTTTTTTCAGCATCGGTGGTGTGATCGGGGCATTATTGAGCATGCTGTCGATCAGGTTTTCGCTGGCCCTTTTTACTGAGTTGGCGATAGTCATGACCCTATTTGGTTTGCTGCTCTTTTTGCAGCGTGCGCACCTTTTGAATTCCTTGGAAGAAAAGGAATCCAAGGCTTTCAGCTGGCCTCCAAAGGCAATCATTGGCTTGGCCATAATTGGCATTTGTACGCTGATGGCCGAAGGAGGGATTACAGATTGGAGCACGATCTACATCGAAAGGGCATTCGAGATCAAAGGGTATTTAGCCGGTATGGGTTTCGCAGGCTTTTCTTTCATGATGGCCATGGGGCGCTTTTTTGGCGATGCGTTCATCTTGAAGCATTCGGGGATGAAGTTGATCCGCTTTGGGATCAGCCTAGGCGTGATCGGGTTGCTGTTGATCCAATTGCCTCATGTTGTATTTGCCATTCTAGGCTTTAGTGTGGCCGGTTTGGGGCTTTCCCTGGTCGTGCCCATTATTTTTGGGAAAGCAGCCAAAACCAAGGGCATCAGCTCGGCCAAAGGCTTGGCTTCCGTGGCTTCAGCCGGCTATATCGGTTGGCTCGTTGGCCCTGTCAGTATCGGCTACATCAGCGAATGGCAAGGCCTCAGTGTCAGTTTTGGCTTCATCACCGCGCTCTGCTTGATCGCCATTTTCACCTCTTTTCGAATTGATTGATCAGTTCGGAATGTAGGCAATGCATTCCACTTCCACCTGAGCGCCAAGCGCAAGCCCTTCGGCACCAAAAGCCGACCTGGCCGGTAAGTTTTCTCCGAAATACTCCACGTATACTGTATTGAAGTCTCCCCATTTGGCAATGTCATCGATAAAAATGGTGAATTTGATGGCATTATCAAGCGAAGAACCATTGGCTTCCAACACTTGCTTGATGTTCTCCATGGTCTGACGGGCTTCCGCTTCAAGCCCACCAGGTACCAATTCAAGCTTTCCCGGGACAGTACCGATCTGACCTGAGAGGTACAGCATATTGCCTACTTTTACCGCATCGGAAAAGGGCAAGCCGAGGTCACGGGTAGCTTCACTCTGCAAATACTCCGGTGCTTGTTCACTGCTACTTTGACAAGACCAAAAGGTGATGCTGAAGCCAAAAAGGAAGAATACCGTCAAAAGTTTTTTCATGGCATGATCTGTTGATATATTGAAAGATATAAAAAACGTCGATTTCCTATGGCAAAATACATCTTGACCATTGATGCTGGAACCACCAGTGAGCGCGCGATCCTCTTCAATAAGAAAGGAGAGATCGTCAATGTATCACAACGAGAGTTCGAACAATTTTATCCCAAACCCGGCTGGGTAGAACACAGTCCGTTGGAGATCTGGGAAACGCAAAAGTTCACCATCAATGATGTGATGGATAGGCAAGGGATTTCGGCCAGTGACATTGCAGCAATAGGCATAACCAATCAACGAGAGACCACCTTGGTCTGGGATAAGAAAACAGGAAGAGCCATACATAAGGCCATCGTTTGGCAGGATCGTCGGACGGCGGATTTCTGTGAAGGCTTAAAGGCTAAAGGCCATGCCGACCTCATTCAAGAACGAACAGGCTTGTTGATCGATGCTTACTTTTCTGCCTCCAAGATCCGTTGGATCCTCGATGCTGTGGAGGGCGCACAAGAACGAGCAGAACGGGGTGAGCTGGCCTTCGGTACGGTCGATAGTTGGTTGCTTTGGCAAATGACGCATGGCAAAGTCCATGCGACCGATGTTACGAATGCCAGCCGAACCATGCTGTACAACATCCATGACCTCGCGTGGGACGATGACCTGTTGGCCTTATTCAATATTCCAAAGGCCATGCTTCCTGAAGTGAAACAAAGCAGCGACAATTTTGGAGAAACAGCGCCCGATTTATTCGGTGGTCCGATACCCATTGGTGGTATTGCCGGTGACCAGCAATCGGCACTTTTCGGTCAGATGTGCACCGAACCGGGTATGGTCAAGAACACCTATGGCACAGGCTGTTTTATTGTGATGAATACGGGAGAGAAAGCCATCAAGTCGCAATACAAACTGCTCTCGACCATTGCTTGGCAATTGGAAGGCAAGGTCAATTATGCCTTAGAGGGAAGCATATTCATTGGCGGAGCCATTGTCCAATGGTTAAGAGACAATGTGCACTTTATCGATGCTTCTCCTGAAGTAGAAGCGCTCGCCAAAACAGTTGAGGATAATGGGGGTGTTTACTTTGTACCCGGCTTTGTTGGTTTGGGGGCTCCGCATTGGGACCAATACAGTACCGGATTGATGATCGGATTGACACGTGGCACGCAAAAGGGACACATTGCCAGAGCCGCTTTGGAAGCCTTGGCCTTGCAAAGCATGGAGGTCATTACGACCATGGCGAAAGATTCGGGCATCGACTTAAAAGAATTGCGAGTGGATGGAGGGGCATCGGCGAATGACCTGCTCATGCAGATCCAGGCGGATGTTACCGACTTGGCCATTGTGCGCCCCAGCATCTTAGAAACTACGGCGCAAGGCGCCGCCTTTTTGGCCGGCTTGGCGGTTGGTTATTGGCAGAATACCGATGAGATCCAAGCACTTTGGCAAGCCGAGAAAACCTTTAAACCTTCGGGAAAAGACATGGAGGGTGTTAAACGAAATTGGGCGAGAGCCGTTGAACGAGCAAAGGCTTGGGTTGAAACTGAATAATCCATACGATGAAAAGAGAGAAGATGTTGAAGCGCTTGAAAAAGCACAAAGAACCTTGGGATATTGTGGTAATTGGTGGTGGAGCAACCGGTCTCGGGATCGCTGTTGATGCAGCATCGCGCGGATACAGCACACTGCTTCTCGAGCAGCACGATTTTGCCAAAGGAACCTCGAGTCGGAGCACCAAACTGGTGCATGGAGGAGTGCGTTACCTGCAACAAGGCGATATCTCCTTGGTATTGGAAGCCTTGAAAGAAAGAGGGCTCATGATCAAGAATGCGCCACACTTGGTGAAGAATCAGGCCTTTGTCATACCCAATTACGAATGGTGGGATGGTCCATTTTATCAAGTCGGTCTCAAGGTCTATGACCTGATGTCTGGCAAATTGGGTATCGGTTCGTCAAAAAAGCTTTCGAAAGAAGAAACGGTAGAATACATCCCGACAATAGGTCAAAAGGGGCTGAAAGGAGGGGTTGTTTATTACGATGGTCAGTTTGACGATGCACGGATGGCCTTAAGTTTGGCCAAGACGGCCAAACAATTCAATGGCGTGGTGCTGAATTACTGCCGCGTCGATGGGTTGATCAAGAACGACGAAAGCATCATTTCAGGTGTACGTTTTACTGACCTCGAATCGAACGAATCCCACGAAGTCGAGGCAAAAACAGTGATCAATGCCACAGGGGTTTTCGCTGATGCTGTGAAACAAATGGATGAGCCCGGGGTCAAACCCATGATCCAACCCAGTCAAGGAATCCACCTGGTGGTTAGTAAAGAGTTTTTACCCGATAAGTATGCCATTATGGTGCCGCAAACCAAGGACGGTCGGGTGATGTTTGCCGTGCCATGGCACAACAAAGTGGTGTTAGGCACCACAGACACCTTGAAGGAAATACCTGAACTGGAACCACTTCCACAAGACAAGGAGATCGATTTTATCTTAGAAACCGCAGGACAATACCTGAGAAAGCAACCCACGCGAAAAGATGTGCTGGCGGTATTTTCAGGGCTAAGGCCTTTGGCTAAACCCGAGGGAGACGAGAAATCTACGAAAGAGATCAGCCGTCACCACAAAGTCATGATCTCTCAAAGTGGCCTGATCACCATCATTGGTGGTAAATGGACGACCTACCGAAAAATGGCGGAAGACACCGTTGACAATGCGATTCTGATCGGAGCCTTGCCTGAACGAAAGTGCATGACTCGGAATTTGCCTATCTATGGTTTTGATAAGAACCTCGACATCACTTCAGATCCATTGGCAGTTTACGGTACAGAGAAGTATCAATTATTGGAAATGGAAGAAGAGCAGCCCGAGTTGGCGGCACTATTGAGTGAGTCTTTACCCTTAAGAAAATCGCAGGTCGTATGGGCCGTCCGTCATGAGATGGCCAGAACAGTGGAAGACATGCTCGCCAGACGAGTGAGGGCATTGTTCTTAGATGCGCGAGAAGCCTTTCGCATTGCGCCTGAGGTAGCTGAGTTGATGGCGAAGGAAATGGGGCAAGGAAAGGATTGGATCTCAGGTCAGCTAAAGGACTTTAATGAACTGAAAAAAGTCTATTTGATCCAGGGCGAGGATTAGTTTTTTAAGGATTGAATCTCTTGCTCAATCGCCGCTCGCTCTGCATCCCTGCCGAGTTTATCATAGAACAATTGAAGAGCCTTGAGAATATTGAGGTTCTTGGGTTGGCTGCTTTTGGCTGCTTCCAGGTAGCTAACGGCTTTTTCCAAGGCCTCCTTCGATTTTGCTTGGTAGGAGTCACTGTACAGGGCAAATCCTGAAGAATTCATGCCATTGAGCGCCTTGACGTAGGTGTTGGCTTTCTCGCTATACAACACCGCTAAATTGAAGTTGGCCAATGGGTTTCTCGGCGACAGAGATAAGATACTTTCGTAAGAGGTGATGAGTTCCTCCAAGGCTTGTGCCAAGCCGGTGGAATCCAACTGACTCTTATTCTTCTTGTACGACTCATCCAACAAAAGGGCCTTGTTCACCAAGAGCGATAAATTGTTCGGTTGCTCTTTTGCCAATTGAGTTAAAAGGGAAAGGGCTTCATCCTTCCGGTTCATTTCAAGTAACAGGTCAACCTCGTACTTCTGGAAAGTATAGTTCTCAGGAAAAGCAGCTTGTGCTTCTTTTAGGGTGGCCAAGGCCTTGTCTTGGTTTTTTAGCCGGTCTTTCTGAAGGCTGAACATGTGTTGATAATACTGGGCTTTGGGCTTTATGGTATTGAGTTGTTGATAGAAGCCATAGGCCGCGTCAAAATATTGGCCCTGATTGGCCGCATTCACTCCATAGATCAAGGCCACGGTATCGCTGGGCTCAGCTATGTGGGCGAAGGTAAACTGCACAACCGCTGCTTCGTAAGAGCGATTGTTGTACTGTCTGATGCCGTTGTCAAGAAATTTAGGCTGAAGTGCGATCAATGTAGATTTTGCGACCGCGTAGGGCCTGCTCTCACTGTCTTGGTAAAGGAGGCTTTGGTTAAAGCCGCGAATAACCTCTTTTAATGCTTCGCTGCGTTGATTCAAGTCGTTTCCCTTTTCAAAGAGTGCATAGTTTACTTGTGCATAAGTGAACCAGGCGCCGCCATCCTTTGGGTCATCTGCGAGGATGGAGTTCAAGAGTGTTAAGGCTTCTTCAAATTCATTGGCGGCTTGTAATTTCCTTGCTTTGACCGATTCGTCTGACTGGCTCATTGACGGAACCTGAATAAGGCAAAGCATCACAGCAATCAAACTCAAGAAAAAGAAAACCCTCTTTGACATTCGCTCAAGTTGAACGATTAACACAAGCGAGAAAAGTCCTTGATCAAAAGGGAGTTGAAAAAAAAGCAGAAAATTTTTTTATGCGCTGTGGAACAGAATAAAATGAGGCGAAATCGACACGAAATTGGAATGAACCACGATTCTGGAAGAAATAGAAGGTATTATCTACTGTTTATGCGATCGATTGCATTTGGACGTGCCGAAAAAAAGTAAAGCATTCGGAAACTATTTGTGCTCAGAATGCGTCTATTGTGCAATTGGAAACTTAGAGTAACGTAAAAGTTTCCTTGGTATAAACTCATTCATGGAGATAAAAGCAAAAATAATAGAGGAGGCAAGTGATCTGGTGATGCAGTTTGGTATCCGGGCAGTGACTATGGACGACATAGCGAAAAACCTGGGCATCTCAAAAAAGACCATCTATCAATACTTCAAAGACAAAAAGGAGCTGGTCAATACGGTTACGCAGCAACACTTGCAAGTAGAGGAAGAACGATTCTTGTCATCAGTGAAGGACAGCAAGGACAGCATTCATGAATTGATCCTGGTTTCGCAGTGCTTAAGAGAAACCATGAAGGACATGAAAATGAATGTCCTGAATGAATTGCAAAAGTTTTACCCGGAAGCTTGGAAGCAATACGAGCATTTCAAGAACAAGGTGATGAAGCAAACCATCATGCATACGATCATTCGAGGACAAAAAGAGGGCTATTTCAGGGTTTCTATTGATCCGGAATTGGTTGCTACCATGCGCATGGAGCAAGTACAAACCTTTATGCTGAAGAATTTAGTTCCGCGCGAAAAATACTCGATCGCTGAGGTGCAGATGCATCTTTTCGATCATTTCATACACGGCCTATTTACCATTAAGGGTCATCAACTTTTTAACCAGTACAACAACATAAAAGAAAACCAAAATGAGACGCTCGTTTAAGAGAACAACGGTGATTTTGCTTTTGGCAGTGTTTTCTGCACCGCTCATTGCACAATCTAGCTTTTCGTTAGAACAGGCCATTCAATATGCCCTGTTGAATAACGAAAACTTAAAAAATGCCAAGGTCAACATCAGTGATGCAGAAGCACAGGTTTATGAAACCAGAGCGGATGGCTTACCACAGGTCAATGCTGCTTTTGGCTACACCAATAACTTGGATATCCCGGTGAGTATCATTCCGGCAAATTCCTTCGACCCGACTGCGCCGGAAGGAGAGATCACGGCAGTGCGCTTTGGCGTGCAGCATCAAACGCAATTTGGGGTCACGGCATCTCAAATGCTTTGGGATGGCGCTTTTTTCATTGGTCTACAGGCTGCGAAGATGCTCAGGGAAAAAGTAGTGGTCGATGAAGCCAAGGCGATAGAAGATGTGAAAGAGCAGGTGATGAAGGCCTACTACTTGGTGTTGGTCAATCAAGTAAGAACGGATCTGGTCGAATCGAATATCGCTACACTCGATAGCACGCTGAGCGATACAAAAGCACTCTTCGAAAATGGCTTTGCCGAAAGCATAGATGTGAGTCGACTGCAGGTACAGATGAATAATTTGGTAGCAGAGCAAAGTGCGGTACGTCAAGCCATAACCTCCGCCAAGAACTTATTGAAGTTATCGATGGGTTATGACGTGAATGTTCCGATTGAATTGACCGATCGTTTGAGGGCATTTGATTTTGCCTACGACCCTCAGCAAATTGAAAACTTCAATGTGATCGAGCGTACGGAATACCAACAGCTCGATTACCTGAAACAGTTGGCTGTTCTGGATATCAAAAACGTCAAATCGCAATACATTCCTACGGTGAGTTTACTCGCCGGATGGGGCAGAAACACAGGACGTGATAATTTTAATCAGTTGTGGAATGATGAACGCATTTGGTTTACCAATTCAAATGTCGGTCTGAGCGTCAACATTCCGATTTTCGACGGATTGAGAAAAAAGTACTCGATCCAACGAAGACAATTCCAGCTTGAGACGCTAGAAAACCAATCTTCTTTGCTTAAAAATGACTTAAAGCAGCGCCTCATCAATTCCAAAGTGGCACTGGATGTCAGCCTGGAGCGATTGAAGGTACAAGAACAAACGGTGCAATTGGCCGAAGAAGTATTGAATACAACTACTGCCAAATACAGAGAGGGAATAGGCTCTAACCTAGAGTTGATCGTGGCCGATCAAGATTTTAAGCAGGCAGAGGTGAATTTTCTCATCGCCCTCTATGACGCCATAGTTGCTAAGATCGATCTAGACAAAGCACTTGGTAATCTCAACTAAATCAGAACGAAAAGAACTTAACGCATAAAAATGAAAACGAATAGCATCATCACCCTACTACTGCTCGCGGTCTTGACGATGGCCTGCGGTGAAGCAACAGAAGGCTTGGAAGCAAAGAAGGCTGCTTTGACTGAAGCCAAGGCAGAGTTAAAAGCCATTGAAACGAAGATCTCGACACTTGAATCGGAGATCAAAGCCGAAGATCCAGATTTTGGGAAAGCCTCGGTGAAGAAAACCTTGGTCACTGTAGTTCCCGCACAAAAGCGTGATTTTCAACACAAGATCGAAGTAAGAGGAAATGTTGAGTCAAGAACAAATGTCAACATTAGCGCTGAAATGATGGGCCAATTGGTTGAGCTCAAGGTGAAAGAAGGTCAAAAGGTGAACGCCGGACAATTGATCGCAGCGATCGACTCTGAGAATCTTGTGAAGACCATTGATGAAGTGGAGTCGCAATTAGAGTTCGCCACCACGATCTTTGAAAAGAGAGCGCGTCTTTGGGAGAAGAACATTGGCACAGAGATCGAATACCTGCAGGCCAAGAATAACAAAGAATCTTTAGAGAATCAGTTGCAAACGCTGCTGACTCAATTGGATAAAACAACCATAGAAGCTCCTTTTTCAGGCATCATTGAAAGTGTACCCGTTAAGAACGGAGAGATCATTCAACCGGGTCAACCGGTCGCTTTCCTGGTGAGCAATAACAACATGTACATTGCTGCGGCTGTCTCTGAGCGTTACATTGGTAGTTTCAAAGTGGGCGATAAGGTAGAAGTGAGTTTGCCTGCTGTGAACGAAACGTTTCAATCAACGATCAGTGCGGTAGGGAATGTGATCAATCCAGCCAGTAGAACGTTCACTGTAGAGGTGGAGATACCAGGTGGAAAGGACTATTTGAAAACGAACCTGATCGCGGTGCTTAAAATGACAGACTATCATTCTGCCGAAGCAGTAGTGATCCCGTCACGCATCATCCAAGAAGATTTTCAAGGCAATTTCGTGTACCTAATGGACAAGGATAAAGCCCGAAAGGTGCATGTAGAGCTTGGTCTCTCTTACGACAACCACACCGAAGTAGTGGCTGGCTTGAATGGCGGCGAACCGGTGATCGACAAAGGCAACAGGTCTGTTGCCGATGGGACGGTGATCGATCTTCAACAATAAGCGAATTAGACTATGTCAGAAAATAACCAACAACAGCAAGTAGATAAAGAGTTTGGATTAACCTCCTTCTCCCTGCGCAATAAGATCACGGTCTATGTACTGACCTTTATTATTGTTGCTGCCGGAGTCTACTCGTACATCACACTTCCAAAAGAGAATTTTCCGGAGGTAGAGCAACCCACGGTCTACGTCAGTACCGTTCACCCGGGTAACTCTCCTGAAGACATGGAGAGTCTGATCACCAGGGAACTGGAAAAAGAGATCAACACCATCGAAGGGGTGGACAATATTCAATCGACCTCCGTGCAAGATTTCTCGGCCATTGTGATCGAGTTTCAAGTAGGGGTTGACGTTGACGAGGCTGTGATCGACGTGAAAGATGCAGTCGATCGAGCAAAGTCAGAACTTCCTAGCGACCTGAAAAGTGATCCTGAAGTGATCAAATTTAGTTTTTCGGAGAACTTTCCCATCCTCAACATTAACCTAACGGACCCAACAAAGTCCTTGGATGAGTTGAATGACATCGCGGAATACTTGGAAGACGAGATCGAAAAGTTTTCAGAGATCTCGAAAGTCAACATTGTAGGTGTCGACGAAAAAGAGGTAGAGATCAAAGTAGATCCCTTCAAATTGGAAGCCCGAAAGGTGACCTTTACCGATATCGAAAATGCCATTTCTGCCGAAAATGTCACGCTCTCCGGTGGTAATGTGATCGCTGATGGCTTACGCCGAAATGTCCGTGTCATCGGTGAGTTCGACGATCCAAGACAATTACTCGACATCATCATCAGCAACGAAAACAACAACATCGTGTACCTGAGGGATGTCGCCACGGTTGAATTCGGCTACAAAGACAAACAGAACTACGCACGACTAGACCTTGATCCTGTGGTGAAGGTGGACGTGATGAAGCGAAGTGGAGAAAACCTGTTGATCGCAACTGATAAGATCATGGGACTGATCGCTACCGCTCAGGCAGAAGGACAAATACCCGAAAGCACCAAGGTGACCATTACGAATGATCAGTCAAAAGATACGCGGGAGCAAGTAAGCTCTTTGGGGAATAACATCATTTTTGGTGTGATCCTAGTGGTTACCGTACTGCTCTTCTTCTTAGGAACAAGAAACTCCTTGTTCGTGGGTATGGCGATTCCGCTTTCCATGTTCATGGCATTGATGATCTTAGGCTTGGCTGGAATTACCATCAATACCATGACCCTTTTTGGGTTGATCATGGCCCTCGGTATGTTGGTTGATAATGGGATCGTGGTAGTGGAGAACGTTTACCGTTTGATGGAAGAAGGACTGAGCCCCATGCTGGCCACCCGTAGAGGTGTTGGTGAAGTGGCACTTCCTATCATCTCCTCAACTGCAACTACTTTGGCGGCCTTTATTCCGCTAGCCTTTTGGCCGGGTATCATCGGTGAATTCATGTTGTATTTACCGCTCACTTTGATCATTACACTAGGTTCGTCTTTATTCGTGGCCTTGGTCATCAACCCGGTTTTCATCTCGAGCTTTATGCGTTTGGATGGCAAAAGAGACTACAATCATAAGAAGATCATCATTCGCTCGTCCATCGCCATTGTAGCGGGGCTTGTGTTTGCCTTTGTATTGAATGTGACACCGCTAGGCAATCTTTTGATGCTTATTGGTGTGGTCACCCTACTTAATGTGTACGTTCTCGGTCCCTTGTCAAGTAGGTTTCAGGCCGGCTTTTTACCTCGATTGGAAGGGGTTTATGAGCGCGTGCTAAGAAGTGCGGTGAGAAGACCCGGTACGTGGTTAGCAGGAGCCTTCGGTCTCTTGATCATCTCCTTGGGGATCTTTGCTGCAAAAACACCACAGGTCATTTTCTTCCCTGAAAATGAACCGAAATATGTCAATGTTTTTGTGGAGTTTCCTGTTGGAACCGATATCGAAGCGACCAATGACTTTGCCATGGAGATCGAGCGTCAGGTGATTGAAATTGTCAAACCCTACGATCGCATTGTGGAATCGGTCACCACCAATGTGTCTCAAGGTGCTTCGGATCCTAATGATCCATCAGCAGTAGGGCAATCGGAAGAGCCACATAAAGCGAGGATCACGGTGAACTTCATCGAAAGTAAACTGAGAGGCGAATTGAATACCATGGATGTGATGGAAGACATTCGTGCGCAAGTTAAGCTCGAGCCCGGTGTTACCATGTTCGTGGATAAGGATGCCGCAGGACCACCGACCGGTAAACCGATCAACCTGGAAATTGCCGGTGAAGATCTTGAAACATTGATCCGAATCACTGAACGAGTGCAGCAAGAAATACAGGCTTCTGGCATTAAAGGGATTGAGCAATTGAAGAGTTCTCTAGAGCTGGGTAAACCGGAGCTTGTGGTTGACATCGATCGTGATAATGCGAGGAGGTTCGGACTTTCTACTTATTCTGTCGCAAACGAGATCAGAACAGCGCTTTTTGGAAAGGAAGTCTCCAAGTATAAGGAAGGGGAAGACTCTTACGAGATCAATGTTCGACTGAATCAGGACTATCGCTATGATGTGGATGCTCTGATGAATAAGAACATCACCTTTAGAGATCAGAGCTCCGGTAAATTGGTGCAAGTACCCATTTCGTCAGTCGCCAATGTCCGCTACAGTTCGACCTATGGTTCCATTAAGCGAAAAGACTTGGACAGAGTAGTAACGTTAAGCTCCAATGTGCTGGGCGGTTATAACCCAACAGAGATCAACGACCAATTGAAGGTCTTGATGGCAGATTTCGATATGCCGGCAGGTTATTCCTATGCCTTTACTGGAGAGCAGGAAGAACAAGCCGAAAACATGGCCTTTTTAGCCAAAGCCTTGTTGATCGCCGTGTTTACCATCTTCTTGATCATCGTGTCGCAGTTCAATAAGATCACGGCACCTTTCATCATCATGGTATCCGTCTTGCTCAGTACCATCGGTGTATTCCTCGGATTGGTCATCTTCGATATGAAATTCGTGGTGATCATGACCATGGTAGGCATTATTGCTCTGGCAGGGGTGGTGGTGAATAACGCCATTGTACTGATCGACTTCATTGAATTGACAAGAAAAAGAAGAAGGAACGAATTAGGACTTGGTGAAGACGACCGATTGCCGATGAGTGATGTGATCGAATCGATCGTGACCGCAGGGAAGACCAGGTTACGTCCCGTCTTGTTAACGGCCATCACAACCATCTTGGGTTTGGTGCCTTTGGCGGTAGGCCTGAATATTGACTTTATCGGCACTTTTACGTCATACAGTACAGATTTTTATGTAGGAGGTGATAACGTGGTCTTCTGGGGTCCTATGTCTTGGACGATTATTTTCGGATTGACATTCGCAACTTTCTTTACCCTAGTGATCGTACCGACCATGTACTTGATCGCGGATAAGATCATGTACCGTATTGATAAATTTAGAGGTCGAATTACTGTGATCGACATGACCGATCATTCAGGTGAGACTAAAGAAGTTTTGGCATGATGCTTGTACACTATTACCTGTGGTGATTAGTGGTTCTCATCCTTGAGAGCCACCCATAGTTAAGGTTGATTTGGTGGCTCCCGGGGTGGTACCCGGGAGCTCTTTTTTTAACGAAATGGAACCAATAGTCCAGATTAGAGTTAGCTAGATAATGCAATTCCCATTCCTTGCCTTTTTGATTTTATTGACCGTTATGGCCTGGCTGGATATTTACAGCTTTCAAGCCACAAAGGTGCTCCTCAAGAACTATAATGTCCGATACTATCGAGGGGTTAGGGCTGCTTTTTGGATTCAGGCCTTGGCGCTTATGGGAACCACGGTTTACCTAGGGACTGCTCAACGAGGCACCACCTTGTTCATGTTTTTGCTGGTGATCGTATTCATGGCCTACCTAGGCAAGTTATTGGCTGTATTGTTTGTCTTCATCGACGACCTCAGAAGGGTGGTCAAGTACTTTTTTGAAGGTAGAAAGCGACGGCATGAACGACGAATTGCGCAGGGACAAAAAATCTCGCGATCAAAATTTTTGGCCAAATCGGCTGTAGCCGTTTCCATGTTACCCGTGGTCACGATGAGTTTCGGTATAGTGAAAGGAGCTTATGACTACCGGTTGAGACGAAGAAAAGTCTACCTACCGAACCTACCGTCTGCATTTGATGGCATGAAGATCGGGCAGCTATCCGATATCCACAGTGGAAGCTTTTTCGATAAAACCGCCGTGCAAGGAGGAATAGATATGTTGATGGCTGAGCAGCCGGATGTGATCTTCTTCACGGGCGATCTGGTGAACAACCAGACCAAAGAGGTGAACGATTACATAGACCTCTTTTCAAAGCTAAAAGCCGATCTTGGGGTGTATTCTACCTTGGGCAACCACGATTACGGCGACTACATGGCCTGGAGTTCCATGGCGGCGAAACGCCAAAACCTGGAAGACATGGTCAAGGTGCACGAGCGTATGGGCTGGCGGCTGATGATGAATGAAAATCAGTCGCTGCGTATTGGAACCGATCAAGTTTCGGTCATCGGCATTGAGAACTGGGGAGCAGGGCGTTTTGCGAAATATGGCGATTTGGCCAAAGCCGCCAATAATGCGGAGGGTGATGTCAAACTATTGCTTTCTCATGATCCAAGTCATTGGGATGCGCAGGTGAGACCGCAGTACCCTGATATTGACCTGATGTTTGCCGGACATACGCATGGCATGCAGCTGGGTGTCGAGATTGGGGATTGGCGCTGGAGCCCTTCAAAATACATTTACAAGCAGTGGGCAGACCTCTACACAGAAGACAAGCAGCATTTGTATGTGAACAGAGGGTTTGGCTTTTTGGGATTTCCCGGTCGAATCGGCATCCTTCCGGAAATCACCATACTTGAATTGAAAAAGGCCTGATCAAGGGACGTTTTTGCCCTCTTTTCTAGTGGCTTTTGGCTTCTTTTTACAAGTTCCTTTCGTAACTTCCTCGGCCAAAATCAAATCCACTATGAAACGTCAGCTCATTTTCATTTTAAGCTTTATTGCAACAGCTCTTTTTGCTCAGGAAACCCCACAATGGATTCGCTATCAATCCATCTCGCCCGATGGCAGCACCATTGCCTTCACTTACAAAGGCGACCTCTATACGGTGCCGAGTGCAGGAGGTGATGCCAAGCAGATCACTTTCCATAAGGCCCATGATTACATGCCCGTATGGAGTAAGGATGGTCAGCACCTGGCCTTCGCCTCTGATCGATACGGCAACTTTGATGTCTTTGTCATGAAGGCAGCGGGTGGTCCAGCGACACGCCTCACTTTCCATTCGAACGACGAGTCACCGTTTAGTTTTTCTCATGACGACAGCGCCGTGATCTTCGGAGCGCAGCGCATGGACACCAAAGAACATCGCCAGTATCCAACAGGTTCGCAGCCGGAACTCTACAGTGTACCCGTTGGTGGTGGTCGCGTAGACCAGCTCTTTACCATTCCGGCAGAGTATGTGCAGGTTAGTCAAGACGGCAGCAAAATGCTCTACCACGACAAAAAGGGTGGTGAGAATGAGTGGAGAAAGCATCACACATCGGCCATTACCAGAGACATTTGGATGTACGACGCATCTTGTGATGAGCACACCATGGTGATCACCCGAGCAGGAGAAGATCGTCAGCCGATTTTCACTGCAGATGAATCAGGATTCTATTACTTGAGTGAAGAAAGCGGCACCTTCAATGTGCACAAAACTAGCTTTGCGAACCCTGCTCAAAGCCAGCAGTTGACTTCCTTCGAGCTTCATCCCGTCCGATTCTTAAGCATGGGGAATGGCACCTTGTGCTTTGGTTACGATGGGGAACTCTACACGATGAGAGAAGGACAGCAACCACGAAAGGTGGCAGTCAACATCACCCGACAAGACATTGACAATAACGACAGCTTCATCACCATTAATGGGGGAGTAAGAGAAATGGCGATTTCACCTAATGGAAAAGAGATCGCTTTCATTGCCAGAGGCGAAGTATTCGTGACCTCTGTTGATGGGGCCATGACCAAAAGAATTACAGAAACAGCCGAGCAGGAACGTTTTGTGACGTTTACAGCCGATGGTAAAGCAGTAGTTTACGCTTCAGAGCGTGATGGCAAATGGAGCATTTTTAAAGCGACACGTGAACGCGAAGCACAAGAGCCATTCTTTTTTGCTTCGACCTTGATCAAGGAAGAGCCGATGATCAGCAATGCAGTGGATAATTACCTGCCAGAGTTTTCACCTGATGGCAAAAAGGTTGCCTACGTGGCCAATCGAAGGTTCATAAAAGTGCGAGACCTGGATTCCGGTAACGAGATCGACTTATTGACCGATGAGGACCTATTCCACATGCGAGACGGGGATAAGTATTTCAAGTGGAGCCCTGATTCCAAGTGGTTATTGGTTGATTGGAGCAAGAGCCTGAACAATTCCGAGGTGTTAATGATGGCAGCCGATGGCTCTCAGCGCATCAATCTTACGGAAAGTGGTTACTACGATTCATCCCCAAAATGGGTGAATGGGGGTAAGCAAATGATCTGGTTCAGCAACCGCAATGGCCTCAAGAGCTATGCCACCAGTGGCAGTTCACAACGTGACGTCTACACCATGTTCTTCACTCAAGAAGGCTGGGACGAATACCAGCTCGACAAAGAAGAATACGAGTTGATGCAGGCCATCGAGGACGAAATTGGTGAAGAGGATACCGAAGAGGCCACAGAAGAAAAAGCCAAAGGCAAAAAGAAGAAAAAGGACGACGAAGAGGCAAAAGAGCAAAAAGAAAGCAATGACCTGACCTTTGATTGGGAAGGCATGAAAGAGCGCAAGGCGAGGTTGACCATTCACTCGTCGAGCTTAGGCGATGCTGTGCTCAGCAAAGACGGCAGCAAGCTCTATTACATGGCCAGCTTTGAAGGAGGCCAGAACCTGTGGACCACAGACCTCAGAACCAAAGAGACCAAGCTGGCCATTCGGATCAATAGCTTTGGCTCACTGATGTGGGACAAGGACATGAAGAACCTTTACCTGCTCAGTGGGGGGCGGATCGCGAAGATCGACCCGGAGGCAGGAAACAGAAAACCGATCGCCATTCGCGGGGAAATGGATTACGACGCAGCGGCAGAACGTCAATACATGTTCGACCACGTCTGGATCAGAACCAAGAATATATTTTATGAGCCGACCTTCCATGGCATTGATTGGGACTTGATGCGTACTGAATACCAAAAGTATGTTCCTCATGTCTCCAATGGCTATGAGTTTGCTGAAATGATCTCGGAAATGCTGGGTGAGCTCAATGTTTCCCATGCAGGAGGTCGTTACGGCGGCAGTATCGAAAATGGGGATGCGACGGCTTCATTGGGCATCTTCTTCGACTATGCACACGAAGGCAATGGCATTAAGATCACAGAAGTGATCAAAGGCGGACCATTGGACAAAGCGAAGTTCAGTGTTGAGGCAGGCATGATCATCCAGTCGATCGACGGAGAAGCGATCACGCCAGACCGCGATGTGGCTGCTTACCTCAACCGAAAGGTCGGTGATTTCACCTTGTTGGAAATCACAGATGCCAATGGGCAAAACGCACAAATGATCACCATGCAGCCCATCTCTTTGGGAGCCTTGCGCGGACTCTTGTACGACCGCTTTGTGAAGATGAACGCCAAAGAGGTAGAAGAGAAGTCTGGAGGAAGATTGGGTTATGTGCACATTCCAGGCATGTCGGATGGGCCTTACCGTTCGATCTATGAAGAGATGATGGGCAAGTACTTTGAAAAGGAGGCCGTTATCGTGGATACCCGCTTCAATGGTGGCGGTGACCTGGTCGCTGACCTGGCCATGTTCTTTACCGGAGAACCTTTCATTACTTATGCCACGGCGGCAAAAGTGGTGGGAGGGGAGCCAACATCACGTTGGACCAAGCCAACACTCGCGATGTTCAATGAATCGAACTACAGCGACGGCCATTGCTTTGCTCAAGGCTATACCGATCTGGCGATTGGTAAAACGGTAGGCATGCCGGTTCCGGGCACCTGTTCATTTGCCGGCTGGGAAGGCCTACCCAATGGCGCCCGTTGGGGAGTGGTGCCGGTGAGTGCGAAAGACAAGGCCGGCCGTTGGATGGAAAACCTACAAACAGAGCCGACGATTCAAGTGAAAAACATGCCAGGCCTGATCGATTCTGGAAGAGATCAGCAACTTGAGCGGGCCATAGAAGAAATGTTGAATGATCTTGAGAACAACGATTAATTGGTTGTCAAAATCAATTAATTAGGGGTAAACAACAAAATAATTGTTGTATGATATTTGACTTATTTTATTGTTAAATACTTATTAGTAGGTATTATTATCAAAAAAATGAAAAAAATATTTCAGATAAATGCAATAATGAATATTATTACAGTATAGTCTCAAAGCACACACAGTACTTTTAGAAAAGACCAGCTCTGAGGCTGGTCTTTTCTCGTTTTAGAAGAATGGCTTTGGGCTAGTGTATCTATGCATTGATAGAGCAACGGATTTAGCACAACAATAAACACACATGCAATGTCCCTTCTTTTCAATCCATTTGGCTATGCGCTTATAATAACCCTGTTGGAAGGGGTTGTTCCGCTTACCTTCTCTTCCCCAATGCACTTATTGAGCGAAGAAAGGACCACGAGACGTAAAGCTTCCTGGATCAAAGAATCAACAATCTCTCACAAGAAGGATTCCACCTCGATTAAGTCCAACAAGGCTTTTACAACTTCGAGTGATATCGAGGAAAAAAAAGTCGTCATTAATGAGGTGGTTACTGACCCGCAGCAGGATTGGAGCTCGAATGATTTTAATGGTATACCAGGTACAGGCAGGGTATCCAATGTTGATGAATATGTCGAATTATATATCCAATCGGCAGGTTTAGATCTATCCAATTGGTCGATCGAGCTAAAGGATGGAACGGATTTTTCTGGAGATCTGACCTCCTCAGGGGCATTTGACAGATCCATTTACAACTCTGTAAAAGGAGGTACATTCAACAATACAGCGGTTGGAGACTTTCTGCTCTTGGCTAACCCAGATGGCGCTAATGCCATGAATAATGACGTTCATATTATTTTGAAGGATGCCAATGGTGTAGTGGTTGATGAGGTCAAATTGGGTGGGAAGGAAGGCGAGGCCCCAGATGGTAATGCATCAAACGCTTCGAATGAAGCCGTTTTTAGAAGCCCTAATGGAAGTGATTCCGGTAATGACCTCGAAGATTTTGTAAAAGGCCCGGCTACTTTGTCTCAAGTGAACCCGGATCTGAAGGAACCGGCTTTTGAAAATGGGAGCCCTGTACTTTCAACTGTTGGGCAATCAAAGATTACCTTACATGTAGACTTGGATGAGGCCGGAACAGTCTATTTTATTGTAACTGACACGGAAGAAGCAAAACCTTCACCAATTCAGATCAAAGAAGGCAAAAGGAACAATAATACGGTACCCATAAAAGTTGGCAGCAAAGAATTAGCCTCTGGCGACTATTCTCACGATTTGTTGATCGAGGGACTCAATCCGTCTACCACCTATGACGTTTATGCCGTAGCTGAAGATAATGCCAGTAATCTTCAACAGGTGCCGACAAAGCTTACTTTTCAGACTCAAGGACTGCCCGAATTAGTAGTTGGCAAGTCGAGCGGATTTGGTGATGAAAGTGTTGCCTCTGCATCCGTTCAACTAGTATTGTCTGAAGAAGCTAAAGAAGAAGTCAAGGTAGACTATATCATCACAGGAACAGCCAATGGTGAAGGTATAGATCATAGCCTGACGAATGGCACATTTCGTATTCCTGCAGGTGAGCAGACAGCGACGCTTACTCTTTCAGGCATTATTGATGATCAGGTGTATGAAGAGGACGAAACAATTATCGTGACCTTTTCAAATCCGATCCATGCCGTTCTAGGACAGCAAAATGTCTTCACTTATACCATTAACGACAACGACGAGGTGCTGCCTAGTCTGTCCTTCAGGAAGACGGCCGGAAGTGGGTCTGAAAAGGAGTCAGCAATTGAACTGATACTAGAACTGAGTCAATCAACCGATCAAGAAGTACAAGTCGATTATATCATTACCGGAAGAGCGAGTGGTGAAGGTATAGATCATAGCCTGACGAACGGCACACTTCGTATTCCTGCAGGTGAGCAGACAGCGACACTCACTCTTTCCGGTATTGTTGATGATCAGGTGGATGAAGAGGACGAAACAATTATCGTGACCTTAACAAACCCGATCCATGCCGTTCTAGGACAGCAAAATGTCTTCACTTATTCTATTACCGACAATGACGAGGTGCTGCCTAGTCTTTTCTTCAGGGAGACGGCCGGAAGTGGGTCCGAAAACGAGCCAACAATTGAACTGATACTAGAACTGAGTCAATCGACCGATCAAGAAGTACAAGTCGATTATATCATTACCGGAACAGCGAGTGGTGAAGGTATAGATCATGGCATGACGAATGGTACGCTCCGTATCCCTGCAGGTGAGCAGACAGCGACGCTCACCCTTTCTGGCATTATTGATGACCAGGTGGATGAAGAGGACGAAACAATTATCGTAACCTTATCAAACCCGATCCATGCGGTTCTCGGGGAGCAAACTGCTTACACTTTTATCATTCAAGACAATGACCCTTTTCCTAGAATTTCTTTTGACCAAAAGGCAAGTAGTGGTTTGGAAGACCTCAACTCGGTAAGCATTCCTGTTACCCTTAACAGCGCATCGCAAAAGGAGATATCAGTTAAATACTTCTTGACTGGAACTGCTGATGGGTCAGATTATGATAAGGGAACTGGTACTTTGCGATTTTATCCGGGTGAAACAAGGAAGAGTTTCTCAGTCAATGGAATCATTGATGATAATATGATCGAGGCTAATGAAACGGTCATCGTCATGCTGTACGGTCCAACCAATGGTCTGTTGGACAAGGACTCAGTCTTTACCTACACGATACTCAACAATGATACAGCTAAGATCAGCATTGAAAACAGCAGTGGTGTTGAAGATGCAGGGTTGATCGAAGTAGAGTTAAGGCTAGACAAAAAAGTAGACGGAGGTTTTACCGTCTTTCTAAAGACTGCTAATGGTACAGCAAGTAGTTTAAAAGAACCCGACTACATACCCATAGAAAAACAACCGATACGCTTTGAGGGAATTCCTGGTGAGATTCAAACGCTTCGTCTTTCTCCTTTGGCTGACAATAAACTGGAGACCGATGAAACACTCATTGTAGAGATTATTGAAGTGGCTCCGAATCTTGCTGAGCAAGAGGCTTTCGATATCACAGACCAAGCCCTAGTAACAATTTTAAATGATGATAAAGCCGAACTAACGATTTCAAATAAAAACGCGAAAGAGAATCAGGGAGAAGTAATCGTTGATGTGTTTCTGAACAATGCCGTTGAAGGTGGCTTCAAGGTTAAGGTTTCAAGTAAAGATTCTACGGCGAAAGCGACCGATGATTTTGTTCCGATTGTGGAGTATCCGTTAATCTTTACAGGAGTGGCTGGTGAAGTACAATCCTTTCCGATTAAGCTCATCGATGATCTGTCAGAGGAGCCTCATGAATCATTTAATCTTTTTATCGCCGATCTGAGTGAGACGACGCTTGCTATTGAAACGTCAGCTGAAGCCAGTATCACGATACGCGATGATGATGACAACACACCTCCATCGGGATATTTGGTAATATTGAGTGATACTTTGATTGGAAAAGAAGAGCTAATTGAGGCATCTTTTTCCTTTCAAAATGCCGAAGAAGGCAGTACCTATCAGTATGCAATTAGTTCGTCCGGTGGCTCAACGACGATTTCTTATTCGGGAAAGATCATAACGGCTACGGACACCGTTCCCCTGCCTGGGCTGTCATTGCTTCCTGATGGACAAATCACTCTATCGGTAATGCTCAAGGATTCGCTTGGCAACGTTGGGATACCGATTGAAAGAAATGCGGTAAAAGATACAATGGCTCCAGCGACACCGGCAATCACTAGTGTTTCAGCGGATACCGGACTGAGTGGAACAGATAAAGTGACCAACGACACTTCATTGGTCATTTTGGGAAAAGCGGAAAAAGAGGTACTTGTGGAGGTGTTTTTGGATGATGTCTCCATAGGAATCACGCCTGCAGACTCCAGTGGTGAGTTCAGATTCGATTACACTGAGCGTGAGTTATCAGACGGGTCATACGTTGTGCGTGCGAAAGCAACGGATTCTGCAGGAAATTCAGGCGAAATGAGTAGAGGTGTACGCATTATAATTGATACGCAAGAACCGGCATACCCTCTGTTAAGTTCAGTGACTACTGATTCTGGAAATCTTCAGACAGGATCAGTCACGAACGATCAAACGTTGAGGATCACAGGTACATCAGAAGCTAATTGTCAAATTCATGTCTTCCTTGAAGAAAGAACCCTAGGAAGTACGCAGTCAAATGCAATGGGGGAATGGTCGTTTGATTATACAGAAACTTCACTTGAAGAAGGTTTTTATTCCTTTACGGCCGCGGCAACTGATCAGGCAGGTAACACCAGCACAAAAAGTCCAGCCTTTAACCTAACCATCGATGTTTCTCAACCTTTGCCGCCAACAATTGTATTGGAAGAGGCCAGTGATTGGGGGCAATCAAGTACGGACAGGTTGACTAGCAATAAAAAACCGACTGTTTCAGGAGCAGCAGAGCCTTACAGTATTGTTGGACTACGCATTAATGAACGTTTGATTGATTCAATCCACCTCACAATGGATGGGCAATGGAGGCATGAAGTGTCTGCTCCTCTTGAAATCGGGATCAATGTCTTTTCGGCTTACGCCATGGATCAAGCAGGAAACACAAGTTTGCCTACTGAATACAGCGTATGGCTAGATACCGCTCTTTCAACACCTGTCTTGTATCCTCAACCACATGCTGCGCGCCTACTTCCCGGCATAAGTCTCCAAATGGTGTTCCCGGAAAAAGTGATCAAAGGCAAAGGGAATATTCTTCTAAAAAAATCATCTAATGACGAAATTATTGAGGTCATGGACGTGTCTAGTACGAATGTAGCTATTCAAGATTCCGTTGTGATAATCACACCTTCGGAAGATACTTTCGTTCTGGGCGAGTCATATTATGCCCTTATTGAGTCGGGTGTTTTTGAGGACATGGCTGGAAATGAATATTTGGGTGTTCAGAAGAAAGAAGAGTGGGCTTTCACAATTATTTCTCCACCAATTGTATCAAGCGTTAGCCATCCCATGGATTCTATCGTTGGGATTGACGCTATTCTCAAATTTCGTCTTGAATTCGATCGGGAAGTATCAATCCAAGGGTCACCCACCTTCAACGTGAAGATCGGTGATACTGAAAGAGCAGCCGGACTCATTTCGGAGGTTAAAAACCAGCCGCATGCTGAATTCGGTCTAGTTGTTCAAGAAGGTGATTATGATGAAGACGGTTGGGAAATAGCCCATCAAATTTCCCTGAATGATGGCCATATCAAAGGCCAACACGGGATTGACGCGAATTTGACCTTACCTAGCCAGCCAAAAACGATCAGGTTGAAAATTGATGGCAAACGACCGAAACCCACACTTTCATCTGAAGTAGATACACTCATTAATTCGGCTTTCACTATAAAAGTGGCTTTTGATGAAGTTGTACATGGATTAAGCGTGGAAGACCTAGATGTTAAAAATGGAGTTGTCAAAAAATTAGAGAAGCGCACCGAATCTTTTGAATGGCTTGCCACCATTCTACCCTTAGCTGATGGCTATTGCACGGTCTCTCTTCCTGAGGGCGCTGTCTATGATTTAGCTGAAAATAGTAGTCTGGCCTCAGTCGATTCAATTCAAACTCGAATCGATCTAACGCCCCCGAGAGTACTTGCTATTGAGAGACTAAAGACAAATCCTTTGCACACTACTGACAGAGAAGCAAGCTTTGTGATCATCTTTTCTGAGGAAATAACAGGAGTTGACTTGCTAGACTTTCGTTTGAATACAACAGGTACCGCTACAGGGCAATTGAATGAAGTGATTCAAATCGATGAAACGACATATCAGGTTGACTTGCATAGAATTTCAGGACAAGGGATAATTGGTATTGCTTTATCGAGGAGCCAAAATATTACCGATATGGCATCCAACCGATTGATAGCTGATGTAACCGGAGAGAGATATGTCATGAATTGGATACCGATGGCCATTGAATTGTCTAATTCAGAGATAAAGGAAAACAACCAAAAAGGGGAGCTAATAGGGCTGCTGTCGACCGTTGACTTTGACGAAGGTGATGAGCATACTTATTCTTTGGTCGATGGGGCAGGAGGACAAGATAATCAACGCTTTAGCATCCAAGGTCAGAGGCTGCTGGCCCAAGAATCTTTTGATTTCGAAACCAATAGAAGTCATAGCCTGCGAATCAGAGTAGAAGACGGAAAAGGAGGCATCAAAGAAAAGGTCTTTAAGATCAATGTGTTGAATCAGGCAGAGGCTTCTATTTTTATTTCTGGCGAGGGAGATTTTGGTGAGGTTGTTTTAGGCGCTATTTCGACAAATATTTGGACAGTAACGAACAACGGAGAGCTCCCCGTCGAAGTCAGGTTTGCTCGGTCCACGCCATCATTCTCAATTTCCCCCAATACGCTAAAGATACCCATAGGCCAAAGTATTCAGGTGACTGCTGCGTTTAGGCCGGACCGTGCGGGAGAGTACAATGGACTAATAAATCTTAGCTATGAAGGAGGAGTGGCATCAGAAGTCGTTCGAGGAACCGGAGTATTAGTCACTGAGATTGCTGAGTCACTTGGTGATGGTGAGGTCTTGGTTTACCCAAACCCTGTCAATGCCTCCTTAATAATTGATCTTAGCCGACTTATTTCACTTCCTGTTAAACTTGAATTGTACGACCTAACAGGCCAACTTCTCTTGACCCAATCTAGCAGAGACAGGAGTAGCTTACAAATCGACCTATCGACCTATAAAAAAGGATGGTACCTTCTTCGCATTCATCATGAACTCGGAGTTATCGAACGAAGAGTCCTGGTGAAGCGATAGTCCTCCTTTTGCGCAACTCGATTCGTCTGGTAGGTACATGAATTGGAACGAGTAGCTTCTGGGCTAAAGTGCACGAGCAGAGTTTGATGAATCGACTGCTTTTTAATCCTCGAATTTTTCTATCTTCATTCTTGTAATAAACCTTAATGTTATGATCAAAAGAGTAATAGTAATCGTAGCCTTCTTTTTTACTGCAGGGCTAATGACCTCAAATGCACAATCCGTTGGTGAACTGGGTGTGCGCTTTGGACCCGCGACGGGTGGCGACATTTCAGTTGATGGTATCGTGGGATTGGGCGAGTTCAGCCGTATCCACGCCAACGTGTCCTTTGGAGGAAACGACGATACAGATTTCGGTATCGATGCCTTATGGGACTTCATTTATCGTCCCCTTGGTGGCGAGGCCTTCAATTGGTATGCAGGGGCAGGACCTTTCTTAGGTTTTGGCGATGATTTCCAACTCGGAGTGGCAGGTGAAATAGGCTTGCAGTACAATTTCAGCTTTCCGCTATCCCTTTCGTTGGACTGGCGTCCGGGCTTTAGACTAGTGGAAGATACAGATTTCAACGCAGGAGGCTTCGGGCTAAACCTTCGTTATGTGTTTGGTGGAGGAAACTAGCCACCCAACCTTATAAATGAATAAAAAACCTCAGCTTGCTGAGGTTTTTTTGTGTCCTTACACAAATTGGTAGGCCCAGTAGATCAAGAAAAACTGCACAGGTAGGCGACACCAAAGGGCGAACTTGTACCATTTCCTACGGCCTTTGTAAGAGGTAAGCATGTAGATGTTGGCCGGAAAAACACCGATAAGCGTTGCAATTAGGCCCCAGGCACCAATGCTCTGTGTCGCGGGGAACATCACCAACAGACCAAAAAGCAATTCAAAGACCCCACTCAAATAGACCAAGGTCAACGGGTAGGGAAGAAAAGGCGGCATGATCTTAAGGTAAACCTTCGGTTTGATAAAGTGCATGACGCCAGCAAACACGTACATGCCACCCATGATGTATTGTTCTATTTCCATTACTTCAGCACCTCCTGCAAGCTACCTCTTCTTTTGATCAGTTCGGGAATGTCCTCTACCGCGGGGTTGATGGCAATGATCTCACCTTCCGGGGTCAGGAGATAATAGAAAGGAAGAAAGACAACACCTAGTTCTTGAAGAAAAGGATTGTCGAATTCATCTTCGGTCCAGGCTTGTTTCCATGGCAACTCATTTTGCGCTAAGTAATTGATCGGTCGCTCTTTGGTTTTATCGATGGAGAGCCCGAGAATCTCTAATTGACCGTCTAGTTCTTCGTATATAGGCTTTAACTTATCAAATGCTTGAAGACATGGCGTACACCATGTGGCCCATACGTCTATCAATAGATACTGGTTAGGAAAGCTTTCTTTAGTGTAGACCTCCCCATTGAGCCCGATGAAAGTGAAATCGGGAAAAGAATCTCCGGGATTGATTCTTTCTTGTCTATCTAAGGCTACTTTGAGTGATTGAAAATCAGAGGGATGCATTAACGTGGTATCGATCTGACCCAGAAGCTCCTCGGCTTGCTGTATCGTGATAAAGTCACTTGTGATCACCTCTGAGATCAACTCTAGGATAAAATCATTGCGAGGATGAATGGCTGTAATGGAGTCCATGTATAAAAACATGGCATTACTTCTCAATTGCTCTTCGTCTTCCATAATGGCACCCAATCCTTCCATGACCTGATCAGGTAGTTCATTGGCAGCGCTATAGACTCTTTCTAAAGTGATAAAGGGTTCCTGAAAGGTCACCTGTACATTGATGCTGTCGTTGTCCAAATAGAAAGGAGCTGTGTAGGGGCCATTGGCCTGATTCGTTATGGTGGCCTGCACCACTCGATCCGTATTGCCCTCAAAATAGAAACGTCCTTCGTTTACTTTTGTGCTGTCTACAAAATCACCATATCTCAAAAAGACATATTGATCATAGTTTTCAATGGTGCCATAGATCTCATAGGAAGGTCCTTTTTCACAAGAGGCAAAGAAGAACAGAACCAGAAGCGTTAGTATGTGTTGTTTTTGCATGATTTATTTAATTATTCAGGTTCAGCTGGTTTTCTGAACCTGAATATAAGGATTGGACTTTAAAATATGATTAAATCTCTTGTAAGTTGAATGGTAATTTGCGAATACGTTGGCCATTGAGGTCTGCAACAGCATTCAACAAAGCAGCGCCAATGGGAGGTAGACCGGGTTCTCCAACACCTCCTGGGGCTTCGTCACTCTCGATCAGATGTACCTCTATGGAATGAGGCGCTTCATTCATCCTTAGCATTCGATAGGTATCGAAATTGGCTTGTTCAGCGACTCCGTCTTTAAAGGTGATCGGGTCTTTTAGCGCAGCCGTTAGTCCAAAGACTACATTGCCCTCGGTCTGTGCCTTTACCTGATCAGGGTTCACATAAATCCCACAGTCGACCACCGAGACCACCCGAGGTATGCTGACTTTCCCATTCTCTTTCTTCAAGAATAAGGCATGAGCGACAATGCTGCCAAAGCTTTCAACTATGGCAACGCCTTTGCCTTCGTTCGAGGCAAGCGGTTTATTCCAATTCGCCTCCCGTTCAAGCCGATCAAGCACTTGAACAAAGCGGGGTTCCTTGGCCAGGTATTTTTTCCTGAAGGCGAGTGGATCTTCTTTTGAAGCAATTGCCATTTCGTCGATAAAGGCCTCATATGCCACACCATTCGTTGAGGCAAATACGGAGCGCCACCAGTGGATGGGTATTTGAGATCTGTATTCATTGAATCGCACCGAAAGGTGCTCAAAGTCGTAATGGGTGTTGATCGATTCCATCACTTCAAAAGGGATACGCCCTCCAGAATCTCTTCCTTGGGTAGTAATTGCCTGACTCACCATTTTGGTCTGCATGGCTTTGGGCGTATTGCCGTCGATGCCGGCTGTAAATTTATGCACCGTTCCCTGCCGAAAAGGTCCTTGCGTGGTGTCGTCTTCACGGGTCCAAAGCAGTTTTACCGGTTTTCTCAAGGCTTTAGAGACCTGATAACACTCCTCAAAGGCATCATTCATCGACCTTCTGCCAAACCCACCCCCCATAAAGGGCATATGGATCTTGATCTTCTCTTCTGCTTCCTCGTCAGGGATACCCAAATCTCTGGCAATTTGGCGATGCAACTGTGGACTTTGACTAGAGGCCCAAACTTCAACACTGTTGTCTTCTCTCACATGTACCGTACAATTCATGGGTTCCATACACGAGTGGGCCAGGTAGGGCAACTCATAGGTTGCCTCAAGTACAGTTTCACTGTTATAGACCGAATTATTGAAATCGCCTTTTTCAAAGTGTTTGAGCCCCTCTTCTTGAGCTAAGGCTTTCATATCATCAAAAAGGACTTTGGTCGACACCTTGCTAAATTCAGTGTTGTTCCATTGCGGATTGAGTCGACTTCTTCCTTCTAGTGCAGCGAAATAGGAGTCCGCAATCACGGCAATGCCCGTATTTTCTTTGCCATAGACCGTTCGTTTGATCTCCATGACCTCAACTACACCATTAACCTTTTTAGCGGCTTCAGCATCATAAGATACCAGCGATCCTTGTAGGGTAGGGCAATGGGCTACGGTCGCATAGAGTAATCCCTCCACTTGTGCGTCAATTCCGTAGTCGGCTTTTCCATTCACTTTATTCCCCAAGTCAGGACGTTCGGTTGCTTTTCCAATGATGGTAAAGTCGGCTTTCTTTTTTAAAGGGACATTGTCGCGCAGCTCAAGTTGTGCAGCAGCCTTTACTAAATTACCATATCCGATAGCCTCTTTGGTGTTTCGATTGATCACTTGAGCTTCATGGGCATAGCATTCTTCTGGCGCTACTTGCCACTGTGCTGCGGCAGCTCTTATCAACAGGTCTTTGGTAGCGGCACCTAGTTGCCTCATGGGCATAAACTGTGTACGCATGCTGCGACTTCCTCCGATCGATTGTCTACCATATTTACGGGAGGCACTGGATTTCACGATCTTGACCTGGTTCATGCTTACTTCCAGCTCTTCCGCAATTACTGCGGGAAGACCTTGAAAGATGCCTTGACCCAATTCAGGAATATGGGCCATCATGGTGATGGTTCCGTCTTCTGCTATGGTCACAAATGGATTCAGTGGAGTTCCTTCAATAAAATCTTCCGGCATCAGCCGCTTGAGTTTGGATGGCGTATCCCCTAAAGAGAAGCTGTCAAATCCAACTGCTAGAAATGCACCAGTCAGCCCCGTTACACGGATGAAATTTCTTCGATTGAGTTTATTTGTTTCCATTGGTCATTTCGTTTGAGGCTAAGTGAATCGCTTGTCGAATTCGGGTGTAAGTGCCACATCGGCAGATATTGCCCGACATGGCGCCATCGATGGCATCTTCTGAGGGCTTTGGGTTGCGCTTCAATAGGGCCGCTGCCGACATGATCTGTCCGCTCTGGCAATAACCACATTGAGGTGCCTGCACCTCTAGCCATGCCTTTTGCACCGGATGAGAGTTGTCCTCAGACAAGCCTTCAATGGTTGTAATATCTTGATCACTAACTGCAGAAATGGGTAAGCTGCATGATCTTACCGCATTTCCGTTGAGGTGAACGGTACAAGCACCACATTGAGCGATGCCGCATCCATATTTAGTTCCGGTAAGGCCAACCTGATCTCTAATAACCCAGAGTAGTGGGGTTTGTGGGTCGGCGTCAACCTCGTACTTTTTGTTATTGATTTTCAGTTGAAAAGATGCCATCGTTTTTCATTTAACACATCAAGATAAGATAAATTAAAGACCTTTTGAATTTGCGAATTGTTTGAATAAAAAAAGCCCGTCCTTATGTGAGGACAGGCTTTTATGCTTGGAGTGTAATCCTTTATTTTTTCTCAATAGCTTCCGCTTCCCATTTGTTATTTTCTCTGTTGATATCGGCTATTCTACCGGAGGGGTCGATCTCGATAGAGGCAACATCTGCAATTGGACGATCGATGTTGAATTCATAAGTTGGATGCGTCCATGGCCAGTCAGGGTGTACCACTCGTGGGTCATCCGTTTCTGCAGGTTTTTCGCCTCGCATCATACGAAGCGCCATGTAGTGGACTTCCTTAGTACCATCCTTGTAGGTCACCACAACGTCAACAGGCATCGGCATTTGCTTTACTTTTTCGAGGGTAACCTTTGTTTCGTTTCCTTCACCTCGTACTTTTTTTACGCCGTAGTCGGTTTGTTTGGTGGTGTAAACGAAGTATTCGTTGTACCAGTCAAGTTCCAGTCCTGATACCTTCTCAAACACACGTAGTACGTCATTCGGATTTGGGTGTTTGAATTTCCAGGTCTCAAAATACTCTAGCAGGCCTTGGTCCCTAGCCTCTTCGCCGATGACATAGCCCAGTTGACTCATCCAAACGGCTCCTTTGCCATAAGCAGCCGAACTGTAGGCTCCATTGAGGTCATAATGATCGGAATGTGTGCTCATGGGTTCTTCTCGACCACTTTCGGCAATTCTTAAGTAGCTTCCTTGACCCGCTCGTGTGCCTAAATTGTTCAATCCAGAATTGACCGGTGCTTCCGGATTGAATAAGTGTGTCATGATCCTTCCTGAAGCATAGGAGGTAAAACCTTCGTCCATCCATGGATGTAGTGCTTCATTGCTTCCGAGCACTCCATGGTACCAATCGTGCATAAACTCATGAACGGTTACTCCGATCAGGCTGCGTAAACTGCTACGTTGGCCGGTGATCAAGGTAGACATCGGGTATTCCATTCCTCCGTCGCCCCCTTGTATAACAGAAAACTGCTCGTATGGGTACTCTCCAAAGGTGGCATTCGCAAACTCGAAAGCTCTCTCGGTCAAAGGCATTAATTGTTTCCAGTTCTCGTCATTTTGCCCCTTTTTATGAAAGAAGTGTAAGACAGTACCATTTTCCATGGTCAGTTTGTCGTGTTGGTATTCAGGGTCGGCTGCCCACATGAAATCGTGCACATTGGGAGCAATGAAATGCCAGGTTAGCTTACCATTGCGTACTTTTTTCCTGACGGTTTGTCCTTCGTTTTCGTAACCATGACCAATTTCTAAAGGGTTTTGGAGGTAACCTGTTCCGCCAATGACATAATTCTCATCGATCGAGATCTTTACGTCAAAATCAGCCCAAACACCATAGAACTCACGGCCGATGTATTCATCGGCATGCCATCCTTGGTAATCGTATTCGGCCATTTTTGGAAACCATTGGGCCATAGAGTAACGGACACCTTCCGCATTGTCTCTACCACTTCTTCTAATTTGAACGGGTACTTGTCCGTCGAAATCCATTTCAAAGGTTACGGTTCCGCCAGGAGGAATTGCCTGAGGGAGACGCACCTCCAATACGGTGCCTTCTACTTGATAATCCACCGCTTGACCATTCATGGTGAGGCTGTTGATCTTTTGATAGCCAATTTCTGACTCTGATAATTTTGAAATCCGATCGCCCACTCGACGGTCAGGATCGGCAATGGTTCTCGACCGAACATCCATCATACTACCGGGCTGGAAAGCATTGAAGTATAAGTGGTAAAAAACTTGATCGAGCGCATCGGGAGAGTTGTTGGTATATTCAAGGGTTTGTTTACCACTGAACTGGTTCGTTTCCACGTTCATGTCAATCTCCATTGTGTAGTTGGCATATTGCTGCCATCTCTCGTCATCCGAGCGATTTGCCTTTTCCTGTGCCCAGACAAGGCCGGTACAGGAGATGATCATTAAGCTTAAAAATACTTTCCTCATGTTTTTCGGTTTTCTAATAGAGCGGAAATTATTAAACTCTCACAAGCCTAACAAGACATTCACTTCAAATGGTCGATCAAAACTTGATCATGGTCTGGAATTTTAAGTCAGTTAAGGTATTTCCGTCGATGGTGTCAACCCCCGTGCCGATGCGGTCTCGATCAAAGTAGGTGGTCCTGCTCAGCTTTAACCAGCACGTCAGGCGAGGAAAAGGACGGTATTGCAGTAGCAGGTAATTCCGTATTCCTTGGCCACTCAACCCGGGAATGGAAAAGCCGTACAGTACATCTCGCTCGTAAGCAAACTGGCGGTTGTCGCCACCTTCAGTGTGGAAGACGGAAAAGCGTGCAGAGAAACCGAAAGGACCTGAAGTAAGGTTAAGGTCTTGAAAAAAAGCCAAGCCCTTTGTTTTAATACCGTCGATGCGATAATTACTCCATTGTACTTTTGAACGCAGACTTAACTTGTTGAGGGGTTGAAAGTCAAGGTGTAAAATGTAACGTTTTGATCGACCGGGAAGTACTTTCAATTCATTCAGATGGCTAACGTTACGATCTTTTTCTTTTAGCCGGTATTGAAAATAAAATTGGGTCATGGGATTAGGTCGGTAATTCAACCGAATCAGGTAGTCATAGCCAGCTGAAGGGCTCTGGGTCCGGAAGGAAAGCCAATCCCGACGAAAACGGTCATAATAGGCGCTAAGAAAGAACTGACGATTCAGTGTGTAATGAAGTCCAAAATAGATGCCCGACTCGTTGATGTTGCGACTGCTTTCTCCAAAAGCACCACCCCGGAGGCTATGAAATGATTTGGCGTAATCGCGAAGTAATAGAACAACTTCCAAGCGCGGGTCGAGTTTACCGGATACGCCCATCAGTGCACCTAGGGAGCGGTTGGCAGACAGGGAAACCTCACCAAAAAACCGAAATTGCTTCAGTTGTTGATTACCATAAAATGAGACGTTTGTGTTTCGATCTCCCGTGAATTCAAATCGATTGATGGGGTGGGTACCTCTATTTATATCAGCCGAAAATTGACTGGTCTGAAAAGTGAAGCCGACCAGGTTCAGGTTGTTCATGCGGTATGTCACGTTGAATCCGACTAAGGCCTCATTGACTCGTCTTTTCCTCGCGATCTCATTCGCTGTCCGGTGAAGCCCTGTGCGTTGAAACGAAGAAAAAACAAGAGCGGAGTCATTGATGGCACGGAGAGAGGCATCTTGTCTAAGAGAAGAAAAAAAAGCGGTAGTTGATAATTGCTTGGACAATTCGTAAGTGGCTGCTGCGCCACGTAAAAAACCACCTTCGACCACGGAGGTGTAGGGGCGAAGCCCATTGAAGACCCGCTCAACAGCGTTGACGGTTTCAGCGCCCTTTCCTATGCCCAAACCTGAATTGAATACGAGCCCCTGCCCAAACTGCAATTGATAGTCACCGATAATCGCACGCTTCAATCTCCCTCGGTTCTCTACCATCAAGTGAGCCGACCAAAAGTCCATTCCATAAGCATAGCGAGAGCGGTCGATCACAAACGACTCGCCGGCGTCTTTTTCCGTTGTAATACCGAGGCTGTAGCTTTTGCTCATGGCATTCCGGTACCTGAAATAGACTTTGTTGGGGTCTCCTGCAAAGGATGGGTTAAGGCCCAGATAACCACGGGCGGTTTCCAACCTTCGTTCGTAGCGTGAAATGAGGTAAGCCTCTTGTTGCGAAAGAATGGAGTTGAAAAGTGTTGCAAGTCCAAGGGTTTGGTTGGTTCGGGTAGTTAAGAAAACGCTTATCTGTTGGAGTTTCGAAGGTTCTATGGGCTCCAAGTAAGCGAGTTCATAGATGGTCATCAGCTTTCCGACACTGTCGCGGTAGTGCAAAATGGATTGGATCTCATCTTCGGAAAAGGCATGCAAGGATTTGAGATCTGAATAATCGGCGGTATTCAGGTCCAAAGGGTTTTCATAGAGCAGCACGTAGCGTTCGTAGTGTTCTTCATAGTTGAAATCGGAATCTGGTAGGGCAAAAAGGGCCTCAATGGCGTTTTCAACATCCAGGCGTTGGACTTGTGCATGAGAACAAAAGAAGCTAAATGATGATATGACGAGGAGAACTAATCGTGCATGTGTCAATCCATAAATCTGTAAGCCAATCCGAAATTGTGTGTTGCGCTTATCGTTTCATTTGCCCTAAGGGCATAATCCACTGTCAATCTGGAGAAATTCACCCCAGCACCGAAAGTCATTCTGTTGGTTTCAGTAGAAAACCCTGTGCGAAGTACCAATGCATCGATTACCCGATAGCTTAAACCGAATTTTACATCCGCCGCTTCTTCTACATCTTTTTCACCTTCCAGGTACAGGTTGACCTGATTGCCTAATGTGTAGTGAGCGGATAATCGAATGATGACCGGCACTTTTTCACCAGTAGCTTCACTGATCACCGACTGAGTGAAGTTATAAATATGCATGCCAAAACGCAAGGAGGGGGTCAATTCACCAATGGCTCCCATTTCAGCCAAACCCAGGGCTCGCTTGCCAAATCCATCTATGCTGTATTGCAAATAATTGATCTTGGCCCCAAGACTTATGATGCCGATGCGTTTGGCAAATCCTGCGCTCAGCATCGTTGTATTGAAGAGTTCGTCACCAAAGCGGTACACCCCCATGCTGGTTTGGCCAATAGAAGCAGGGTAGTTCACCGCTGCGGCAACGGTATTGAAAGGAGCAAAGTCAAAAATGGTTTGATATCCAAAGACCGCATCAAACTTGTCGTGTGAAGCCAAACCAGCCGGATTGTTAAAAACAGACCAGCTGTTGCTCATGGTTGAGGAGACCCCGCCCAAGCCTAGCGAAATGGGACCCACTGGTGGTGTTCCTGCAAGCTGTGCGCATAATCCAAGGGGAAAAGCCAAGAATAGCAGAAAGTGAAACAGTCTCATCACAAATGGAATTTAACCAGAATTGGGGCTTATAAAAATTAAAGCGCTCTTCTAAAGTTGAAGTAGAAACCAGTATCTCCTTCTCGGTTGATGGAGTACTCGATGCGCATCACGAAATCATAGTAAGTAACCACATCGAGCCCAACACCGAGGCTACCGATCACATCATTGTTCCAAAAGTTGTTTTCCGTATTGAGTAAAGGGCTTCCAGCATAACCGAGATCCATGAATACCTTCAAATAAAAGGCATAAGGTAGTGTCCTGAATTGAGGTATAATGCTCCGTTCATTTAGCTTGGTGATGCCTTCCAAGAACTCCCATTTTAAAGCGGTACGATAGGAGATGAGGAAATCCGTTTCAATCACATAGCGTTCGTATCCTCTAATAAAGTCAGGGCTGTAGCCATATCCTGTTCTTCGAATGTATGGAATCTGATCACCCCAGTTTTTGAATACTTCTATTCGGTTGGCTTGAAAGATGTCTTTTCCCAAATCAAAATATTTTCCGTAGCTGGCGCGGGTGTTGAGCATGTTGATGTCGTCAAAAATACCCAAGCCGAACTGATTGGCAGTAAATCGTAAATAGGTTCCTTTCAGCGGGTAGGAAACAAAATCTCTCCGGTCATGCGTGAACACATAGCTCAACCGAAAGTATTGCTGTTGCGTAAGGCCCTCTCCTAAGTAATTGGGGTTACGTTGTGCAACTGTATCTTGAACGTTCACTCGACTGTAACCGAGGTCAAAAGAGTGGACATCGTAAAAAGAGGGCCTATAGACTAAAGCCAAACCTGTATTGAATACCCGCCGAAGAATTTCGGGGTCTTGTTGGAAAACCTGTCGATGGCCATCTGTCGTAATTCCAATGGTTTTGTTCGTTGCATAATTGGCACCAATGGTAATGCCTAGTTTTTGACTTTTGTTGATGTAGGGCAGGGTGTATTTTAAAGCATACTGTTGGGTGAAGCCAAATTGTAACCTGGCCGAAAGGCGATCATTTCTCCCCGTTAGGTTCATGTGAAATAACTCAGCACCCCAGTTGACCCGTGAGAAGTCCCTTTTTTGATTGACCCACCATTCGGTGAAATTTCTGTCAGCTAGGCGGAAAATAGGCACAGGAAAAATGTACCAACGCTCTTGCAACCTGATCAGGATGTCGGCCTCTTGCTCAGAGATCATCAGGGGTATGATATCGACCGTAACGAACAGGCGAGTATTCATTAATTTCTGTCGATCAAGCTCCAGGATTTCGAGTAAGTCAGCTTTTTTAAAAACATCACCCTTGTTGATGCTGAGTTCTCGCGTAATGATCTCTTCTCGCGTACGCTCATTACCAGCAATGTAAATGCTGCCTACAGAGACGGAAATCGCATCGTTTGCCGAGTCCTGTGGCTTTTGGGCATAAAGACAATGCGTACCGAGTACATAGAGTAAAATGATATGTAGGGCACATTGTCGCAAGCGTGTTTCTGGCTTAAGCCTTTTTAGACCTTAAGAAGACTCTTAGCAAGATAAATACCCCTAATGCCACTAGCGGAATACTCAATAATTGACCCATGTTGAAGGCCATGTCGTCTTCAAAAGCTACTTGGTTCTCTTTGAACAGTTCATGGAACCAGCGAAGCCCGAAGATCCAAATGAGGAAAATGCCAAGTAAAACACCTTCTGGAAGATCCTGTTTGTATTTGATCCAAAGGCCAAAGAGAATGAAGAAAAGAATTAAACTGGTGAGTGATTCGTACAATTGTGTGGGATGCCGATTAATGCCATAAGTATGTATGGTTGCTACGAGTTTACGCTCTTCGAAGCTGATATCATACCTCAGTGGGTCGTTGGGCTGGGCATAATGTTCCGAAATGGCCCTGTTATTGATCAAACTGCTCCTCACGTTGTTTTCCAACAACCTTCTTGCGTCAGCTTCTTCTAATCGCGTATTCTCAAAAACGAGCCTTAGGTCAACAGGTACGATACCCGGGGCAAGCGCTTCCCCTGATCCCTTAGAGGCCTCTGCCGACTCGATGCCAAAGTTAGATTGCTCGAAAAGTGTTTCTGCAACTCGACCAAAGACTACCCCATAGTTTGATTCTGTGGGTTTTCCGACGATCTCGGAATTCACAAAATTGCCAAATCGGATAAATACCGCAGCGAGGGCCACGGTGATCACTACTCGGTCTACGATCCATAAATAGCTTTGCCCTTTTCTTTTTTGTTTCCTAGCCTTAAAACTGGGAGGGAAGAGACTGATTTTTATAAAGTAATTGCTGTAAAGAAAAAGCGCGATCAAAATACCGAAAGCGGCTCCATGACTTGCGAGACCACCTTCCCATGTTCTAAAGAACATCAAAGGATCAGCTAAGAATCGTTCAGGTTCGTAGAAGGCCAAGTGTCCGAAACGTGCACCAATAATGGTAGAAACGACCATAAATACAGTCAGCGTATCCACATCTTGCGGTGAATGACCTTCCTTTTTGAAAATTCGGATCATGATCTGGTAGCCGATCACGAAACCGGCGGCAAAAAGGACACTATACCAAACAGGCGGTTGAATCCCTTTGATGATTTCCCGCATGGGGTCCCAAACGATGTATGCTAGCATAATTCTGAGGTCTATGGAACAAATATAGAGGAAAAGGGAAAAGGCAAAGAGAGAAGTCTAAAGTTCTTCGAGCTCTTCGGCATATCCGGCAGAAAGAATGGGGAAGCGGCACCAGGTTCGCGGATCGACGTTGAACTCATCCAAATGAAAGGCGGGGGCTAATCGTTCGCGCTTCCATTGGTTCCTACTCCATAAGCGGTAGAATTTCTTGATGTACTCTTTCAGGAGAGCTTCATTTGCCAAGTCCTTTAGCTGCAACGCTTCGAAAACTTCTTTGGGTGATTGATGCTTACCAATGGCTAACTTTTCAATTTCAACCATGATGTGATATGGCATCAGGTCTACTTCGTCCGTTTGGTGCTGATCATGAGGCCTAAGCTCTGCAGTTGGAGGAAGCTTATTGATGCCGGCAAGACCGCTGTAACCCATTTCTTTCTCGGCAAATCTTAACCATTCACGAATGAATTGCTTATCTACGCTGGAAATTGGCGCTAGGGAGCCGCTTGTGTCTCCATCCATTGTGGCGTAACCCACATCTCCTTCACTTCGATTAGAAGTGGTCAATAGTAAAGTCCCAGTGATGTTGGTTAGCATCCAGATCATAGGACTTCTTGATCTTGATTGAATGTTTTGTAGCGCTAGGTCATCGGTTTCCCAGCTAAGGCTTCTTCCAAGGGCCTTTTCTATTCCTGAGGTAAATGAAGCCACTGCTTCGTCTATTGACCATTGGTAAAATGTTGCGCCGATTGAATCAGCCAACTCCTGTGCGGCTGTTCGCGTGGTCTCAGTAGAATTCCGCGTGCTCTGGTAAGCCGTATTGAATAGGGCACCAACAATTTGTTTTTCGTCTAACTTCAGAAGCTCTTCACGATTGATGCCGGCTAGAAAGTCTTTTTTGCCTAGCGTATCAATTCCTCTCTTTACCATTTCTGCCACCATGATCGCACACGTAGCGCTGTCCGCCCCGCCGCTTAACGACAGGGTATAACCCTTCGTTTTGCTTTTTCTGAGGTAATCATACAAAGCAAGTGCAGTTGCTTTCGGAAATTCGAGCTCCTTTTTATCAGGTGCTACTACCTTCTTTTCAAGAATTGCATCGGGCCGGATGTCTAAGTAAGCCAACTGGCTGGGCTGAAAAGAGAGTAAATCATTTCTCAATACGAGTTCTCCTTGCTGAGCGATAAGAAGTTCTCCGTCATAGATCATTCGTCCTGCCTCATTTCCGAGCAGGTTGGCATAAACGTATGTACAGTTGAAGTCTTTTGAAGAAGCTTTAACGAGGTTGATCCTGTCATGCGTTTTCAACATGGCGAAGTGACTGGCACTTGGGTTTAAAATGAGGTTGACAGTTCGTTTGACAAGTCGACACGCCGGTCGATCAGCACCTCGCCAGGCATCTTCACAAATTTCAAAACCAATGGTCCACTCCTCAAAATCAAAGGTGAGGTCACCTATTTTGTGCTTATCTCCCCAAAGATCGATCTCTTCCACCAAACCAATTGGCCAAGGCTCGAACCATCGGGGTTCGTAATGTACTCCATCAAGAGCCATGTACTGTTTGGCGTAAATCCCCAATACCTGTTGGTTTTGAACCACAACCGCACAATTGTAGGTTTTACCTTTGAAGGGGATCGGAATGGTGATGGCGGTAAGTAGACCGTCGGTTTCTTTGATTAGTTCGGCCGCGAGCTGAACAGCTTTTTTGGGTAGCCAATCACTTAGAAAAAGGTCTTCACATCCATATCCTGTGAGGCTCAATTCCGGAAGGCATAAAATATCAACTCCTTCATTTTTGGCTTCACGGATGATTTCTTTGAGACGCGTTAAGTTACCCGTCCAATCTAAGGGCGTTTGATTTACTGTACCACAAGCTATTCTGTAGTTCCGCATTATTCAATTGATAACCTGGTGCACGCTTCCCTTGAAGCATCTTGCTCTGCCTTCTTCTTGCTTAAACCATGCCCTCGGGCTATTGGTTCTTCATCTAAACAAAGTTCAATGATGAATTCTTTGTAATAGCCCTTGTCGATCGTTTCAGCATGTTTGAATATGGCTGATTTATTCTGCTTTTGACACCATTCGATCAACTTGCTTTTGTAGTTCTTTGTTGTGGAAATGATCTCCTGGATGTCGTAATGAGGAGTCAACAACTTTTTGATAATGAAATGCTTTGAGGCATTGTAGTCTTTGTCGACGTAAATGGCACCAATAAGGGCTTCGAGTGCATTTCCGTACAAAGATTTATGTGAGTTTGGCGTTTTTCGTCTTCGGTCGAATTTGACCACATCCGGAATACCGATCTTTTTTGCCACGTTATTCAACGAATCTCGGCTGACGATCCGTGACCTCAATTCGGTGAGAAACCCTTCGTCTTTGAACGGATACTTTTTGAATAGGTATTCGGCCACTACCATGCCTAAAACGGCATCGCCCAGGTATTCCAGTCTTTCATTCGATTCTTTGAATCCTTTGTTGACCGATTTGGCCACTGACGTATGCTGAACCGCCATTCTGTACGGTTTCATGTTCTTGGGTTTGAATCCCAAAATCATGCGTAAGGACTTGGCTAATTGCTTGTCTTCTTTGCTTAAATGACGTGAAAGTGGAAATGCACGGTTAAAACGGAACCGCACGTTTAATCAAGTTTTCTGAAAACAACAGACGTATTGTGTCCGCCAAAACCAAAGGTATTACTCAACGCCGCATTGACTTCTCTCTTCTGCGCCTTGTTAAAAGTAAAATTCAGTTTCGGGTCAAAACGATCATCGTCTGTAAAATGATTGATCGTTGGGGGCACGAGCTGATGCTTGATGGCCATGATACTTGCAATCGCTTCAATCGCGCCTGCTGCTCCAAGTAAGTGACCAGTCATCGACTTGGTCGAAGAAATGTTCAAGTTGTAGGCATGCTCACCGAATACTCTTTCTATAGCGAGTACCTCACTGATATCCCCCAAAGGAGTTGATGTACCATGGACATTGACGTAGTCAATATCTTCTGGTTTCATTTGAGCATCTTCGAGTGCATTGATCATCACATTATAAGCACCTAATCCTTCCGGGTGAGGGGCTGTAATGTGATAGGCATCGGCAGACATTCCACCACCTACGATCTCCGCGTACATCTTAGCACCGCGTGCCTTGGCGTGCTCGTACTCTTCTAAAATGAGCGCACCAGAGCCTTCACCCAACACAAAACCATCTCGGTCTTTATCAAATGGTCTGGAAGCGGTCTCAGGAGAGTCATTACGCTCTGAAAGCGCTTTCATGGCATTAAAACCACCCATGCCGGCTTCAGAGACAGAGGCTTCAGAACCACCCGTGATCATCACATTTGCCTTACCCAACTTAATGTAGGTCATGGCATCGATCATGGCATTGGTAGCGGAAGCACAGGCCGAAACCGTGACAAAATTGGGACCGTGAAAGCCGTATTTTATGGAGATCATTCCGGCAGAAATGTCGGCGATCATTTTTGGAATAAAGAATGGATTGAATCGAGGAGTTCCATCGCCTTGGGCAAAAGAGGCTACTTCTTCTTGGAAAGTTCTTAACCCTCCAATACCCGAGCCCCAGATCACGCCTGCGCGATTTCTATCGATCGTTTCCAAGTCGAGGCCTGAATCTTTCATGGCCTCTTCTGCAGTAATCATTGCATACTGCGTGAAGTGATCCATTTTTCTAGCCTCTTTCCTGTCGAAATAATCATTCGGATCGTAGTCCTTTATTTCGCAGGCAAATTTGGTCTTGAATTTCTCAGGATCAAATCGTGTGATTGGACCTGCGCCACTTACTCCCTTGGTTAAGCCATCCCAAAATCCATTGAGATCCTTACCAATGGGTGTAAGTGCACCTAGTCCGGTTACTACAACTCTTTTTAATTGCATGTAAGGAGTCGTGTATACTATAGATTATTGTACGTTCGCTTCAAGGTATGAGACTGCATCACCTACCGTGGCAATGTTCTCGGCTTGATCGTCCGGAATTGAAATGTTGAATTCCTTTTCGAATTCCATGATCAATTCTACTGTGTCAAGAGAATCAGCTCCTAGGTCGTTGGTAAAACTTGCCTCAGGAGCAACTTCAGACTCCTCAACACCTAGTTTATCGATAATGATGCTCTTAACTTTAGATGCAATTTCTGACATTTTGGATAATTTTTAGTTAAAACTCGCTGCAAAGAAATGCAATTTAACAATAATGTCAAACAAAATCTTTAAACTTGTCCAAGGGGCTAAAATGCCTTTTTTTTCCTTATTTTGAGCATATATGGGTAAAAATAAATTACAGGTCACCTATGATTTTGACTTTACGCTCATAGGGCTCAATGCAAACGTAAAACCTCATAAAATCGCCTGGTATCTGAATACCAAAGAAGGGTTGAATTTCGAAAGAACTGCCGAATTGAGAATTGAATTTAACCGCTCGAGGCAGATCAGCATTGTGCATTATGTGCACGAGGACGACTATTCACGGTTCAGAATATTGAAAAACAGGGCGGAGCTTTCTGAAGATTCCTTTGATGCTTTTTTGCTCCCTGAGCTCAAACAATTCGACTACCTTATCATGTTGGAAAACGAATCCACAAATTTCGATGAAAACGTTTTCTACAACAAAATCAGAGAAATACCTTTCGTGCAATTCGCGATAAAGGTAGATTTGACCAACTTAAAATCGCGCGATAACCTAATTTTCTAAGATGACTCACTTCAAGACCCAGAACCACGCGAAGATTGTGGCAACTGTTGGGCCAGCCAGCAATAGCAAAGAGATGCTTACTCAACTTGTACATGCAGGTGTGAATGTTTTTCGATTGAATTTTTCTCATGGAGAACACGCACTTCATGAAAAGGTAATCAAAACCATCAGAGAGGTAAACGAAGAATTAGGTAGTCATGTGGCCATCCTCCAGGATCTTCAAGGACCTAAGATTCGAGTGGAATTGGTAAAAGATAATGGGGTCGAGATCAAAGAAGGTCAAGAGCTGGTCATTACGACCGATTCCTGCGAGGGCACGTCGGAGCGCGTGAGCACTTCCTACCAACATTTGCCCCAGGATGTAAAGGCAGGGGATATGGTGCTGATCGACGACGGTAATTTAGAGTTGACCGTTAAGGAGGTAAAGGGGAATGATGTACACTGCATTGTAAAATACGGAGGGATCTTAAAATCTAGAAAAGGGATCAATTTGCCATTCACGAATGTTTCTGCACCAGCATTAACAGAAAAAGACATTGAAGATCTTGCGTTTGGTATTGCCAATGATGTCGATTGGGTTGCACTATCTTTTGTGCGAACTGGAGCAGATATGCGTGACATCAAGCAACGAATTGCGGCATCAGGAAAGGACATCCGTGTGGTTGCGAAAATTGAAAAGCCCGAAGCTCTTCAAAACATTGACGATATCATTGCCGAGTCAGACGCACTGATGGTTGCGAGAGGTGACCTGGGTGTGGAGATCGTGCAGGAAGAGGTGCCGATGGCACAAAAGATGATCGTGGAGAAGTGTAATTTGGCTGCTAAACCTGTCATTATTGCTACGCAAATGATGGAGAGTATGATCGGTAATCCACGACCGACGCGGGCTGAAACCAACGATGTCGCTAACGCGGTTTTGGATGGGGCTGATGCTATGATGCTTTCTGCTGAGACTGCAGCCGGGAAGTATCCGATACAAGCGGTCGAATCGATGGCGAAGACCATTTCTGCCATGGAAGGTGCTGCTCAGATCTACGATAATTTTTACTTACCCAATCCGGACAGTGATACGTTCCTAAATGACAACTTGATGCTTACAGCTTGTAAGTTGAGCGAGCATGTCAATGCCAAAGGGGTGATAGGAAACACATTTTCGGGTTATACAGCCTTCAAAATGTCATCACACCGACCCCATGCCAAAATATTCATTTTCACGCCGAACAAGTCGCTTATTCCAAAGCTGAGTTTGGTTTGGGGTGTGCAGGGTTTTTTCTATGACAAGACGGAGTCGACGGACGAAACCTTCGCCGATCAGGAAAGAATGCTAAAGGAGCACGGCTACATTAAGAAAGGTGATATTTTCATCACAACAGCCTCCATGCCCATCAGAGATAAGGGCAGAACTAATGCCTTGAAGATCAATGTGGCCGAATGATCAAAGCTGTAGCTGAAGACCATCGTGGGCGATAAATACGCCATCAGGTAATTCTTGTTCTACGTCAGCTTGTTTGCCCATTCTGTGACTCAAATGAGTGAAATACGTTCGTCGAGCACCAATTTTTTTAGCGAAATCAATGGCTTCGTCCAAGGTCAAGTGCGATAGATGTTCAGTTTTCTGTAGGGCATTAATGACCAAGGCGTCAAGGTTATTGAGCTTCTTTTCCTCTTCCGAAGAAATGGTTTTCATATCGGTGATATAGGCAAAATCATTCACCCTGAAGCCAAAAACGGGTAATTTATAATGAAGTACTTCTACGGGAGTAATGGTCGTGTTACCGATCTGAAATGGAGCATTTGTGATCTCATGAACGGCCACCTTCGGTATGCCAGGGTATTTCGATTCACTGAATACATAGGCAAATTCTTGCTTGAGCTGTTCAATTACTTGCTTCCTTGCATAAAGCGGCATGTCTTTCTTTTGCAAAAAATTGAATGAACGGATGTCGTCCATGCCGGCTGTGTGGTCTTTATGCTCATGAGTAAAAAGCAAGGCGTCTAGCTTGTCTATGCGTTCTCTCAACATTTGCTGTCGAAAATCAGGGCCAGTGTCAATTACAAGATGGAGACCATCAACTTCGATCAATAGAGAAGAACGCAGCCGCTTGTCTCGAAAGTCTAGGGAGTCACATACTTCACAATGACAACCGATTACAGGGACACCCTGAGAAGTTCCAGTTCCTAGAAAAGTAATGTTCAAAGCTTCAACGAGGTTTGAGAGAGTTGTGCAAGTAAATCGGCATTTTTCTGAGAGAGAAGTGTTCGATCGATTTCTATTGATTTCAAAATATCGATCAACACATTCACTTTGCCTTCGGTGGTGTAATACTTGTTAACGATGGCGATCTTCGTGTCTTTCAGTACACAATAACCTGATTTGAAACTGCCTTTTTCATAACGTAACACGTAATCAGATTCCGCAAAAATGTCTTCTAATTTGTTGAGGAACTGTTTCGTGTACTTTATGGTCATATCAGGAGGTGTGTTTTTTTACCCACTCGATCAACTTGTCATAATCTAACGGCTTCTGCATGTATTCATTCATACCGGCTTCAAAGAAGGTGTTTTCACTTAGATTCTTTGCATTGCCACTAATGCCAATGATCGGAATGCTACTCTTTGCTCTTATTTGTTTTGTCGCCGCCAAACCATCAAGTTTAGGCAAATTTATGTCCATGATCACGAGGTCGAACTCTTCGTTATCGAAGTAATCCAACACGGCTTGTCCGTCTTTTGCTGAAGTGATCTTGCAATTCTCAAAGAGGAGAATTTTTTTCAATAAATTTTGAATTACAGAACTATCCTCCGCTACCAATACCTTCTTATAATCTACGTCTGTCATCAATGTTAAAATAGTCAACTAGGGTTTTTATGGAATCGTGTACTTGTGAATTGTACTTGGCAAAGATAACGGAATTTGCTTTTATTTCATCTTCCCTCAGTGCCTTTTCGAATTCGGCTGATTGATGGGATAAGAGGTCAAAACCTAAAGAACTCGCGTTGCCTTTTATGGAATGCACGCTTCGTATAACAGTTTCCGGATCAGCACTAAATTTAGGGTTGCTGATCGCTTTCAGTTGCCTTCGCGTGTCATGAATAAACTCTTCGACCAATTCCAAGTAATCCGTTTTACTCATGTGACTAAGAAGAGTTGATATGGTGGTCGAATTGATTTCTTCCGGCATTGATGTCATTGTTCTTTCGAGCTTTTCAAATAAACCGTATTAATCGACATATTGCCAATGGAATCATGGCAATCTCTGAAAAACCCTTGTTGATCGTCCTTGTAGGACCGACGGCAGTTGGCAAAACCGCTGTGGCCATTCAATTGGCAAAACAGGTTAAGGCAGAGATCATATCGGCAGATTCTCGTCAGTTTTTTCGAGAAATGAACATCGGAACGGCGAAACCTTCTGTGGAGGAACTCGCTGCCGCGCCCCATTATATGGTGAATCACTTGTCGATCGAGGATTCCTATTCCGTTGGGCAGTTTGAAAAAGAGGTGTTAACCCTGCTGAATCAACTCTTTAAGAAGAATAGGGTAGCGATATTGGTAGGAGGGTCGGGCTTGTATGTAGATGCAGTGTGCAATGGTCTCGATGAATTTCCTGCAGTAGATCCGAAATACAGAGAGCAATTGAATGAACAGCTAAAGGTCGAAGGTATTGGTCCTTTGCAGCAGCAATTGGCTCAAAAAGACCCGAGCTATTATGAAGAGGTCGATCGCCAGAACCCCCAACGTTTAATTCGTGCACTGGAAGTGATCTTGTCTACGGGTAAAACCTATTCGTCCTTTCGAAAAAGGAAGAAAATTGAGCGTCCTTTTGAAGTCGTCAAGATCGGTTTAGAGATGGATCGAGCACATATTTATGAGCGCATCGATCGCCGAATGGAAATGATGATAGAACAAGGACTTTTTGACGAGGCTGCCTCTTTATACGACTACCGAGAGTTGAACGCTTTGCAAACAGTTGGCTATACGGAAATTTTTGGGTATTTGGATGGGGAATATGACAAGGAAGAGGCCATTCGTTTGTTGAAGAGAAATTCACGCAGGTACGCAAAAAGACAGCTTACCTGGTTTAAGCGAGAATCGCTCACGCATTGGTTTCACCCAGATCAGTTGAATGAGATGTTAGCTTTGATTGAAGAGCAGATTAAAAGCGCTTAAAACCAAAAACGGATGCCACGAAGCTCGTTGGAGCTTTTTCGATCAATCGATTGTAATCATTTCCATAGCTTTTTAGCTTTTGCATCAATGCCTTTTGTGCCTCGTTCGCTTTTTCAAGCTGTTCTTTTATCGATTGATCTGAAATTCCTTTCACCCCATTTGATACAAGTTCAATCAATTCCTCTTCTTTCTTGTAACTTTGAAAACGGTCCGTTGAACTCTTTTTCAATACCTCGGCCACTGCGTGCAATGTTGAATCATCTGTTGCTTTGCTGTGATCAAATATTAGCTGTTTGCGTTGTCCGCTATTGGCTGCCATTTGATCGATGACTTGGTTGATTCGCGTTTTTCTGGGTTTGATGAGGTTGTATGTATAGAGCGAATAGAGCAAGATAAGCCCCAGCAGTGCAACGAAAATTGGAATGAATCCCATAGAGGTAGAGTTGAGTTTGACCGTAAATGTGCCTGAAATAATGTTTTTTTAGGCTTATTTGCAAATGAGCTGTTGATCTATATGAAGGATAACAAAAAAGTATTGATCATTACCTATTATTGGCCACCCAGCGGGGGGGCAGGTGTACAGCGCTGGTTGAAATTTAGTAAATACTTACCCGAGTTTGGTTGGGATCCCATTGTATTTACCCCAGAGAATCCGCAATTCGATCTCAAGGATGACAGTTTGCTTGAAGAGGTTAGTGAGCATGTTGATGTGCTGAAGTTCCCGATTTGGGAACCCTACGGTCTGTTCAAAAAATTAACGGGGACTAAGGAATTGAAGCAAGGACAAGTGTTGGAAGACTCCAATCACTCTTGGTTCAAGTCTTTAAGCATCTTTTTAAGAGGAAATCTATTTGTTCCAGATCCCAAGATCTTCTGGGTAAAACCCTCGGCAGCTTTTTTGACTGACATGTTAAAAAGCAACCAGATCCATCACGTCATCACTACCGGTCCACCACATAGTGTGCATTTGATCGGTTGGCGGCTAAAACGCCAGCATCCTTCCATTACTTGGCTTGCCGATTTTCGAGATCCATGGACAGAATGGGACATCATGAAACGCTTCCAGATGCTCTCCTTCATTCGCGAAAAACATCAAAAATTGGAAAAGAAAGTGCTTCAAGCAGCTGATGTTACGCTCGCAACGGGCAATCAGGCGGCAGAAGATCTAAAGCGTTTAGGTGCTCGAAAAGTTGCTGTTTTCACCAATGGATTTGATCTCAACCAATTACCTAAAGAAGAACAGCATCAAGGGAATTCAACTGAGATGCAAATTCTGCACCTAGGCATGCTTAATGAAAGCCGATCTCCTGAGTTATTCTTTGACGCATTGAATAAGACGTTGAATGACAAGCAGCATGACATTAGACTTAAGTTCACAGGAATTATTAGTCCAGTGGTATTGAATGCATTCAATGCACTCCCCAAATTAAAGGAAAAGATTCAGGTTTCGGGTTCGGTTCCTTATGAGCAGCTGGCCTTGGCATACCAAAAGGCAGATGTCTTGTTGCTTTTACAGACCAATACCAAAGAAGCAAGTACTCAATTACCTGGAAAATTATTCGAGTATCTGGCACAGCGAAAACCCATTTTAGCCTTTGGTGACCCTCATAGTGATGTTGCACACATATTGAAAGAGACCAAAAGTGGGATAATGATCGCTTATGATGACTTGGTTTCGATCGAACAGGTTGTCAATGAGTTGCTCAATGGTACTTTTGGAGAAGAGTTCCAGTATCTAGACATAGAAAAATACAGCAGAAGAAATATCACAAAAGGTTTGGCCGAACTACTTCATGGTTTTGATCCTGCTTAGCCCGTTTTTTATCAGCTGATTGACCTCTGGCGAAACGTTGAAAATGTACATAAGGCTAAAATAAACCACTGAAATGCTGAGCGATCTGATCACCAGATCGATCAGCGCATTATCGAAGGATGGCAACCAGAGCTGGCCGAAGTATACCAATCCAATGATGAACCAGGCAATGAGCGTTTTGATCGTAAACGGCTGCAGACCTAGTTTGACCCAGACAAACACGTATTTCAGTAAGTTGAAGCTGAACATCGCCAACAATGAAGCCAATGCGGCTCCTTCAATACCCAATGAGGGTATCAACAGTGTGTTCAATACAATGGTGAGCAACGCCAGAATGAATACCGCTAATACATTGAATCGGTAGTGTTTAGACATGACAATGATCTCGCCGTTTGCTCCAAAAAACATATCAGATAGCTTGCCTAGACCAATAAACAAGACCACATAAAAACCTTGTTGGTAAAGTTCTCCATTCGGAACAAAGGCATAAACATTCTTTAAATTGGCCCAAATCCCTAATAATAATAGTGCTCCAATAAACAGCTGATTGATGGACGTTTGCTGGTAGAGTTTTTTAACAGCCTCCATGTCGTTCTTCTTAAAATTTTCAGCGAGTAAAGACATACTCAATTGAGCAATGGCTCTTCGCGGCAATTCGATCACCGTACCAATAAAGAAGGCAATGGTATAAATGCCCGTTTCGTCTAAGCCCAATAGTCCGCTGACCATGATGCTATCGATTTGAAGGATGATCTGGGTGCCTCCTGCTCCCAAGAGGGCAAAGGCACCGAAGGTCATCATTTCTTTGAGCCCGGGTCTGGTCAGGAAGGTGAAGTTGAATGCTATTTTCGCTTTCTTGATAAAAAGCACATAAAAAAGAAGATAGGCCGCCACAAGTAAAAAGCTCATCGCAAAAGACCATACCAACGCGTTGAAAGAGATCAGCTGAAAGCCATAAAGAAGCACAAAGGCCATGGTCAAACCACGCAAGCCAATGTCTCTCAGGATAGTGGGCATGCGGATATCCAAAATGCTCCGGCAATAGGCCTCCAAAAGTTGAAAAAGAATGATCAAATAAGTGATCAACAAGGAGACTTGGAAATACTCGACAAAGAGTGGAGACTCCTTGGAGAAATAACCGGCAATGCTAGATTCAAAGACCAAACAAATACTGAGTAGGAGCAAATAGCCTACTGTTGAAATGAGAAGTGCTAAGGGGAGAAAACCCTTCTCCTTTTTGTATTGAGGGAAGAATTTGACGAAGGTAGCACCCATCCCGAACTGCCCAAAAGTAGCCAGTAAATAGGCGCTGCTTTGAATGATTCGGAAAAGACCGATTTCATTGGCCTCCAGAAAAAAGGGATACAACCACAATACGTTGACATAGCCAATGACCACTCCGAGGTAGGAGAAGATGGATGCCCGGATGCTCTGATTGATGACGATCCCCAAGGGTGAAAATTAGTTAGTTGATCTTACGGCCTCTACTATATAATACCTTGGCGTTAGGGTGCGCAAGATCGGGCGTATGCCCGGAACCAATGCAGGGTTCGTCCATTTCTCAGACCTCACCACTTCCCAGCCTGATTTCTTCAAAAGCCAATCAAATTGCCAGTCTTCAAATTCATGATAGTGCTGATCCCATTCGTCATTCTTATTGCGATAGGCCTTCGCGAACCATAATCTCATCGGGATGGAAGCGTACAATTTGGGGGCTTTGATCTCTTTCAGTATGCCCATCGGATTGATGAGGTGTTCCAGTACCTCGAAGATAGTGACAGCATCGAATCCTTCTTTGGCAATGATTTCAGGATGGAGGTCAAAATCTACACCAAAGGCATTTTCCATCTCAAAACCCTCCTGCCCAAGGCGCTCACTCAAGGCATTTGGGGAACCAAGGTCTAAAATACGAGTAGGTATATCTTCCGATCCTTGAATAAAATCAATGGTTCGTTTGAACCTTCTTTCCTTTGATAATTGGGCTTCTTTTTTCTTTAACGTGCTAAACATGGCTTTTCAATAGGCTCAAGAAACGGCTTTTATTAGATTCTTCGGAGAGTTCCATCGCTATTTTATGCGAATTTATTTTCGCTCGATCGATTTGTTGATGACTCAATGAGGCAATTGCTTCTGAGAACTCCGCGTAATCGAAACTTTTGCTCACAATACCAAGCTCGTATTGCTCGACATACTTGGTCATTTCAATTGAAGGGCCAATCGCTATGGCTAAGCGTGCTTGGATGAAGTCAAACAGCTTATTGGGTAAGGCAAAAGTGTAATTAAAATTGATCGGTTCTAGCAAGAACAATCCAATGTCGTATTGATTGATGAAAGGGACAATTTCTTTGTTGAGCATGGGTTCCAGAACCTTAACATTTCCGAGTTCGGCAGCAAGTGCCTTGAGTTCTTCCAGATACTGTTTTGAACCTGCTGAAGCACTTTCGGGAAGCATCAAGATCAGATCCAGCTGATACCCTTCTCCCAACAAAGCAGCAGCACGCATCATCAGCTCTAACTTTCTGCTTCGATTGACAATTCCATGATGAATGAGCCTGATCGTTCCGCTTGTTTGGGAAGGGGATAGGTCATGATATTTTGTGGCATTGGTGATCAAGACCGGGCGTCTGTTGAACATGCTTTCGTATTCATCTGCTAGTCCATCGCTTACGGTACAAAACTGATCGACTTGTGGAATGTATGTTGCGCAAAGATGAACATGCCAGGGTTTAAATAGCACCCGCCACCAGCGTCTTTCTTCCAAATGTCGAGGAGCAAACTCATGGGCATCGAATAACACCTTTGCATGGGGTGTTTTTAAAGCAAACACAAGGGGGATGGATTCGATATCATTTGCAATCAACCAATCAAAGGGGGTATGCAGAAGTCCGCGCAACGTCCTTATGTAGTCATGTTGAAGGCGATAGGCCAGAGAATAGAAGCGAAGCAGTAGGCATAGGGTCAGAAATAATTTGCGCACTCGTGTCAATGGAGTTTGCGAGATCAATTGCCAATTGATGCCTTCAATCGATCGGTTAGCTTCAAAGCATACACATGTTACCTCATGGTCTTGTGCGAGCCATTGCAGTTGACGTGTTACTCGTGCGTCAAAATTGAGGTCTGAAAATGTAACCACTAAAACCTTTGGTCGTGTCATCTTCCTATGCTTCGTCAACTTTCAGACTTACATAAACGCCAATGGCAAAACTCAAGAGCACCAAAATACTCATCACCAACATGATGGGATTTCCGATGGCATAGACCTGAGGGTTAAACCTAAATTCGATCACATGTTCACCCGCAGGAATCGCCAAGCCTCTTAAAATGTAGTTGGCTTTTGTCATATCAACGGCTTGTCCATCGATCGTTACTTCAAATCCTTTTGGATAATAGATCTCAGAGAATACAGCAAAACCATCTCCCGCATTACGACTTTCATATTTCCAATATCCCGGATGATACTCCACCAGATCGATCGTTCCTATAGAAGTAGCCACCGTGGCAGAGACTTCATCGGCAGGAATAACTGCGGTTGTACCGGGAGATTCTAAATTGAGTGTTTCTTGGAATTCTTCATCAGGTGTGGCAGCACTAACAACCTTGCCAACAAACCAAGCTGCACCAAGAGCATTTGTGTTTTCGATGACACCAGAGGTAGGGTCTTGAGGATTCTGAATGACATATTTCGTGTTGAGCATATTCAGCAATGGCGTCTTACTTAAATCACCGCTGCTTGCCCGTTGAAATTCTGTGATCAGCCCATTGTCGATGATTTCCTGGTATCGCCTAATACGAGCACCGTGATAGCCATTGACCAAATGATGGAATTGTGAGGCTCTCCCATCATAAAAAGCAGGTGTTGAAGCATTGATCACGCGATCTCCGAGTTTGCGTTGTTGCAAAATGTATTGATCAGCAGCACTTGCTGGTTGAAGTGTTGCTCTATTTGGCATGACATAGTTCGCTCCAGTGATGAAACGATTGCTGACAGGGATGACATCCAAAGCCGCGATAAATACCAAGAGCGCGCAGGCGATCTGAGGTTTAACCATTTTTTTCAACATCAAGAAAAGGACGACCCCAAATCCACTGATCAAGCCAAACGTACGAAGGGCATCGTTCCTCAAGAGTCCTTTTCGGTCGCTGAGTACAGCTGAGAGCATGTCGTCTGGCAAACGGGCATCAAAGCCCGATCGGAATCCAAAGATTCCGGCCACTGCAGCGATCACTAAGGCAAGTCCTGCCGTTGAGCCCATGGCGATCCATAACTTCTTTTGGAGGGCTTTATCAAATTTCTGAGACATGATATTCTCCAAGGCAAGGCATCCCATCAGTGCTAAAGCAAAGATCGGCATGATCATGGTAAAGGTGACCGATCGAAACTTATTGTAGCCTGGAAAATGCTCAAACATGAAATAGTTGAAACCAGGTAAGTTGCGACCGTAAGAAAAAAGAATACCCAGAAGAGCCACAGCCACCAGCCAAATGGTGTATTTACGATCCAAAAGCATCAAGGCGAGTACCATGAGAAAGGTCATGATCGCGCCTGCATAATAGGTAGTAGGACTTTCTTTCCCCCAATACGTCGGAACAGCAGTTAAGTATTGTTGTACTTGAGCTCCTCTGATTCCATTTTGCGTTAAAAAATTTGCCAATTTACCATCTTCAGGAAAAGGCCGACCACCTCCTAAGGCATTTGGGATAAAGAGTGTGAGCGGGTCCCAAATGCCATTTGAATACTGAAAGGCGTAGGTAGTGGAAAGCCCATCTTCATTCATCTCTTGATTTACTTGTTGCGTCAATTCTGATTGGCCACGGTTTGAGTATTTTCCATATTCATAGGTGGTATAAAGCTCTCCAAAGGTGCTGCCAACGGCCAGGATCGCCGCTCCGAAAAGTAGGGCTAATCGGGTGAGAAAGAACCTAAGCTGTTGGGCTTTAGCAAATTCGATGAGGCGCATTAAACCATAAAGGGCAACAATAAACGCAAGGTAATAAGTGATCTGTAGGTGGTTTACCCTGATCTCCATGGCCAAGGCTAAGGCTGTCAAGCCTGCACCTAACCATTTGTGCTTTCCAAAGGCCAAATGAATTCCCCCCAAGACTAAAGGCATAAACGTAACCGCTGCAATGCGGGCGTTATGCCCAGCGGTTAGCCCAATGACGTTGTACGATGAAAGTCCAAAGGCTAAGGCTCCCATAATGGCTATGTATGGCCGCACCTTAAAGCACAGCAACATGATATAGAAAGAGAGCATAGCCCCAAAGATCAATCGAGTCGGATGAGGCAAACCTAAGGTGAAGATGGCATGTGCGGTTTTGATCAATCCATTACTCCATTTGACGCTGATCAAATAGGCGGGCATTCCTCCAAATATAGAATTCGTCCAAAGGCCTTCTTCACCAGTAGCCTCCCGGTACTCTATCAATTCTTGCGCACTTGCTTCCCACTGTGCAATATCTCCTTGATTCAAGGCCTTATCGTCAAAATAGATTGGACTAAAAAACAGGACGGTGATCACCAAAAAGGCAAGCACTGCAATGAGATGAGGAAGTATGTGTTGTTGAAACTTAATTGGCTTCATAGGCTTTTGCTAAAATGGCTTCCAATATCACGATTCAATGCGGATTTAGAAAACCTCAAAGGGAGTTTGTGCGCCAAATAGGCTTTTTATGCTCGGAAAAATGGCTATTTTTGCACACCCAAAAATAGGCTTGCTATGTTTGAGAATTTAAGTGGAAAGTTAGAGAAAGCGTTTCAGACCTTAAAGGGTCAGGGTTCGATCTCAGAGATCAATGTGGCGACAACGGTGAAAGAGATCAGAAGAGCGCTGGTTGATGCCGATGTGAATTACAAAGTAGCCAAAGAGGTTACTGATACGATCAAAGAGGAGGCGCTTGGCCGCAACGTATTGGTCTCCGTGTCTCCTGGGCAGCTTTTGGTGAAGATCACCAACGAAGAGCTCACCAAGTTGATGGGAGGAGAGAAAAAGGACATTGATGTTCAAGGAGATCCGGCAGTTGTTTTGATTTCAGGACTTCAAGGATCTGGTAAAACCACTTTCTCGGGTAAGCTGGCGAATATGCTAAAGTCTCAGGGGAGACAAGTGTTATTGACTGCATGCGATATTTACCGTCCTGCCGCGATCGATCAGTTGAAGGTTTTAGGAGAGCAGATTGGTGTGGAGGTTTACGCCGAGCCAGAGAATAAAAATGCCGTTGAGATTGCGAACAATGCGATCGAATATGCCAAAAAGATCGGGAAGAAGATCGTGATCGTCGATACTGCCGGACGTTTGGCTGTAGATGAGCAAATGATGCAAGAGATTGAGTCGTTGAAAAAAGCACTTAAGCCGAAAGAAACATTGTTTGTGGTCGATTCCATGACGGGTCAGGATGCTGTGAATACAGCCAAGACCTTCAACGAGCGATTGGATTTTGATGGAGTTGTGCTGACGAAATTGGATGGTGATTCAAGGGGTGGAGCGGCACTTTCCATTCGAACTGTGGTGGATAAACCGATCAAATTCATTTCGACTGGTGAGAAGATGGAGGCAATTGATGTCTTCTATCCTGACCGAATGGCCAACCGTATCTTGGGGATGGGCGACGTGGTTTCCCTTGTAGAGAAGGCACAAAATGCCTTTGACGAAGAAGAAACTCGAAAGCTGAATAAGAAGATCCGTCAGAATAAATTTGATTTTGATGATTTCCTCTCTCAACTGGAGCAGATCAAGAAAATGGGTAACATGAAAGACCTGTTAGGCATGATTCCAGGCATGGGGAAGGCCTTAAAAGGAATTGATGTGGACGACGATTCGTTCAAGCCTATTGAATCGATCATCCGATCAATGACACCCGATGAACGGGCAAACCCTGAGGTGATCAACGGAAGTAGAAGAAAACGAATTGCACAAGGATCAGGCACGTCGATTCAGGAGGTCAATAACTTGATGAAACAGTTTAGTCAAATGCGCAAGATGATGAAAGCCATGAATAAAATGGGAGGTAAGCGCGCAATGGCAAACCTCGCCAATATGGCAGGTAAACGCTAAGCAGCTATTCTTCAGGACTACTGAGTCCTCTTGCTTCTTTATACGCTTCCCATTTTACCCAAGCCATTTGATTATTGAAGTCTTTGGTTTGAAAAGTCAGTTTGAAACGATGATTCTTGTCGTCCAATAAACGGGTGACTTTAGAAGATGTACTGTCTGCTTGCTTATTGACAATGTATTCAATGTCTAGATCTGAGCGATCCCATCTAAGGGTGTAATAGTCTATTTTTTGATTGATCCTGAGTTTACCATTGACGCGCTGAAGAATTTTTTCTTCTTCTAAGAGCTTCTTATTCCTGTAGTTGTTGATCGAGATGGTGGCGCGTCCATAGTTGGTTAGAAATTCGGTTGAGCGATCTTCACGCAAGAAGGCTTGAATCTTGACAAGTAGACTATCGATGAAATAGAGGTTGATGTCATCGATGTAATAGGATTCTGCTAAGTAGTCAATCCGGTCTAAGCGAAAAATGGTGAAGTCGTCAGTATAGAATTCTCCATAGTGTTTGAACGCTCGGAGGTCAAGTTCAGCCAATGATTGATTCAGTTTTAAGGAATTGAATTGAAATTGGTGATCCGGAATGTCAATTGAAATTTGAGGGATAGGACCGTCCTTATCTGGAAGGGGTTCAATTTGCTCCGTGGCTTCTTGTGGCTCTTCCTGTGGTCGATTGCATGCGAACAGGCACAGAGCAAGAAAAATTAAGAGCAAAATATTCTTCATTACAACTAATTCTTTCGTTAAACTAAGACAAATCTGTGAATCATCAAATTATCTGAGTTTAGAAATGATTTGTTGCACGAATTGTTCATTTGCTTCTCCGACAACATCGATAGAGGTATCGTAAGGATTTTTCCATTGAAGGTGGGCATTCCACACATGCTGTAGGTACCATTCCGGTTCAGTTCCCCAGCGGGTCTCTTGTTTTCTCCTTCGGAAGAAGGTATCGCGTTCTAAGGTCAAATAAGCTTTTACGGTCGCTTTTCGATTTAAGTCTTGATGGCAAAAGGCAAAGATACCCTCCATGATCAGTAACGATTGACGGCTTTCATTTTGTTCGATCACCTCAAGGAGTAAATTCCAATTTATGCTTTGAGGTTGTTCCCAATCGATGCGATCATTAATGGTAGGGAGTTCATTATGCGGTTTGACAAAATCGTCTAGATCCAAATGAAGACAATTTTGGAATTCCCCCACAAGTGCCTGAGCGATACTCGACTTGCCTGAGCGGCTAGCTCCACCAATAAGTACTAATTGAGCGGCCATAAAAAAACCGGGCGAACCCGGTTTAATTTATCTATACATCACAGCGTCAACTGCGTCTAGTGTTTTCTTAACATTGGGAAGGATCTCCTCAATCAGTGTCGGAGCATAAGGCAGCGGAAGATCCAAACTATTAACTCGTTTGATCGGTGCATCCAGGTAATCAAAAGCATCTTTCTGTACATTGAATGCCAGGTCCGTAGCGATAGAAGAAAGGGGCCAAGCCTCTTCGACGATCACCATTCTGTTGGTCTTTTTCACAGACTCGATAAGGGTAGGGTAGTCGATAGGTCGAACAGAGCGCAAATCAATCACTTCGGCATTTACGCCATTTTTGGCTAACTCTTCCGCCGCTTCGTTCACTACTTTCATCATTTTACCAAAAGAGACTAAGGTCACATCAGCACCTTCTCTAACCACATGGGCTTGTCCGATCGGCAATAGATACTCTCCCTCAGGTACTTCCCCTTTATCGGAATACATCAACTCAGATTCCATAAAAATGACAGGATCCTCATCTCTGATGGATGATTTCAACAAGCCTTTTGCATCGTAAGGATTTGAAGGCACAACTACTTTCAATCCAGGTGTATTGGCGTACCAATTTTCAAAGTTTTGTGAGTGCTGAGAGCTCAGCATACCGGCGTTACCTGTTGGGCCTCTAAATACGATCGGTACATTGAATTGTCCGCCAGACATCGACATCATTTTGGCGGCAGAATTAATCACCTGGTCAATAGCAACCAATGAAAAGTTAAAGGTCATGAATTCAATGATGGGACGAAGGCCATTCATTGCTGCACCGACTCCGATCCCTGCAAAGCCTAACTCCGCAATGGGGGTATCAATCACCCTTTTTTCTCCAAACTCATCTAGCATGCCTTGACTTACTTTGTAAGCTCCATTGTATTCGGCAACTTCTTCACCCATTAAGAAGATGTTTTCATCTCTTCTCATCTCCTCAGACATAGCTTCTCTTAAGGCTTCTCTAAATTGAATTACTCTCATGAACTTGGATTTATTTGCGGGTCAAAAATAAACATAAGGGGCTCAATTCCCAACATCAGAATCTACAGAATTGAAGAAATAAAAATGCCCCTCCTGAAGAGGAGAGGCATAATGTTTTTTAGGAAGAACTTCTTATTGCAGAAGATCCAAGAACGCTTGCGTTCCAGAGTATTGTCTGAATTCAAGGTCGTTCAACGCTTTTGCTTTCAAAGAAGCATCTGCATTAACAGCGTTTCCTAAGTGCTCAATTACTTTGTTCTCGTTTTCTTGACGAGCTGCAGCAACAGCGGCAACATAATGTGCCCATACATAACCTCTATCGCTTGAGATCACACCTTCAAGAGTTGCTTGTGCATTGGCATAGTCATTTGTCAATAATTGAACAAGACCTTTGTTGTATTGATCAGTGCTTTTATTTGACGCACCATTCAATGAAGGAAGTGCAAGGTCATAACGTCCTACTCTGATTTCAACATATCCTTTTGTGCCATTGATATTCTGACGAACATCATTGCCAGGGTTCATGCTTGCTGCTTTTGAAAGTGCAGCGTGCGCACCCCAAAGGTTGTCTTGCATGGCCATTGCCATACCCATATTCGCCTGCGCTTGAACATTTGCTTTCTTTTGGTTAGAGATGTTGAAGTGATTCAACGCTGTGCTGATATGGTTTCTTTGTGCACCACCAGAAGTCTGCATAGCCATTTCTAAATGAACAGCGCCCAAGTTGTTGTGGATCACCCAAGTGTCATTCTTCTTAGCAGCTGCTTCGTAGATTTTTTTCTTTTCTTCTAAAGAAGGGTTGTTCGCTGCTGCATAAGCCATTTCTTCTACAGAAAGTGCATCAGCCGATTGAGAACCATTTGCGATGGCCAAGGCCAACGTAGCGATCTCTTCTGGAGATTTTTTCTCTTTAACAGTCAAGACTTCAGTCTTTGCTGTTCTTAGCTTAGGATAGATCTCGTTGAATACCTGCTTGTAAGTAGACAGCTTCTGGAGTTGCTTTTCTTTTTGCTCGAAAGAACCTGTTCCATTGATGATTCTTGTCCACTCAGATTTCTGAGAAGAGTTGATGCCATTGTAGCTAGCCAACATAGACTTCAAACCATTCCAGTCTTCTACGATCGGCTTCTTGATGAATCTGATTTCATCAGCCATTCCTTGGTAATCATAGGCATCCATTTGCTCTCTGTACCATTTTTCAATAGCAGCAGCTCTTTCTTCTGAAAGATCAGAGTTGATGGTTTCTTTACCTTCTGGAGAGTGAGTACCAGTGATGGTCACTGTTCTGGTTACGTTTTTCTCAGCGATGAAGGCTGCGAAACGCTCTCCTCTATCACTTTTCTTTTCAGATGTTTTGAAGACTGATCTTCCTTGATCGAAGAAGAATTCAACATTTGTTGGGATCAATTCTTCTTTGTCGTTGTAGCCGTGGTCAGCGTAAGAAGCTGCATAAGATGGCTGCGCTAGGGTTGATGTCGTGATCAAACCATCTGCAATACCCAATCTTTCGCCTTCTTTGTACGCACCATTCTTTGGATTTGAGGCTACGCCTTGAATTTCTATGTTTCCACGCTCCATTCCAGGATAGTAAGCAAACATGTACTCTTCAGTAACATTGATTGGCTCTGAATTTGAATTCGGATAATCTTCCGCTCTGAATTCAATACTTCTCAATTGAAGTTCTTGTGTGCCGTAACGGTAATAGCTATTCACAGTAAATACTTTACCAGGCTTTAGTAGCTTTGGAGGAAGGGTAGCTGAAACTGTATATTTCACCGTATCTGCATGAACTTCAAGCGGATTGGGTGTTACAACAACCTGATTATCCTTTGCTGCTTTGATCATTTGTGGCAATGCACAACCGCCTGTTAGGGCTACTAGGGCGAGCATCATTACGGGGATTACCAGTTTTAAAGATTGGTGTCTCATAATTCTAATTGATTATTTCGTCTAATTCGCGATTTTAAGAGGTGCAAGTTTAATAATTTTTACGCAATTCCGATGCTTAAAATGACTTTTTAATTGTAATTTAGTCACAGTTTTTCAATATGAGACGAATCCAACGATATTTTGAATACCAAGCTTTTGGTGTTTGTACAAAACTTGGTGAAAAACTCAATCTTTCCACTTCGAGTATTCGTCTTTTCTTTATTTACGCGTCGTTTATCACCTTTGGATCTCCAGTGATCATTTATCTCGCCTTGGCTTGGGTGATTAACATCAGAAAACACTTAAGAAGGCAAAATCCCGTGTGGTTCAATTAAGTCCTGAGATCTTGTTTTTGTAGGCCTTGAATTCGTGTTTGTTCAGGATAAAATAATTCAACGCCAAGAGACCATGGAAATAGGGGCGTTTCGAATTGAACTTTACTGGACGTCTTTTGAGGTTTGATCTAAATTGACGGAAAAAGCCAAGATGTGCCCTCACAATAGCCAAGCCATGTTGTGGACCCGATTGGATGGAAAATTTCAAAATGGCACTCCAGTCCAATAACAATCGCAAAGGTAGTTTCCAGAGGAGTTGCCGACCCTTTTCATTTTTCAGCAACAGACTTAACCCATTCCGAAAGTTCAAGTAGGTTTTTTTAGGACTGCTTTTGTGAAGTGTACCACCTCCGAGATGGTAAACCTTGCTTGCGGGAACAACGGCTATTTCATAGCCTGCATTCCACATCCGCCAGCAAAGGTCGATTTCCTCCATGTGTGCAAAAAAGTGTTCATCCAATCCACCGATCTCTAGGTAAGCTTGTCGATCGATAAAAAGACAACTCCCTGATGCCCAGCTTATTTTGGTGATATCCTCATACTGCCCCTTATCCTCCTCCATGGTTTCAAAAATGCGGCCTCGGCAGAAAGGATATCCCATTGTGTCGAGAAACCCGCCGGCACCACCAGCGTATTCAAAGTGCGATCTTTGCTCGAGCGAGAGGATCTTGGGTTGTGCCGCTTTTACCGTTGGGTTTTCCTGTAAGTAAGTGAGAACGGGCCTGACCCAGTCTTCAGTGACCTCAACGTCCGTATTCAGCAGCACCACGTATCGGCTTTTGATGAGCTCAAGGGCTAGGTTATAACCTCCACAAAACCCATGGTTTGTTTCAAAACGAATCAGCTCTATTTGAGGATAATGCGTTGATAAAAACGCTACGGAATCATCGTCTGACCCATTATCGATCACGATGATGGGAAAGTCGGCACTGAATTGAATTACAGAAGGTAAGTACTTTTCGAGATGCGCTTTCCCATTGTAATTGAGTAAAGCAATGCTTAATTCATTCATTAGAACATGTTACCGAAATCCATTCCTGGAATGTTAGGCATGATGCCTTCTGTACTTTTTTTGATTTCTTCTTTAGCGCTGATATCGGCCTTTGCCATGGCATTGTTGATGGCGGCAACGGTAAGGTCCTGCACCATCTCTCTGTCGTCGCTGGTCATTAGGCTTTCGTCTATATCGATGGACACTACTTCCTTTTTACCATTGACCACAGCCTTGACCAACCCTGCTCCAGCCTCGCCTGTCTCTTTGATGTAAGCGAGATTGTCTTGGGCTTCCTTCATTTTGGCCTGCATCTCCTTCACTTTGCCCATCATTTTCATCATATCAAACATGCGCTTTCTTTTTTTGGGATAAAACTACCGAATTAATGTAACAGTTCCAGTGGTGATAAGTTTAAGACCGTTTTTCAAATACATGATCTTGTATTGATAGGTGCCAACCGGGGCTTCTTCACCATTCACATTTCCATCCCAACCTTGTGTTGGGTCATTCCCTTGGTAGACCAGAATGCCCCATTTATTGAAGATGAGTAGTTGAAAATCGGTAAAGACACCACTTCCAACTTCAAAGGTGTCATTAATGCCATCACCGTTAGGACTAAAGGCATTTGGAGCCATCAGCAGGCCGTCTAGTGGGATACAGGTTTCAAAACTTTGCAGCGATTGATTGCCACAAGCATCCGTGTAGCGAATCAAATAACAAGCTTCGGTCAGGTTGCCGGAAACGCCAAAATCTGTAAAATTCAAGCCATTGGTGGTGCCGATCGAATTAAAAAGGCCGGCTCCATCTTTACGGAACACCTCGATCTGATCAAAGGCAAAAGGTGGAGCAGCAAAGGTGAGTTCTATGTTGTTGTCTTCCAGAACTCCATCGGGAGCATTTGGAGCAGGTAGGTCTAAGTTTTCATTCTGAAAAGGAGATAAGGTGAGGCTCCTAACCAGAAGCGAGCCAATGGTCTTTTCCATGTAAAAAGCAGAAAGGTTTGCGCAATTCGAATAAGCTTCGGTTCTTGATCCGGATAAGTCTGGGGTAGAAAATAAGGTGGTCCCATTTTGAACAAAGTCCATGGGCGTTGCGGGCTCATTGGTTGTCCATGAGTAGATAACGTTGATGCTGTTGGTGATGTCTACCAATTGATAATCGAGGCCGATGGTCGAAGCTTGATTTGAAGGTTCTGCGCTGCCGCAAGGGTCAGAAGCGACAATTCGAAACGTGTAGCTTGCGTTGGCATTGTCGAAGGCGTTGTCTGAAATGGTGAGCTCATTCGGGTTTTGCGTAGGGTCTATGGATAGCATGTTTTGAAATCCACTACCAGTATTCAGTTGAAGGACATAATTGATGCTGGGATTAAGCCTTTCATAGCGCAGTACCATGGTATTGATGGATTCATTGACCAGTTCAGTAATGGAAGGAACAGGGATAATGTCTAGCGTGGTGATCCGCTGCGTGGGAGAGATGCCGCAGTTTACATCAACGCCATCGTTCAATTTACCGGAGACGGAGATGTCATAGTCACCTTGATTGGCGTAAGTGTAGGTTACCACAGTGCTTGCTCCGGTGCTGACTTCATTTGTTACAGTACCGTCACCAAAGTCGATTTCATAAGAGTCGTAGGGATCAGCAGCTGAGTTGATGGTTAGGGTGAGTTGGTTGCCCTCGCAGGAATTCACATTAACTTCTGGAGGAGTCGCTTCGATAACGTTAATCTCAATGTAATCAATAATGGGATTTGCCCCTGCAATGATTTGCACCAAATAATAGGTGCCAGGTGTATCATAAACATATCGGTCATTCGTTGTTTGATTAGCAGAATTGATGCATCCAGGTGTTACAGGGTCTGTGAAAAAGTCACTGGAGCAGTCATTCGGGTTAAAGGTATTGTCATAAAAGTAAAGCACCGTCCCTGTAACTCCTCCCAAAAGTACTTCTGTTTGAACTTCCAGAGGCCCACAACCGAAAACTGTATTGACTCTAAAATTGCCTCTTTCGCTAAGAACTTGGGCGGCGACATTTGGCGTAATGGCAAAGAGCATTACCATTACGGTCAGTTTTAAAAAAACTTGGTTATTAAAAGTTGATGCTACCCTTTTCATTGAAATCCTTATCGAACTAACGATAATTTGAACAGGAACTTATGAAAAAGATCACAAAGCCGACAATCTTATTGATCGGTAAAGTAGCCAATGAGTCCTTCCAAGCTATATGCCTCTTGTTTTCCGCTTTCCATATGCTTCAAAACAAAGGCCCCTTGCGCTATTTCTTCTGATCCTACCAACAATACATAAGGGATCTGTTTTTTGTTGGCATAGGTCATTTGCTTCTTCAGCTTGGTAGATTCTGGGAATATTTCTGTTTTAACCCCAGCTTTTCGGAGCGCGCTGAGTAAAGACAGTGCTACCTTTTCAGAAGTTTCATCAAAATTAGTGATCAGTAGGGTAGTGCTTTCTATGGCATGCTTCGGGAAAAGGTCTAGTTCTTCCAAGGTGTCGTAGATGCGATCGATCCCAAAAGAAACCCCAACCCCGGAGACATTGGGCAAACCAAAAATACCCGTTAAGTCATCGTATCGACCACCTGCTGTAATGGTACCCATCTGGATGGAAGTAGGTTTTACTTCATAGATCACACCGGTGTAGTAGGAGAGTCCCCGAGCCAAAGCGGGATCGAACACGAACCGGTCTTTTGGGATGTTGAGCGCCTCCATGTAGGCCAAGGTTTGCTTGACCTCTTCAATACCTTCTTTTCCAATGGAAGAGTCGCTGATCAATTGTGCAATGGTATCTAGCGCCTGATCGCTTTTTAGCGCGGCAAACAAGGATAGGGCACGTTCTTGGGTTACACCAATTCCTAGTAGTTCAGTAGTTACTTTTTCTTCCCCGATTTTGTCCAGCTTGTCTAGAATCGTGCAAAAAGATGTGAATTGATCCCTCACTTCACAACTTTCCGCCAGTCCTTCTAAGACCTTGCGGCTCGAGATCGATACGCGGTAATCCTTGAAATGTAGTCTTTCAAATACTTCATGGATTATGCCCATGAGCTCTGCTTCGCAGATCAACGATTGGGTACCGATCACGTCGGCATCACATTGGTAAAATTCCCGGTAGCGCCCTTTTTGCGGTCGATCGGCTCTCCAAACCGGTTGAATTTGGTAGCGCTTAAAAGGAAAAGCAATCTCATGTTGATGCATAACAACATGGCGAGCAAAAGGGACTGTTAGGTCGTACTTCAATCCTTTTTCTGCAATTTTTGGGGCCAATGCCTTGGCACCTTGTTCAAAGTCAGTGCTCGTTGTTTTTTTCAAGAAATCGCCTGAGTTCAGCACCCTATAAAGGAGTTGGTCTCCTTCCTCTCCGTATTTCCCGGTTAATACACTTAAATTTTCCATAGCAGGTGTCTCCAATGGCATGAAACCATAGTTGTTAAAGACGGCCTTGATGTGATCCAAAATGTAATTGCGCTTGTACATTTGGGACGGACCAAAATCTCTTGTGCCTTTTGGAAGTGCAGGTTTTTGGGACATAGGAAACGATTTACCGCAAATCTAAAGAATTGAATACGTATGACATCGGATATACGGCTGAATCTGTTGTAAAAATTAGAAATAAGTTCGAGGGAAAGTTTATTAAAATAAATTATGTCCTTATCTTTGCCGCTCAATTTACAAAAGGCCTAGGAAAATGGGAGTTACAAGATTAAAGAGAAAAGGGAGAAGAAATAAGCAAACAGCTAAGGCTAGAGTTGCTAGAATAAAATCATTGTCGTCTCAACCTGTTTTGAAAAACGTTGATGTAGAAGAATTAAAAGCATCATTCGTCAAAGAAGCGCCTAAGAAAGAAGCGAAGCCTAAAGCTGAGGTAAAAGAAGAGGCTCCAAAAGCACAAAAGAAAGCTGCCCCTAAGGCAGAAAAGACTGAAAAAGAAACAAAGAAAGCAGCTCCTAAGGCTGAGAAAAAAGAAGCTAAGCCAAAAGCAGAAAAAGTAGCAAAAGAGAAGAAGGCTGAGAAGAAGGAAGCTACAAAGGAAGAGGAGTAGGTAAATTGGCTTAACCATATAAAGCCCCTTTTATGGGGCTTTTTTTATGCCCTGCCTCTGCTGCCTAGTTCAATTACTTCGATATCCTGCAACTTGCTGTCCTTCACACTAAAACGAAGTAAGGTCCTTTTCTTATGGAAACCATGATGCCCAGCAGCCCCTGGATTGATGTAAAGTAAGTTGTATTTAGGGTCCCTTTCCACACGTAATATATGGCTATGTCCACAGATCAACACATCCGGCTGATGTGTTTTGATTAATTGATCGATGCCTTTGGCATAATTCCCAGGTCGGCCGGCAATGTGGATCATTAGGAGCTGAACTCCTTCTATCGTTTCAATGATGAATTCGGGAAGACTGCGTTGACGTACTGGTGTTTCGATATTACCAAACACGGCTTTTATAGGCTTGAAAGATTGTAGTTTTTCAAGAACGCCATTTTCGCCAATGTCTCCTGCATGCCAAATTTCATCAACACCGTCGAAGTATTTTTCAATCCTTTCGTCTAAAAAACCGTGTGTATCGGATAGCAGTCCAAGTTTGAGCATGTGTAATGATAGGCATTGGAAGCCTCGTAGAAAAATATAAATTTCCTTTTTAATATGAATGTATGTTTATATATTTGAGCAACCTATTGTTATGGAAGAAAAATTGGACCACAAAAGGGTTGAGAAAATAGCCTTTGTTCTCAAAACCATAGCTCACCCTATGCGTGTGGCCATCATCGATTTGTTGAATGCCAACGAAAAGATGAGCGTGAATGACATTACGGCTTATTTAGGCCTAGAGCAATCGCTAACTTCTCATCATTTGGCAAATATGAAAATGAAAGGCATTCTAGGCAGTAAGCGAGAGGGCAAAAACATTTTCTATTTTTTACGATTGAAGGAAGTGCCTGACATCATCAAGGTGTTGGAAGATGTTCAGGTGATGGTCTTTTAAAGATATCCCATGAGTTTATAGGTAGCTAAACCAGTCCATTCCTTTATTAGCAACTCCCATTTATTAATCGATTGAGCGCTCGGGAAGAAAAGATCATCGAAATTAGTGGTACTCCGATCCGATTGATATCCCGCTGGGAATTCGTCAAATGCAATCCCTTGTTTTTGAAGGCATAGAGAAGAACGCTTCATGTGGAAAGCAGATGTAATCAAAAGGTACTTTTGGTGTGGAAACTGCTCATTTAATATTTCTGCTGAGTTCACTGCATTTTCATAGGTATTGACTGCGCCAATTTCTGTTGTGATCACTGAGTCTGGAACACCCGCCATGGTTAAAAATGATTTCAAGCGAATAGCAGCATAAGACATGCCTTCTTGTGCAAAACCTACACCACCACTGATCAGGATGTGGTCAATCTTGCCATCATTATATAGTTGCAAGGTGTGGGTAATACGATCTGCTCCGGCATTAAAATACACGCGATCTCTAGGCGTTTTGCTTCCCTTCGTGATACCTGTGAAGACAATCCCAACATCATAATGTCCTACCTCAACCATTGGTATTGGCGCGGGTTCCCACCATAGCATCATTCGATTGGCAATGTACTGATTAGAGAAAAAGACCAGCATGGTGAGCCCGATAGCAAATGAAACCCTGCCTTTTCGTTTATTTTTTGTTACGGCCGAAAAGCCAAAAGCCACGATCATCCAAGTGATGGGGCGAATGAAAATGATCAGGAGCTTAGAAAGAATGAAAAACAATGGACTGCTTTTAAAAAAAAATTAATTGATTCGAATATACGCCCTTTTGAAGAAAAGTTGTGACAAATTGAGTGTCGATCAATGGTGAGCTGAGTACTTAATTTTTGTTAATTCTTTATGTTCATGCAACATTTTGAGCTATCTGATCATCTTTAGTACACCAGCATTCTTTACATGGGATACGAAGAATAGTTGGGAGTCATTTGATCAGTAGATTTATGCTAGGGCAGTCCAATGTATTTTTTGATGCGAGTCATCACAGCCAGAAAATCACCATCAATGGGATTATTTTCTACCTGGAGGAACAAGGCAAAAGAAGATTGCAAGAATTACGGACGAAGTTAAATGCAAGCGGAGAAGGGCTTTCGGATGAGCAGCTTGCCGAATTATTGTTGGCAAAGCTGAAGGAAGAGCAGACAGATGTAGTGTATGCAGCCATGGTTGAGGAAGTTCTTTTGCAACTAAGATGCTCTTAGCAGACCCTTTGCCGTTAAATTACCCAACGAAAGTTTCTAGGCTTATAATTAGGGTCAATTGACCACTGCCATACCGAGTTCATGCACTGCCATGGCATATAATGGACTATGATTATACCTGGTGATCACATAGAAATTGTAGAAGCCGAACCAATAATCATCATCAAGTTTGACCAAAGTGGCTTTGGGATCTCCAGTGATCGGATCTTCAGGCAAAATACCAATAGCGGTATACGCAGACAGTTGATTTTTAGGCCTTAAAGCCTGTTTATTCAAATTACTCACTTCTCTTGTAAAATTCGCTTTTGTGGTAACTGGCGCGCCCTTTTGCCAACGATGTACCTTGATGTAATTTGCAACACTGGCGATGGCATCTTCAGGAGAATTCATCAAATCTGCATTACCGCCTTCATCGTAACTTTTGGCATAAGCAATGTAAGAGCTGGGCATAAATTGGGAATAGCCCATGGCGCCGGCATATGAACCCTCGATGCTGTAAACGTCGAGTCCTTCTGTTTCAGCCAGGATCAAGAATTTTTCTAATTCTGACTTAAAGAATTTGGCTCTTTTCGGATAGCCAAAACCAAGGGTAAACAGTGCGTCCAGCACTTTGTAAGAACCTTTGATTCGACCATAGTAAGTTTCTACGCCAATAATGCCCAAAATGACCTCTGGGGGTACACCTGTTTCCATTGACACTCGTTCGATAGCTTCTTCATGGGTTTTCCAAAACTCCTTGCCTGCTTGAATGCGTTCTTCTTTGATGAAAATGTTACGGTATCTAGCCCATGTCATTGTGCCCTCTGCCGGTTTACTGATCTTATCAATGATCTCTTGTTGAAATTGTGCTTGATTGAGAATGTTGAGGACTTCTTCTGTTGGTTTACCGTGCTTCCGCTCAAATTCTTGTGCAAAAGATTGGAGGGCAAGTTCATCTACTTGAGCGAAGAGCCCAAAGGAAATGTTTAATAGAAAAAAGAAGAGAATTGACTTCATGTCCTGGTATTTGTTGTGAAGATATGCCGCATTTCGTAACGAAAAAATGCTTATTTGTTTTATGACCTTTAACGCGGAGGAGATCGAACACTTTAGGAAAGACACAGCGGGTACGTCGCGGGTCATTCATTTGAATAATGCCGGAGCGGCACTGCCCCCAAACGAGGTTCGAGATGTGGTGCTAGAGTATTTGAAAGAGGAAGCACTGGTTGGAGGATATGAGCTGAGTCGTCAGCGAAGCAAAGAGCTAGAAGAGACCTATGCCGTTATCGCCAAGTTGATTTCTGCGAAGCCTTCTGAAATTGCATTGGTAGAAAATGCAACCGCTGCTTGGCAAGCGGCATTCTATTCCATTGATTGGAAGCCCGGAGATGAACTGATCTGTAATCGATCCGATTATGCCAGCAATTACCTGTCTTACCTGCATCACCCGTCCAAGCCAAAAGTTCATGTCTTACCGAATGATCAGCAGGGAGATGTCGATCTTGAGGCATTGAAGAGTTCTATCGGACCGCGCACGAGGCTTGTATCGATCACACACATGCCGACAAACTCAGGTCAACTGGCACCTGCGGAGGAAATTGGAGTTTTATGCAAAGAAAAAGGGGTGTTTTATCTATTGGATGCATGTCAAACAGTAGGTCAATATCCTTTAGACGTAAATCAACTGCATTGTAATTTTTTATCTGCAACAGGTAGGAAGTATTTGCGCGGACCTCGTGGAACGGGATTCTTGTATGTCCGCGAGGCAACAATGCCCAAAATTCGTCCTTATGTGGTCGATCTGCACAGTGCCGAGTGGATTGGTGAAGCGGATTATGAGGTTAAAGCGAGTGCGCAGAAGTTTGAAAATTGGGAAGGCAATAGAGCAACCCAGCTTGGCTTAAAACAAGCCGCTGCTTATGCCATGCACATTGGTGTGCCTAAGATATGGCAACGAATCACTGAGTTGGCTGCATACACCAGAATCAAGATGGCAGATTTGCCCCATGTATCCTGTCATGATCTTGGCACTCAGTTGGGTGGTATTGTTTCCTTTACCGTTCGAGGGTATTCGGCCGATGCAGTAATGCAAGCCTTGGCGCAACAGCGCATCAATGTGAGTTGGAACGGGCGCTCAAATACCTATCTGGACATGACTGAAAAGGGGCTGGAAGAGATTGTTCGATGTTCTGTTCATTATTATAACACAGAAGAAGAGATCGATCAATTCATCGATGCGCTAAAGAAGTTTGGCAAGTAGCTCCTTTAGTATTTTTGCTGCCACCATTCCTGTGCCACCATTTAGGTCTCTCCTTGGATTATACTCCACCAGGTCCATTCCAACGATATCCAATGCTAAGGACTGAAGAATGTCGAGCACCTCGCGCGTACTATAACCGCCAGGTTCATGATGCGACACGCCAGGTGCAAATGCCGGATCTAACACATCCAGATCGAAGCTCAGGTATACCGGGCCTGTTAATTCTAGACCTTTGAGCTGGTTACGCTGATTCATGGTGTTGACGGTAACGCCGAATTTTTCTGCCTGTTCTGCTTGATGTTGTGTTAACGTACGTATGCCGACCTGTGTAAGCTGTTGTGCGTAGCCGTTTTCCATGATGCGTGCAAATGGGCAGGCATGAGAATAGGGGTTTCCATCCAGTTCGTCATACAAGTCACCATGCGCATCAAAATGGAGAATACTCAATGCAGGATACTTTTTTTGCATTCCTTTTAGAATGGGGTAGCTAATGGAATGATCGCCGCCAAGTGAAACTGGAATGGCTCCACGCCTTAAAATTGATTCAATGGGTTGATGAAAATCATGGTAGTTTGAGTGGTCTATGAGACCACACCATTTGATACGAGAATGCCCGTTAAGGTCGTGAAGTGCTTCAGTATAAAAATTTGCTGAATCACTCTCCAGGCTGGAAATGATCAATTCCGGGCCTTCTGCAGGTCCTCTGAGGAAAGAAGAATGCGCATCAAAAGGATAACCGATGATCGCAATGTCATTTGGCTTAAGTTCATCGATTTGAGCTCGCTGAAGTGCCATTAACCCTTCCAGTTATCGCGTAGCGTGACGGTTCGATTGAAAACGAGCCGTTCTTCAGTGCTATCCCTATCAACTATGAAATACCCTTGTCTTTCGAATTGAAATTGATCACCCACTTTGGCCTCCTTTAAACTTGGCTCAAGTAGGGCATTGCTGATAATTTGCAAGGAATCTGGGTTTAGGTGATTCATGAAATCATCATCGATGGTATTCAGGTTTTCAGTTTTGAACAATCGATCGTATAACCTGATTTCGGCTTTAACGGCATGCTGAGCGGCAACCCAACCGAGTGTTCCTTTGACTTTTTTACCGCTCGTGTCCTGTCCACTCTTTGTTTCAGGATCATATTCGCAATAGATTTCACCGACTTCTCCGTTCTCGTCTTCTTTAAAACCTGTGCATTTGACAATGTATCCGTATTTCAAGCGTACTTCCCGGTCTGGTCCTAAGCGATACCATTTGCGTGGAGAGGGAGGGTCTTTCTTGAAATCTTCCTGCTCTATGTAAAGCTCACGAGAAAACGGCATGTCACGAGTGCCAGCCGATTCGTCTTCGGGATTATTCACCGCCTGCATGATCTCAACTTTATCCTCAGGCCAATTGGTGATGATGAGTTTTACCGGGTTTTGAATTCCAAATACGCGGTTGGCTGTTTTGTTGAGGTCCTCCCTGACCGCATGCTCCAATAGTGCCACATCGGTAATGCCGTCTCTACGAGCTACCCCAATTTTATGTGCGAAACTCTTGATCGAAGCAGGGGTGAACCCGCGACGTCTTAAGGCAGAAATAGTCGGCATGCGAGGGTCATCCCAGCCACTGACCTTACCCTCTTCCACCAATTGAAGTAGCTTTCTTTTACTTACGATGGTGTAGCTCAGGTTTAAACGAGCAAATTCAGTTTGTTCGGAAGGAAAAATCTCCAATTGCTCAATGAACCAATCGTAAAGAGGTTTATGGTCTCTGAATTCTAGCGTACAAAGACTATACGTCACCTGCTCAATAGAATCTGATTGTCCATGAGCGAAGTCATAATTTGGGTAAATGCACCATTGGTCTCCTGAGCGGTGATGCTTCACTTTTTTGATTCGGTAAATGATCGGATCGCGCATGTGCATGTTAGGGGAATCCATGTCGATTTTGGCGCGCAATACACAAGCGCCTTCATCGAATTCCCCATTCTTCATTTTTTCGAAGTCTTTGAGGTTCTCTTCTATCGATCGATTGCGGTAAGGACTCGGGATGCCGGGAGAAGAAGGAGTGGTTTTCCCTGCACTGATTTCCTCTGCCGATTGATGATCGACGTAGGCCAACCCCTTATTAATGAGTTTGATCGCGTAATCATAGAGAGTTTGGAAATAGTCGGAGGTGAAAAGGGGTTCTTCACCATAATCATATCCTAACCATTTAATGTCGCTAATGATGGAGTCGACGTACTCTTGGCTTTCTTTTACCGGGTTAGTGTCATCAAAGCGAAGGTTGCACTTCCCCTTGTATTTTTCTGCGAGACCAAAATTTAACACTATAGACTTTGCATGCCCGATATGCAGGTAACCATTCGGTTCAGGAGGGAAACGGGTTTGAACGAAGGAGTTCTTGCCAGAAGCCAGATCTTTCTCGATCATTTGTTCAATAAAATTCAAAGATGTCTTTTCCGTTTCGCTCATTGCCTTGCCTTTATGCTGCAATTTTAGTGAAAAGCAATGATTCGACCGATAAGGGGAAAATTTCTTTTTGGGAAATCCTCAGGAATTGCTTTGATAAAAGGGGGGTAAAGGTGAGAAATGTGGACAACTTTGTGGACAAACCTGTGGATAACACTGTGTATGAAGAGGTGGGAAACTTGTTGAAAACTAGGGAGTTAGAAAGTTTGCCTGTAAAGTTATGTAAACTACCTTAGAGATACCAAGTGAGGGATAAAGTGCTGAAACTTAGTTTCAGTCTCTCTTCGGGGGAAGCTCGAAAAAATGTCGTGAAAGACCAGTATGAATATATTGGTTGAAACGGTGGACACAATAGTGTGCTAGGTATCGGTTCTCCGATGCCGTGCCATTCGAACGTATCAGGGACTTCGTTTGGTTATGATCGCTCGTGAAAGGGAGTAGTCAGAGACGTTTTAAACGCTTTTTATTAAGTGATTAGGACAGAAGCACATTGATCGACAGCATTAAGTTGTTGATTCAAAATCTATTTTGATTGTGTCGATCGCAAAGCTTCGGCTTTTGGTAATTCTTCGGAATTGCAATGTAAAGACTAGACTTTCGGGTTTGGGTTTTACATTCGATCAGCTCGTCAGAGACAAATCGCAAGCTGCATACCTTGAATACGTGCTGTGCACATTCATCGAGCGAAGCTGAAAAGAGATAGCACAAACCGAAATGACGTAGTCGTGGAGGGGAGTAAAGTGCTGAACAGTAACTTGGCATGCTGCTGTGATCTAATCATGGCAGGATGAGTGGGGGCGAGCAATCGTCCCCCGCTTTTGTTATTTGGGGGTATTTGAAAAAATACTGAAAAAGACCGCTGGGGAGCGGTCTTTTTTTTGACTAATCGGAAACCTTTTCTATTGTTGGTCGTTGTATAGCTGAAGAATGTAACAGTAATACTATCATTAATAGGTTTATTACCCTAATAAATGTTACTACAGATAAAGATCAGTGAAAAGATCTTCTTAAGAGATCCTCAAGAAACAGAACTCGGTCGGCGGATCATCAGTACCTCCATTGCTATGATCGATGAGATGGGACTCGAATCCTTCACATTTAAGAAATTATCAAAGCAGATGGATTCGACAGAGGCTTCGATCTATCGTTATTTTGAAAATAAGCACAGCTTGTTGGTCTACCTGATCGCTTGGTATTGGCATTGGCTTGAGTATCGTCTGACCTATTCCATTAATAACATTGACGACCCCAAAGAGCGACTAAAGACTGTCGTTAAGCTGATCACAGAAGAAAAACACTATGACAAGCTCTTTGAGAATGTTGATGAAAATGCCCTACAGCGTATTGTGATCAATGAGTCGGACAAGACCTTTTTGAATAAGAACGTAGACGAGTATAATCGCAGCGGAGCTTTTTTGGCCTTTAAGTCCCTTTGTGACCGCATTGCAGAAATCATTCACGAAATTAATCCCAAGTATCAGTATGCACATACTTTGGCTAGTACGGCTTTAGAGGCTGCACACCATCAGATATTCTTTTATGATCATCTGCCTCGATTGACAGATCATCATAAGTTTGGGAACGACCCTTACCAGCAAAACTTTGAATTCATTCTTGAAATGATCATGAAAACCATTAGCAAGTAGAAATGAATAGCCAGCAGATAGCCAACGTCATCAAAAATGTCACCTTGCTTCTCGGTGAAAACTTAGAGGAAGCCCTGTATCAGGGCTTAAGTGCAACACAGAGAGAATATACAGTCGACGAAATTTTTGAATTCAAAAGAGATCTTATTGAAGAGGCCAATACCGTGAAATTGGTTCTCCTCGATCAACCCATGCCCAAAGATGAGCTGAAAGAGTTATTACTTTCCATTGCAATTCCATTGGTAGCATTTCGCTACACGAAAGATGGTTTTGCCCCCGTTGTGATCTCAAAGGGGAAAAAGGATACATTCAATATTGTTCAATTTAGCGACCGGACGACGGAAGACCTTTCGCTAGAGGATCTGGAAGATTCTTTGATCTTGAATGAAGATGGTGAATTGCTACTGATGGGCGCTTTCAGCTACAAAAGCTTGGTTTCTGATCATGAAGACAATGATACTCCCATCCAACTCACGCCAGTTGCTCGATTGATCAGGTTATTGGGTGCAGAAAAGAAGGACATTTTTTATGTCTTCGTTTATGCGGCCTTTGTGGGTATCGTTTCGCTAACCTTGCCTTTGGGTATCCAAGCGACTGTTGAGCTTATTTCCGGCGGTGTAGTCTTTAGCTCGATTTACTTGCTCATCACCTTGGTTCTAATTGGTGTACTTGCCGCTGGGGGCTTACAGATCATGCAAATTACCATCGTCGAGTATTTGCAGCGACGGATCTTTACCAAAGCCGCTCTTGAGTTCACCTTTAGGATTCCTAGACTAAAACATGAGGCGCTGTCTAAATTGTACGTGCCTGAATTGGTGAACAGGTTCTTTGATGTACTGACCATTCAGAAAGGACTCCCTAAGTTGTTAGGGGACTTAATGTCGGGTGTGATTCAGATCTTGTTTGGTCTCTTACTTCTCTCGTTCTACCACCCATTCTTTGTCTTTTTTGGCTTGGTCTTGGTGTTGACCTTACTTCTCATTTTTAGGTTAACAGGTCCAAAAGGATTGAAGTCTTCGATAAAGGAATCAAAGTTCAAATACAAAGTGGTCTATTGGTTAGAAGAGTTGGCCAGAACACTCAATTCCTTTAAGATCTCTGGAAACAGTTCATTACCGCTTAAGAAGACCGAATACAATGTGAATAACTACTTGATCAACAGGAAGGTCCACTTTAAGGTCTTGGTCTCGCAGTACTTTTACATCATTCTTTTCAAGGCAGCGATTACAGGAGGTTTATTGATCATTGGTACAAACCTGGTCGTCGGAAGAGAGATTACGTTGGGGCAATTTGTTGCCTCAGAAGTCATCATCATTTTGATCTTGAATTCAGTAGAAAAGATCATCACCTACATGGATGTGGTCTATGACATGCTCACGGCTGTTGATAAGATCAGTCAAGTCACGGACCTTCCACTCGAGAAGGCAGGTGGTATTGATTTGGCCGACACGAAGGAGGAGAAAGGGTTTCAAGTGGAGATCAAAGACTTATCCTACGTTTATCCGGACTCAAAGGTCAAGGTCTTAAAGAACATCAATTTAAGCTTCGGTTGTGGAGATAAGGTTTGTATTGTCGGTGGGAACAATGCTGGTAAAACTACCCTCACACGGACCATATCTGGTCTACACCAAGATTATGAGGGAATAATCACCGTCAATGGATATAGCATGAGAGACCTTGATTTGACCAATTTGAGGGATAAGGTAGCCAAGAATATTTCGGAAGAGGACCTTTTTGAAGGCACCATTCTAGATAACATCACCATTGGTAAACCATCGGTTACCACGAAAGAAGCGGCTGAAGTGTTGCAAGCTGTCGGTCTGTCAGATCAGGTTAACATGTTGCCAAACGGCATGAAATCCGAGATCATAGGGGGTGGGAAAGGGTATTCTTCTTCCTTCATTAATAAGCTCATCTTGGCAAGGTGTCTGGTGAAAAAGCCACGATTGATGATCTTAAATGATTTTTTCACCATGTTTCAGCGATCAGAGAAGGAGCGCTTGATCGACCTTGTCATTGATAAAAGTCCTTGTACCTTGATTGCCGTAAGCAACGATCCTCAAGTGATGTCAGCGTGTAATCGTGTGGTGATCCTGAATGATGGCAGCATCACAGCAGAGGGTACTTTTGAAGAGTTACTGAAAAAAGGTTTGTTGAACGATTTAATAAAGGTTTAAGACATGTTGAATATTTCTGAAAATTCAATTAGGTCCCAGGTAAAGGAAAAGAGCCTTTTGTTTCGGACACTGAAAACGCCGGATTCCGGTAAAACCGTTGCCAGAATCCTGCTATCGGTTACCTTTTTGTTCTTCGTCTTGTTATTCCTGCCTTGGCAGCAGAACATTCGCGGAACCGGTAATCTGACAGCATTTTCTCCAGGAGAACGACCTCAATCCGTTGAGACGGCCATCGCTGGTAGAATAAGCGCATGGCATATCACAGAAGGTGACTACGTCAATCAAGGCGATACCATTTTGACGCTCGCGGAGATCAAGGACAAGTTTTTCGATCCAGAATTATTGTCCAGAACTCAACAAATGATCGATGCAAAAGAGGATGGGATCAGTGCCAAAGAGAATAAGGTGCAAAGTTTGCGAGATCAGATCGATGCCTTAGAAAAGTTGATGGCTGCCAAAATACAGCAGGCTGAGAATAAACTGCTTCAAGCACGTTTTAAATTGACCTCTGACAGCATCGACTACGAAGCGGCAAAGGTCCAATTCGCGAACCAGAAGAATATTTTTGAGCGTAATCAAAAGCTTTACGAGGCCGGTAACATTGCAACTACCAAGATTCAAGAAACAGAATCTAAATTTCAAGAAGCTAAAATGAAGGTGGTAAGCGCTGAGAACAAATACCTCGAAACGCAAACAGAGTTGATCAATGTTGAGGTAAGTATTTCAGCGACAGCATCAGAATACATGGAGAAAATCAGCAAAGCACAGAGTGACTTGAATAGTACGCTGTCTGATATTTTCGCTTCGCAAGCTGATTTGACAAAAATGCGCAATGAGCTGACCAATTTGACCATTCGAAACGAGCAGTACCAATTGGTGGCTCCGCAGGCGGGTTACGTCGTCCGCGCCTTGAAGGCCGGTATTGGAGAAACGATCAAGGAGGGAGAATCCGTCGCTCAGATCATGCCCCAAAACCCTGAGATGGCCGTTGAGATGTATGTGAATGCTATGGATGTGCCACTGATCGCCCCTGGAAGAGAGGTCCGAATAGAGTTTGATGGATGGCCGGCCCTCCAGTTTTCGGGTTGGCCAAATGTATCGGTTGGAACGTTTGGAGGAATCGTTCGTGTGATCGATCGAGTCAACAGTAAAGGAGGAAAGTTCAGGATCTTAGTTACACCACACCCGAATGACGAACCGTGGCCGGAGCAACTCAGAATGGGCTCAGGAACGAAAGGATGGGTGATGCTCGAGGATGTGCCTGTGTGGTACGAGATCTGGAGACAGTTGAATGGATTCCCTCCAAGTCTTTATGATGCTCCTGGAGAGGATGAGTCAAAGGCGATGAAAAATGATAAAATGGAGGCTAAGAAATGAGACGTCTCATCTATATGATCGGCTTCTTAACGGCTTTTCTTCAACTGAGGGGACAAGGTATTGAGATCAAGTCGATCGATGACATCTTGAAACCAGTAGATTCTTTGGAGTATTTTACCATTGAGGATTTTGCTTCGTTGATCATTGCCAATCACCCCATTGTCCGTCAGGCACAATTGATGACTGACAATGCCTTACAGGAAGTCCGTTTGGCACGTGGCGCTTTTGATCCGAAACTCTCTGCGATGTGGGATGTCAAGCGGTTCGATGACAAGAATTACTGGAACAAACTACAAAGTGAGTTAAAGATTCCTGTTTGGTTTCCCATCGACCCGAAAGTCTCTTTTAATAGGGCAGAGGGACAGTTCTTAAATCCTGAAAACACCATACCAGAAGCCGATGATTTTATGCAGATCACTGCTGGTGTTAGTCTTCCAATTGGTAGAGGCTTGTTCATCGATCAGCGAAGGGCAGATGTGCAACAAGCGGAGCTTTTTACGCAATTGACAGATGCTGAACGCCTGAAAATGATCAACAAAGTATTGCTAGAGGCGACCAAAGCCTACTGGACATGGTACTTTCATTATTCTGACTACCGATTGGTCGATGAAAGTTTAAAGATCAGTGAAGAGATCTACCGTCGTGTGAGGGTAAATTATGAATTTGGAGAAGCAGCTGTTGTGGATACGGTACAGGCTGCCATCACCTACCAAAATCGATTCAGTGAAAGACAAGAGGCGTTGATCAATTTCAAAAGAGCCTCTTTGATCCTGAGCAATTTTCTTTGGAGTCAAGAGATGATCCCATTGGAAATAGGGGATGCCCTAGTCCCCAATCTCGAAGTGAATGCACTGCGTTTTGAGGAGATTCCGATGGACTCTTTAATCACACAGGCGCTTACACAGCATCCGGAATTGAGGAAGTTGGGCTTTAAATTGGACCAGCTCGACGTGCAAGAGCGATTGGCTAAGGAAAACCTGAAACCTCGCATCGACCTGAATTATAACTTTATTAATGCGCCCATATCACCCAATGGGAATTCGACGGGCCTTAATTTTACGGATAATTACAAGTTCGGTGTCGCTCTGGAGTTTCCGCTTTTCTTAAGAAAAGAGCGAGCGAAGCTACGACAGACTCAGATCAAGATTGGTCAGACCAATTTTGAACGAGACCTTAAACAACAAGAGGTCATCAATGGAATTCAGGCCGCTTATTTCGATTTAAGTAATTCTCAGCAGATGATCCGTGTGATCGAAGGGGCGGTAAATAACTACAAAGTGCTGTTAGATGCTGAATTGCTTAATCTTGAGCTTGGAGAAAGTGACCTATTCAAAGCTAATTTTCAGCAAGACAAATTGCTTGAGGCACAGATCAAATTGCAAAAGATCAAAGCAGAAGTTGAAAAGGCCAGGGCTGAACTCTATTGGGCTGCCGGATTTGAATATCTTAAATTTGCGCCTCCATTGGAAGAATCAATTGAGTCGAATTAAGTATCTTTGCGAAATAGAAATTCAATTATGGAAAGACAGCAAGTAACAGCCAAAAGATCATTAACCCAGGAAACCGAAGATTTACTCAATAGCCAGATACAAAAAGAAGCCTCCTCATCCGCTTCTTATTTATCAATGGCCTCATGGTGTGAAATGACTGGTTATGAGAATTCAGCCGAATTCTTATACATGCATTCTGAAGAAGAAAGAGGCCACATGCTCAAGCTTTTCCATTACATCAATGAGGCAGGTGGACATGCTATTCAGCCTGAAATCACCAACATCAAGCACCACTACAATTCACTGCGTGAGGTTTTTGAAGAAATTTTGCAGCATGAGATCGCAGTTACGAACTCCATTAACGAGATCGTAAACCACTGCTACAATATCAAAGATTTTACCACCATGAACTTCTTGAATTGGTTCGTCGAAGAACAGAGAGAAGAAGAGACTTTGGCGAGAAGAGCCGTTGAACTGTTTGATTTGATCGGTGAAGATGGTGTCGGTTTGTGGACCATCGATAAAGAGATCTTAAACCTTGGTAAAGAGGCCGCAAAGAATGAGGCCTAGTAGCTCTGAACGACTTTAACAAAAAAAGGCATCCCTAGGGATGCCTTTTTTTGTTGCCCACCTGATGAATGTCATGATCTTTTGTAACAATTGTGACAATATTGACAGCCAAAAATCGCTAGCATTAACAGAACAAACAAAGGTGTTATGTCAAACCATCATCAAATCATCATCATTGGAGGCGGAACAGCCGGAATCATGGTTGCCGCCCAGCTCAAAAGAGCCAATAAATCATTGAAAATTGGGCTGATCGAACCAGCCGATACGCACTACTACCAGCCGGCATGGACCTTAGTGGGTGCGAATACCTATGACTTCGATAAAACCGCACGACCTATGGCTTCATTGATTCCAGAAGGTGTTACGTGGATAAAAGAGTATGCTGATCAGTTCGATCCAGAGAATAATGCGGTGAAAACTAAAGAAGGCAATTCATACACTTATGACTTTTTGGTCGCAGCTCCAGGGATAAAATTAGACCCTAGTTTGATTGAGGGGTTGCCGGAAGCACTAGATAAAGGAGTAGTCTGTAGCAACTACACAGACCCTAAGCATACTTGGAATGTGCTAAAGAATTTTAAAGGAGGAAATGCTGTTTTTACCCAGCCCACCACACCTATTAAATGTGGAGGTGCGCCGCAAAAGATCATGTATCTGGCAGCTGATTATTTCAAGAGAAATGGACTTTTAGATAAAACTAACGTCATCTTTGGGACTCCAGGTACAATCATATTTGGTGTGCCTGAGGTGGCCAAAACACTGACAGAGGTTTGTGAACGATACGGCATTCATTTCCAACCTTTTTATGCTCCTGTAAAAATTGATGGTGAGAAGAATGAGGTTACGTTTAAAGTAATGAACCTTGAGAAGGGGGATTTGAGCTTTGCTGAAAAAGAGGGAATCAATGCAAGGAAAGAAGGTGAAGACCACATCGTTATTCCTTTTGATATGCTCCATTTGGCTCCTCCTCAAACGGCTCCTGATTTTGTGAAAAAATCGGATTTGTCCAATGAGGCGGGCTGGTTAGATGTAAATATTGAAACCTTGCAGCATGTCAAATACCCCAATATTTTTGGACTTGGCGATGCCGCTGGGCTACCGACTGCCAAAACGGGTGCCGCAATCCGAAAGCAAGCCCCTATTGTTGTTGCGAATATCCTAAAGCTGATGGAACAACAGACCATCACTGACATGAAATACAATGGCTATTCATCGTGTCCTTTGGTGACAGGATATGGAAAAATGGTCTTGGCCGAGTTCGATTACAACAATAACTTTACGCCAGACCCGCAACTGAAAAAAATGCTGGTATTTGATTCCTACAAAGAACATTGGAGGCTGTGGATGCTGAAAAAATATATGCTTCCTTATCTTTATTGGAATAAAATGATGAAAGGAAAACCTGTCTAGCGGTTTTCAAAAAGAAGCTTATGGAAGATCAGATTAAGCAAGTGTTGCAATCGGAACATCTTGAAAATGCATTGATTGAAGAGATTGTCCAATCCGGTAGGTTAATGAAAGTGCGCGAGGGGCAACTGTTGATCTCTCCCGGTTCGGAGGCCTCCCAAATGCCGATGGTGATCTCTGGCACTCTACGGGTGATGCGCGAGGATAGCGAGGGACGGGAGATTTTTCTCTACTACTTGGAAGGTGGAGATGCTTGTGCGATGAGTATCTCTTGTTGCATGGGGTCACAGATCAGTGAATTCAAGGTAATTGCCGAAACGGAGGCTGTCATCTGGATGGTGCCTATGCAAAACATCGATACTTGGATGGTCAAATACCGTAGCTTCAGAAAGTTTATTTTTGATTCCTATCACGACCGTTTCGATGAAATGTTAAACACCATAGACAGCATTGCGTTCATGAACATGGATCAGCGATTGATGAAGTATTTGCTCGATAAAAAGCAAAGCTCTGGTTCGTTCGTCATCAATAAGACCCATGAAAAAATTGCCCAAGAATTGAATACGTCAAGGGTTGTGGTTTCCCGGTTGCTCAAAAAACTCGAAAAAGAGGAGCGTATTGAATTGCACCGTAACCGAATTGAGGTACTTTAATTCAGCATCCTTTACCAAGTATCTTCTGGTAGATGCTGAATTGTTGAAGGCTTAGGTTTTTCATACGGTTTTTATTGGTGGAGTTCTTAAAGCCATGTAGAGTTAGATTCTGTTTGTCTTACTGGCTCATATCACGATCTCCTTTCCCTTTTTTATCTCTTTTTGTTGAAGAATCAACAAATGGAAAACCGTGAGAAAAGGTTTAGCGCTTTGCAACGCCCCTAATCAACCCTTCCTTTATTCTGCGCGGAAAACAAGCCTGACACTCCTTTTTACGTCTTGGTGAGTGTCATGATGAATCATAAAAGTTATACCAATTATTAGAAATCTATAAAGAGAATTGCTGTTCGTATCAAAAAATACAGCATTTGGCTGAAGCCATGATTTATTGAATATATTTATGTACACATAAATACGATTTGCTGCAATGTCGGACATTGATGGATTAATGAATTTTTGGGAAGAACTAAAAGAGCGAAACGTAGTAAAAGTGTTCATCTTTTATTGCGTAGCGAGTTGGGCGATCATCCAGTTTGTTGATGTCATGTCTAATACTTTTGAGTTGACCACGGGCTTTAAAAGAGTGGTGTACATTTCACTGGGGGTTGGTTTACCCATTGCGGTCATCGCAGCGTGGATCTTTGAGCTAACAACCGAAGGCTTTAAAAAGACCGACCAGGTTCCTGAAGGTAAATTCACAAAAAGAACGGGCAAGATCCTGAATCAAGGCATTACAGTGGTTTTGGGGGTTGCAGTGATCTTACTTCTTGTCGATCGGCAGTTTGGAAGTGGATCCGAAGCACCTGTGCTCTCAGAAACAGATGCGATTGCTGTTTATCCAATAAAGCTAGTCGGTGATCTCGATGATAACTATAAATATGGTATTCAGGGATAGATCAATAACCAGCTCAATTTGATTCCTGATCTCAATGCAGCGGACAATGATTTGTTGCTCAATGAAATCAATCAGGAAGGTTTGGATATCATCACCATTGCGGATGCAGCCAAGATCTCGAGTGCCATCGGGGCTAATCGGTCAGTTTTGGGTACCATGTCTGTTTTTGGCGATCGGCTAGAGTTTACGCTGAATACCTACGATGTCACAGGAGCTCCGTTGGGTGAACCTATTATAGAGAATGGAAAGGAAAGGAGACTACTACGACATTGTGATGAAGTCCTCACAACGATTGGCGGCTGAAGAGCTCAATCGCAAAGGGAAGACCTTTAATAGTAGTGCCATCATGACGGCACAGAACCCTGACGCGATTCCACCCTACATTGAGAGTACAATTTCTATTAAAGAAGGTAATTATGAACGTGCGCTAGAAAAAATAAGAGAATCTATCGATAAAGACTCCACATTTATTCTGGCTTATGCCAAGTATCTGGAAATCGCGGGTTGGCTACAACTGGGACTTGATCAAGAGATTAGGAAGAATGAATACCTACCTAATCTCTACAGGCTTCAGGAACTAAGTAGTGAAATGTCAAGTGGAAAATTAGGAGAGATTGTACAGGCCAAAATTGAGTTTGAAAAATCAGATATCCGTGCAGAACGAAACTTTAATCGACTTTTAAATAAGTATGGCGAATCAAGCGAAATTCTCATGGGAATGGCAGAATCTGTATTTCATCATAGAGAATTAGAGGCTCGCGATGTGACAGAAGCCAAAGATTACCTTACGCGATTATTGGCAATAGATTCGACCAACAAAGAGGTACTACTACATTTGATTGATATCGCAATTATCGAAGAAAATGTGGATGAGGCAGAAGGTTATATTATGTTACTCGAGGGAACAGGTACTCAAGATCTTAACAGAGAGTTTCAGATTTTGAATATAAAGGATGAGGTGACCGACGAAGAGCTCTTAAAAGTGGCTAATCAAATTGATGTGGATGAGTTCTATTTCAAAGTAACCCCTGCAATGAAGCAAGTCAATGGACTAGAGTTAATTGACCGGATGATGAAGCTAGATCCCATCCTAGAAGAATATACTAATTTTTACTTGAGAGCTAAATTTTCTTCCACTGGAAGACATGCTTTACTTGTTGAGGATGTTTTTGATGAGTACTTAGAAGGTTATTTCACTAACGAAATCTACACGCTTTTTCTAGCAGATGGGCATCCTGATCTTAGATTCTTTGAAGGGAAAGAAAACTTGATAATCGAAAGCATGAATTTTTACTTGGAAAGTCCTGACATAGAACTGGATTTTAAATTGGTCTTTCAGTATATCCAAGGTTTAATGTATTTGGCAAGTGGTGATGATTCGGGCTTTTATACCAGAACTAATGCTCTACTAAGTTATTTTGATGACAATACATATTCAAATGTGGGCTCGGTTTCAGAGTTTTCGAGACTTCTTTATTACAATTTGAAGAGTTTTGAGACTTATTATAAAAAAGAGTACCAAGTCTCTCTCGAGTATATTGATTCGGCCGTTACGGAGATTAGGGAAATTGACCGCAACATTGCCGTAAACTTTTCACGAACTCGTAATCTCTTCAAGGCAGACAATTATAGATTATTAGGAGAATTTGAAAAGGCAAAAGGCGTTTATAAAAACTTGGCAGAAACACGGTATCCTTCCGACGGTACCAACGGGTCGGCAACAAATGGTGCTACCTGGGGCTATTTGGTTTATCGTTTAGCACAGATGCATGATCAACTTGGTGAAAAACAAGATGCCATCAAGTACTACAGTATTTTTGCAGATGCCTACCAAGAGTCAGACGATAAGTACCAGGATTGGGTAAATGAATCGTATAAAAGACTGTCCGTTTTGTCAGGTACTCCTGAGCAAGAACTACGATCGAGGTCAGATGTTCTGGAATAATGGGGGGTTGAATCTTTGTAACAATCGTTACCTTGATTATGTGTTTAATCGGATACCTTTAGTATTGATCGACGATAGCCCAAATGAAGCAGTATTTTCCCATCCTTGAGTGGCTTCCTAATTACCAAAAGTCGTGGCTGAGCGGCGACTTGTTTGCAGGGCTCACCGTTGGCGTGATGCTCATTCCACAAGGAATGGCTTATGCGCTGATTGCGGGGCTCCCGCCTGTCTATGGTTTGTACGCTTCGGTTGTTCCGCAGTTGATCTATGCACTTTTTGGCACCTCTCGACAGCTTTCTGTTGCTCCTGTTGCAATGGATTCCCTACTCGTGGCGACAGGTGTTTCTGTTCTTGCCATGGAGGGTTCTGAGGCTTATGTCACTTATGCCATCATGTTGGCTTTCCTGATGGGTGCAACACAATTAGTATTGGGGATAATCCGGATGGGCTTCATCACCAATTTATTGGCCAAGCCTGTCATTAGTGGTTTTACATCTGCCGCTGCGCTGATCATCGGATTAAATCAATTGAAATACCTCATAGGAGTAGACATTGAAAAGAGTAATCAGGTGATCAATATATTGATCAATGCGGTTCAGTCTATCCGTTTTACCCATCTGCCCACCTTCTTGTTGGGTATTTCGGGTATTGTACTCATCAAAGCCCTGAAAAAATATGCACCTAAGGTCCCGGGATCTTTGATGGCCGTTGTTTTAGGCATTCTATTGGTTTCTTCCATGGGGCTGGATGAACGGGGGGTTAGTATCGTGAAAGAAGTGCCGAGTGGTTTGCCTAGCCTGCTTATGCCAGACTTGAGGATGGAAACCATTATGAAGCTACTGCCTTTGGCACTGACCATAGCCGTGGTGGCCTTCATGGAAGCCTTCTCAGTTGCAAAAGCGATAGAAGCCAAACGCCGCGATTATAATGTATTGCCCAATCAAGAATTGATTGGCCTAGGTGCTGCCAATCTGATCGGCTCGTTTTTTCAGAGTTATCCAGTGACAGGAGGTTTTTCGCGTTCAGCGGTGAATCATCAAAGCGGGGCGAATACACCATTGTCTTCCATCATCAGCGCAGTTTTGGTAGGATTAACCTTACTCTTCCTAACCCCCTTATTCTACGATCTACCGCATGCCATTTTGGCCTCCATCATCATGGTTGCCGTCTCGGGTCTTGTTGATTTCGCCTATGTGAAGGAGTTATGGAAAACGAATAAGGTTGAATTCGGCCTATTGATGGCGACTTTCATCATTACCCTTCAGTTAGGGATGGTTCCGGGTATTGTTGGTGGCATTGTCTTATCCATTCTCATCTTATTGTTTAGAGCGGCCAATCCTCACATCGCTATACTTGGAAAGGTGAGCGGTTTCAGCGAATACCGAAATGTCAACCGATTCGAAGGGTTAAAACAATGGGAAAATATTGTGGTGATGCGGATAGATGCCCCCTTTGCTTTTGTAAACATTCAAACCATCAAAGAGCGTATTCTACAAGCCCTAGAATCTAAAACAGGGAAGCAACGGTACGTTGTTTTGGATGCTTCATCTGTGGCCTATGTGGATGCAACAGCGATCAGTGGCTTGAAGGATCTTTTTCAAACCCTGGAAGAAAAGGAGGTTACCATTGTCTTTGCCGAAGTACGTGGCCCGGTCAGAGATGCCTTCTACAAGAATGATTTGATTCCAAAGAATCGGGAAGTGTTTTTCTTGACGACGGATGATGCGGTCAATTATTGTCTCTCAGCAAATTATGAAAGCAGGGCTAGCGAAATTTCTCAACAACATAACAAATAATGTAACTTTGGTTACGGTCTGAATCCTCTAGAGGAACGAATTTAGCGTCACCATTGTACGGTTATATACCAGTTTTAGAAAAAAGTTAAGTGATGAAAATAGATCAAATTTACACAGGTTGTTTGGCACAAGGTGCCTACTACATTGAAAGCAAAGGAGAGGTGGCAATTATCGACCCACTTCGTGAAACTCACCCATACATTGCGATGGCGGAGAAGAACCATGCGACCATCAAATATATTTTTGAAACCCATTTCCATGCTGATTTTGTATCAGGTCATGTAGATCTTGCCCGTAAAACCGGAGCAACGATCGTTTACGGCCCAGGGGCGAAAACGGAGTTTGATATGCATGAGGCAACGGATGGAGAGATCTTCGAATTGGGAGATGTCAAGATCAAAGTATTGCATACACCCGGACATACTCCCGAAAGTTCAACATATTTACTGATCGATGAGAACGGTAAAGAACATGCGATCTTCAGTGGAGATACTTTGTTCATTGGTGATGTAGGTCGACCTGATCTGGCTGTGAAGTCTGACTTGACTCAGGAAGATTTGGCAAGTTTGCTATTCGATAGCTTAAGAAATAAGATCATGACCTTACCCGACGATGTGGTGGTTTACCCGGCGCATGGCGCAGGTTCTGCCTGTGGTAAGAACATGAGTAAAGAGACTTCTGATCTTTTAGGGAATCAAAAGAAGAATAATTACGCATTAAGAGCGGATATGAGCCGAGAAGACTTCATTAAAGAGGTGACAACGGGTATTTTACCTCCTCCACAGTATTTCTCTAAAAACGCCATGATGAACAAGCAAGGTGTCGATAGCCTTGATAGCATCATGGAAAAAGGAAACGTAGCCCTTGACATTGAAACCTTTGAGGCGATGGCTAATCATGAGGGTGCCTTGGTGTTGGATACGAGACACGAAAACGAATTCAGAAAAGGCTTTATTCCTAATTCGATCTTCATTGGCATTGATGGCAACTTTGCACCTTGGGTAGGCGCATTGATCACCGATCTTCAGCAGCCGATTGTCTTGGTCGCGGACAAAGACAGAGTAGAGGAAATCGTGACAAGATTATCGCGCGTGGGCTATGACAATACACTTGGCTATTTAGACGGGGGTATGGATGCTTGGATTGCGGCTGGTAAGGAAGTAGACGCGATCGATTCGATCTCGGCGGAAGAACTCAAAGGCATTATTGAGGAGGAATCAACCAATATTTTGGATGTGAGAAAACCGGGAGAGTATTTGGCCGAGCATATTCAAAAAGCGAAGAACACGCCGTTAGATTTTGTCAATGATGAAATGAATAGAATTGACAAGGAGACTAAATATTATGTGCATTGCGCAGGTGGGTACCGTTCAATGATCTTCTCTTCGATCTTAAAATCGAGAGGGTATGAGCAGCTGGTTGATGTAGCCGGAGGTTTTGACGCCATTGTTGAAGCAGGTATTGAAGTAACAGATTACGTTTGTCCGAGTACATTAAATTAAGATGGAAAGTATCATAGAGTTTATTCAACAACCTTGGCCCTGGTATGTAGCAGGGCCAATTATCGCCTTTACCATGTTCATGTTGCTGTACTTCGGCAACAATTTTGGACTCTCTGCCAACCTGAGAACAATGTGTTCCATCATTGGCGGAGGCAAGAGCTGCGATTTTTTTGACTTCGATTGGAAAAAGCAAACCTGGAATTTGGTCTTTGCTTTGGGCACGGTCATTGGTGGTTTTATTGCACATCAGTTCTTATCTCCGGATACAGCAGTTGCCATTTCGGAAAGCACAAAAGCCAATTTAGAGACTTTGGGTATTGCAAATCCGGGTTCGGATATTGCACCGATGGAGCTATTCAGTTTTGATGCTTTGTTCTCATTGCGTGGATTTATCATGCTCGTGGTTGGCGGCTTTTTGATCGGATTCGGTACGCGCTATGCAGGCGGTTGTACAAGTGGACATGCCATTAGTGGGCTTAGTGATCTCCAACCAGCTTCGTTGATCGCTGTGGTTGGCTTCTTTATCGGTGGCCTTGTCATGACACACCTTCTTTTACCTTATATTTTAACACTCTAAGCACATGAAATTCTTAAAATACATCTTTTTGGGTATCTTCTTTGGTATCACCTTTACCAAGGCAGAGATCATTTCATGGTACAGGATCTATGAGATGTTCAGGTTTGAGTCATTTCATATGTATGGTGTGATCGGTTCTGCTGTGGTGCTTGGAATCCTTGCGGTTCAATTCATCAAGCGAAGAAAAATGAAGGACATCGCAGGAAACGAAATTGTCTTCACACCAAAGGAGTTCTCGATCCCAAGGTATTTGATCGGCGGAACAATTTTTGGATTGGGATGGGCAATGACAGGCGCTTGTCCGGGGCCAATGTTTGTTTTGCTTGGTAATGGCATTTTAGCGATTGCAGTTGTGATTGCCTTTGCCGTTTTAGGTACATTCGTTTATGGAATGTTGAGGGATAAGCTTCCTCACTAAATCCTTAGAAAATATGAGAGTATTGACCGTAGCCATCTTATTCAGTATGGTTCAAATGGCCTATGCACAAAAAGATATCACTGCATCACGTTTGCAGTGGGATGGGCTTGCCACGGTCAGGTCAATGCAAACAATGAACGAGGGAGACCTAACGAATTTCTATCTTTCTGTTGTACATGCGCACGTTGATCTTTCGTATCAGGCAAAGCCATGGTTAACCTTCTATGCTTCAGGTTATGGCTTAATGCACTTAGGACTGGATGGCGTCAAAAGGATCGATCCGTCTACATTGAACGGGCCAATTTACGAAGGCAACTTATGGAACCCCATCTGGTTAGATGGTACGACCGCATTTGAACTTGCCGTCTTGAATGCAGAGGTTAACGTGGGCAAGCATAAACTCATCTTTGGGCGTCACTTGTTTACTTCGCCTATCATCAATCCTGAACCTTGGCCTTTTCCGGATGCGAGCGAAGGGGTGTTTTACCATTATGGAGAACTAGAGAATCTTAATATAGAGGCCGCTTGGATCAATCGGTTTGCGACTAGATTCGATGCGCAGTTTCGAAACATTGGTGATTCGTTTGGAAGAGGAGGAAATGGCTTTCGAGTGGATGGTGGACCCAGCCGTTACTTAGGGAATGTTACATCCAATTACATCGCGATGATTGGTGTGGATTGGCAAGTGAATCCCTATTGGCATCTGGCGGTTTGGAATCAATATGTGGACAATGTCATGAACAATGTTTTGCTAGAGACCAAGGTTGAACTAGGGAATGAATGGTCAGCCAATGCACTTTTTATTCAGCAGTTCAAGATCAATGATGGTGGAAATGCAGATCCTATGTTGACATATCTTCCCGATGAGCGCGCGAGTTACTTGGGGTTACGCGTCGAAAAGGGTGTACGAAATCATTCGTTTCACCTGAATTATTCAAGGTTTTTCGATCAAGGTCGACTTCAGCTAACACGCGATTGGGGTTTAGAGCCTTTTTATACCTTTCAGAGAAGAACACGATTGGAAGGCATCCGTGATGCCCATGCAGTGATGTTCAAATGGCAAAGTACAGTCAGAACAGACAAAGGGGAATATCGTTACATCAGCAGCATTTCTAGAAGTTGGCTGCCTTTTCCTGGAGACTATGCCAAGAGTAAATACCGTTTGCCTTCTCATAGTCATTTGGATGTTTCGGTAAAGTACACCTCGACTTCGTTCTTGAAAGGGTTAAGCGCGGAGCTTTATGCCGCGTATCGATTTTTAGCAGAAGATATTGGAGAGGAAGATCGCTTCTTGATCAATCGAGCCAATATTTTCCATACGGATTTTATTTTGAGTTATACTTTTTAGATCATGAATGTCAAGAAAGAAATAGCATTGATCACAAAGCTCACCGGCCTCGTTGTCTTTGTGCTTTTTGCGACAGTCGCTTTTGGGATAATGGGCCTGATCAATCCCGATCTTTTTGCCTCTAAGAAAATCGAACCAGAAAAATGGAGGCCTCGACAGGTCTCAATGGACCTGGTGGGTCATGAAAAGGAATCTTTGATTCGAATGGGGCATACGCTCATCACGAAATCTCCTGAGTTGATTGGTCCATTAGCAAAGAAAGTGGACAAACAGTATGCGGGTAACCTTCTGACATGCCAGAGTTGTCATTTAGAAGCAGGGACAAAACCAGGGGCAGGATCATTTGTAGGAGTTGCCAATCGTTTTCCGCAATTCAGGGGCAGAGAGAATAAGGTCGGCACCTTAGCAGAACGTATTGATGGCTGTATGGAGCGGAGTATGAACGGTGAGAAGATACCTCATGAAAGCTTGGAGATGAAGGCCATGCTGGCTTATATGGAATGGCTCAGTGAAGATGTTCCAGAAGAGAAAGAGGATTATTACAAAGGATTTACCAAGGTGCAATTGCCGGAAGTGAAGGCTGACCCAGAAAAAGGACGATTGGTTTATCAAAAGCATTGTCAGACCTGCCATTTGGAGAATGGGCAAGGGCAAAGGGCAGGAGATGGGCTTTACGTTTATCCTCCACTTTGGGGACAGAATTCTTATAATCACGGGGCAGGTATGCATCGGTTGATCACGGCAGCCGAATTCATTAAGGCCAACATGCCTTATTTACAAGCCACAAAGGATGATCCGGTCTTGACCGACGAAGAGGCCTATCATGTAGCCGCTTATATCAATTCCTTTGAACGACCAATGAAAGCGAATCCTGAGGCCGATTTCCCAGATAAGAACATGAAACCGGTGTCAACACCTTATGGTCCTTGGGTAGATGGGTTTTCAGCTGAACAACATAAGTTCGGCCCGTTCCAACCGATCATGGCCTGGTATGAGAAGGAGTTGGGGATTAAAAAGACAAAATGAATAAACCTCTATTTATGATTTGGTTTATTGTTGAGAGTGCAATCCAATTTTGTTACCCTCTGTGTCGATAAATTGAGCGAAGAATCCAAATTCACCTATGTCTGTTTTAGGTACGACTATTTGGCCACCGGCTTCTTCAATAGATTGAAGTTCGTTGGTAAGATCTTCACATGAAAAGTATACCATAGTGCCATCTTCAGAGGGTTGCTTGTCTTGAGCTTGAACAAGTGCACCACTTGAGCCGGTTCCTTCAGGATCTCCAAACATAAACATTTTACTGTCTGGCATCTCGATATATTCCATTTGAAGATGGAAGACATCTTCATAAAACTGCGTAGCTCTTTCTAGATCGGTAACGGCTATTTCTAACCAATGAATCGGGTTATGCATGACCTTTGGGTCTGCAATCTTCTCCCGCATACTTTGCATGGCTCGCATATGGGCGGCGTCTCCTTTTTGTAACAGCTCTTGGCCATGTACTTGGCTCAACTGAGCGATCTCTTGAAAAGTCTGAGCGGAGAATACTTCTTCACAAGCGCCTCCTAGCTGATTACAGGTCATTGATTTCATGATGAACTTATTTTGACTAATCAATTTAAATAGAATATCGCAATTGTTCGAACAGCAATGAAGTGTTTCATTTTGTGATTGACTGTTTCACATAGGAACAGTAAAGGATTGCGGTGTTTTCCGTAAGTATCAGTAGTACAGTCTATTATCGTTTTGGCATTGAATTGGCCCTAGGGTTATCAAACATCAAAACTTATGAAAAAGCTAATCATCACAGTATTATTCATCACACTGATGCCCAAAGGTGAAAATATCGATGCTGACTATTTAAAAGTCTTCGAGGGAGAGTGGCAAGGCACACTCACATATCTAAATTATGGAGATGACGAGACGCTCGTTAATCTTCCTGTTAGAATGGTTGCAGAGTTACATAAAGGGAAGCTCTCTTTCGAGTATTTCTACAATGAGGGTAACGGAAGAACAGAGAAAAGAAAAGATAGTTTTCGAGTCAAAGGTGATAAAATCTATCATAATGGGAAATGGTCCTTGGAGTCTTCTGAATTGATAGATACGGCACATTGGTCACTCATTTTGACAAGTAAAGGCAAAGACAATAATCGACCAGCAAGTTTTCGGAAAACGGTGAATGTAACTCCGGAGAGGATCCAAGTTGAAAAATGGGTGCTATATGAAGGTGAGCAAGAGTACTTTATGCGCAACAGACATATCTTTGAGAAATAAAAAAGCCCCAACCGGGGCTTTGTAAATTTTTCGAATCATGTTTACTGTTGCTCTGCTTGTGCTTTCTGTGCTTCAAGCTGACCAATAAGGTTTTGCACCCATTCTTCTTCTGGGTTGTTCGCCAAGAGGTCTTTTGCCATCGCGATGGCTTCTTCGCTTCTGCCTTGTGCTTGAACGGCCACAATGCTGTAATAGCTTAGCATGTTTTGGTCACCTACCCATATTTCTGTATCGAATCGTTCGATGAGTCCTTCGAGTGTAGCCATCTGCTGGCTTTGAAAAATCTGACTCAACAAAGGCTCCATCAGTTGCAATTCCGTGTGGTACTTGTTGATCTCTCCAGTTTCATTCAGTTGATCAAAGAAAGCAAACATCCCTTCGTCACCACCTTTTTGATATGCACCGATAAGAGAATCGGATAAGATCAATTTTGGTTCAGACACACTGACCATTTCGTAGCGGTCATAAACAACTGTCGCATTCGGTGGAATTACATCTCCTGCTCCTTGGTCACCATAAGCCAACGAATCAGGAATGGCTACGTAGACGTCATCACCTTCACGCATCAATAAGGCCATTTCTTCAAAGCCTTGAATGACTCCAGAATAGCCTACCACAAAAGAGAAGAGAGAATCTGGAGCGGAGTATGAAGTCCATACAACTGAATCTTCAATCATTAAACTCAATTTTGTCTTCACAAAAGAGCCTTTTTCCACTTTTCTGCCTTCGCCTTTTTTATTGTACTTGTATTGAAGGCCTGATTCGGTTTGCATCATTTTATCCGAATCGCATGAAATAATGCCGAGTGTCATTGCCGCAAAAACTGCGGTGAGTAAAATCTTTTTCATCATAATTTATTAAAGGCAGCCAAGGTATGAATCTTTAGGGATAATGAAGAATATGTGCGGGCTTCATTAATGTTCTATACGGTTTGAATAATGTTTTTACTTAGATTGGACACTTTGATACGGAAAATATGAGAAAATCAGCAATCATTATTTTTTTGAGTTGCTTTTGGTTGGCAAGCGCTGCGCAACAAGAGGTATATGAACTGAGAACCTATGAACTCAACTTCTTCAAATCTGCAGACCTATTACATAATTATTTGTCTGAGGCGTTTATCCCTGCAATGAATAGATTGGGTAGTGAAAAGATCGGAGTATTTCAGGAGGATGGCGCCTCATTGCCTACGAAGGTCTATGTATTGATTCCCTATAGCTCGATCTCGGACTTTCAAGCAGCCCGAACAAGACTTGAAGCAGATGACCAGTATCAAGCCGCTTCTTCTGACTATCTAAATGCTGGTGTGGATGAGCTTCCATTTGACCGGGTTGAAACAAGTCTCATTCAATCATCTTATGGCTTTCCAGCATTGAAAGACCCTGAAAATGCCGATGGCTTTTTTGAATTGAGAATTTATACGAGTCATAATGAGGCAGCCCTTCGTAGCAAGCTCAAAATGTTCGACGAATATGAGTTTCCGATTTTCGATGATGCTGGTCTTAACATGGTGTTCTTTGGTGTAAACCTGGCAGGAGGTGCCATGCCCTGCTTGACCTATATGTTAGCCACAGAGTCTAAAGAAGCCAACGCTGCTGGATGGGCAAAGTTTATACAGCATCCAGTGTGGAAAAAGATCACGGCAATGGATGAGTTCAAAGGCAATATGAATAATATCTTAAGGGTCTACCTGAAGCCATTGAGCTATTCACAGCTTTAGTCAACAGCAAAAAAGGACCCTAAAGAATTCTTACCTAATAGCTAATAGCTTACTGCCTATAGCTTTTACACCACCAAATTCACGATCTTATTCGGCACCACGATCACCTTCTTCGGTGCTTTGCCTTCAAGCCATTTCTGAACGTTTTCATTGGCCAATGCCGCTTCTTCAATAGCTTGTTTATCCAAGTCAGCTGAAACGGTGATCTTGGCTCGCATCTTGCCATTGATCATCACTGGGTATTCTTTATCATCTTCTTTGAGGTATTCCTCATTGAATTCAGGATATGGTGCATCGACGATGCTGCCTTCATGCCCAAGCATCGACCAGAGCTCTTCCGTGATGTGAGGGGCATAAGGAGAAATCACTACTAACAACTGCTCAAGAATTTGTCTGTTGTTGCACTTCAATGCAGATAGCTCGTTGACACAAATCATAAAGGTGGAAACCGAAGTATTGAAAGAGTATCTTTCGATATCCTCTTCCGCTTTTTTGATGGTCTTGTGAAGTGACTTCAGTTCATCCTTTGTTGGTTCAGCATCTGATACCTCAAACTCGCCTTGTGCATTGTGGAAGAGTCTCCAAAGTTTACCCAAGAATTTGCGCACCCCATCAATGCCATTCGTATTCCATGGCTTAAATTGCTCCAAAGGACCAAGGAACATTTCGTAGAGACGAAGGGTGTCCGCACCGTAACGCTCGATGATGTCATCGGGGTTGACCACATTGTATTTCGACTTGGACATTTTTTCTACCTCCCAGCCGCAAATGTATTTGCCATCCTCGAGAATGAATTCAGCATCTGCCAAATCAGGACGCCATTTTTTAAACGCCTCAATATCCAATTCATCATTGCGGCAAAGGCTCACATCTACATGCATTGCCACAGTATCATAGTTTTGCGCCAAGCCTTTGGAGGCAAATTTATTCTGCCCTTTAATACGGTACACAAAATTCGATCTCCCTTGGATCATCCCTTGGTTGATCAGTTTTTTGAATGGCTCTTCCTGGTTCACATGACCTAGGTCGAATAAGATCTTGTTCCAGAAACGTGAGTAGAGGAGGTGCCCTGTAGCATGTTCAGAACCACCTATGTACAGGTCCACATTCTGCCAATAGGCTTGTGGCTCTTTATCGACGAAGGCGTTTTCATTGTGGGCATCCATGTAGCGGTACCAGTACCAGCTCGAACCTGCCCAACCGGGCATGGTACTCAACTCCAGTGGATACGCTGTGCTTTCTCCTGCCGGCTTATACATGAAGTTTTCGGCACGACCAAGTGGTGGATCACCATCTTCAGTGGGTAAGTATTTGTCTACATCGGGTAAAATAATGGGCAGGTCTTTTTCGTCCACCAAATAGGGAACATCATCTTTGAAGTAAACCGGAACAGGTTCACCCCAGTACCGCTGACGAGCAAAGATGGCGTCGCGAAGACGGTAGTTGATCTTGCCTCTACCCACTCCTTTTTCTTCCGCAAAAGCGATGGCTTTATCGATGGCTTCAAGACAGCTAAGTCCGTTTAAAAAGCCTGAATTGATCATGGTGCCGTCCTTTCTCGCGTCCGCTTTTTCACTGATGTCTGCATCCTTGATCACGGGAACGATGGGAAGGTCAAAATGCTTGGCGAAATCATAATCTCTTTGGTCTCCACATGGAACGGCCATTACGGCTCCAGTGCCGTAGCCGGCTAAAACATAGTCAGCTACCCAGATCGGTACTTTTTCTCCATTGAAGGGGTTAATGGCGTAGCTACCCGTAAACACACCCGAGATGGTCTTCACATCGGCCATACGATCGCGTTCAGAGCGTGTAGCCGCTTGAGCCACATAGGCATCGACGGCTTCCTTTTGTTCCGGAGTGGTGAGCTGGGCGGTCAATTCACTTTCTGGAGCCAATGACAAGAAGGTAACACCGAAGATGGTATCGATACGAGTGGTGAATACTTCGATCTCGACATCAGAATGCTCTGCTTTGAATCGAACTTCCGCTCCTTTCGATTTACCGATCCAGTTGCGCTGCATTTCCTTGAGTGGTTCCGGCCAATCGATGGCTTCTAAGTCTTGAAGCAGGCGTTCCGCATAAGCAGTGATGCGCATGCTCCATTGCTGCATGTTTTTACGAATGACTGGGAAGCCACCACGCTCTGAGAAGCCGTCTTTTACCTCATCATTAGACAACACTGTTCCGAGCTCAGGACACCAGTTGACGGCAGTTTCAGAGAGGTAAGTGAGGCGATACTTCAACAACATTTGCTGTTGTTCTTGCTCAGACCAGTTCTTCCAATCCTGAGCAGAGAATTCCGGGGTATCATCATCGCAAGCGGCGTGGACGTTTGTATTTCCTTCTTTTTCAAAAAGAGAGATCAGTTCAGCGATTGGCCTGGCTTTTTCTGCCTTGTGGTCGTACCAGCTGTTGAAGATCTGCATAAAGATCCATTGTGTCCACTTGTAATAGCTCGGATCACAGGTTTGGACTTCTTTGTCCCAATCGAAGGCAAAGCCAATATTTTCGAGCTGCTCTTTGTAGCGCTCAATATTTTGCTTTGTAGTGATGGCGGGGTGCTGGCCGGTTTGAATAGCATATTGCTCGGCAGGCAAACCAAAGGCATCAAAACCCATGGGATGCAGCACATTGAACCCTTTGTTTCGCTTATGACGAGAGACAATATCTGAGGCAATATAACCTAGCGGATGCCCCACATGAAGCCCGGCACCGGAAGGGTAGGGGAACATGTCGAGCGAGTAGAACTTCGGTCTGTTCTTATCGATCGATGCTTTGAATGTCTCGTTTTGCTTCCAAAAGGCCTGCCATTTAGGCTCAATTTCTTTGTGATTGTAGTCCGCCATTACCGCTTAACCTGTTCAGTTTCAATAAGGCAGCAAAATTAGTGTTTTTCGCTCCATAGAAAATGGTTTTGAGGAATTAAAACCATCTCTCTAATGTCATTCAGAGCTGATCCCGATATCATCGGGAGTAGCGAAGAATCTCCTGATTAGAACGTCCCTGTGATCGTTTCCGCCCGAAGTTGGTTCGGCAAAGCAGCTCACTAAGCAGTCTTTCCCCTGAATTGATGTACAGAGGTTCAATAGTCGGACATTGTATTGTGATTTTGGGTTAGGCTCCTTCAGAATGATAACAAAAACAAAATGACCACTATATTAGCGATCTAATACTTCGATATGTTCGGCCTTTTCAATAAGAAACCTAAAGAAAAACAGCCTCCTAAATTGTTGGATTTGAACGGCACCCCGATCGTAGAGGGCGCGGTGGTCAAATCACTGCGCTATGAATTGGGCGAGTGTGTGGTAGAACTTGATGGCTTAGAGTATTTCTACGTCTCGAGAAAAAACGGAGAACGCATCAGTTATACCAAAATGGTGGATGCCATTACGGAGAACCAGAAAGTGTTATTGATCGGTGGTTGATTCGCCACAGAAGCAGGACGAACTCAGAAGCGATCGAGATCAATCTTTGGATTTCCCTCCTTATCGAAGTTTTGTCTTAAACCTACTTCGGTTTTGATCATGGCCGCTGCGATGGCAACCACTAAAGTCCCCGCTGCGATCATCAAGCTGATCTCAGGTTCCAGTAAAAAGAAGGTAGTCGCTTGAATCGCAATGACACTCAAAGCCGCCCAAAGCAAATAATCTGCGCTTTTGGTATTGGCATAGCGCCAGGTATGGACAGATTTCATCGACCAAGGTGTGCGATAACCGATCCACATATTGGGGTCATCAAGGTCTAAATTCTTCATGATCAACGCTGGCAAAAGCGTAGATACGCCCATCATCAAATGAGCAAAAATCAATGCGCCTTGTTCTTCCATCGCTAGGTTGTGAAAAAGTCTAAGATCTGTGTGATCGATCGTGAACGACCTCCTTTGTACATTTCAGAGTATCCACAATTCGAACAGGAGATCACATGAAACTTTCTGTTTTGTAAGTCAAATATTTTCGACCAGCCCCCACCGGTGGTGGCTATGGTATCGGTTTCAAAACTTCGATGATGGCATTTCGGGCATTTGTAATTTTGATGTTGCATGTTATTCTTTCGTTTTAGGGGTTCTTTTAGCTTCTTTTAGTGCTTTGTTGATGAGCCATTCCATTTGGCCATTTGTACTCCTGAACTCATCAGCAGCCCATTTTTCAACGGCTGCCAAGAGTTCGGGATCTATTCTTAGCACAAAGGGTTTCTTCTTTGGCATATCAAAGTTTTTGTTTTCCTAAGACCAAATAGAAGTCACCGAGGGAGGTAATGACTCGCCAACCTGACATCGACAATTCATTCAGTCTTCTCTCAAATTTATCGACCTTTTCAAAGGGTCCTTTTTGTATGATCTTGTACTCCATTGTTTCTTTATTAATGGTTTAACGTACCGGTATTTACCACGGGTGAAGCAGATTTATCAGAACAAAGTACCACCATGAGGTTGCTGACCATAGCCGCTTTTTTGTCTTCGTCCAAGTCAACAATCTGCTTTTTATTCAATTCTTCTAAGGCAGATTCTACCATCCCGACTGCACCTTCAACAATTTTATAGCGTGCAGCGACGATCGCAGTGGCCTGTTGTCTTTGTAGCATGGCACTGGCAATCTCTTCGGCATAGGCCAAGTAGCCAATACGAGCCTCGATCACTTTAATACCCGCAATAGACAGTCGTTCAGATAGTTCTTCCTCCAGGTCGTGATTTACCTCTTCCATTCCTGAGCGCAAGGTGATCTCACCGTCATCTTCGAAATTGTCATAGGCAAATGAACCGGCGAGCTTTCTAACGGCCGCATCACTTTGCACGCGGACAAAGTGCCCGTAGTCATTGACTTCGAAAGCGGCCTTGTAAGTATTTTCTACTTGCCAAACCAAGATGACACTGATCATGATCGGATTACCTAATTTATCGTTCACCTTCACACGTTCACTGTCAAAATTATGAGCTCTCAAAGAGACCTTCTTCTTAGAAAAGAATGGGTTTACCCAGAAAAATCCGTTCGATTTAACGGTGCCTCTGTAATCACCAAAAAAGACCAACACCCTAGAGGTATTTGGTTGAATGATGAAAAAGCCAGGAAGCATGAAAAAGAAGACAAGAAATAATAATGCAGCTAATGGGGTTCTAAATAGAACAATACCGACAATAGCAGCAATGAAAATCAGTAAGGCAACTGTTAAAATGCCGAATCCTGATAAAGGCTTAAATGGTTTTTCGTTGTTCATAGCGTTAATTTAATATGATATCAAAATAGTATCAATATAAATTCAATAACGGTGAAAATTTCCTGAGGTTACACCTTGCTCAAAAAAAATTGAAGACGCTTGTGTATCTTCGTTCATGCACATCAAAAGACCCACTCTCTTACTTGATTTAGCGAAGGCGGAAGCGAATCTCGATTTCATGATCAAAAAAGCCAGTCGCACAGGAGTCGATTTGATCCCACATTTCAAAACACATCAGTCGAAAGAGATCGGTGAATTGGTAAGGCAAAAAGGTGTGAGCAAGATCACTGTGTCGTCAGTGAAGATGGCGTCTTATTTTGCAGCCAATGGCTGGAATGACATCACCATTGCTTTTCCGTTTAACATTTTGGAAGTGGATGAGGTGAATCGTTTGACGAAGGATGGTTGTCAAATTACCCTATTGTTGACGGAGTTAGGAACGATCGATCAGTTGTCGGAGGAGTTAACGAATACGGTCCACGTCATGGTTGAATTGGATGCTGGTTATGGTAGAAGTGGCGTGCCCACAAATGATATGGAACGAATTCAGACCATGGTGGAAGCCATTGAGGCTAGCCCATTGTTATCCTTTTATGGCCTGTATTGTCACCCGGGTAATACCTACAGTGCGCATAGCATTGAAGAGATTCGGCAGATTTGGGCTCTGGTGATCAAGCGGATGAATTTTGTCAAGAGCCATTTGGCCACTGAACGAGAGTTCAAGATCCGAATTGGGGATACCCCTGGTTGTACTGTTGTTGAAGAAATGAATGGGGTAGATGAGATTGGTCCGGGCAATTTTATTTTTTATGACCTGGTCATGAATTACCTGAATGTGTGCTCAGAGAGCCAAATTGCCGTGGCGCTGGCTTGTCCCATTGTAGCAAAAAACGGGAATAACCGAGTGATCATTCATGGTGGGGCAGTCCATTTTTCTAAGGATCATTTAGTGGATGGCAACCAGCAGAAGTTTTATGGTGAGATGGTGATCCTCGAAGAGCAAGGTTGGTCACAGATCATTCCTGAGGCCAAACTAGTATCCATTTCTCAGGAGCACGGTGTGTTGGAAGTTGATGCCGTCACTTATGAAACCCTACGAGTCGGTGATGTTGTTGGTATTCTGCCCATACATTCTTGTTTGACGGCCAATTTGATGAAGTCGTATCACACCTTGGACGGTCAACTATTTGAGCATTTGGAAAAAACTTGTTGAGGTGATGCAACTTATGAGTTGCAGTGGGCGTCTTTGTGTTGAAATGTTGGTCGGCATTTCAAAGGTCAAAAACTCAACAACAACGTCATGTTCAAAAATTACCTCAAAATTGCGGTTCGCAGTCTCTTCAAAGACAAGTTTTTTTCATTTCTTAATATTGCTGGTTTAGCCATTGGTACTGCTTGCTGTTTGCTCATCATGACCTACGTCATCAATGAGTTGAGTTATGACAAGCATTTTAATAATCAAGAAAACATTTACCGTGTAGTAATTGAAGGAAGCTTCAATGGGCGAGAATTTAAGGGAGCTCAAAACCCGTCACCTGCAGGTGCGACCTTTAGAGATCAAATTCCTCAAGTAGAAGAACGCTTACGTTTTAGAAGATCAGGTTCTTGGATTGTGAACTATAAGGACATGGTTTTTACCGAGCGGGATGTTGTTTTTGCAGATGAGACCTTCTTCGACATCTTCCAAATCAATATGATCAAAGGGAATCCTGAAGAAGCCCTTTTGCGAAAAAATCAGATGGTGATTAGCCAAAGCATGGCGAAAAAGTATTTTGGTGACGAAGATCCATTAGAGAAGATCTTGAAAATGGATAATTCTGCGGATTATATGGTCGCTGGGGTATATGAAGATATTCCTCAAAACACCCATTTTCATTTTGATATGATCCTTTCGTTTATCACTAGAGAGGAAGAATACAACAGTCCTGCATGGCTTAACCAGAATTACGAGACCTATGTCACCTTAAACTCAAATGCCAATGTCGATGATGTAGAGCAGCTCATGAATGAGCTGGCGATTGACAAAATGGGAGCAGAACTCAAGCAATACCTCGATATGGGCTATGATGAGTTCAAAGCAGCGGGGAACTCATTCGAGTACTTTTTGCAACCCTTGAGTGAGATACATTTGTATTCCAATGGTTTCGGTGGTTTTGAGCCCGAGGGTGATATTACCTATGTCTATATTTTTTCAGCCATAGCCGGATTCATTTTGGTCATTGCCTGTATCAATTTCATGAATTTATCTACGGCGAGATCTGCCAATAGAGCGAAGGAAGTCGGTTTGCGAAAGGTGATGGGTTCGTTGAAAGGACAGTTGATCGGCCAGTTTATTTCTGAATCTGTGGTCATCACCATGATTGGCGGATTGCTAGGTTTGGGTCTTGCCTATATTTCCATCCCACTATTCAACCAATTGGCAGACAAGCAGATGGAACTGGATCTGGTGGGTAGTGTACCTATCGTATTGGTCGGGACAGTAGTTGTAGGCGTACTGGCAGGAATCTATCCAGCGTTTTTCCTTTCCGCTTTTTCTCCCGTCAAGGTGTTGAAAGGAAACCTAAGTATGGGGATGAAAAGTGGAGGATTAAGAAAAGTACTCGTCTCCTTTCAATTTTTCGTTTCGATACTTTTGATCATCGGAACGTTTAGCATCATCAATCAGATGCAATATATCCAAAGCAAAAAGCTTGGCTTTGAAAAAGACCAGGTTTTGATCATTCACAATATGTATTTATTGGATGAGACCGCTCAGGCCTACGAGGATCAAATGGATGGAATACCTCAAGTGGAGGAGACTTCGGTTTCATGGTTTTTACCTACCTCAAGTAGTCGATCATCCACCGTATTATTTCCAGACGCCGTGATCGACCAAGAACGTGGGGTTGTGAGCCAAAACTGGCGTGTGGATGTCAATTATGCTGATGTTTTCGGTCTTAAATTGAAAGAAGGGAGGTTCTTTTCAAAGGACCTGCAAACCGATTCATCGGCCATAGTGATCAACGAGAAAGCGGCAAAGCTTTTTGGGATCACTGATCTGGAAAATGCAGTGATCGGGGATTTCAATGACGATGGTTCGGGACTAATTCCTTTTAAGGTCATTGGTATTTTAGAAGATTTCCATTTTGAATCGCTGAGAGAGGAAATCGGCCCCGTTGTGATGCGTTTGGGGACCGGAGGAGGATTTTTATCACTCAAGCTCAATGCTAAGGACTACCAGACTGTAATTGAGCAAGCCAGAACACAATGGGAAGCTTTTGCTCCTGGTCAACCGTTTGAATATACATTTTTAGATGACCGTTTTATCAACATGTATCAGGCAGAGTCAAGACTGGGTGATATTTTTAGCGTCTTTGCTGTTTTGGCCATAATCATAGCTTGCTTGGGTTTGTTTGGTTTAGCGGCCTTTACTGCCCAGCAGAAGACCAAGGAGGTCGGCATTCGTAAAGTCTTGGGAGCGTCAATGAGCCAATTGGTGTACATCATGTGCAAAGAAGTATCTGTTTTGGTATTGATCTCTTTTGCCGTGGCGTCAGCGGCAGGTTGGTATGGTGTCAACTGGTATTTTCAAGACTTTGCTTACCGTCCTGATATCAATGTCTCCGTCTTTTTGCTAGCGGGGACGAGTGCATTTTTTATTGCTCTTTTGACCATGAGTTATCAATCCATCAAAGTGGCTATAGCCAATCCTGTGAACGCACTAAGAAGTGAGTAGCGCGATGTTAACATCCGGAATCAAATAATAAATGCGGCACCTGTCGCATTTTTTTGTGTTTGTCAGATAAGATTTTACTAATTATACTGTTCACTGATACAAGAGCAACAAACAAATGCGCATCCTTGGAAAGTATTTTGGGATTATGTGGCTGACACTGGCCATGATCGTTTATGGCAGCGTGTTGGTGTCTCCCTTAGTTTTTCAGTACGCATCCATTATTTCTTTGGCCATTCCCGTGATCATTTTATGTAGTGCGCTCTTGTTCAGCTTTTCCATTATTTTGAATGGAAGGTATTGGTACATCTACCTCATCACTCTCCTTGTCGCTTGGCCATTTTATTCACTTTCCTTTGTTTTCGGCACTTCAGAAAAGGCAGAGCAGGCAGCAGACTTCAGTTTGCTGAGCTATAATGTGAAATGGTTCACTGAGGCAAAGGCAGAAAACTATGATGAGGTGATCGATTGGATCGTTGACCAACAAGCTGATTTCTTGTGTTTTCAGGAGTATTATGCGCAAAGAGGAATTTCAAATCGAATAAAAGGGCGGGGAGGATATTTTGATGCGACCGATGCCGAGCGTTTCAACGTGGCGTTTTTTTCTAAATACCCTATTTTGAAAAGCGGTCTTCTTTTTGGGAAAGAAAAGCTGAATAATGTGCTTTTTGCTGACGTTAAGTTGAAAGATGACACGCTGCGCATCTATAGTTTGCATTTGGAATCCATGGGGATCAATCCTGAGAAGCTGCAAGATGGCGAAGGCATTCGAAATGAATACGACGATGTCAAATTCCGTATTTTGAAAGGAAGTAGAGCACGAGCTGAACAAATCGATGCCTTACTTGAGCACATAGACGCATCGCCATACCCAGTGTTAATAGCTGGTGATTTTAATGATGTGCCATACAGTTTCAACTACTTTAAACTTCGCGATCGGTTGACCAATGCCTTTGAAGAAGGGGGGGATGGCTTTGGAGTTACTTACAATGGGAAAATACCTTTTTTGCGTATTGACAATCAATTTTTTGGTGATGGGATAGAATTATTGCAATTTGAAACATTGAATGAGGTTGAGTTTTCCGATCATTTCCCCTTGATTGGTAAATATCGTTTGAAAGACTGAGTTTAAGGTTGAAATTATTATTGCTATGAATTCTGAAGGGCTTCACAGGTCTGTCGACCAACGCATGATCGCGGGTGTTTGCGCCGGTCTTTCCGATTGGTTGGGCTGGGACCTGACGTTGGTAAGGGTGCTTTATGTATTGATTTCATTTTTTAGTGCCGCCTTTCCGGGCATTTTGGTTTATATCATCCTTTGGGTTGTCATGCCCGAAAAACGTTCAAGATGAAAATAAAAAATTGTTTAGCTACCGCTACGATGATAGCATTGTTGACCGCCTGCAATCTTGATTATTTTCAAGATGCTGAATTCGGAGAATTCGTTTGGGACGGTAGTTTGGCCATTCCGTTGGGCGAGATTGAATACTCAGTGTCTGAACTGTTCATCGAATTGGATAATGGCTCTGCCATAATAGAGCCAGGTGAAGATAATGTGGTGACCATTATCTACGAAGAACGCTTAGCTGCGCAAGGAGCCTCTGATTTTCTAGACATTCTAGACCAAACCTTTAGCGGCAGTCTTCCAAGTAATGCCACAATCAATAATGCGCCCGCAACACAACCTTTCTCTGCCAGGCAGACTTTTGAATTTGATTTCTCAAGTCAGGGAGATGAGGCAATTGATAGCATTTATTTCGATAATGGCACCTTGAATTTGTCCCTCAATTCTACGGTTTCCTATCCTTTAACTTATGCAGTGACATTTCGCTCTCTTGCGCAGAATGGAACACCAGTAGTGGCTAATGGAACAATTGCAGCATCAGGCAATGCACAAGAGACTAATGCACTCAATGGACAAGTGGGCTTGCTTCATCTAGATGCGCTAGGCAATCCGGCAGCCAATAAATTCCTGGTGGAAGTTGCCTATACCTTTGATATTCCTGCAGGAGGTAATCTTGCACCCAATGACGGAGTCAGTTTTGATCTGGGAATCAGAAACACAGGCTATTCAGATCTTTATGGCAATGTGGGACGTCAAGGGCTGAACATCAACTTGGAAGAAATTGATTTAGCATTCTTTGAGATTTTTGAGGATGGCGATTTAAGGTTTGCTAACCCCAGCCTTCAATTCATTATTCAAAACTCTTTTGGCTTCCCCCTAGGAGTGGATTATTCAGGAATATCAGCCAGTACTTCCGATGGGACCATAATCAATTTGACGGGTAGCATTACCGAGCAGTTGGTCACGGTTGATGCGCCCACCATCAATGAACAAGGAGGAACGAGAGAGACCATCCATAGCATAGACGCTACCAATTCCAATATAGCCGAACTTTTTTCTGCCCAGCCAAGTGCCTTTAGCTTGGGTCTTTCCGCTATTTCTAATCCGATTAATGGACCTGTTCAATACAATTTCTTGAATGAGCTCAATACCTTAGAAGCGGCAGCTTTGATTGAAATACCTTTGGATATGGCCATCGATGAACTGATTGCAAATCAAACTTTTGACTTCAAGAATGGGGAAGCAGTAGAACAAGCGAAAAGAGCTTTGCTGAAAGTGAACTCGGCCAATGAAATGCCAATGGGTGGTGATTTGGAGATCCAGTTCTTAGATGCAAATGGTAACGTTATCTATACCATTGATGAGCGGCCAGTCTTCAGTGCCGCTGAGGTTGGTCCTGATGGACGTACCATTGGAGCAGCAACAGGTTCAACGGAAGTTTTACTGGAAGATGAAGACCTTCGGCAAATGGAGAACGCAGCACGACTCAATGTTCGAGCACGGCTTTCTTCAACCAATGCGGGTCAAGGCTTGGCGGTAAAGTTCTACGACGATTATTTGCTTACGATAAATATTGCCCTTCAGGCAGATGTTGAACTAAAAGGCACGGGAGGGTAATATGAAAAAGCTAGCGATCATCATCATTCTCTTTATTACTGGAATTCAGGTGCATGGACAAGGTTACTTTGCCTTCTACGAATTAAGAGATCTTGTGCAACAAACGCAATCGTTGCAACCTGCCTTTATTCCGAACAATTCGGTTTCAGTCAGTGTCCCTGCACTTAATTTTGGAACCAGTATTCAAGCAGACTTTAGATTAGAACAGCTGCTGTCGAAGAATGACCAAGGCCAATTTGTCATTGATTTTGACGTGTTGCGAACGTCGGCTCAAAATGAAAACTTCACCAACTTCGATTTGAGTTCAAATTTGTTTACGCTCAATATCAACACAACGAAGGGAGCGTTTTCATTCTTTGCGAACACTCGGGCAACCTTTGATCTGGTCTATGGAGAACCTTTGCTTGAATTCCTTGCCAATGGCAATACCAATGCGATTGGGTCCACAGTTGATTTGTCTGACACAAAATTTGTCATGAATGGGATCAATGAGTACGGTCTAGGATATGCCAATCAGTTTTTAAATGATAAATTAACCATTGGCGCCAGAGTCAAATTGGTTCAAGGCTTATTCCATGGCTCTCTTGAGGATAGTTTTGAAGGAAGTCTTCATACAAGAGAAGAAGATTTTCTTTGGACCATCTCCGTCAACGACGGGCAAGTGAATACAGCGGGTTTAGATTTTCTCTTTAATTCAGGGGCCTACGAGGGTAATGAATTCACAAATTACCTGATCAGCAATCAAAACAGGTCCGTAGCATTTGATTTTGGAGCCAAATACAAGGTGCTGCCCTTTTTGCAATTAGAGGCGGCCATCAATGATATCGGAAAGATCAAATGGACCGAACAAGTTCGAAATTACCAAACGGAAGACGCTATTGTCACCTATCAGGGGCTCGATTTGACCAGCATTGGTGAAGCGGATAACATTCTTCGAGACAGTTTGGGATCTAAGTTCAATTCAAATGAAACACAAGAGGCTTTTGAATCAAATTTAGGTACGCGGTATTACTTTACAGCAACAGGTTTTATAACACCAAATGATCGTTTTTCTCTAACATATTTTAAGAATAACGCTTTCAGTGATCTGCCCGGAAACGTTGCTTTATCCTTTAACCACCGATTTGAAAATTTTGTAGTTGGTGCAGTGGGTTCTTATCGAAGAGCCAATACCGAGTTCAATTTAGGGGCAAGCTTGGCATCAAGTATAGGTCCGGTGCAACTTTACATGGCACTTGATAACATACTGCTCTTGAATAGACCAGAGCAGTATTCGAAAGTTGACTTCAGGTTTGGTTTCAATCTTATGTTTGGATACAAGAAATGGAAAAAAGATAAGATCGTGGACCTCGATAAGCTATAACACTTTCCACTTCGCGATCAAATAGGGTAGCAGTTTCAGGTCAAACCAGACTGCGATAAGAGCAGTAGAGCAAATAAAAAGACCTAGGTAATAGACAGCAGAGAATCCAGACCCCAGGAGTACACCAAAGCCAAGTGAGATGGCGATGGAGGTAAATAAGATGCTTTTTCCCGTTTGATAACGAGCTAAATCCAGTGCCTCGTCTTTTGATTTTCCGGCTTCTTTTTCTAAACGATAGCGCGAGATCAGATGGATACTATCGTCCACGGCTATACCAAAAGCTACCGTGAAGATGATGGCTGTTGAAATGTTCAGATCAATCCCTAGTAAACCCATCAGGCCAAAAAGTAGCAACAAGGGAATCACATTCACCAGCAGGATCAAAAGGGAAGTTTGCCAAGAACGATAAAAGAGTAAAGTGATCAAGGTGATGGTCAAACAAGCAAAGGCCAACCCTTTTAAAAGAGCTTCGATTACATAACGATCAGTCTTGTCAATTAGATAGGAGCTGCCTGTGAGTCTAGCTTCAAAATTCTCATCGTTTATTTCATTAAACAGACTGTCGAGTTTGCTTTTTTGATTCAAAAAATAGCTACTCCCGAGGTCAGGCGAGAGGCCAAACATGCGAATCAATTGAGGCGAATCAGAGGAAACGGTACGGACAGCATCTTCGAGTTTTTTACTTTCATAAAAGCGTTTTATTCGTGGAATATCCTGTGTTTTAGGCAGCTTTAGGTAGTTTGGTGATCCACCATAGATCGAAGAATTGATCTTCTTGACCAAGGTGTTGGTTGAATTGATGCCTTTTGCTTGAAATTCTTTGGCAAGGAGTCTCTCGATCTGCTCAATCTTACGGCTGATCAGTGTATCTGTGGGATGTGATTCATTCAATTCGATGCCAACTTCAACGGGGCGGTATCCATTAAAATGCTGGTCGAAATAAGCTACCTTTTCTAATAGGGGTTCATCCTTTTGTAATCCAACAATCAGTCCGGTATTCAGCTTTAGTTGGAAAATACCTGAGAGTATGACCAATGAGGTCAGGACAGTCAACCACCTCGTGTTCTTTCCGAAAGCACCTAGCCGTCTAGTGAGTGTTTCGAGCTGTTGTCGTCCTTTACTCCGTTGGGGCTTTCCGGGTGCAAAGTAAAGCAGAGCAGGGATCAAGGTCATGGTGACGATCAAGGCGATCATGATGCCAATGGCAGCATACAAGCCAAAATCACGAATGGGTTTGATCGGAATAAAATAAAGGCCTAGAAAACCAATGGCTGTGGTAAGCGAAGTGATGAGGTTGGCTTTTCCGATGCTATTGAAGGCGATGACAAGGGCATGTTCGTTAGGGGATCTGCTGAGGTGATAGTCATATTTATTGATCAAATGAATGGAATCTGATAATGAGATAATGAGCAAAATGGCGGGAAGCATGACCATCATGACGTCAATCGGTTGATGGACAAAACCCATTATGCCAAGGGTCAATAAAAGGGTGAACCCCATGACCAGGACGGAATAAAAAACACGTTTGACACTTTTGAATAAAAAGAAAAGGATCACAAGGTAGACACCAAATCCAGTACCCAAAAGCAAGCCCAGTTCTTGTTCCAGCAGTTCAGTAAAGTCTTTCTGCATTTGAATTTTACCTGAACTAACGGTAGGGAAGCGAACCTCTGCATCTAACCAGTATAGCAAGTCGGAGTAGAAGTTGTCCGCTACACGTTTATTTTCGAATGGCTGATGCTGAATAACCATCAAAACGGCATCTTCAGTTTTGCTAAAATAAAGGCCAATATCCGTCTTCTGCTGCTTATCGTTGAACGTTATGGGGCGATCGATCGGATATTTTTGGATGCTATTCAGGCCGAAAGGAGTAAGTTGATAGATCGCTTCATCAAAGAGGCTTCGAACGGCAATGACTTCAGGCATTTCTTCTAAGGCCTCCTCAATCTCTGCCAAATGAGACAAGTGACTCGTGTCCTGTAGGTCAAGGTCTTCAATGGCGAGAAATAAGAAGTCATTTTGCTGGCCAAAGGCATCGATGAAACGTTCATAATAATCCAACTCCGGGTCATTGATCGGGAAAAAGCTTTCGAATGAATAGTCGAACCTCAGTTTATTCAATTGAAAGATAGACAGCACAGAGAGGCCGATGATCAAGGTAATTGAGAATTGTGAAAAGCGCTTCAGGTGCTCTGCTTTCATTGAAACGAAGTAGCAGAATTTTCTTCATAATTACCCTTCTCATTCAAGGGAATTTCGTTTATTTTGAACATTCAATAGTTCAAGAAAAGCCCATCCACTATGCAACAATACCACGACCTCATGCGACACATTTTAGCCAATGGAGTAGAAAAGAGTGATCGCACGGGTACCGGAACTAAGAGTGTATTTGGTTACCAAATGCGTTTTGATCTGTCAGAAGGTTTTCCAGTGGTCACGACCAAAAAGCTTCACTTACGTTCTATTATTCACGAGTTGCTGTGGTTTTTAGCGGGCGATACCAACATCAAATACCTGAAGGATAACGGGGTAAGAATCTGGGATGAATGGGCGGATGAAAATGGAGATCTGGGTCCGGTTTATGGTTATCAATGGCGCAACTGGCCTGATGGAAACGGTGGCACCATAGACCAGATCGAAAAACTGATCCACAACATCAAAACGAATCCGGATAGTAGAAGGCTCATTGTGAGTGCATGGAACGTGGCAGATGTAGATCACATGGCGCTTCCTCCATGTCACACGTTCTTTCAGTTTTATGTGGCAGATGGAAAACTGAGCTGTCAGCTTTACCAGCGTAGTGCAGATGTCTTTTTAGGTGTACCGTTTAACATTGCGAGTTATGCCCTTCTTGTACTCATGGTGGCTCAGGTATGCGACCTTCAGCCCGGTGAATTTGTTCATACCTTTGGAGACGCACATCTTTACAGTAACCACTATGAGCAGGCTGAATTGCAATTGTCCAGAGAGTTCAGGCCATTGCCAACCATGAAGATCAATCCTTCAGTGAAAAGCATCTTCGATTTTAAATTTGAGGACTTTGAGTTGATCGGTTATGATCCTCATCCTCATATCAAGGCTGCTGTAGCCGTTTGATCAATTCTTCAAGAAAAAGGGTTGGGTCGGAAAGAGACCGTTTATACCCTTCGAACCAAGTGATACCCGATGCATTTGTCGAGAACATGCTGTTCGCCTCATCAAGCGCATCCGGTTTCTCCTCAACGATTTCTACTGGGCTTCCGATATCTTGGTAGAAGTTGATGATGAAACTCCTCATCACTCCCTCAACACATCCAGTTGTTAATGCCGGTGTGTACAGCCTGTCGTCTTTCAGCCAAAAAAGATTCCCGAGATGCGTTTCGCTCAAAAAACCACGTTGATCGAGAAGGATGATCTCATCCAATTCTTTACGCAACATTTCTTGCCCTGCCATTACATAGTGCAGGGCGTTCAATGATTTAATGCCCGCATACTTCCAATAATGGTTTTGGACATCATTGGAGATTCCAATTGTTGCTGCACAATTGACAAGTGGTTTTGACGTCTTTTTTTGTGTGATCAACACCTCTCCATTTTGCTCAGTTGGTGCGTAAAGACCTCCTGATTTACGCCATACCATGATTTTCGTTCGGCAATCACCTTCAATGTTGTTTAGCTGTCTAAGGGCTTCAACTCTTTCAGGTAGCTCCTGAAGTGTCGTTTTCGATAGCTGAATCCCGAGACGTTCTGAGTGCCGCATCAGCCGATCAAGATGTTGAGGAATTAAATTAATTCGCTGTGTACCTGTAACAATCGTTTCGAATAGCCCGTCTCCATAGCAGAATCCGCGGTTATTTGCAGAGATTTGGATGTTTTCCTCTTCGGTAATTCGGGAGTTATATATCGCTTTCATGGAATGAATCAACCATTCAAACATAAACAGAAATCATGAGAGTGTTATTTCCTTATCATTGCGCCGTAACGTAAAGACCTGTGTAACCATGGCAGAGCAAAGTAGTGTATTTGATATGATCGGACCTGTGATGATAGGTCCTTCAAGCTCGCATACAGCAGGAGTGGTTCGTATTGGTCGTGTGGCACGCAAGTTTTTAGGGGCTTCTCCTGAAAAAGCGGAGATCACGTTTTATAATTCCTTTGCACGAACCTACGAAGGGCATGGAAGCGACAGGGCAATCATTGCTGGATTGTTGGATTTCAAAACCGATGACATTCGGATCAAAACGGCGTTTGAGGAGGCAGAGAAACATGGCTTTGAATTCAAATTCAGGTCAGTTGGCAATGCCTCGATCATGCACCCTAACTCGGTCAAAGTAAAAGCCTCTGCTGGTGAAAAGCAGGTTGAGGTGATCGGCGAAAGTAGAGGTGGAGGCGTCATCAAAATTGTTGGCTTGAATGAGTTTTCTGTTGGTTTTAATGCAAATTTGTCTACCCTAATGATCTTTGCTGAAGACAGGAGGGGTGCCGTGGCGTTCATCGCAACAGTATTGGCTAATGATGAGTGCAACATTGCTTCTATGTCGGTCAATAGAAAAGGTAAGAATGATTTAGCCTGTCATGTCATTGAGATCGATAGCAAACCTCCGCAGGTTACTCTAGATTATTTAAAGCATTTACATTGGATAAAGGCGGTGACCTTTATCCCTGATATAGATTTTTAACAAAAAGGAAATGAAATTCAGAACGATTACTAAAACAACATTGATGCTCCTATTGAGTTTCTCGCTCGTAAAGGGTCAGGACAAGGGACCAGGAGAGACTTGGTCGCTGGAGGAGTGTATCAATTACGCTTGGGAGAATAACCTAAACGTCAGAAACTCAGAGTTAAATCAATTGGGTACAGAGATCAATTTGAAGCAGTCGCAGTGGGCCCTTGCGCCGAACTTGAATGCAGGTGGAAGTTTGGGTAAATCATTTGGTCGTACCATTGATCCGGTAACCAACAACTTCGTCAGTAGAGACTTCTTGAGTGGAGGTATTTCCGCTAATGCCAGCGTGAATCTTTACCAGGGTGGAATGATGAGGAATACGATCAAAAGAAATAAGATTGACGTTGAGGCAAGTCAATACGATCTGGAAAAAGCGAAAAACGACATTGCATTGAATGTGGCCACCAACTACCTCAATGTACTCTTGAACAGAGAGCAACTGGCAAATGCAGAATTCCAGTTGGAAGTAACCAAACAACAATTGGAGCGTACCAAGGTCTTAGTTGCTGCTGGTTCTTTACCTCTGACCAATCAGTTAGATCTAGAATCTCAGGTAGCTTCAAATGAAGTCTCTGTGGTCAATGCAGAAAACACTTTATCAATTTCCATACTCAACCTGAAGCAGTCGATGCAAATGCCGGCCATCGAGGACCTAGAAATTGAAGTGCCAGAACTTGCTGTCGAAAACGTAGCGATTGAAGTGACCGATTCAGATGAAATTTATAAAATCGCACTCACTACCCAACCAGAAGTGAAAAGCGCTGAACTCGGAGTCGAAAGTTCTGACATAGGTGTGAAAATTTCTAAAAGTGGATTTCTTCCTTCCTTATCTGTTGCTGGAAGTCTTACTACTAACTATTCAGACCAAGCTGTTCAGATCACGGGAACTCAAGACGTCAATGTACCTGCGGCACCCATTGGTTTCGTGCAAGGAACCAATGAAACCGTTTTATCTAATCCGAGAACGGTGACTATTCCGACTCGAAATGAAAACTATGTTTGGAATGATCAATTTGAAGATAACCTGGGTCAATCCGTTCGGGTAAACTTGAACATTCCTATTTTCAACCGTTTGGCAACAAAATCTTCTGTCCAGCGAGCTGAAATTCAAAAACAACGTGCTGAGATCACTGCGCAAAACACAAAGAATACCTTAAGACAAAATGTAGAAACGGCACATACGAATGCTATCGCAAGCTATAAGTCGTATCAAGCGTCGTTAAAGCGTGTTGCTGCTTTGGAAGAAACTTTCAGAGCCACACAACAACAGTACAATGTAGGAACCGCTCATTTTACGGATTTTCAGGTGGCAAGTAATAACCTGTTTGCCGCAAGAGCAGCACTTACACAATCAAAATACTCTTTCATCTTCCGGGTGAAGATTTTAGATTTTTATTTAGGTAACCCAATCACTTTAGATTAAGAAAAGGTCATGGCAAAAAAGAAAAAAGGATCCAATAAACTAATTTGGATATTATTGATTTCAGTGGTGTTGATTTTAGTGCTGGCAATAGTCGGCAAGAAATCAGGAATCATTGGGGCTCCCACAATGCTAGAGGTGGAGCTAGGAAATGTAAAGAAGGCAACCATCGTTGAAAAAGTGACCGCTTCAGGAGTGGTTCAGCCTGTCACGGAAATTGCAATTAGCCCGGACGTAGCCGGAGAGATCATTGAGCTGAACGTGGAAGAAGGCGACGATGTGGTTGAAGGCATGATCTTGGTCAAGATACGCCCTGACAACCTACAATCGGCTTTGGATCGAGCACGTGCCAACCTAAATCAACAAAGAGCCAATTTGGCTTCGGCAAGAGCAGATTATTTTAGAAGCGAAGCACAGTTGACACAATCTAAGTTGGCCTTTGAGCGAGCACAAAAGCTTAAAGATGAGCAGGTTTTGTCTGATAGCGACTACGAAACTGCAAAGGCAAACTTTGAAGTAGCCAAGTACAATTTGGATGCGGCAGAACAACGGGTAAAAGCATCGGAATATATCGTGCAATCAAGTCAGGCAACAGTTGATGAAGCCGCCGAGAATGTACGCTTGACGGTAGTCAGGGCTCCAACATCAGGAACCATATCTAAGCTCGATGTTGAGCAAGGTGAACGGGTAGTTGGAACACAGCAAATGGCAGGTACAGAAATGATGCGATTGGCAGACCTCAACTTGATGGAAGTTCAAGTGGATGTCAATGAAAACGACATCATCAGGGTAAGTGAGGGAGACACAGCGATCATCGATGTGGACTCGTATACTGCAATGGATAAAAAATTTAAAGGTGTTGTAACGGCCATTGCCAATACAGCCAACCCAAAGGCCAGTGCAGATGCCGTCACGGAATTCAAAGTTGAGATCCGCATCCTGAATGAAAGCTTTTCCGATTTGTTATCTGAGATTTCAGGTCCATCGCCATTTCGTCCAGGAATGACAGCCAGTGTGGAGATCATTACGACCACCAAGGCCAATGTGCTTTCCGTGCCATTGGCGGCAGTGACAACGCGTAATCAGAATGAGATCAATGGCGTTACGGCGAATGCGAATGCAGCGAACGCCACGGTATCAGCAAGAACAGAAAACTTAAAAGAGGTGGTGTTTGTCAATGAGAACGGAACAGCTAAACTGTATGAAGTAGTAACAGGAATCAGTGATTACGACAACATTGAAATCCTATCGGGTCTAGAAGAAGGCCAAGAGGTGATTTCGGGTCCTTTCTTTATCGTCTCCAAGAGATTGAAAGATGGTGATCTGGTCACTGCGAAGGCAGGAGGTAAGCCAAGCGCAGCTACTGAAGCCGCAACAGCATCAAATTAAAAAAAAAGGCCGACAGGCCTTTTTTTATGCACTAAAGTTTGATTGGAGTTGTCGATAGAGGGATTGCAGAGGTAGGCCCACCACATTGTAATAATCTCCTTCAATTGAGGTGATGCCGATCTTTCCGATCCACTCTTGAATACCATAACCTCCTGCTTTGTCGAAAGGGTGGTACTGGTCAACGTAGTACTCAATTTCATCGGGGTTTAAGCGTCTAAAATTGACAGCAGTTTTCTCACTAAAGCTGACCTGCTGGGTTGAGGTGGTCAAGCAAACGCCACTGACTACCGCATGCCGAGTTCCACTCAAAGCTGTGAGCATGGCAATGGCTTCTGTTCTATTGGCCGGTTTACCGAGTATTTTAGCGTTTAGGATCACGGTGGTATCTGAAGTGAGAAGTAATTCGCTTTGTTGAAGTTGTCGAAAGCCCTTCGCTTTTTTGATGGCAAGAAATTCGGCGACCTCCTCGGGTGGCAAAGCTTCCGGGAAATCCTCCTCAATAGGGTAGGTTTCTACCTGGAAAGGTATGTCTAAAGTATCCAGCAACTCCTTTCGCCGTGGAGACTTAGAGGCCAAGATCAAACGGTAGGCTAAATTCATCTTCTTTGATTGAGGCAAATAAAAAACCACTGATCACTTTTGGATAAAAGAAGGTAGATTTTTGAGGTAAGGTATAGCCCGATTGACAAACGGATCTCACCGTATTCATATCAATTTCTTTTGTGATCAATGCACACTGTGCTTCACCCTTGATCGTCTTTTTTACGCACAGAGGAAAGTTTCTTTCAAAGCTAATGTAAGGTGATCGGCGTTGGTCTTTACCTGGTATGCCCAAACACTTTTCAATGATAAAGTAGTGCATGACCGTAAGGTCCAACTCCTTGAGCAAATCAGGGAAATCCCAATTCAATTGTGCATGAACTTCAGGTTTGAGGCGAATTTTATAGACTTCTTCACCGAAGAGGAGTCCGAATGCCCATTTCTTCCCAAGCAAAATATCTTCAATGTCGTAGGGATCGTCCAATGGATTGATCGTAAAAAACTCACTCAGCTTCTTGAGCAAGGTGTCTTTATCGAATGTCTCCATGCCATGAATAAGGCGATGGGTGGGTAAAATTCTGAGGTCCTTAGATGCACCGTTCGTCAAATACATCAAGTGGTAATTGTATCCTTCCGTTCCATTATGATCAGGATTCGCTGCTTTTCGTCGTTGACGGTAGGCGATCGAGCTTTCTAGTCGATGATGTCCATCTGCCAAAATGATCTGCTGATCCTTTACGTGGCTCACGAATTTTTTGATGATGTCCAGGTCGTGAATAATGGCCAATCGGTCGGTTACCCCTTGATAATCTTCCAATTCGTAAACGGGCGATCTCATCGCTTCATCCATATAAGACTCCAGCTCGAATGATTCGTCGTGATAAAGTCCATGGGTAGGACTTACATTCATTTCCGTAGCATCCAAAACGGCTACTCTTCCTTCAACGGAATGTGGAATTGTGTTTTCGTGTCTTAAAATGGGGGAATCGAGTTTCCCCCAATCTTCCGCTTTGATCATGCAAATGAACCCTTTACGAACCAAGGGCTCTGCGATTCCGGGTAAGGTGAATTGTTGATAATACACATAGATCGCAGGAATAGGGTCTTGACAGATGATTCCTTCTTTTTTCCAATTGTCAATGGTTTGCCGCGCATTGTCGGGGGTCTCCTGCGATTTTGGAACACTTAAGTGGATACTGTTCAGTGGAATTTGATATAAGGCTTCGCTTTGTTTGTCGTTGATGACATCAAAAAGTGGCGAGGCCAATTCACTGATGCTATGCGAAAGGCTTTTGTTGTAGCGCCAGGCCTTGAACGGTAAAATGTCTGCCATTTATCTATGTTGTTGCTTCCAATCTGAGGAGTGATGATTTTCTGCTGCCTCTCTGGCCAATCGATCATCCTGGCTTGCAAGATGTGAGGCCAAGGCAATGGCCAATTGTTCATGCTCAGCTGAAAAAATATTCAACTTTTCGGGAGTGAAATACTTATCGACGAATTTGGTGTCGAAGTCCCCGGAAATGAAGGCCTCGTGTTCGAGGGCAAATTTGCAGAAATCCAAGGTGGTGCTTAATCCTGATATTTCATAGTCCTCAATTGCTTTGATCATTCGTAGGCGAGCTTCTTCTCGATCTTTCCCGTGTGTGATGAGTTTGGAGATCATGGGGTCATAATAAATGGGAATTTCCATCCCTTCTTCAAACCCATCGTCGACTCTCACGCCTTCACCCTTAGGGATTCGGTAGGCATTTAATCTTCCGGTTTCAGGAAGGAATCCTTCTCGTGGATTTTCGGCATAGACCCTCACTTCAAAGGCGTGCCCATTGATCGATAGATCTTCTTGTTTGAAAGAGAGAGGTTTTCCTTCGGCTACCCGTATTTGTTCAGCCACAAGGTCAATGCCGGAGATCTCTTCTGTCACAGGATGTTCAACTTGGAGCCGTGTGTTCATTTCCAAAAAGAAAAAGTTCAGCTCATTGTCTACGATGAATTCGACAGTTCCTGCGCCGTAATAGCCACATGATTTGGCTACTCCTATGGCTGCTTCGCCCATTGCTTTTCTGATCTCAGGGGTTAAGATGGCGGAGGGAGCCTCTTCAATTACTTTTTGATGCCTTCGTTGAATTGAACATTCTCGTTCAAATAAGTAACAAATATTGCCGTGTTGGTCGCCTATGATCTGGATCTCGATATGGCGAGGGGAGGCAATGAATTTTTCTACGAAAACGGCTGGGTTCCCAAAAGCGGACTTGGCTTCGCTCATGGCTCTTTCCATCTGTTCTTCGAGCATCGCTTCTTCTTCAACTACGCGCATGCCCTTACCACCACCACCAGCACTGGCTTTGATCAGTACAGGATAACCGATTGACGCAGCAATTTCTTTGGCTTCTTTCGCAGTGGCAACGGCATGATCCACACCAGGCACCATGGGGACATCATATTGGGCAACTGTGTTTTTCGCTGCCAGTTTATCGCCCATTACCTCTATGGCATGGGCAGAGGGGCCAATAAAGATCAAATTATGCTCTTCTATTTTTTTCGCAAAGGTGGCGTTCTCAGATAAAAAACCATAGCCAGGATGGATGGCATCCACTTCTAGCGACTTACAAACGGCAATGATTTTGTCCATGTCGAGGTAAGACTGTGACGAGGGGGCAGGCCCTACATTGACGGCCTCATCAGCCAGCATCACATGAGGAGAACCACTATCTACATCGCTATAAATGGCGACCGTTTTGATGCCTAGTTTTTTAGCACTTTTGATTACACGAACGGCAATTTCTCCTCTATTAGCGACTAAGATCTTTTTGATTTCCATCGATTGGTTTTTTCTGCAATGCTAGTTAATTAAATTGAATTTCTTAAAGAAGGGAAGGGCCTATATGCCCCTTTTCATTTTTGATAAATGGTAATTATAGTGTTACCTTTGGCACTTCATTTCTTAGAAATACAAGATTAAATCGATAAGCATTGGATCTATTTGAAAAATTATTGACGAATCAGGGGCCATTGGGTAAGCATTCAGATGTTTCTGAAGGTTACTTTATGTTTCCTAAGTTAGAGGGGGAGATCGCACCTAGGATGACCTTTATGGGCAAAGAGGTGCTGACGTGGAGTTTGAATAATTACCTAGGCTTGGGAAACCATCCTGAGGTAAGAGAGGCTGATGCAAAGGCTGCAGCAGATTGGGGACTTGCGTACCCAATGGGAGCGCGGATGATGTCTGGTAACACCAAATATCACGAGCAACTGGAGCAAGAGCTTGCTGATTTTGTAGGGAAAGAATCAGGCTATTTATTGAATTACGGCTATCAGGGTGTCTTATCAATCATTGATGCCGTAGTGGATAGAAAAGATATTATTGTCTACGATGCCGAGTGTCATGCTTGTATCATTGATGGCGTGCGCTTGCACATGGGGAAACGTTTCGTTTTTCCTCACAACGACATTGAAAATCTAGAAAAGCAGCTAGAGCGGGCAACCAAAATGGCCAAAGAGACCGGAGGCGGTATTTTGGTGATCACCGAAGGTGTTTTTGGGATGACCGGAAATCTCGGAGACCTTCCCTCCATCATTAAACTGAAGGAGAAGTTCCAGTTCAGGTTATTAGTTGATGATGCCCATGGATTCGGTACTATGGGTGCTTCAGGTGCTGGCACTGGGGAAGAGCTCGGTTGTCAAGACGAAATCGACATCTATTTTTCGACTTTTGCCAAATCAATGGCAGCAATTGGAGCTTTTGTCGCAGGAGATGCAGCGATCATCAAGTTCTTAAAGTATAACATGCGCTCTCAGATCTTTGCAAAGTCCCTGCCTATGCCATTCGTCATTGGTGGATTGAAAAGACTGTCGATGTTAAGAGACAATCCGGAACATAAGGCCAAATTATGGACAATTGTCCATGCCTTGCAGAATGGATTAAAAGAAAAAGGCTTTAGCATTGGAACAACGCAGTCCTGTGTAACACCAGTAGTGCTTAACGGAACAGTGGGAGAGGCCGCGGCGTTGAGCAAGGACCTTAGAGAAAACTTCAACATATTTTGTTCGGTAGTTATCTATCCTGTAGTTCCAAAAGGAATGATTATTCTGCGATTGATTCCGACAGCTTCACATTCTTTGGAAGACGTTGAGCAAACCATTCAGGCGTTCGAAGCCATCAAAGGAAAACTGGCTTCCGGAAAGTACCGTGAAGAGGAACTGGCAATTGCTTTTGGGGAGTAAAAAAATCAAAATAAAGTGCGTTTACTGTTGATTAATCAACATTTTGATTTATCTTGCTTCTGTTAAATACATTTATCAACAACCTTAAAACACAGTAATATGAGTCAATTTGAGAAAGTAAAAAGCTTGGTAGATTCTTTGGAAGGTGACTTCGAAAAATTCTATGATAAAGGAAATCAAGCTGCCGGCACTAGAGTAAGAAAAGGAATGCAGGAGTTGAAAAATCTAGCGCAGGATATCAGAGTTGATGTTCAAAACATTAAGAACAGCTAATATCGAACTCAAAAAAATAAAGAGGCCAATCTGAAAAGATTGGCTTTTTTTATGTCCTTTCGATTAAATAAGGGCTGAAAGTTGCTCTTTAAGCTGACTTGAAGCCTTTACTAACGGGAGGCGCACATTGTTGCTACATACGCCTTTTAAAGAAAGTACCGTTTTTATGCCTACTGGATTACTTTCTTGATAGAGTAATGGATTGATCTCCTCGAAACTCGACATTACCTTTCTGCTTTCATCGTATTGCCCTGCGATAGCCTTGTCAATGGATGCGCTGAAGGAATCAGGAAAACCATTGGCCAAGACAGAAATTACACCTACTCCACCCATTGCTATGATATCGACGGTAAGCAAGTCGTCACCACTGATGAGTAAGAAGTCGGCAGGCTTATTGGCAGCAATCTGTTGGCATTGCTTTAAATCACCGGATGCTTCTTTTATTCCAATGATGTTCTCATGTTTGGCCAGCGAGAGGGTAGTGTCAGCTTGCATGTTCGATCCTGTACGACCAGGTACATTGTAAAGAATAATGGGCTTTGGCGCTGCATTGGCCAAGGCATTGAAGTGGGCCTCTATCCCTGCTTGACTAGGTTTATTGTAGTACGGGCTGGCCGATAGGATAGCCTCTACACCCTCCAGATCTGTCGAATTGATCTCATCAATCACGGCAGCCGTATTATTGCCTCCAATGCCATAAACAATGGGTAAATTATTGGGATTGTTTTTTTTGCAGAAATCGAGCACTGCTTTTTTTTCTGCTTGGGAGCAAGTGGCACTTTCACCAGTAGTACCCATTACTACGAAATAGTCTACAAATTGACCAGTAAACGTTAAGAGTTTTTCTAAACTCTGAAAATCAATTGCTCCTTCTTCATCAAAAGGAGTCACCAAGGCGACTCCTGTGCCCGTTAACTTATTCATGTTTTATGATCTTAATGTATTTAACCACTTGTTCGATAAATTGATCGATGCCCGCATTGGCATTGACTTGTACCATTAAATCGAAATAGTCTTCCGTTTGTTCCTGATGAATGCCCACTTTGCATAATGCCTGTGCATGCGCACAGAGGTAGGTTGATATTTCGGATAAGTTGAAATCGAGAAGAAGTAAATAATCGAATGGTTGATGCATGAATTGCTCGACAATTTCTGACTTAAACTTTCCAAAAGAACTCAAGCTTTCGATACCGAAGGTCGGGTGAATGGACGCGATATCTTCTTTTAATGGATTGAAGCAGAGGCAACTCACTGTTTTACCTTCTGCTTGTAGGGCCTCGGATAAGGCTTCTATCGACTCCATTTTAGCCCTATTCTCCCAAGTATAGAAGAGACCAAATGATGTACTGGTTTCAAAGCTTAGTTGCTCAAGATTGGCTCTTTTTGTTTTTTTAGGCCGTGACCTAAGGTTGAGTATTTTTTTTCCGAGAAACGACATTAGGAGTTGATCAGTTGAATGTATTCCTCTTCATTGATGATATTAATATTGAGTTGCGTAGCTTTTTCCAATTTAGCAGGGCCCATTTTGTCTCCAGCAAGGAGGTAGTCCAATTTTGCACTAATAGAAGAGACGACTTTGCCTCCATTGGCTTTTATGGATGCTTTTAACTCGTCACGGCTGAACGTGCTGAATACGCCACTCACAACGAAGGTTTTGTTTTCAAGCGTATTGCTTTGGTTCTCGTTTTCTTGTTCTTCCAGTTCAAGCTGAACACCTGCTGCCTTTAGTTGGTCAATGAGCTGTACTGATGCTGTGTTTTGGAAAAAGTCCATGACACTTTGTGCAATGCGATCACCAATTTCCGGTACCTCGATCAGCATGTCGTACGAGGCTTGAGCAAGTTGTTCGATACTTTTGAAATGCATTGCTAGTTTTTCTGCTACCGTTTGGCCGACAAAACGAATACCAAGCGCGAAAAGTACCTTTTCGAATGGTGTTTCCTTCGATTTTTCTATGGCCTCAATGATATTCCGCGCTGATTTTTCACGAAGGCTACGAATACTGTGCTCTCCTTTTTTCTCGGAATAGCTGGTGAATTCAAGTCCATTCAGTTCGTCGAAAGTCAAGCGATACAAGTCAGCATAATTGCTGATCAATTGTTTGTCGAGTAAGCCTCTAATGGTCTCACTGCCTAAACTATCGATGTCCATTGCCTTGCGTTGAATAAAGTGCTCAATTCTGCCTTGGATCTGCGGAGGGCAGCTTAAGGTATTCGGACAATAATGATTGGCTTCACCTTCTGCTCGTGCTAAAGGAGTGCCACATTCAGGGCATTGTTCAATGTATGCAAACGGGACAGAGTCATTTGGACGCTTGTCGAAATTGATAGCAGTCACCTTGGGAATGATCTCTCCCCCTTTCTCGATATGGACGGTGTCACCGATTCGAAGGCCTAAGCGTTCAATTTCATTGGCATTGTGCAATGAGGCCCTCTTCACAGTTGTTCCTGCTAAATGCACGGGCTTCAGGTTTGCTACGGGAGTGACCGCACCTGTACGGCCCACTTGATAGGACACGCTTTCCAGGATGGTCTCGGCACTTTCTGCTTTGTATTTATAGGCAATTGCCCATCGAGGACTTTTGGCTGTATAGCCTAGCTCTTCTTGCTGATTGAATCGGTCAACCTTGATGACGACACCATCTGTTTCCGAATCCAATTCGTGCCGTTTATCTTTCCATTCTTCAATATAATCCAGTACTTCTGCGATGTTGTTACAGCGCCTGAAGGTTGGTGAAACATTAAAGCCCCATGAGATGAGTTGCTCAATCGCTTCGGAATGCGTCTCAACATGGATAGCTTCTCCCAATAGATAATAGAGGTAGCAATCCAATTTTCGGTGTGCAACGATAGCAGAATCTTGCATTTTTAATGTGCCAGAGGCAGCGTTACGAGGATTGGCCATGGCTTGCTCTCCATTGGATAGCTTTTCTTCGTTCACGCGATTGAATTCGTGTTTTGGAAAGAAAACTTCCCCTCTTACTTCAAAAGAAGGCGGGACATCCTGCTTTATGCGAATAGGAATACTTCGGATGGTTTTGGCATTCGTAGTAATGTCATCTCCTTGGGTGCCATCTCCTCGAGTTACGGCTCTAACCAATAAACCATCTTCATAAGTGAGACTCAAGGCTACGCCGTCGAACTTTAGTTCACAGAAATATTGAAAGTCATCATCTCCTAAACCCTTGCGCACTCGTTCATCCCATTCCTTTAAGTCTTCTTTGGAATAGGTATTGCCCAACGAGAGCATGGGGTATTTGTGAACAACAGTTTCAAAGTTTTTTGTAATGGTCCCGCCAACTCGTTGGCTAGGCGAATCTGGTTTTTTTAATTCAGGGAACTCCGTTTCAAGTTTGATGAGAGCTTCCAACAATTGATCAAATTCCTGATCCGAAATCTCAGTTCTGCTTTGCTGGTAATACAGCTCGTTGTGGTATTCAATGAGTTCGCTTAGCCACTCGATCTCTTGTTTCGCTTCTTTTACATTCATGCTAAGCGAGCTTTTCAAGTGTTTCACTTATTTGTGCATCGGCATCTTGCAGCTGTTCTTTGCAAGAAGCGATCAAGTTTGTGGCTTCTTTGACCAAAGCTGTTAATTGATCAACGTCTGGCTCGTTTGATTCGATCTCTTCCACGATTTCGTTGATGCGAGCAATTGCTTTACTATAACTGAGTTGTTTGTCCATTATTTATCTATCACGTTACTTTTGATCGACAGGCCGGCTCCAATAGTGAGGATTTCATCACCCGAATTTACATTTTGTTCCTGAATACGCTTACCGTTTTTTAGGGTAATGGTGTAGCCTTTTTTGAAAAGGGTATTGGGATCGTTCAAGTAAATACGGTCACTCAATTGAGTCAGTTCCGTTTGAAGTATTTTTAACCGTTGTTTACCCCTGTGCTGTATTATTGTGCTCAATTGAGTAAGTACGTTATCAGCTTTATCCAGCTGATGGTTGACCTCTCTTTCAAGTCTGATTTCAAACTTCTCCAACTCATTAATTCGCAGTTGAAGACTTTGGGATAAGCTCCTTTTGATCCTCAATAAAGCGTCATGAAGAGCATCATCGAAACGGTAAGCACCATCGATTAAGAATTCAGCTACTGCGGTTGGCGTCTTGAGTGCCGTGTGAGCCACTAGGTCGGTCAATGTCTGATCGCGTTGGTGACCTATTCCAGTCAATATGGGTGTTTGGAGTTTACTTATGCGCATGCAGAGGGCTTCATCATCAAAGCAGTCCAGATCGGTTTGTGCTCCTCCACCTCTGATCAATACGATCACGTCAAAACGGCCGGATGCCTCTATGCGGTCGATCGCGTCAATGATAGAAGGAGGAGCTTGGTCGCCTTGCATTAGGGCATTGAACAGGGTTAATCGAAAATCAACCTGCCGTGGATTATTTTGCAGATGTTCTTCAAAGTCTTGATATCCTGCCGCAGTGGCAGAACTGATCACGGCGACCTGTTGAGGTACTAAAGGTAATGGGAGGGAGCTGTTTTGATCAAGTGCTCCTGCTGCACTCAGTCGTTTGAGGATCGCCTCACGTTGCTTGCTTCTTTCTCCCAAGGTGAAGTTTGGATCAATGTCGTTTACGGTCAAACTCAGGCCATACACTTCATGAAAGTTAGCCGTAACATTCAGTAGTATTTTCTGACCTGGTGAGAGCGTGCTTCCTGTTGCCAGTCGGAAGGCTTGACTAAGGCTTTTGAACTGATAGGCCCAAATATTGGCGCGGATCTTTGCCTGAATAAAATTGCCTTCCTTTTCAACCAATTCCATGTAGCAGTGCCCTTTCTGATTGATGCGCAATTCACCGATCTCAGCAATGACCCATTGTTGAGGAGCGATCTGCGCCTGAAGGGTTTCTTTGAGTTGTTGATTGAATTGGAAGAGCGTCAAGTGAGCCATGACGCAAGGTAGTACACGTGATCGATGTCACCAATAAGGACAAAAAAAATCCTGCCGAAGCAGGATCTTATCAATCATTGTCGTTTGATTTTCTTCTTTCTCGACTCTCTTCAGAGAACTTTCTCATCAGTGTACGACGAAACTCTGCGTCGAATTGGCTGACCATTAAGGTTTGTTTAGCCGATAATACCTTGCCCACTTTAGCGATGTAGTCCATTTCGATCTTGAGCTCTTGAGCACGCTTCTCAAACATGAGTTTAACCATCTGCTCGGCTTGAGCTTCACTGATCTCCTCCATGGCTTTTCGCGGATTGGAAAGCCCTACTTCATTCTTCATGGTGTTGAAGAATTGCTTGTTCAATTCATCTTTTGCCGTTTCAAACTCATTATAAATGGGCCAGAATTGCTGTGCTGTTTCGGAATCCAAATTTAGCTTTTCAGTTAGAAAGGCCACTTTGGCTGCTTTGATGCGCTCACTGTCCATGCGGCTATTGCTATCGCGCTGGGCGAACCCACTAAGGGAGCATAGGGTGAGTAATATGATCAATGTGTTTCTCATCTTAATAATTGTCTAAGTAAAGTCCATCCTTCTCGAAATCGATCAGGTCTTCGTACTTGTATGCGATATCAGCCATCATGTCTTCGATAACGGCTTCCATCACCTCTTCATGCATGAAAAGTTCTTCTATTGCGTTGTCGTCTGACGCCACATAGTCGATCAACAATTCATCGGGTATATTGCTCAAATACCCTTCAGTTTCATTCGTTGAAAATGTAGGGCTCAATACAAATCCAGCTATTGCGATCAATACGATGGCCGCTGCTGCAGCAAACCGAACCCAGGTTCGGGCAAATAGTGGAATTACTTTTGTTTCAACAGCTGTTTCCGCCAGGATCTTATTTCCTAATTGATCAAAATAGCCTTCGGGAGTAGTGAAAGGCAAAACCTTTAGTCGTTTGTCGGTGAAAAGCACCGATTCTTCCAATTCAACTCGTTCCATGATCCTGTCGGTAAGCGAATCGAAATAAGCTTTTCCGGGATGATGTGCTGCTGATTCGCTATGGTTTTCTTTCTTACTCACTGCTTCTTTGACGTTTTAATCTTCAAATGGTTTAAGCACTTGTTAAATAGGTTTCAATCTTTTTGACGGCTAGATGGTAACTCGCCTTAAGTCCGCCTACACTTGTTCCTGTGATCTCAGCGATTTCATCGTATTTGAGGTCATCGAAATACTTCATGTTGAAGACCAGCCGTTGTTTTTCTGGTAATTGCAATAAGGCTTTCTGCAATTTCAATTGAATCTCTTCTCCACTGATCAGATGACCCGAGTCAATGGTTTGTTCTAATGCTTGGTAAACATCCTCTAGTGGGGATGCTTCATGCCGTTTCTTTTTCTTCAATAAATTCAAGGACTCATTTGTCGCAATCCGGTATATCCAGGTGTAGAGCTGTGAAGCTTCTCGAAAGTCTTTCAAACCACGATAGACCTTTATGAAGGTCTCTTGTGTTGCGTCATCGGCATCTTCATGATCAATGACGATCTTTCTCGTATGCCAATAGATGCGTTCCTTGTACTTATCCACGAGTTCACGAAAAGCCCTTTGTCGAGTGGCTTCAGACTTGAAATCATTAAGTAGTTGGCTGTCTTCCAAAACAATTGAAATTATGATATTTAGATGAGAAAAAGAGCAGAAGGTTTAATTGCCGACTAAATTTTAGAGTTGTCTGGGCAATCCTTTGGCAGAATTGTTAAATTCGCCCTTCATTACATTGTTATGAGCCTCGAAGAAGACATCAAACAAGGTAAAAGTTTTGAAAATGCCTATGAGAAACTCATGGTGAACGTGATGTACACCAATAGTTGGCTCATGGAGCAGCAAAATTCCATCTTCAAGCCTTTTGGCCTTACTGTTCCACAATACAACGTACTGAGAATTTTACGCGGTGCGTATCCAGAACCTTGCACCATCAATTCGCTCATCGATCGCATGTTAGATCGCATGTCTAATGCTTCGCGCATCGTTGACCGATTGGAATCAAAACAGCTTGTTCTGCGAAAAGTATCAAAAGTGGATCGACGAGCAAAAGATGTAGTGATCACCGATGAAGGCCTGAAGCTGTTAGCAGCGGCAGATGCCGACATGTATGCTTGGATCGCTCAATTCGAGACGATGGAAAATGAGCTATTTGAAAAAGCGAGCGACACCCTTGACCTGATGAGGGGAGTTACCACCGATTAATCGATCACACCATATTTTTTGAGTAATTCGAGCACCTTGGCTCGTGGTAGTGCATATCGTGTATTACCAGCTCGACCGGTCATGTCTTGTGCAGCAAAAAGAGAATTCACGATGGCTTCTTCTGTTGCTTCAATTGCAGCCATGAAGAGGGGAGACATCTCATCATTTCGTAAGGGGTTTCCGCCAGTTGTGGTCTGATTGGATTGGTTCTTTATCCGCATGTTTTCTGCGGTTGAAACGGCAATCACATAATCACCTGAACCATTGGATGCGATTCCTCCTGTTTTTGCCAGGCCCAACATCGCACGTTTTGCGAGGCGCTCCAATTGTCGCGCATCAAGTGGTGCATCGGTCATGACCACGATCATGCATGAACCGTCACTCTTTTCTATGGCATTTCGAAAAGGATAAGTGGCCAACTCCTTACCAATTGGGGCTCCTGCTATTGTCAAGTTGCCGCCGAAATTGGTTTGGACGAGAACGCCCACAGTATAGCCGCCCATACTCATTGGAATGACACGAGAGGAAGTGCCAATTCCACCTTTGAAACCAAAAGCAGAAGTACCGGTGCCAGCGCCTACATTCCCTTCCAGCATGACGGCTGCTTCGGCTTTGGAAATGGCGTCAATCACATGTTCTTCGGTAACGTGCATGCCGCGTATGTCATTGAGAAAACCATCATTGGTTTCTCCAACTACCGCGTTCACCGAAGCCACATTTTCATTTCCCGGCAAACCTAAGGTATACTTTACGGCTCCTTGAATTCCCATGGGTACACTGAGCGTATTGGTGAGGATGATTGGCGTTTCGAGGTTGCCTAATTCCATCACTTGACTAATACCGGCAAGCTTTCCATAACCGTTGCCCACATAGATGGCTGCAGGGACTTTCTCTTGGTAAAGGTTCTTGCCGTGAGGAAGTATGGCGGTTACTCCTGTGCGAATATGCTCACCTTCAATGAGGGTCAACTGACCTACCTTCACTCCAGGCACATCGGTGATCATATTGAGGGTGCCAGGTTTCATCACACCGAATTCGATACCTAGATCTGCCGGGCGCTGGGCGTAGCTCAAGATTGGTAGCAAGCAGAGGAAAATGAGCGTTGACAATGCCTTCATGGAATCAAGTTAAGAGAAGTGCATGAAAAAAGGCTGATTTCTCAGCCTCTCTTTCCTAGATTTCTTTGATCAGGTCAATAATTCCTGAATTTTTCCCTTTCGGTCTGACCACCATCATAGGGATGTCACTGTTGTATTGGATCAACTGTTCGGCACGGCTTCCAATGAACAGGGCGGTCGTGGCTGTCCTCCCTTTGACACCGATAATGATCGCGCTGGGCTTGTGCTCATGCGCAAAATCAATGATGTCGGTGACAGGGTTGTCGTTCGTATCTAAGGAATAAACCACTTCTAAGTCAATACCTTCATGATCAATTTCTGACATGAATTGCTTGAATTCCTTTTTGGCATTTTCCTTCATGATTTCGGCAAATTCATCGTAGGTTTTGCCACTGTAGTGGTAGCCTCCAGGAACAGTAAAGACATTCTGACAGATGATCTTCATGTCTTTGTACTTGCGAGAGATTTTAATAGCTTCTTCCATCGCGATTTTGGAATGCTCAGAGAAGTCGCATGGAACATGTAGCAATTGAAGATTCAATTCAGCGGCCTCCGGAACGATGAAAATCGAGCATTCAGCTCTTCTCGCTAATCGATTCGATAAAACACCTCCGCCAATGAAATCTTTATGCCTTCCCATTAAGACGAGGTCTATTTTCTGTTTCTCAACAAATCGCAAAATGGCTTTTGAAGGAGCCCCTTCCTTTACGTGGAATTGGCTGATCTTGTATAGGTCGGTAGGTAGCTGTTGTTCTGCCAGGCCTTGAAGCTGAGATTTTCTTTCCTGAATCGAGTTTTCTTTGATCTCCGGAAAACTCTTCAATACCTGGTCTGGTATTTTCATTTCACTAATGCTATTGAAAAAGTGAATTTCTTTGGTTTCACTGTTCGTTGCAATGGGTTCTAAGAATTTCAGCAAGGTTTTGTCGGCCTCAGAAGTATCCATCAAAACCATTATTTTCTCTCTAGTAGGCATGGTATCTAATTACACTGCAAAAATAGGGGTATTGCGTGATAAAAAGTTGTTATTTGTGAATTTAGCATTAAAAATCCATTCTCCTAAACGATTGAATTGACGACGTCCACCAAAAGTTCGATCTGTTCCTTGGAATGTGTCGGGAAAGAGGCGATTCGGATTTGCTTGCCTTTGAACGATCCATAGCCATTACCCAAAACAAAGCCTTTCTCTTTCAGGGTGGCCAGAAGCTCATTCGAGTTAGCTGCCGTATTGGCCACGGTCACCGTTGGAGAACGAATGGCTTTGTCTTCAACAAAGTGTGTCAATAACGGGTGTTTATCGACCATGTGCTGCAACAAGACACTTTTATAGTTGGCCTCTCTTCTGATGACATCGATTCCTCTTTCAAGCATGTCTTGAGTCACTTTGCTCAACAGGTAAATATCAAAGACATTAGCAGTATAGGTAGTTTGGTATTTCAATGCATTCTTTATCAAATTCGGAATGGCTTGGTAGGTCCCGATGGAATGTCCTTTGGCTAGTTTTTCTTCGGCCTTGGCAATGGCACGAGGGCTCAAGATCCACACGCCAAGCCCTGCCGGTAAGCCAAAACACTTTTGGACAGAGAAATAGGCACTGTCGATTTGGCTAAAGTCGATATCAATGACAGGAAATGCCGAAACACCATCGACAGCAATCAAGGCATTGGGGCGTTTTTCGCGTAGTTGGGTGAGCCTTTCTGTAGGGAAACTAACTCCGGTACTGGTTTCATTCAGGGCAAAAGCGATGAGTTCTGTTTCTTCAGGAATCTCATCGAAATTCAAATCGGGTATACTACCGAAATCACTTATCGACTGAGTCGGCGATAGGCCTAGCCGTTGTGCAAAATCAAAGAATCTGTTGCTGAAGGCGCCATAGCAAAAGTGATGCGAGGTGTTGATGACCAAGTTTTGCAATTGCCTTTCCCAGATCTCAGTAGCAGAACTCAAGAACAAGACCTGCCGATCCGATGGAATATCCATCAACACTTTAAGGTTCTCCGCTGCCGTTTTGAAATAAGCTTCTGCCTGTGCACTTCTGTGATTGATTTCCATTACCTGAGCCTTTAAGGCATCCTTTATATGGGATTCAACGGTAAAGTATAGAGCAGAAGGACCGGGTGTAAAGAATATCTTTTTAGGCATTTGCGTGACTCAATTTTTCAACATGGAATTCGTAGTGCTTGACCACGAATAAGAAATAAAAGAGTAAAGGTAGCAATAAGATGATTCCACAAATGAAGAACATGACCGCAATGCCAAAATACTCTGCGATATAGCCCAGGCTGATGGAGCCGGCACCAATGCCGAGGTCTACTGCGGAGAAAAAGGTGGCGTTCGCCGCGCCATGACGTTCTACAGGAACCATGTTGAGGGCCATGGTCTGTACGGTCGGCATGATGATGCCATTGCCAATGCCTACCAAAATACCACTTGCCATCAAGGGCCAAAAAGTAGAAACATAACTCATCAAAAATAGCCCGGCAACCGTAATAAGGATCCCGAAAAGCACTAAGCCATTAGGTCCTTTTTTATCCATTACCTTTCCAACGAATACGCGCGCTAAGATCACGCCGATCGCCATAAAAATGAAGAATAGTCCTCCTTGCTTCAGACCCAATTCATCGCTGTAAATACTGATGAAGGAGATGATGGCGGCATAAGGGAAAGCTCCCATGAACATCACAAGCGCCAATCGATTCACTCGCTTTTCGAACATTTTGGAAACACTCAATTTCGTTTCACCTGTTTTTATGTTTGGCATTTTCACCAATAAAGCCAAAAGCAATGCGGCAATCGATACGATGGTTGCTACAGTAAATAAGTTGTTGAAGTTATCCTGCCCCATGATCTGATCTCCAGCATAGGGGGCAAAAGCAATAGAGAAGGCCATGGCCATCCCAAAATAGCCAATGCCTTCGGCTCTCCGGCTTTCCGGAGTCAGATCAGCGGCAATTGTACTTCCCCCCGTAGTGATGGTGCCCCAGGTAAAACCGTGTAGCATTCTGATCAAGAGGAGTACATAAAAATTCCCCGCCAGGTGATAAAAACCCATTAATACCGTAAAAACCCCAAGGGCCCAAAGATAAACCGACCTTCGGCCGTAGGCATCCAGTGCATAGCCACTAAAAGGTCTGATGATCAAGGCAGCGAGCGCATACACCCCGATGATGTAACCAACTTGGTTTTTATTGGCATCTAAGGCATTTACGGCATACACCGGAAGAGTTGGCAGCAAAAAATAGAACGCCGCAGCCATGAAGAAGTAGGAAACAAAATGAAAAGCGTAATCCTTGGTAAGGATCTTTGTGTCAGTAGTCAATGAACAAGCGTCTTTAAAAGTGCAAACTAACTAATTTCTGGGAGAATGAAATGGTGAAGCTTTTTCTAGCCGAAAGTCCAGAAATAGAAAGAATAGCGTGGGATGCAACCTTTAGCTTCTTAAGTTTGTATAGTAATTAAAGAGACTAAGACATCCCAAGTGAGTTTAGACCAGTTTTCGAACTTTACAATTTTAACTCAAATACCGGGTGAATCTCTTTCAAAACAAGGCCTCAACCATGAAGTATTGCACTTTATGGCCTCGTACTTAGTGCAGGATAACAGTGGACTGTTGCGAAATTAAGGATAGCCCAAATCTTGTCTTTAAGAGAGGTTCGATCAGACCTTAAAGCTTCTTGGGAAAATATAAAAAGCCCCGATTTCGGGGCTTTTTATATTTTAGTCATGGCTACACTTCATGTGGAGTCATGAGAACGCTAGTCCTTATCCTTGTATACGATCTTTCCACCCACTACCGTCATCACTGATTTCGCTGTGAGGATCTCTTGTTCTGGAATGGTCATGATGTTTTTATCAAACACCGTAAAATCTGCCGCTTTGCCCACTTCGATAGAACCTTTGAAGTCCTCTTCAAATTCAGCGTAGGCTCCATCTAAGGTATAAGACTTCAATGCCTCGGCACGCGACATTTTCTGGTCGGCCTCAAAGCCTTCTTCCGGTAAACCTTCTAAGGTCTTCCTTGTGATCGACGCATAAAAGGAGGGAAGTGGGTCCAGCGGTTCTACGGGTGCATCCGTTCCATTTGAAACTATCGCTCCACCATCCATGAGCTTTTGCCATACGTAAGCGCCTTCGACAATCCGTTGTTCACCGAGGCGATCGATGGCCCAAGGACGGTCCGAGCTCATGTGAATGGCCTGCATGGCCGCAATGACGTTCATCTCGCCGAAGCGTGCAATGTCATTCAGGCTCAGGTGCTGGGCATGTTCAATTCTGAATCGTTGTGCTCGGCGGTCAATTGCCGGGAAATTGTCGAATGCTCGTTCGTATCGATCCAGTACTTCTTGGTTTGCGCGGTCGCCAATGGCATGAGAGCACACTTGAAAACCAGTCTCCAAGGCCCTATTAGATACTTCGTACACTGTTTCCATGGGAAGGGTCTCGTGCCCAAAATGTCCTACACGGTCAGCGTATGCTTGCAGGAGCCATGCTCCGCGTGGGCCTAGGGCGCCATCGGTATGCAGTTTTATCGAACGCACCGTATGGAAATGATCCGGGTCGATCATCGGGCCTCTCTTATACCATTCTTCGAGCAAGTCCGGATTCCTTCCCGTCAGCATGGTGTACATGCGCACAGTTAGCTTGCCTTGGTCTTTGAATCGCTGCAGGCGGTCAATGAAATCTTGTCCTGAACCGGCATCATGAAAACTGGTTATGCCCAAGCGTGCACATTCTTCAAGTGCCAATTGCAATGCCTTTTCTGCATTTTCTTCTGTGTCCTGTGGAACATACTTGGCCACTAGCATAGAAGCGCGCTCTGTTAATACGCCCGTCGGATTGCCCATTTCATCCTTGATGATCTCACCACCCTCTACTTCACCTTGTAAGCTTTCGATGCTCAGGTTATTGATGCCAGCCATTTCCATGGCTTTGGCATTCGCAAAGGTTGCATGACCACTGGCATGTCGTAAGAAAACGGGATTGTCTGGGCTTACCGCACTCATTTGGTCATGCGTTTGAAAGCCTTTGACCATGTTGTCTGGTTTTTTGATCCACTTGTCTTGATGCCAGCCTCTTCCCGTGATCCAATCGCCAGGCTCTGCCTTAGCTACCGCTTCAGCGACCTTCTCGACCAATTCATCATAGGTTTTCACATACATGAGGTCTAGCTCAAGCTTGTTATAGCCAATGCCCATTAAGTGGGCATGGGATTCAATAAATCCAGGAGTCATGGTTTGACCGTTTAGGTCGATCACCTCAGTATTGTCTCCTTTGAGCGCTGAAATGTCGGCAGTTGAACCAACGGCACTGATCATGCCGTCCGTAACGGCAACCGCCTCTACTTGTGGAGATGAGAGATCAACGGTATATATTTCTCCATTGATGAAAATGGAGTCGGGTCCTTCGCTTGGGCCACAGCTGAACAAAACAAATGTGCAAGCAATAGCAAAGGTCTGTTTGATTTTTCTAAGTGAAAACATAGTATCTGAATTAATTAGTCTAAGCTAAGGCAATTGAGTGCTTCGAACAAATCAATCTTATGCAGAAGGCAGACTCAATAAAGCACCCTGAATTTGATGGTATGTTCAATGTTGCGCAGGGCTTTGATCAATTCCTTGTCGTAGGCCTTGTCGATGTCCGTGATCACGTAGCCAATGGTCTCGTTCGTCTTCAAGTATTGACCTACTATATTGGCGTCGTGCTCGGCGAGCAATTGGTTGATGCGCGCGAGGATACCTGTTTTGTTCGCATGAATATGGAGCAGTCTGTGGGCATTCTTCAACGCAGGCAAATTCAGGTTAGGAAAATTGACACTCAAGCCCGTGTCACCTGTATTAATGTAATCCATGATCTTGTTAGGGACAAATTCACCAATGTTCTCCTGTGCTTCTTGGGTGCTGCCCCCGATATGTGGCGTTAAGATCGTGTTGGGTAGACCGATCAATTCAGATTCAAAAGGATCTTGATTGCTCTTGGGTTCTTCAGGGAAAACATCCACACCGGCACCTAAGATTTTACCCGATGTTAAGGCTGCTTTCAAAGCGCTGATGTCTACCACAGGACCTCGAGCAAGATTCAAGAAAATAGCACCGTCCTTCATTTGATCGAATTCCTTGGAGGTAAAAATATTTGTATTCTCAGGACGTCCGTCAATGTGTAAGCTAACGATGTCGGAGCTTTTCAAAAGCTCTTCGAGGGTTTTACACTTAGTCGCATTGCCTAGGGCTAAGCGTTCTTCAATATCGAAGTATTGCACTTGCATGCCCATGTTTTCGGCTAACACGGAAAGCTGAGAGCCAATGTTTCCATAGCCAATGATGCCGAGTTGTTTGCCTCGAATCTCGTTGCTGTTTTTCGCCGTTTTGGACCAGATTCCCTGATGCATGTCTTGGTTCTTATCCGGGATTCCTCGCATCAACATGATGATCTCTGCAATAGCCAATTCAACAACTGAACGTGTATTGCTATAGGGTGCATTGAATACTGCGACGCCATTTTCCAAAGCCGCCTGAAGATCGATCTGATTGGTGCCGATGCAAAACGCCCCAATGGCCATCAGTTTATCTGCATGCTCGAATACTTTTCGAGTCACATTCGTTTTGGAACGAATGCCCAAGACGTGAATGCCCTTGATCTTCTGGCAAAGCTCCTCTTCATCTAATCCTGCTGGATAGGTTTCTACAGCAAAGCCATCTTCTTTGAGGTGAGCGAGGGCTTTTGGATGCACGTTTTCCAAAAGCAGCATTTTAATTCGATTTTTGGGATAAGAAAGGGCTCCGCTCATGTTGTTCTTAAATAGGATTTCGTCAAAACTTGGGGCAATGTGGTCGGCCTTGGCCTTAACTTTGTCCCGTTCAATATTTTCTGTATACGCCCAAAACTGTTTGGCGACACCGGCTTCTTTTACTTCATAATCGGTATAGCCATCGCCGATCATGTGGACCTCACCATCCAATGCAAGCCCTTGTACCAATTTAACTTTTCCTCCATTCGATGACAAGACGTTTTCTCGATCGAAATCGATGATCTTACCGGAGACATCAAAGACAAACTCGTTGGCAAAGACATGGCTTGGTTTAATGCCCAATTGGGCTACTACTGGAACAATAAAATCTTTAAAACCATTCGAAACAATGTAAGTATGTTCGGCATTTTGTTCGAAAAAGGATTTGTTTCGTTCGAAGGACTTGGAGATCTTTTTGCCTAAACGATTCACCAGCTCATTCAAGTGATCGCGATGTGCATCAAGGATCTCTATTCTCGCTTCTAAGGATTGCCTCAGGGAGAGTTCACCTGCCATTCCCTGATCGGTCACTTCCTTAATGCGTGCCAGCCGTTGTTCGCGTTCAGGATGTTGAGCAAGAGAGATCTCTCCAAGGATATCCAAGGCTTCGACTTGGGTAAAGGTACTGTCGAAATCAATAATGAAGTGGTGGGCAGTAGTGAGTTGGCTCATTCTGGTTTAGCGAAAAAGAGTTGGTGGATCTGGTTGCCTAATAAGCCAGCAAAACCTGCTGATAACCCGCCAATTACTCCGGTCACCAGAAATAACAAGAACAAATTATTGTCTATTTGAAGCAAAACGGTGATTTTCTTGGCAAGAATAAAATCATTAGCACTACTGAGCCAGAAGGCATTCACTAACCAAAGTAAGGCGATTGCTGAGAAGGGAACAACGAAAGCGGCTGCTTTTCTTAGGCGAACGATTGCGCTAACGAGAAGTGCTGCTAGCATGCCTGACCACCAGGGTAGGATCAAGGAAAAAAGGAAACCTAAGACAAGGGTGAAGATGAAATTCAGGATTGACTTTTTCATTGTTGTTGGCTTAAGGTTTGTTTGATGAATGCGGAACTCGCCTCAGTGGGCCGTTTAAGATCTAAGCTGAGATACTCTCCTTTTGCCCAAATATCGATCAAATCATCGTAGAACTTACTACCAGGATTCCCGGACTGTCCACCCGGATACACGCCATATGCCCTTGGTGGATCAGACATTTCAACGATCATCCGCCAGGATGGTCCATGATTCTTGCTCGTGGCATTAACGATTCCGCCATTTCCACCGATGGGAATGTTAAAGCGAGAGAAGGCCGGTAATCCTTGAAGCAAATGTCCTGCATAGGTTCCTTTGTAATCTACCCATTTGAGTGAAGTACCTTGAGTTTTCATTTTTGCGACCTGCTCCACTGTTGTGATAAAAGCGTCAGTGATCAGGTCAGCAGCAGTCTCTATTTTTTCGGTAGACTGAATATCCATCAATTTATGTTCCGGGTAGTCGCGCAGTAGTTCGTAGGTTCTGTAAGTAAAAGGATACCGCACGCGGCTTTCCATAGCTTCGATCTCATCGTAAATGGCATTTCGAACTTTCGGCCACCAAAGCTGAAAAATAGTGGCTTCTTCAGATTCCATGTCATTGTTGAAATCCCAATTCTTCACCAGCTCCAGTACGTCCAGCGCTTCAGCCGATAGGCCGTCTGTGTTTAATTCCCTCAAAAAAACGGGGACGAGTTCAGCTGCCAGTAAATTGTAATTGTTGTTGTGCAATGCCTTGAAATCCTCAATGTCGAATTGCTCCTTTGATCGAAAGAAATCGTTGATCACGCGGCTTCTCGTCATGTCATAGCCATCATTAAAAACATAATAAGGGTACTGCTCATCTACCGGATGTTGGTTGGCAGAGCTGACAAAGCCTCTTTCAGGGTTCTTGACATGCGCATTATGCTCTTGTGGGATGTACCCTTGCCAGTCGTGTTCAGGATTGCTTCCGTCAAGATAGAATTTGCCTTGCCCTTCCCATTTGTTCGGGAATTTCCCCTGAATCCACAAGGCGATATCACCTTCAGTGGAACTGAAGACGAAGTTTTGAGCAGGTGCCGTGTAATGACTCAATGCGGAAACATAATCCCCATAGTTTCGGGCTGCGTTAAGCTCGATGAAGGTGCGTTGATTGTTGTTGGCTTCATGACCAATCCATTGCATGGCATAGCCAGTTGACTGTCCTCTATTTCCTTTGAAACTTTCGTCATAGCTAACGGGACCATGATGGGTAAAATAGATGGAATCATAAAAAGTCTCTTCACCCTTCACTTGGATCTCTTCAATTCGTAAGGAAGTAGGTTTCCATTGGTCATCATGCCAGTATTGACTTTTGTCCTCGTTGAACTCGATCTGATACCAATCCTTCACATCTCTGGTGGCATTGGTCACGCCCCACGAAATGAACTCATTAAAGCCTGAGATCACACCTAATGCTCCGGGCAAGGTGGCTCCGAAGGTGTTTTTCTCAGGCGTTTGCAAATGCATCACGTACCAAATGGAAGGTAAATTGAGGCCCAAGTGTGGGTCATTCGCCAAAATTGGTTTGCCACTGACAGACTTCTCCGGGCCAATGGCCCAATTGTTACTGCCGTTATCTGGATGTGGCTTGGTCATAAAACCGGTTTGGGGGTCAACAGGGTAAGCACCTTTTGGAACTTCGGGTACCTCGACTTCCCAGCTTGACCAATCCCTTTCTTTTGGGATGACCGGGTCAATGGCGTCGAAGAAATCAGGGAATAAAAAATCAAATTGCTCTTGCCCCATTTCATTGACAAGATTTGAAAACTCCAAGTCATTGTCACCACCGGCCAGCATATCCGTCATGTACATCAACAATAAGGCAGTTTTTAGTGGCGTCCATTCTTCGGGTGCATAGTCTAGTAATTTATATTCCACGGGATATTGATCGGGGGAAAGTGCACGGATATAAGCATTTACCCCTTCGGTGTAGGCCGTTACATACGAAGCGATCTCTTGGTCTTCCATCATGAAGTTCATGGCATTTTCTGCCCCCCAGACCATTCCTTTTCTACGCTGTTCTCTATCATAAGTCAACGCACTTGGTCCAACGATTTCTGACAATCGGCCGGCTGCTGCATAGGTCTGAAACTCCATTTGCCACAGCCGGGCTTGAGCGGTCAAATACCCTTGAGCCCGATAAAGATCTTTGTTTGAGGAAGCATATACATGTGGGATGAGGTGCTCATCGAAGCTTATTTCAACACTTGAGCTTAAGCCGGGGAGTGCGGCATCCTCAATAAACCCGTCTTCAGAATCATCATTTTGCCAAAAACCCTGATTGGGAGACAAGAATTTACCCAATGGTGGGATTTGTCCAAACTTAGTGTTCAAGGCATAAAAACTACCTGCAGTCAAGAAAAGTAGAAAGAAAAACTTGAGCCATTTCATAAGCAAAAAGAAATTTCTACAACATAAGAATGTTCCTGCGATGAAAGAAGAAGAGCCGCCGAAAATCATCTATTTTATCAGAAAGCTGTTTAGCTTTATATCTTTACCACCCAATGATAGAGGATAAGCAACGACTAATTGAAAAAGCCCGGCAGATCAAGTGTCTGATCACGGATGTCGATGGAGTCATGACAGATGGTTCCATCATTTACGACAATGCGGGAATGGAGTACAAGCAGTTCAATGTGAAGGACGGACAGATCATTCAGTACTTGAAAGCCAATGGCGTGCTTATCGGGGTCATAACCGGTAGAGACTCGCAAGTCGTTAAAAATCGTTGTGAAGAATTGAAATTTGATTTCCATTTTCATGGCATCAAGCACAAAGGGGAGACACTATCTGCTGTGTTGAAAGAACATGCTCTTGAGATGTACGAAGTCGCCTATATCGGAGACGATATCAATGACTTGCCCATCTTGACAAAGGTAGGCTTGAGTGCTACCCCCAATGACGGACATGAAAAAGTAAAAGAACGAGTGGACTGGGTGTTGACAAATTCAGGAGGAAAAGGGGCTTTGCGCGAGCTGGCTGACTTGATTTTAAAGGCCCAAGGGAAATACGACGCAATTATTGAAAAGTTAATGCAATGAAAATATTTGAACGAGGGGTAGAGATATCCGACGGAATAACCATCGGAAAAGGTGAAATGGTCTTGTTTTCAGGACCTTGTGCCATAGAGTCTTGGGAGGTTTGCGCTCAAGTGGCAGAAAGCCTCAAAGAAACTTGTGAAAGGCTTGGCATTCGGTTTATTTTTAAAGCATCTTTCGATAAAGCGAATCGTACCTCGGTCGATTCGTACAGAGGGGTAGGGTTTGATCAAGGATTACGCGTATTAGAAAGGATAGGCGCTGAATTTGACCTCCCTGTTGTCACCGACATTCACGAAGCCAGCCAGGCAAAACCTGTGAGTGACGTGGCGCAAGCATTGCAAATACCCGCTTATCTGTGTAGACAAACAGACCTTTTGGTAGCTGCAGGAAAAACAGGAAAAACAGTAAAGATCAAACGAGGCCAATTCATGGCTCCGGAAGATATGCAATACGCCGTTGACAAGGTAAAGTCAACAGGAAATGACAAAGTCATTTTAACAGAAAGAGGCTTTTCATTGGGCTATCACAATTTGGTGGTGGATATGCGTGCCTTACCCACCATGCGGCAATTTGCGCCTGTAGTTTTTGACGTCACCCACAGCGTACAACAACCCGGAGGTGCAGGAGGGAGCTCAAGTGGGCAAAAAGAATTCGCCCCCTATTTATGTCGGGCGGCTGGTGCAGCCGGGGTCGATGGGTTCTTCATTGAAACTCACCCTGATCCGAAAACTGCAAAAAGTGACGGCCCCAATATGGTGCCACTACACAAGATGAATGATTTTCTCACCATGGCCAAAGAGGCATTTGAGCTCGGCCAAAAAGCAAATTTCACTTTTGATGAGTAATACCCTCAAGCAATTTTTTAGCCTTCTGGTCCTTCTGGTCTTAGCCAGTAGCTGCATTCCTAATGAGAAGGTCGTGTACTTGCAGAACAAAGAGCTCGACCCCAGATTAGAGAATGACCAGTTGATCTCATTGAAACGGGTGGATTACCGTTTGCAGCCCAATGATATTTTGCTCATCAATTTTTATAGCAGCCAGTTAGAAGCAGTGGAGCGTTATTATCCCGTTTTTGCGCGGCCAGATAACCTTATGATGGCAGGGAATCAAGGAGGAGGTCAAGGAGGAGGAATGAATGATCCTTATTTAACAGGCTATAATGCCGACAAAGACGGGAACATCGAGATCAATGGGTTGGGTCGGGTGAATGCTTCTGGCTTGACAACAACAGAATTAAAATACGCCATTGAGGAATTGATTCGTCCAGACATCAAGGATATTTTGGTGAGTGTGAAATTGAGTGGTATACCGTATACCATTTTAAATTGGCCTGTAAATTAACTTCCCAATTTCTGGCTCTAAAACTTAAGTTGCGCTCAGCACGTGTATCATTTTCGAAACTCTTTTTACTACCAGATCTAGCAATGGCTCCTATTGCTTGATTGTCGGCATCAGCACCACCGATCTGGTAGTGGTTGATGTCAAATCTCAAAGAAACTGAGTTTCCGAGCCTTTTCCTCAAGCCAATGCCAAAGGAGTAGCCTGTTGCGGAACCCATACCATCATAAAGCACGTCATGCAAATCTCCATGATACTGTGCTAATCCTAAGCCATAAGAAAACATCACTGTTCTATTTCTTCTAGCAGAATAGAAGTTTTGCGCATTAGTGAATTCCAATAAGGCAAGGAGTAAAAAAACAGTGAAAGAGAATTTTCTCATCAAAACGTATATACGTATAAAGTTAAGCAAATAGATAGTTTGCCAATCATTGGGGTGAGGTTGGACAAATAGCTTAATAATTAATTCAAAAACAATGCCTTCTATTGAAGGCATTGTCTATAGTACACCCGGAAGGAGTCGAACCCTCAACCTCTGGAGCCGAAATCCAGCGCTCTATCCAGTTGAGCTACGGGTGCGAATTAATTTTAAGCAAGTGCTTCTTGCACTTTTAGCGCTGCATCTTTCAATACTATCGCTGACTGCACCGCTAATCCACTTTCATTGATGATCTTCGCTGCTTCTTCTGCATTTGTGCCTTGCAGACGCACGATGATCGGAATATCAATATTTCCAATTTTTTTATACGCTTCAACCACACCATTGGCCACACGGTCACAACGGACGATACCGCCAAAGATATTGATCAAAATAGCTTTGACATTAGGATCTTTCATGATGATGCGGAAACCGGCTTCTACTGTTTCTGCGTTTGCGGTTCCACCTACATCTAAAAAGTTGGCAGGCTCTCCACCAGATAGTTTGATGATGTCCATGGTTGCCATTGCCAAACCTGCACCATTCACCATACAACCCACGTTGCCATCTAGTTTGACATAACTCAAGCCATACTCACCGGCTTCAACTTCTGCCCCATCTTCCTCCGAAAGGTCGCGTAGTGCATGGAGATCTTTGTGTCTGAACAAGCCATTGTCGTCCAAGTTCACTTTTGCATCAACAGCAAGGATTTGATCATCCGATGTTTTTAATACCGGGTTGATCTCAAATTGACTGGCGTCAGTATCTTCATAGGCTTTGTAAAGTGAAAAAATGAATTTCACCATTTCCTTAAAGGCTTGTCCTTCTAGGCCAAGAGCAAAAGCAACTTTTCTTGCCTGAAAACCTTGAAGACCAACTTTTGGATCGATCCATTCTTTTATGATCTTTTCAGGAGTTTCTTCGGCCACCGTTTCAATATCCATTCCCCCTTCGGTAGAGGCCATTATCACGTTCCATCCTTTCGCTCTGTCAAGTAAAATGGACAGGTAATATTCTTTGGGTTCGCTATCTCCGGGATAGTACACATCTTGTGCGATCAAGACTTTATTGACCAATTTACCTTCTGCACCTGTTTGGTGTGTAACCAAGGTTCCACCTAAAATGGCTTTTGACTTTGGTCCAACCTCATCCAAACTTTTGGCCAAGACAACACCATTCGATCCTGTTTCTTGCACCTTTCCTTTACCACGTCCACCGGCGTGAATCTGAGCTTTCACAACGTACCAGCTGGTGCCGGTTTCTTTATTGAGTTGTTGAGCTGCAGCTGTTGCTGCTTCTGGTGTATCTGCTACAATTCCTTCTTGAATTTTAACACCGTATTTTTTTAGTAATTCTTTCGCTTGATACTCGTGAATATTCATGTCTCAGATTTTGTGCGAAAGTAAGCCAAAGGGCCTATAATAACAAGTCAATTCACGCTAATGACCCATCATTTCGTTTACATTCTCCATAATCTGTTTATGTTTGGATTAAGTTTATGGAAAACATATTATCGGCAAAGGCGATTAGCAAAAGTTACGGACATGTAGAGGTGTTGAAAAGTATCGATCTTGACATTCTAACAGGAGAGGTGCTCTCGATTGTTGGACCTTCAGGTGCTGGCAAAAGCACACTTCTTCATATTCTAGGCACCTTGGATCAAGCAGATGCAGGCGAACTGTTTTTAAATGGAGTTGATCTACTGACCGTAAGCCAAACGAAGATCTCGGAATTGCGCAACAAGCATTTTGGCTTTATTTTTCAATTTCATAACCTGTTACCGGAATTCAATGCCATAGAAAATGTCTCCATGCCTGCCTTAATTGCAGGTAAGCGCCAACAAGAGGTTAAAAAAAGAGCGAGTGAATTGTTGGGCTTATTGGGCTTAAGTGCGCGACTAACCCACAAGCCCTCGGAATTATCTGGAGGTGAGCAGCAGCGGGTCGCGGTAGCTAGGGCCTTGATCAATGAGCCGCAGTTGGTTTTAGCAGATGAACCATCGGGTAATTTGGATACTCGTTCAGCAGAGGATTTGCATCAACTGTTTTTTCGGCTAAGAGACGAATTAGGATACACCTTTGTCATCGTGACTCATAATGATCAATTGGCCAAAATGTCAGATCGCATCGTGACCCTAAAAGATGGGCTTATCTTGTCTTCTTGATTACGCGGCAGCGAATGGAGGATTTTCCGTAGAGCGATTTCGGTAAATAATAAGCTAATTTAATCGAGGCTCTAAGATATGAATCATTAGTACCATCTCCACGCCGTGTTCCGGCATCTACCGGAGCGATAGGAGGAGTTAAGACTGTTCGAGGATCAGATAATTGGGCTAAGGTAATTGCGGGTACGCCATCCGTATCTGTAAAAGAGGCTTGATCACGATAAACACCGCTAACATCATCCAAATAACCAGTCATAGCAATATTGTACTGTAGGTCCAATTGCAGATCCCAGTTCTTACTAACAAAAATGTCCATCCCCATGCCTAGCGGTACAATGAGGGCAAGACCGCCATATTGTTCACCTTCTATGCTCAGGGGACGCATGGAATAGTCTGTTCCATTCAAGTTCTGCACCGGGTTGTTTGTGGTTACGCCAATTCCTAAATGGAAGAAAGGATTGACAAAGGCCCTATCGCGATAGCCCTTGGCGGGGTGTCGGTGCGTGTAATAGATGCCTTGCACCACGAACTCCACATTATTTGCTTTGAAATTAAGGTTACGGTCGCGTTGAGCCGGAATGGTTGCCACTGAATCATCGGCCTTTATGGTGTAATAGCTGAATTGCGCCCTAAGCCCAACATTGTCCGTCATCAAGTGCTCATAGCCTATCCCAAATCCAAGAGCTGCCTGCAAGTTTGGATCTCGTGCTCTTCGCAACTCACCAAAATAGGTATTCGCGCTGAACCCAACAGTTACCTTGGATAGTCGATCAAAGCTATTCGTTGTCGTGAATCGCTGGCCCATTGCACTGCATGACAGTCCAAGGAGAAGAGTGAATAAAAAGGCTTTGATGTGATTGTTCGTCATTTTAAGGACAGTAAATTTAGAATTCCAACGCGGTTTTCCCTTATTTTTTTCTATTTAGTTCGGCTATCATTTGGTTCAAGTGCTGTTTTGCGCCGAACATGTCAGAATAGACTGCAGCGATCTTTTGCTCTTTATCAATCAAATAGGTAATGCGCTTGGGTACACCGATTAGAGGGACTAAGGCGCTGTATTTTTTACACACTTCGCCGGACCGATCACTGAGAAGCTCAAAAGGCAGCCCGTGTTTTTTGATGAACTTTTGGTGGCTTTCAATTCCATCACGGCTGATGCCATAGACACTGATATCAAGTCCTTTCAGCTCTTCAAAGCCATCTCGAAAAGAGCAGGCCTCCTCTGTACAACCGGGGGTGAAGTCTTTCGGATAAAAGTAAATGATACAAGGCAAATGATCTTTCAATCGGAATTTATCGCCAGCGGTCGATGGCAAAACAAAATCTGGAGCGGGTGATCCTTTTTTTAAAGACATATAAGGAGGTATAGTTTTAATTCAACAATTTTGGGCATGTTTTCCAGAGGAGTTATTTACATGTTATTGGCCACATTCATTTTTGCGGTGATGAATGTATTGGTCAAGTACGTAGATAACATTCCTGCCATAGAAATCATATTATTTAGGTCAATTGTTTCATTCATCATGTCCGGAACAACCTTAGGCCTCAAAAAGATCAATCCCTTGGGGAAAAACCGAAAGGTCTTATTCATTCGAGGCTTGGCCGGTGCTCTGGCCCTAATGATGTTTTTCACGACGCTTCAAGAGATTCCCTTGGCTAGTGCCGTAACCATCATGTTCTTAGGTCCAATATTTACGGCAATTTTAGGCGTCTGGATCGTCAAGGAAAAAGTATTCCCATTGCAATGGGTGTTTTTTGCCGTCTCTTTTGTGGGGATCGTCATGATTAAGGGATTCGACCCGCGTGTTTCCCCATTTATGGCTTTATTGGGTCTTGGTGCTGCTTTTTTCTCCGGTGTCGCTTACAACATGATCCGAAAGCTAAAAACGTCCGAACACCCCTTGGTGATCATCTTTTATTTTCCACTCGTGACGCTCCCTATCGTAGGAGCCTATTCTGTCTTCCATTGGGTTCAACCCGAAGGGATTGAGTGGGGCTTGTTGATTGCCATTGGTGTGTTGACCCAGTTCGCACAATATTTCATGACCAAATCCTATCAATCAGAGGACTTGAGTAAGGTGGCCAACATCAACTTTATTGGCGTACTCTATGCCTTAGGTTTTGGCTTTGTACTTTTCGGAGAGACGTTTAATTTATTAACTTATTTAGGTATGACCTGCGTCATGCTGGGGGTTGTATTGAATGTGATGTATAAGAATCATAAGGAGAAAGCAAATGAGACTGTTTCAAATTGATGCTTTTGCGCAAGAGCGCTTCAAAGGGAATCCTGCGGCTGTCTGCATTGTAGAAGAGGAACTCAATGTCGAGATGATGCAGGCGATTGCATCGGAGATGAACTTATCGGAAACCGCTTTTGTGAAGGTTTATGCCGATCACTGCAATATTCAATGGTTTACACCTGCGCGAGAAGTTCCATTGTGTGGGCATGCTACCTTAGCCTCCTCTTTTGTGCTTTATACAGAGGGCTATTGGCCAACCCATAAAACCATTGAGTTCGATTCCCTAAGTGGTCCGTTGTATGTTGACTATACAGAAGAGGGCTTACGCCTTGATTTCCCAAGTCAAATGCCTCAAACCTTATCCTCAGGTCAGTTGGCAGACTATAACGAGCAGTTTGATATTGAGCTGCATGAAGTACTGGAGGTACCGAATGAGATGATCTTTATTTTCAAGAATGAGCAAGAACTATTAGCCTTTGACCCGGACGATAAAAAAGTAGCAAATCTTGCTCAAAATGGCTTGATCATATCGGCTTGGTCGGCTAGGAGCAAAGTTGATTTTATCTCCAGGTACTTTGCCCCAAACCTCGGCATCAAGGAAGACCCGGTCACCGGTTTCATGCACACCATTCTGACTCCTTACTGGGCCAACCGAAAAGGCAAAACTTCCTTTAAGGCATATCAGGCCTCTGAAAGAGGAGGGAATCTTGGATTAGCACTAAGCGGAGACCGTGTGTTGATCACAGGTCATGCCGTCAAAGTATTTGAAACGACGCTCTCAATTTAATCTTGTTTCAGGATGTAAGCTGTAATGGCAGGTACAGTAAGAGTACCCGAGCGTACACCCATTCCGTTTTGATTGACTTGTTTGCCATTACCGACCAAGGTCCATTGTCCTTCAGGTAACTTTAGGGTTTTGTTCGTATCGGCACCATTCAGAAGCACCAAGATGTTATTCCATTCATCCCCATTGGCATGATCGCTGAGTTGGTAAGCCAAGAAGTTCTCTCCTGCATAATCTAAGAACATTAGGTGTTGCTGAATTTCTTCAGTACTCCTCATGCGAAAGGCTGGATGTGCTTTTCTTAAGGCAATTAGCTCTTTGTAGTAATTATAAACGTCTTCATGTTTGAATTTTTCGTCCCAATCAATGCGATTCACTTCATCAGGTGAGTTGTAAGAGTTTTCTACTCCATTCTTCGTACGCAGAAATTCTGTTCCGGCATGCAGGAAGGGCACGCCCTGAGAAGTCAGCACGATGGTTTGAGCCAAGAGATGCATTTTTTTGAGCTGCGCAGCTGTGGCTTCGGGTCGTGAAAGTGTCAACTTGTCGAATAAGGTATGGTTGTCGTGACAAGACACGTAGTTGATGCATTGGGCAGGCGAATTTGCCCAATGGGCGTTGGAATAGTTGACGGCTTCATAATCAATTTGTGGGTGCTCTGTTGAGCCCACCACGCCAAACTTGATGCTTTCTTTCATTCCTAGTTTTTGACTAACAAACCCGCCATCTTCATGAATGAACACGCTGCCTTTGAGCCCATCGCGAATGTCATCGCTAAAAGCAGCTACTGCCTTTAATTCTGTTGTATTGGCCTTTAAGGCCAGTTTTTCTTGCGGAAGAGGAGATGCACCTGCTGTCCAACCTTCTCCATAAACGAAGATGCTGGGATCTATGGCATGCAAGGCATCAGTAATGGCGTTCATGGTCTCAATGTCATGGATACCCATCAGATCGAAACGAAAACCATCCAAGTGGTATTCAGTCGCCCAATAGGTCACAGACTCAATCATGTATTTTCGCATCATTTCCCGCTCTGAGGCCGTTTCGTTTCCACAAGCTGCTGCATCAGAAAAGGTGCCATCGGGATTCTTGCGATAAAAGTAATCAGGCACGAGCTGATTGAAGTTTGAATCCTCGGTTTGCCCAGTATGATTGTACACGACATCCAAGATGACCCGGATGCCATTTTCGTGAAAGGTTTGCACCATTTGTTTAAATTCTTTGATGCGGGTCGCTCCGTTGTAGGGGTCGGTTGAAAAACTGCCTTCCGGAACATTGTAGTTCAAGGGATCATAGCCCCAATTATATTGTGGTTCATCCAGACGAGTCTCGTCAATACTGCGGTGATCAAAGGTCGGGAGGAGGTGGATATGAGTGACTCCAAGGTCTTTGATATTATCTAAGCCGGTCGATTGACCGTGATTATTTTGAGTTCCTACCTCTGTTAAGCCAAGGTATTTGCCTTTCTCCTTTACCCCCGAGTTTTCCGCGATGGTCAGGTCTCGAATTTGTGCTTCATAAATGATGATATCGTTTGGAGCGCTAAGCGGAGGCCTCTGATCATCTTCCCACCCTGCAGGATCGGTGTCTTTTAGGTCTAAGATCATGGTTCGTGCCCCATTGACACCAACTGCGGTTGAGTAGAGATCAGGCTTTTCTTGTCGCCATACTCCATTTTGTTTGATTTGGTAGGTGTAATAGTTGCCCGCCTGATCACCTGATAAAGTCAGTTCCCACACACCCGATTTTCCTTTTTTTAAGTCATGGGTTTCGAGTTTGTTCTCGCTGTGTCCTTCGGCATATAGATGCAATAGGACTTCCTCTGCGGCGGGAGACCAAATCTTAAAACTACTTTTGGAGGAGTTGTATGTAAGACCTAAATCATTCCCCTCATAGACGGGGTAATCATCGACAGTTTCATAGCTGGGCTGACTCATACAGGCAGAGAATAGAATCAATAGAATAAGACAAAAACTACAATTAATGGCTTGGTGCCGGGCTGATACTTTCATTCGTTTTCTTACTTTCTTTTACTATAAGCCACAAGATGGCTGAAATACCTAAGGTGATGGCGCTGACCACAAAGATCATGTTTTTATTAGGGGCTTCGTCGATCCATTTGCCTAAGCCCGAAGCAATGAGTTGTGGGATCACCACCGATAAATTGAATAGGCCCATGTATAGGCCCATTTTAGACTGATCGACGACTTCCGACATGATGGCAAAAGGAAGGCTGACCACTGCGGCCCAACCAACGCCGATAATGGCCATTAACAGAAAAAGCATGGCCTGAGAATTTCCAAAGAAGATCACCAGAGCGTAGCCCAATGCCATGGTGGCGATGCAGAGTGCATGGGTTCTTACGCGCCCAATTTTTTTTGTGATCGGTTCAAGCACTACTGCGGGTAACAAAAAACCTACTGTGTTCAGAATAGCGAACGAAATACCGGTGATGAAGCCTACTTCATCATTTTGTAGTTCACTGATCGTTTCCGTTGTGGCAAAGCCCATGATGTTTTCTTTGATGAAAGAAAAGGTGTAAATAAACATGGTTTGCACACCTATCCATGTAAATGCATGCGCCAAACAGATCTTTATGAATTCTGGATAGTTCGTGTCTCTTCTGGGTATTTTCGCCCCCAATTCATCCTGTTTGTCGAGCTCCCTTGGTTCGGTTATGAAGAGGGTGGGGAGTACGGAAAAAAGAAAAACCAAAATAGCTCCCAGGTAAATGAGGATGTAATTGCCGACGAAGGCTCCGATCAAATAGGCGACAACACCAAAAAAACCAGAGATGGTCTGCATCCAGGTATATCCTTTGGTTCTCACATCTCCTTCATGTGTAACATCTGCAATCACTGAACGTGTTGGGTTAAAGCTGATGTTGATCGCTAGATCTAAGGAGAGAGCAACCGCAATGGCCACACCTAAGACTTCTTCAAAGCCAAGGGCATCGCTGATGACCCCAATATTAGGTAAAGCCAAGAGCATTAAAGCAGCAATAGTACCTCCGATGAGGATAAAAGGCCTTCTTCTGCCGTTCCAAAACCACACTTTATCGCTAATGAAGCCGATGATGAGCTGACCTAGGATACCGGCAGCAGGCCCCGCGATCCATACCAATCCGATCTCTTCTAGATTGAACCCAAATTGTGTGTTGAGTATCCAGCTTAGCGCGGCGATCTGAACGGAAAGGGCAAAGCCCATGGCAGTCGCCGGGAGGCTCAAGAGCACAAAAAATGACTTTGTGAATCGCTGTTGAATGTCTAGCATGGTAAAGATTGAAAAGTGTCTAGAAATATACACTTTTCCACTTCAACTAGAAATGACAACGTTTGCAGAATTACCTTACATTAAAGGTGATGTCACCGATCTGGTAGGTGTCGGCTAAGATCACGATCTTATGGTCACCTTTTGCAAACTCTGAGCCCTTGTCATAGACAAAGGAGAGCGCTTGTTTGGAATTATCGAAGAGTATTTCTTGCATGGACGTGTAGATCTCTTCGCGACCATCGACTTCATAGGTACCGGAACCTCGCGCAACATCAAAAATGATATTTCCTGAAGGGTCGATTACCTGTATCATGATCTGGTGCCCGGCAACCGGAGCCACATCATTCTCGGCCAGGTTGAAGGTCACCTTGATCTTTTGTGCCTGTCGGCTTCTGAAATCTCCTTCACGTTCTCTCCCTCTGCTGTTGATGTTGTATAGTTTGATGTTTTCGGCCCGCAGTTTGGCTGCCAAGGCGATCTGCTGCTGTAATGCTTGCTGTTTTTGCTCGGCTTGATTTAAACTTGCCTTGAATTCGTTTTGCTCTTCTTTCAGTTCATTGTTCTCTGAAAGTAGCTTGGTGTTCAATTCTTGCAATTCTTTGATCTCTTCGTCTTTGGCGATCAGCAGCTCTTCATAGCCTTGCACTTTATTGTCCAAGCGCCTGATCAGGGCTTTATTGGCTACTCTTGTCCGTTGCAATTGATCACGCTCAGCTGTGATCGAATCCTTTAGGGAAATCAGCGAATCAATATCGCCTCCCAGAGCAGAAATTTCAGATATCCTGTCGTTTAGTTGGATGGAGATGCTGTCCAGTTTGGTTGTAAGCGTCAAACGAGTCGCGTCATATTCGGCCTGAAGTGCCTGCTTGTCTTTATAATCAGTATAGATCTTGAAGCCAGCCCCACCAATAACGATGATAATGGCAACGATCAAAGCAATTCTAATTTGATCTCTTTTATTTTTCTTCTCCTCTGTCATTTTTTTGCGCACTGAAAAACCAACTATTAAACGACTTCTTGGTTAAATATTGGGCGAATTACCTAAACTTTTTCTAATTAATCAAAGATTCTCAACTTCACCCCATGATAGAGCTCAATGAAGATTTTTGGACCTCGCGATATCTCAATCATCAAACCGGATGGGACATAGGGGAAGTATCGACCCCAATCAAGGAGTACATCGATCAATTACAAAGTACGGATATGCGGGTGTTGATTCCGGGATCAGGAAACGCCTATGAGGCGGAGTACTTGTGGGAAAAGGGGTTTCGGCAGGTCGATGTACTGGATCTATCCATTGAGCCCTTACATCATCTGAAACAACGGGTAATCGATTGGCCGGAGAATCAATTGTTGCACAAAGACTTTTTTGCTCATCAAGGAGCATACGACCTGATCATCGAACAAACCTTTTTCTGTGCCCTAAATCCCTCCTTAAGAGGGGCCTATGTTCGTAAGATGAAGGAATTGCTCAAGCCTCAAGGCAAACTGGTGGGGCTTTTGTTCAATATCCCATTGAACGCTGATCAGCCACCATTTGGTGGAGATCAATCCACTTATCTATCGCTGTTTGAAAAGGAGTTTACCATGCTGAAAATGGAGACAGCCTTTAATTCCGTTCCTCCAAGAGCTGGTAATGAGCTTTGGATAGCACTGACTCCTTGTTAAAATTTCAAGATATAGTCTGCTTGAGGTAAGTCTTTGTTCAAAAACAGAAGACCAGCATCGAAAAGGTCTATGCTTAAGCTGTGATGCTGTTCTTTCCGTATTTGCTTCCAAGCGCGCTCCATTCCTTTAGACCAATGGATGTCATCGAGGACCAAGATCCCATTTGGACTCATGTGGGGTAGGAGCTGTTGGACATAATTTAGAGTGGCGGCATAGCTGTGGTTCGCATCTAAATACACTAGATCGATGGTGTCGGTACTTTGCAGGGCTATGGGGAGGGTTTGGTCAATATCTCCTTGAACAAGCGTGATGTTGTGGGTGTTCGCACGATCAAAGTGTTGACCCGCCATGTCAGCCAAGGCTGGGTCACCTTCAAAGCTGACCACTACAACTTCCTTCGCTTTGGCCATGTAGAGCGTGTTTAGTCCCAACGATGTGCCCAGTTCCCAAACCCTTTTGGCATTTGACAATTCAATTAGTTTTTGAAGGAAGATTGAAAACTTAGGAGGGCTGGCGCTGAACTTAGCAATGGAAGCAATGCGCCGTTCTTTTTTGGACGAGACCCGCGAACCGGCACCCAGATCAGTTAGAGAAATGGTTGTTTGGTCTTTTTTTAGAGTATTTCGGAGTGCTTCGATCTCTTGATCTGGTGCTAACGGACCTTTGATGAGTTCGGTGTAGAGTCGATAGACAAAAGGAGAGTGGAGTGAGTGTTCATCAACTTGACGAAGCCAGTAGTTGATATAAGCGATGAGTTGATGCAAGATCAATTCAATAGGAAGGGGACAATCATTGAGAATTCTGGTATGATGACCTCAAACTGACTACCATCCACAATTTTTTCCATTAAGTAAGTTCCATACATTTTGCCAAACCCGGAGCGTAAATTACAACCGGAAACATACTGATGCTTTTCTCCTGGTTCTAAGATAGGCTGTTGCCCAACCACGCCTTCACCTTCCACCTCTCGTGGTTCATTGTTTGAATCCCGAATGAACCAATGCCTTCTATGGAGCTTAATGGTGTAATCTCCATCATTTTCAATGGTGATTCGATAGGTAAAGACATAGTGATTCTGAGCAGGACTTGAATACTCCGGCTGGTAGTTGGTCTCGACGCTGACCTTAATCCCTTCTGTTATTGCGGTTACTACCATGATGCTATTTCTGGAATTAAAGTTATAGATTAGTTCTAAAAATGAAAGGGCTTCAAAAATGAATTTTTCATGGCGGTAAAAATTGAAGAAAGCTGGCATAGAGTACTTCAAGAAGAATTTGAGAAAGCATATTTTCAGCAACTCACCGAATTTGTAAGAACAGAGTATAAAAAGCATCAGGTGTATCCACCAGGAAAGAAGCTGTTTCGGGCGTTTGATGCATGCCCTTTTGATGATGTAAAGGTGGTGATCTTGGGGCAAGACCCGTACCATGGACCGGGACAAGCTAATGGTCTGTGTTTTTCAGTGCATGAGGGAATGCCTTTTCCTCCTTCCTTGACCAATATCTTTAAAGAGATCAAGAACGACCTAGGCAAAGAAATACCGCCTAATGGATCACTTGAGCGATGGGCGGAACAAGGCGTACTATTATTGAACGCGACCTTGACTGTTAGAGCGCATCAAGCCGGTTCGCATCAAAAAAAAGGGTGGGAGGAGTTCACGGATGCCGTCATTAAGGCCTTAGCCTCAGAGAAAAAGGAGATAGTGTACATGCTTTGGGGTAACTATGCCCAGAAAAAGGCAAGTATCGTTGATCCTACGCAAAACTTGATACTAAAGTCTGTTCATCCTTCGCCATTGAGCGCCCATCGTGGATTCTTTGGATCAGCGCACTTTAGTCAAGCCAATCATTACTTGCAGGAAAAAGGCAAAGCCATCATTGATTGGTGATCATACACTTTCAAGAAAATCATCCATCTTTTTGACTCCCTTTTGATCTTTTAGCCACGCAGCAACGGCGAGGGCTCCTTTGGCAAAACCTTCTCTAGAGTGTGCTGTATGCTTGATCTCTATGGTGTCAACCGCGGAAGCATATTCGATCACATGAGTGCCTGGTGTTGGGTCAATTCGTTCTGAAATAATGGATAATGCCGATGGGTCCTCTGTTTTTTCATTGACCCAATGGCTTTTTTCTAGTAGGTTGGCTATAATTCCTTCAGCCAATGTGATCGAAGTACCACTGGGGGCATCTTTTTTGGCTGTATGATGTACTTCTTTCGTGTTCACCTTGTAGGCTATTTGCCCAGCCATTAAGTTGGCCAAGTAGGCATTGAGCTTGAAGAAGATGTTTACCCCAATGCTGAAATTCGAGGCATAAAGGTAAGTGCCGTTTTTGGCCTCACAGTATGCGTCTACCGCTTCTTTCTCAGCAAGCCATCCGGTCGTGCCAACGGCAACTGGAATGCCTTGATCAATGCACCACTTGATATTGTCCACAGCGGCTTCCGGTTGAGAAAAGTCAATCGCTACATCAGTATTTGACGCATTGTATTGATTACGCTCATCTTGATTGTCAATATGGATCTTGCCAACGACCTGATGTCCTTGATCAGAAGCCAAACGGTCAATTAATTGGCCCATTTTGCCATATCCAAGTAGTAATATTCTCATTTTCCAATGGGTAAAGTAAAGCCAATTCCAACATAGGGTGTGCCGTTGTTAATGACACCAAATTTAGGCTTTAGGTTCAACGCCAGTTTTTCGTCCACATCAAATCCTTTCAAATGAGCATCGATGGAAGCTTCAAGGATCTGAAGGGCATACACACCAATCGTTGTTAAAAAAACAAGGTCTCGGTTCTTTCGCCAGGTATCAGCACTGCGCTGATAAAATCGTAAGGCATTAGGGTCCTGCTCGGCAGGAGGTTTGGCCAGTTCTTCTTGCGCTAAGCCTTCAAAGGTTTTGAACTGCTGTTGGTTGAAATCAATGTAGTAGACACAAACACCTAAGCCACCATAGATGATGGGTACCTTCCACCAGCGGTCGTTGTACAGTTGTCCCCAACCCGGAATGATCGCCGAACGAGTCGACGCTACCTTAGGATCGTAAAACTTTCGAGGTGCCGGATCAATGGTAATTTGTTCACCTCCCACAATGCCTCGATTGGTTTGCAAGGTATCTTGAGCCCTTAACGGAAAGGCTAGGAGCAGAAGGAGGAAACAACTACAGAATTGACGCATTTAGAGGTCGATGATCTCAAGAATTCTATTCAAATCTTCGGTCGAAACAAAAGGAATCTTGATCTCACCTCTGAATTGTCCATCGGCTTTCAAGCTTACCCGCGTACCAAAATGCGAAGAAAGCTTGGTCTGCACTTGTTGTACTTCGTACGAACGGTGTGGACTGCTTTTCTTCTTTTCTGGCTTAGGATCGTCCGTTGCCTTTGCCATCAAATCACGTACCAATTGTTCTACTTTGCGAACTGAAAGCTCTTCATTGACCGCTTTCTTGTAAATGTGGAGCTGTTTGTCGACGTCGTCTACGTTAATGATCGCTCTTGCATGGCCCATGGAGATCTTTTTGTCTCGAATGCCGGCTTGAATATCAGGCGGTAGTCGTAACAAGCGCAAGTAGTTGTTAACGGTTGTTCTGTTCTTTCCTACGCGTTCACCAAGCTGTTCTTGCTTCAGGTTGCATTCTTCGATCAGACGCTGGTAACTCAATGCGATCTCAATGGCGTCCAGATTTTCTCGTTGAATGTTCTCGATCAGCGCCATTTCCAGCATTTGCTGGTCATCCGCCATTCTCACGTAAGCGGGGATACTGTTGAGTTTTGCCAATTTAGAGGCCTGAAAACGACGCTCCCCTGAGATGAGTTGGTATTCCTTATCGCCTAGTTTTCTGACAGTGATCGGTTGAATAATGCCCTGTACTTTGATGGATTCAGCCAATTCTTCTAGGGCGGTTCGGTCAAAATGAATCCTAGGTTGAAATGGGTTTACCTGAATCTGATCAAGGGGTATTTCATTCATGGTGCCACTGGCATTTGCCCCGAGCGACTCCTTTTCATGTGATGGAGAGGAATCTTCTAAAAGTGCACCTAAACCTCTACCCAGTGCGTTTTTCTTCTTTTTAGGAACTGCCATATTCAAATTATTCTGCAACTACTTTCTCACCAATTTCCTTCGCCAAACTCAAGTAGGCCAAGGCGCCTCTACTTTCAGCATCGTGTACAATAGCAGGAACACCGAAGCTCGGTGATTCACTCAATTTCACATTTCGAGGGATGATCGTTTTAAAGACCATGCTTTTAAAATGTGTTTGTACTTCTTCCACCACCTGATTCGATAAACGCAACCGCACATCATACATTGTCAATAGAATGCCTTCAATTTCTAGATTCGAGTTCAGTCTTTTTTGAATAATGGTAATGGTATTCAATAGCTTGCCTAAACCCTCCAAGGCAAAATATTCACATTGCACCGGAATGATGACCGAGTTGGATGCCGTTAGGGCATTGATGGTGATCAAGCCTAATGAAGGGGCACAATCGATCAAGATGAAGTCGTAGTCATCTTTCACCACATGCAAAACCTCGCGCATCTTTTCCTCACGATTGGTCAAGCTGACCATTTCCACTTCAGCCCCTACCAGGTCAATATGAGAGGGTACCAGCTTGAGGGTTTCCATGTCAGTTTCCAGGATGCACTCGTTGATGGTGTACTTACCCACCATACACTCATAAATGCTTTTGGTGATCTCACGCGGGTTATGCCCAAGTCCAGAAGTGGTATTGGCTTGTGGATCAGCATCTACAACCAATGTTTTATATTCTAAGGCGGCCAAGCTCGCTGCTAAATTCATAGCAGTAGTCGTTTTACCAACGCCCCCTTTTTGATTTGCTATCGCAATGATTTTTCCCATTAGTTAGTTTGAAAAGAGTCTATTTATTAGGTAAAGTAATTCGCTTTCAGGGCCCAATTTGGAAACTATTCGCTCTTTTCAGGCGATAGCGTCCTGCTTTTGGTTTCTTTTTTTGTCTTTGTTCTTCTCTGACAACGCATTGTATTCAGCGTGAAAGCAACCGATACAAAGATATAAGAATAGGCCAAAGAATAATCAACAGAGAATTCCACAGTTCGTGGACTTATGCACATCTAGAAGGCCTAAGAACCTGAGCGTCTGTTTTTTGTGAAGAGCACAAAAAAAGGAGGCGTTCACCTCCTTTTTATTTTATTTTTTCTTCTTGATTTGTTTCTGTTTTTGTGCTTCCTGGCTAGCCTTCATGGCTTCTTCCAAACGCTGCTGAAACTTCGATTTCTTCTTGTTGGCGTTCTTCTTTTTGTTTTCCATCAAGGTTGCTCTGATCTTTTCATCATCCACAAATCGACGAATCAGCGCTTGTTGACTAAAGGTAACGACGTTCGAAACGAAATAGTAAAAGCTAAGACCTGATGAGTAGCTATTCAAAATGAACATGAACATCACCGGCATAATGTATCCGATGTTTTTCATTGGCCCTTGTACGGTACTTACTTGGTTATTTGACCATGTATACACAATGGTCGAAATGGTCATCAACAAGGTAAATCCACTGACGTGAGACCCGTAGAATGGAATGGTAAAGGGTAGGTTGATCAAGACATCATAAGTCGACAGATCGTGTGCCCAAAGGAAACTCTCTTGTCTTAATTCAATGGAATTAGGAAAGAAAAAGAACATGGCGAAAAGGATGGGCATTTGTAATACCATTGGTAAACAACCCTGAATTGGGTTAGCACCGAATTGACGATACAAGGCCATTTGCTCTTGTTGCATCTTTTGCGGATCACTCCCAAACTTTTCTTTTAGCTCATCCAGTTCTGGCTTCAATACTTTCATTTTCGCCATTGACAGGTACGATTTTCTCGTCAATGGGAATAAGACCATTTTGACGATCAGTACGATGATCATAATGATCAGTCCGTAGTTGGCGATCTTTCCTTCCAAAAAGGCAAAGAGCTCTACCAAGATGTATTTATTGAACCAGCTGACCAATGCGTAGCCCATGTACACATTCTCTTCATAGTCGTTGCCCACTTTTTTCAGGGTTTTGTACTGCTTGGGGCCATAGAAATAGGTGAATTCCGCACCATTTTGCATGTCGGCTACTGGTATGCTCAATTCAAGTAAGCCTGATTTGACAACTGCAGTATCTGCCAATGGCACGGCGGTGCTCATGGCTGCTGTGCTAAAGCCCTTTTCAGCAATGATGCCCGCATTGAAAAATTTCTGGTTAAAGCTTGCCCATTTGATCGGCTCGCTTGCCAATTCTGTTTGAGGATCTTTTGAGGTCGCTTTCAGCTCTTCATAATCTTCTGCTTGGGTGAAATAAGTGATGGTCGTGTTGTTACGAGCATCATCCAAATTGCCTTCAAATCGGCTCATGTTTTTGGCCCATTTGATGGCGACCATTTCACCAACCAGGCTGGAAGACAATCCATCAAGCTTTGTTTGGAATCCAACTTGGTACGAGTCGGCCGAGAAAGTATAGGTGTGCGTAATGCTACCTCCATCGGCAGCCGTAGACGTCAAGCGAACGGAATAGGTGTCCTCACCTGTCAGGCGTTTGTCTTGGGTAACCCCATCAAAGTAGAACTCTGATAGGTTTAGATTTCCTTTCACTGTTGGTAAGAGCCAGTCTTGTTGACTGTTCTCCGGTGAGGTAAGGAGTAGCGGGTCACCATTGTAAGACTTGTAGTCTTTCAATTCAACACGTTCGATCAAGCCACCTTTGGTATTGAAGGTATAGGTCGCCAGGTCGGTTTCTACTGTGAAGGTTTTGTTCTGACCCTGTAACATCGGGGCAAATACACCGAACTGACTGTCATAGTCGATATCGGCCGGTTCATTCGCGATTGAACCTTCCACTGCCTTTTGCTCCTGAATCGGTTCGCCAATGGTGGCTTCTTTCATCTCAACCGCTGTTGAGTCAGCCATTGATGCCATTTCGTCCGTTGGCTGTCGATAAACCATCGAATATATGATCAAAAGCCCTGCGATCAGCACTAGGCCTATAGCCTGATTTCTATCCATTTTTTCTTAATTAATCTCTCTGTCCTCTAACTGCAGCACCGATGAAACTCACGAATAGGGGGTGAGGGTTCATAACAGTACTTTTTAATTCAGGATGGAACTGTGTTCCAACAAAATATAGGTGTTTTGGTATTTCGACGATCTCCACCAAACCCGATTTGGGATTCAGTCCAACGGCCTTCATACCTGCTTTTTCAAATGCGGCTAAGTATTTATTATTGAATTCATAGCGATGTCTGTGCCGCTCCTCAATTTTTTGCTTCCCATAGGTATGAATGGCATGTGAACCTTTGGATAGTTTACACTCGTAGGAACCTAAACGCATCGTACCCCCGTAGTCCGTTACTTTCTTCTGGTCTTCCATTAAATCGATCACAGGAAACTTCGTCTCTTTATCGATCTCAGTTGAAGACGCTTCTTTCATGCCTAAAACATTACGAGCAAACTCAACTACTGCACACTGCATGCCTAAGCAAATACCGAAGAACGGGATGTTATGTTCACGCACAAATTTGATCGCTTCGATTTTGCCTTCTATTCCTCTTTCGCCAAAGCCAGGAGCCACCAACACACCATCTAAATCTTTCAATAAACGTTTAACGGATTTATCGTTAATGGTTTCGGAAGAAATCCAACGAACGTTCACTTTACACTCTAAATGCGCACCAGCATGGATAAACGCTTCTGCAATGGACTTGTAGGCGTCTGGCAATTCAACATATTTTCCAACTAAACCGATAGTGACCTCATTGGTTGGATTTTTTAATCTTCCCAAAAACTCTCGCCAATCATCGATGTTCGGCTGTTCTTTGTGTGAAAGTCTGAGCTTGGTCAAGGCACGCTCATCCAGCTTTTCTTTGCGCATCAAAAGCGGAACGTCATAAATGGTTTCAGCATCTAGCGCTTCGATCACAGAGTTGAGTTGCACATTGCAAAACAAGGCCAGTTTCTTCCTGATGTCGTTGGGAAGAGGCTTCTCACTTCGGCAAACCAAAATATCAGGCTGAATACCCGCTTCAAGCAACTGTTTTACCGAGTGCTGCGTGGGTTTTGTCTTTAGTTCTTTTGCTGCCTTGAGGTAAGGGATAAGGGTCAAATGAATGACCAAGGCATTATTCTCACCGACTTCAAGTTTAGCTTGTCTAACGGCTTCAATAAACGGGAGCGATTCAATATCACCCACACAACCACCGATCTCCGTGATCACGATGTCGTAATCACCGGTTTCGCCTAGTTTGTAAACATTCTGTTTGATCTCGTCTGTAATGTGTGGAATAACCTGGACGGTTTTTCCTAAGTAATCACCACGTCGTTCTTTTGTGATGACGTCGTTGTAGATTCTTCCGGTAGTGATGTTGTTGGCCTGAGAGGTACGGATATTGAGAAACCGTTCGTAATGACCAAGGTCAAGGTCCGTTTCTGCACCATCGTCTGTTACGTAACATTCCCCATGTTCATAAGGATTCAGTGTTCCCGGGTCTATGTTGATGTACGGGTCAAATTTTTGAATGGTCACACGATAACCTCTCGCTTGCAGCAAATTAGCAAGTGAAGCCGCGATGATTCCTTTTCCTAGGGAGGATGTTACCCCGCCGGTAACAAAGATGTATTTTGCAGAAGCCATAAGTAATAAAGCCTTTTCAACTTATGGGATACAAAGGTATGATTTTTTGCTTCATTCATTCCCCGTGGCGCCGAAACTTTACCGGCGATATCAATGGCTACCTTTGTCGGGGCTATAAATACTGCTAAATTTGCCTACCCTTGGACGAAATTGTACATGAATCTTTCTGATAGAATCGCCGATCCCATTTTTAAAATTGTCTCTAACGCAGGAAAAAAACTAACAGTTGACTCCTATGTGGTAGGGGGCTATGTGCGGGATCTTCTACTGAAAAGGGGGGCAAAAGACATTGATTTTGTCTGTGTAGGTAGTGGGGTTGCACTTGCTGAGGAGGTTCATCGCACCTTGGGCGGAAAACTACCATTGAATGTGTTCAAGAACTTCGGTACTGCCATGATCAAAAAGGGTGAGCAGGAGTTCGAGTTCGTTGGGGCAAGAAAAGAATCATATAACCGCGATTCGCGCAAACCCATTGTTGAGGATGGCTCGTTGTCGGATGATCAAAACAGGCGGGATTTTACCATCAATGCCTTGGCCATCAGCTTGAATGAACAAAACTATGGTGAGTTGATCGATCCGTTCGATGGCGTCGGTGACCTAAAACGCAAACTGATCAAGACACCTTTGGCTCCGGCAGAAACTTTTTCGGATGACCCATTGCGCATGATGCGAGCCATTCGTTTTGCTGCTCAGCTGAATTTTGATATTGATGGAGATGCCTTTCTGGCTATTCAGGAAATGAAAGAGCGCATTCACATTGTCTCCCAAGAGCGCATCATTGTAGAATTGAATAAGATCATTCTTGCTGAAAAACCATCTTATGGTTTCAAGCTATTGTACCATTGCGGCTTACTTGGCGAGATCTTCCCTGAAATGGTTGCTTTACATGGCGTGGAGACGAAGGATGATAAATCGCATAAAGATAATTTCTACCACACCTTGCAAGTGCTGGACAATGTAGCGCAAAAGTCTGACGACCTGTGGTTGAGGTGGGCGGCCATTCTACACGACATTGCTAAACCAGCCACCAAACGGTTTAACAAAAAGGTTGGCTGGACCTTTCATGGACATGAAGACAAAGGTGCTCGCATGACTCCTGCCATTTTTAGGCGCTTAAAGCTACCCATGGGAAAAGAAATGAAGTTTGTTCAGAAATTGGTCCGACTTCATTTGCGCCCTATTCCTTTGGTGCGCGACGAGATCACCGATTCAGCCATACGCAGGTTGTTGTTTGATGCCGGCGACGACATTGAAAGCCTGATGACGCTTTGTCGCGCTGATATCACGTCGAAGAATAACAGCAAAGTGAAGCGCTTCTTAAAGAACTTTGATATCGTGGAAAGAAAGATGCGCGAAGTAGAGGAAAAAGATAAAATTCGTAACTTTCAGCCCGTTATTACCGGAGAAATGGTGATGACAACCTTTGGCCTTGATCCTGACAAAGTCGTGGGTGAGATCAAAGAAGCCTTGAAAGAAGCTGTGCTGGAAGGAACAATTAAGAATGAATTTGAGGAAGCCTACGCTTACATGCTAGAAGTGGGTAAGCAAAAGGGACTTAACGTAATAAAATCACTGAACTAATAGTAGAATCGATCAAATGAAAAGGATGAAACTTTTTGCCCTTATGCTTGTGCTGATGTTAACCACTTTCAGTGGTTTCGCACAAGATAGTACGTACATCGCGAACGAGTACGCAAAAGCGGTGGCCTTGTACCAGAAAGCCCAGCGCTACAATGATGCGGGTCTTTCCAAACAAGCTTTGTTGGAGATGAGTATTTTAAACCCGAGGGATACTGCCGTGCTCAGGAATTTGGCAGAGCTCTATTTTGGTAACCGTCAGTATGTTTCGAGTGCATTAGTGGCCCAAGACATCAATGCAATTTATCCTACCAGTATCATTGGCCTTGAAATTCAAGCCTTGAGCTATGAGAATCTCAGACTGTATGATAAAGCGGTAGAGAATTATGAAAAAATATGGCTGCAAACGGAAGACATTTACATTCTTTTCCAAATCTCTTATCTGCAATATACGTTACAACGTTTTGAAGAGTCTAAAAACAATTTGAAGATACTCGAAACGAAAATTGGTGCAGAAGATATGGTGCAACTGAATACTTCTGATGGGAATAGCCAAGAAGTGAAAATGATGGCGGCCATCGAAAATGTTAGGGGTTTGATTGCCCTGGAACAAGGGAATAACGACGAGGCAAGGGGTCATTTTAACAAAGCCCTGGAATTGTCTCCTGATTTTGAATCTCCTAAGATCAGCTTGGACGGGATCAAATAGGAACATTCCATCAAAAAATGATAAAGGCGCTTCGGGCGCCTTTTTTTATGACTCAAGCTTTTCTCGCATAATCCTTGCGAAATAGTTAACTTCCTATGCAACCTCTACCGAATGAGGCTGTCTTTAGTTTGAAGTTGACCAATTGAAAGCCGAATACCAGAATATTCATCAACGGATCATTGATAGGTGCCTGCTTGGCGAAAGAGAAGCACAGTACGAACTGTATCAGCTATACTCACGTGCCATGTACAATACGGCTTGTCGTATCACCGGAAATGAGTTGGATGCTGAAGATGTATTGCAGGATTCATTTGTTAGCGCATTCAAGCACTTGGCCAGCTATAAAGGCAATTCAACCTTTGGCAGTTGGCTCAAGCGAATTGTGGTGAATAATGCCATCAATTTGATTAGAAAACGAAAGATCGCTTTCGAAGAGATGCAAGAAAGCCACATGGACGTGTTGGTGGAGCAGGAAGACGTCGAGCTTGTCTACGATGTAGATCTTGTGCGGCTGAGCATAGACAAGCTACCCGAGGGGTATCGTATTGTGCTGAGTTTGTACCTGATCGAAGGCTATGACCATAAGGAAATTGCACAAATACTCAGCATCACAGAATCAACTTCCAAGTCACAGTTGAATCGTGCCAAAAAGAAGCTGAAAGAGATCGTAAAAGAAGAATTACAACATGCAGGATAAAGATCAATTAGAAGAATTTATAAGAGACAATCGGGGCTCTTTCGACTCTAAGGAGGTGCCATCTGGAGTGTGGAATCGCATCACACGAGATCTCGATCAACCGCAAGTTCAAAAGAACCCGGTACTTTGGTATTGGAAGGCGGCAGTAGTGGTGTTACTCGCTGCGGTCACTTTTTTAGTTGCTGACAATTACTGGCCGAGTAGCGCCGAATCAGTGGCAACCACTGAACTCTCTGAATTTGAGGAATTGGAGATGTTTTACACATCTATTATCAATAAAAAGCAGGTGAAGCTTGATCGTGCTTTGGAAGGTGAGGAAGCCATAAATTTTCTATCCTCCGACATTGAAGAACTTGAGCTATTGTACAATGACCTCAGGAAGGTTTATTTAGAAGAGCAGTCTTCGCCGGAAGTGTATGACCGATTGATGCACCTGTTGAGAAGAAGAATCCACATGATCAATGCGCAGCTCGATATCATTGCACAGGAAAAATTCCCTGAAGAATTGGATGTAAAGATCAACTAGCAGAGTAGCCACCAACCGGAATATCCTGTACCTGACCGTCAACGCAACGTAAGGTACGCTTAGGGAAATTATCGATCAGTTTGAAGTCATGCGTTGCCATAAGAATGGCAGTTCCTTGCGCATTGATCTTCTCGAAGGTTTTGAATATGCCTTCTGAGACTTCCGGGTCTAAGTTACCTGTTGGCTCATCTGCAATTAGCAGTAAGGGCTCATTTACCATGGCTCTGGCGATCACAACGCGCTGCTGTTCACCACCCGAGAGCTGATGAGGCATCTTGGTATCGATGGCTCCCAAACCCACTTTCATCAATAGTTCAGACATCCGAGCTCGCATCTTGGATTTATCTTTCCAGCCGGTGGCTTTCATGACGAAATAAATGTTTTCAGCGACGCTGCGGTCGGGGAGCAATTGAAAATCCTGAAAGATGATTCCTAATTTCCTCCTCAGCATAGGTACATCCTTCCTTTTCATCGAGTCGACGTCGAAACCGGCAATTCGGATGGCCCCTAATTGCAGGGGAAGGTCGCAATAAAGGGTTTTAAGCAAGGAGGATTTGCCACTGCCTGTTCTGCCCACTAAGTAAACGAATTCACCCTTTTCAATATTCAATGAAATGTTGTTGAGCACCGCTCTATCGTCTTGAAAGATGGTCGCATCTTTAATTTGTACGATGGGGTCTGCCGAGAATGAGGTCAAATCTCTAGTTTTTGAAGTTTACCAAAAGGCAAGTTATTAATTACATCATTCAACGCAACCTCTTTGCCTTCTAGTCCATATTTTTCAAGCTTTTTCAACGGCCTATCAGCCCTGAAATATGCAATGAGTACAAAGTTCTCATCCCTTAGCTGGATGTAATCCGGAATCTTTGCCTTGCCTTTCACTTTGATAATATACATCTCTTCAATTAACTCGGAATTAATGGAATAACCCTGAGCGGTGACGAATGTTTTATCCATTGGCTTTTGCGTGGTCAGCGAGGAATTGAGCCAAGCCCTTATCCGTTAATGGATGCTTGAGTAAGCTCGTGATCACATTAAGAGGACAGGTAGCTACATCGGCACCAATTTCAGCACATTGAATTAAATGCATGGTATGGCGTACAGATGCAGCCAGCACTTCCGTAATGAAGCCGTAATTATCGTAGATCTGCACGATTTGTTCGATGAGCTCAAGACCATCAGAACCAATATCATCTAAACGACCAATAAATGGAGAGACATAAGAGGCGCCTGCTTTTGCGGCTAAAAGGGCTTGCCCAGCAGAGAATACCAAGGTGCAATTGGTCCTGATGCCTTCATTGGTGAAGTGTTTAATCGCTTTTACGCCATCCTTGATCATTGGAATTTTAACAACGATCTTATCGTCGATCTTCGCCAGTTCAGTTCCCTCTTTGATCATGCCCTCGTAATCAGTTGCGATCACCTCTGCACTCACATTGTCATCTACGATATTACAAATAGCTTTGTAGTGCGCCATCACATTTTCATGACCGGAAATACCTTCTTTGGCCATTAAGGAAGGGTTGGTAGTGACGCCATCTAAAACACCTAGGTCATAGGCTTCTTGGATTTCGTTCAAATTGGCAGTGTCGATAAAGAATTTCATGCGAGGGTTTTTAATTGGTTAACGTGAATACAAAGCTAGAATAAATCATTGAATCATACCTCAGTCAGGGCCAATGATTCAATTATTTGTAAGCGCTTTATCATTTTTCACCAGAAGCAAAAAATCGCTTTCAAGTTCCAGGTAGCCGTATTCATAAACGAAGAAATAGACCGCGCCTTTTTGGGTAGTGTAGGTACTGGTGTGGTAGGTGAAATCAAAGCCTTTTTCAACCAGTTGACTTCTTCTTACTTTTTCTTTTCCGCTAGGGTTTAGCTCTTCTAGTATTCTCCTGTTCTTGCGTAAGGTATAATGAACATTCCGCACAAAATTGTTGGCGTCGGCATTCTGCCTATTGTTGTATGCGTTGCGGCATTGATCATCACAGAACTTTTTATCGATTCGCCCAAAAACGGGTTTGCCACATTCTAAGCAGGTTCTTTCTTGCATAGTACTTGTATTTGTGTGTGATGTTCTAATCTATTGAAATACAGCTATATATCCAACAGTAAATGTTTACAAACGACTATTAAGCGGCTACAAACGTTTAGCAACCGACTCCTATGCAGGTGCCTCTTCAACTTTGTATCAGTCGTTGAGAACAGCGGCAAGAATTAATAAACATGTTAAACATTAAATTTTATCATCATGCAAAATCTTAGAAACCGCGTACAATTAATTGGAAGACTAGGTCAAGATCCAGAAGTAAAAACCTTAACCAGTGGAAAGAAATTGACCACTTTTTCTATCGCCACGTCCGATAGTTACAGAAACGCAAATGGCGACAAAGTAGAAGATACCCAATGGCATAATATCGTGGCTTGGGGTAAAGTAGGAGAGATCGCTGGCGAGTACTTAAGCAAAGGACAAGAAGTGGCCTTAGAAGGCAAACTCACGCATCGTTCGTATGAAACATCAAACGGCGATAAGCGCTATGTCACGGAAATCAATTTGAATGAACTCTTGATGATCGGTGCCAAGAAATGAATTCTTTATTCCACAGAGGTTTGGTCCATAAACACACACCAACCCATGTCAAGGAGCTTCGGCTCCTTTTTTTATGTATGTTGCAGATCAGGTGATCAAGACAGATTGACAATGGGACAAGAAATCCTGATCGATATCAATGCCCAATCCGGGGCTATCGGGCAAACTAATCTCCCAATTCTTTTCATAAACTAAGCCGCCTTGAATAGGATCAATCGCATGAAAAAGAGCGCTATCGAAATCCACGTACTTTATCAGATCATGGGTGTGTGCAAGGTGTGCGCTTGCCGTCACAACGATCCTGGATTCGAGAAAGCCACCAATTTGCATCTCTATTTCCTGTTGACTTGCTTCCTGAACGATCTTCTGCGCTTTTAATAAGCCACTTGATTTGCCCAACTTGATGTTGAACATGTCGCAGTGATTTCCTTGAATCAATTTTTTGGCATCGAGATGGTCGAATAACGATTCATCCGCCATCACTTTAACAGGGCTTTTTTCTTTCACCCGATGCAGCTGGTAATCATCTCTTCTTGAAATAGGCTCTTCACAATACTGGACATTGAATTGGTGCAGTTCACCTAGCGTATGAATTGCTTCATCAATTGTCCAACCCTGATTTGCATCAACGCGGATGTCCATACCGTTTCCAACGGCTGCTCTGATCTTTTGGATTCGGTCTATATCACTGGCTTTTCCGTCTCCCAGCTTCACCTTGATGGCTAAAAAGCCTAGTGCCTTGATCTCGAGTGCGTCTTCTACCATTTGTTGTGGATCCGACACGCTCACAGTATAGTCAGTCACCAGCTTTTTGCGAATGGTTCCACCGAGGTATTGATACAAAGGCAGTTGCCTTGCTTTGGCAGCAAGGTCATAACAAGCAATATCAAAAGCCGATTTAATGCTGGTGTTGGCAAATATGACGCTGTCCATCAGCGCCATGTTTTGCTCGTGATCGTGTGGGTCTTTGCCGATCAAATGCTTTGCGATCAGCTGACCGACAAGTAGTCCGGTCTCAGCTGTTTCTCCATTGATCTTTGGGTTTGGTCCGCATTCGCCCCAACCGAACAGACCGCTATCCGATGTGATTTTGACAAAGACGTTAGAGGTGTGGTCGCGTGCTCCTAAAGAAGTAGTGAAGACCTTTTTGAGTTTGATCTTGGAAAGAAATAGCTCTATCGCCGTAATTTTCATGCAAGCTCGTTTTGTTTCTTTCTTTCATTAATGATCGCGTAAGCGATGGCCACGAGCACGAGTGTAACGCAAGAAAAGCCGACAACGCTGTATTTTCCCTCAAACGCATACTGGTACAGTGCGGCACCCGCTCCACCACCAATGACTGGACCTAAGATGGGAATCCAAGCATACGTCCAGTTGGAACTTCCTTTACCGGCTATTGGCAATAGAAAGTGTGCTAATCGAGGGCCAAAGTCACGTGCAGGGTTGATGGCATAGCCGGTGGATCCACCTTGGGCCATTCCAATGACCACAATGAGCCCACCAACAACAAGGGGATTTAATCCTTCTGCGAAAACGTTCGCTCCGATCATCAAAAGTCCAAAGATCAAGACCATGGTGCCTAAGATCTCACTAACAAAATTCGCCGGTTTCTGATCGATGGCTCCCGCAGTGCAAAAGACACCAAGTTTTGCAGCTTGGTCTTCCGTTTTTCTCCAGTGAGGTAGGTATTGTAGCCAAGTCAAGCTAGCGCCCAGCATAGCACCTAGCACCTGAGCGAGAATGTAGCCGGGCACAAGGGCCCAATCGAATTCACCTGCAATGGCTAAAGAAGTGGTCACGGCAGGATTGATGTGCGATCCGCTGATCTCACCGGCAGCGTAGACACCAAAGGTTACGGCCAAACCCCAACCGATGGTTGTGACTATCCATCCGGCATTTTGGCCATAAGAGTATTTTAAGGTGGTGGTGGCATTGACGCTATTTCCAAAATACATTAGAACAGCAGTTCCGATAAACTCAGCTAGGTAAGGCGACATGAGGGCAGTAGGTTAAGTCTGACAATCATTTCTTGTAATGATACGAAAAATATGAAAGCAGTAGAGTGGGCTTGAGCCCTGAAAAAGGAAGGAAATAAAAAAAGGCATCAGGATGTCGCACCGCTACAACCGCCTACCCTTGCTCTGTTCCCAGCCTGGGGGAGTTCAGCAGGAGCTGGTCGCATCCCTCTGCCGGGCGCAAAGGTATCAAGAAATTGCTATTAAAGAAATGCAGAAGGAAAAGATTTGAGCATTGTGTTTGCACCTCCCCATTTTCTTCGATGGTGTACCGAGTCTTTGAGGCGTACGCTTATTTCTCGTCTTCTTTACGCGTGAAGAATTCTTTCTTCAAGTACAATTGAAATTCTAACGCGCTGGACTCCTTGAACTCATCCACGGCCAGGTCTTCATAAATGTCCTCGTCGAATTGCATCTCGTTCTTTTCAACTTTGGTATCGGGATGAATGATCAATTCTATACCACTGAAATCGATTGGGTTAACGGCTACGAGTACTTGATAGTCGTCGAAAATCCGTTTGAAATACTTGTAAACGATCGCGTCTTTTTTCATGACTTGGTTAAATGAGCAATTTGAAACGTAGTGGTTTTTCTCGCCTTGACAATAGGTGTGTTTTCATTGTTTCCCCCTGACGTGATAATCTCTTCAGCAGGTGAAAACTGTGTTCGAAATACCATTTCATCATTTTCAAGGCTATACGAAACGACCAACGTTGTGTTATTCATTTCGAAGATGCTATGGAATGAATGATGTAAATAAGAAAGCCTTAGAACGATGCCATTGTGTTCATCCAGTTCAAATTGGCTAGGGTTGGAGGTGGGACGGAGGCTGTAATCCCTGAAGTCCTGACTGTCTCCTTCGCCATAGATGATCTGCCATTTCCATTCCTTGCCATCTTTTAAGATGTTCAGGCCCATGGTCGTTTCTTGTACCAATCCTTTTTCGTTGTAAATGGCCAGGGTTCCTCGCCAGCGACCTTCCCATGCCGAAAGATCAGTTTGTGCCCATGTGATTCCGCACTGTAGGAGCAAAGAAAAAATAAGGGTGAGTTTATTCATTTCTCTTTCGCTTGTTGAAGAAAACCAGTAGTTGGAAAGAAAAAAGTGCCGAAAGCCAGCCGATGGCCGCACCTGCTATCACGTCGCCGGGGTAATGGACCCCAAGGTAAATTCTGCTATAGGCAACAATTGTCGCCCAAAGGATGAGCCATTGTATCCATGGCCATTTAGTTTTTAATAGGAAAAGTGAAAAAAAAGCGATGGCAAAAGAATTCGAAGCGTGTGAAGAGGCAAAACCAAATCTTCCACCACACCCTTTTAACAGATGAACCATGCCCTCAAGAGCGGGCTCATAGCAAGGGCGAAGCCGAGCAACAGAGGGTTTTAGAAAGCCCGAGGCAATCTGATCACTTACCGTGATCAAGACCACTGTAGCCAAAACTACTTGCCACCAAGGGTAGGGGCTGTGTTTGATCAATCCGTATAAAATGATCAGGTAAAGAGGGATCCAGAGGTACTTATTGCTGATCCATGGCATAAGAAAATCTCCAACCGCTGAATGAGCTCCATTCACTAGTTTGAAAAGGGCTTGATCCCACGATTCCAAAGTTTCGATCATACCCAATTGATGCCTTTTTTTAATAATTGTAACGTCTGGCCTTCTTTTGACTTCTTAGGGGGGATGTAGTCATATTCCCATCCTGCGAGGGGTGGCAGGCTCATCAAAATGGATTCTGTTCTGCCGTTGGTCTCAAGCCCAAATTTGGTTCCTCTATCATGTACTAAATTGAACTCAACATAGCGGCCTCTGCGCAGGTTTTGCCATTCCTTTTCACGTTCACCGAAGGGGGTTACCGAGTTTTTCTTCATGAAGTGAGTGTAAATTGGTGCAAAAGCCAAGCCGACATCTTTCACAAAATTGAAACGATCTTCTTTGGTGAAGGCCTCATCTTCGCTCAGGTGATCAAAGAAAATTCCTCCAATGCCTCTGGTTTCCTCTCGATGGTTGAGGTAGAAATAGTCGTCCGCCCAATGCTTGTATTCGGCATAGTAATGCGGAGCGTGCTTATCACAGACGGCTTTGAGTTTCCGGTGAAAGAACTGGGCATCTTCTTTGTCAACGTAATGTGGGGTAAGGTCGATGCCTCCGCCAAACCAATACTGTCCGGTTGACATTTCAAAATAACGGATGTTCATGTGTATGATGGGCACCCATGGGTTTTCAGGATGTAAAACGATAGAAACACCAGTTGCAAAAAAGTCACCATCGGTCAAGCCAAAACCCTTCAAAATCTTTTCAGGCGTTTTTCCATAGACCTCAGAGAAATTAACCCCTCCTTTTTCTATGATATTCCCATGACGGATCACGCGTGTGCGGCCACCTCCACCTCCTGGGCGATCCCAGCGGTCTTGCAGAAAAACACCTTTTCCATCGGCATCTTCCAGGGCCTGACATATATGATCTTGGATATTTCTAAAGACAGAAGCGATATGCTGTTTATCTGGATTGGCCATAAGGCAAAAATAGAATAAATCAGACGATGTCTTTCATTGAAAAGAGATGAATTCGTCCAAACTAATTGAGGATTGACACGTTTCTAAAGATGCTACCTACCGTTCGTTAGTTTTTATTCAATCGATTGAAATTAATGACTAATTTTGTTCATCAAAGCAGGGAATTCAATGGAGTTGACAGAGAAGCAAAGTACACGCAACACAAAAAACAAAGAGTTCAATATACCCAAACAAACCCTAGAAAAGGCCTACCGGCTCATGAATACTGCTTACAACATGGCCATCACCTACGATGAGAATAAAGCCATATGTAGTAAGTACGTCCACAGCACATCACGTGGGCATGAAGCGATTCAACTGGCGGCCGCTTTTCATTTGACGGCCAACGACTTTGCCGCTCCTTATTACCGCGATGAATCCATCCTGTTAGGCATTGGTATGCAGCCTTATGAGCTCATGTTACAGCTCATGGCCAAAAAAGACGATCCATTCTCTGGTGGTAGAACTTACTACAGCCATCCTTCGCTGAAAAGAGAGGGATTTCCAACCATTCCACACCAAAGTTCGGCAACAGGAATGCAGGCGATACCGGCTACAGGCATGGCGCACGGCATTCATTATTTAGAGGAACAAGGCTTACTGAAAGAGAAGAATAGTCCAGTAGTGCTCTGTTCATTGGGTGATGGTTCCGTCACCGAAGGAGAAGTATCCGAGGCTTTTCAAATGGCCGTTCTCCATCAATTGCCTATTATTTACTTGATTCAAGACAATGATTGGGGAATCAGCGCTACGGGCAAAGAGATGCGGGCCATGGATGCTTATGAGTTTGCTGCTGGATTCAAGGGCTTGGAAAGAATGCGTGTGGATGGGGCAGATTTTGTCGATTCATACCAGGGCATGGAGAATGCTTTTGCTCATGTTAGGAACCATCGAAGCCCGATTTTGGTGCATGCTGCGACTCCGTTGCTGGGACACCATACATCAGGGGTGAGAAAGGAATGGTATCGAAGTGATTTTGATCTGGAAGAACACCAGAAGGCTGATCCTATCCCGAAGCTACGCAAAACATTAAAGTCAGTTGGCTTCAAAGAATCTCAGCTCATTAAAATTGAGGACGAGGCCAAAGCCTTTGTCCAGTCAGAGTACGCCAGAGCCTTGAATGCGGAAGATCCAGACCCTGCACATGTAATGGATCATGAATTTGCACCTACACCCATCACGGAAGAAAAAGGACAAAGAAGGCCTCAAAGAGCTGAAAAAGTAGTGATGGTCGATGCCGCACTACATGCTGTGGATGACATTCTAAAATCACATCCTGAAGCCTTGTTCTACGGACAGGATGTGGGTGGTACGCTTGGTGGTGTTTTCAGAGAAGCCGCGACCTTAGCCCAAAAATATGGTGATGGACGTGTATTCAATACTCCTATTCAGGAAGCCTATATTGTGGGCTCTACCGCTGGCATGTCGGCTGTAGGAGCCAAGGCTATTGTAGAGATCCAATTCGCTGATTACATCTGGCCTGGCATCAACCAATTGGTAGAGGAGCTTTCCAAGAGTTGTTACCTATCGAACGGACAATTCCCGATACAGTCGCTCATTAGGGTGCCTATAGGTGCTTATGGAGGTGGAGGGCCCTATCATTCCGGCTCTATCGAATCTACTTTACTGAATATTCGAGGCATTAAAGTCGTTTATCCGTCTAATGCAGCGGACATGAAAGGATTGCTTAAAGCGGCCTTCCATGACCCTAATCCTGTGGTGATGTTAGAGCACAAAGGACTGTATTGGTCAAAAGTGCCTGGAACGGAAGAGGCGAAGACGTTTGAACCGGATAGCGAGTATATCGTACCATTAGGACAAGCCAGGGTGGCGCAATCGGCCAGTGATGAGGCGATCGCCAACGGAGAATCTTGTCTAGTGATCACGTATGGTATGGGTGTTTATTGGGCCAAAGCGGCGAGTAAAGCGTTCAAAGATCAGGTAGAGGTCTTGGACTTGAGAACCTTGAACCCTATCGATTGGGAAGGAATCGTTGAGGCGGTCGAGCGACACAACAAAGCCATGGTGTTAACGGAAGAACCTCTGTTAAATTCATTCGCTGAATCTTTGGCAGGTAGAATTTCTCAACACTGCTTTGAACAATTGGATGCACCTGTGATGGCCTATGGTGCGGCAAATCTTCCGGCGATCGCATTGAATGTGGAGGTTGAAAAGGCGATGCTGCCGACTCCTGAAAAAGTAGAGGCAGAACTACAAAGGCTGTTGGCCTATTAGAAAGGATAGCCAACGGCAATATTCCATACACCGGAAGTACTGGATTCGAAAGGTTTTCTCCATCGCTGCCCTTCAGGGAATCGTGGGTCTCTCACCTTGATGCCATAATCAAAGCGGAAGACCAAAAAGGAAAAATCAAACCTCAGACCAAAGCCTGCACCAATGGCGATCTCTTTGTAGAACCGATTAAATTCAAAGTTTTCACCGGGTGAAGTACGAACCACTTGATTAGGATCTGTCACAATATCATTTGGTCGAGTACGCCAGATATTACCTGCATCTACAAAAAAGGCATAGTCTAGAAAACCACTCAAGTTGGCGCGATACTCCGCACCCATTTCAAGCAAGATCTCACCCGGCTGCTCAAAAAGGTAGCTATCTGCTCCTGTTCGATTGGGTACAAACTCACCATTGGCATCCACCACATTTTGGCCATTTTCATCGAGCAGGTAGGGTGTTGAAGAACCCGGTCCTAGACGGCGAGGGCTCCATGCTCTATTGCTGTTGCTACCTCCGGTAAAGAAGTATTTTTCATAGGGCAGGGCTTCGTTGTCGCCAAATGCATAGGCAAAACCGGTATGAAAGCGAAAGGCCAGGGCTTTATCGTCGAGTAAGGGAATGTGTCTTCGGTAATCGATCTGTAGCTTAGAAAAGCGGTAGTACTCCAAACCACTTGATGGGGTGCCTTCTGTTGGATTTTGGTTGTCATTAAGAAGGTTTCTCGCGATAGGATTATCAAACGGGCCTCCCAGTTCTACGAGGTACCTGAAAAAGCTGGAAGGTGCCAGCGCATTGCTGTAGTTGAAATTATAGATGGCGTTGAACGAGGTGCTCGACACAAAGGAGCGATTAAAAGCAAGGGCAAGTGTGTTTCCTTGAGCCAATAGGTCCTCCAGTAATTTTTGAAATTCGGGATCCACATTATTGGTATTGATCAGATTGATGTCGAGTAAATTCAGGGTAAAGCTCCTGTTCCCGTCAGCATTTTGCCAGCCATAGCCAAATCTTCCGCTGAGGTTAGATCGGACATATTCCGGCCGGTCGGTAAAGGAATATCCAACGGAGATGGTGTTGGTCGGATTGAAGACTCTCTTGCTGTACTTGTTCTGTGTAAATGGAATGTTGAACCTCGGAAAGGTCAGCGCCAGATTACCCCCATATTGAAAGCTCGATAAAACGCCGGTTTGGTTAGAAAGACCACTTACCCCTTCAGAACCAATAAACCCTGTCAATTGTAAGTTCTCGGCACCACCAAACACATTACGATTGACCAAGGAAAGGTTGTAGAAGGGTCCTGGAACACCTTCTGTCATGTTTAAACCGACTTCTTGCGTTAGCTGGTATTTACGCTGTGGCGCGGTATAGATGTTGGTGATGAATTTTCCTGGAATCTGAGTTGTATCAAAATTGATGTTGACATAACGAAACACATTCATGTTGAGAAGCTGCCGTTGCGTTTGCCGAACCGCGTCAAAATTATACTGCTCTTTTGGAGTGATCTTTATTCGCGCATCAATAACTTTTGGATTATAATATTCTGCGCCAATATTGTATTGAATGGTATCGAAGAATAAACGGTCTTCAATGGCTTCATTTCCTTGTGTGTTGACAATAATGGAGTCTAAGCGGAACGATTTGTGAAGTGGCCTGTTTGCCGGTTTTTTGATCACGGTAGTGACCCATAGATCTGTTTGGTTGGGTGCAAAGTAGACTTCAAAGTTGATGAAGCGATCATCTATTTCGAAGTACCCGTTGTTTTTGAGGTAACTTTCTATCCTTGTTCGTTCTCTGTCGATATTTGCCTTGTCATATTTTGTGCCTTTTTTCAGGTAAGAATCGTCGAGACTAGCCTGCAATAAGAAGGCGATCGCCGGGTCACCTGTTCTGATCAATGTGCTATCGATGAAGCTTCTTGGGCCTTCCTTCACCACAAAGTCTTGGTAGACTTTTCTTCTTTTCTCCGTTTTTTTAATACTGACTTCGGCTTGAAGAAAGCCTTTTTCATTGAGGTAGTTCTTTATGCGCAATCGTGATCGTTCAATGGCTAGGCTGTCATAGACAGAAAGAGGAGTACCTGTTCGCATTCGAAAGTTACCAAGCCTCCTGCGCTTATCGAATTTGGCGATCTTACGTTCTTTTTTATTGGTGAGTTTTTTCTTCTTCTTCGGTGTGATGTCTTCGGCTTCTATCAGACGTGTATATGTGCTGTCTAGTGTTTCAATCTTACGAACTAAAGCCAAAGAGTCCCAATGGTTGCGACCCGTTTCATAAATATTGGCACCCAATGGGCCGATCAATGGAATCTGTGTGTTCGGTCGAAGCGCAATCAGTCGAGTAGCAGGATCTTTTGAGATGTTCTTAATCCCTTTAATGCGTTGCTTATAAAGCCATTTTTCCCCATCTTCCAAATGTCTCGTCCCAGAACAGGCAGAGATGAATAGTATTAAAAAAAGGCAGGAGATATTCCGCAAAGCTGTCGTTACTGATTTAGGCACAAAGTATGCTTTCTAAACGTAAATTAAAGTATTTTAAATCTCTTCATATTAAGAAATATAGGCTGCAACACGGTAATTTTCTTGTAGAAGGTGCAAAAGGTGTCGTTGAAGCCTTGAAATCTACCCTAGAGATCGAGCATTTGGCCCTGACGCCGTATTTTCGAGAGGAGTTAGAGCAAAAAGAGGGACTTCAGCTCAGAGGAGAGCTGGAGAGTGTTACAGAACAAGAACTGGTAGCAGCCGGTACTTTCATGAGCAATAATGCGGGTTTGGCCGTATTGAAAATTCCAGAACGGCAGGCTTTACCCACGCTAACTTCTGGTTTTACCTTGGTTCTGGATGAAGTGCGCGATCCTGGAAATCTGGGAACCATCATCCGAATAGCCGATTGGTATGGAATAGAACACGTTATTTGCTCTTTGGGAACAGCGGACATTTACAATCCGAAAGTCATCAACGCCACAATGGGCTCTTTTGCTCGAGTTAAGGTTTTTTATACCGATCTTCAAGCCTTTTTACAAGCCAAGGAACTTCCGGTGTATGGCGCATTATTAGGAGGTGAGTCTATCTATTCGCTTGATTTACGTCAAGATGCCATGCTCCTTATGGGAAATGAATCGAAAGGGATTTCAGACGATCTGCTGCCTTTTGTTGATCACCAGGTCAAGATTCCAAGTAGAGGAGGAGCTGAATCCTTGAATGTAGCCATTGCCACTGCTGTGGCTTTGGATAATTTCTTTCGTTAGAAAAATCCTTGTTCGCTTTCCTCGCTGGCTGCTTGCATCATGGCTTCGGCATTTTCAATACCCAAGAACCTATCGATGACATAATGGGCGACATAGAGAAGAGGGGTGAGCCCGATCGCAATGAGAAATTTATAGACATAGTTGGTGATGCCAACCGCTAATACCTGTTCGATGCTCCAAGGGCCAAGAAAATAAAAGGCGACGAGTAGCACCACAAAGCTATCGATCAATTGGGAGATCAAAGTGGATCCCGTTGCCCTAAGCCAGATCATCCGTTTTCCCGTGATCTTTCGCAGCTTATGGAAAACGAATACATCCACAAACTGACCGACCATAAAGGCGACCAAGGAGGCGAAAATGATGTTTAATCCTTGAGTCAACACAAGCCGAAAGGCCTCGTTGATGTTAATGGCAGCCCCGGTGGCGTCTGTCGCATTCACTTCTAACCAGAAATCAGCAGGTGCTAATTTCATCGCAAAATAGATGGCGATAAAGGCATAGGCGATTAGCCCAATGGTAATAAAGGTTATTCTTCTCACCCCCTTTTTGCCGAAGTATTCATTGATAATGTCTGTTGTGATGAAAACGACAGGCCACAGCAATACGCCGGCAGTCAGGTTAAATTGCAACAGATAGTCACCGAATAGTGGGGTATCGAGTGGTTCGAGGCCTAAAGTTTTTTCAAAAGAGAAGATCTTTCCGCCGATCATTTCGGCGATGATGGCATTGGTGATGAAAATCCCACTTAAAATGATAAAAAGACGGGTCTTCTTATCGTTCAAGATATGGGAGGTTTCTTTAGTCATGGAGGATGAATTCTTTGCCTTCATGAGCAATGTGGGAATTTTCAAAGACGGTTCTCGCTTCTTCCTCCAAGGGTTCGAGCAATTTATAGCGTACCGAAAAATGACCAAGTAAGAGCTGACCAACTTCTGCTTTTTTGGCAATGGTCGCGGCTTCTTTGGCAGTGCTATGGTAGGTATTGTTAGCACGGTCCATGTGTTCATCTAAAAAAGTAGACTCATGGTAAAGCAAATCGGCACCTTTGATGATGGGTATAACCGATTCGTTGTATTTGGTGTCTGAACAGTAGGCGTATGAAAAAGACTTTCGCGGTGGTTTTGTATACAGGCGATGATCGAAAGCAAGAGTTCCGTCGTCATTCATGACATCTTCACCATTTTTGAGTGTTTGGATCTGAGTGATCGATAGGTTCTCGGGCAACATCTCTTTGATCAATCGGTATTTTTTTGGTTTCTCCTTGAAAAGAAAGCCACTGCAGGGGATTCGATGATCCAAGGGAATGGTAAATACCTCTACCTGATTGTCTTCATGGATGAGCTGATGCTTCTCTGTGTCGATCTCTACGAAGTTGACCGGATAATTGAATACGGTATCCGAATACTTCAGCTGCAAGGTAATGATCTCAGCAAGCCCTTTAGGACCGTAAAGATTTAGGGGTGTTTTTCTGCCCATCAAGTGCATGGTAGACAAAAGGCCCATTAAGCCCAGGTAGTGATCTCCGTGCAAATGTGAGATAAAGATGTTCTTGATTCGTTGGGCTTTGAGCTGATACCGCTTCAGTTGAAGCTGGGTCGCTTCACCGCAATCGATTAGGTAGCAGTGTCCTTCAATAGTCAGGAACTGCGACGTATGGTGTCTGCGGTGAGCCGGTGCTGCAGAATTTGACCCAAGTATTGTGATTTTAATGCTCAAAAGATCACTCGTCTTCTGGACTGTTGGCTAATACAAGGTCTTTTGCCGCTTCATCACTCGCCAGAATAGTCAATACATTATTGAGCTGAGAGATAGTCAATAGTTTCTCGACAAAAGGCGTGATTTCTGAAAGAATGAAGGCACCGCCAGTTTCGGAGTACGTTCTATTACCAGTCAACAGGGCACTTAAACCTGATGAATCCGCATACTTAGTGCGTGATAGGTTCAAGATCAAGTTCTTTGTGCCTTGGGTTTGTAGGGCGATCATTTCAGACTTGAGCTCTGGTGATAGCGTAGAATCGAGCTTTTCTTCTTCTAGTGTAAAGAGCGTATAGAGCTCGGATTTTTCAATTTGATACTTCATGCTAATGGTTTGCTAAATAGTCTTTTATATGTTGTTCAATTCGTTCAAGTGGACGTTGTTTTGCTTCTTTTTTGAATTCTTCTCCAGTGACTTGCTCGAACAATTCAATATATCTTTCGGAAATAGAATTTACAACCTCCGGCGTCATTTCAGGAATGGCCTGGCCATCTTTTCCTTGGAATCCATTTTCGATCAACCATTGCCGCACAAACTCTTTTGAAAGCTGCTTTTGCTTTTCACCTGAGGCCTGACGCTCTTCATAGCCTGCTGCATAAAAATAGCGAGAGGAATCCGGTGTGTGGATCTCATCGATCAGGATGATCTCACCATTGTGTTGGCCAAATTCATACTTTGTATCGACGAGAATGAGCCTTTGAGCGGCAGCGATCTCAGTACCTCGTTGAAACAAGGCTCGTGTGTAGTGTTCGAGCTGGGCGTAGTCTTTCTCGCTCACAATACCCTGCGCTATGATCTCTTCCCTCGAAATGTCTTCATCGTGTCCTTCGGCCGCTTTAGTGGTTGGGGTAATGATGGGTTCGGGCAATTTGTCATTTTCCTTTAACCCTTCAGGTAATGCCACTCCGCAAACTGCTCGTTTTCCTTCTTTGTACTCTCGCCAGGCATGCCCGGCCAAGTAACCTCTGATCACCATCTCTACTTTAAAGGGCTCACATTTCAGTCCTACACTTACATTTGGGTCGGGAGAGGCTGTGATCCAGTTAGGGACGATGTCTGCTGTTGCGGCTAAGAATTTGGACGCGATCTGGTTGAGCACTTGTCCTTTAAAGGGAATGGGTTCGGGTAAAATCACATCGAAAGCGGAGATGCGATCGCTGGCCACCATCACCAATTCTTTCTCGAAATAATAGATGTCCCTGACTTTGCCTCGGTAGAAGTCGAGCTGTCCCGGAAATGTAAAATTCGTTTGCTTGATCCCTTTTGCCATGGGCTTAAAATTAGTCAAAAATTGGACGCCAAAATGGCCTTTGCTAATTTTCTGAACTACTCATCAATCGGCCCAAATTATATAGTTCAGTCTTAAGGACTTCGCCTTCCTTGTCGTAATATGTCCACGTGCCGTGCTTTTTGTCGCTACGATGACTTCCTTTGACCGCTAATTCGCCTGATTCGTAGTAGGCGTAATGATTACCGGCCTTCTTGTTGGCATAATAGGTGGTTTCTGTTTTTCTCTTTCCAGAGGGGAAATAAGTTGTTTCGGTGCCTCTTTTCGTGTTGTCGATGTACTGGCTTTTCTTCACGAGCTCACCATTTGCATAATACTTCCTGTAGCCGTTGATCTTGCCTTGTCGAAAAGGTGTTTCTTCTATCAGCTCGCCAGAAGCATCAAATTCAGACCAAGTACCGATGGGTAGACCATTTTCGTAGACCTTCTTCATGCGCAATTGCCCATTTTTATGGTATTCATAAAAGGTAGCGTCTTTGGCCAACTTGGTGTATTCTTCCACGCGAAGCAGTTCTCCGGTGTCATAGTAATACCTGTTCTTACCGATTTTAGCTCCTTTTTGGTAATTGAGCTCTTCTTGAGGCTTTCCATTCTCAAAATACCTGATCACCTCACCGTTGAGCAAGCCATCAATAAAGCTGCCTTCTTCCCAGAGCTTCCCGGTGCTGTAGTATTTTTTATAAGGACCGTTTTTATACCCTTTTTGGTAAGCATAGACCCATTCTTCGGTACCATTTGGATAGTAGGTCACATAGGTGCCTTCTATGACACCTTGTTCATAGTTGAAAGTGGAGGCCAATTGGGCATTTTCGTAATAGGTCTTTGTTGCTCCGTTTGGCGTGCCATCACTATAGGTAGCTTCTTCCTTGATGTTCCCGTTTTGGTAGTAACTGAGGTTTGGTCCATTGAGTCGACCCTTGCTAAAGAAAGACTTGGTTTTTAGCTGTCCTTCTTCATAATAGGTCATTACTTCGCCTGCTAATAATCCGTTTTGATAACTTCCTTTTTGCACAAGGGTGCCAGTCGGACCATACACTTCAAAGGGGCCTGTCTGTTGCCCTTCCTGAAATGTGATCTTGCTCAATAATGTGCCGTCTTCATAATACTCTTCAAAAAGGCCGTTGGCTTTGCCCATAGTAAAGGAGCCCTTCTTGGCCAATGTTCCTCCTTCATGATATTGTTTGTATGTTCCGTCGATCAGGGTAGAGTCTCCATTCAGGATGGTATATTCTGCTTTGAGGTTTTTGTATAAGGGTGGATAGTAGGTCTTGACCACCTGTTGCGCCTGAGCGGAAAGAATGACAAAGCAAAAGATAGGGATGAGTGTTTTCTTCATAAAAAAAAGCCTCACGTAAAACTACGCAAGGCTTTTGTATTTCGTATGCCGAGCTTACATTTTCTCAATGACCATGGCGGAAGCACCACCACCGCCATTACAAATGCCGGCGACACCGATCTTGCCATTGTTTTGGTCAAGTACATGGCACAGGGTGGTCAAAATTCTATTACCTGAGGCACCCAGCGGATGTCCAAGAGAAACAGCGCCACCATTTACATTGACCCTTTCCGGATCAAGGCCTAATTCTTGATTGTTGGCTAAGGCCACAACAGAGAAGGCTTCGTTGATCTCATAATAATCTACATCTTCCTTGCTCACACCCGCGTTCGCCATGGCTTTTGGAATTGCTTTGCTTGGAGCGGTTGTGAACCAAAGTGGATCCTGCGCAGCGTCGGCCATGCCAATGATCTTGGCAATGGGTTTAACACCTAATTCTTCTGCTTTTTGCTTGCTCATCAAGACCATGGCAGAAGCCCCATCGTTGATTGTGGAAGCGTTAGCCGCGGTGACTGTTCCCTCTTTACTGAAGACTGGACGTAGGGCAGGGATCTTTTCAAAAAAGACATTATGGAACTCTTCATCCTCGGTCATCATGATCGGATCGCCTTTTCTTTGCGGAATGGCGACCGGAATGATCTCGTCTTTGAACTTTCCTGCCTCAGTAGCTGCAGCAGAACGTTTGTAGGAATTGATGGCATATTCATCTTGCGCCTCGCGGCTGATGTTCATTTCTTTGGCTGTGTTATCCGCACAATTGCCCATGGGAAACTCATTGTAGACTTCCCAAAGACCATCCTTTACCAGACCGTCGATTAATTCTCCATTGCCATACTTATAGCCGTATCGGGCTTTTGGGATATAATAAGGGATATTGGACATGCTTTCCATACCACCCGCAACGATCACGTCTTGAGCGCCCACCATAATGGATTGTGCTGCGATCATCACCGATTTCATTCCTGATGAGCAGACCTTGTTGATGGTGGTACAAGGCACATTGTCGCTGATGCCGGCACCGAGTGCTGCCTGACGAGCCGGCGCTTGTCCAAGCCCTGCAGAGACCACGTTGCCCATGTATACTTCCTGTACTTCTTTGGCATCGACGCCTGCTTTTTCCAAAGCACCCTTGATGGCGAATGAGCCAAGTTGTGTGGTAGTAAAGCCAGCTAGTTTTCCTCCAAAGCTACCAATTGGGGTTCTGGCAGCTGCTACAATATAGACTTCGTTCATGTTGTTTTATAGTTTACCTAACGAGTGTTAGCAAAGTTACACAAAGGCTTTGTTTTTCCATGACCATTCGTGGAGAAAGGAGGGAGAAGATTTGAGGTTTGAGCGCTGAGGTTGGAGCATCAATAAGAATGACCCTCAATCCCTAAAGGGATGCCAAAGTTTAACCCGTTGGTTCTCCTTTAGGGGTTAAGGAAGGTGAGGAGCTACAAGCCGCAAGCTTCAAGGCACTAGCTATGAGTGTCGAGTTTCGAGCATCAATAAGAATAACCCTCATTCCCTGAAGGGATGCCTAGGCTTTACGGTTTCTTTCTCCTTTAAGGGTTAGGGGAAAGTGAGGAGCTACAAGCCGCAAGCTTCAAGGCACTAGCTATGAGTGTCGAGTTTCGAGCATCAATAAGAATAACCCTCATTCCCTAAAGGGATGACTAAGTTAAACGCAATGTTAGGGGAGTAGTAGGAGCATTAAGCACTTTGAATTAGGAGGGAGTAGGAAGACAGAAGTCAGAAGTCAGAGGATAGCAGTCAGAAGTCAGAGGTCGGAAGACGGAAGTCAGAGGCTGGAAGACAGAAGCTGTAAGAAAATTTAACGCTAAGCATTCAACACTTATCACTCAATACTCAACACTTAACATTTAGCACTCAACATTTAACACTCAACATTCAACATTTACCAATCCGGCTTATCGCTTTCGCGGGGTTTTGTGGCTTTTCTCTTCTTTTGCTGCACGTACTGCACTTCGTTGTTTTTCATCGCCTCAAGGATCATTTGGGCTTTTTCTAAAGGGATGTTCATTTCCTTGAGCTTGTCCATGAGCTTTTCCATCGGATCTTCTTCCTGTGGCTGTTGCTCTTCTTGCTGTTGCTGGTTTTCCTGCTCTTGCTGCTCTTGGTCTTGTTGCTCCTGATTTTGGTTTTGTTGATCCTGCTGTTCTTGGTTCTGTTTTTCCTGGTTTTGCTGCTCTTGGTCTTGCTTTTGCTGGTCTTTGTTCTGTTGATCCTTGTTTTCCTGGTCTTGCTGTTGATCCTGTTTTTGGTCTTGGTTCTCTTGTTCTTGCTCTTGTTGCTGCTGGATCAGTTTTTTCAGCAATTCGTAATTGTAGCGCGCCTGCTCATTGAGTGGGTTCTTGATCAAGGCTTGCTTGAAGTCAGCGAGGGCCTGATTCATGAGTGTGGTCTTATCGTCCTTGGCGATCTCATTTCTTCGGTAAGCGATCACGCCCAATTGATTCAAGGCCATGGAAGCGGCGGAAAGATCTTCGCTGTCTCTCAATGAGCGATAATTCGAGTCAGCAATATCGAAGTATTTGATTTCTTCCGAAACGGCACTCAACGAAGCCGAATCCTGAACACGTTTTGCGCCATTAGAAATGTCGTTCAAGACGTCAAAGTTCTCGCTTCCATAGGATACTCGGTAGGCCGCATTTGCCAGATTGAGCTGTGCGCGTGGGTCATCAATCATCAAGGAATCGATCAGTCGGGTGTACGCCTCTACCGCCAATTTAAATTCTCCTGCCTCGTAGGCTGCTTTTGCTTCTCGTTTTAACGCATTGGACTTGGCGATCTTAGTGACCGGATCAGTGCTGAGTAGACTAAGCGAAATTATCAAGAAGTAGGAGATCATGCTTTTCATACCCTTAGTGTTTTTCTTTTGGTCAGTGCGTCTATCAATAGCAATAGGATTGCCCCTGCTAGGAAAAAGTAAAATTTGTTGGCTGAAGCATCGATCATACGTGCATCCCGTACTTCGCCTTCTATTTCGTTAATGGCCCGGATCAGACGATTGACATCATTCTGTTGATCGTTGATCTCGAAATATTGACCACCTGTATCCACAGCAAGTTTACGTAGGGACTTCGAATTTAGTTTTGTCACCACTTCCTGTCCTTCTCGATCTCGCTTGAAGCCGCGTGATTCCCTGATCTTCGAACCTGTCTCAGTACCAACTCCGAGAGCAAACAATTGAATACCTGCTTTTTGAATTTTCTTAGCCGCTTCGGCGGTGTCATCTCCAAAATCCTCTCCATCGCTGATCATCAAAATGATCTCAGCTTTTTGTTGGGTTACCAAGGATTCTGTCTGATCCAATTTGTCAAAGGCCATGTCTAAAGGGGCACCAAAATCTGTGCCGGCGTTTGGCACCAAGCTCGTATTCAAGGTACTGATGAATAAGTTCAGTGCACTTTGGTCGTAGGTGAGGGGGCATTGCACAAAAGCTTCAGAAGAAAAAATAATAAGACCGATGCGGTCAGAGCTAAAGGATTCGACGATCTTTTTGAGTTCATATTTTACCTTTTCCAATCGGGTGGGTTGGATGTCGAAGGCATTCATGGATTGTGAGAGGTCAACGGCGATGAAAATATCCTTCCCTTCAGACTTTACTTCTTTGGTGGTGGCTCCAAAGGAAGGGCCCAATAAGGCGACAATGACCAATGCGACGGCAGTACTACGAATCAGCAGCTTGAAGAACAAGGGACGAAAAGAGGTGTTCATCCGTTTGGCTACTTTCAGTAGCCGATAGATGTACAATACATAAGCCAATAAAAACAGGCCAATGAAGATCAATTCCGTATTTCCAAGTGTTCTGAACCAGGTCATGTCTTACGTTGAATTGCGAATATAATCAATGTAGCATCAGATGCATTTCCGTTTATCATTTCAACTCAAAAAAGCTGTTAAAAGCTGTTAATATTGGAAATTAAACCATGACGTAAGTCAAGTTTTTTTTACGCTTTAGGGGCTAAATTGTTTTTCTTGAACGTATTAATGTTACCGAATTGTCAAGTATTACCAATAAATTCGTCTGCGTTGTAGGTGCCAGCGCTGGAGGTCTAGATGCCATTTCCAAATTACTCGCCCAATTGCCCAAAGAACAGCAAGACCTGGCCGTTATTGTCGCCCAACATTTAAGTCCCACACACAAAAGTAGATTGGTCGATCTGTTGCAAAAAGCGACCAGTTGGTCCGTAGAAGAAAAGCTCAATGAAGCCCTACTTCACAACGCCATAGATACCTATCTCTTCACCGAACGCAAGCCGATCAACACTGAGGTCATGGAAATGATCGAAGGCGATAAGCCCAAGCTAAAAGAACGCAGAACTACCATCAACCGCATCATCGATAAGATGGTCGATTTTGTGGATACATTTATTGGAGGGATGGGGGAGTGATAATACAAAGTGCATACAGGTTATTGGTAGAAAAGTTTAATTCTTTGGACCTATACGTGCCTGCAAGAGAATCCATATTTCATGGTGAAAATTCTTTTGCAATTATAGATAATAGAGAAACATTGAGATTCATTACATCTTTATTTAAAAGGTTGAATTTAATACCTCTTTCAGGATTCAACGTATTAAATCACTTCACTAATATGCAAAGTGTACTTAACATCATTGATGAGCAGTGTATTAGGTCTAATACAATTTTAAGTACAGGGCTTGACGATGAGTATAATTGGATATATTAACAAATAGAGTTGGAAGGTTTATTTGATGAAAAAAATGAGGGGTTATTGTCCAAGATACGAAGTGCATATTTTACATTTTTTGTGCTTGAAGATGAATTGAATGCCGATGATATTGATGAAATGTACTCAGTTTTCGGTCCTTTTCGTCTTCAATTTAATTGGACTGCAGCATATTCTTTCTTTTACTTTTCAAATGTTACTTATCCCACAAATGAGATGCTTCATTTGTTGAAGGAATTAACGAGATTCAAAATAGGAGACTCGATTTTTATTACGCCAGATATATCTAACCTTGGTTTCTTTCTTCTGAATAATAAATGGTCGAGTGAGAAAGAAATTAGGTTTTTGGTGCCTTCAAATTCGACACTGCTTGCTTCGAATGATTTAGATCCAAGTCTAAAAGATTCAATTGATTTTTTGAAATTCAATAAGAAAACCCCTATTGGTTGTTTGAAGTTAAAACAAATACTGTGTGAGAGTCAAACCGCGTATGAGCAATTGATTGAGATGAATGTTCCAAATGAGTTAGTTTCTCTAGATTGGCTTAATAGTTATTAGCTTGCCAATAGCTTGCCAAAAAATGAAAAAACCCCACTGATTAACTCAGGTGGGGTTTTTAAGTGATCCGCTCAGGACTCGAACCTGAAACCTACTGCTTAGAAGGCAGTTGCTCTATCCAGTTGAGCTAGCAGACCAACGTGCTTTGTGAAAAGCGAGTGCGAATATAGTGAAAAGGAAGTTTTTCTCGCAAGCACCTATTTGAAAATGCAATTATTTTTTCAGTACAGCGCTTTATCGCTAGAAAGTATTGCTTTGTTTAGCAGAAATAGCAATTTGTATATTCAATCCAACGCCATCACATGAAGACCGATCTTAGCCTCAATAACCTCCAGAAAGCAGCTTATTGGTTCATAATTCTGACCGGATTGGTCATATTTCTCATCTATTTCAGGTCTTTTTTAGAGCCAATTGTCCTGGCTATGGTGATCTGGTATCTGATACGTACTGCACGCAAGTACATTGGTAGGCTGCGAATCAAGGGGAAAGAGATGCCGCTTTGGCTTCAACGCCTATTGGCGACTCTATTGGTTTTCCTCATCGCTTACCTCATCTATCAAGTGCTTTCTGTCAATATTCGTCTGATTTCAGAGAATGGCGATAAGTATGATGAGAACTTAACCAATATGCTCAATAAGGCTCGGGCTGACCTCAGAATGGGGGGGTATGTGAGTCAAATTGAGCAAGGCATTCAGAATCTTGATTACAAAAACTTGATCTCTGGTATTTTTAGTTCGGTGAGTACGGCATTAGGGAATTTCACGCTTGTGGTGGTCTATGTTATCTTTTTTGTGTTTGAGGAAAACTATTTTGACCAGAAAATGACAGCGGTTTTTCAACGAAAAGGCAAACGCAAAAGCTTTATGCATGTGGTCTCCCATGTGAGCATGGCTGTCAACAAATACTTTACTGTGAAAACAGAAATGAGTTTATTAACAGCTGTATTGAGCTATGTGGTCATGCTGCTCCTCGGGGTAGACTTTCCCTTGCTATGGGCTTTCATTATCTTCATTCTGAATTATATCCCTTATGTAGGTTCATTAGTGGCGAGTCTGTTGCCGGCGATTTTTGCCGTGTTCCAATACGGTAGCTTTTGGCCTTTTATTTATGTATTGGCTGCGGTTGAAGCCATTCAAATTCTTGTTGGAAACTATGTGGAACCCAAAGTCATGGGCAAATCGCTTAACCTTAGTCCATTGGTGGTCATTATTTCGCTTTCTTTTTGGGGCGCGATATGGGGTGTTTTGGGCATGATCTTATCTGTTCCGATCGTCTCTGTCATCGTGATCATTTGTGCTCAATTCCCATCGACAAGATCCATCGCCATAATGCTTTCAGAAAACGGAAATATTGAACAAGCCATGCCGGTAGCCGATGAAGACTAGATACCTCAAACGAGCAGGACTTTACGTCTCAGAGATTGGCTTTGGTTGTATGTCATTGGGCAGCGATTTTGCTCTCAACGAGCGTCTCATTCATAAGGCCATTGACCATGGGATCACTTATTTTGACACGGCTGATCTTTACCAAAAAGGAGAAAATGAACGAGTTCTCGGTAGGGCGATAAAGGGTAGAAGAGAAGGCCTGGTAGTCGCTACAAAAGTGGGTAACAAGTGGTCTGACACCAACGATGGATGGGAGTGGATGCCTAGGAAAAGTTATATTTTGTCTGCAGCTGAAGAAAGCTTGAAACGTCTGGGTATTGAGCAGATCGATCTGTATCAATTGCATGGGGGAACCATTGACGACCCCTTCGACGAGGTGATCGAAGCCTTTGAAATACTCAGGTCAGCAGGGAAGATCAAGAGTTATGGGTTGTCTTCTATTCGGCCCAATGTGTTCATGAAATTGGTGAAGGAGACAGGAATTGCTTCGAACATGATGCAGTATTCTTTGCTCGATAGGAGGCCCGAGGAGTACTTTGATTCCTTCACGAAATATGAAGTAGGCATGATGGCAAGAGGTTGCTTGGCAAAAGGAATTCTAGTCAATAAGGGCATAAGTAAATATTTAGGGTATACTACTCAATTAGTTGAATTAACGATAGATAAGTTAAAATTATTCTCAATTGAGAAAAAGGACCATGTGATGCTTGCTTTGGGCTGGGTTTTAGGGCATAAGGCCATCACATCTGCTATAGTAGGTATCAGTAATTTGGAACAATTGGACGAATTGATCGATTATTCAAAATACCCGGAACTGCCAGCTGAAGTTTTTGAAGCGCTTTCTACCGTGCTTGATCCTTTGTCTTATGAACAGCACCTGCTCAGTGAACAGTAAGTAAGCGATCGATAGGGTCTCAATGGTTAAATAAGGTAGGCAGGGAAATCGGTGACTTCGTAACGTTAGCTCAAGTAAAAATACAATTAGTGAATGCTTAATAATAAGTGATATGGCAATAATTTCTCCTTCAGTATTTGACTTTTTACGTCAACTCGAGGCCAATAATAATCGTGATTGGTTCAATGCCCACAAGCCGGTTTACCAGCAAGCGCATGAGCAAGCGATTGCTTTTGCCGACGAGCTTTTGGAACGATTGAAAGTACATGATCAACTCGCAACGCCATCGGGTAAAAAGAGTCTGATGAGGATCTATCGCGATGTACGGTTTTCTAAAGACAAACGACCCTACAAGACTAATTTTGCAGGTAGCTTTGCTCGGGTGAAACCTCAGCTGCGCGGTGGGTATTTTTTCAGTTTACAGCCGGGTCAAACAGTGATTGGTGGAGGTTTTTATGGTCCTTCGCCAGAGGATTTAAAGCTCATTCGAAATCATATTGGTCAAGATGATTCGGAGCTTAGGGAAGTATTGGAAGACAAGGTATTCAAGCAGGCTTTTGGAAGCCTGAGGGGAGAACAGCTGAAAACAGCTCCGAAAGGCTTTGAAAAGGATCACCCTTCCATTGATCTACTAAGACACAAGTCCTTGTATGCTTTTCATGAATTTAGCGACGAAGAGGTCATGGCGGACAACTTTGTGGATGAAGCCTTAGGGATTTTGCTGGCCATAAGACCATTTTTTGATGTGATGACGGAATACTTGACGACAGACCTTAATGGACTCTCATTGATCGAATAATATGAAAAGGGAGGAGGTTTTTGTTTTTCTCGAGGCTTTGGTGACCCATAATTCGAAGGAGTGGATGGACGCGAATAGGACATGGTACCATGAGGTAAAGGACATGTTGGCAGAAACCTTTGATCCTATCTTACTTGAATTGAAAAAACGCGATCCTCGCATCTTGCAGCCAAATGCAAGAAGAGCCTTCAATCGCATCAATAATAACTTAATGTTTCACCCTGAGCGCCCTGTGTACAAAGATCACTTTGGTTTAGGTTTTGGCTTTGGTAAAGGACTGGCAGATTTTTATATCCAGTTAGGTGCCTACGAAAACCTAATTGCCGCAGGGCTATGGCATCCTTCATCAGACAAGCTGAAAAGCCTAAGGTCGGAGATTGACTATGAAGGCGATCGTTTGTTTGACATGCTCAATGCACCAAATATCAGGAAGTATCAGTTGTTTGAGGAAGATAAATTGAAGAATGCCCCAAAGGGATACACAAGTGACCATCCGCACATCGAATTGCTTAAGATGAAGAGTATGGCACTTTGGACGAATTTCAACAGAAAAGACTTTGTGTCTGGAGCATTTGACGAAATGGTTATTGGCGCCTATCAGGACTTAATCCCAGTGTTGGACTTCATCAATGTCGCCATTTCTGATGATGAATTCCTTTCATTGGGCTAATTATATATCTTCGTTTTTACACTGAGCATAAGGACAAATGAGAAAACAATTGATCTGTACTTTTTTATTGGTTTTAGGCACGGTAGCCTTTTCACAGGAGGCCCAAGTGAAGACCGGACCTATTATTCAGTTTGAAGAAACCCTACTAAATTTTGGCGTGATTACGCAAGGGGATACCGTTGAACACCGTTTCGTTTTTGAAAATATTGGCACCGAACCCTTAAAGATCTTATCCGCTCGAGGAAGCTGCGGATGTACAGTGCCGAAGTATTCGAAAGACGAAGTAAAGCCTGGGGCAAAAGGAGAGGTGTTTGTGCGGTTCAATAGTGCCGGTAAAATGGGGAAACAGAACAAAACGGTCACCTTGGTGACGAATGCCTCAACGGACAAAACCATTGTGTTGACCTTACGGGGCACGATTCAGCGGAAAGACACAGAAGACTAAATTATTGGCAATCAATCCCTTGAATTCAGCCGACTCGGATGACTAAATGGTCATGGCAAAATTGTTGAAAAATATCGCTGGCCGTAGTTTTCTTTATTCAAATAAGGTCTATATTTGCACTCCGATTCGGAGCTCTGGTTCTGGATCATAGGTTCGGGGTGTAGCGTAGCCCGGTCATCGCGCCTCGTTTGGGACGAGGAGGTCGCAGGTTCGAATCCTGCCACCCCGACAATCAAAAGTCTGACAATGAAATTGTCAGACTTTTTTTATGCCCATTCGAACCAAGCTTGCTTGTGTGAGGAATGGGCATAAAAAAAGCGCTAAGCAACGCTTAGCAGACTTTTGATTGTTAACTCCTCATAAGGATCAGCGGAGCTAATCCTCGGTTGGGTTTAGGCTGTTGGTGACAACACCAACAGCGGCGGTAGGATGATAAGCAACGCTTAGCAGACTTTTGATTGTTAACTCCCCCACAAGGATCAGCGGAGCTAATTCTGGGTTGGGTATGCTTGTTGGTGACAACACCAACAGCGGCGGTAGGATGATAAGCAACGCTTAGCAGACTTTTGATTGTTAACTCCCCCATAAGGATCAGGGTAGCTAATTCTGGATTGGGTTTGCTTGTTGGTGACAACACCAACAAGGGCGAGTTGAGGTAGTAGCAGCTGCAGGACTTTTGCAGGTTTTCACCAACGGGATCAGCGGAGCTAATCCTGGGTTGGGTTTAGGCTGTTGGTGACAACACCAACAGCGGCGGTAGGTTGGTGTGATCCCTTAGCAGGCTGTTGATTGTTAATCTACGTTTTGTTCACGCGTTGCCTCAAATTCAATTTCCAAGCGAACGGCTTGTTTGATTTCATCAATCTTTTGAATCGAAATATTTTTCACTTGCTCAAAGCCATATTTTACCTTAAGGTCCGCCAGCAATGCTTCGCGTTGATCGGGGTGAATTAAGGTCAAGTTAGTGTAGATCAATTCTTTCTTAATGGCTTTCTTTTTTCGATCAAAGTAGACTTCCAAGACAAATAGTAACAATACGATGTAAATGTGGCTTAAGACCAAACTGAGGTAATTAACGTCATTGGGAATCAAGGCATTGGTAGCTCCAATGCTGATGACGACGAATAGATACGTCATCTCACGCGTCGAAATTGGAATGGTGCGGTACCTGATGATTCCGAAAATGGCAAAGATACCCACCGCAAATCCCAGCCCTAAATCAATGTGTTTGATCAATAGGCAAATCATGAAAACAACAGTGTACATTGCACAAAATGCTAAGACATATTCCGCTTTGGCATTTTTTCTGAAATAGAGTAGTCTGGATATACCGAAAACCAAGGCGATCGTATAGATGAATCGCAAGTTGTTGGATATCACCTGTTCAGTTATTTCGAAGTGGATTTTCTTTTCTTTTGAATTGATTTCATTGAAGATAATATTTTCGCGAAGTTAACTAGGTATGAATCTCATCCGCCGCAGCCTTTTCATTCTAATCAGTCATTTTTTCTTTTTGCTGGCCAGTGGGCAAGACGTTGATCCGGAAATGAGAAGTGAAGCATTGATCGATTCGCTTTGGACCAATGTGGACTTATTCGAAGTCAATGCACCAGCAAGGGTAACCCTTTCTTTTGACTTAAAAGCATTTTCTAAGAACAAGAACAACGATGAGTACCAGAAAGCCCTGCTTGGTTTTGAAATTGCAGAAGCAGATACCATCATCACGAAAGAGGTAAGGGTAAAGGCTAGGGGGAACAGCCGAAAAAAGCGCTGTACTTTTCCTCCGACTCGTCTGAATATCAATAATTCCCATGTTGAGAATAAGTACCTAGAAGAAACGAAGAACATCAAACTCGTTACACACTGCAAGAATTCCATTGTGTACGAGAAGTACATTTTGAAAGAATACCTGGTCTACAAGCTATTCAATGTTATCTCACCTAATTCATTCCGAGTGCGGCTGCTTTCTGTCGATTACATTGACACGGGAAACAAAGGAAAAGATGTCAATACATGGGCTTTTCTCATTGAGCCTGAAGGCCTATTGGATCAACGTTTGGGTGGGATCAAGATCGATCAAGACAATTTGAGTCAGAAATTCATGGAACCCAAAGACATGGTCCGCTTAACCTTGTTCAATTACATGATAGGGAACACGGATTTTGCAGTTACCCGAAGGCATAATGTCAAGATCATGATGCCGGAGGATGTGACGAAAAAGCTGGCTGTACCCATACCGTATGACTTCGACTACAGCGGGTTGGTGAATGCTACCTACGCTGTGCCTTTTGAGGGCTTAGGACTAAAATCGGTCAAAGAGCGGTACTATCTTGGCAGTTGTGCGAATGAAGCGGTGATCCCGGAAATACTCGAAGAATTTAAGACCAAGAAAGAGGCGCTGTTCCAAGTGATCAATGAGATTGACTATTTACCTGAGCGAGAGAGAAAGTACATGATCGATTATCTCAATGAATTCTTCAGGTTAGCAGATCAAAAACGTTTTATTGAGAATAATTTGCTCAGTACCTGTCTTTGAAAAAATCTCTCGAATTTTGGCAAGAATTAGAAGGCTAAACATTGAAATTAATGCCTTTCATTTATATTTGCAGTCCATTTAGCAAATCATTCAACGGAGAGGTGGGTGAGTGGCTGAAACCACATGTTTGCTAAACATGCGTACGGGAAACCGTACCGGGGGTTCGAATCCCCCTCTCTCCGCAAAAGTCCTGCATATGCAGGACTTTTTTTGTTTGTGGCTATTGAGCTTGCTCAAAATAGCTGACAAACAAAAAAAGGACATAGATGCGCTAGCATCTTCAGGACTTTTGCAGGCTCCCCCCCCCCAACGGGATCAGCGGAGCTAATCCTGGGTTGGGTTTAGGCTGTTGGTGACAACACCAATAAGGGCGGGACAAGGTAATAGCATCTGCAGGGCTTTTGCAGGCACCCCCTCAACGGGATCAGCGGAGCTAATCCAGGGTCGAGATAGCTTGTTGGTGACAACACCAACAAGGGCGCCTCAAGACAATTCCCTTCAACTATTTGGTAACAATGGTTACAGATTTAATCTCAACAAAGTGATAGACTTGAAGAAATTGTATCACTACGTTTAGGTTGGTCATCACAACCAAATGTGGTGGTTAGGTTAAATGTAAACTCTAATCACATATTCACTCCTAATTATCAATGAGAATGAAATCTATACTCTTTATGGCATATGTGCTGCTTCTTTCAGGGGTCAGCCTATCCCCAATACAGGCGCAAAACGATCAGCAAGATTATGTTGTACTAACCAAAAAAGTGGCTCAGCTACAACCCATCTTACTTGCCGCTGAGGCCTTGAAAAATGAGGATGGGAGTAAGTTTGGAAACTTTGAGGTGATCATTTGCGGTCAGCTGATCGGCGAAATAACAGACCCTGAAAAAATGGGTGGCTTCATTCAAAAGGCAGAGTCTTTGGGGGTAACGTTGATCGCCTGTGGCTTCTCACTCAATAAATTCAAGGTGGCAAGAAGTGAGGTGCCCAAAGAAATGAAGATCGTGGAAAATGGAATTTTGTATGATCTACAATTGCAGAAAAAGGGCTATCATAGCCTAAGCTTGTAAGGCTAAATTTAAGAAAGGCAACATGAAAATAATGAAGAACGCATTCTATGGTGGTGTACTGATGAGTATGGCTATTGGTCTTGCATCTTGCGATACAACTGGTTCAAGCGAGCAGCTGGCGAAAGCCGATACGCTTCACATTACCGTATTACAAACTGCAGATATACATGGGCAGTTAGATCCTCATCCCGAATTATTCTGGGAGGAAGAGCAAATCGTATTTAAGAACAGAGGTGGGCTGGCTAATATCAAAACGCTTTTCGACCAAGAACGTAAGGCGAACCCCGGCAGAACGCTCGTTGTCGATGGTGGTGACCTGATTCAAGGCAGTGGATATGCTGCTCTTTCAGAGGGTAAAGTAATGACTGAGATCATCAAGGAAATGGGCTATGATGTCATTATCCCCGGTAATTGGGAGGTGGTCTATGGTAAAGAAAGCATGTTGGAAATCATGCGAGGATATCAAACGACAGTGGTGGCACAAAATATGTACCATGATGTCACCAAGGAGCGCTTATTTGCTCCTTATGCCATCAAGGAGATCGAGGGCATCAAGTTAGGTTTTGTAGGGCTTAACGATCCGGCTGTACCGGTTAGGCAAAACCCCAGTTTTAGTGAGGGGATTGCATTCTCAGGAATGGATGAAGAATTCAAACAGACCTTGGACTACTTGAAAGAAGAAGAAAAAGTGGATCTCTTGTTTTTAGTGACACACATAGGGGTGTTCAAACAGTTGGCCCTAGGAAATGATGCGATGGCGGAGAGCGTTGATTACATCCTTGGAAACGATACCCACGAGCGTGTTCGACAACCCTTAAATGGAAAATTTGCGAAAGTCACGGAGCCGGGTGCCTTTGGTTCATTTGTGGGCAAACTGACCTTGAAATTCGTCGATGGTAAGTTTGTGGGTGATGCCTATGAGTTGATCGATATTGATCCGGAAGTGTACCCTGCAGATCCAAAAACGCAAGCGTTGGTGGAGGATGCCAAAGCACCATACAAAAAGAATCTAGAAACCGTCATTGGGTATACCAATACACCCATCTACAGGTACTTAACGGTTGAAAATCCTATGGATAACATGATCACAGATGCAGCGCGTTGGAAGACAGGGGTTGATATTTCCATCTCTAATGGCTTCCGCTTTGGTAATCCAATTGTTCCTGAAAACGGTGAGGCAGCACCCATTACCCGTGCGAATTTGTGGAATGTATTACCAGTGAATGAAAAGATCAAAACAGGTAAAGCGAGTGGAAAACAGATCAAAGAATGGCTTGAACAAGAAATGCATAATGCCTTTGCGGCCGAAGCCTCTGAACGATTCGGTGGCTGGCTCGTGCGGTTTTCAGGCATGAAGGTCAAGTTTGCCAGCGAAAACCCGAAAGGTCAGCGTATTCAAGAAATTTGGGTAGGAGGTGAGCCCATGCAAGATGACCAGTACTATTCCATTTCTGCTTGTGTAAGACCTGGAGACCCACTCGATCGATTATGCCGTATGTCTTACGTGAAAGATGTAGAAGTGATGCCTTATACGATTCATGACGTGGTAGAAGAGTATTTGAAAGTACACTCTCCTGTGTCTCCAACTCTGGACGGACGTGCATACAGCGAAAGTTTAGGCACCTACTCCTTTTCAACGGTACCGGGGACTTCCTACGTATTTCATTAGGAGCTAGTATGTCATAAGGAATAAAAAAAGGCAGCTCTCTTGGCTGCCTTTTTTATGTTATTCGTAACGCAGGGCATTCACAGGATTTTGCCTTGCAGCCCTTAATGAGTGATAACTAACGGTAGCAAATGCAATGGCTATTGCGATAATGCCGGAGAAAGCAGCAGCACCAATGATCACAGTTGGCAAGTCAATGGTGTATTGAAATACCTGTAGCCAATCATCCACCAATAAATAAGAGGTTGGAATGGCCAGAATAAAGCCTGGGATCACCAGTGTCATGATGTCTTTAAAGATCATAAAGACCAATTGTGGTATGGTGGCACCCAATACTTTTCGAACACCAATCTCTTTGATTCGAGTCGCCGTCGAATAACTAGCAAGACCTAAAAGCCCAAGGCAACTGATCAAAATACAGATATAGGAAAGAATTGCGGTCAATTTGCTTTGCCGCTGGTCTGAGCGGTAAAGATTCTCCGCCTGGGTGTCTAATAAACCATATTCAAACGGGTGGCTTGGATCGAGTTCGGCATATTTTTCTTCCAGATAATTCAACGTTTCCTGAAGTTTACCATCTTCTGCATGAACGATCACAGAGGGGTTGAGCTGACTGATCGGCGCACCAAATCGTTCATACCTCATGATGATCATCGGTTCTACCGCCACATGAAGCGAAAAGGCGTTGAAATCTTTGACTACTCCGATCACACGAGCAACGGGCACACCTGGACCGGCATTGGAGACCTTTTTCCCAATAGGATCATCCCAGCCCATTTTTTCTACCATGGCGTTGTTCACAAGTACTGCATTCGTAAGGTCAGATTGGATGTTCTTATCAAAGTCGCGACCGGTAACGAGCTGCATATCCATCGCTTTGATGAAGTTTTCTCCGATGAACATGATGTTGTAGGTGTCGGTCACCATAATGGTATCAGCTCCTTCTACCTGCATTACCTGGCGTCCACTTCCTATTAATCGGTTACCCACATTGGTACTCGACGCACTCAAACCCAAGGAGGTGGTAACGTCGACAATGTTGGGGTTTTCACGCAATTCATTTTGAATCACTTCTAGTCGTTTGCTGACAGTGGTGTCACGGGTTGGAATAATGATCACATTGTCCTTATTGAAACCCAAGTCTTTTGTGCGCATGAAATTGATCTGATTACTCATCAAAAGGGTTGAGATGACAACTCCGATAGAAATAAAGAATTGAAATGCAACCAAGGATTTACGCATAAATAAACTCCCAGGGCCTGATTTTACCCCACCTTTCATGGCAGTAATGACTGAAATGGAGGACAAATAAAAGGCTGGATATAAACCTGATAATATACCTAAGGACAAGGTGATGCCCAAGGCGCCAAAGGTTAAGACCGGATTGTTGACCCAATCGAGGACCAACGATTTACCCAACAAATTATTCAGATTCGTTCCGTATAGTATCATGTAGGTGAAACCAATGGCCAAGAGCAATGAGCAAGTGGTGATCAATATGGATTCACTTAAAAATTGAGAAATGAGTTTTCTTTTCGTCGACCCCAACACTTTCTTAATTCCTACTTCTTTTCCTCTTTTGGTTGCTCTGGCGGTAGCCAAGTTCATGTAGTTGATACTGGCGAGAATCAATACAAAGATCCCGATGGCCATAAAGGCTTGCGTGTAGGCTTTGTTTCCTGTAGGCAGGTCGTACTGCACCTTTGAATTGAAATGCACTTCATTCAAAGGAACCAAACGAGGTTCGAAACTAGCTTCTCGTAATGAAGGAGCTAACTGAGCCAGAGGAGCCATATATTTATCAAACACACGTTGAAAATCATTTGTGATATTGCTTGCGTTATATCCCTTTGGAAGGAGCACGTAAGAGTAGGTTTGGATGTTCCAGAGCTGTTGACTGCGTTGTTGCGCTGTTAAAGGTGGTTGTCCAGAAAGTAAGGTTGAGAATGAAGCCAAACCATTGAAGGTGAGGTGCACATTATCCGGTAAATCTTTTATGATTCCCTTTACAGTAAAGGTATTGTTGTCTGTTTTGACTAACTCATTCAAGGGGTTTTGATCACCAAAGAGCGTTTTTGCCGTACGCTCGGTCAGTACAAGGCTGTTGGGCTCTTTTAAAGCTGTTTCTGGGTCGCCTTGAATGAATTCATGTGTAAAGAGCTTGAACATAGTGGAATCAGCAAAGTAGATGTCATCCACATAGAAATTGTTATCCCCAATTCTAAAAAGTATTTGCCCTGCATTTTGAATTCGTGTGAAGGCTTCAATTTCGGGAAATTCCATTTGCATGGTTTCAGCCAGCGCCAAAGAGGTGAGGGCGAATTCATCGTTTTTAGGTGGTATGTAAAATTTAGACTCTACCCGATAGACTTGATCCCATTTTTCATGAGACTTGTCAAAGGTATTGTCGCTCTGCACATATAATAAAATGATGATGCTGACGGCCAAACCTAAGGCCAAACCAAAGATGTTGAGAAAAGCGTAAAATTTATTGCGCAGCAACACACGAAACGCATACACTAAATTTTTCATGACTTTTGTTGTTTGAGTTGAATGATCCTCTGGGCTATTGCCAAGTTTAAGACGATCTAAAAATGTTTTTGACAGAATAAAAGTAGCAGCCGTATCAAAATTTAGAGAAAATAATTGATAAGCGTGCGTATATGGGCGGCCTGCGGTTTATCAAAAAGTTGCTGCAAGAGCTTACCTTAGCCTCGGCAACCGATTGAGGGGTCAGTCGTGTCGCAAGTTTTTGACCGGGTTGATCCTGACTACTTCAATAAATTTCAAGGTCATGGCGGAGAGTACCATGACGCATACGATCAGCAGGCTTGTTAACGTCGCAATGATCAATGAACTGCTTAGGTCGATGCTAAAGACGAAGTCGTTGAGCCAGTCGGAGATAAAATAATAGGTGGCTGGGATCGAGAGCATACAGGAGATGAACAACAACAGCAATTGTTTCCGGCTAATGACCAAAAATAAGGCCTGCGGTTGAGCTCCAAGCACTTTACGAATGCTGAGCTCTTTTCTCCGATGGTTGATCTCGAATGAAACCAGCCCAACAAGACCGAAAATGGCAATAATGATGGCGCTGAAGCCTAAAACAGCGGTTAACGTGGTGTTTTTCTCATCTTTTTGATAAAATCCCTTTACTTTTTCTGATATGAAACGATAACTGAACGGAAAGTTCGGGTAGCTCGAGGCAAAGATTTCCTTGATGTTTTTTAATGTTCGTTCATGGTCAGTATCGTCAAGGCGAATTTGAAAACTAGTTTCTATTGGAGCTGTAAGATCGTTGGCAAAGACATGCTTCGGAAAGATGGCCATTGGCTCCAAATCCTCTCGCAGACTTTGATAATAGAAATTTTCGACTACCCCAATGATAACGTAAACCTGATTTCGAAAGTAAATGGGTTGTCCAACTGCGCTGCCTTTGTAAAAGCGGTTGGCAAATCGCTGGTTCACCAAAACGCTGTTCGTCTCAATGGTGTTTTCTCTGAAGTTTCTTCCTTCAATTAGTGCGATATCGAAGACTTGACAATAGTCTTGCCCTACAAAGCCTGCCGCAAAAGAGGTTTCACTAAGGGTATTGTCTTTGCCCAAGACGGATGCATTGATATGATAAATGCCGATCAGCTCTTCGTTTCTAACTATCGCATCAGTGATCATAGAGACACCCGGTTCTTTGGCCAATTCACTTTTGATCAGTTGTACTTGCTGAGGACTGGAGCTTTCGCCAACCTCGATAGAAATGACCGGTTCTTGCGTAAGGCCTAAGTCAAATGATGAAAGCAAGCTCAATTGAGATTCCATCAAAAACATGGAACTGATGACCATAAAGCCGGCGATAAATTGTATACTGATCATGAGGTTGGTGATCATGTTTCCTTCTCGCTTTCTGTCCTGAATTGAAATGATACTTGCTTTTGAAAAGACCAGGGCAGGATAAAATGAGCTCAAAAGCGTAACCAATAGCATACAATAAATCCAAAGCAGTAGGTTGGGAGTGAGGAAAATAAGGTCGTAGCCAATATTTCTTCCGGTCAGTGATTCTAAGGAAAGGCTTTGGTCTAGTATTAATAACCAAAGAAGGGCGATCACAAAACCAACTGCAACACTGATAAAAGATTCAGTGGTGATCTGGGCAATGAGCTGGCCTCTTGAGGCTCCTAAAAGGCGTCTCATCCCTAGTTCTTTGTTTCGCTGCACTAGAATTGACATGCCCAGGTTGGAATAGTTGATGCATATGATCAATAGTATCACCGCCCCAATGATGCCTGTGGTTTTAATAAAAGCAGCGTTTCCTTTGGGTTGGTCAAAAGAAGAACCTGATGTAAAGTGGGTTTCTTCTAGGGCAAAGAGCTGCGGCTCAAGTCGTTCATTGCTACCCTCGGCAGCAATAAGAGGATAGACATTGTCATCAATGAATGCCTGGATCTTTTGCCTCACCAAGTCGCTATTTTTAGTGGAGAGTTTGATATAACAGTAGGCATCTGGCACCCAAAGGTTCATGTTGAGGGTGTTGAGGTCGTAATCCTCGTATTTTTCCATGGCGGTACCATACGACATGAGCGCATCAAAACGTAAGTGAGAGTTTTTGGGTATGGCCTTGAAAACGGCATTGATTGTAAAGTACTTGTTCTTAACCCACACCGTTTGACCAATGGCTTTGTCTATTTCACCAAACCATTTCATGGCCAGTTCATCTGAAATGATCAAATCCTGCGGATTGTCTAGCGCTTGCTGAGGATTACCTATTAAAAAGTTGAGATGAAATACGGCCAAGCTCTGTTGGTCGGAGTACAGGATCCTCTCTTCACTAAAGAGCCGATTGTTGACTTTGACCGAGAGGTTTTTAGGTCTAGAGAACCGCGCATAGCCGACAACCTCAGGAAACAATTCATTCAAACGCTCGGGCAAGAGTTTTGAAGAGAGCGCCAGTTGGTCTATCGTATTATCTTGAAGAAAGCGCGAGTCGATCCGATAAATTTTCTCCGAGTCTTCCCAATGTTTGTCGTAGCTCAGCTCGAATTGGAGAAGTAAAACGATGACCATCAAAAGTGCAAATCCGACACTAAGTCCAAATATGTTTATGGCAGTGTAAGATTTGTGCTTGTGAAAGACTTTTAGCAAAGCCTTTATGTTAGTCATATTCAATTTATTAGGTGATTTTAACTTGAAAGTTAAGGATTGTTACCTAATAACTTAACGTTTTCTTTGTTTTGTGAAATATTTCTTTCCTCGTGGTTTTCCGAAGGATCTGTTAGCAACGGGGTCATATATTGGCCCTTCACCTAGACTTGCCGGTAGATCGATTTTGCGAATCTCTTTTTCGATCATTTTCTCAATTCTGGAGAATTTCCCTTGGTCTTCTTGGTTGATGAATGTGACGGCTTCGCCTTCTGAAGATGCCCTGGCAGTTCTACCGATGCGATGAATGTAATCTTCCGGATCATTCGGGACATCGTAGTTGATCACCATGTCGATATTGTCGATGTCAATCCCTCTGGAGATCACATCGGTTGCCACTAAGATCTGTAGTTTGCGATGCTTAAAGTCGTTGAGCATTTTTTCTCGCTCGGCTTGTTCCAGATCACTGGATATGCCTGCGGCATTCAACTTATTCTTTTGTAAGGCCTGTGTTAGTTCTCTAACTTTTTGTTTGGTAGAAGCAAAAATCACGAGGCTCGGAATGTCATTGAAGCGCAAGAGGTGCTGCACAAGCTCTACCTTTTGCTTATCATATGCACAGAAGGCTACCTGTACAACTTTCTCTGCCGGTTTCGATATAGAGATGCTTATTTCTTCAGGATCATTCAGGATCTCTTTTGATAGGGTTCGGATCTTCGGCGGCATAGTGGCTGAAAAGAGGAGATTTTGCCTCTTTTTCGGTAAGAAGCTGATGATCTTACTGATGTCCTCATAAAAACCCATATCGAGCATTCTATCGGCCTCGTCCAAGATAAGATGCTGCAACTTATCGAGTTTTACGTAGCCTAGATTCAAATGAGAGATGATCTTTCCTGGTGTTCCTACCACAATGTTGACCCCACTGGATAATGCTTTCTTTTCAGTGCTAAATGCTTCGCCGCTTCCACCCCCGTAAATAGGAATAGAACTGACGCCGGTGAAATAGCTGAATCCTTCTATTTGCTGGTCAATTTGTAAGGCAAGTTCACGAGTAGGGCAAATGATCAACGTATTGATCTCTTCTTCATCAGTTTCTTGTTGGCATATTTTATCCAAGACGGGTAGGAGAAAGGCAGCTGTTTTTCCGGTACCCGTTTGCGCGCAACCGATAATGTCTCTGTTGTTGATGATAATGGGAATAGCCTTTTCCTGGATAGGGGTTGGCTTTTCAAAGCCCATTGCGTCTAGGCTATTCAGTACGTCTTCGTGTAATCCGAGTTCTTTAAATGTCAATTTTGGTGAGTTAATGCTGTATAAAAGCGGAAGTTAGTGCAATTGTGATAATTCATGAGCTTCGGTTGAAGAAATTTAGTTCTTCTTCCAGAAGTGTGGCGCCAATAACATCAGAATGGTGAACAATTCGAGTCGGCCAAGCAACATCAAAAAGGCCAATAGCCATTTTCCGGCAGTTGGCATTCCGGCAAAGTTATCTACAGGTCCTACATCACCAATTCCTGGCCCTACGTTCCCTAAAGAGGTAGCAACGGCACCGAAAGCTGTATCGAAATTGACATTCATGGATGAGAGCAAGGTTACGCCCACAAGAAAAACGAGGATGTAGATCATAATGAAGGCGAGCACATTGAAAACGATGTTCTGCTCAATGGCCTTCCCACTGATTCGGACTGGCATTATGGCCGAAGGGTGCAATTGCCTTTTCAATTCAAGAAAGGAATTCTTGAACAGCACAATGTGCCTGATCACTTTTACTCCTCCCGCAGTCGAACCGGCTGATCCCCCGACGAACAACAGGATGAAGAACAAAACGGAAAGGAAAGATGCCCATTGGGTGTAATCTGCAGACACAAAACCCGTCGTAGTAATGATTGAGACTACCTGAAATAGCGCATCGCGGAAAGATTTTTCAACACCAAAATCTTTGACCGTCAGTAAAGCAATCGTGACGATCAGTGTGATGGCAATGGTGAATAAGGTGTAAACGACAAATTCTTCATTTTTTGCGATACGCTTGAATTGCCTTTTCAGCCCGAAATAAGTGAGCGTAAAGCTTGTTCCTGCTAAGAACATGAAAAGCACGATGATGTACTGGATCAGAGGTGAAAAGCCGGCGATGCTATCATTTTTGGTAGAAAAGCCTCCTGTCGCCATGGTCGTTAAGGCATGATTGGCAGCGTCGTAAACCGACATACCCGCGAAGTAAAGGAGTATTGCTTCTAATATGGTGAGCCCAACGTAAAGGATCCAAAGTCTTTTGGCCGTTTCTTGTATTCTTGGTTGAAGTTTGTCCGGACTAATACCTGGAGCTTCAGCAACAAACAACTGCATGCCCCCAATGCCCAAAAAGGGAAGTATGGCCACGGCGAGTACGATGATACCCATTCCGCCGATCCATTGGGTCAGACTTCTCCAAAGCAAAATGCCTTTAGGGGAGGCTTCTATGTCATTTAAAATCGAAGCCCCCGTCGTGGTATAACCCGAAACTGTTTCGAAAAAAGCATCCGTGAAGTTTGGAATGGTGCCACTGAATAGATAGGGCAGTGCGCCAAACAAGGACATGATGATCCACCCGAGAGAAACCACTAAATAACCGTCTTTCTTTTTGAGCTCGCGATTGTCGTTTTTGCGTGTGCTCCAACGCATGGCAAAGCCACTCGCTGCAGTGATTACAGCGGCTAATGCAATGGCCAACCCGTCTCCTTCATTGTGGTAGATCGCCACCGGAAGGCATAGTACCATAAAGATGGCATTGATCAATAATAACAAGCCCAGGATCTGGGCGATAACGGGTAGGTTGAATTTCATACTAGATGAAGTAGTCTTCTACTTTATGGATACACTCTTTTTTAGAGAGCACTACTACGCGATCCTTGGGTAAAAAACGGAAATTACCTGGTGTTGTCAAGCCGTGACCGTCTCGAATGACACCTCCAATGATGGCAGACTTTGGGAATTCCAAATTCCGGAGCTGATGCTTGGTGATCTTAGATTCTTCTTGCACCTCAAACTCAAGAATTTCAGCATCGACACCATGGATACTCGTAATGGAGTGAATTTCTCCCTGACGGATATGCCGGAAAATAAAGTTGGCAGCAATGAGCTTTTTGTTGATCATCGTGTCTACACCAATACTCTGAGAAAGGTGGATGTAATCCATGTTCTCGACCATGGCTATGGTCTTTTTGACCCCATTCTTTTTAGCTACCAAACTCGTGATAATATTGGTCTCAGAATCACCGGTGACGGCAATGAATGCATCCATGTCGCCAATGTTCTCTTCTTGCAACAACTCAAAGCTTCGTCCATCCCCGTTGATCACCATGGCATCTGGCAAGGCATCTGCGAGCTCAAAGCATTTTTGCGCATCTCGCTCAATAATTTTGACATTGTACCGTGCACTCAACAGTTTGGCCGCATGGAAACCAACTCGAGACCCACCCAAGATCATGATACTCTTAACACCTTCTTTCTTCTTACCACTCAAGAAAAGAAGCTTTTCTACACCATCTTGTTGGGCGATAAAATAGGCATGATCATGTTCTTCAAAGGTGGTTTCTCCGTACGGAATGATGGTCTCATTCTCGCGCAGGATGGCCACTGTCATGAAGGTTTGATCAGGGTTTAATTTGGCGACATCGAGCATGGTTTTGCCTTTCAAGGGGCTTTTTTCGTCAATGTGTACACCAATCAATTGCAACAGGCCTTTTTGGAATTCAAAACTATCCGTTAGCGCGACTTCCTTTAGCAAGCGCTTGATCTCCTTCGCGGCAAGCGATTCTGGAGAAATGATGTCGTCTATTCCTAAATGCTTGAGGTTGAGTTTATCTTTTTTGTATAAGAATTCTGTATTGGAAATTCGAGCGATCGTTCGTTTTGCACCAAGATGCTTGGCAATGATGGCTGTCGCAATATTGGCATCTTCAGAGCTGGTGACTGCAATCAAGAGGTCGGCCTCAGACACACCGGCTTCTTCCAATACGGCGTAAGAGGTAGCGTTTCCGCGAATGGTAGAGGCATCTACTTGATTTGCGGCTTGTTTCAGTTTATCTGCCGCGCGGTCGATCAATACAATGTCTTGCCCTTCTGCAGATAATAATTTGGCCAAATGGTACCCTACATTTCCTACCCCTGCAATGATGACTCTCATATGGTCCTTTTACTTAGTGCGGCAAATTTAAAGAAAAACCTTTCGGAATACATACTTTTCATTCTTATGCATTGGAAACGTTTACGTTGCCTTTTCGTTGCCTGGAAGGCCAGAACGGATGTGTAAATCGCGTTGTGGGAACGGAATTTCAATATTGTGTTCTTTGAACTTCTCAAAGATGGCATAATAAAGCTGACTTTTTAAAATGATCGGTTTGTTGATGTAAGTACTGGTCCAGACCATCAGATCGAAGTTCAAAGAACTGTCTCCATATTCTGTGAATAATACATCTGGTTTTGGCCTTTTCAAGACATCAGGATTGGCTTCGGCTACTTCAAGCAGCAGTTCTTTGATCTGCGCAGGGTCTTCATTGTAGGAGACACCTACCGGTACGTGATACCGGATGCTTCTGTCGTTATGACTCCAATTGATGACACGTTGATTGATGAACTCGGAATTAGGTACGATGATGGAAATATTGTCATTTGTATTGACCGTTGTCGCCCTGGCAGAGACCTTTGTTACATCACCCTGGACACTTCCAACCTCAATTCGATCACCTATTTTAATGGGTCTTTCAAATAAAATGATCAATCCTGAGATGAAGTTATTGGCGATGTTTTGTAAACCAAAACCAATACCAACACCTAAGGCACCTGCCAGCACATTTAGGGAACCTAGATTGATACCAACATTTTGAATGATAATAAAGGCGCCAATGATGATGACAACATACTGAATGATGGTGCCAATGGATTGGCTTACACCGATGTCATTAGAGTACTTAGAAAGTACCTGCTTTACGAAAATGCTCTTGAGCTTTCCTGTGAAATAGACCAGGAGGGTAAATAAGAAAACAAACCGCACCAGATCAAAAAGCCTTACCTGGTTCTCATCTTTACCGAAAATTGTCCTATTCCAATTCGAGCTACTGTCTATTCCAATGCTGGCGAGTAGAAGCGTTACCCCAATGATCAGAATGGTGTATTTGGTTGTATTACCGATAGACAGAATAGTTTTCCGGTCTTCTATCCGGTTATTCAAAATTTTATTGATCAGAATTGATCTGCACAGATTTCCAAAAAGATTGAGAAGGATTAAATAGACAATCGGAATGATGATGTGCGTTGCAGTAATATTCTCTCCCAGAAGCGAGAACTCTTCACCCAAAACCGGCACGTTCGAGTTGATAAAGTTGATCAGCTGTTCCAGTGCAGCAATTGGTGGGTCACCGGCATTTTCTTGAATCATGCTTGAATATAAAAACTTTATCAGACTAGGGGAGCAAAAGAGATGAATCTCCGTAGGAAAGAAAACGATAATCGTTCTTTAGCGCATGGTCATACACTTTTTTCCAATCGCCTTTGAGAAAGGAATTGATCAGCATCAATAAAGTACTTTCAGGTTGATGAAAATTGGTGATCAGTCCATCACATACTTTAAAAGGATAGTCACCCATGATGAAGATCTCTGTTTCACCATGCAGTGTCGTGAGTTGCTGACTCTCCATGAATTGGTCAATGGCCTCAAAGGCCTGGTTGCGTGAGGGGAGTTCACCTTCTTGATAGATTTCGAGTTTTTCAATTCGGAAGTTGGTATTTCCATCCAGCAATCTTACCCCAAACCAATACAGACTTTCGAGCGTACGCATTGAGGTTGTTCCCACGGCGATCACTTTTTTGCTCGACAATACATGTTGTATGGCCTCTCTAGAAACGACCATTTGTTCGGCATGCATCGGATGATCTTTTGGGTTTGCTACCTTAAGGGGTTGAAAGGTCCCAGCACTGACATGTAATGTCAAAAAGCACTGGTCAATTCCTTTTTTTGACAGTCGATCCAATACCTCGTTCGTAAAATGCAGGCCTGCAGTTGGCGCTGCCACCGCACCTTTGTGTTGGGAGTAAACGGTTTGATACCTTTCCTTGTCTTCTGATTCAGATTCCCTGTTCAAATAGGGTGGGAGAGGCACTTTTCCGGCAAGCTCAACAAGTTCTGCAAAACTCAGATCGGAGCGATTCCATTCAAAAGAGATGGCTACTTTTTCCCTATCGACAATTCGTGCCTTGACCTCCACTTGCTCGTTTCCCTTCTGTAATTGAAGCAATAAGGTCTGATCGTTTTTCCATTTTTTATAGTTCCCAACCATGCATTGCCATACCACTTTTTCCGTGGCTTCCATGGCTTGACTAACCACAGGGCTAGGAGAAATCGGTTCTAACAAGAAGACCTCAATGAGGGCGCCAGTTTCCTTGGTAAAGAATAATCTGGCTGGAATTACCTTTGTGTCATTGAAAAAGAGGGTACAATTGGCATCTAAAAGATCTGGCAATTCATGGAACCGATGATCAGAAAGGCTTCCCGATTGATAGTGCAATAACTTGCTTTCATCGCGCTTCGCCAATGGGTATTTCGCGATTCGTTCTTCCGGTAACAGGTAACTTAAGATCTTTGGTGCTTCCATCCTCGGTCATTTTGGATACAAAAAAAATGAATTCTTGCTAATAAGTTATTCGGAAGTAAGAATTGTTGTGCACACAGTCAGGTTAATGGTAAACGTGACTTTTAGTGGATGATCAGAAAACCACTTTTTGTGTTTTTTTAGAAGAGCTGGAGAATGGCTCTAATCTCTACTTGTAGGTGAACATGTAATAGTCTAGCTATGTCAACTTTAGTAGGGATGTAAGTGGGCATTAGTGTGCTTTGTCAGTACGCACATCAGGTGCAAATAATGTCATGCCCGCATGGTACAGGGCAGGGATAGATAAAATGGCGATTCCTGCAAGGGGGTGGTCAAGAAATACCGGAATACCAATGAACAAAGCAATGATGCCTAAGATCACAGTGATGGTCTGTTTTGTTACTTTGTCTAATCCGTTACTTGAGCGATCCATATCAGTTCTTTGGGAGTAAATACCAATGAAGTAGGGGAACACCCTACCTGCTTAGTGTATATTTTCTTTTTGAACCCAAGGCATGAGTCTTTATTTCTCTTGTTTGAGCCCTGAAAAAGCTGTTTTTTAGGTCAATTGTCTTCTCGGCTGATCAACATAAATTTTACCTCATGGCCTTGTCGCATTTGCGCCAAAAGGTCAAGGTCTTCTCTGATCACATGAGCAATCCTAGGGTATCCACCGGTTGTTTGAGCATCTGCCATTAGGATGATGGGCGTGCCATCATTGCTAATTTGAATGGTGCCGGGTATTGTGCCTGTGGACAGTTCTTCCACATGCTTCTTGAAATGAGTGAGTTGTTCATTTAGGCGATAGCCCATTCGGTTGCTATCTCCTGAAATTGAAAAAACGGTTTCATAGAACTCTTGAATAACGGGGAGCTCAAATGTTTCGAAGTCAGGTCCCGTAGTGGTTCGTATGATCGCGCACTCTGAATGTATCGGATGCTGAGCTCTTTTGATCTGTCTTTTCTCTATGGGTGTGCTGGTTTTGAAAGAAACTGTTCTCCCATTCTTGAAATGACTTTCAAGGCCAAAACTTTCCATGTAAACGCTGACCGCGCTATGGCTTCCCAGCCATTTTTCTTCAAGCAGATGGCCGCCGATGGCCAAATACGCCCTGCATCCGTAAAGGGCACCCTCCAAGTGAATGAAATCTCCGTCCTCCACGCACAGGGTTTTATAAAAAGGCAAGGAATGCCCATTAAGAGTTCCTTTAAAATACCCACCTGTAAACGCCAGTTGACCAGAGCCCTCTATTCGAATGTCCGCCCCTTGAAGCGTCATTTCGATAACGGGATTCCCTAAAGCATTGCCTACTAAATAATTCGCATTTCGCATGGCCTCTTGATCCATAGCACCACTTATTGGTATGCCCAGATGCTGAACACCATAACGCCCTTCGTCTTGAATGGAGCTGAAGAGCCCTGCTTTTTCAAAATGAAGCCTTAACTCACCCATGGTCGTATTCCGGTTGGTAAATGTCAGTTTCTATTTTGATGTTGATCAACTGGTACTCATCGGAAGAGATTTCGCGAAACTGTACCTTATCTCCAGGTTTCAATAAATTCGGTGGATCGCGTTTCGGATTGAATAAATGGAGTGGGGTTCGTCCAATAAGTTGCCAACCACCGGGTGCTTCGGTTGGGTAAATGCCCGATTGTAAGCCAGCGAGACCAACAGAACCCTGGGGTACTTTTAACCTGGGACTTGCTTTTCGCTCGCAATGGAGTTGCTGGGGTAAATTGCCCAAATAGGGGAAGCCCGCAATGAAGCCCAACATATACACATGAAAAGTGGTGTTTGTGTGGAGTTGTACAATTTCATTGCGACTAAGACCTGTAATGCGTTCAACAAGCTGCATGTCAGGTGCATGAGGCCCTTCATAACAGACTGGAATCGTGAGGTGCTTTGCTTTTTCCTGAGCATAGGAGGTTTTTTGTGCAACCGATCTGATCAGCTCCTCGGCTTTCGCAAAGCTTAGCACGCTTTTGTCAAAAGCTACCGTTAAACTGGCAAAGGCAGGAATTAAATACTGAAACTGGCCTGTCGTCTCTAAGTCATGATAAAGGGCAATAACTTGCTGACTCACCTCAACACTCGCTTCTTTGGCAAGTTGGATGATCAAGGCATTGTCTCCATAGGGCTGAATTTTCATCATATTCTTTCAGATGGAATGACGAATGGCTTGCACCAACTGTAGCGCTGCAGGATTATCGCCATGGATGCAAAAACTCGCTGCTTTCATGGGTACTTTTTCCCCGTTATAGGATAGCACCACTTGGTTGTTCAGAATAGAAAGAACCTGTTGTGTGGCTTTTTCAGGGTCATCATAAACAGCACCCATTAATTTTCTTGATCGTAATCGACCATTATCCTCATAGGCACGATCGGCAAAGGCTTCAGCGATGAATTCGGTTCCGGCCTCTTGGACCACATGCTCTACCGCGCTTTGCGCTAATCCCATGATCTTTAAAGTGGAATCTACCTGTAAAACGGCCTCTACGACAGTTCTGGCTATGTCCACATCTTCAGCCATTTGATTGTAAAGTGCACCGTGGGGTTTCACATAGGTCACTTTTCCACCTCGCGCTGCGGTCATGCCTACTAATGCGGATACTTGATATCGTATGTAGGCAGCCACTTCCTCGTAAGTCATTGGGAGAATTCTTCTGCCAAAACCATGGAGATCAGGATAGCCCGGATGAGCTCCGATGTGAACTTTGTGGGCCAAGGCTAGATCGATCGTTCGCTCCATCTGAATGGGGTCTCCCGCATGTATACCACAGGCAATGTTTGCAGCATTGATGAAGGGCATTAAGGCCTGGTCATTACCCATTTGGTACTGGCCATAGCTTTCTCCCATATCGCAATTGAGTAAAAACGGTTGGTTCATTCAGTGACTTTAAGAAATCAAATTACGGAATTTTATCAGGGCGTAAAACTGTAGGAGGAGAATAGATGATTCAACTAATTGACGTTTAGTCAGGTAAGGGGGAGTTGTTGTTAGCTATAGGTCTTTATTGAGTTGCTCACTATGTTCAAGGCACCATTTGCTGTTTTTTGAACCATTGATAGGCTCTGAAGATCATGGCCTCTTGGTCGAGGCTTGCCTTGAAACCTAATTCTTCTTGGGCTTTGCTCAGATCAAAGTGTTGCCCCAAGGCCAGAACGGCGATTGCCGTTGCTGATAATTTAGGAGGTTCGCCTCTAAAGAGGGTGTATTTGATCTCTCCAATTCTTGAGATGAATTTGGCTAATGGGAGGCGAAGTGTTTTTTCAAGTATTGGTACGTTGGCCAACTCGCACACCTGCTGAACAATGGATTCAACATTGGTATTTACCCCACCAATCAAGTAGCGTTCGCCATACCTGCCCTTTAACAAGGCCTTGAGTAATCCGTCAGCCGCATCGCCCGCATAGATACAATTTCGATCTCCATGGATGTAGGCAGGCAAGGATTGATTAGCTAATTCAACAATTAAGCGCCCTGTCGTAGGTGTTGCATCGTATTCGCCAAAACACATGGTGGGTATCCCTATCACCAGGGGCAGTCCGTTTTTACCAGCCTCTCTTGCCATCTGATCCATCAAACACTTGACTTGCACATAGGCTGCCGCTTCGTCAGGGAATTGCGCATAAGTTAACGATTCATTGGCCAGTCCATTTGCTGCTTTAGGAATGGCAATGGCGGCACCGACATAAAGTGCTTTGGAAATTCCAGATAATCGAATGGCATCTAGAAAAAACTGCATCTGCAGCCTGCTCGTTTTCAATTCTTCGCTGGTGGGTCTTGGTAGCGTCGGATAATAGGCAGCAGCATTGATCACAGCATCTAGCCCGCTGAATGCGTCGATCAGTGATTTGCGATCATTCAGGTCTGCGATTCTTGATTCAATGGATTGTGAAGCAAATACGTCCAGATTAGAAGATTTTCGGTGCAGGATTACTACGTCGTGCTGATGTAATGTTGCCTGTAAAACGAGGTGGTGTCCGATCAATCCGGTAGCTCCTAAGATCCCGATCTTCATGGAGTCGGATCATTCATCAAAGTCATCCTCCTCATCGTCATCCTCCTCATCGTCACCATACTTATCCTCGTATTCTTCCTGAATGTCTGTTTTGAGCGTGCCATCATCATCGTAATCATCGTCATCTTCAATGAGTTGTTGGGCTTCTTCAATAGTCATTCGCACGAGGTAATATTTGTCTTCAGCCTCAAAAGGCAATGCAGATACTTTCTTGCCTTCCATGTTGGTGAATTTAATCAAGTGGTCTTCAAAGCCTAAAGGAAAGGCCAGTTTGATCTGTTCTTGTATGGATACGTCTAATTTCTCAAAATCTTTAATGACACGAGGTTTGGAAGATTGAGCCGTCATAATTCGATGAGTTTTTAAGCTTTTATGTGTACAATATGGGAAATATATGGGATTGAACTAAAGAATTTCAAAAAACTTAGAACCCTTTTCCTTTCAGGTCGATGGTTCCTTCCGGCCACTGGTATGTTTTGGGGTAAATCATCACATAAGGATCCCAAAAGGGATTGGCTGTTGGGTTTTCTTTGTTCAATGAATTAATGATTTGGTTATCAATTCGTTTGCAATTGAGTTTTTCATAGAATTCGGGCACGCCAGTTTGGAAGAGACAAACTCCTGAATTCTCTACAGGAATACGCTGAAAAATGTACTCGACGATTTGAGCACCAATTCCTCTTCCTCTTTGCTCATCTCTTACACAGACAGTGGCCAGTGCTATGCAATGTATAGATCCTTGTGCGCTTTCAATTTGACGGGGGAAGGTTTCAGCGTAGCCGATTAGTACATCTTGCTGACGGAATAAGTAGCATGTTCTGCCAGAACAGCGCTGCTTGAAATCGAGCAGTAGTTCTTCTTCGGTGAACGTAGGAACTTTAGGATCGGGCCAGGTGGCCTTGATAAGTAGTTCAACGTGAAGGATTTCCTCTCTGCTTAATGTTTCCGATGCGCGTTGAACGATCATTACTTGTTTACCTCTTTCGCGAAAATCTTCAAGGCTTGCTGTCGGTCTCTCCGCTCGAGGGCAAGTTCAATGAGCAGATCAATAAGTTCCGAGTACGCAATACCTGAAGCTTCCCACATCTTGGGATACATACTTATCTTGGTAAAACCGGGCATGGTATTCACTTCATTGATCATGAGTTCCTTGTCTTCGGTCATAAAAAAGTCCACTCGTGCAAGACCTTCACAATCGAGTGCTTTGTAGGCTGCCAGTGCCATGTCCCTCAGGGTTGAAGTCATGTCTTCAGACAGCTCAGCGGGAATCATCGTACTTGATGCAGTGGAGTCAACATACTTTGAATCGAAATCGTAAAAATCCGAGTTCATGATGATTTCGCCAGGAATAGAAGCTTTAGGTTTTTCATTACCCAGCACCGCACATTCGAGTTCCCGGCCCACGATCTCTTTCTCAATCAATACCTTTTTGTCCAGCTGCAATCCTTCTGCGAGTTTCTCTTGGTAGCTTTTTTCATCACTAACTTTGAAGACCCCAACGGAGGAACCCATGTTGGCAGGTTTCAAAAATAAGGTGTCTCCCAGGCTTTTTGACGCTTCCTGATAACTAGGTGCGTAGCTAGGAGTCGCTACCAGATAGGGAGCAATGGCAATATTGGCATCGCGCAGAACGCGTTTAGTGAAGTCTTTATCCATACATACTGCCGAGGCCAGAACATCGCAGCCTACAAAGGCAACGTCGAGCATCCGGAAAAGCCCTTGAATGGTACCATCTTCTCCATAAATGCCATGTAGAATAGGGAAAAAAACGTCCACACTCAAAAGGGTCTTGCCCTCTGCATCCTTACACACTCCTTGCTGCCCCTTTTTCTCCAAGTGGATGCGTTGAGCCTTGATCTCGTCATGCAAATTGTCCGATGTCAGTAGCCACCATTGACTATGGAGGTCGATCTTGATTAAGGAGATGTCGTACTTGGATCTGTCGATTTTTTCGACAATGCTTTGCGCCGAAAGCTTGGAGATCTCATGTTCGGTCGAACGACCTCCAAAGACAAGCGCTACACTTAATTTGCTCATGAAAAAAGGTTTTTGGAAGAACGCGAAGCCCTCAATTATTTCATAAAGTAATCGTAAAAAAATCTTGAAAACTAATCATCTTTGTTGGCGCTTATTTGAAATTCTGATTGATAGCTTACTCCCTCGACAATGCACTCGACTGGGTCGATGTACTGTCCGAAAATGACTACGTCGTATTCGACAACTTTTTATCCGATACTCATTATCGAGATTTGAGGAACTATTTTTTAGCGAAGCTAGGAGAGCACGCCTTCGACAAAGCCGGTATTGGGGCCATGATCAATCATACCATCAATCATGATATACGGGGGGATTATGTCTATTGGATTGACCGAAAAGAGCACAGCTCTATTCAAAATTACTTTGATCGAGTAGATCAGCTGATCTATTTTCTAAAGCGCTACTGTTACTTGCCCATTTCAGGCTCTGAATTTCATTTTGCGCATTATCCTGCAGGTTCTTTCTATGAAAAGCATCTTGATCAGTTCAAAGGACGAGGTAATCGCCTGATGTCCATGGTTTTTTATCTAAACGAGGATTGGTGTGAAGATGATGCCGGTGAGCTGAAGTTGTTTTTGCCCAATCAAGAAACAGCGCTCATAGCACCTATTGCCAATCGTTTAATTCTTTTTAAAAGTGATCAGCTACCCCACGAGGTATTGCCCACCAGGGTGAGTCGCTACAGTTTAACCGGTTGGCTATTGAATCAACCAGAGGGATTGGGCTTTTTGTTGGGTTGATCCTTTCCGCAATTTTGTATTTTGGCCGGATGAAGAAGGCCTTTTGGAATTACCTCTTTTGGTTAGTGATCGCGGCTGCGTTCATCGGTCCCGGTACTGTAACGACAGCAGCTACAGCAGGCGCTAGTTTTCAATACCAACTCATTTGGGCCTTGGGATTCTCAATACTGGCCTGTTTCATTCTTCAAGAAGCTGCTGCTCGAATCGCTATTGTTGTGGGGAAGCCATTGGGTCAGGCACTTCTTTCTGAGATCGACAACCGTTCGTTGGTCTGGTTCATTGCAGGAGCTGTCTTTTTAGGTTGTTTGGCCTATGAGGCCGGTAACATTTTAGGAGCTATTTCCGGTGTAGTTTTGATCATCACTGGTGTGCCGGCATGGGTTTTTGCACTATGCATTGGTCTTTTATCATTTCCGTTGCTCTTTTTAGGTAAAACCCAAACGGTAGGGAACATTCTCGGTTTGGTGGTGGGCGCAATGGGTCTTTCTTTTATCATTGCTGCGCTGTCAGGGCCTATTGATCTATCGGTAATGACAAAGGGCGCTTTGTTACCCCAGCTGCCTGATGGTTCAATGACCATTGCCTTGGGTATGTTAGGGACGACCATAGTTCCTTACAATATATTTTTAGGATCAAGCATGGCTGAAGGACAGTCTTTGCAGAACATGCGAAAAGGTCTTGGTCTTTCTATTTTCCTTGGTGGGATGATCTCCATTGCCATTCTTGTTGTAGGGACGAGAATCGCTGCGCCTTTTGACTTTGAAAAGCTCTATGTGTATCTGGTACAGGAAAGTTCAACAATAATGGGCTTTCTGTTTGCCTTCGGATTGTTTGCAGCGGGTTTTACCTCTACCATTACAGCCTCCATGGCAGGTGCATTGACCATTAAAAGTGTACACCCACAGGGCCATACCTGGGGCCATAAACACAGGAATTATCGAGGCATTTGGGGGATTATTTTAATCGTTGGGCTGGCGCTTGGTGCGACAGGAATTCAAGCAATTCCCGTCATTATTTTGGCACAAGCGGCGAATGGACTGATCTTGCCGATGCTCACAGCAGGCATTTGGAAGGTGGTTTTTTCGAAAAAGCTGATGGGCGTTCATGCCAATTCTGTGGGCCTAAATGTGTTAATGGGGCTTACCTTTTTGATCTCTTCTTTCCTTGGTCTATTGAACCTGCTCAAGGCACTTGATCGCGGCCTTTCTTTGGGACTTAGCTTAGATCAACCAGTTGTGATAGGCCTTGTCACATTAAGCTTTTTTTTGTTTGCTGGCGTGATCTACTATGTGAAAAAAGAGAGAGAATAAAAGAGTTTTCGGGTTTCAATCCATTTGAAATAAAGTAGGGCAATATCATTTGCCCATTACTTCTCTCGCTTTCTCTCTTGATGGGTTTACCGCAGGTAGATTTTCTTGCTTTTCGATTTGCATTCAACATTTCCTTTTCTACATTTGGCTCCATATTGAGAAATACAACTGTACATAACGCTTGGTGGTGGCACGTAACGGAAATCCGATAACGTGAACTAGCGCTTGTGCAATACAATATAACCCAAAGGCTCGCAGTTCATGCGAGCCTTTTTTGTTTTAAACCATTGAAGAATGAATCATAAAATAAGTCTTAAAACCAATTACAAGAAGCTACTGGCCGATACGGTGACTCCGGTGAGCATTTACTTGAAGTTGCGAGACAAGTATGAGAATACGATCTTATTGGAGAGTTCGGATTACCATGGGGATGAGAATAGTTTTTCTTACATCTGCTGTGAGCCCATTGCGAAGTTTCAGGTGAAAGACAAGGCTTATGAAATAGAACTCCCCGGATTTCAGGAGGATGGGCAGCTTGAAGGAAGAGGGGTTGTGGAGAAGCTAGGCCAATTTGCTACTGCTTTCGAATCGGAAACCCATGATTTTAAATTCATCAATAACGGCTTATTTGGCTACATAGGATTCGATGCCGTTCAGTATTTTGAGGATATTCCGGTGGCGCAATCCAAAGCCAATGAATATGAGATCCCCGATATCCTTTATCATGTATATCGGTATGTGATCGCCATTGATCATTTCAAAAATGAGCTCTACATTTTTGAGCATTATCCGGAGCATACTGTACAGAAAGGCATTGAGTCGATTCAAAATATTGTGAATAATTTGAACTACCCATCCTATGCCTTTCACGCGACCGGAGTTGAAACCTCCAATTATACTTATGATGAATTTCTAGAGATCATTGACAAAGGAATGGCGCATTGCTACAGAGGAGACGTTTTTCAGATCGTGCTTTCAAGAAGGTTTCAAACCCAATTCAAAGGAGACGAATTCAATGTGTATCGTGCCTTGCGAAGTGTTAACCCTTCACCTTATTTGTTTTATTTCGATTATGGGAGCTATAAGATCATGGGGTCTTCTCCAGAGGCTCAGCTCGTAATAAAAGATCGAAAAGCGACCATTCATCCCATTGCTGGGACCTTCAAACGAACAGGGAATGATACGGCAGATGCAGAATTGGCGAACGAATTGTATGCCGACCCGAAAGAAAATGCTGAGCATGTCATGTTAGTCGATTTGGCCCGAAATGATTTGAGCAGAGCAGGGTCTAATGTGGAGGTGGCAACCTACAAAGAGATCCAGTATTACTCTCACGTAATTCATTTAGTATCAAAAGTCACCGGTCAGTTAGACGATAACGTTGAACCTACAAAAATGGTGGCAGACACTTTTCCCGCAGGCACGCTGAGTGGCGCGCCAAAAGTTCGTGCAATGCAATTGATCAATGCTTATGAAAAGACCAGAAGAGGTTTCTATGGGGGCGCCATTGGTTTCATGGGGTTCAATGGTGATTTCAATCATGCCATCATGATCCGCTCCTTCTTGAGTAAGGACAATACCCTTTTCTATCAAGCGGGCGCGGGTGTTGTGGCAAAGTCCAATCGTGCATCGGAATTACAAGAGGTGAACAATAAGCTAGCCGCCTTGAGAAGTGCCATCCAATTAGCTCAGGAAATCAGATAATGAAAATACTAGTTCTCGATAATTACGATTCTTTTACCTACAACTTGGTGCATTACATCAAGGAGTTAGGATTTGGTGCTCAAATGGAGGTCTTCCGTAATGATCAAATTGGTTTGGACGAAGTGGCGGCCTACGATAAGATCCTGTTATCTCCTGGTCCTGGGATTCCAGAAGAGGCCGGAATACTGTTGGATTTGATAAAGACTTATGGCGCAACAAAGAGTATGCTAGGCGTGTGTTTGGGACACCAAGCCATTGCAGAAGCATATGGTGCGCAATTGTATAATATGCCAGAGGTTTTACATGGGGTTTCCAGTCAATTAAAGGTAAAGGAAAAGGGAGATCGCCTGTTCAAGGGGTTGCCAAGTGAGTACACCATCTGTCATTACCATAGCTGGAATGTCGACAAGAAGGAGATCGGTGATGATTTATTGGTCACCGCTGAAGATGAGTTCGGGGAAATCATGGCAATTAGCCACAAAACCTTTGATGTGAAAGGAGTGCAGTTTCATCCTGAATCCATCATGACAGAGCATGGGCATGATTTACTTCGTAATTGGTTATCAGTTATTGGTTAATCGTTAGCAGGAATTAGTGCAATAAATAAAAACACACAAATATGAAATCATTCAGAGAATTGGAGGTCTGGAAAAAATGTAGAGAGTTGAGAAAAGAGATTTCTACACTTACGAAGAGTTTTCCTAGTGAAGAAAGATATAGACTGGTAGATCAAATGATACGTGCTTCCAGATCGGTTACAGCAAATATTGCAGAGGGGTATGGACGTTTTCATTATCGGGAATACGCTCAGTTTTGTAGAACTTCGAGAGGATCACTTACAGAGCTGCAAGATCATTTGTCTGTGGCTACTGATGAATCATACATTACGATTGAAGAAGAGATTACCTTAAATGAGAGAATCGAAGAGTGTGTTAAGCTGCTTAATGGATTCATTAAGTATTTGTTAAATGCTAAAAACCAAAACTCCTGATAACTGATACACAGTTAACAGATAACTATAATGAAAGAAATACTAAACCAACTCATAGAATACAAAAGCCTGGATAAAGGAACGGCTAAAGAAATACTGACCAATCTGGCGCAAGGTAAATACAACCAAAGCCAAGTGGCAGCTTTCTTGACGGTATACTTGATGCGCAGCATCACCGTTGAAGAGCTCGAGGGTTTCCGTGACGCCATGTTAGATCTATGTGTCCCTGTTGATATTCCGGAATACGATGCCATTGATCTCTGTGGAACAGGAGGGGACGGAAAAAATACGTTCAATATTTCTACACTGTCCTCTTTTATTGTTGCTGCTGCAGGTCAAAACGTAGCCAAGCATGGCAATAATGGAGTTTCTTCCGTTTCAGGTTCTTCTAACTTGATGGCACATTTTGGCTATGAATTCACCAATGATATTGATCAGATCAAAAAAAGTTTAGATGCCTGCGGGCTTTGTTTCCTGCATGCACCACTTTTCCATCCTGCAATGAAGAATGTGGCGCCTATTCGAAGAGACCTTGGGGTGAAAACTTTCTTCAACATGTTGGGTCCTATGGTGAACCCTTCTTTCCCAAAAAAGCAATTGGTGGGGGTTTTCAGTTTAGAGTTGGCCAGGTTGTACGGTTACCTTTATCAAAAAACGGACAAGCATTTTGTCATCTTACATGCCTTAGATGGCTACGATGAGATTTCATTGACGGGTTCCTTCAAAAAGATCACCAATGGCAAGGAAACGATCGTTTCACCGGCCGAATTGGGGATGCAACTTGTTCAACCTGAGGCAATTTTTGGAGGCGATTCAGTAGAAGAATCGGCACAAATCTTTGAAAGAATACTCAAAGGAGAAGGAACCAAAGAGCAGAATTCAGTATTGATTGCCAATGCGGCAATGGCTATCGAATGTGGTAAAGGAGTAAGCACTGATGAAGCCGTAGGAATGGCGGAAGAAGCGTTGATGAGTGGAAAAGCGTTGAAGACATTTAAAACGATATTGGAATTATAATCAAGACGTCACTTCGAGGGACGAAGCAGTCTCATGCTCCGTTTAAGGAGATTGCCGCGCTTCGCTCGCAATGACGAAAAGGAAACATGGATATACTACAAAAAATAGTAGCGCATAAAGAAAAAGAAGTGGCTGAGCGCAAAGCCCTGTATCCGGTGAAACTACTCGAGCAAAGTATTTATTTCGAAGGAACCTCGGTCTCTTTGAAGAGATACCTCCAACGGGCAGATAAGTCGGGAATCATCGCTGAATTCAAAAGAAGGTCTCCTTCGAAGGGAGTAATCAACGCGCATGCCAAGGTGGAAAAAACAACCATCGGGTATATGCAGGCCGGGGCTAGCGCACTTTCTGTATTAACCGATCAAGAATTCTTTGGTGGTAAAAGTGAAGACCTCACCACGGCGCGTAAATACAATTTTTGCCCTGTTTTACGCAAAGATTTTGTGATCGATGAATATCAGATCATCGAAGCCAAATCCATTGGTGCGGATGCCATCTTATTGATCGCGGCATGTTTAGCGCCCAAAAAACTGAAAGAGCTCGCCGCTTTTGCCAAAGGGTTTGGACTAGAGGTGCTGATGGAAGTGCATAATAAGGAGGAATTAAGCAACAACCTCAATGAACACTTGGATGTAGTCGGAGTGAACAACAGAAACTTGAAGACCTTTGAGGTGAGTGTAGAAACCAGCAAGCAATTGGTAAATGAGATTCCAACTGAATTTGTAAAGATCTCGGAATCTGGTATTAGCGATCCAGCCACTATTGTAGACCTGAAGAAGCACGGTTTCCAAGGCTTTTTGATCGGCGAAACGTTCATGAGATCAGCAAGACCAGATTTGGCTGCGAAAGAGTTCATTGAGCAAGTAAATAGATTAAGTAACTAATTTTTCATGCTGAGCAAAGCCGAAGCATCTATCCGGTTCTTCGGTATCCCGATAGCTATCGGGACAGAATAAGAAAGAGAATGAGTCGGGTGAAATTAAAAGTTTGTGGGATGAGAGATTCCGATAACATAAAAGAGCTTTTAAAGCTTCAACCCGACTATATGGGCTTTATCTTCTATAAGAAGTCCAAACGCAATGCTGTCAATCTCGATGCTGCGCTTTTGAAAAGCTTTCCGGCTACTACCCAAAAAGTCGGCGTCTTTGTTAATGCAACGCTTCAAGAGGTCAAGCAGAGAGTAGCTGAATATGGTCTCGATCTGGTGCAGTTACACGGTGATGAATCGGTGGCCTATGTGCGTGAGTTGTTTACTGCGGGCATTGACATCATGAAGGTGTTTTCTATCGGTAAAAGATTTGATTTTGATGAATTGAACGGATATAAGGAGATTGTCAATTACTTTTTGTTCGATACCAAAGGTAAAGAGCGTGGAGGCAACGGTATGGCCTTTGATTGGGAGATCCTCAAAGGCTATGATCAATCGGTTCCCTTCTTTTTGAGTGGAGGCATTGATAATAAAAATGTAGAAGGGTTGGCCGGGTTAGGTGAGATGAATATTCATGCGATCGATGTCAATTCAAAGTATGAGATCGAACCTGGCTTAAAGGATATAGAACATCTTAAAGTTTTAAAAAGTAAGCTTTCCTACTCAAAAGGCGAAGTGGGGGGATGATACCCGATGAAATAAAAACGTCCCTGCGGGGGAAGAAGCGGTCTCAACTTATAAACGAGATTGCTGCGCTTTCCTTGCAATGACGAAAAGAGATAAAGAATTATGAACGTAAAAGTTGATGAAAGAGGATACTACGGGAATTTTGGGGGTGCATACATCCCTGAGATGTTGTATCCGAATATTGAGGAGTTGAAAGAAAACTACGAGCGCATTACTGCTGAACCTGAGTTTAAAGCACAATTCGATTCGCTCTTAAAGGATTTTGTTGGCCGTCCTACGCCCTTGTACTTCGCTGAGCGTCTTTCAGCAAAATATGGAGCAAAGATCTATTTGAAACGAGAGGATCTGTGCCATACCGGTGCGCATAAGGTCAACAATACGATCGGTCAGATATTGCTTGCTCAACGCTTGGGTAAACAAAAAATCATTGCGGAAACTGGAGCTGGTCAACATGGTGTGGCTACCGCAACAGTTTGTGCATTGATGGGTGTTGAATGCATCATTTACATGGGGGCAGTTGACATGGAACGACAGAAACCAAATGTCGAACGCATGCGCATACTGGGGGCTGAGGTTCGTCCGGCCACTTCCGGAAGTAAGACTTTAAAAGATGCCACAAACGAGGCCATGCGCCATTGGATTAACCATCCTACGGATACACACTACATCATTGGCTCAGTGGTTGGACCACATCCTTACCCTGAAATGGTTGCTCGTTTCCAATCGGTTATCAGTGCGGAGATCAAATCGCAATTGCTGGAGAAAGAAGGAAAGGCCAACCCTGATTACGTAATGGCCTGTGTAGGGGGGGGGAGCAATGCTGCCGGCGCTTTTTATCATTACTACGAAGAAAATGAGGTGCTATTGGTTGCGGTAGAAGCAGCTGGAAAAGGCAATCATACTGGCGAATCAGCGGCGACCACAGTACTCGGAAAGCCTGGAGTTTTGCACGGAAGCAAAACCTTATTGATGCAGACGGAAGATGGACAAGTGGTAGAGCCTTATTCCATTTCAGCGGGTCTTGATTATCCTGGAATTGGTCCAGTCCACGCCCATCTGTTTGAAACGGGTAGGGCAAAATTCTATTCAGTTACCGACGAAGAAGCGATGAAAGCGGGTATTGAACTTAGCCGATTGGAGGGCATCATTCCTGCCATCGAAACGGCTCATGCTTTTGCCGCGCTCAAACAAATGACATTCGAAAAAGACGAGGTCATGGTCATTAATTTATCTGGTCGTGGCGATAAGGATTTGGAGACATATATTAAATGGGGGAAATATTAAACGTATAACGATTTGCGTACAGCGTCATGCGTTTTTCGCACTACGCGGTACGCAGTACGCACTACCAAATGAACAGAATACAACAACTATTTTTAGATAAGCCCACCAAGGTACTCAACGTGTATTTCACGGCTGGTTATCCTCAGCTAGAAGACACTATGACCATCATCAAGGCCTTGGAACAGTCTGGAGCAGACCTGGTGGAGATCGGGATGCCATATTCAGATCCAATTGCAGATGGAGAGACCATCCAGCAAAGCAACGGCGTGGCCTTGGCGAATGGCATGAGCATCAAAGTGCTTTTTCAGCAGCTCAAAGACTTACGAAAAGAGGTGAGAATACCTGTCGTGCTAATGGGTTACATTAATCCGATCGAGCAGTTTGGTATCGAAGCTTTTTGTGAGAAGTGCGAAGAAGTGGGGGTCGACGGATTGATTCTTCCCGATTTACCAATGTTCGAATACCAAGAGAAGTTAAAGCCCATCTTCGAAAAACATGGGCTGGTCAATACCTTTTTAATTACACCCCAGACCTCAGAAGCTCGGATTCGCGAGATCGATGAGCACTCACGTGGCTTTATTTACATGGTGTCCTCTGCCAGCACGACGGGAGCTAAAACGGGGATTTCAGATGAGCAGGAAGCCTATTTTCAACGGATCAAAGCCATGAACTTGAAAAACCCAACCTTGATCGGTTTCGGTATTTCAAACAAAGAAACCTTTGAAAAAGCAGCTGCAAATAGCAATGGTGCCATTATTGGTTCTGCATTTATCAAAGCCATTTCAAAAGAAGGCGACTTGGAGCAGCATATAAAAGCATTTATTAACGAAATTATAAACTAGTAGAGAATTGAGCTCAAATCTCAATACTCAAGACGATAGCCATGATTATTCAATTCGAAAAAGAAATAGACGCTTCTCAAAAGGAAGCCATCATCAACCAGGTCAAGGACTTGAAGTACAAACCGACTGAGGTGAACACACAGAAAGGAGATTACTTGATCGGGATCGGAAAAAAGGACTTTGACATTCGAAACCTCGGCTCCATGGAAGGCATCAAAGATATTCACATTGTCTCTGACGATTATAAGCTGGTGTCTAGAAAATGGAAGGTAAACCCTACGTTGATCGACCTGGGAGATGGTGTGGTGATAAAAGAGGGCGGTTTCCAGATCATGGCAGGTCCTTGTTCCATTGAAGGAGAAGACCAGATCAGAAAGACCATTGCACATCTCAAAGCAAATGGCGTTCGTATCATGCGAGGGGGTGTATTTAAGCCAAGAAGTTCACCCTATGCATTCCGTGGTATGGGTATTGATGGTCTAAAAATCTGGTATGAATTAGCCAAAGAGGCGGGAATGAAGATCGTGACCGAGGTCATGCAAGTATCACAGATCAAGGAGATGGATCCTTATGTGGACATTTATCAGGTGGGTGCCAGGAACACCCAGAATTTCAATCTGCTAGACGAACTTGGGAAAAGTACGGACAAACCTGTGATGATCAAGCGTGGGATTTCGGGCACGATAGATGAGCTCTTATACTCCGCAGAGTATGTGTTTAGCGCTGGAAATGAGCGGTTATTGCTTTGTGAACGAGGAATAAGAACTTATGAAAAGGCAACAAGAAACACCATGGACCTTAATGCCATTGCTGTATTGAAGGAAAAGACGCACTTACCTGTCATTGCTGATCCGTCGCACGGAATTGGTATCCGTCACCATGTGGAGCCCATTGCCTTGGCCAGCATCATGGCTGGAGCCGATGGTGTGATCTACGAAACACATGAAAAACCGGAAGAAGCCTACTCTGATGGTCAACAGACACTTAATTTCCCTGAATCGGACAAATTGATCGATCGAATGAACAGGACTTTTGACTTAAGAAACAGCTTTTAGCATGATCATTAAGCCTTCGTCAAGACTTGGAGAAGTAAAGGAGTATTACTTCTCAAGTAAACTCGCTGAAATTGCGCAGATGAATGCTGAGGGGAAGGACGTATTGAACCTAGGAATTGGTAATCCTGTCGGTATGCCTGATAATACCGTGATCGAGGAACTGACTCGGCATGCAAAATTGCCCGATGTTCATGGCTATCAGAGTTATGCCGGGCTTCCTGAACTGAAAGAAGCCATCGCCTCATGGAACCAGTGGGCTTATGGGGTTGCCTTGGATGCTACTACTGAATTGCTACCACTGATTGGTTCAAAAGAAGGAATTACCCACATCAGTCTGGCATTTTTGGACGAAGGAGATCAGGTCTTAGTACCAGAATTGGCCTATCCGGCCTATGCTGCTGTGGCCAGTATGTGTAAAGCAGAAGTGATCCGATTTCCTCTTCTTGAAGAAAATAATTGGGCACCTGACTGGGAGTTTCTTGATCGCTTAGATACGGCAAAGGTCAAACTCCTCTGGATCAATTATCCTCATATGCCAACGGGTACACCCGCGTCGAAACAGGAGCTTGAACACTTTGTCGCTTATGCAAGGGAACGAAAGATCCTGCTCTGCCACGACAATCCCTACAGCATGATCTTTCGAGCAAAAGAACCATTGAGTGTGTTGAGCATAGCAGGAGCGAAAGAGGTGGCAATAGAACTCAATTCCTTGAGTAAATCCTTCAATATGGCAGGTTGGCGCATGGGGTGGGTTGCCGGCGCGTCGGAATACCTGCGTACTATTTTGAAAGTCAAAAGCAACGTGGATTCAGGCATGTTTAAACCCATGATGTTGGCGGCTGCTAAGGCCCTTGCCTTGCGTGATGAATGGTTCGATGCGCTCGACCTGGAATATGCAAAAAGACGTAGCGTGGTGTGTCAAATGCTTGACTTACTAAATTGTAGCTACTCCAAAACACAGCAAGGCCTTTTTATTTGGGCTAAAATTGCTGAAAATGAACAGAGCTCTGAAGCTTTGGTCGATCGCTTATTGCAAGAGCATTGCGTGTTCATAACACCAGGGACTATCTTTGGAGAACAGGGCAGACGCTACGTGCGTATTTCGCTCTGTAACGAAGAGGAGGTATTTCAAAAAGCACTAGAAAGGATATCATGAAGGTTGCATTGGTTGGAGTCGGATTAATCGGAGGGTCGTTTGTATTAGGCTTAAGGAGGACCATGCCCGAATTGTATGTGATCGGAGTAGACCGCAATACAGACAACATCAACAAAGCGAAGGAATTAGGGATTATAGATACTTCTGATACGCTGGAAAAAGCGGTTGAAAGTGCTGATTGTACGATTCTTGCCATTCCGGTAGACGCTATCGTACAGGTATTACCAAAGGTGCTGAATCTAGCAACTGCCGATCACACAGTGATCGACTTTGGTTCCACCAAAGCAGCCATTTGTGAAAAGGTTAAAGAGCACCCTATGCGTCCTTGTTTTGTTGCAGCGCATCCCATTGCCGGAACGGAATACTCAGGACCAACGGCTGCATTTGCCGAGCTTTTTGATGGAAAGGTCATGATCACCTGTGATGAAGGGCTCTCGGGTGAGAAGCAATTGACTACCTATCACAGGTTTTGCGAAGCGCTTCGGATGCACATGCGAACAATGGATTCGAAAGCACATGACCTGCACTTGGCTTTTGTTTCACATTTAAGTCACATCAGCTCCTTTGCATTGAGTAAATCAGTCCTGAAAAAGGAGCAGTCTGAGCAACGCATCTTTGATATGGCAGGTTCGGGATTTGCATCTACGGTGAGACTGGCGAAAAGCTCACCCGAAATGTGGGCGCCGATCTTTGCGCACAACAAGGAAAATCTGCTCGACGGGCTAACGACCTACATTGAGGAATTAGAGTATTTCAAAACACTGGTGGAGACATCTGATGAAGCAGCGATGTTGGATTTCATGAAAGAGGCCAATAAGATCCAAGACATTGTGGATCGAATCGCTTAATCGATCTGTTCTCTTTTTAGCCGAAGGGTAATGTCTTGCGGAGCGACCTGATCACCTCCAAAGTAAGGCCACAGCCAATAATTCTCTCCCGCTTCACAGTCGCTGGTTCGTGTCAGCTCGACGGACGTAAGTCCGGTTCCCGAAAACTGATAACGAGTACCCATAGCCTTGATCTGAAGATCAATTTCGCTGTTTAATGGGATAGCACCCATAAGCTCAAACTGCAAGTCTCCTTCAAGGTAGGCATAAGCGAATAGCTGCAACTCCTCATTGAACCATCGCCATCCTATCCGAGCGCTTTCACTCTGATGATGCTGGCTACAATCTGAAAAGCCCAGAAGCTTGTTGATGTCTGCCTGATCATTGGTTTCTTCCAAGGTATAGATAGCCGACTCATCAAAGACAACGGTGGCGTTGATGCCAGTGCCGGTGAACGGTTCGTTGCGAAGGATAGAGCTATGCTGTCCAGCATCGATCGTGAAAACTTCGTAGCCGTCGTCGTCCAGCACAGGCGTTTAATTGCAAGCACAAAAGAATAGAGCAAGTCCAATGAAGTAAATGATCTTCTGTTTCATGTTTTGGTCAATTAGTCAAAATTACGCTCATTTTCGCTGAGTTGAAAGTGTGAATATGGACAACCTGGCAATGGCCGATAGAATTTTCAAAGAAACGCTTGTCTTAAAAGAATCACACACTACCTTTGAGGCAATGAAACATTTCAACGCATCTTATCATTACTATCATATTCCGAAAAGGAAGCGATAGTTTTATGCCTTGAATTGACGAAAAAAATCAATGAAATAAAGCCCGGTTCCACCAAAGAACTGGGTTTTTTTATGCTTAACAGAACAATTGATCATGAAGCAGATCTATGAGAATTACACAGCGGAGGACCAGAAAGTCTGGAAAATATTATTCGACCGGCAATTTCCTGCGCTTCCAAATGCGGCCACACAAGAATTTCTGACAGGTTTGGATAAGGTCAATTTTACTGGAGAGGCCATTCCTAATTTTGAAAAGACCAACGAGATCTTACGAGAGCTCACGGGTTGGGAGATCTATGCAGTTCCCGGAATTGTGGAAGATGGCTTGTTCTTTGACCTGATGGCAAATCGTAAATTTCCTGCCACTACTTGGGTGCGAAAAATGAGCGAGCTCGATTACCTTGAAGAGCCGGACATGTTTCATGATGTCTTTGCGCACATCCCTTTATTGACCAATCAGGCCTTTGTTGATTTCTTGCAAGCCATCAGCAAATTTGGTCACGAGTGGATCGATGATGAATGGGCCATTCATTTACTATCACGTATTTATTGGTTCACCATTGAGTTTGGACTAATCCGTGAATCAGCCGGCTTACGCATTTATGGCGCAGGTATTTTGTCTTCTTCAGGAGAGACAAAATTCTCTCTGTCGGATGAACCCAATCATTTCGATTATGATGTAGACAAGATCTTGGATACACCGTACCGCAAAGACAAAATGCAGGAGAATTACTTCATTATCGACTCGTATGAGCAGTTGTATGAGTCCATACCTGAGATCAAAGCAAAGATAGAACAACGTCTAAAGGAAAGAGAAGCAACGGTTTAAGTTGTCTGTCCCCAAACAGCAGCCATGAATGTAGTCATCATTAATTACAACGCCGGTAATGTGCAGTCCGTCAAAAATGCATTGATCCGCCTGGGCATTGATCCGACGCTGTCAGACGATCCTGAGCAGATCGTAAAAGCTGATAAAGTGATTTTCCCTGGCGTTGGAGAAGCGAGTACGGCCATGGAGTTTCTTAAAGAACGTCAGCTTGATGTTGTGATCAAGTCATTAAAGCAACCCGTTTTTGGGGTATGTCTGGGCTTGCAATTGATGTGTACCCATAGTGAGGAGAACGATACAGATTGTCTGGGAATCTTTGATGTTGCAGTGAAGCGATTTGAGCCCAAGCTGAAAGTCCCGCAAATGGGGTGGAACACGCTTGAAGAGATGAATTCGTCCTTGTTCAAAGAACTCCCGCAAGAACCCTATGTGTATTACGTGCACAGTTATTATGCGGAGTTGAGTGATTACACCATCGCCAAGACAAATTACATCAACCCATTCTCAGCGGCTCTGCAAAAGGACAATTTCTATGCACTTCAGGCACACCCTGAGAAAAGTGGGAAAGTGGGGGAGAAGATTTTGGAGAACTTCTTAGCTATAAAGCAATGATGAATGTTGAAGGATGAATGTTAAATTCGTTCTAAAACATACGCAATGAAATTTTCAACTAACCCAATTGAGCAAAAAAGCTTTGTATTCGCCCTTAGTGTAATCGAAACATATAAACAAATGACAAAGCAGCATGAGTACGTTTTATCAAAGCAATTATTGAGAGCTGGTACTTCGATCGGAGCGAATATTCAAGAAGCTCAAGCTGCTTACTCTAGAAAAGAGTTTGCTGCTAAGATGTCAATAGCGTCCAAGGAAGCTCGTGAAACTAGATATTGGCTTCTATTATGTAAATATGGAAAGCTATCGAATCTTTCGGTGGATCACTTGATCACTGCAAATGAAGAACTAATTAGAATGCTAACTGCAATTGTTAAATCAGCACAATCCAATTAAACATTAAACCTTAAGCACTCAACATTCCACCGCATGAAGATAATCCCAGCAATAGACATCATCAATGGTAAGGCGGTTCGCTTGACGAAGGGCGACTACAACCAAAAGAAAGAGTATGCCGATAATCCCGTGGAGGTTGCGAAGCTTTTTGAAGCTGCGGGTATCGAACACTTGCATTTGGTTGACTTGGACGGTGCAAAAGCACAGCAACCGAAAAATTTAGACGTGTTACGTTCCATTACCAAAGAAACATCGCTTAAGGTAGATTTCGGTGGCGGGGTCAAATCCAATGACTCCCTTGAGGCAGTTCTTGCGGCAGGAGCCAGTCAAATCACCGCAGGAAGTATTGCTGTTAAAGACGAAGCCTTGGTTAAATCATGGATGACGAAATACGGCGCCGAAAAGGTGATCTTAGGAGCTGATGTATTGAATGAACAGATTGCGATCAATGGCTGGCAAGAGGACTCTGGCCTTGACCTTTCCCCTTTTATCGACAAGTACATGCAATTGGGGATTCAATATTGTATCTGCACAGATGTGAGCAAAGATGGTATGTTACAAGGCCCAGCATTTGACCTGTATGAAAAGCTAATAAAGACTTTTCCTGACCTAAAGCTAATCGCAAGTGGAGGAGTAGCCACCTTGGACGATTTGATTAAACTGCGCGATTTGGGCCTTTATGGAACAATTGTGGGCAAGGCCTATTACGAAGGAAACATTACATTGGAAGAACTAGCGGATTTTTAAATGCTAACGAAAAGAATCATTCCCTGCTTAGATATCAAAGATGGCCGGACCGTAAAGGGCGTCAACTTTGTCGGATTACGCGATGCTGGAGATCCGGTAGAGCTAGCAGCACGCTATGCGGAAGAAGGAGCAGATGAGCTGGTCTTTCTCGATATTACAGCGACTGTAGAGAAGCGTAAAACACTCGTGGAGCTGGTGAAACACGTAGCAGAAGCCATTAATATTCCTTTTACCGTGGGTGGAGGCATTTCTACCAAAGCCGATGTGTCTGCACTCTTGAATGCCGGTGCTGATAAGATCTCGATCAATTCCTCAGCTGTAAAACGACCTGACCTCATCAATGAACTGGCCTTGGAATTCGGTAGTCAATGTGTGGTGGTGGCCATAGATACGCGCTTCGTCAATGAAGAACACATTGTCCATGTACGTGGTGGACGGACCCCAACGGAATTACGAACCATTCCATGGGCAAAAGAAGTGGAGCAAAGGGGAGCGGGTGAACTCTTGCTTACGTCAATGGATCATGACGGTACAAAAGGTGGATTTGCCAATGAACTCACCGCCCAGATCTCTGGAATGATGTCCATCCCAGTCATTGCCTCAGGTGGGGCAGGGAATATGATCCATTTCTTGGATACCTTTACAACAGGAAAGGCAGACGCGGCATTAGCAGCAAGCATCTTTCACTTTAAAGAGATCGCAGTACCCGATCTCAAACAGTACTTAAAAGAACAAAACCTTCCGATCAGGATATAGCATGAGGGAATTAGATCAGATTCAACAAATAGACTTCTCAAAAGGCGACGGGCTTGTGCCGGCCATTATTCAAGATGCCCAAACCGATAAGGTGCTGATGTTGGGTTACATGAACGAAGCTGCCGTTGAGCAGACGAAGAAAACCCAGCAAGTCACCTTCTTTTCAAGGTCGAAAAACCGTTTATGGACCAAAGGCGAGACTTCCGGAAATTACCTGAACCTAGTGTCGATCGCAGTAGACTGTGACCAAGACGCGCTCTTGGTAAAAGTCAATCCTGTGGGTCCTGCATGCCATACCGGAAGTGACACCTGTTGGGAAGAAGATAATCGCAACGACCTGCAGTTTCTGAGCTACTTAACAGACGTGATCAAGGAACGAAGAAAGGCTGACCCGTCGACTTCATACACTGCTCAGCTTTTTGCTAGAGGAATCAACAAGCTGGCACAGAAGGTAGGGGAAGAAGCTGTAGAAGTCGTGATTGAGGCCAAGGATAATAACGATGAACTGTTCAAAAATGAGTCTGCAGACCTCCTTTTTCACTACATGATGCTGCTAGAGGCTAAAGGATTTGGTCTAACCGACATCATTCATATACTTAAATCAAGACATAAGTAATCATATAGCAAGATACTGAATTATAAACTATTATATATGTTAATTTAGATTAATCTAAAAAATAGATTAGAAATCTAAAAAGAAATATTAAGTAATAGCTAGTTATCTATTTACCTTTACTCTAAATAAATTAGCGTTGAAAAGGTATTTGTCCGTGTTATTCTTCCTATTCGTTTGTGCAAGCCTCTCAGCACAGTATACCATTTCGGGTAAGGTCGAGGATAGTGAAGGACCTTTAGCCAGTGCAGTAGTATTGTTAACGCCCGGAAATCGTGCCACCGTTACTGGCTTAGATGGACGCTTTAGTTTCGACAACTTATCGGCAGGAGACTACCTTTTAAAAGTGCAATTTGTTGGATATCGAGGAGAAGAGCATTCACTCGAATTGAATGCCTCTATTCAGGGGTTAAAATTTGTTATGACGCCCGATCCTTTGGGATTAGAAGATGTAGTGGTCAGTGCCAATCGTTATGCAACCGACCGTAGTCAGGCGCCGGTTCAAGTTGGGGTGATCGGAAGAAAAATGTTACGGGCAACCCAAGCACAGAACTTAGCGGAAGGGCTCAATTTTCAGTCGGGTGTCCGGGTAGAGAATAATTGTCAAAACTGTGGATTTACACAAGTCAGGTTAAATGGGCTCGAAGGTCCATATACCCAAGTCTTAGTCAATAGCCGTGCCCTATTCAGCTCCTTGATCGGTGTGTATGGTCTCGAGTTGATACCAGCGCATATGATCGAGCGCATCGAAGTGGTCAAGAGTGGGGGGTCAGCCTTGTACGGATCGAATGCCATAGCAGGGACAGTAAATGTCATTACGAGAGAGCCCGTATTGAATCGTTGGGAGGCGAATACCAATTATGCCTTGATCGGCGGTAAAGCGAACGATTTCAATCATGCGATCAGTGGAACCTACGTATCCAATGAATTGGATTTCGGTCTTAGTGTTTTCGCCAATCATCGAGATAGAGAAGCACTTGATGCAAATGGCGATGGTTTTACAGAAATGGTTGAGTTAACTGCGAATACGCTCGGACTCAATGCATTTTATAAACTCAATGCACGTACCAAACTGACGGCGAACCTGAATTACATCGACGAGTTCAGAAGAGGAGGAAATGCACTCGAACTAAGGCCTGAATTCACAGACATCACAGAACAACTGGCCCACGAGATCTTCATGGGAGGCATTGAACTCGCACATACCTTTAATCAAGACAAAGATAAACTGGCGGTCTACGGTTCGTATCAGCAAACGACCAGGGATAGCTATTATGGTGGTTTGGGTGGAGCAAGAACACCGGAAGACAGCCTGCTGGCTGCCAACGCTTATGGATTGACACTGGACAATTCCTTCGTAGCTGGGGTGCAATGGAATCATTTTGCAAATAGTCGGCATGCCTTTACTTCAGGCCTGGAATACCAATCGAACGAAACGAAGGATGCCATACCGGGCTATGACCGTTTGGTGAGGCAGCGGGCGAATAACCTTGGATTTTATGCCCAATGGGAATGGCAAGCGGCAGATAGATTGAAGCTTCTCTCTGGTGCTCGACTTGACCATTCCATGGTGGAAGGGACCTATCGTTTAGCACAGTTTGATCGATCCATCAGCAACGACATGGCCGTTTTCAGTCCTCGCTTTACGCTGATGTACAACCTGACTAAGGAATTTCAATTTAGGGGTGGATATGCTCGTGGTTTTCGTGCACCACAAGCGTTTAATGAAGATTTTCATATTTCCTCTGCCGGAGGCGAACCTGTCTTTATTTTGCTATCAGACGGGTTAGAAAAAGAAACGTCCGATGCATTGACTGGATCCTTGTCCTATATACGCGAAGAAGGACAAGAACAACTTAACGCCAGTATTCAAGGGTTTTATACGCGACTCAATAATCCTTTTGTACTCGTCAATACAGGCGATCAATTGCCCAATGGTTCCATAGTTGAAGAGGTGAGAAACGGTAATGGTGCTTTTGTCTCTGGGATGAATCTCGAGATCAATTATGCACCTTCTCCTTTGCTGATGGTGCAATCTGGCTTAACCCTTCAAACCGCTCAATTCAATGACGAGCAAGTGATCTATGAACCGGAAAATGGGCAAGAAGGAGAAACGGTCAGCAGTAAATATTTCCTTAGAACGCCGGAGACTTATGGTTTTGTCAACTTCACTTTGTCGACTCCGAACGACTGGGAGTTTTCAGTCTCGAATGTGATCACCGGACCGATGCGTGTTCCAGAAATTATGCAAGCCTCAGGTGCGGTGGCATTAAGGGATTCTGACTGGTTTTTGGATGCTACAGCAAAAGTTTCACATCACTTTCATTTGGGTCAAAATTTACATATTGAGTTGAACGCAGGGATTCAAAACATCTTCAATAGTTTTCAATCCGATTTCCAGACCGGACCAACCCGAGATGCCGGTTACGTGTATGGACCATCACGACCCAGAACTTTCTTCTTCGGAATAAAGCTAAGCAACAATGATTAGGAAGGGGCTCATCTTGTGCCTCATGCTATGCCAGGGCCTATTGCAGGCTCAGGTCAATTGGTTAGGTTTTCATCAATTGGACTCTGTTTTAGCCGTTGAATCAAGACCGGTCTTTATCGACTTTTATACCGACTGGTGTACCTACTGCAAAAAAATGGATCAAGAAGTGTTTACAGATGCTGAGGTGATCACTGAATTGAATAAAGAATTCTATGCTGTGCGTTTTAATGCTGAAACAGAAGAGGATACTTTATTCGATGGCCTGACCTGGCAAAAGTCGTCCAACCAAACGATACATTCCTTGGCTCAACTGTTCAACGAAAAAGGAACCGTCTTTTCCCCACCTTTACTGGTGGTTTTAGATGAGAAATTTACCATTAAAGAGCGCATCAATGCCTATCAATCTGGCAAAAAGCTACTAAAGATGCTGAGAAAATATAGTGGAAGTTAACACCAATGTGTAGCTTTAACGGCATGAGAAAATACCTACTCATTGGTTGTCTATGCTGCTGCGAACTTGTTGCACTTCATGGGCAAACCATCTTTACAGATCGTCCGACAGTAGCGACCTCCCCCAATACATTGCCCGTGAACTGGCTACAGCTTGAAACCGGCTTTCAGTACCAGATCCGTGATGTTGCCATGATCGGTAACTTGGCGCCAGGGCTCAAATTTGAAAGCATCCTCTACAATGGCCTGCTCATGCGCTATGGTCTTGGAGAGAATATTGAATTACGCTTCAACCAGAGTGTTCAGCAGAATCGATTTCGTTTGAATGGAGAAACCACAGCGGATGATGGTGTTGATTTTGCCCCAACAAGTCTAGGTGTGAAGTGGAGATTGGTAAAGGACAAGAAGAATTGGCCGGATATTGCCATTTTGGCTAATTACGGAAACAGTATTTTGACCGATAATGGAAGCGGTTCAGTAGTTGATTTTTCGTTGCTTTTTAATTCGACGGTCTTCCGTGACGTTAGCTTCGATTACAATCTGGGCATAATACTGGAGAACGAATTTAACATCAGGACATTTACATACGCTTTCGTTTTGGCGAAAATGTTGAATGAAAAGGTGGGGGGCTTTTTTGAATTGTATGGATCTCAGACCGAAGAGTTGAATGCCCTAGTTAACGTAGACATGGGGTTAACCTATTTGGTGTCGAATACTTTTCAGCTGGATGTTTATGCCGGTACAGGCTTTTCGGACTTATCCCCGAACATCATGTTTGGCCTTGGGATCAGCAAACTCTTTCTTCCAAGAGAATGAAGCAAGCCAGCCAACACCTCATGATGGTCAGGCCAAAGCACTTTGGCTATGATCCTGCTACGGCTGCATCTAATGCCTTTCAACACAAGGAAGGTGCCGACCACACAACCGCCATTCGACAAGCGGCATTGACCGAGTTTGATGCTGCCGTTAAGAAATTGCAAAAGAAGGGTATTGCGGTTACTGTGATCGAAGACACGGATGAGCCTATCAAGCCTAATGCTGTTTTCCCGAACAACTGGATCAGTTTTCATCAGAAAGGCATCATTCTTTATCCTATGATGGCAGAAAATCGACGCTGGGAGCGAAGAATGGATATCATTGAGACGATCAATGCCGATGTCAAATCTTTTGATACGGTCGTAGACTTGTCTGAGAAAGAAGCAGAAGGACGGTTTTTGGAAAGTACAGGCAGCATCATATTTGACTATGCCAACGATAGGGCCTATGCCTGCCTTTCTCCTCGAACCGATGAGGCCCTTTTCAATGAATTGTGCGACTTTTTGAACTACGAACCCATCATTTTTCATGCGCGCGATGCTCAAGGTCAGCTCATCTACCATACTAATGTGATGATGTGCTTGGCTTCAGACTTCGCCGTGATTTGTTTGGAATGCATCGATATGCCACAAAGGACCACGGTTGCAGAAAAAATACAGTCCTCGGGGCATGAATTGATCGAGATCAGTTTGGAGCAGGTCTACCAATTTGCAGGCAACATGTTCGAAGTAGAAAACGATGCGGGCCAGTCTTTTCTCGTCATGTCGGAAGCTGCATTGCATTCCTTGACCAAAGACCAAATTGAAACCATAGAAAAGTATTCCGAAATCATCAGCATGGCCATCCCAACCATTGAGAAATACGGAGGAGGGAGTATTCGCTGTATGATGTGTCGCGTGTATTGAGGAAATTGGTATCTTTTCCTATGCGTTTTCGAGTGATATTTTCCCTTGTATGTCTTTCCTTCTTGCTGGGCTGCGGGAAGGACAATCCCCAAGTGGCTTTTTATTTCTCGGCCCATCCCGACGATTGGCAACTCTTTATGGGAGAGCAAGCCTATTCGGATATACAGGATCCTGATATCAAAACTGTTTTTTTCTTGACTACGACAGGCGACGCAGTCATGGGGATGACGGCTTCAGAGGGGGCGAATATGCCATATTTTGAAGCTAGGGAAAGAGGGTATATCAATGCCTTGAAATGGGCAGAATATCCTATGATGAAAATCAACAAAGTGGGCAGGAGTCTTTATCCTTTAGAAGACTACCAGCTAACGGATGTGGTGGTGAATGGCCACGTAGTCAAAAAATATGAAGGCCAACAAGTGGTGGCCTATCTGTTCTACTTGCCTGATGGATTCCCGGAAGGGCAACACAGATGGAGTCTACAGAAACTTTACTTTGGTGAAATCCAAGACATGCCTACCATTGACTCGACCACGATGTACAAAGATTGGTCAGACCTGGAAGCAACGGTAAAGACACTCATCAATAAAGAAGCAAATGGGGTTGAAATTACTTGGATGAATCTTGCAGAGCGGGATACCCTTTTGAACCCCGAAGATCATTCTGACCACTGGTACAGCTCCTTATTGGGGGAGTTGGCCAGTGAGCACTTAGCGCCAAGGAAACGCTATTACCGAGAGTATGCAATGACCAACCTGGATACAAATTTGAATGGGCAAGCAGTAGACATCAAACGCTTTTTATTTTCTGCTAATGCGGCGAGTAAAGAAGAAGCCGGTTACAGCAGTCCTTGGAACGACCACCACCTGGCCTGGGTGGTACGTAGCTATTTCCGAGAAGAGTACGAGTAAAATCAGCTGCTTCACCAATATGGAGTTGGCTTGCTGAACGCATCGTTGTTTTTAAGGATCAATATGACTGTCTTTCTAAGATCTTGACCAATCTATTGTTGATGATCTGGGACAGATTCCAATTGTACAGGTCGGGGTCGGTGGTGCTGTAAAATGCGATGATCACGGCATCCGTGCCTTCGTCGTAGTTGGCAAAACTCTGGTATCCCGGCACCCAACCTCCATGTTCGTATTCGTAGATGGATTCGTAGATCTCCTGCTCTCCCGGTTCAAACAAAGACCCCTCATTCAACGCGCGAAGAAAGATGCCAACATCTTCAGCGGTGGCATGCATTCCATGGTCGTTGGTTTTCAGATCGGGTTGGTAGCCCTCGTGGTACCCGCTCATGACATCGTCAATGTTCACATCGCCTAGTGATGCATAGGTATTATGAAGACCGAGAGGGCCCAATAGTTCTTGTTCGATGAACTGAAAGTTGCCATAACCGAGCTCATCATCCATGATCTTATTGATCAAGAGGTAATTTGTATTGCAATAGGCATAGTCTTCGCCAGGGGCAAAGAGCGCTGGTTTGTCAAGGATCAATGCCAAACTTTCCTCATAGCTCTTTGTGGGTGAAGCCCAAAAGCCAGGGGCATCGGTAAAATTGGGAATGCCGCTTCTGTGCTGTATCATTAGGCGCAAGGTAATTTGATCCGCGTTTTCAATCCTGCCCTCGAGTTCGGGTAAATACTCTGCAAGTGTTTTATCGAGAGAAAGCTGTCCGTCATTTACTAATTTGGTGACAGCCACGGCATCATAAAGCTTGCTGATACTAGCGATCTTAAAGAGGGCATCTGGCCTGGCCGGTAGTTTGGCCTCCCGATCGTGCCAGCCGGCAGCCAAATACTGGGGTGGTTTTCCCGCTTGGTCAACATAAACGACCATACCGTCAAAGCCATGGTCAATGGCTTGTTCAAGCTGACCTTGCAGGCTATCTGGTAGTGGAAGTATCCAAGCCTTCACGAGGAGCCATGGCACAAAGTATAAAGAGACCGCTGTACCGACGAACAATAGGATGCGGATAATAAGTATCTTTTTTTTCTTCGTCATATGATGCAGTAGTCGTGTTCTACGGATTCCGGCATAGGTTACTTGCTTCGTTATCGCTCCTCAGTATCCTGGCTTAAAGAAATTAGCCGGGTCACTAGCTTAAATTGCAGCTTCATATTTTGCGCTTGCTTCCTTAACTTGTCATTGTACTAAAAATACCGAACGTCCATAAGCCATAAAAAACAACCAAACCCCTTTCCATTAATAGGCACTATGGAAGCGAAATTGTCAATTGATTTGAAATTGAAATTAGTACTAATTCTTCAAAAGATCATTTTTAAAAAATGTGGTCATGCATAATCAACTGAATAAAAATTCAAGAAGTAGTGTAATTCTCTAAAGTTTGCATAGAAAGTGAAGGCGAGTATACTAGATAGAGTAAATCCTTAATCTGCTAAAAGTAGATGTTGCGTGGCTAGTTCAGTGAGAAGGGCTTCGATCTGATCGCCGTCGATTGTGACAATTTGCAAATACTTCTCTCTATGCTTGTCAAAAAGTTCTAAGGCGTAGTGCTTTTGTGAAACAGTGGAATGCTGTACGAAATTAGCCCTCACGGTTGTGTCTTCATTCAGTTCCTTAATTCTGTAGTGGCTAAATGTGCTTAAAATAATAGGAGCACTCTTTCGGATCTTAATAAATAAAAATACTTCGTTGAAATTTGTCAGTATGGCTTCGTCAAAATTAAAATCTACACCGCTTCTTAAGGTTTCTAGCACCAGATAAATGATGATCAAAACGATTCCGTAGAGTATAAACCCTTGAATAAAGAGTAAAACAGCCGGTATAATCAATACACCCATTAGCATGCCACTGACATACTTTCTCAATGTGGAGGTTTGATTATAGATGACCATGTGATGTCAATTTACGCTTAACGTTGAGTAGCTACTACGCAAGAGGCTAGTATCGCACATGAATCTTTAGATAAAAGCCACTTTAACGTTTACCCTTCTCCTTATTTCGAACATAGATCAGCTTGACCTTGCTTTTAGGGGCTTCTCGCAAGTCGATCTCGTAATAACCAATGGATTTGATCAGCTGGGTAAGTTTTTCGAAACCGTAGTTCCGGGCATCAAAATTGGGTCGTTTTTTCTGGATCAAGCTACCAACATCGCCCAAAAAGGCCCAACCGTCTTCATCAGAAAGGTCGCGGATAGAGGAGGAGATCAAGGCAATGTCGCGCTTGCTGATCTGCTCGACAGTGGCGTCATCTTTTTCCTTCTTTTCTTCCTTATCGTCTGTTTGCCCGCGAAGGATCTCTATATAAATGAATTTGTCACAAGCGACAATAAATGGGTTAGGGGTCTTTTTCTCGCCTATACCAATCACCAACATGCCGGCTTCTCTAAGCCTAGTCGCCAACTTGGTGAAGTCGCTGTCACTCGAGACCAGACAGAAGCCATTGACCTTTTCACTGTACAGGATGTCCATGGCATCGATGATCATGGCGGAGTCTGTGGCATTTTTGCCAACGGTATAGCCGTACTGTTGTATCGGGGTGATGGCATTTTCAAGCAGGAGGTTTTTCCATTTGTTCAAACCAGGACGAGTCCAGTCTCCATAGATGCGCTTGATCGTAGGGTTGCCGTATTTGGCGATCTCTTCCATCATTTCCTTGACATGTGCAGAGGGGATGTTGTCGCCATCGATCAATACGGCCATGTTGATGTTTTGACTCATGGTTTAGCTTTTTTTCAAATTGCACATAAAGTAGGAGGAACGCTAAAGGAATGGATATTCCTTTCCAATAAGTATGTCCGGCCTTGATTGACCTGAGTCGAATTTGGTGTTGCTGTTGAGACCAATGATCAGGAGGAAGGTTGTTGCAAATTCCTTCTCTTCAATTCGTCCTGAAGATCACGGTATTGTTTCGGCTTTTTCAACATAAGATAGATCAAGAATAAAGGGATCAAGGCAGCGAAGCCCAGTGCGTTGGCTGCAACCCCGTAAACGATGATGCCGATCAAAAAGCCAATGAAAAAGGCATCGATAATAGGAGAGGGCTTGTTTTGTTTCGCCATCTCCAGCAGTTCTTCATCTGTCATTTGAGATAGACTATCTAAATCCATAGGTAGCATTTTAGAAGTCAAATATAAAAAAAGGGGCCGAAGCCCCTTATGAGTTTGTGATTGAGTGATTAGATTAGACGCCTTGGAGCTTGCAGCTTAAGGCTTGAATCTATTTAATATTTGGCCGGTGTACCTGCAGGTGGCAAACTCATTTGGATAAATTGTCTGATATCCTCATTGGCTTTTTCAAGATCTTCCTTCCGCAGGTACATCATGTGTCCTGATCGATAGCCTTTAAAGCTCATGCGGTCTTTCAATCGTCCACTCGGGTCCATATGCCACATGTTGTACTTCGCATTGTAATAGGTGGTAGCCCCATCGAAGTAGCCGCTTTGCGTCATCACATGCAAATAAGGGTTCATCGCCATAGCTTGTCTGAGGTTCTCACCGGTATTGTCACCGCTTCTGTCCCAGGGATACACCGAACCAAACATGTTGTATTTCACGTCCGTATCAAAACCAAATTCATTTTTGAAGTAGGAATTGATGGCAGGGGTGAAGGAGTGGAGCCAAGAGTCTATCTCGGCATTATAATCAGGACTCATGCCCGCATCCATGCGGTCAATGCCTTTGTAGCGAGAGTCTAGACGACCGACGGTAAATCCTTCATCTCTCAGCAAGTCTTTCCAAAAGAAACTTTCCGGAACATCCAAGTTCATTTGACGGATGACGTCCTCTTCCAGACCGGAGAAACGAGCAAAATTGGTGATTGCTTCATTTTTTTCGGCTTCAGAAGCTAACCAGCCCTTGGCCAATACGGGCAATAATTTGTTTTGTGTATAGTTTTCGGACATGGCCAATACCTCTGTAAGGTCTTTGGCCTGAAGATCAGTGGGCAGTTGTTTGTGATACCATGCTGCGGCCGTGTAATAAGGCAGCCTATTGGCCATTTCAACCGGGCCACTTCTGTCAATACCCAATTCAGTTGGTGAAACCAAAATCACCCCATTCAAGAACATCCACTGACTGTTCTGTAGTTCAAGTGACAGCCCGGATACCCTTGTCGTGCCATAGCTTTCGCCGATCAAATACTTGGGTGAGTTCCAGCGATTTTTGCGCGTTACAAAGGTGTTGATCCATTCTGCTAAGTACCTGACGTCTTGGTTGACACCAAAGAATTGGCTTCTATCCGCTTCAGGGTCTACAATTCTCGAATACCCTGTATTGACGGGGTTAACGAAAACGATGTCAGCGACATCCAAAATCGAGTAGGGGTTATCCTTGAAACCATAAGGCTGAACGGGATAACCTTCATCGTCTATCTTTAAGATCTTTGGTCCAGTGTAAGCCAAATGCATCCAAACCGAAGCGGAACCAGGGCCTCCATTGAAGGAAATGACCAATGGCCTTCTGTCGGTATTCTCTACATCAGATCTTCGGTAGTAAGTATAGAACAAGGTTGCAATGGGGTGCCCATCTTCAGCCCAAACCGGCTGCGTGCCTATCATTGCCTGATAAGGCACTTTCTTGCCTTTGATGGTCACTTGATGATCGGATACCTGCGTGAACTCAGTCTGTATGCTTCTGTCCTGCGCAATGGCACTGATTGAAATAATCAGTAGGCAAAGCGTCATTGAAATTCTGCTTTTCATAAAAAAAGTTTATTGATCTACTGTTATTCGATTTGCTTTTTTCAATCCTCTATTGATGCGTGGGATGGTGTTTTTCATTACATCTGCCTTCTCTTGGGCCAATTTATCGGCCATTTCAGTGTAGTAGGCAAATTGAGAACGTTGATCATCCGTCCAGGGACCGATGTATCCACCCACCTCGAAGTAAAGTCCTCGGGTTCTGCTCTGGAGCTCACGGTACTTTCTGTTCAATTCATTAAAAGGTGCAGCAGCTTCTTCGTCGTAAGAGATCTTATCTCTTTCCAACTGGTTCAATTGTCTGGCGACATCCATCACGTCCTTCATGTCAGCGGCGATCTTTGAATAGACCTCAGCAATCTCGTACTGTGAACGGACCCAGGCTTTTCTAACGCCTATTTCTATGTTCAATCTTGGATCATCTGTCACATTGAACTGCTGCATGTATTCTTGTCCATTAACCGTCAGCTTGGCGATGTAACGGCCAGGGTTGACCATAGGGCCAGTTAGGCGTGATCTGCCACTTAAATTAGGGTCATCGATCTCATACCTGAAGTTCCAATGTGCTCGATTGATTCCTTTGTCATTTGATGCGCGGACGCTAGAGATCTGCTCACCGGATAGCTCATGGATGGTTATGGCAATGTCCTTACGACTGACACTATCTTTTAGGTAATAGTCGATTGCTGCACCAAACGTTGGGTTTTCGCCTCTGTAGTACATGTCGCCAGTATGGGCTCCATCGCGGCTATAGTTGATCATCTCTGCATCCCCAATGCTAAACAATGCGGCCTGTTGTCTCAATAAGTCAGGAGTCAATTCCTGCAAGGCATTGATATTGTCGAGAATCCAAACGCCACGTCCGTGTGTTCCCAGCACCAAGTCATTGTCGCGGGCTTGAATCACCAAGTCATTGAAAGGGAGGGTTGGCATATTGCTTTTCAATTCCACCCAGTTGTTTCCGCCGTTGTTGGAATAGAAAAGACCGAGTTCTGTACCTAAATACAAGACGTTCGGGTTGCGAGGGTCTTCTCTCAGCGTTCTTGCGACTCTACCTTCAGGGAGGTCGCCTTCTACTGAACGCCAAGTTTTTCCATAATCGGAGGTTTTGTAGATGTAATTATTGAAGTCGTTGTTACGGTAGTTATTGATGGCCACATATGCTGTTCCAGCAGCATGCTGAGAAGGTTCAAAGGTGTTGATCCACGTTTCTTTTGGTAACCCTTCCAATTGGCTGGTCACATCATTCCACGTTTGTCCATCGTCCCAAGAGACCTGCAATAAGCCATCGTCAGTCCCTGCGTAAAGCATGCCTTGGGTGAAAAGGTCTTCCGCTACTGCTGTCAAGGTAGGGTAATAAGGAATTCCATCATCTAGAGAAGCGGTACTGGTGTCTGCGCGCTGCCCCATAATGGTGAGTTCTCTGCGATTCACTTTAGTGGTCAGGTCACCCAACGATTCCCAAGTCTCGCCATTGTCTGAGCTCTTCCACAAAACGTTGGTTCCTGCATAAATGGTATTGCCATCATGGTGAGATAAGAAGAAAGGACCATCCCAATTACCTGGTGCCATGGCATTGCCTAATTCAGGCTCTGGAAGTCCAGGTCCCCATGCGTCCCAGTTTCTTCTTGCACCAATGCGCCCTTTTGGATCGCCGGGGCGGATGCTTTGTCTTTGCCCGGTTTTCATGTTGTAACGTGATAGGCCTAGGTATTGTGATTCTGTATAGACCACATCTGGATCATTTCTATCCACTAGATTCAAAAAGCCGTCGCCACCACCTAGGCGTTTCCAGTCAGCATTCAGTATGCCTCCTGCACGGTAGGTTTCACTTGGGCCTACCCAACTTCCATTGTCTTGCAATCCGCCATATACGTTGTACGGCTTGGCATTATCCACAGAGATGCGGTAATATTGACTCAATGGTAAATTGCTAACGAAGAGCCATTTGAGTCCTCTGTCATAGGAAATACCGATACCGCCATCATCCCCTTTGATTACGTGGCGCGAATCATTCGGGTTTACCCAAAGGATACGGTCATCTCCATGGAGCGATTGACGTGGTGCCGTGAAGGTTCTTCCACTATCGCTCGAATAGCTGTATTGGTTCATCATGTAAATGCGTGATTCATCACTAGGGTCAACCAAAGGTTGAGAGGCATACATAGGTCGCGGGTTCCAGTCGCTCATGAATTCCCAAGTCTCACCTTTGTCTTTTGAACGATACAAGCCCGCTCTTCGCTCGTTATAAGCAGTGGAGGCATTGTACTGAAAACCTTGTTCAACAGAAGCAAAGACCACTTCCGGGTTAGCGCGATAGATGGAGACTCCTATTCGGCCAAAATCTCCTTCAGGCAACCCATTGCGCAATTCTTTCCACGTTTTTCCTCCGTCAGTCGATTTGTGCAATCCACTGCCTGGTCCACCTCCGTGAAAACCATAAGGCTTTCTTCTTCGCTGATAGGTAGCAGCATACATTATGTTGGGATTGGAAGGGTCCATGGCAACATCGACCACCCCTGTGTTTTCGTCCACATAGATCAGTCGCTCCCAGCTTTTTCCTCCATCAGATGTTTTGTAAAGGCCTCTTTCTTCATTTGGACCCCATAAATGACCCATAGCGGCAACATAGGCCACGTTGGTATCCGTTGGGTGTAAGACAATCCGACCGATGTGATGAGAATCGACTAATCCGACATGTTTCCAGCTTTCACCGGCATCATGCGATACATAGACGCCGTCACCCCATGAGGAACTCTGTCTATTGGCGCGTTCTCCAGTGCCCACCCAAACGATATTTGGATTCGCTTGGTGAACGGCGATATCACCAACGGAATGAGTATTTTCCTTCTCAAAAACAGGTTTGAAGGTCACTCCGTTGTCGGTGGTTTTCCAAACACCACCCGTTGCAGATGCCGCATAAAAGGTGTAAGTATCAGATTCTACAACGGCCAGATCTACAATTCGGCCACTCATCGCGGCAGGACCAATGTTTCTGAATTGTAAACCGTTGAAATGTTCGGGCGTTAATTGCTGTCCGATGGCTGTTAGACTGCATAGGAAGGCAGTCAGAAATAGTCTTATTCTCATGTTTAAGGTTGTTTCTTTTCCCTAAGATAAGCAAGCTATTGATTCTTGAAAGGGTGTTTTTTAGGAACGGCAGTTAAAACGTTCAGGGTATTGTAAGCATCACTTAATTGAAAAGGTAAGATCAACCTTCCATCTAGTGGATTTCTCAAGAATCCATTTTTCCTTACCTCAAATCCTAGACTTCCGACTTCCAACGCTCGTCTTATAGGTCAATAAGCCTCATGAATTTTTTCTAGGATCACCCCAAAGTTCTTTCTGATCTGCTCGGTCGAACAGGTGTAATGATTTGCCATAAGTGAGAAAATCAGTGTTTTCCCTTTTTTGGTTTTAATGTAGCCGCTGAGCGTATGGTTATTGCTCAGCGTGCCGGTTTTTGCAAAGACGTAGGGCTGCTCATCTTCTCCAGCATACCAGTCTTTCAAGGTTCCAGAAAGTCCACCCTGGGGAAGCAATGAGAACAACAGGTCTTCCCCATTTTCCTTATAAAGCGAACGCAATACCGAAATGAGTTGGTTAGGGGTGAACATGTTGTAGCGCGAGAGTCCGGAGCCATCGACCCAGACCAGTTCGTCCTTTTCTTCTCGATCAGGCATGGCCTTCAGGCGTTCATTTTCAGCTTGAATCAGGGCTTTGGTGCTGAGGGTGTCAGAAAGTTTGCCACTGGCCATCAGCAAGAGCGATTCAGCAAATAAGTTGTCACTTGGTTGTAGCATCCATTGATACAGACTGTCTGCTTCCACTCCGGGCAATATCTCAACTCGTTGTGGCCTCTGGTAGCTCGAGATCTTTTGAATGGGTTTGCCAATGCGCTGTGAGAGTAGTTCAAGGAACAATTGATTGCTAAAACGAAAGGGAACGACCAATGTATCAATTGCTTCGTCAGGGGCAGGTGTTGAATCAAATCGAATCTCAAATTCGTTCCAAAACTCATCTCGTCTCACTCGTGCTCTGTTCGAGAGTTCAGGACTGATTTCGACTTTTAGACCCGGGTGCTCGGGCTCCATTTGATAGCTTTGGCTGTTATTGTCAATGATGAATCGAATGCTAGAGCCATAAATGGGAAAAGCAGATTTTTCGGCACCATAATAACCTCCATAATCATCCCAACTCCAGCCGGGGCCGTAACGTCCATCTGCTATTGGTCGTGGCCAATAGTAGAGCGTTTGTTCTTGAGAGCTCAGAAAATCAATGACCGTACGATCCGGGTGGTCCGGGTGCAGGGTCAGTGGATAACCGGTACTCCAAAAGATGAGCGAATCCTCGCGCACAACGTATTCCAGTGCTGGTAGGGCTCCTTTGAAATAGTGTTGAGAGGCGGAAAAAGTGAAAAGCTTGGTGTTACTTGCTGGTGTCATGTGCTTATCGGCGTAACGCGTCGCAAGCATTTTGTCCTTTACAGGATCATACAAAGCAAAACCGACAAAGGCATTTTCAAAACCTGTTAATTGCTCGAGGTCCTTACGGATGTGTTTTTCTTTGTATCGCTGCCCCCATAGGGAACTAGTACCCAGAAGAAAAAGAAGTGCCCAAATGACCTTACGCATAGAAAACAGCCACCTCCTCCAAGGCTTTTCTCTTGTTATTGGGTACATAAACCTCATCGGCCTCATAACCCACTGGAAGCAATAAGAAGGCTCTTTCATTGCTTGGTCGCTCCAATATCTGTTCTAGGAATTTCATCGGGCTAGGGGTGTGCGTCAACGTCACCAAACCCGCATCATGGATAGCAGAGATCAAAAAACCACAGGCAAGGCCTACGGATTCATTCACATAATAGTTTTGATGCTTTTTACCTTCCTCGTCCAATTCGTATGGTCGTTTAAAGGCGATGATCAAATAAGGAGCAGTCTCTAAAAAAGGTTTATGCCAATCGGTCGCCATCGGTTTCAGGTCATCTAGCCATTCCTCGCTCATGCGCTTCGTATAGCTTTCGTACTCCTCTTTTTCTGCCGCTTCTCGGATCTGTTTCTTTAACTCGGGGTTACTGACCACGCAGAATGTCCAAGGTTGTTTGTGTGCCCCCGAAGGTGCAGTGGATGCAGACTTGATGATGTTTTCGATGACCTCCCTAGGCACTGCTTTATCAGAAAAGTCTCGAACAGAACGCCGGGTTTCCATCCAATCATAAAATTTCTGGCTACGGTCGATCATTTCTTGTGCTGCATAATGCACATGGCTATACCGGATGTGCTCATGGCCATTGATCTCTTTGATTTCCTTGTCCATAGACGCAAATTAAAGATTTCGTACAAGTAGGAAGTAAGAAGATAGGTTATATTTTACTTCTTCTCCCAGCGTGATTTTCTCCATTCGACTTGTTCCTCCTTTGTCAAAAAGGTCCAGGCCAAAATTCTACTGGATTTGTTCCCTTGCGTCATGTTGATGGTGCGCACCTCAACTGCCTGATGAAAATCAAGCGAATCTTGCAACGCCTTCAAGTGTGCTGCTTTCGACACCAGCGATGTAAACCAAAAGCACTGCTTGCTCATTTCCTTACTTTCATTGATAAGGGTACTAATGAATCGCCTTTCGCCACCAGGGCACCATAATTCGTTGGTTTGCCCTCCAAAATTCAGTTGGGTTTCAAGTGCCTTGCCTTTGTTTAAATTTTTCACTTTTCGATCTGCCTGTTCTTGGGCGTCTTGTGCTGATTGATGGAAAGGAGGATTGCAGATCACCAAGTCGAATAATTCGTCCGATTTTAGCACGCCTTTCAACACATTGGCGTGGTTTACTTGTTGCCTAAGCTGTACTTTATCTTGGAGGCGCTTATTCTTATGCAAGAGGTCAGTTGCATGAGCAATGGCAAAGCCATCTATTTCTGAACCCACAAATGTCCAATCGTAGAGGACTGTACCTAGAATAGGGTAGATGCAATTGGCGCCCACCCCAACATCGAACAGGTGCGCTTTGGGGATCTTACCGAAATTTTTGCCGGCCAATAGGTCAGAGGCATGGTGAATATAATCGGCTCTTCCGGGTATGGGAGGACATAAATAACCTGAGGGTAATTCCCAGTGGTCAATGTCGTAATGTGTCAGCAGTAAAGCCTTATTCAATAGCATGACCGCCTCAGGATCAGCAAATTTAATGGTGTCTTCTCCTTTTACATTTTGAATAATGTACGCTTTGAGAGGAGGTACACGGTTGACTAAGGCGCTGAGGTTATACTTTTCTCTGTGAAGATTTCTAATGTGAAGTTTTGCCTTGGTCGGTTCTTGATGTTTTTTGGCTTTCTTAGTCACGCAATGCTCAGTTTAATCCTGTGCAAGGTAGCATTATTCGGGGGTAATTTTTGGGTTTATGAACCTGCTTTAGAGGTTGATACAAATTAAAAAGACGAGATCAATGCTGCGAAGAAATAGTTGTTTTTTCCAATAGTTCTATCCACCGGTATCGCTCATTTAATACGAAATTGTAATGTTTTTGATCAGTTTTAATACGTATTCCATTGTTAAGTAGGTTTAACGTTTTCTTTGCCCGAATCTGCTTGATTTCCTCTAAAGGAATTTCTAAGACCTTCATCTGAATATTAAGACCATGTGGAACAAACACTAGGTCTTCATTCGTGATGAATAGCTCACCCCCGACGGCCTCCCATCCATAAAAGCAATTGGCAGGTCCTTTTGCGATGCATGATTCAAATGCTTGATGCCTTGCTGGTTTTGTGAAGTGAACACGAGCACCTAAGAGCTTGGTCATCCGATCAAACCCATAACCAAAGAATAAACCAAAGAAGATCAGGCGAAAAAAGTAGTCAAACCAAGATTGCGAAGAATTGAGGTCAAAATCTTCTACAAAGATGAAAAAGGTTGCAAATAAAAACCCGCCGATCAATGAGAGTAAAAGCTTCTCCTTATGCGACAGTTTTCTTTCTTTTCCAATTTCTGATGGTGTGTTCATAAAGGTCAAGATAATCATCTTGTGTAAAAATCAGAAGACCAAAACCATTGAAAAAAGAAGATTAAACTGTTTTCAGCACTAGGAATCCTTTGCTGTAGAGGCTTCTACTTCTTCCAAGAGCGCTCGAACTCGCTCTTCATCAGCATCCATGATCTGTAGCTCAGCCACAAAAGTGACCATGTAATTCATAACCTGGGTGATGTTCTCATTTTTGATGAAGCAAGGAATATCACTGGCCTCAAGAAGTCCTTTTAGCGCCATTAGCTCTGCTGGATTGTGGGCTTTTTTAATGGTAATGAGTTTCATACTATCCACGTTTGATCTTGTAAGTATACGTTCTTCAGTTGAGTAGGTTCCTTACAACTTCATAGAACAAAAAAGTAACCCCAGCCATTACTGACCAGGGCACGATTTGGATGTATATAGTTCCATTGCTGGAACACTCTAAAGACGATTGACTTTTGAGGATGTTTCTTTCGGTGTTGTTTTTTTTCTCAGCTGGATCCAAGCAATCACACCAAGGCACAAGGCAACAAGCCCCCATGCAGCGTAAAGATTAACATAAGAAAAGGGGATCGAGACAAAGATCAATACCAAGGCAGTCAAAAAAAGGATGTCTTTTCGTGGCTCTTTCCGCACCCTGACAAGCGGCAGTTGATCCGCTGTTGTATCCGTAAAAATGAACTTGAGCTTGGGGAAATCGATCAAAAGCAAGTAACTATTCATGGCAAGGAAAACGGCATTTACATAAGGAGTGCCTCGCCATTCTAGAGAAATAGTCACCAATAGAATATTCAGGAATAATGGGAAGCTAATGATAGCTCCTAGCGTGGCGAATCGTTGTGTCAATAACAAAATGCCCGCTAATACTTGTGAAAAAGCAACAAACCGTGCAAAAAGGGCCAATCCATGTTCTGCCAAGCGTTCTTCTAGCCAAACAGGTCCGATGAGACCGGGAAAGGCATGGTCGACATAGAGCTTCGACATTCCGGCGCCAAAAAGAATTCCGCCAAGAAAAAGACGAGTGAGCGTTACGAGTCTTCTGTTTTTTAAAAAAGTCAGCATTGTGTTTGCAGTTTGACCCAATGACGATGCTAATGGGCCAAATGTGAACAAATGAACAAGTTGCCTTCGATTTGATCGAAATATTACAACCTTTTTAATTAAACCCATGTTAAGCAGACAAAAGCAGAAGAATGGCAAAAGCAAAGACCGCAACAAGCCCAGAAGAAAAGATTAAAAAGGCCTATGTAGACTATGTCCTAGAGCATGGAACAAAGCCTCCGTCTATTTTTAAATTTGTTAAGGAACTGAAGATCAAAGAAGAGGTTTTTTACGATTCCTTTAACTCCTTTGAAAATGTAGAAAAGCACATCTGGCTAGGCTTATTTCAAGAAACCATCGATCGTTTAAACGCAGATGAAGTATTTGCTGAGTACAGCGTCCGTGAAAAGCTATTGGCCTTTTTCTATACCTGGATCGAGGTGTTGAAGTCATATCGCAGCTTTATTTTAGAAACAATACCAAAGGGAAATAAGCCTGACTTAAAACCAGCCTACCTAATGGCTGTACGTGATGCATTCAAAGAGTTTGTCACCGACCTCATGCTGGAAGCCAAAGAAACAGAAGAGGTAAAAACAAGGCCCTACATTTCAGATCGTTATGAGGATGCGATTTGGGTACAATTCTTATTCTTGATCAACTTCTGGATCAAAGATGAGAGCAAAGGGTTCGAAAAAACTGATGCAGCGATCGAAAAATCAGTCAACCTGGCATTTGATCTAATGGGTACAGGCCCGCTAGACACCATGCTAGATTTTGGAAAATTCTTATTTCAGAATAGATAATCAATGAAGGAGCAATCGAAGATACCGACTTCCAAAGTACAGAGAGCAGCCCGTTTTGTAAAAACAGGGGCAAAAGTAGGGGGGAATTATGTGAAGCATTATGCGAAGAAGGCGGTAAATCCGAAGCTGACCAAGGATGAATTGCATAGCGACAATGCACGCGATATATATAATTCATTGAGTGAACTGAAGGGGAGCGCCTTGAAAGTGGCTCAAATGATGAGCATGGACAAGAACATGCTTCCAACAGCCTATCAAGATAAATTCTCTATGGCGCAGTATTCTGCTCCACCTTTGTCTTATCCTTTGGTGGTCAAAACGTTTCAACAACATTTCAAGAAAAGTCCTTCGGAGATCTTTGATGTCTTTACCAAAAATGCTGTAAATGCAGCATCAATTGGTCAAGTCCACAAAGCACGTCAAGGCGACAAGCAACTAGCTGTTAAAATCCAATATCCGGGAGTCGCCAATAGTGTGCGGTCAGACCTCAAATTGGTCAGACCCTTTGCGGTTCGATTGATGAACCTCAATGAAAAGGATTTGGATCATTACATGGAAGAGGTCGAAACGAAACTGATCGAAGAAACTGATTACAAACTAGAAGTCAAGCGATCGATGGAGATCTCCAAGGCCTGTCGACACATTCCAAACCTACGATTTCCTGAATACTACCCCGAGTTCTCTTCTGACCGTGTGATCACCATGGACTGGATGGATGGCCATGTGCTGAAAGAATACATTAAGACTAATCCGTCGCAAGAAGATCGCAATAAGGTAGGGCAGGCAATGTGGGATTTCTACGATTACCAAATCCACACCCTTCGTCAAGTTCATGCGGATCCTCACCCAGGTAATTTTATCATCAACAAAGAGGCCGAATTGGGAGTCATTGACTTCGGTTGTGTGAAAGAAATACCGGACGAATTTTATGATCCTTACTTCAGCTTGATTAGAAAAGACATGCTCACTGCGGACGATACCTTGATGAATACCTTCAAGCAATTGCAGTTTATTTATGATAATGACAGCGAGGCAGATAAGGTCTATTTTTCAGGTATTATCAAAGAAATGATGGCGCTACTTGGTAAGCCCTTCCATCAAGAAGAGTTCGATTTTGGTGAAGATGATTACTTTCAGCAGATCTTTTTGCTGGGAGAAGAAATCTCTGCATCTAAAAAGTTCAGAGAATCCGAAAAGGCGAGAGGTGCCAGAGATGGACTATACATCAATCGCACGTATTTCGGACTTTACAATATCCTGAATGAGTTAAAGGCTAAGGTGAAAACCACAAAGCCAGAGTGGGTAGCTAAAATTGCTGTTTAAAAGAATTCCTGAAGGATAGGAGGGCGCATGTTCTTTCTGAGGAATGACCAGAATGGTTGTGTCGCAGGAAAGCTCAGTTTATCATCAGACCCAATCTTTGGATGTAGAGGCCTTGATCTGCCCAATGCTCAAGAATCTCTATTTCCAAATGAAAAGAGGCTCGACTTTATCTGGCCATCAAATACGCTGGGTTTTCTCTGGGATTTAGGTAGTCTCTTGATAATCCAGACCAGTGAGTCGTCGGAGACGCTGCGCTGTTCATCTTGTCGAAATCCCTGAGGATCTCTTTTTCCATGATCAATGCTTCTCGTTTCTCTTTGGGTAAAAGCTCATAGGAAATGTTTGTTGGTAGTAATTTCCTATTGAAGATACAGAGAAGGAATAGGGCCAGTGCAAGCAGATATATGACAAGACGTTTCATTGGGGTTCAGGTCTTAGCGTTTCTTTTTGAATAGCTTTGATCGATTGACGTTTCCTCCGTGGAAATCACTGTACCAAGGCATGTTGCTATTCTTCTGTGCAAAATCAATGAAATCTGGGTAAGCAAGAATGATCTCGATCTTTTCAGCCGGGTATTCCCATATTTCAGGAATCATGACAGCCCATGGTAAATTTCTTTTATTCACATAATACTGTCCTTTGTTGGAATCATCTGCTGCCGTACCAAAATAGGTGCGGTTCACTTTTCCGGTTGGGTGTTTGCCGGCTACGTGGACCTCTCTTCCTTCTTCTCCATTGATGCGGATGAAGAAATCGTAGGCCAGGTCATTGCCGTTAGCTTTGAACTTTTCATTCACAGTAGAGGTAACGGTGAATTCCAAAGGTTCATAATACGTATCCGTTTCAACAGTATTGACAAAGCCATTTGTTCCAAAGGCTGATTTTATCTTTGCAAACCGAACTTCTGTGATGCCATCATAGCCCAATACTTCATAGGCTAAGGTGGCATCGGATACTTCTATGGTCAACTGGTCGACCGGAATATCAATGGTATAGCAGAAATCGTTGTTATAACCAGCGCCAATGGCCAGTACTTTGAAGTGGGTTTCCACTCTTGATAATTCGTTCTTTTTGGACATGAACTTGTTCAGGTTGAAGGAAACCACCAAGTCATTAAAGTCATAATCGCCTTCACTGGGCCAGGCATCTTCAAATCCGATGGTATTGAAAGACTCAAAAGCCGGGATGTAAATGGCTTGAGAGACCAAGGGATTATCGGGCTCTAGATCGTCCTTATCTTTTACTCCGTCATCATCCGCATCGTCTTTCTTTTTATTGTTGGCAGCAAAAGCTACGCCGCCAACACCTTCGTAAGTAAAACTCTCTTCATTGAGATTCAAGGTGAGCGCCTCGTATTTTTCAAAGGTTTTGGTTGCTACTCGGTCGTCCCAGTAGGCCACTACTTCAATATCTTCTTTGTGAAAAGGAAGGTCAAAGTTGAAAGGTGTTCTGCCCGGACTGATAACCCCTTCGAACAAACGATCATTATCAGAACTGATGACAACCTTCGCATAGGACGAGGTATCTTCCAGTTCGAGGTTGATCACAAGATCGAAGGCTTCTTCAGACTTGAATTCGAAACCGTCAGGTATATTGAGCTCAGACATGTCATCAACAGGCAGGCTGCAAAAGTCGGGCTCTTGAATACAAGCGGTAAGTGCGAAAATGATGAGAGTGAGGACGGAGATGGGGGCAAGCGTTTTCATGACTTCGACATTTGAAGGCAAGTTAGTCAGAGACCTTTCCTTATTCTCTAGCTTTCGATGAGTAGCAATAAAGAGGGGACGATTGACGTGGTGATCGTACGAATTTAATGCTATAAGGAGCTAGTCGATGCGTAATGGAGTGGTTGTGGTCACGGTTCGGATGGAGAGGTTTTCTACGCTGAAACGAATGGCCAACTCTTCGGTGAGATCTTCTGGCTTTTCGATGGTACCTACGTGCTCACCCGATGGCGTATACAGCTCGAATTTGACAAGGCCATCTTTGACGATGGTCTTCATGTCGGTGTAGAGTTCCTTTTTATCCTTTAATGCATTGCGCTTGACAGAGCTAAGAAGACCGTAAGAGATGTTCTGGGGAAGAAGGTCCTCACTGAAGACACAGCAGAGGAATAAAACTGTTGCCAATATGTAGGTAAAAACTCTCCGCATTACATGCATGATACCAACGATCAGAACAAAACCCTACCAAATAATTTACTATCGCAAATTTTAGCTGTGAACAGCTTTTTCGTGCTGTTGGATTTTTACACAAGAGATGCCCGGCTTTTCAAACCGCTGTTCAGGATAAATACCAAAGCCTAACTTGACATAAAAATCGATTGGTGAGGGATATGGACTGCCGTCTGCTTTTACATCGCCGTCATGATCTACAACCCAGCCTTGAAGATTTTGTTCATGAGACATGACAAATTGCAGTAACTCTTTGCCAATGCCCTTCTTCTGATGTCTTGGTGAAATAATGATAGAAAACCATCGTCCGTCATTTCGATCAAAGCTCATCAACCAACCGCTAAGTTCATTTCCGGCTTTGATCAAGTAATGCTTTTTATCACCCAAATTTTTGAGAAACTCTTGGAAGGTCTCTAAACTCGGGTAATTGATGCCAATAGGATATTCTGAATTCCAGAGCTGAAACACCTGTCCAAACTCTTGATCAGAGAGCATTTGTTGAGGTCCGATGATCTTAGCCATAAGTTGACGTCATTTTAGCCCAAGAATGTTCGATCAGTTTGTGCAAAATAGTAAGGTTGACGTCTGATAGTTTATTGATGTAGAGACATGATTTACCCGTTTTGTGTTTCCCTAGTTGGCTTAACAGCGTTTCGTATTTAGAAAATCTCGTCATCAGATAAAGCGAGATGTTCTTAGCACGTGGAGAAAAGCCTGTTTTCATGAAATCGCCTTCACGACCACTTTCATAGACGTAATGATAGGTGCCAAAGCCAATGATCGAAGCGCCCCACATTTTGGCAGGTTCGCCTGTGCTCTTTTCCATCATTGCTTTGATGGCAAAACTGTCTTCTCTTTGCTATTCATCTTTGATCGCCTGCAGAAAGGCGACAACGCTGTCATTGGTCATTTGGGTTTTGTTCTGATTTTTAGCCATGCTTATTCTTTGTCAATCGGAAGGTTGAACTTAGGGTTTTGTGGTTTCACATGAGCAGTCGCCATGATCGACTCAATTTTTTTAACAATTTCGGGATGTTCCTTGGCTACATCATTTGATTCTGTAGGGTCAACGGTAAGATCGTATAATGATATGGCGCGATTCCCATCGTTCATGTTCATCCGCAGTCCTTTCCACTGCCCATAACGAACAGCTTGCTGTCCATTGTAGCTAGGAAATTCCCAATACAGGTACTCATGTGCTTCTTGCTCTCCTTGTCTGGTCATAGTAGGTACTAGACTTATTCCATCAGTAGCCGAGCTGGCTTCGGCACCAGCTACTGCTAAGAAAGTAGGAAAGAAATCGTAGAAAGAGCCGATATGATCATTGGAACTATTGGCCGGGATCCTGCCGGGCCATGAAGCCAGGAGAGGAACGCGTATTCCGCCTTCATAGGTGAATCCTTTTGTTCGTCCATATCCATTGGGAAAGATACCTGCACTGTTGAAGTATTCCGGGTCAACTCCTCCAGCATAGGTCGGTCCATTGTCGCTTGTAAAGATGATGAGCGTATTGTCGTAAATCCCTTGTTCTTTTAAGCCTGAGATCAATTCACCTACTTGCTGGTCGAGATAGGTGATCATGGCTGCATAAGTGGCATTAGGATAACGGTTCGGGAAATAACCTTTTTGTCCAAGATAAGGCGCTTCATCACCGAATTTATTGACATAGTAACTAACCAAGTCCTGCGGGGCTTGCAATGGGACATGGGGCAAAGGGCTGGCATAGTACAAGAACAGCGGTCTTTCCTTGTCTCGCTGACGGATAAATTCCAGTGCTTTTTCATGCATCAAGCGAGGCGCGTAGGCAGTCTGTTCAAATCGGTCATAAGATGCATTTGCATAAGGGCCAGCAGTTGGGGCCAGTTTTGTGCCTGGAGCTACCAGTTGATTGTTCAGTGTTACTTTCTGATCATTCTCCCATAGATGTGGAGGGTAGAGGTTGTGTGCTTGGCGCTGACAATTATACCCATAGAAATAATCAAAACCCATTTGGTTGGGAACGCCCTCGGTTCCTGGTGCGCCAAGTCCCCATTTTCCGATGAGTGCGGTTTGGTAGTTTAACGCATGTAGTCTTTTGGCAATAGACGGGCTGTTGGCGGGCAAAGGTCGTTGCCCCTCCAGTGCGGGATCAGCAGAAGCTTTTTCGTAGTTCCATACTTCTCCGCGCTCCGCCCATTCGTCATTACTTCTGATGTAGGCATGACCAGCATGAAGTCCGGTTAAGAACATGGCCCGAGTGGGTGCACAAACTGGGGCAGGGGAATAGAACTGAGTGAATTTCATGCCATTGGCCCTTAATTCGTCTAAATGAGGTGTTTCGATGAGTTGTTGTCCGTAGCTTCCGAGTTCGCCATAGCCCAGGTCATCGGCTAGAATGAAAAGGATATTGGGTGGTTCTACTTGCTTTTGACAACCGAGAATGGATAAAAGCAAATAGATGAAGACGACGTGGCGAGACATAAAAAAATCGTTTCTCTAATTTAGGAAAAACGATTGAGATGTATTGGGTGAGTTTATTTGCCTTCGATTGTTTTAGTTTTGATCTTTTTTCTCCTTTTGTTTTTCGATCACCCTTTTGATGAGTTCATCAGTTCTCTCGTTATTCTTCAATTTGATATCGATTATACCTGGTCTATCTTCAGCATTGTTCTTGACAAGTGTCTCCTTGTCTTTAATTACCGTAATGTCTTTGATGTCATTGGGATTAATGTCTTGAAATTCCTTAAAGTCAAGAATGTAATAAACACCTTCATGGTTTATTCTAACCAAAGCATCTATTGCTGAATTGGAATTAGTCCGGATAGACAAGTTTTGGCTGGTGTCCATATTTTTGATCGTTTCGATTCCGGTACCAGTTTCTTTTACAACAATGACCGGGAGGCTATCTTTAAGTTGCTCGAAGAAAGCTCTTGCTGCTTTGTCACTCTTTAAATCAATATTGATAACACCTCTAATGTCTTTATATGTCGTTCTGATCCGTACTGGAATGCTGTTCCCTTTGAAAACATTGATATTGTCGATCCAATTAGGATCAAGATCGTTCAATACATTTTTTGAATTTGGCACTTCAATTTTCTCATCATCTATACTGATCACGTAGACAATGTCTTCGGTATTCGTCTTGGCCTTGATGACAACTTCTTGAGCATTCAGTGAACCAATGGAAAGTAAAACAAGGAAGGTTAGTAGTTTTTTCATGTTGCTTAAGATTTAGCACCAAATGGAGCAAATATAAGGCCAGAAAACTGCTGCTCCGATGACGGCTGCTACTAGAGAGACGAAGAGCACGGCACCTGCGGCCGTATCCTTTGCTTTTCCAATCGCAGGGTGATGGTCAGGGTGTAATGCATCCATCAATTGTTCTAGTGCCGTGTTGATCAACTCTAAGCCTATCACCAAGGCGACCAATATACCAATGACCAGCCATTCGGTGGTGTCAATTTGAAAATACCAAGCTGCCATGAAGACGGAGAAAGCAGCAAAAGCGTGTACCTTTAGATGGATCTCCTCACGAAAGGCACTAACGATTCCCTTCAAGGCAAAACCCGTTTTTTGCCAAACACTATACTTCACCTTTTGCTTAGAGACCATGAGTTAAGATGCTAATTTCGTTCAATCATTGACAATTGAGTTTAAGATTAAATCCACTATGAAACAATTGCTTGTTAGTCTGTTGGTGATAGGTTTCGTTTTTTCTTGCGAAAGCGACGAAATCAAAGGGGCTCGTTTCTTTCTCAAAGGAAATGAGGCCCTGAATAAAGGAGAGTACAAAGAGGCGATTCGACTATATTCAGAAGCCATCGATAAATACCCGGCATTAGAAGATGCCTACAACAACAGGGGGGTAGCCTATTACAAGTCTGGGGAGTATTTCAATGCCATTCAAGATTACTCTAAGGTGATCTTAGAAATGAATGATGAGCATTTCAAGGCTCGAGGAAATCGAGTGGATGCCTACATCGCTTCCGGTCGAAATGAAGATGCCATACGAGATCTGAGGTGGGCAAAGGAGTATTTTCCTGATTCAGCAATGGTCTACTTTAAAATGGGCCTGGCCAATTTTGGCATGAAAGATTATCCCGCTTCAGCAGCCAGTTTCAATCAAGCCTATAGCAAAGACTCCTCTAATGTTGAGGCCCTGGTGAATGCTGCCAATGCCGATTACTTCATGAAGGAGTTTCAACAAGCTGAGATCAAGTTAAAAGCCGCAGAGGCCTTGGATGCTACAGAAGCCAATATTTACAATACCCGGTGCATGATGGCAATTGAAAAACGTGATTATGAGGCTGCTATGTTACACATTACACAAGCCTTGGACTTTGATGGAAGCAATGGCATTTATTTGAATAACCGTGGTTTTCTAAAACTCATGAAGGGGGAGCTAGAAGCAGGAGGAAAGGATATTGACCGCGCGATCGTCTCTGATCCGCAAAATGCATGGGCTTATCGGAATAAGGGCATCTACTATTTTTTGATGGAGCGCTACGACGATGCGCTTCGCAATTTTGTGCAAACCGCAAGGATAGAAGAGGACATGAATTTCCTTCATTACTATTGGGGCGCCACCCTACTGAAATTAGACAAGCAGGATGAGGCGTGTCAAAAGCTGCAGCAGTCGATGGAACGTAAAGAGCCAGAAGGACAAAGGTTATTTAACCAGTATTGTCGACGTTCTTAGCCTTTAATGCTTCCATAAAACCACTCAGTAAAAGCCCTCAAGGGGCTTTTTTTATTTTTTCTATCTTCTCTTGTTAACAAGGAGAAAGACCAAGTCGTCTTGCAAGTGATTATGGATGTAACAGGCTTCAAAGAAGAGGTTTTACCACTGAAGAATAAGCTATTTCGCTTTGCCTTGACTTTTGTCAAGGACGAAGAATTGGCAAAGGATGTGGTGCAAGAAGTCCTCATCAAAGTATGGGAGAAGAGAGACGAAATGGTCTTTGTTCAAAACCTGGAAGCTTGGTGCATGCAGATCACACGTAATAAGGCGCTTGACAAATTGAGGTCAAAGCATGTGAAAAGAACCGATTCGTTCGAAGTGCAGCTTGACACAAGAAAAGAAAGAGACACGCCTTATGCCGTTACAGAGCGATCACAATTGATGAAACGAATCGAGGCCTTGATCGACGCACTGCCGCAACGACAACGTGAGGTGATGCAGTTGAGAGACATCGAAGGCTATTCGTACAAAGAGATCGCAGAGAACCTGGACATCGACATCAATTTGGTGAAAACGAATTTGTTCAGGGCAAGAAGAAAGATTAAAGAGAGCTTAATAAAAGTAGAAGCATATGGACTCCAAGCTGGATAAACTATTAGAAAAGTACTGGAATGCGGAAACAGACCTTCAAGAAGAGCAAGAACTCAAGGCCTTATTGAAGGAATCGAAGGATCCAAGTCTTGATAATGAGAAGGATTTGATGGCATATTTCGAGCAAGAGTCTACTCAAGGCCTTGATGATGCCTTCGATGCACAGATACTAGCAGCCATTGAAAAGCCGGAAGCAAAAGTGGTCAGCTTTAAAACATACCTGAATCGGTATGCAAGCATTGCCGCTGCTGTTCTTGTGATGGCGATCAGTTCAGTGATGTTCATTCAGAATCAAGAGACATATAGCTCTGAGGATACCTTTGAGTCACCCGAGGAAGCTTATGCTGAATTAAAAAAGCAACTACTGATGGTTTCCAACTACATGAACAAAGGAAATCGAACGGTGAATGAACTCAGTGCACTGGGGTCTGCTACAGATGAATTATCGGCTATTGGCAAATTGAGCAGTGCCGAAACAAGCCTAGAATTGCTCGAGGAAATGAATGTAAACAATTAAGAAAACGATAAAAGTAAATATGAAAAAGTTAGTTTTAACATTAGCCTTGGCCGTTTTTGCTTTGAGTGCGAATGCTCAGAGTACGGCAATCACTCAGTATTTCGAAAAGTATACTGAAGACACCACGTTCATGTATGTGAATTTTAGTGGGAAAATGTTTCAAATGATCAGTAACATTGAATTTGAAACCTCAGAGGAACAAGCCCTGATGAAAGAATCTCTAGGGAAGATCAAACGGGTGCAAGTTCTTGGTAAAGACAAAAATGTAGACGGAAGATCGATGTACAAAGAAGCCATCAAATTGGTGCAAGGCAAAGGTTTCGAAGAGTTGATGTCTGTGAGAGAAGACGACAAGGACATCCGTTTCATGATCAAAGAAAAGAACAACAAGATCGACGAACTTTTCATGGTCATGGGTGGAAATACAGAATTTGGCATGTTGAGTATTGTTGGCGACGGTATCGACTTGAATGCGCTTTACAAACTATCGAAGTCCATTGGAATGGATGGTTTTGAGGAACTTGAGTTCCTAGATCAAAAAGGGGGTAATTAATCCCCTCCTTGGTCAAAACTCAAAAACAACTGGATGTATGAAACGATTTATAATTACCCTTATCATGATAGGTACAACGTTCGGCGCTTTTGCTCAAAGCAAAAGTGTCGAGCGTTTTCGTAATGAACATACCCCTGATTTAAAGCTTTTCTTCTATAAGAGTACCTTAAAAATGTACTCACGCATCAATTTAGAGGCAATAGGCGGTGGAGTGGATAGTGATTTTGGTGAAATGCCTCCCTTATCCGATCTCATCAAAGGAATTGAAAAGGTCAAATTCTTTAGCTATGAGATGGCCAATCTCTCCAACAATGGTGAGCTGTATGCGGAATTGAAAAAGGATGTCATGAACGAGGACTATGAAGAACTCATGATGGCAAGAGCCGATGGAGCCAACATGGAGGTGATGATGAAGGAAAGGGGTGGGGAACCTGAAGGTTTTGTCGTCTTGATTAGGATGGAAGATCGAATCAGTGTCTTGGATATAGAAGGCTACCCAAATGTCAATAATATCCTGAAGTTCTCTGAGTTCATCAACAATAGTTCTGCTGTCTTGAATTGGCAGGACGCCTTCAATTAATCCCAAGTTTAAACTCAAAACAACACGATTTGGATACTGTATTAAGCATTAAAAATTTATCGAAGCACTATGGCAAAATAAAGGCTGTTGATGAATTGAATCTCGAGATCAAGAGGAGCAATGTATTCGGCATTCTTGGCCCAAACGGTAGTGGCAAAACCACCACCCTGGGCATGCTGCTGGATGTGATCAATCCGACAAACGGAGAATTTGAGTGGTTTGGTCAAAAAGGAGATCAAAACACAAGAAAGCGCATCGGGGCCATTTTAGAGCATCCCATTTTCTACCCCTACTTAACGGGTATTGAAAACCTGAAGATCGTTTGCGACATCAAAGGTGTTCCGAAGTCGAGGGTGACAGAAGTACTGGAACAAGTCGGTCTAATGGAAAGAGGAGGGTCTAAGTTTAGAACCTATTCGTTGGGGATGAAACAGCGGTTGTCGATAGCATCAGCCTTACTCTGCGACCCTGAGGTCATGATATTGGATGAACCGACAAATGGACTTGATCCTGAGGGTATTGCGGAGATCAGAGACCTCATTATCGAAATTGCCAATAGCGGGAAAACCATCATACTGGCCAGTCATTTGCTGGATGAGGTACAGAAGGTGTGCACACATTTCTGCGTACTGCAACGTGGTAAACTCATCTATACGGGGTTGGTGGAAGATGTTGGCAAAGGTGACTTAACCGTCGAGGTCAAGGCAGATCATGAAGATCTCCAAGCAGTGCTTGAGGCCTCAGAGATGATCAAAAAAGTTAAGCGGGAATTGGATAAGTACACTGCGACGATGGTCGATGGCTACGGTGCAAAAGACATCAATGCTTATTTATTTGATCAAGGGATCATAGCCAAGCACTTGGTGATCAAGACCAAGAGTCTGGAAAAACAATTCTTAGAAATTTTACACGGTGAAGAGGGGGGTCAAAAATGATACGACTATTAAAAATAGAATTACAAAAACTTTGGCCCAATCGTGCATTCAAGTGGCTCAGTAGTCTTTATTTGTTGGCACTGACCATCATCGCAGTAGGGGTCATGCCCTTCTTAAAGTATTTAAAATCAAAAATTGAAGATTTTGACATTGACGGGGTGGACCCAACCATCATTCCGTTTTATGAATTCCCAGATATCTGGCAGAATTTAACCTCTGTGGCCATTTGGTTCAAGCTGCTGTTGGGCTTTAGCTTGATCTTTTCCATAACCAATGAGTTCAGCTACCGCACGGTGAGACAGAATGTGATCGATGGGTTGAGCAAATACGAGTTCATTTGGTCGAAGATCATTTTGGCGGGATTTTTAGCGGCGGCTTCAGCCATTACCTTATTTGTGTTGGGCTTGATCACAGGACTCATCTATTCTTCTGAGGTTTCTTTTGTCTTGATCTTTGAGGATGCCTATTTCGTGCTGGTATTCTTTCTTCAACTTTTTGCCTTTTTGCTCTTTACCTTATTTATCGGCACGTTGATCAAAAAGGCGATTATCGCCATGGGAATCCTGGTTTTTTGGATTCTAGCGGTTGAAAATGGGTTTTTCATCTGGGGCCAAGTAAAGGATCAGCAATGGATAGAATATCTTTTGCCTGTGAAGTCGATTAATGCCTTGATCCATAATCCATTTCCGAAATACGTTTTCATGGAGATTCAAGACTTTGTGACCTTTCCAGAGCTGGCATTGGTTGCCGGTTGGGGGGCTCTGTTCTATTGGGCGACCATCAAATTGGTGGTTAAACGAGATCTTTAATAGAATCGTCTTTGGGAGCCTGCCTGCCGGTAAAGGCAGAGAACGAAGCAGTCTATTTAAAAAAAATGGATTGCTTCGACACTTTCTTGAGAGTCTCGCAATGATGTTCTAATAATGTCTATCATTACAAGTCAAATTATCGAAATATGATACGGAATGTCATACTCAGTCTTTTCATTACTTCCTCCCTCTTAGCACAAGAGGCGAAACCGTTGAAGAGTGATCGCTTTGCTGATATTTCACAGACTGAAGTCGACTTTACTACGTCGAACGTTGTGGCCAGAATGGTAGAGGGCCTAGGCTTTCGTTACTATTGGGCCTCCGAAGACCTTCGAACTGAAGACCTGGCCTATCGACCCGACGAAACGGCCAGAACTACTTGGGAAACCATCCGGCATATTCATGGGCTCAGTGAATTCATGCTTACTTTTTTCAGTGCGACGCCGACGAGTATCGGTGATCAGGATGATTTTGAGCAAGTCAGGTTAGCGACTCTTCTCAATTTGGAGTTGATTGAGTGGAAATTGAAAGCAATGTCAACGGAGGATTTTACAACTTTTAGTTCCGGTGAACTCACCTTTTGGCAATTCATCAATGGACCTGTCGCCGATGCTCTTTGGCACTCCGGCCAAGTGGTGATGATGCGAAGAGCGTCTGGTAATCCAATTGCCTAAGGAGTCAACGTGTTGATGGGAGTGAAGCAATGACTTTAGTGGTTCGGTAAAAGTAGTGTCATTCGATCAAATGTAACTTCGTCAACATGACCCATGAATTGCTTGTCTTTCGTTAACAGGTGCAAGTGAATAAAACTGTCATGATGGGTAAATACCCCCTGATGTGACCTCGAAAAGAAGCCAAGAATCTCTACCTCTTGAACGGCTAAGTCATAAGTTACTTGTCCCTGATGTGCTTCTGCAGGAGAGCTGACCTCGGTGCCCTCAGGCAGATTCTGTAAGTGAATTGTAGCCGATTCGATGGTACCTTTGAGCATAAAAGCAAAAGGTCTTTTGTAATTCGTAGTTTGCTCATTCAGGTATTTGTCAAGTGATTGTGGATCAGTAATTGAATTAGGAAGAGCTGTTTTTTGCCATTCCCGTACTTCTGCGTACACAAAAAACGGAGCGCTCACCTTACTATCTTGAAAGACCTGCATGCTGCTGTCAGAGGTTACTTTAGCAACATAAGCAATTCCGTTTTTCAGAAGTAATTCTCCTTGAAGACCGCTTAGTGGTCCAAGTCCATAGACATTTGCTTTGGCTATAGTATCAAGAATGAGCTTACCTTCCAATGCTCCATTCCACATGACATTTCGCATCTCTCCGGCGACCTGAACATCCGCATAATTATTAAAAGATGAATTACTGCACCCTGAAAGTGTCAATATCACCAATAGAGTAACAGCTAAATATTTCATTGGATGCAATTAAGTCAGTTTATGGCTCTGAGGTTCTAGTAAACGAAATAATCAAGGTATCCACTTCACATCCTTGAAGTCTGGTTTACGCTTTTCCAAAAAGGCATTTCTTCCTTCTTTGGCTTCATCCGTCATATAAGCAAGACGTGTGGCTTCTCCGGCAAAAACTTGCTGACCCACCATACCGTCATCGGTGAGGTTAAAGGCAAACTTGAGCATTTTAATTGAAGTAGGGGACTTCTGTAAGATCTCTTGTGCCCAATCGTAAGCAGTGTCTTCGAGCTCATCGTGAGGGATTACGGCATTGACCATGCCCATTTCGAACGCCTCTTGGGCTGAGTAGTTTCTGCCGAGGAAAAAGATCTCTCTTGCTCTTTTTTGTCCAACCATTTTCGCCAAATAGGCAGAGCCATAGCCGCCGTCGAAGCTGGTGACATCGGCATCCGTTTGTTTGAAAATGGCGTGCTCCTTGCTAGCCAGCGTGAGATCGCAGACGGTGTGTAATGAGTGTCCTCCACCCACGGCCCAACCCGGACACACGCAAATGACCACCTTCGGCATAAAGCGAATCAGGCGTTGAACCTCCAAGATGTTCAAACGTGGCATGCCGTCATCGTCAACATAGCCTTGATGACCACGTGCGTTCTGATCGCCGCCAGAACAAAATGCCCACCCACCATCTTTTGGAGAAGGACCCTCTCCTGAAAGCAATACAACACCAATCGAGGTGTCTTCTCTGGCATCGAGCAGTGCTTCGAATAACTCGCCTACCGTTTTGGGTCTGAAAGCATTTCTTACTTCAGGTCTGTTGAAGGCGATCCTTGCCACGCCATCTCCTGATTTTTTGTAGGTGATGTCAGTGTATGTTTTAACGGTGGTCCAGTTGACTTTGCTCATGATCTAACGTTTGGCTTCGAAAATAGTATATCCTTAAGCATAATAAAAAAGCCCAACGTTTTGTTGGGCTTTTTTATTTGATCAGTCTTCTTTTTTAATGGGTTCTGAAAAGTCCTTAAAATACCCGAGGTCTGTATTTTTATAGACCTCTTCCAGCTTCGGCCATTCATTGGCAAAGAAGTCATTCACCAAAGTCATGGCTTCCTGCATCATGATCTGCCCATTTTCAAGCAATTGACGTTCATTTTGTCCTGGAGCACTTAACCTAGAACTGGCATAGCGTCTTGCTTGACCTAGCCATGAACTGGCCGTTGTGCTGCTTTCATTCACTGCTCGTTGCCCTCTGTTTCGAGGCAAACCAATAGTGACTTTACGGACGGCATTCCATGCGTCTTGCATGCTATCCATCGCCGCTTTCAGCTCTTTGGTCTTCTCTTTGTCCACATCCTTCATTTGAGCCTCAATTTTCTCCATGATATCATTCGCTTCTCTTACCCTGCTGGTAAGCTTAGCAAAGGTTTGAGTGGCTTCCAATACCTCATCTTCGAAAGCTTGTTTTGCCTGAAGGTCGGCCATATTGACCTCTACACGAGGGTCGTAATGCACTTTGACCGATTTCGTTTCCGTAATATCTCCAAACACTAAAACGATTTGATAATCTCCAGGCATCACACTACCGGCAGTTTGCTCACGGTTGCTATTTCCGCCAAACCTTCCACGGTTGCCACCTTCTATTGGGTATGGATTCTTTCTTCGAAGATCCCAGCTGATGGTATTGATTTGTCCTTTATCAACATTCGAGCTGGTTGTACGGATAGTATCTCCACTTGCATTCAAAATATGCATGGTGATGCGTTTCGGAAGTTTTTTAGCTTCAGGTTTTGCATCTTCTTCCTTGTTTTTCCTGTTCCGTTTCTTTTTGCTGGTATCTTCTTCCATTTCAGCAGGAGCCGCATCGTCTCTTACATAGAATTTCACATTGGCGGAACCAAAGAATTTGTTTTCGCCCTCATAGGTAGCACCGTCAGCGGGGAAACGCATGCCAGCAGGTCGGCTGTAATTCATTTGATAAGCATCGGCAACATCAAAAATAAGTAGATCGCTGTTCTGAGCATTCGCTATACCTTGAGCAGCAAAGGCTCGAAGCGGTCTGATATCATCTAACACAAAGAATGCACGTCCAAATGTGCCTATGGCCAAATCATGCTCTCTTTCCTGTAAGGCAAGGTCCATTGTGGATGCAGAAGGGTAGCCATGCGTCCATTTATTCCATGTTTGGGCTTTGTCAAAACTCACGTAAAGTCCATTTTCCGTACCCAAGAAAACCAAGTTGGGTTCAATAGGGTCTTGTAGAATGGATAAGGTATAACCAAAAACCTGGCTATCATCTGCAATTCGAGTCCATGTTTGCCCATAATCCATGGTATGGTAAGCATAGGCCGACCAGTCGTTTCTTCTGTAGTTATTGGCCACTACCCAGGCTTCCCCGGCATTGTAGGTGGATGCCTTAATCTGTGGGATCCAGCTACCTGCTGGTAAGCCGGGAAGATTGGCGGCCACATTGGTCCAATTCTCTCCTCTGTCTTGGGTCACTTGCACATTGCCATCATCTGTTCCTACCCAGATCACATTGCGATCAACGGGGCTCGGTTCAATGGCTAAAGTAGTGGTATGATTCTCAGCGCCAGTAGCATCTATGGTCAATCCTCCACTAGCATTTTGTTTTTGTTTTTCGGGATCGTTGGTGGTGAGGTCAGGGGAGAGGATCTCCCAATCATCTCCGCGATTGCTGCTATAATGCACATGCTGAGATCCATAGTAAACGCCATTCGGATTGTGTGGGTCAACAGCCACAGGTGCGTTCCAATTGAATCGCAGGTCGATGGAGGTGTCAGGTGCCGTTGGGCGAATGGTCTTGTTATAGCCTGATTCCCTGTCGTAACGAGAGACATTTCCTTGCTGCGACATGGTATAGCCGTAGCGTGAATCACCAGGGATCGGCGCTACATCAAAACCATCACCAAAGCTCAGCTCTTGCCAATCACTACCCAGAATACCGCTGTAATTAAAGACGTAAGCAGGACCGACCCAAGAGCCGTTATCTTGCATACCTCCGTACAAATTATAAGGGAACTCATTATCTACATTCACGTGGTAGAATTGGCCTACAGGGAGTTTTTCAGTAAAACGCCAAGTCTCTCCCATGTCACGAGTAATGTTCAAACCACCGTCGTTTCCATCAACCATAAAATATGGGTCCTCAGGGTGGATCCACCATGCATGGTGGTCGGGGTGAACACCAGAATAAGGAATGATGACCTCAAAGGATTTACCTCCATCCTCTGAACGAGAGACCATAGAATACAAACTGTATACTCTATTTTCGTTTTTTGTGTCCACGTAAATGGACGAGTAATAGAACGGACGATTGCCCATGTTAGGCTCGTCAGCGGCGTACGTTCTTAGCTCCCAAGTTTTACCTCCGTCAGTAGACCGGTAAAGACCATTTTTTTCCGCTTCGATAATTGCATAAACGTAATCGGGTCTGCCGTTTGCAATGGCCAAACCAATACGTCCATAGTTGCCTTTTGGAAGTCCGTTTTCACCAGAGATATTCTCCCAGGTGTCACCACCATCATACGTGACGTATAAGCCGGAACCCTCCCCACCTGAGGTGAAGGTCCAAGGCCATCTTTTGTGCTCCCACATGGCCACAAAGATCTTGTTTGGATTTACTGGATCGGCCACCATGTCGGCTACACCACTGAGGTCATTGGTATATAAAATCTTTTCCCAGGTCTTTCCTCCGTCTTTTGTGCGGAAAACACCTCGCTCTTCGTGCGCTCCCCAAGGAGAGCCAATAGCACCCACATACACCACATCAGGATTTTCAGGATGGATATAGATTCGGTGAATATTACGAGTCATTTCTAAGCCCATCAATTCAAAGCTTTCTCCACCATCAATCGATTTGTACACACCATAGCCTGAGCTTACAGAGTTCCGAGGATTACCTTCCCCGGTACCAACCCAAACGATGTCAGGGTTTTTTTGGTGGATGTCAATAGCACCGATGCCTAAAACGGCTTCCTCATCAAATAAAGGTTCCCATTCAAGGCCACCGCCAGTGGTTTTCCAAAGGCCGCCGGAAGCAGCACCTGCATACATGATCTGTGGATTGCTCTCCACTACATCAATTGCAGTAATCCGTCCGCTCATGACAGCAGGGCCAATGCTGCGGGCTTTCATGTTTTTGAACATGTCCATGTCCACTTTTTGACCATAGGCTAAGGCGCTAAAGATCAAAAAGGAAAAAGTCAATAGGTTGCGTATGCTTTTCAACGCAGGTAAAGATCTGATCATAAGAGTATTTTTACTAAATCTTGATCAAGCTAGAAGAACTAATCTTTTCGACCAAATTTTAATTTAAGAACGTAAGTAATGGGGTATAAATGGTAGGAAGAGTTACATCATGTCGTAGTACTCTTTTAAAAAGGCATCGAAATAGAATTTTATCCCAATTCCAAAATTGATGTGATTAAAAGCAGATGATTTCGTGTTGAGGTCGTACCAGTTGGTTGCACTGTTGAATTCTACACTAGAGGGAGTCAAATAGTCAATCCGAGTACTTTTGATGGTGCGAAAGAATACATCCAAAATTACGGCGTCGGACAGAATGAACTCATTGCCAATACCAAATCCGTACATGAAGGCCCATTCATCTAGCTCAAAGAAGGACTCAATAGGTTCGTCAAAATAGGATTCTCGGATGTGGGTGCGGGTGTAGACATAACCGGGGCCCATCACGAGATCGAAATAGGGAAATATGTTTTCGCCACAGTCAGGTTTGAACCGAAATAGCCCTAAGACCTTTATGTTTTCAAAATTGCGCTTTACCCGGACATCTTCTAATCCTGGTCCATGGAATCCCTCGCGAACGGTTGAGCCGAAATGGTTCCACTCCATGATTCCCCCAACATGAAATGGTGACTGCTTAATGCTAAATGACCCTTCCATACCAATGCCCAAACCACCAATATCAGAAGCATCTTTTTTCAGTTCGCCTGTTGGAAGGAAACCTTGAAAGTTGACGCCAATAGTATTTTGAGCCGAAAGCCCAACACACAGAAATAGCAACAAAAGGATTACAGCGGATTTCATTGTTCAGTGCAAATCTAGCAAATAGTAGACCAATTTTTAGCTAATAATTTTATCATTAAACTAAAATATTTAGTTAATTGCATAAAAACTTTTTCAATGAGCATTGTATCGGAAAATATAAAACACTTACGAAAGTTAAACGGGTGGACTCAAGGAGAGTTTGCCGAAAAGATCGATATCAAAAGATCGTTGGTAGGTGCTTATGAAGAAGGAAGAGCGGACCCTCGACTGAATAACCTGACCAAAATGGCCAAGTTGTTTGGTCTTTCCGTCGATCAGCTGATTACAGATGATCTCACTAAATTCGGTTTTGAACAACTCAAGCAACTCGGTGCTCCGCAACAACAAGGGACTAAGATCTTATCCATTACCGTTGATGCCCAAGATGAAGAAATGATCGATCTCATTCCTCAGAAAGCATCGGCAGGCTATTTGAATGGCTATGCTGACCCGACTTACATGGAGGAGCTCCCGAAGTTTCAACTACCCAACCTGCCACGAAATGCCACCTACAGGGCATTTGAGATTAGTGGCGATTCAATGCTCCCATTGAAACCAGGAACTGTCATCATTGGCAAGTACATTGAACAAATTAGCGACGTGAGGAATGGGAGATGTTATGTGCTGTTGACCAAGGAAGAGGGTATTGTCTACAAACGCGTCTTTAATTACACAGAGGAGAACGGCTATCTATTTTTAGTTTCCGATAATAAAGCCTACACGCCGTATAAGGTAAACGCACAGGATGTACTTGAGATCTGGGAAGCGACAGCATTCTTAAGTTTAGATATTCCGGAACACGCCAATGATCAAATGTCCTTCGATGATTTAAAGAACATCGTCTTAGAGCTTCAACAGGAAGTGATCAAATTGAAAGATTAGTCCAGAAGTGTTCCCTCATCCATTCGTCAAGAGGAAAATTATAGTTAGGGAAGATGTCTAATTCTAGTTGAGACTTCAGTTCCAGGGCCAAAAGGAAGAAGGCGGCAAAAAAAGTCAATAAAAAAATAAGCTGGAAGAACTCTTTAACTGCACTGAAGTTCAACCGTAACGCTTTGACTGCGCTCATGTTTTGGTCAATTAATGACCTAAAATACAGATACCTAGGAAAATTATCGTGTTTTTCTGTTTAAAAATATCAACGACCGAGGAGGTAAGCAGAAATGTCGTCAAATGGAAAATCGTGATTTGGAAAAATATCGATTTGCAGCTCTCTTTTCAACTCTACTAGAGCGATAAAGGCCGCAAAAGTGAAGAGAACCATGAGAAGGGCCTTAATGAGGTGATAAACCCAGTCAAGGTTTACATTGAATTCACGAGTTCGTTGCAGGATCATGTCATAAATCTAGGTGCATTGAACCCTTCCTCACTAAGTGATTCACCAAAAGGAATAATTAAGAGAATCCGCAATCAGTCAAAAAGGTACCCCAAACGAAGAAAAGACCAGCTGTAATTCAAATTTCCTTGATCGAGCCAAGCTGGTGAATATTGAAAATCAATAAACCATGTAGCTTTTCGGTGATAGTAGATGCCAGCACCAAAATTTAGTCCCGGTCTAAACCGCGTCACTTCAATGTCAGATGCAACGCCAAGGATCACTCGGTCGTTTTGAATGACTTGACCATCGATGCGGCCATTTTGAACCACCGCATAAGAGGGATTTATCCCACCGTTGATCGAAACGGTCAATCGTTCTGAGGGAAAGAAATACTTCAAATTCAATGGAAGGGTGATGACCTGCCGGTTTAATGTGATCGTATTGCGCAGCTCATATTCTCCTTGCAGGGCCAAGTCGGAGGCAAACAAAGCAATGTTGAACCCATTGGAAATGATGGATTCAGGAAAGGCAAAATCTTCAGCAACAAAAACGGCGTTTTCATACGTCTCCATGTGGTAACCTAAATCGACGTCTAAATGCAGACGGCCGGTTCCTCTTGAGATCTCCTTTTGGAATTTTATGCCAAGGCCGAGACTAGTGGATTCCTTTTGCTGATCAAAACCATTGATTGCCAAAAGGCTTCTGCCAGCTTGGATGAACGGGGCGATGCTTGGCGGCCATCTTTTTTTGTATCCTTGAAAAATGCGCCCTTGAAATGAGGCATACCGTTCGTCATAGTCCAGCAGGAGGTTGGAGAGCGAATTATGATCAAAATCTACGGTAGTGATCTCATCAGCGATCAACTCACTCTTTGGTAGCATCTCGCGTAATACTTCCTCAAACATGCGAATGACTAGTTTTTTGCTGCCGTTTCGAATCGTTTTTTGCCTCAAGAGTTCAAATTCACCGGTGGCCGGGTTTTCTATGTAGAAGAAGTTTTTTTGATTTTTGTCTCGCAAAGCATACAAAATAAGCGTGCCTTGGTAGACCACTTCCAGGAATTGAGCGTTGGATTTCCCAATCTCTTTCGATCTAAAATAAAGCTGGTCTTCGATAATGTAGCCAAACAGTTCATCGGGCAGATAATTCGTTTCATTGCCTAGGCTATCCCTGAAAATACATTTTGTGGAGGCCTTATTGTAACTGATGTATTTGATCGACCCACGTAAGGTGTCAAAGGGAGAGGTAAGAATTGCTCCGCTTTTATACAAAGATTGAGCATTACTTATACCAATTGAAGATAGTGCGAGCGTTATGTAAAATGCGAAGACACGCATGTGATTAATTTAACCAATAATCATACATTTGAACAATTTTTCACTTTCTCAATGAAGCGTCACTACTCATTTATCTGCTGTTTTGTTTTATGGCTAAGTCCTCTCTTGGCTTCAGGACAGATTGCTTTACCAAGAATCAGTCCGGCATCAACGATAGAGCAGACGATTGGCCTGACGGATGTTCGGGTTACGTATTCAAGACCCAGTAAAAGGGGACGGGAGTTACTTGGAGAGCTGATTCCATACGGAGAGTTGTGGAGATTAGGAGCGAACGAAACAACAACATTCACGGTGTCACAAGAGATATTGGTCAATGGGGATTCATTGGCTGCCGGAACCTATGCCTTATTCGCTTTACCGGAAAAGGATCGTTTTCAGCTGATCTTTCATGCCGACACAACGCTGTGGGATAATGAGGACATTGTCTATAATGAGTCGAAAGATGTGTTGCGTCTTGAGCTACCTATTTATTTTGAAGAGCTGAATGTGGAGAATTTCAGAATAGACTTTCAAGACCTTCATCATGACAGGGGGCAAATGGTCTTAGCTTGGGGGAATTTCAGGGCAGCCTGTGAACTGACGGTCTTTACCGACCAATTTGTAATGCAGGATATCGAAAAACAAATGTGGACGAATCCTACCGCTGAAACCTATTACCAGTCTGCAAGATATTTGCAAGAACAGGGCAAAAATCAAGAAGATGCTTTGCGTTACTTAGATATGGCAGAAATAATCGGAGGACCTACTTTGTATATTTATCGGATTAGGTCATTGATCCTTGCGCAGCAAGAGAAATACGAGGAAGCCATCGAAGTGGCAGAGGCCTCTAAGTTGTTGGCAGAAGAAGAGGGAAATAATGAATTTGTTCGCTTGAATCGGAGAGCCATTCGCCTTTGGAGAAGAATGATCAAAAACTAAAGGCTGCAGTGGCCTTTTGAGCTGTAGCTGCTCGATCGACCTTGTCGCTTGCTGTTCGTTCAAACTTTTCGCAGAAATACCATTTTTTGGGGAAGTGATAATCAGGGAGTTGCTGCTTTAATTCGTCGGCATGTTCTTTCAAGTACTCGATAAAGACTTTTGAGTCACTCAAACCGATCAATTGTTCTCCCAAGACTTCATGTGCCTCTTTCCAATAAATGAATTGGTGTTTAGCATTGTTCAAATATTGGTTTAGAGCGTCTTCAGCTTTCTCCAGCTGAATTTTAACCCCACCTGAATTGACTACAAGATCCAGTCTACCAATCCATTTGAAACCGTCTGCTGTTTTTTCGATCAAATCGTTTGTGGTGATCCATTTGTCATCTGTCACAACTCCCTTGACCATCAGGCAACCTGCCTCATTGGTTTTGATTTGATTATCTCCAACAAGTTGGTAGGTAGTACTGCGATGGACCCCGTTCAGTTTCCTGAGCGCGATGTGTGATACGGTTTCCGTCATGCCAAAAGTGCTGTAAAATGTACAGTTCAGTGGCTTTAATTTTTCAATCAATTGAGCTGAAACGGCAGCACCACCAATAATGATTTGGTCAAAGCGATCGAATAATTCTCGTGATTTGGAAATCGTGTTGTCGACTTGTAAGGGGACCATTGCACTGAAGTGATAATGGGGCCATAAATGCTGAGCGCGGAGTAGTCCTTCCGGCTGGATCAGGTGCACGTGCCATTGGCCTAAAAAGGCACGTACCCACATCATCTTACCTCCAATATAGGCAGAGTTGATGCAGTGCAGTGCTTGTGCTCCTGTTGGAATCTGTAGGGCTTCGATGGTATATGCCGCACTTGCTTCCATTCTTTTTCGACTGATCAGAACCTCTTTAGGGTTTCCCGCTGACCCTGACGTGTATTGTTGATACTCCTGCTGTCCAGATTGCCATTGTCCAATGAACTCATGAGCAGATTGTGCCCAATTGGGTAGTTCGTCAAAAGGTAATTCACTAAACTCCTTGCTGGTATAATTTTTGCCTAGGAAAGTGATCATGAATGCCATGGACTCAATTCAATTTTGACATGAAATTAAAGCTGTTACTCACTATTTCCGCCTTTTTATTCATTAATTCCTTAGGAGCGCAAAGCGCACGTTACCTGATCTCAGGTGTGGTCAAGGATGGAAGCACCGGTGAAACGCTTCCTCTAGCCACCGTTTTTCTTACAGGGACAACCTATGGCACCACCACAGATAAGGATGGTTTTTTTGAATTAAAAGTTTTTGAACCGGGCAGTTACGAATTAGTGGTGCGGTTTGTGGGTTTCGATACTTTTGTAAGGCCTGTACAATTGCTTCAACCCGAAGCACAAGCATTTGAGATCGTATTACAGCCCGAGAGCATCAATTTGGGTAGTGTAGAAGTGACGGATAAAATAGACAAGGAGTGGCGCCAGAACTTGGCAACATTCAAGCGGGAGTTTCTAGGGACAACCGAGAATGCTGCTAGCTGTAAAATTCTTAACGAGGAACAACTCAATTTCTTCTACAACAAAGAGACAAGGGTATTGCAGGCATTTTCTTCCGAGCCCATTAAGATCGAGAATAAGGCCCTTGGCTATACCATCGATTATTACCTTGAAGACTTTATGATCGATTACAAGAGTAATTTGATTCGCTACTTTGGCTTTACTCAATTCAAAGATACCAAAGAGAGCAACAACAATAAGAAACGCTTCATCAAAGCACGCCAAAAGGCTTATTTGGGATCAAGAGAGCATTTTTTCAAGGCACTCTATGACGATCAGCTGGATGAAGCAGGCTATGAGGTAATGACAGCTCGGGATGTCGAAGGACTTGGCAGAGCGGTAACGGCAAGGAAAGTCGACCTGTATGATTCGCTTACAGATGGCAAAACGTCGATTTCAAAAGTGTTGTCTTTCACAGACTTTATTTACATCACCTATACCAAAGAATTAGAGTCGCAGGCCTTTACAGGTAGTCAAGGAATGAATGCATCTGGCAATTCAAGCAGACTGCCTCAGCGAAGCTGGATCAAACTATTTGATTTGAGTGATCCGATTCGTTTTGAACAGAATGGATACATTATCAATCCAATTTCATTCCAATCCAATGGGTATTGGGGTTTTGAAAAGGTCGCCGATATGCTGCCAACGAATTATGAACTCAAGGAACCTTAGAGCCTTCTAAAGTCTTCCATTACTGCTGTATTTAATGGAATATCACTGAATATTTCCATGATCTTTGCCCCATTTGCTGGTGCATAAAAATCGCTAAGTGCGGCTTTCAATTCATCTTCATTGCGAACGGCAGCATAGTCCAAATGGAATTCAGCAGCCAGTGATTGAGCGTTTAAGCCGTGTGGAGTCAAAAACAATTGTTCATGCGCTTTTTGTGCCTTTGGTCCTGGAATCATATCAAAGATTCCACCACCGTCATTATTCAGTAAAATGATGCGCAATTGGCTGAGGTCTTCATTGTGCCAAAATGCATTCCGATCGTAAAAGAAAGCCAAGTCGCCTGTGACGAGTACATTCAGTTCATTACTGGCCAATGTAGCACCCACCGCTGTGCTTGTAGATCCATCGATGCCGCTTGTTCCTCGATTGCAAAAAACGGAGCAGTCTTTCTTAAGGTCGCCAATCAAATTGGCGTAACGCACGCTCATGCTGTTGGCCAAGTGCAACTGACCTCGGTCGGGCAGGGCCTTGAAGCAATGGAAAAGGGCTTTGAATTCACCAAAGGGAGCCTCGGCCAAGAACTTGCTTTTCTTACCTTCAAATTCAGAATCCAGCGCACGCAATGGATGTGATGAAGTATTCGAATGTCCAATCAGAGGAACCAATTGTTGAAAAAAGGTACTGGCCTTAAGAGGAATTAACTTACTAAGCTGTTGCAGGGTATCGTTTAGGCGATCACCTTCTTTGATGTGCCAATGCTCTTGTGGAGGATTAGCTCTTAGAAAAGTTTTTAGGTTTTTCGAGATCAACGAATTGCCTATAGTCACCAGTAGTTCGGGAGAGGCGATCTTTCCTTCTTGATCATTGCGCAGGATGGACTCATGGTTTTGAATCACTCCACTGAATCCATGTTGATTACCAGTTACCTCGTTGAGAATGAGGACATCTTTGCCAAGTTGTTCCAGAACAGCACCCAGTTTTTCATCTTTGGGCTGTTGACCAACGACGAGCCATTTAGTTTTCGCTTGATTCCAACGCGTGGCGTAAAGCTCAACTTCTTCCTTGCGGAGCTTACTTTCTATTATGGGGCGTTGAATGAGCCTCGTGGGTTCAAAGGAGATCTCTTCGCCTGGCAAAGGATAAAAAGGTTCTCTTATCGGGACATTGATGTGAACCGGACCTGCCAGAGCACCATTAGATTTGAGAATGGCCTCATTAACGATTCTATTGCAGTGCCACCTTGCATCTGGATGAGTGGAACCATCAACAGGTAACTCAAAAGTGGCCAACACATGCTTGCTATAAATGCCTTGTTGGTTAATTGTTTGACCGTCGTATTGATCGATCCATTCTGGTGGTCGGTCAGCAGTCAGAATGATCAATGGAATTTCTTGATAATATGCTTCGGCAACAGCTGGTGCATAGTTCAAACCGGCAGATCCTGAAGTGCAGATGAGGACAGTCGGCAACTTTTTCTGCTGCGCAATGCCCATGGCGATAAAAGCAGCAGCTCTTTCATCCGGGATGATATGCGTGGTGATTTCAGGATGGGCTTCAAAGGCTAAACTAATTGCGGCTGATCGAGAACCGGGTGAGATCACTGCATTGCGTATTCCATGTCCAACGCAAATAGAAACAATATCAATGATGTGTGGCAGTATCAAGAGTTCCTGTTAATCTTATTGAGCAAAGTGTTGCACTTCATTTCAGTTTCAAGGTACTCTTTTTCAGGTACAGAATCTTCAGTTACTCCGGCACCAGCATAGAGGATAGCAGTATCACTGAGTAATTGCATGCAGCGCAGGTTGACAAAGATTTCTGTTTTATTTTCCATATTGACCGGACCCAAATAGCCCGAGTAAAATCCTCTATCCAAATCCTCGTTATGGTTTAAGAATTCTAAAGCAGGTGTTTTTGGCATACCGGCTATGGCAGCGGTCGGGTGGAGTAATTCCAGCATTACGGAAGGCAATTCGGGAAAATTGGTTTCTTCCATATTCACTCTGAAAACTGTCTTGAGATGGAGTAAATCGCCAGCAATAGTTGTCTTTGGTCCCCTTTCTTCATAATCCCGTAACCTGATCTTTTTAAAGCAATTGATGATGTAACGACTGACCATTGCCTGCTCCTCAATTTCTTTTTGATTCCAACTCGTTTCGCTAATGGGTTCGTCTGCGTTTCTTTTTCTTGTACCAGCAAGCGATACAGTTGTAAACCAATTTCCCTCTGTTGAAATCAATACCTCAGGGCTTGCACCTACCCATGTTCCCTCTTTTGGAAGAGAAACAAAGGAGACAAAGGCGTTGGCATAGTCCTTACACAAGGTCAAGAACAATTCTGCGGCATCAAAGGCTTCCGTTAACGCCACGGCTTTGGATCGTGCAGGTACTACTTTTTCGAATTCGCCATCTTTGATCGCCTGAATTGCCTTGTCGACAACTTGTCGATAATCGGTATGGCTTGGATAAACGACATGATTATTGGTGAAGTAAGGCGTTTCATGAGCGCCGGAGGAAAGGCGTTGTTGCAATAATTTGGAAAAGGCTTGTCCTTGGGGTGTACTAAGTCCGGCACTTAAAGTCTCTTCGTAATCAAAGGAGATGTTGATGTCACTTTGAATGAAAAATTTTGATTCCTCGGTGTTGAATTTTGAAAATATAAATCCAGAAGGAAGCTCCTTAAGCTCTACTCGATCGAGTCGTTGAACGTCTTTAAAGGAGCAGATGAAATTGATTTCGTGTTGGTTAGGGGAACGCCACATCGCCATAGGTAAGCCCAGTTCATAGGCTGAGGTAATGCACGCGTTAAACACTTCGAGTTTCGTGAAACTCGATAAGTTCATTGTCTCCGTTATGGTGTTTGCCTTTACTGTCAATGCTTTTTATCCATTATGGCCATGGTAATTCGGCTGATGCACACCAGTCTATTATCCTCGTCACTAATTTTGATCTCCCAAACCTGCGTTTTACCCCCAATATGAATTGGAAGGGCAGTGCCCGTCACATAACCCTCTCGAACCGATTTGATGTGATTGGCATTCACTTCAAGCCCGACAGCATACTGCTTGTCTAAATCCAAGGTCATCGTTGCGGCGATGCTACCCAATGTCTCAGCTAGCACCACGGAAGCTCCGCCATGTAACAAACCAAGTGGCTGCTGTGTTCGATGATCGACAGGCATTTTTCCAGTCAGGGAATTGCCCTTGATCTCCGTTAGTTCTATACCTAAATGTTCAACCAATGTGTTTTGGCTTAAGGCATTCAATCTTTCTATAGTTGCTTCTTTAGGAAACATTGATTTTATGATTTAAATCTTAGTTTTGCCGCGGACTGAGCAAAAATACGAGAAAAGCATGACCAAAAAAATATACCTGACCAGGCATGGAGAAACAGACTTTAATAAAAGGGGAGTTGTGCAGGGTAGTGGTATTGATGCCGATCTAAATGCGCTGGGTCGAAAGCAAGCGGAAGCCTTTTATCAAGCGTACAAAAACCATCCCTTTGACAAGTTATATGTCTCAGGCTTAAAGAGAACCTCTCAATCCATGGAGCAGTTCATTGCTTCAGGAATGGCTTTTGAGGCCTTGGAAGAACTCAACGAAATTTCTTGGGGCAATAGAGAAGGGCAGGCCTTCAATGCAGCGAATGATCGTTATTACTTCGAAATGATCAATAAATGGCGAAATGGTCAGACAGATTTTGCCATAGATGGGGGAGAAAGTCCTGAACAAGTGGCAATGCGATTAAGTAGGGGCCTTCAAAAGATCATGGCAAGGGAGGAAGAGAAGGAGGTGTTGGTCTGTATGCACGGAAGAGCATTGAGGATATTGCTGACACTTATGCTAAACTATCCGCTAAGCGCAATGGACCTTTTTGAACATCAGAATTTGTGTTTGTATGAGTTGGAGTACGCAGGTTCTTTTTTTAAGCTTAATAGGTTCAATGCGACTGATCATTTAACCCATTCAGCCGGTTAAGGGCAATTCTGGCTTTTAAGGCTATGCTATCTTCATAAGAATGACCTTTCGTTTTCAAAGCGAGCTCGTAATACGTCAATGCGCTTTTCTTGTCATTGGTCAATTCGGCTAAATGGCCCATTTGCAAGTAGCTATTTGCGCGGATATAGGAATCTTTGTTTAACTCTTTTGTGTTGATCAGTGCGAGAAATGCTGTGTTGGCTTTTTCAAAATCATTGGTCAATTGGAAGTAGCGTCCTTTTCGGTAGCGGAATTCAATGCTCTCTGATGGTGTTAATTTCTTGATTTCCAGGGTATTGATGAGTTGACTTGCTTATTCAAAAGCACCGCCATCTAAGGAATACCTTAATTGTAGAATTGTTGGATTCTCCTCGTCGATATGGCTCAGCAATTGAGCAGCATTTCGATCAATTTCGGTCATATTCCCCCCTTCATTGCGTGCTTGTTCAAAAAGAGCTGTCGCTTGTGCATTGTCTGAATTCTGAAACCACAGACAAAGGCCTGATTTGAGTAAGGCGTCTTTTCGGTTACTCATGTTTTGGCGCTGTAGATACTACCCGTAGGAATTGAAAGCCGTATCGTATGAACCTAGTAAGAAGTAGGATTCGGCCAGTAGATAGCGTTTGATCTCCAACTGATCGTTCAATAATTTAAAATTATCCAAGGCTTCTCTTGCCTTGTGCTGCTTCAATGCAACCAGTCCTTTCACATAAGCAAATAGGCCGTAATCCGGTAAGCCGTTGGTGTCGGGAGTTAGCTCCAACACATAAGCGTCGATCATCGCCAAGATCAGTTGACTTTCCAAGGCCCACGGTTTCTCAAGCGTTAATGTGCTTTTTAGCTGCTGATAACCTGCCTGAAAGTCGCCACGCATTCCGAAGAGGTTTAACATCCATTGCCTATTTTCAGGAACGAGGTCAAGCACCACCTGGAGTAATCCAAGCGTGCGAGAATTCAAATGGAAGCCAGGGTATTGCGCTCGATTCTCCTCTATTCCAAACTTGGCCTTTCGCAAGCTCCAAAAGGCAGTCCATTGGTCTTGGTATTTGGTGGCAACAAAAGCCCATTGAAGTAGGATCTCAGCAGCATAAAAGCCTTTGGTAGCCTCATCAGGGAACGATTCGATAGCTCTGATTCTTTCCTCAAAGCGAGTGGTAAATGTCTCATAAAAGGCTTCATTTCCTGCTAAGATCAGCTGAGCGCAGTCAGTCAAATGCTCAACGTAAAGGTCATGCAAGCCTTTCTTCGACTTGGAATCAGAGATGGCTCGGCTTTGATCAAAGGAAAGGTCGAGCAAAGCAGTATAGGCGGATTGAGCATTGACCTGAGTAGAAAGAAGGCAAATAAAAAAGGATAGATCAGCAGACCTATCCTTTCCTTAATATCATATCGATTGACCAACCTTAAGCCTTTGCTTTTTTAGTGGTTGTCGCTTTTCTGCTTCTTCTTGGTTTTTTCTCCTCGGCAACGATCTCGTCAGTTACCTCAGCTAATATTCTACCGCAGTGCTCACAAACGATCAGTTTCTTATTCTCTCGGATATCAGCCTGACGTTGCGGAGGAACAACATTGAAGCAACCACCACAAGCACCTCTACTCACAGGAACAACGGCTAAGCCATTGCGTGCATTGTCTCTCAATCGCTGGTAGGAGGTTAAGAGTCTTTCTTCGATTTTCTTGGTCGCTTTTTCTCTCTCCGCCAATAATTTCTTCTCATCGGCTTCGCTTTCCTTGGTCAAGACCTCAAGTTCGCTTTTCTTGTTGTCAAGGTCTTTACCTCTTTCTGAAAGCACTTCTTTGGTGTTTTCAATCTCTACTTTCTTCGTTTCGATCTTGGCACCGGCCTCTTTGATTCTTTTTTCAGAGATCTGAATTTCTAAGTTTTGAAGTTCCATCTCCTTTGTGATGGCATCATACTCTCTGTTGTTTCTCACATTCATCTGCTGCTCTTGATACTTTTTGATCAAGGCTTCAGAGTTTTTGATTTGTGTTTTATGATCAGATATGTTGCCTTCTAATTCAGCTAGTTCGCTTTCGAACTTTTCTATTCTTGTTTGAATACCTGCAATCTCATCTTCAAGATCTGCAACTTCATCGGGTAATGCGCCTCGTACTTTTTTGATCTCATCCAATTGAGAATCAATAGATTGTAAAGATTTAAGCGCGTCTACTTTTTGTGCAACTGTATTTTCCATTGAGTAAGTTTTAGAAGTATTTTACGGGATTCGTATTCACCTCTGACAAATAGGTTGCAATATTAGTAAATTTTTCGCTGAGAAACGTACCAATTAAGTCTTTTGTAAATACTTCACTTTCATAATGACCAATATCAGCGATCATCGTTTTTCCTTCGCCATCAAAGTACTCATGGTACTTAAAATCGGAGGTTACAAAGACATCAGCTTTTTGCGCCATAGCTGCTTTGAGTAGAAAGCTTCCTGAACCTCCACAAACAGCAACCTTCTGAATGGTTTCACGCTGGAAAGCGGTGTATTTGATGGTATTCAGCTGCATCGAAGCCTTTAGGTGTTGAAGAAAGTCTTGCACCGAAAGAGGGGAAGGCAGCTCACCGATCATGCCGCTTCCGACTTCTTGATGGGAGTTTTGAAGTCTGGTAATGGAATAGGGCACTTCTTCATAAGGATGTGCCGATTTCATGGCTGCTAGAATGCCCTGCTGAAGATGGCTCGGGAATAGAACTTCTACGCGGTCTTCGTTGACCTGTTCTTGAACCCCTTTTTTGCCAATGGTTGGGTTGGCTAGCTCGGTGGGTTGAAAGGTTCCGATACCATTCACTTTGAAGGAACAATTGGTGTAATTACCGATAGTTCCTGCACCGGCTTCGTGGATAGCCGTCAAAACAGTTTGCGTATGTTCGATGGGAACAAAAAACTCGAGCTTTTGGAGAATCTCAGTTTTGGGAACGAGAATTTTCAGATGTTGAAGCCCAATTTTCTTTGCGATCATGGCATTTACTCCATGATGAACATTGTCAAGGTTGGTGTGTAGGGCATAGATGGCAATGTCATGCTTGATCGCTTTGATAATGGTTCTCTCCACATAATTTGATCCGGTCAACTTTTTAAGCCCGCTAAAAATGATCGGATGATGGGCAACGACAAGATTTGCACCTTTTTTTAAGGCTTCTTCAATAATTTCTTCGGTACAGTCTAGCGTAACAAGAATACCCTTTAGTTCATCATTCGAGTTTCCGGTAAGTAGGCCAGAATTATCGTACGATTCTTGGTAGCTTTTTGGTGCCCATGATTCGAGGGTATGTAGGATATCACTGATTTTTGGCATATTTGACTTATTCTTTCCTGCTTAAAAGTAACAGCAATTCGCATGAAAATACTAAGATGGATGCTCTTTCCCTTCGCTCAGCTCTATGCGCTGACCATGGCCATCCGTAATTTCATGTTCGATATCGGTTTTTTTGAACAAACACAATATCCCGTTCCGATCATTGCAGTAGGGAATTTGAGCACAGGAGGAACCGGGAAGACGCCATTTGTTGAATACCTAATTGAGTTACTCCCGAAGGAGAAAAACATTGCGGTTTTAAGCAGAGGCTATGGTCGAAAGACTACCGGTGTTTTGTTTGCTGACGATCAGTCAACTGCGGACTCTATCGGAGATGAGCCTTTTCAACTATTTAGAAAATTCGGTGACCGGGTGCTGATTGTGGTAGCAGAAAAGCGAAGGCAAGGAGTTGACGCACTACTTCAACACAAGCAAACACCAGACCTTATCTTGCTCGATGATGCTTATCAGCACCGCTGGGTCAAAAGAGACCTTAATATCCTATTGACCTCCTATGCACAACCGTTTTTCGGTGACTGGACCTTACCGACAGGGAACTTACGAGAATCACGTTTCGAGGCAAAAAGAGCTGACATGGTAGTGGTAACAAAATCTCCAGATTTAGATCCCGAAAATAAGTCAGGCTATGAAAGAAGAATCAAAAAATTAGCTGGGGATGCCGTGTTGCTTTTTTCGACGATTACTTATGGTCACCTGCTCCCAGCTTTTGATCAAGTAGAAGGCGAGGTGGATGAAGTTATCACTTTATGCGGAATCGCGAACCCAAGTCCTTTTTTGGACTACGTCGGGCAACAGTTCTCAGTCCAAGACCAGCTCGTCTTTCCGGACCATCATGCCTTTACGCACGAGGAATTGGATAGCCTACATGTTAAACTTTCAAAAAATACCCTGCCTATCGTAACTACAGAAAAGGATATGGTACGACTTTTGGCTTTCAAAGAACATGACCTATTTGAGCAACATAGGCTCTTCTATATGCCGATCGCGTTACAAATGGATAACAGGGAACTATTGATTCAGCAGGTAATGAAACTTGTGTGATAGCCTGAAAAAGTGTTTCGAATTAGTATTTTTGGCGGTGCAAAAACGTGTATTTTGGTTGATCGGGATGCTGTTGGTTTACCAATTGGCTGAAGCTCAAAACGTAAGGATTCAAAGTCAGGATGTCAATAGAGACTCCATTGCCGCCTTGCGTAATGCAAAGAGTTTGCTCAATCCTGAAGAAAAGAAGGGCTATGGCCCAAACAGCACACGTTATACTTACGAAGAGAATTTCAAATACAATGACATTGTCTTCATTTCGCCTGATACCTTACCGGAAAACACCCATCGTTTCAATGACCTGGCCGAATTCGATTTTTTGATTCAGAACTTAGGGAACCTCGGCACGGCGGTACAAAATCTAATCTGGGATCCTGAAGTAAATTCCGGAGCAACGGCAGGTTACAGGAGCTTCGATCGTTTCTATACAACACCTGAGCAGATCAAGTATTTCGATACACGGTCTCCATTCACTTCGATCAGTGCGGATTTTGGATCCGGTGGGAGGGCGCGAACCAATGTGCTCTTTTCATTGAACGATAGCATCAATTTCAATTTTGGATTTGCTTACAATAACATTCGAGCAGACAAGCAACTGGCCTATTTACAAAGAGGAGATTTCCATGTGAAAAGCACAGATTGGAACATGTTCGGATTCCTACGTCCCAAAAAAATACCGCAGTACCTCCTTCTTTTCAATTTCACCCAATTCCGTCACGAGATCGACGAGCAAGGCGGTATTCTTGATCCCTCGATCAACCCGAACGACACGACAGATATTTGGGATTATCGGGACGAAAACGTCATCCTGGATGATGCCACAAGTCTGGAAAAAAGGGGAGGACTTCATATTTACCAGCAGTTTGAGCTGGATTCAATTTTTCAATTGTATCATGTGGGCACCTATCAGGAGCAATTGGTTCGGTATTATGATGTTTATGACCTGACCGGTTCGGATTCGCTGCTGTATAGTCCCGGTTTATCGGGCTTGGTAAATGACACCATCAATGAAAGAACGACCTTTCGAGTGGTGGAGAATGAAGTAGGCTTCAAAGGAAGAACAAAGCGGTTCTCTTACACCCTAAATTATAAGAACAGGTGGTTGCGTAATGAAATTGCCAGAACAGGAGAGCGGATCAATGAAGTGGAAAACTATGTTGGCGGTACGTTGAGACAACAGATCACCCCAAAGATCTTTCTAAGGGCTTCTGCAGAGCTTGGTTTGCAAGGGAACTATGCCGTGGTCGGTAATTTTACAAGTGCCTTTTTTGTTGCCGAATACAAACGTGTGAGCCGAAGGCCAACATTTTTTGAACAACGATATGTAAGTCAACAACAAGAATGGCGGAACGATTTCGTGAATCAGACCAGCGATAATTTTTATGGAGAGTTACGCTTAAAACTTGGGGATGTGTTGTTTCAACCTTTTACACGTTTCAATGTCATCTCCAATTACATTTACTTAAACGAATTTAAAGAGCCAGAACAGGCAGGAAGTGAGATTGTCTTACTCAATCCGGGCATTAATCTACGTTGGCAGATTGGCCCTCGGGTCACCTTGAAGAACTCCTTGCTTCATACCATTGTATCGGGTGGATCGGCCGAAAAGTACCCGGCACCTGCTTGGCTCAATACCTTTCAATTGGCCTATAGGAACTCGTTATTTTCTGGCAAAATGATGATTCAGACGGGCATTGATGTCCACTACAGGAGTGCGTATTTCGCACCAGCCTATAATCCTGTTTATCAGCAGTATCATTTGCAAACGACAGACAAACTGGATGGTTTCGTCCATGCAGACCTCTTCTTTAATTTCAAGGTCAAAAGCTTTCGCTTCTTTGCCAAAATCGCTCATATCAATCAAGGAGCTCCTTTGGGAAGTGATGGTTACCTGATCACACCCTTATATCCAGGTATGCGAAGAACCTTCGATATGGGTGTGATCTGGCAGTTTTTTGATTAGAATTACTTCTGGAATAAGGAGAAGTTAAGTCCCATGTTGATCACATGTTTCAACTGAATTTCTCTCGAGAATGTACCGTCGCCCTGAGCGATCAAGATATCGTCATCATAAATGAGCTGCAGAGCCGCTGATGCATTGAACCAATCGTTGACCTTTGCTGTCAATAGCATGTCAATGTTGGTATCTACATTCCCAAAGGTCTCGTAGTTAGAGAAAAACGTAGCAGCGCCTTTAAAAGAGATATTCTCGGCGATTGGCAATGAAGTTGTCAATACGATGCTAGCACCAAATTCATAACGAACATTCTCTCCCGGAGTCACTCCAAAATCTCCATTCGCCGCCAAGGCATCATCCATCACTAGAGTGACTTTTCCTGCCGCTGGAGCGAATTGTGCGGTAAACCGATCATTAGGATCATAGGTAAAACCTAGATTCAAGTTCAAATAACCAGGCGCTAGGAAGTTTGAGATTTTCGTTGCGATCTCACCACCTGGGTTGTTGGGGTCAGCTGCAAAAGTTTGGCCTTCTAGAAGTTGAGTTCTAAAGACAGCGACGGCACTATACGCCCATTTGGGTTTGAATTTGTGCGAATAAGAAGAGGTTAAAATGATGTTATCATCTGTTTTTCTAAAACTCTGTTCACCTACTTTGGCACCGCCTAAGGCGAAATCTACTTGATGCACCCATTTTACAGCACCTTTTGTTCGCGTGTATTTTGTGTAATACACTGTTCCGAGCGAAATGGAATTTTCACCCCCGGCAGCCCAGTTGGAAAGACCAACATTGGCAAAGTTAACACCTAATGATCCTTCTTTTTTCACCACCACTGAATCGGCATTCTGCGCGAAGGCAATTGTTGCACCGAAAAGGAAGATGAAGCTTAGTATTAGTTTCTTTATATTTTTTGGTTGATAGATAGAATAAAAAATTTCGTCCAAAAATGAGAACATTCATGGATAGTTACAAACATTCTAATGGCGGATTGATTTGTAAGGTCTTGATTGAAGATGTCGAAACAGTCCATAACTTTGTCAAATGGAACAAACCACGAATACTACGTTAGGGCTTCAATTACCTACAGATCCAAGATGGGCAAATGTCGCTGAAATGAATATTGAAGATATTCTGGTTGACCATGCCTATTGTGAACAAAAAGCCGCCACCTCCTGCATCTCGCTAATTGTCCAATTTCCTGACAAAGATGAGTTAGTGGATGTAATGACGCCGGTTGTTGCAGAAGAATGGAGCCATTTTGAGCGTGTGATCGAACAGCTCAAAAAGAGAGGCATGAAGCTAGGGAAGCAACGAAAGGACGAATACGTTCTTCGATTACAAGGAATTTTAAAAAAGGGGGGTAGTCGCGAAGAGCAACTGGTTGAAAAGCTTTTGATGAATGCATTGATTGAAGCACGCAGCTGCGAACGATTCAAAACGCTTCATGAGCATATTGCTGATGAGGAACTGAGTAAATTCTATTACGAATTGATGGTCTCCGAAGCGGGGCACTACAAGAACTTTCTTCAACTGGCCAAGTCCTACCTACCAGAAAAAAAAGTGAAGCAGCGCTGGAAAGAGTTTCTCGCTGCAGAGGCAGAGATCATGTCTACCTTAGAAGCGCGTCCTGATCGCATGCATTAAGTTTTACGCTTTTTCTTCTTAGCGGCAGGGAAGAGAATGTTGTTTAGGATGAGGCGATAACCCGGAGAGTTTGGGTAAAGGTTCAGGTCAGTAGGCTCCTCTCCAACACGGTGTTGGTAGTCTTCCGGATCGTGGCCACCGTAGAAAGTCCAAAAGCCTTTACCAAATACGCCATGAATGTATTTCGCTTCGTCTGCCGCAAGCGTTTCACCCATCACTACCACATCGGGCTTGATCAGTCTACTCTTATAAGAGGTGGTCTGGCCATAGAACCCTTTGATCAAATTCGTATGATTTTGGGTTAGCATGGTTGGGACGGGATCCCATTTTGCAGAAAACTGAAATAGTTTGAAGTAATCATTTCCTTCGTTTAGGGCTCTTTGCCTTCGGGATTCGGTATTGTCAATATCGGAGAACTCATACTCCAGCGGGTCTTTTCTTAATTTGAAGTTTTCGAAAGCAAAAGTTTTACTGAAATCGAATTTACTTTCTGCTGTAGGATCTGCCGGGTCACCATCAAACATTGCCTCAATAAAATCGACGCCATCCGCGGCTAAGGCAATGTCGAACGAATCCGTTGCGGAACACATGGCAAACAAGAACCCTCCGCCTACCACAAAGTCACGGATCTTATGTGCCACCGCCAGACGCAATTGCGACACCTTGGCAAAGCCATGTTTTCTTGCCGATGCCTCATAATCGCGTTGCTGCTGAATGTACCAGCTATAGTTTTTGAAGCTCGCATAGAATTTACCGTACTGCCCTGTAAAATCTTCATGGTGAAGGTGCAGCCAATCGTAGGCCGTGAGTTCGTCTGCCATCAACTCGTCATCGTAGACTACATCGTAAGGAATCTCCGCATAGGTTAGTGCAAGTGTAACGGCATCGTCCCAAGGCATTTTGCTTTTAGGGGTGTATACAGCGATTTTTGGAGCTTTTTCAAGTCGCATGACATCCATATTCGACGAGGGAGAAGATAATTGCTGTTCCAACTGTGCGGCCTGTGCGTCGGAGATGACTTGGTAAGAGACACCACGAATGATCAACTCATTTTCAATACCTGTTAAACCGGGCAATAAAAAACTTCCGCCTTTGTAATTTAACATCCATTGAATTGTTTCGTCTTTATCTAAAACCCAATAGGCAATACCATATGCCTTGAGGTGATTTGTTTGTGTTTCATCCATAGGAACCAATAGTCTATTGGCAAAACCAGGGATGAAACAGGTAAATAAGAGTAGCAATAAGATCGTTTTCCTCATTTCGACTTGTCTTTGGACCGTTTAACGTTGGAATCGGTCAATTTAAGGATAAGTTGTCAACTTTTGGTAAATGGAAGATTACCTTTATAACGTCAAAAACCGCTCATTGATCAATGAATTTTGCAGAAAATGTACGAGAAGGACTAAAGTCCATTAAATCAAATGTCTTAAGAACCTTCCTTACGGGGCTGATCATCGCCATTGGCATCGCTTCACTTGTCGGGATGCTGACCGCTGTTGATGGCATTCGAAGTGAAATCGACTCTAGTCTTTCCAACCTCGGCGCCAATAGTTTTGATGTCAATTCTAGGTCATCGGGAAGAAGAAACAGGGGTGGCGTTAAAGAAAAATCCTATGAGCCGATCAAATTTGACCAAGCGATGCGCTTTAAGGAGATGTTCGAGTACCCATCTACGACCACGGTTTATACCAACGTAACAGGTTCGGCTGAGATTAAGTATGGTCAGAAAAAAACAAACCCCAATACATCCATAACCGGTGGGGATGAGAATTACTTTGCCATTAAGGGAATCAATATTGAAAAGGGCAGGAACTTCTCCTCATTAGAAACCCAATACGGTAACTATGTCTGCATTTTAGGAACAGAGATCGTCAAAGCGCTGTACGATGAGAATGAAGAACCGATAAACACCACCATAAAGATTTACGGTAATAATTACCGCGTCATTGGCGTACTTGAGGAAAAAGGAGGCTTTGGCGGGCAAACAGAAGAGGATCGTAACATCATCATTCCATTGTTAAATGCAAAGCGCTTGGATAGACGGGGTTTCATGCGTTTTAACATCACGACCATGATCGAAAATCCTGAAGACATTGATTACGCCATGGGAGAGGCCACGGGTTTGATGCGAAAGATCAGGAATGACAAAATAGGAGAGGAAGATACCTTCGAGATCGAGCGAAGCGATTCGGTCACCGAAGCGCTCGATAATATCACCAATGGTATGCGTCTTGGTGGCTTTGCCATTGGGGCAGTGACCTTGTTGGGAGCAGCCATTGGTTTAATGAACATCATGATGGTGAGTGTGACAGAACGCACAAGAGAAATTGGAATTCGAAAGGCACTGGGAGCTACCCCCAAAAGAATTAGGCAACAGTTTTTGATCGAGGCCATTGTGATCTGTCAGATCGGTGGCATTGCCGGGGCTTTCTTAGGTATTGGAATTGGGAATGTGCTGGCCAATTTCTTGGGTGGAACTTTTGTCATCCCTTGGGTATGGATCACTGTCGGGCTGGTCATTTGTGTAGTAGTTGGACTAGTATCCGGCTATATTCCTGCCAATAATGCATCTAAGATGGATCCTATCGAGTCCTTAAGGTTCGAGTAATGGATTAACGGTATTCACCAATGATGAAAAAGCCACGCATGTCCGTGGCTTTTTTTATCTTCAATAAACTTTTTCATTATGGATTTCAGCGAACCACAACACAAAAAGGTCATCGGCATTATTTACATCATTTTTAGTGCGCTTGGCCTTTTGGGTATCTTTTTTTACGACTATTTCATGACCATCATTCTCGACTTCGCGGCCCAAGAAGATCCAGGAGTTCAGGATGCCGCATGGGTTTTTGAATTGATTTCAGGCTTTATTTGGGCAATTGCCATTCTCTTCCTCGTCCCTCGTTTGATCGTAGGCTTCGGATTAGCACAAAGAAAGAAATGGGCAAATATTCCAGGATTGGTCTTCGGGGTGATCAGTCTGATCAATATCCCTTTGGGTACGTTGCTCGGCATTTACGCCATTTTAGTCTTTACCGCGAAACCGTCGGATGAGGTTTAACTCATTGAGCAGGAACGTAAATGACCTTTTTGGTCTCAAAGAACTCCTCTTCGAAGTAGCGGGGTAGATCGAAGGTCTGAATATTCTTAAGCTTTGATTCCTTGAGCTCTTCTGAGAGATCGCCTCCCTTCAAATAAAGCAAGCCGTTTGGCATGGATGAATGCCTACTCTGTGCTTTGATGTTTTTTCTAACCCAAGGATAGAATCTACCCAGCCTGGTGACTGCTCTGCTGATGATGAAGTCGTATTTGCCTTTGACTTGCTCGGCTCGGATCTGCTCTGCCTTCACATTGGTAAGGCCAAGTCCCTCAGCTACCTCGTTAACCACTTTGATCTTTTTTCCAATGGAATCAATCAAATGAAAGGTTGATTCCGGGAACATGATGGCCAAGGGAATGCCGGGAAAACCTCCTCCAGTACCCACATCGAGCAGCTCGCTTCCAGGAAGAAACTGGCGAACTTTGGCAATACCTAAGGAGTGCAAAACGTGTTTTTCTTCGAGGTTATCAATATCTTTTCTGGAGACGACATTGACCTTTTCGTTCCATTCCTTGTACAAGGAGGGTAGCGCTGCAAATTGCTCTTGTTGCTTTTCACTGAGCTGGGGAAAGTAGTGATTCACCAAAGACATGCTACAAAGGAACAGAATATTTACGTGCCGTAATGCTTAGATATGGTCTTTCTTATTTTTGACTAGATCGTACATGAGTTCCCGTGCACGATGAAGTTGTGCCTTAACTGTACCTAGGGGGGCATCTAGTTCTTTGGCGATCTCATCGTAGCTCAATTCGTCAAAATACCTCAGTTTCACGAGACGCTGGTATTTAGCAGGTAATTTGGTGACAAACATCCGTACTAATTCGATCTTTTGTTCTTTGATGGCCTCTTCCTGCGGGTTGAGGTTTTTGTCCTCTACATCAATCGTCACCGCATCTCCATTGTCGTCTTTGTACGAGGAGTGAATGCTCATGGTGTCTAACCTTTTCTTACGGATGAAGTCAATTGTATTGTTGGTGGCAATACGGAACAGCCAGGTACTGAAGGTAAAGTCCTTTTTGAATTTATGGAGATTTTTAAAGGCTTTGGCAAACGCTTCAATGGTCAGGTCCTCTGCATCATCGACATTGCGAATCATTTTCAAGACCATGTGGTAAACCGGCTTTCTGTAACGTTTTAAAAGATCTGCATAGGCCTGCTCATCTTCGCCTGAAACGGCGAGATCTATTAACCTAAAATCCTCTAATGCTTTTTCAGAAAACTGTTTTCTGCTTTCCATTCAATCTGTTTTGCTGCTAATGACCTTATCCCTATGAATGCAAGCCAAAGTGGATAACACTGCTGTACCCATGGAAATGACCAATGAGAAAGTATTGTTTCCAGTTTTTGACCTAAACGCCTAAAGATAACATAAAATGACAAGCTTTGAATACCAAGTATCAATATCGCTGCCTGCCCTTGTCCGGTAATAATCGTGGCCAAAAATAAGGCCAAGCTACTTCCCTGAAGTAACGGTAAAATGGACGAAATCGTTTGGGCTTTGAAAGAATAATTGGCCCCAATAGCCAGGTGCCTGATCTTTTGTTTGATGTAGGAAGACCAGTCTTTTTCGGGATAGCTCTCTACTCGGCTTTCAGGGGAAAGAGAGACAAGAGTATTTTCTTTTGTACAAATGGCCTGAGCAATCAGGCCGTCATCTCCTCCAGGCAATGCGGCAATCCTTTCCAGCAAGCCGATAGGGTATCTATCTTTTTTTACTGCCTAATTGCGCCCTACGGCCATATAGGGAAGTTTTCGGGTAGCAAAACCAAGGTATTGAATGGCAGTAAGGGTTGTGTCAAATTGAATCAATCGGTTCATCAAACCTGTGCGACTGGAATAACCGCCGAAACCCAGAACGACTTCGGTCTTTTGGCCAATTTTTTCTGTCATTCGACTGACCCAAAGATCGCTTTGAGGTAAACAATCGGCGTCGGTAAAAAGCAAGACGTCCTTTGTCGCTCTCTGGATTCCTTGCTTTAACGCATACTTTTTGCCATTCCAGTTTTCGGGTAGCTCGTCGACCCTAATGGTTTTTAACCAAGGGGTATCTTTGAACTGTGCCAATAGGTTGGGGGTGTCATCGGACGATCGGTCATCGATCACAATCACTTCAAAGTCAGGGTGCTGTTGTGTTTTGAGTCTTTCCAACAAGTTGGGCAGGTGCTCACCTTCATTTCGAGCTGCAATGATCACTGAAACAGATGTGGCATAATGAACAGCTGATCTTTTGGCGTTTACTGCCCAATATAACCAAAGCACCAGTGCGATGTGCACAACAACAATTAGGATAAAAAATGTTAAAAGCACTTGGTCCATGTTGAAAGCTTGATTTCGAAAGAAAGAAGAATTCGCCTTTCCTGCTATTTTTGTGCCCAGAAAGTTCACTATGCAGTTCAAACTACAGGCAGAAGATAAAGGTAGCCAAGCTCGTGCCGGGCAGATCGAAACGGCTCATGGGACCATCCAGACCCCCATTTTTATGCCGGTGGGCACAGCGGCTACGGTCAAGGCTGTTCATCAGCGTGAACTTGAAGAAGATATCAAGGCACAGATCATCTTGGGCAATACTTACCATCTGTACCTAAGGCCTGGATTGGACATTATTGAAAAGGCAGGAGGTTTGCATGGGTTTAACGGCTGGAACAAACCCATATTGACCGATTCCGGAGGGTATCAAGTCTACTCGCTTTCAGGAACTGGTCGGAAGATCAATGAGGAAGGGGTTACCTTCAAGTCCCATATTGACGGTTCCAAGCATGTATTCACCCCTGAAAATGTCATGGACATCCAACGCACCATCGGTGCTGACATCATCATGGCCTTTGATGAGTGCACACCCTATCCTTGCGATTATGAGTATGCCAGAAAGTCAATGGAAATGACGCATCGCTGGCTTAAGCGATGCTGCGATCGCTTCGATGAGACAGAGGGTAAATACGGCTATTCACAAAGCCTTTTTCCTATTGTACAAGGTTCAACATATTCCGACTTACGAAAGAGATCAGCAGAAACCATTGCCTCTTTTGAAAGAGAGGGCAATGCGATCGGCGGGCTGTCCGTCGGCGAACCTGCTGAGATGATGTATCAGCATACAGAAGAGGTTTGTGCCATACTCCCTAAGGACAAACCTCGTTATCTCATGGGCGTCGGAACGCCGGAGAATATTCTGGAATGTATCGCCTTGGGTATTGACATGTTCGATTGTGTGATGCCGACTAGGAATGCAAGGAATGGTATGTTATTTACCTCAGAGGGTATTTTGAACATGCGGAATGAAAAGTGGAAAGAAGATTTCTCTCCGATCGATCCAAATCTGGGAGGTTATGTCAGTTCATTTTATTCTAAGGCTTACCTGAGGCACCTGATCCATAGCAAAGAAATTCTTGGTGCTCAGATCGCTAGTATTCACAACCTAAGCTTCTACCTTTGGTTGGTGAAGGAAGCGAGAGCACATATTTTAGAGGGTACTTTTGCAGATTGGAAACGCATGATGGTGAAGAAGGTCACCACGAGGCTATGATGCGGATTTTAGACCGATACATACTCAAAAAGTTCCTGACTACTTTTCTATTTGTAGTCGGTATTTTGGTGTCCATCATCCTCATCATCACCTTCTCAGAGCGCAATGAAAGTTTCATTAAGAATGACGTGCCAGCGACTGAAATACTGCAGTATTTCCTTTCTTATGCTCCTTATATCGCCAATTTACTCAGTCCGATCACGGTTTTTATCGCCGCTGTATTTGTTACCTCTAAGCTAGCGCAACATACCGAGATCATTGCCATTTTGAGTGGTGGCGTCAGTTACCCTAGATTGCTCCGGCCCTTTATGCTCGGTTCGGTGATCATTGCTATGGTCAGTTTTGTTTTCACCGGTTGGATCATTCCGGATGCTAACAAGTTCAGGGTCGCTTTTGAGCTTGCCTACTTTGACAAGGAATTCAATTTTTCCGACCGCAATGTGCATTTTAAAGTGAGTCCGACGAGCTATGTCTATTTGAGGAGTTATGATTCTCGAAGAGATGTTGCCTATGGATTCACCTTAGAAGAGATCAAAGACAAGGAGGTGGAATTTAAGTTTGCTGCCCGTGAAATTCGTTGGGACACCTTAAAAACCGCCTGGGTAGCAAAGGATTGGAATTTGAGGAGATTTGAAGGAACCAAGGAACTCTATACCTACAAAAATGTCGACGACACGGTGTTGACACTAAACATGGAACCTGATGATTTTGGGAATATGAATTCCTACGAACAAACCCTAACCATTCCAGAACTAAAGGACTACATCGCAGAACTTAGGATGAAAGGGGCCGACAATATTCCAATCTACGAGATAGAGAATTTAGTCCGCTATATGTCGCCTTTCGCTGCCATTATCCTCACGTTTATCGGGGTCATTTTATCCTCTCGCAAAACACGTGGTGGTGTTGGGTTTCAGATCGCTTTGGGCTTCCTGATCGCCTTCATCTACATCCTGCTTTTTATTGCTGCGAAAAGTAACGCAGAGACGGGTTCGTCAAATCCGATCTTTGCCATTTGGTTACCGAATATACTCTTTACCATCATCGGCTTCATTCTCTACCGCCTAGTACCAAAATAATGCAGGAAGCCACCATCAAAGACTATGTAAAGCTACATTGGATCGTTTTTCTCTGGGGTTTTACTGCCATTCTGGGCAATGAGATGACCATCCCTGCCATCGATGTCTCTATGTACCGTACGGGAATTGCGGCTATCATTCTTTTTGCCTTTATGCGCATTAGAAAAAAGGCCTTTGATGTGCGCTGGTCAGAAGTCTGGCCCTTGTTACTCACCGGTGTGATCATAGGTAGTCACTGGTTTCTGTTTTTTGAAGCTGCACGCTTATCCACTGTTTCGGTTACATTAGCCGGTATGGCTACAGCGACATTTTGGGCTAGCCTCATTGAGCCCTTGGTCAAGAAGCGAAAAATTGCTCCCGTGGAAGTAATTCTCGGATTGATTGTGATTTTCGGCTTGTATTTGATCTTTCGATTTGAGTTCACGCATGCTCTGGGCTTATCGGTTGCCATTTTTTCAGCTTCCTTGGCTGCATTGTTCTCCGTTTTGAATTCCAAGTTCGTAGAGCGCCACAATCAATACGAGATCACACTATACGAGATGATCGGAGCTACCTTGGGTATGGCCTTGGTCATTCCCATCTACAAACCTTGGGTATTACAGGAAGGTCTTCTTTATGCCATACCAAATTTACGAGACTGGTGTCTTCTCGCCATTTTGGCCATTGTGTGTACGGTATATGCATTCAGTGTGAGTGTTGAATTGATGAAGCGAATTTCCGCCTTCATGGTCAATTTGACGATTAATTTGGAGCCTGTCTACGGTATACTGCTCGCTTTAGCCATTTATGGTGAGAAGGAACAGATGAGCAATGGTTTTTATTATGGAACTCTTGTCATATTAGGTGCGGTATTGAGCTACCCGTTCTACAAGCGAAGAAGACGCAAACGAGCGGAAAGAAAAAAGGCGTTAATGAATGGATAAATAGCGTTGCCCTTCGTTTAGTGCGCTACCTTTTGGGTCGTTTTCCTTTACTTTGAAGCGTGTTGGAATAGAAATTCTACCAGTTGGACTTCCCTTGTAGACCATAAAATGCAAGTGACTGCCAGAAGCCCAGCCTGTATCACCCGCTAAGCCAATGACGGTTCCTGACTCAACTTGTTGACCAATTTGGACCAGTGCACCGTTTTGCTTTAAATGAAAATAGTCTGCGAGGGTCCCATCTTCATGCAATATTCGGACGTAGTTCGCCAAGTCATTGCACTCTGCGCTCGGGCAGCCTTGATTTGAATCTTCCTTTACATCCACTACTAGACCCGTTCGTGCGGCAGATACTTCGGTGCCTTCCGGCATGGTAAAGTCGAGCGCATATTCGTTTTGATGTGAAGAGGCACCCATATAGCCTTGAGAAAGTAAGTAGGTGCTGCCTTCTGGGAAGGGCAGGACGTAAATATATTCTTCATTATGTTGTGCATTAGCATCGCCCATGTAATAACTATAGCTGTACTTATAACTCCAAGTTCTGCCTTCTGGAATGGCAAAGGTGGTCAATGCCACACTATCCGACTGAGCAGGTAGTACAAAGAAGTCGGGGAGCTTTTCGGTCAACTTTAACCCTTTCAATACGAATTCAATGCGAATCGTTAGTGGGTAGTACTGATCGTTGGAGCCCAGGAGTTTTAGCTCATTTTCCTGTTGCACAAAAATCAAGGAAGGCGCCTTACTGTCTTCCTGTGCATGAACCTTGCTCACATAGAAGAGGAGGCAAGTGACTAGTACGAGGCTATATCGGAAATACACGGTGCCAATACTTACTCAATTGTGTGTCCAGTTGTTGTGGCTTTTCATCAAAAATTCCAAAAACACTTGATCCAGAACCGGTCATGCTTGCATATCGAGCACCTTCCTTGTAGAGCATTGATTTGATCTCGGCAATTTCTGGAGCGATTTGAAAGATGCTTTCTTCGAAGTCATTGGTTAATTGTTCCTTCCAAGCATCGAGGTCTTTTGAACTAACCAAGGACTCCAAGTCAACTCCCGAAGTTTTGGGCGTTACCCCAGCGTATGCCTCTTTTGTTGAGATATGAATTCCTGGATTGATCAAGACCATCCAATAACTACTAAGGTCAAGTGCAATGGGTTCTAAATCTGTTCCTGTGCCGGTCGCTATCGCAGGAGTATTGGCGATAAAAAAGGGACAATCACTTCCGAGTTGTTCGGCGTACGTGACGAGAAACGAATCATCCAAATAGAGTTGAAAGTACTCATTCAATGCGCTGAGCATAAAAGCCCCATCTGCAGAGCCACCACCAAGTCCCGCCCCAATTGGGATTTGTTTCAACAGATGGATCTCGATTGGTGGCAGTTGAAAGTCTTTTTTTAGCAATTGGTAGGCTTTCAAGACCAAATTCTGTTTGGAGTCTCCAGGAATGGCAATTCCTGAGGAACTAAACGAGGTCTTCTTGGCTTCAACAAATTCTAGCACGTCATGAACGGGAATAGGATAGAAGCAAGAGTTGATGGCATGATAGCCATTGGGCAGTTTTTCAGTGATCTGAAGTCCGAGGTTTATTTTGGCGTTTGGGAAGCAGATCATTGATCGTAAGCGCTAGTGGATAAAGGCTGCTGCATTCTGAGTTTATTTCAGAATCTGTCGGATTAAAAAAGCATGCCCTGAACCCAGTTCAGGGCGATTTGCTCTTTACTCTTTTTTCAATTGTTCGATCAAAGCATCGGTGATCCCAGATGAAGAGAATCCACCGTCATGATATAAGTTCTGCATGGTCACCATTTTGGTGAAATCCGAGAAGAACATGACCGTGTAGTTTGCACAATCTTCGGCTGATGCATTCCCTAGAGGGGACATCTTATCTGCGTAATCGAAGAACACATCAAAACCCCCAACACCTTCTCCGGCTGTGGTCATGGTCGGTGATTGTGAGATGGTATTCACACGCACCTTTTTCAATCGCCCAAAACGCTCGCCATAACTTCTTGCTATGGACTCCAGAAGTGCTTTGGCTTGTGCCATGTCTGAATAATCAGGGAAAGTACGCTGAGCTGCAATGTAGGATAGTCCCATGATAGAGCCCCACTCATTCATCGCATCTAATTTTTCTGCAGTTTGCATCAAGCGGTGGAAAGACATCGCCGAAACATCAAGGCTTTTCACCATCCAGTCATAATTCAAATCACCATAAGCCCTTCCTTTTCGAACATTCGGACTCATACCGATCGAATGAAGGATGAAATCGATCTTACCACCCAAAACCTCCATCGATTTGGTCAATAGGTTCTCTAGGTCTTCCATTGAGGTGGCATCGGCAGGAATTACCTCTGCTCCACCACATTCTTCTGCTAATTTGTTGATTTCCCCCATTCTTAAGGCAATGGGCGCATTGGTTAAGGTGAACGATGCCCCTTCGGCATGAGCAACCTGCGCTACTTTCCAAGCGATGGAGCGATCATTAAGGGCTCCGAATATGATTCCTCTTTTTCCTTTCAGTAAGTTATGTGACATAGCGGTTATTCTTTGGTCGCGTAAAAATAGGATTTAAAGTCGGAAGTCGGAAGGTCAGGGCCTTCACAAGATGACTTTTCCATAAATGCTCACCCCTGTCGATGAACCGGGGTTCATTTTAAGCCGTAAAATTAGAACTCTTGCAAATAGTAATTGCCTGCAATGACCCAATTGCTCGTGGTATCAATGCCTACGAGTTCAGCAAAACGTTCATTACTTCTGCCTTTTTGCACTTCTACGCGTTCAAAGCCTGAACCTACAGGGCGATGCAAATAAAAGTGCTCTCCCTCTTGAATCAGTTCCTCTATGGCAATTTGCGCAACGGCATCATCGGTGATCACGATCTTTGCCTCTATGAAAGTACCCACTTTAATATTGATGGATTCATCATCAAGGTGGCCGTGTATCCTCAGCCGGTTATTAACAATGTCAGGATTGATCAAGTAAACCTCTCCTGAATATTCAATGGAACTACCGGGCACGTTGAAACTTATTTTCTGGCCAATTTTAACTCTGTCGGCATGCTTGGAAAAGATATCGAGCTCTAGGTGTTTGTGGTTTTTATTCAACAGCTCGACCAGGGGCTGGTTCTCTGTCACATATTGGCCATTTGTGATCCATAGCTTGCTAATTTTCGCATCAAAAGGAGCAGTCAGTGTAACTTCTTTAACCGGTCCATTTGCTAAAACCTGATCGGCCGCTATGCCCAATAGACTCAAGTGTTCTTTGCTGCTGGTGTAAGCAATTTCGGCCAGGTCTCGTTTGACTTTGATCTCATTCAGTTCACGTATGGAAGTCGCTCTATTATCCAGAAGCTGGTTTTTACGATCCAATTCGGTTTGTTGAAAATCCATGTCTGCCTTTGCGCGCAACAGTTCTTGCTGTAAGCGGATGAGATCCGGATGGCTTAATTTGGCGATCACTTGTCCTTTTTTCACTTCTTCACCTTGAATGACATTGATGAAGGTCACTTGAGCAGCCAAATAGCTATGCATTACTTTTCGTTCCATAGGAGGGACATCAATCACCCCTGTACAATAGATCTCCTGATTCAAGGCGTCTACATTGAGCTTGCCCACCTTTACTTCTTCGGGCGTTACAACGGCGCTTTGTCCGGCAGTTTGTTCAGGTTGATCACTTTGTTGCTGACAGGCGCCCAGAAGGAACATGGCAGTAAGAGTTGAGTAAAATTTGAATCTATTCATGGTAAAAAATTAATTCGTTAAGAAATTGATTTGAAGTTGTGTGTCGATAAGCAGTTGCTTTATGCGCATGAACTCTGCATAGTTTTCAATGTGATCATTGAGCAGCGAGGTCCATTCAAAGGCATTGATCTCGCCTGAATTGAGTAGCTCCAAAAGAGCTTCCCATTGCTGATTAAAGTCGGCATCTTTTGGTAGGATCTCCAAATAACGTAGCAAGGTGTTTTTCTGCTCATTCAGTTTATTCAATCGCCAGCGATAATTGGTGATGACTTGTTGTTGTTGGTTCAATTGAATGTCTCTTTCGATCAGGGCATTTTTGGCTAACTGCTTTTCTTGTGCTGAAAACAAAGGAACGCTGATACCTGCTCTGAATCCGTTCAACCCTTTGACGCCTACGATCTGTTGGTTGAAATATCCCAAATTGAACTCCGGTAAACGTCTTGAATTTGCTTCTTTAATGCCCAACGAGAGTTTTTGCAACTCCGCTTCATTACGTTGAAAGAAAACGGATGAAAGTGAGTCGTTTTGGTCGAATAGCTGCCTTTGAAAGTTGATTTCTGGAGGTCTTCCAATATTGGAGATTCCAGTCCAGGTCGATAATTCATTAACCACCTCTTTTTGGATGAGGTCGTTTCGTAGTGCTTCCTGTCTGACTTTGATCAGGAAGTTACGAAAGCTGACTTGATCCCTAAGTGACAACTCACCCAATGCATTCGCTTGCCGCAACGCTTGTTCGATGTCTTTTAGGGCTTTAAGCCAGGTATCGTACTGCTCTTGTTTTTGAAACTGAAAATACCAGGCAAACCACGTTTGAGTCACCTTCATATCGAGCATTTTCATTTTGATCTGCTGTTCAATGAGTAATTGATTGGTGCTGGCTTCAGCTTTTTTCCGAGCGGCACTCATGAAGAAGAGATTACCCAAGTCCTGATCGAGCTGCCATTGCCAATCTTGCACGGCATCGTTGATTTCACCACTGATGTAGTTAAACGATGTGTTTCCTAGCTTAAAGGTGCCTTTTTCACTGTTTTGGCTCTGTGTAATTTCTAATTCAATGTTTTTATATGCCGCATGATGCGTTTTAGCCGCATCTAAGGCCTGTTCCAGGCTGAGGGTTTGTCCTTGTGAGGAGAGGGTACTCATCGCTAGGAACAAGACAATGCCAAGGGCATTTCTAAAGAATTTTCGGTTGAACATGACATACAAATTGGGTAAAACGAAAAGCGTAAGCAGGGTAGCGGAGATCAAGCCTCCGATCACTACAGTGGCCAGTGGCTTTTGAACTTCCGCACCAGCGGTGCTTGATAATGCCATGGGGAGAAATCCAAATGCAGCGACTGAGGCGGTCATTAGTACAGGCCTAAGTCTGGCCAATGCTCCCTTAATGACAATGTGGTCTATGCTCGTTTCGCCCGAAGCTTTCAATTGATTGAAGTAGCTGATCAGCACGATGCCATTCAATACGGCAACACCAAATAAGGCAATGAAACCCACACCAGCTGAGATGCTAAAGGGCATTCCTCTCAACCACAATGCGATGATGCCACCAATGGCTGACATGGGCACTGCTGAAAAGATCAGCACTGCATATTTTAGGGACGAAAAGGCAAAATAGAGGAGCATAAAGATCATGAGCAATGCAATCGGCACTGCGATGCTTAAGCGCTCTTTAGCCGCTTCAAGATTTTCGAATTGTCCTCCATAGGTAATGTAATAACCAGCAGGTAAGTTGAGTTTTGAATTGAGAGTTGTTTGTATTTCCTCGACTAAGCTGGCGATGTCCCGATTCCTTACGTTCACGCCAATGCTGATTCTTCGTTGAGCATTCTCTCGAGTGATCTGCATTGGACCTTCCTCTGAGCTAAAGCTGACCAGCTCTTCCAAAGGAATCAGTTCTCCGTTGATGTTATTCACAAATAAGCGGTTAAGATTCAACGATTGGCGATAGCTAGAGTCAAGTCTGACCACCAAGTCGAACTTTTTCTCATTTTCAAAGACTACACCGGCTTTTTCCCCCGCATAAGCCGTTCTGATCACTTGATTGATGTCGTCTATACTGACTTGATATTGCGCAAGCTTGGCCTTGATCGGCCTCACCACATACTGCGTGAGCCCTTGGGTTTGCTCAACTTTTACATCTGCTGCTCCTTGAATATTTTCTACCAGATCAGCCGTTTCATTACCCAAGCGTGCCAGCTCGTCCACATCTTCTCCAAAGATCTTTATCGCAATATCCGTTTTGGCTCCAGTGGTGAGTTCATTGAAACGGAGTTGTATGGGTTGAGTAAATTCGAAGGCAGCCCCCGGAATATCCGCCAGTGATTCCTTCATCATCGCCACTAATTCTTCCCGGTCGTTTGTGGAGGTCCATTCGGATTTATCTTTTAGAATGATCATGATATCTGCATCTTCAATGGCCATTGGATCGGTAGGGACTTCAGACGTACCGATCTTAGATACCACATGTTTCACTTCTGGAAATTGCTCTATCAGCCGCTGTTCGGCTTTTTGGGCAGTTTTAATACTCTGCTGTAAGGAGCTGCCCGGAGGAATAGCCATTTGCATGGCCAAGTCACCTTCTTCGAGCGTTGGAATAAATTCAGCGCCAAGAGAATTGAGTAAAAGCACTGTGCCAATAAAGGTCGCAGTAACAACAGAGATGATGAGCTTTGGCCATTTTAAGGATTGGCGGAGAATTGGCTCATAGCGATTTCGTAAAAAGTTAACCAATCGATCAGAAAGTGTTTTATGCGCCTTGATCTCTTTTTTCATGATCAAACTGGTGATCATCGGAACATAGGTAAGGGAAAGGATTAAAGCACCTAATAGTGCAAAACTCACGGTCAACGCCATGGGCTTGAACATCTTACCTTCTATACCTGTCAAGCTAATAACAGGTAAAAAGACCACCAAGATGATGAGTACGCCAAAAGCAGCCGATTGATAGATCTGAGCGGAAGATTTGGTGATGACCTCATTCATTTTTTGCTGGCTCAGCTTATGCCCCACATAACCGGTAAACAATACATGCAGTGCGTTTTCTACAATGATGACGGCCCCATCGACAACAATACCGAAATCGATCGCTCCGAGTGACATTAGGTTGGCCGAAACGCCAAAGAGATTCATCAAGATGAAGGCAAACAGCATGGCCAGCGGAATCACAGAGGCCACGATGAATCCTGCTCTCCAATTCCCTAGGAAAAGAATGAGCACGAAAATCACGATGAGGCCACCTTCTAATAAGTTGTTGCTCACCGTGTCAATTGCGCGGCCTACCAAGTCAGAGCGATCTAGATAGGGTACGATCTTAACTCCTTCGGGGAGTGAGGCTTGCACGCGTTCTACCCGTTCTTGCACATTGGCAATGGCTTCGGACGAATTCGCACCTTTGAGCATCAAGGCAATACCACCTACAGCTTCCCCTTTACCATCATGGGTAAGGGCTCCGTAACGTTTTGGGCTGCCCCATTGCACAGTCGCAATGTCTCTGATCAACACAGGAGAGGTTCCTTGCAGTTTCACCACGATGTTTTCGAGATCTTCTAAAGAACTTATGCGCCCTTCGGCTCGGATGTAATAGGCATTCGTGTTCTTTTCAATGTAGCTACCACCACTATTCTGGTTGTTTTTTGCCAAGGCCTCGAAGACATCGGCAAGTGTCAGGTCAAAGGTTCGAAGCACCATGGGATCTATGGCCACTTCGTACTGTTTGAGATAACCACCGAAACTACTGATCTCAATGATGCCAGGAATACCGGCCATTTGCCGTTTGACGATCCAGTCTTGGATGGTTCGGAGCTCCATCGCAGAGAATTTGTCCTCATAGCCGGGTTCAACTTCAAGGGTATACTGATAAATTTCACCAAGACCAGTTGTAATTGGCATTAATTCTGGAGAACCTAGCCCCGAGGGTATTTCCTCTGCAGCAAGATTGATCTGCTCTTGGACGAACTGTCTTGCGTCTAATTGCGGCATGGCATCATCGAATACAATGGTGATAACCGATAATCCATAGCGTGAAATGGAACGAATCTCCTGCACCCTCGGAATGTTAGCCACACTGACCTCAATGGGGAAGGTGATCAGTTGTTCTACTTCTTGTGGAGCCAATGTAGGGGAGCTAGTCACTACTTGGACTTGATTGTTGGTAATATCCGGTACAGCATCGATAGGGAGCTGCTTCAGTGAATAAAGGCCTCCAATGATAATGCTCAGTACGAATAAGCTAACGATAAATTTCTGTTGTACAGAAAAGCGTATGATGCTCTCAAACATGTTAAGTGCGTTGATTAAAAATTAAAAAAAGATAGAATTAGCGACGAAAAATGAGTTAGGCGCTAGGAGGACCCCTGAGGGTTTGGGAATAAAAATGAAGTGTGCCTGTGTAAGAGTTAGCGTAAAGATCAGGCAATGCTGATCGTTCCATTTCATCAGTACGCACCGGTATTTCAATGGCTTCATCACTGAGCCATAAATCAAAAGAGAGATCATGCGCCGTTTGATGGGCGAAATGCTCTAGGTGTTCAATACCAAGGTCTTGTTCAAATATGCCTTGAAGTAAACTGATGAATGTCGATTCTGCTTTGATTTGTTGGCAGCTGTTGGACGAAATAGTAGGGGTCGCCAAGCTAATGTGGCTATGCGGTGTAATGCTGTGCAGCACTACGATAACAACCGCTAAAGCAAGAAAAAAATGCTTGACTACTTTCATTTCACACAAAATACGAAGATCTACTGAGAACTAATGTTCCTAAGGTTACAAATTAGTTCGAATCCTTCAAGCGGTTAGGCCGCGCTTTAATTGCTTGGACTTCGTTTGCCACTCTTCGTTATTGTATTCATTACAAATACTTTGGGTCCTTTAGCGGCCCATTTGGAAATTCTTCAGCTTGATTTGGGTTAATTTTTTCTTGGTGTCCAGAGGGAAATCTCCATTCATCATCCAATCATAATAGCCGCGTTCCTTCTCCAATACTTCGGTTACCGGTTGCCCTTTGTGCTTGCCAAAATTGAATACCTCAATTCCTTTGTCGTTTAACACGATGCGTCCTGCCAGATCCACCATATTACTTGCGGTGAGTTGGTGAATGGCGGCCATGTCATTTTCGATCTTACCCAGTTGTCTGCCACTGGCATCGGTCACATTTTGACCCGCATAACGTTCGATTTGTGCTTTAAAAACCTCGTAAGTAGCGTCATTGTCGGCTTCTGCACCATGCGCTCCTTCGAGCTCTTTCCCGCAGTAGAATTTATAGGCAGCGGTTAGGGTGCGTTGCTCCATTAAGAAGAAGATCTTTTGTGCGTCGATCAGTTTGCGTTGACTTACGTCAAAATCCACATCAGCACGAAGAAATTCTTCTACCAATAAGGGCACATCAAAGCGAACAATATTAAACCCTCCCAAATCGCATCCTTCCAAGAACTTGACCAGGTTTTTAGCCATTTCTTTGAAGGTAGGTTTGTCTTTGACATCTTCATCGCGAATGCCATGGATCATTGCAGCTTCTTCAGGAATGGGAATGGTGGGGTTGACTAAGGCTACTTTTTTTTCCGTTTCTCCGTTAGGCTTTACCTTCAGCATCGCCAGTTCGACAATACGATCTTTGCTGATGTTGATGCCGGTAGTTTCAAGGTCAAAAAAGACCAATGGGTTTTTCAGATTCAGTTCCATGTTCCTTAGTCAGAATAGTTTTAGCGCAAGTAAAGGTTTTTAATGAAAAGCGGCTAGTCTCTGCATTAATTATGGCAGCTTGATGAATAAAAACAAAAAGTAATTCACATCACTATCCACATTATTCGAAGGGGTTGAAATTCAGGTGATTAGCAAATTTTGAAGGAAAAAAGTGCGTTTAAGTCAATTTTAAGCTGTTTTTGAAAAGTGATTTTTTTCTACTGAATTCTCGTGTAGTAAGAGATTTATTCTTTGTGGCTAAAATGTGGATTCCTGAAAAGGAAATAAAGTGGCAAAAAACTGGTTTTAAAGAGGTTAAGTGTTCTTGTCTTCTTTGGTCAACAAAATGTGTAAAAGTTAGTGGATATGATGGGGGAAAAATCTGCATAAGTATATGAAGATCTCGTTGTAATGAATGGCATTTCCCTCTAAGTTTGAAGAATGGAAAAAGGTAAATCGGCGGCACTGCGACTTGGCTATAAAGCCAAGACTCTTCAAGGAGATTTTGGTCAGTTGGGCAAGCTTCCTCCTCAGGCAACAGACCTGGAAGAGGCAGTACTTGGTGCGCTGATGCTTGAGAAAGATGCGCTAACCAATGTCATCGATATTCTGAAGCCGGAATCTTTTTACAAAGAATCACATAAGGCCATTTATCAGGCCATTTACGATCTTTTTCAGGAAACAGAGCCGATCGATATTCTAACGGTTACGAATAAGCTCAGGACGGAAGGTAAGATCGAGATGGTGGGTGGCCCGTATTACATCACTCAGCTGACCAATAAGGTCAGTTCCGCTGCGAACATTGAATACCATGCCCGAATCATTGTTGAACAATCGATCAAACGAGAGTTGATTCGCATTGCTTCAGAGATTCAGAAGGATGCGTTCGAAGATACCACAGATGTTTTTCAATTGCTCGATCGCATGGAACAGGCTCTTTTCGATGTTTCTGAAAGTAACATCAGAAAAGAATACGACAGCATGAAGAATGTGATGACGCAAGCCATGGAAGAGATCCAGGCCAGAAAAGAGCATGAAGATGGTTTGACCGGTGTGCCTTCTGGCTTTACCAACCTTGATCGAGTAACTTCGGGTTGGCAAAAATCCGATCTGGTGATCATCGCTGCGCGACCTGCCATGGGAAAAACGGCCTTTGTGCTTTCTGCCATTCGCAATGCAGCAGTCGACCATAACAAAGCTTGTGCGATCTTCTCATTAGAAATGTCATCCATTCAGCTGGTGAATCGATTGATCAGTGGCGAAGCTGAGTTGGAAAGTGAAAAGATCAAAAAAGGAAATTTAGCTGAGCACGAATGGGCTCAGCTGGTCCACAAGACCGCAAACTTGACCAAAGCCCCCATATTTATAGATGACACGCCTGCACTTTCTATTCTCGAATTGAGAGCGAAATGTAGGCGATTGAAACAACAGCATGACATTCAGCTGATCGTGATCGATTACCTTCAGTTGATGTCTGGCGATTCTTCCAAGAGTGGAGGAGGATCCGGTAACCGTGAACAGGAAATCGCTTCCATCTCTCGCTCCTTGAAAAACCTCGCCAAAGAATTGAGTGTTCCCGTGATCGCCCTTTCTCAATTGAGTAGGGCAGTAGAAACCAGAGGAGGAGACAAGCGTCCCCAACTTAGCGACCTCCGAGAGTCTGGTTCTATTGAGCAAGATGCAGACATGGTGATGTTCCTCTATCGTCCGGAATACTACGGTATTACCCAAGACGAAGCAGGAATTCCCATGCAAGGTGTTGGCGAAGTGATCATATCCAAGCATCGAAATGGATCACTGGATACCGTTCAGCTGAAGTTTATTGGTAAATACACTAAGTTCACCGACTTAGATTTTCATTCAGGCGGAAACGCCTACGGAAGCTCGTTGCCACCTTCTGCCGGTTCAAACTTTGAACAAGGAGGTGGCACGATGACCTTCCAATCCAAAGCCAATGGAAGCGAACCGAAGCTACCACCGAGTGGTGATGAAGCGCCATTCTAGTATTGGGTCTTGTCTATTGAGCACAGAGAAGAGCGGTCAATAATTTCTGAATTGATGTTGAGATCATGCCATTAAGCGCGAAACTTACAATCAAAATAACTGAACAGTGAAAGCCATCATCATATCTGATCAAATCGAACCCATTCAACTAGTCGAAAAGGAGATCCCTGAGCCTAAACAGGGCGAGGTATTGATCAAATTACAGGCTGCGGCATTGAATAGACGCGACCAATGGATTCGTGAAGGCAAGTACCCCGGTATTGTGCCGGGTACCACTTTAGGTTCTGATGGCGCGGGAACCGTTGTGGCTGTCGGTGAAGGGGTAGCTACGTCATGGAAGGACAAAGAGGTCATCATCAATCCAAACATTGGATGGGGAGAAAACCCGGCGGTGCAAGGCAGCACCTACAGCATCTTGGGAATGCCTTCTGACGGTACGCTTGCTGAATACGTTTTAGTAAATCAAGACCGACTGCATGAAAAGCCGGCGCATTTGACTTGGGAGCAAGCTGCGGCTTTGCCATTAGGTGGATTGACGGCTTATCGGGCCTTGTTTTTTCATGGCAAGCTATCGAGTGGTCAAAAAGTATTGATCTCGGGAGTAGGTGGCGGAGTGGCCCAATTTGCCTTTCAATTTGCGCTGGCTTCCGGTGCTGAGGTGTATGTTACTTCTGGAGAAGAAATTAAAATCGAAACCTGTATCAAACTCGGTGCGGTCGCGGGATACAACTACAAAAGCGAAGATTGGCAGCAAAAGGCCATGAAAGAGACGGGTGGTTTTGATCTTGTGATCGACAGTGCCGGGGGCGATCAGTTGAATGCCTTCATCAAAATGATGCGACCGGCCGGAAAGATCGTGTTTTACGGTGCAACCAATGGCATGCCCACCAAATTAGACTTGTTTCGGATGTTTTGGAATCAGCTGACGGTCCAAGGATCTACCATGGGCAACGACCAAGAGTTTAGCCAAATGATTGATTGGGTCGAAAAACACCAAATTGAACCCATCATTGACTCTGTTCACTCTTTGACAAATGCACGAGATGCATTTGACTGCATGAGGTCAGGTGTTTTTGGTAAGGTGGTGATCAGCATCGCGAATTGATGCCATTTTGCTTTCTGCGTTGGCGTTCTAGCCAGCTATTGACAATGGTAAAACCACCGATGAAAAAGATGAACATGACCGACCAATTCGTGGAACCACGGAAAAAGTAAGAACCGATAAGCATGGCGGCTGCCCACAGGATAGCGGTGAGTAAAATGGTTTTCTTCGTGACTTTCATATGATAAGGTTAAGCAATTTCATTTTCATTCTATTCCGGTTCATGGCGTGCGGTGCATACCAAGGGGTCAGAGGTTGTTAACTAAAATGGAAGTACCTCGCCATTCACCACCAAAACCTACCGTTAGAAAAGGGCCGTTTCATAAGCTCATGCGCTTTGAGTTAATTGTTCTTGAATTTAACGAGTATTCTATGAAACAAATGAGAAAAGGCTGGCTGATGTTGAGCGCCTTGTGTTTGTTAGGATTCAATTCCTTGGCACAAGACTATCCAACCTTGCAGCAACAAGCCCAGAGACTACAATCACTTGCGAATAGTAACAGTTCGGTGACGCTCGAGTCGCTGACTAAAACAGCAGGAGGAAAAGACGTATGGATGCTGAGCATCGGAACTGGTGACCTTGAAAATAAACCAGCAATGGCGGTTGTTGGTGGTGTTGAAGGTAGTCACCTGCTGGGTGTAGAAATGACGATTCGATTCGCAGAATCGCTGGTGAATAACCATGCGGATGCGTTGGAATCCACTACTTTCTATGTATTTCCGAACATGAGCCCAGATGCGTACGAGCAATATTTTGCTGGTTTAAAATATGAGCGCAGTGGCAATGCCAAAGCGACAGACGACGACCGCGACGGGCGTCTCAATGAAGATCCTTTTGAAGACCTGGACGGCAACGGGATGATCACCATGATGCGTGTGGCGGATGTGACAGGCGACTGGGTTACCCATCCAGCTGACGACCGTGTGATGATTCCTGCTGATAAATCAAAAGGTGAAAAAGGAGCTTATCATTATTTCACCGAAGGAAAAGACAATGACATGGATGGTGCTTTCAATGAAGACGGAGAAGGCGGTATTCACTTCAATAAGAGTTTGACCTATGAATTCCCTTATTTCACCCCCGGAGCTGGAGAACATCCGGTTTCTGAGTTGGAGAATAGGGCATTGCTTGATCTGCTCTATACAAAATTCAATATCTATGGTATTTTCACTTTTGGTCCTGGCAACAACTTGTCTTCTCCTTGGAAATACAATAGAGCGGGTGCTTCAAAGCGAGTGGTGACAAGCATACTCAACGAAGATGCCGGATTGAACAAACTGGCTTCCGATACGTATAACGCCTCAGTTGGTTTAAAAGATGCACCGGAGTCTGGTGCACAAGGTGGAGATTTCTTCCAATGGGCATATTTCCATTTTGGTCGTTTGAGCTTTGGCACTCCAGGATGGTGGGCGCCGATGGTGAAAGAGTCTGAAGGACAAGAAGCCAATAAGGATAAGAATCGCGAAGTCAACTTCCTAAGATGGGCTGAGCAAGAAGGGCTCTCTGATTATTTTGTCGAATGGAAGGAGATCCAACACCCTGATTTCCCAGGCAAGAAAGTAGAAGTAGGCGGTATTGCACCATTCAAAATGATGAACCCACCAATTTCAATGATCGATGAGGTGGCGGAAAAGCACAATGCCTTCATTGTTGAATTGGCCTCTTTGCAGTCTGACATCCAGTTGGTGAATCTGCAAACAGAAGAGGTAGGAAAAGGTCTTACACGGGTAACAGTCGACCTATATAATCCGGGTACTTTACCGACTCACTCGCAAATGGGAACAAGGTCGAAGTGGTTGCGCCGCATTAAAGTGGAATTGAAGCTCGGCAACGGTCAGGAGATCGTGTCAGGTAGAAAGATCGAATTGATCAGCAGCCTTCAAGGAGATGAATCTCAAACCATGACCTGGTTGATCAAAGGCAAGGGTAGCTTGTCCATTGCGGCAGGAGCAGCTCATGCCGGGAATGATGAAATTAGTGTAAACCTTAAGTAAGCAAACTGATGAAAAAGTATATCAAACATGTATTCGCTGGTTTCCTTTTGATAGGTTTTACAATGCCGGCATTGGCACAATCTGCAGACGAAGTCTTTAGAGCAGTCGGTTCTCCTGAGAACCCAAAAGTGCAAATTTCTTTTAATCGCTATTATACACCAGAGGGCTTAGCGGCCATAACCAAGAAGATCGCAGATGCGCATCCGAACTTGGTGAAGCGTGTGTCTATAGGGAAATCCTATGAGGGGCGCGACATGTGGATGTTGCAGATCACCAATTACCAAAAAGGTGATGCCGACCGTAAGCCTGGTTTTTACATCGATGGAAACATTCACTCCAATGAGATCCAGGGAGCGGAGATCTCCATTTACACGGCCTGGTATTTGACCGAGCAATTTGGGCATATCGATTACATCACCGAGATGCTCGATGAGCGGGTGTTCTATATCCTGCCTTCATTGAATCCGGATGCTCGCTATAATTATATGAAAGAGCCTAACACCGGAAGCTCGCCTCGCTCTGGCATGATCCCATTGGATGATGACCGTGATGGCTTGGTCGATGAAGATCAACCGGACGATTTGGATGGAGACGGTTCGATCACACAAATGAGAAGAAAAAATCCTAATGGAGACTTTATTCTTGACCCGATGGATCCACGCAAAATGATTCAAATCGGCCCGGATGATAAGGTAGATCCGAGTGTGGAACGATACGAGTACTTAGGTTCTGAGGGGATTGATAACGACGGAGATGGTCGTGTGAACGAAGACAGAATTGGGTTTTACGATCCGAACAGAGATTGGGCCTGGAAATGGCAGCCGGATTACATTCAAGGCGGTGCCTACAAGTACCCTTTCAGTGTCCCTGAAAACCGTAATGTGGCAGACTTCGTTTTGGCACATCCGAACATTGCCGGCGGACAGAGTTACCACAATTCAGGAGGGATGATCTTACGCGGACCGGGTGCCGAGGAGGATATTTCAACCTATAACCGTGCCGACCTACGCATTTATGATGCGATTGGAAGAAAAGGAGAGGAGATCATGCCTGGTTATCGTTACCTAACGGTGTACAAAGATTTGTACTCTGTATTTGGTGGCGAATTGGACTGGTTCTATGGTAGCCGAGGAATCTATACGTTCTCAAACGAGATCTTCACTAGCTTTGCTTATTTCAAAAATAACGAGCGCGGTCAGGAACTCTCTTATCGAGTGGATACTGACCTCTTGTTTGGAGATGCATTTAAGCCGTATGAAACGTATAATCACCCGACCTATGGTGAGATTGAGATCGGTGGCTTCAAAAAGAACTTTGGTAGAGCAACCCCTGGTTTTATGCTGGAAGAGGAGCTTCATCGAAACATGGCCTTTACACTTTATCATGCCTATCACATGCCTCGCTTGAGCCTCGCAGATGTAAAAGAGAAAGATCTAGGAGGAGGGATGAGAGAGATCACGGCCATCATCAAAAATGATCGTCTGATGCCAACGCATGCTTCGCAGGACTTGAAGTTTAAGATCGAAAGACCCGATTACATTTCAATTGATGGGGTTGAGGTTGTAGCAGGGATGATCGTAGACGATGAAGATCGAAATGTCACCAGAGAACAAAAAGTGAACCCAGAAAAACTGGAGCTGGCCAATATACCGGGCATGTCAGTGGTGAAGGTTCGCTGGATCGTCAGTGGCAGAGGAACACCGAAGATCACTGTCGATAGTGCGAAAGGTGGATTGATTACGAAGTAGTCAACTTAAAATTTACTAAAAAGCCATCCTGATTGCATTGGGATGGCTTTTTTGGTTTCTAAAGCAACGTCTTTAGACCGGCTGTCGAAAGCTCAGCTAGTCAGAATCCAGCATTATTTTTTCCAGATCAATTCCGGAATGGACTGATCTTGTTCAAGGATCTCGGCAGATTTGAGGTGGTAGATCACCGATTTGATCATCTTATCACTCACCCAGCTATTGGTGGCCCATTCCGTACTGTGGTACCAGCGTTCGATGTCTTTTACCTGCTGTGCATAGCGTTGGGCAACTAGCGGGATGACCTCATTATCCTTCATGAACGCCTGACAGCTTTCTTGGATCAGATCGAGCAATAGGTCTACTTTTTCAGGTGCTTTTGCCAGAATATTGTCTGAAGCAGCGATCACAAAGCAAGGCCAGGGTGTCAGGTATTCGTCAATGCGTCGGATAATGCCAGCGTCGACATAGGGCTTCGTGGTGTACTTTTCCCAATAAAACACATCCGTCTCTAGTGCATTCAACGATTGGATAGCCCCATTGATGTCATTGATCACAGTGAATTGCTCAGCTCCTAGGCTGTGTTGCTTACTGTTGGCATTCACAATGGAGATCAAATGAGATCCTGACCCAAACCGGCTAATGGCATGCTGCTTATCAAAGATGAAGTCCTTTTTTTGTAAGGGGTTATCAAGCCCTGTATGTATACCCCAAGTAAAAGGAGTGATCACGTACTCACTGATGATCTTGCTCGGATTGCCTTTGATGATATCGGTGATGATGCCCTCGGTGAGCAGCAAGCAGATGTCTACTTCATTTTCGCGAAGGGCTTTGCACATTTGGCCTGTACCCCCTCCGAAGTCTGTCCATTCGATGGAGATGCCGTTTTTGGCCAGTGTACCGTCTTCATTGATCAGGTGGATGGGAAGGTTGAAATGTTCTGGAACACCGCCAATGCGGAGGTGGGTTAAACTCATATGGTGAAAATAAGGTGTTAAGGGCTAGGGTTCAAGAAAAGGGATTAACTCTTCTGGTCTTAGCGTCTCGCCTGTCTGCTTTTCTAGTCCTTTTCTAGTCTTAGCGTCTCGCTAAGACCAGATTGGTGTGTTTCTGATTTCCTGATGAACTGCTAGCCAATAACCCTCAGTCCCTTCACTAGTCTTAGCGTCTCGCTAAGACTTCAAAGCTAGCGCGTTTGCAACGCGTGCGGTAAATGCTTAGAGTCTGAGTACTATGCTTGTCTTCTAACGGTAGTAGCCTCATTGTAAAGGGATTAAATTAAATAAAGCATCTAATAACAAAGGCACGCGTTGCTATCGCGCGCGAGCGGGGTATTAATTCTTCAATAGGTGTATAAGAATCTCGTTTTTATTTCCAAGAAACCAAAAGCACTATCAAGAGGGGTTAATTCAAAATCATAAATCGGCGAATACCAGTCATGACTGAAACAAGTATCAACAGAACCTGATAAGGTAATTTGCTGATTAATCAGAAGGTTTCCTTCTATATCTCCTACCATGCATAGCTGTATAGAGTGCACGGATTTATTGCCTTGCGGCAATAATTCAAATTGATGCACTATAGGACTATTGAATTCGGCTATGTCTAAGGTGTATACACTATTTGATTTATCACAACCGAATACAAAGTAAAATAGACTAAGGATTAAAAGAGGAGTTTTACTTGCAGCTTTCATAGGTTGGTATAAGTTGAGAAAAAGCTGTTTCTAGTCCAAATCCAGTATTAAGATATCTTAATTCACCTAGCTTCATTTTTTGAAGTACTAAGCCAATCAATTCCTGATCGGTTGCATTGGTATTGTTAAGTGCAATTTCTCTTCCAATCCTGTTGTTGTGTAAATCCATTTCCATTGCTCTAGGTTCTTTTTCTTCGCTTCCACATTCATGAGCATTACCGAAAACTTCTGCTTTTAGCTCCCCGATATCCAAAGTATTCAATGCATTGAAGTAAGCATGTCTAAATGCATCGGCACAGTCATTATACCCAACTCGTGAAGAATATGGACCGTAGAGTTGCTGTGTTACGTAACTAGCTAAATTCTTATTCTCCCTAACTAATATAGCTGAGATTGCCAAGGCAGGTATAATTAGCTTTTCGCATTCATTTAGATTTTTCCATTCATCATAAGATTGTAATATAGGCACCTCCCCATCATTTGGGTTATCACAATTTGTATCTGCCGTGCTAAGGCTTGCCCAGTCATCGTCACAGGTCATCACCATTTTATCAACCTCTTTTTCTACCGGTACACTTTCACAGTTAGTCGTGAGCAGGCCATTTTCCATTGTTTGCCAACATTGAAATTCATATACTACTTCTGTTACCGTTTGCATCTCATAAGTACAACCGGCTCCAGAAGGCCCACCGCCACCTGTATCAGGATTTGTATCGGGCGCTGTGCTGGGGTCTTGGTCTCTACCACCTACCCTAGATTGGTCAGGGCAGTTGGTTGTGGTTGTACTACTTAAGGCCATATTGGCCACATTTTCATTTTGGCGTATCTGATCAGGGTCTAGATATACCCGATGGACTGTACCCTCACATCCTTCCAAAGAGCCGGTATTTAAGTAAGTTTGATAGAAAGCTTCTGTCATGGTATAGGTAAAGATCATCGGTCTTTGATATGCTCCATCAATTCCCTTGCCAACCACTAAATTCTGAATCACCAAAGGGTCATCATTTCTGATGGCTATGGCCATGTATGTCTGCCCGCTTTCGTCTAAACGAGCCATCACTCGGTCAAAGTCTATTCTTTCGATGAGCGGATGAACACCACCGCTGTTTAATTCAGCGTATTGCTCAATTTGGTCAGATTTGGAACCAACGTAACCTGTTATAAAATCTCCCAAACCAGGAAATTGATCAATAGAGGCCTGCGTATTTTTAGGTGTAATGATGTTGGGAAGCTGATCGACATCTTGCGAGCAAGAAAAGAGAATTATTGTTCATGGCAAACAAGCGAATAGTTTGTTTTTTAGTGAGTGCATATTAGTTTTATTAAATTCTCTTAAGAATTACTTATACTATTTAGTGATTTTGTGGAGAAAAGTCAACCAATGGGCTGCCTTTTTTTCTAAGAAAATTTAGATTCAATTGAAAATCAATAGGTTGCATTAAGGGTTTTTATTTGTCTAATGGCTTATTTCTGATTTCTGATGAACTGATAACGATTAGCCGATCACTAACCCAAAGATTGCTTCATCGCTTCCTGCGGTCGCTCTTCGCAATGACGCGAGGGAGGTAGGAAGTATGAAATAAGAGTTAGTAGGCACTAAATACGATGCACGAAGCACGAATAACTATTAATCGATCACCGATAACTATCCCAAAGATTGCTTCATCGCTTCCTGCCGTCGCGCTTCGCAATGCCGGTGGCGATTAAAGAACTGTGTGATCAAAGGGAAAGGAGGTACGAAGGAGAAGGCACGAAGCACGAATAACCATTAACCGATCACTGATAACTAACCCAAAGATTGCTTCGTCGCTTCCTGCAGTCGCGCCCAAAGCTAGCGCGCCTTTGCAACGCGTGCAGTAAATACTGACCATAGTCTGGGTAATATGCTTGTCTTCTAACGGTGCGAGCCTCATTTTAAAGGGATTAAATTAATAAAGCATCTAATAACAAAGGCACGCGTTCCAAACGCGCGCGAGCGGAGGGACAAATACTCTCGATTGGAATACTGCTTATTCGAGTTGTTCGATTTGACGAACTTTAACTCTTTCATACCTGTCTTCCAAGATTCTTATTACATAAACATTGTCATACATCAGATTCAAATTGAACGGATTTGGTCGTCCGCTATCAGCAATCCAATATTTTTCCTTTTTAAAAGAATTGTAAAAGTTTCGATAAAACTCAATCAACCAATCTGTACTTCTCATATCATACTTAATATCTGAAATAGTATCAATTTCTATGAATTCTAGATACATGGGTTCATTGTAGTACTCCTTCATAGAATCTACTTCTACGGCATTAACCCAATCTATAATAAATAGATTGGGGATATTAGAATCTTGATATCTTAATCCTTTTGGATTGTTGCGATAATACTGGTCATGCATAAGGTATAAATCCTCCGTCTGTACTAGAGTACATAGAATCAAAAAATTCAATATAAAATTAGTTGCAGCTGTCATTCTTATTATTTCTTAAGTATTCATTAACTAATTGATCATACTCAATTTTTACTTCATCAGATAATTCGTCAAATGCAACATAAAATATATTTTCTTCACCCACAGAGTAGCCTCTTAATCCTTGCCAAGCCATTGCTGTGTAAACTTCTTCATTTTGTGAGTAATTATCGAATGCTCCTAAGTTTTCGGCTATAAAATCAATATAATGCTTTGCCATCAATTGATGTTGAAATTTTCCTTTTCCATATCTTGAATAATAGTCGAAAAGGCCAGGAAAGTTGTTTTCTGTTAATGCGTCTAGTCCACCTGCAGATTTAACTTGTCTATAAATTTCAGGATGAATTGCTTCATGCAGAAGTGTTCGAGCAATATCTAATATTGGCCTTTCCATTTTGTCTGAATTTGTATTTATAATGACTTGAGTTAAATTATCATTAGGATTATAGTTGTCCCGAGTTATTGCATTTGATGATGGTTTGAAACCATTTGCTGGATCTAAAAAACCTTGTGCGGAGAATTGAATATTCCAAAGAGACATGTCACCATCAAAAGCTTTTAATTTATTTTGAAAGCCGGCAGTTCCTGTGAGTTTATTCCAAATGCACATTAACTTTGAGTTTGAAACGAATGATGAATCAAGAAGTACCTGATCTACAATCGGCACCTCCCCATCATCAGGGTTATCACAATTTGTATCTGCCGTGCTAAGGCTTGCCCAGTCATCATCGCAGGTCATCACCATTTTATCTACTTCTTTGGTGCTATAAACAATTGTTGTGGTCAACCACATTTGCCCGTCTACTTCTTCATTGGTCGTTACATATTCTTCTACTTCTTCAATCACGGTTTGCATCTCATAAGTACAACCGGCACCAGAAGTGCCACCGCCACCTGTATCAGGATTTGTATCGGGAGCCGTGTTGGGGTCTTCATCTTTACCGCCAAGGCTTGATTGATCCGGACAATTAGTTGTGGTTGTACTACTTAAGGCCATATTGGCCACATTTTCATTTTGGCGTATCTGATCAGGGTCTAGATATACCCGATGGACTGTACCCTCAAATCCTTCCAAAGAGCCGGTATTTAAGTAAGTTTGATAGAAAGCTTCTGTCATGGTATAGGTAAAGATCATCGGTCTTTGATATGCTCCATCAATTCCCTTGCCAACCACTAAATTCTGAATCACCAAAGGGTCATCATTTCTGATGGCCATGGCCATGTACGTCTGTCCGCTTTCGTCTAAACGAGCCATCACTCGGTCAAAGTCTATTCTTTCGATGAGCGGATGATCACCACCGCTGTTTAATTCAGCGTATTGCTCAATTTGGTCAGATTTGGAACCAAAGTAACCTGTTATAAAATCTCCCAAACCAGGAAATTGATCAATAGAGGCCTGCGTATTTTTAGGTGTAATGATGTTGGGAAGCTGATCGACATCTTGCGAGCAAGAAAAGAGAATTATTGTGCATGCCAAACAAGCGAATAGTTTGTTTTTTAGTGAGTGCATATTGTGGTTACTAAATGAGATTAAGAAATTCTTATACTATTTAGTGATTTTAGGGGGGGGTAAAGTCACCCAATGAGGTCCCTTTTTTTTAAAGAAATTTTTGAATCAATTGAAAATCAATAGGTTGCATTAAGGGTTTTTATTTGTCTAATGGCTGATTTCTGATGAACTGATAACGATTAGCCGATCACTATCCCAAAGATTGCTTCATCGCTTTCTGCAGTCGCGCCCAAAGCTAGCGCGCGTTTGTAACGCGTGCGGTAAAGACTTTCAAGATTTTTAGCACATGTTTCTCTTCTAACCAAGTGAGGCTCATTGAAAAAAAGGATCTAATAAAAAAGGCACGCGTTTCAAACGCGCGCTAGTAGTCTAGTTTATTTATAGCTCTTGGCAAAAATGCAGCTCTCTAAGTTCCCGTTATCATTTCTATAAATAATATCGAGCCAAACTTCTTTCTGTGATTCAAAGCCAATAATAAACATGTCATCACCAAGCGTGTAAACGTTAGACATTTGAACTATTTTCTTGAATAAACTTTTAGACCTGCTTACGAAGTTTTTTGACCAAGTATCTTCAAACGACGATTCATCTATGGTGATTGGTTGTACATCATCTTTTGAAATAGCTAACTTTCTATTCAAATCTTTAACTGGCCGAACATAAAAGTTCATACAAAGAATTAGTATTGGTTTATCACTGTATAAATCTAAATTTTTTATGCGTTCATTAATATCAAGTTTTTCGCCAGTTAGTTTTAGTTTTTGACTGTCTAAAAATTCTAATAGGTAGCTTCTCAACTCGGTTTTTTGATCTACTTGACTTTCACAAATATACGTGTTAAGTAAAAGACTAATTACAAATATTCCCCGCAGAACTAGCGCGCGTTTGCAACGCGTGCGGAAAATGCCTGCAGAATTTGCAGCACTAATAGTATCCTTTAGCAGAGTGTGGCTCATTTTTAAGGCATTTAATTAAATAAAGCATCTAATAACAAAGGAACGCGTTTCAAACGCGCGCTAACGGAGTCTCAACACAAAAATTATCTTTTAACGGAGAATGGTTCACTTTCATGCTATTCGTAGTATGTAATTCTATCTAGTTGCCCAGATTCAAAATATAGGTAAATGCCGTCTGATGAAAAATCTGGTGGTCTATAGAAAAATGCCCTTCGTCCATTTTCAATAAACCTTTTATCAGGTTGCCCCATAATTTTTAGAACTTCAAGACTATCCATTCCCAAACTGAGTTCTTTCGAATTCACAACATTCAATTGAGCTTTTTTTGCCCTAGGACTGAGCTTTAGGATATAAAGGGCTACAAAAAATATAAAGATTAATATAAAGATAGCTAGTCTATAAAATCGCATCGCTTTGGATTTGAAACGGTGTTTCATCATCAGCTTAGAACTTGCGTGCGTTTGCAACGCGTGCGGTAAATGCTTAGAGTCTGGGTACTATGCTTGTCTTCTAACGGTGTGAACCTCATTTTAAAGGGATTAAATTAAATAAAGCATCTAATAACAAAGGTACGCGCTACAAACACGCGCGAGTGGAGCGGTTTGAATCTGTTGTGTTTTACTTGACTTATTTTACTCTTTTAAGAATGATCGATTTTGGCAGTGAGTTTAAGTTTTTTCTATCAATAGTTTTTTCTCCAATTGACTTTTTAAATGAAAGGACTTCTTTCCACTTGAATTCTATCTCTAATTGATCAGTTTCATGGTAATATTCAACTTTTCCCATTAAACCATCTACCTGAGGGAATATTACATTAGCTGTGCTTTTTGAAGTTGATTTTAATCGAAGATCTAGTACTTTGTTTTGATCGAAAGTAATTGAACCAATATACTGTTCGTAATATATTTTCTGCTCTCTTACTTTTTCATAGTATGTTAGCTGAAGTTTAATGTCCTCATTTGACCAATTTCCAATATATTTTTGTGCGAATGTATCTTTTATATAAACCCTCCGTTCCTCGAGAATTTGAGGTATAGAATCTGAATCTAGGACAACATCATATACTCTAGGTTGACAAGAGTTAAAAGAAAAAAGCACGAGACTGAGCGATATAATGCTAATTGCAATCTTTTTCTTTAATGCTGCCGTCATAGTTTTTTGATAATACAGTCCAATTAGAAAAATCCTCAACACTTCCTCTAAGTAATCTTAAACCAGAATTATAAGTATCTAATAATTCTACAAATGCCCTTTCATTTTCTTGAGCACTAGCATTAGTTGATATATTCTTATCAAATTGTGATGTAAATAAAAAGTAATTTCCAGAAGAAGGGTTAGATAAGTATTTTTCACCAAAATACTTGAATTGTGATTTGTTTTTAACCATTAATAAGTAAGTGGTTTGATCAGAGGTAATTGTACCTACGAAATATGTTTTGAGGTTTTCAATGAAAGGTAATGCTTCGTATATCGATTTAATATCAAAATCAGAAGGGACATTGAGGCCACCATCAAAATGTGTATGTATTATGCCAGTTAGATTGGTAGGTGGAGTGATGTTATCGATTCCATGTATATTTTCTTCGCCTTCGATATAATTGATAAGATAGTCTCCATTAGGTTTTTTTGAAATAGTATAACCAACTTCTTTGTTGAGTCCTGTTTTAGTAGCGAGTGAATCAAATGCGGCTTTAACTTCTGGATTACTAGTTAATAAATCTTCAATTCTACACGGGTTGGCAAGCTCTTCATCTTCTTCCTCTAGAATAGGCACCTCCCCATCATTTGGGTTATCACAATTTGTTTCTGCCGTGCTCAGGCTTGCCCAGTCATCATCGCAGGTCATCACCATTTTATCTACTTCTTTGGTGCTATAAATAATTTCCCCTGTGAGCACCATTCGACCATCTATTTCTTCGTAATAAGTTACATATTCTTCTACTTCTTCAATCACGGTTTGCATCTCATAAGTACAACCGGCACCAGAAGTGCCACCGCCACCTGTATCAGGATTTGTATCGGGAGCCGTGTTGGGGTCTTCATCTTTACCGCCAAGGCTTGATTGATCCGGACAATTAGTTGTGGTAGTACTACTTAGGGCCATATTGGCCACATTTTCATTTTGGCGTATCTGATCAGGGTCTAGATATACCCGATGGACTGTACCCTCAAAACCTTCCAAAGAGCCGGTATTTAAGTAAGTTTGATAGAAAGCTTCTGTCATGGTATAGGTAAAGATCATCGGTCTTTGATATGCTCCATCAATTCCCTTGCCAACCACTAAATTCTGAATCACCAAAGGGTCATCATTTCTGATAGCCATGGCCATGTAGGTCTGCCCGCTTTCGTCTAAACGAGCCATCACTCGGTCAAAGTCTATTCTTTCGATGAGCGGATGAACACCACCGCTGTTTAATTCAGCGTATTGCTCAATTTGGTCACGTTTGGTACCGACATAAGCTGTTATAAAACCTCCCAAACCAGGAAATTGATCAATAGAGGCCTGCGTATTTTTAGGTGTAATGATGTTGGGAAGCTGATCGACATCTTGCGAGCAGGAAAAGAGAATTATTGTGCATGCCAAACAAGCGAATAGTTTGTTTTTTAGTGAGTGCATATTGTGGTTACTAAATGAGATTAAGAAATTCTTATACTATTTAGTGATTTTAGGGGGGGGTAAAGTCACCCAATGAGGTCCCTTTTTTTTAAAGAAATTTTTGAATCAATTGAAAATCAATAGGTTGCATTAAGGGTTTTTATTTGTCTAATGGCTGATTTCTGATGAACTGATAACGATTAGCCGATCACTAACCCAAAGATTGCTTCATCGCTTCCTGCGGTCGCGCTTCGCAATGACGAGAGGTAAGAAATACTAGAGACGAATAACCATTAATCAATAAGCCGATAACTTTCCCAAAGATTGCTTCATCGCTTCCTGCGGTCGCTCTTCGTAATGACGAGATGTAAGAAATACCAGAGACGAATAACCATTAACCGATCACCGATAACTAACCCAGAGATTGCTTCGTCGCTTCCTACGGTCGCGCTTCGCAATGACGAGAGGTAAGAAATACTAGAGACGAATAATCATTAATCAATAAGCCGATAACTTTCCCAAAGATTGCTTCATCGCTTCCTGCGGTCGCTCTTCGCAATGACGCGAGGGAGGTAGGAAGTATGAAATAAGAGTTAGTAGGCACTAAATACGATGCACGAAGCACGAATAACTATTAATCGATCACCGATAACTTTCCCAAAGATTGCTTCATCGCTTCCTGCCGTCGCGCTTCGCAATGACGAGAAGTAAGAAATACCAGAGACGAATAACCATTAACCGATCACCGATAACTAACCTAAAGATTGCTTCATCGCTTCCTACAGTCGCTCTTCGCAATGACGAGAAGTAAGAAATACCAAAGACGAATAACCATTAACCAATCACCGATAACTAAATCACATTTCAAACTCCAGATTCTGCTTGGCGGTCTTGAGTTCATTAACCCTCAGTCCCTAAAGGGATGACAAGGATTTTAGATATTTCACCCTTTAGGTTTGGGGTAGAGATTGCGTCTACTTTCACGTCATATAATCGAATACTCCCCAAATCGCACCTCACATTTCAAACTCCAGATTCTGCTTGGCGGTCTTGAGTTCATTCAGGGTTTTGGTATTGTTTTGCTCTATTGCCAGCCTTATGCCTTGCTCGTAAACTTCCAAGGCTCTCTCGTCTTCTTCAAACTCTTGAAGTAATTGGGCGGCTTGGTAATAGGTAGCCAGGTAATCAGGGAAGTCACTGAGTAGTTTTTTGAATAGGGCCAAGGCTTCCTCAGCTTGTTCCTCAAGGTATTCGCAGGCTAAGGCGTAATAATTGAAGGGGTCATTGGGCTCCTCTTCGATATAGCTTTTCAATAACTCAATTCTTGCGTCATTCATCGATTGCAATCGTTTTTATTTCACCTGTTTGTGACTATCTTCGGGCAAATTTAGGGCATAGCCCTTGTTTTTTGTAAGAAAGTGTGCTTTCTCTGAACATGCCTTCATGCAAAAGGTTGAAAAGATAGTCTTAAACAAATCGAAAAGCAGGTTATGAATATTTTAGTATGTATCACCCACGTTCCAGATACTACTTCACGCATTGCTTTCACCAATAACAATACAGAATTCGATAAAAATGGCGTCCAATTCATCATTGGCCCATACGATGACTATGCATTGGCGAGAGCAGTGGAGTTGAAGGAGCAGCATGGAGGCAAGATCACCGTTTTGAATGTAGGCGAAGCAGATGCTGACCCCACCATCAGAAAAGCATTGGCCATCGGTGCTGACGAAGCCATTCGTGTCAACGCATTTCCATCAGATTCTTTCTTTGTGGCGAATCAGATCGCTGCAGTGGCGAAAGAAGGTGCTTATGACCTGATCTTAATGGGTAGAGAGTCGATCGACTTTAACGGAGGCATGGTGCACGGAATGGTTGGTGAAATGTTAGGCATGCCTTCTTTTTCGCCAGTGATGACCTTAGACGTGGATGGCGATACGGCCAAACTATCGCGTGAGATCGAAGGAGGAAAAGAGAAGCTAGAGGTGAAATTGCCTTTCGTTGCGGGCTGTCAAGAGCCTATTGCGGAATGGAAGATCCCAAATATGCGGGGAATCATGTCAGCAAGAACAAAGCCTTTGACCGTGAAAGATCCGGTCGATGATAAGGTGCAAACGCAGCTTTCCGCATATGAATTGCCACCGGCAAAAGGTGCGGTGAAAATGATCGATGCAGATAACGTGCAAGAATTGGTCGATCTATTGAAAAACGAAGCAAAGGTCCTTTAATCACTCAAAACAGAAAGAAAATGTCAGTATTAGTATTTATAGAGACAGAAGAGGGTAAGATCAAAAAATCTTCAAGAGAAGCGATCACTTATGGTGCTGCTTTGGGTGACGTGACGGCGATTGCTTTAGGCCAGGTAGCTGCCGATGAGTTAGCGACCGCAGGTGATAATGGAGCTAAAAAAGTATTGCATGTTGCCGATGAACGCCTAAATGCTGGTTTGATCCAGCCTTATGCTGAAGTATTAGCAGCAGCTATGGAAAGCACCGGGGCTACTATCGTGGTAACCGCGAAGTCTTCCTTGGCCGATGCTGTAGTGGGAAGGGTTGCGGCAAAAACAGGTGCCGGTTTGGTGTCTAATGTGGCCGATTTGCCCGATACAAGCAATGGATTTGTAGTGAAACGAAGCATTTATACAGGAAAAGCCTTTGCGAATGTGTCCATCACTACGGATAAAAAGATCTTGGCGATCAAAAAGAACGCGGTAGAGGTCAAAACCGGTGGAGGTGCAGCGGCTGTTGAGGCTTTTGATGTATCCCTAGACGAAGCCTTGTTTGGAGCAACCATTACGGCAACAGAGAAGGCAGAGGGTGATATCTTATTGCCGGAAGCAGACCTTGTGGTTTCTGGTGGAAGAGGATTGAAAGGTCCTGAAAACTGGGGCATGATCGAAGACCTGGCCAAAACCCTTGGTGCGGCGACAGGTTGTTCTAAGCCGGTATCGGATATGGACTGGAGACCTCACCATGAGCACGTAGGGCAAACGGGAGTGAAAGTGAGTCCATCGCTGTACATCGCAGTGGGTATTTCAGGTGCTATTCAGCACTTGGCAGGAGTCAATTCTTCTAAGTATATTGTGGTGATCAATAAAGACGAGGAAGCACCATTCTTCAAAGCCGCTGATTACGGTATTGTGGGTGATGCTTTCGAGGTTGTACCAAAATTAACAGAAGCGTTGAAGAACGCCTAGTCAAGAAATACTACGCATTGGATAAAATAAAGATCGAAATCTTAGGGCTTTCATCAAGTCAGTCGCAAAGCACAGGCTCTTTTGCCTTGGTTTTGGGCGAAGTAGAAGGGGAGCGCCGATTGCCTATCATCATAGGCATGTTTGAGGCTCAAGCCATTGCGTTGGAAATTGAAAAGATCGCACCCAACAGGCCTATGACACATGACTTGTTCAAGTCCTTTGCTCATGGGTTCAATTATGAGGTCACTGAGATCTTGATTTCTGACTTGAAGGAAGGCGTCTTTTTTGCTAAGATCGTCTGTACGGATGGGATCAAAACGGTGGAGATCGATGCTCGACCTTCAGATGCAATCGCCATCGGGATTCGCTTTGAAGTACCATTCTATACCTATGAGAAAGTGCTTGCTGAGGCGGGGATCATCTTAACCGATGATGAAGAGATCTTAGAAGAAGAGACGATCGAACCCGTGCCGGTAGAAAAGGAGGGTGAACGACTTCAGGATTTCTCAGTAGACAAATTAAACGAAATGCTCAACGAAGCACTGGCTGCTGAAGATTACGAAAAGGCAGCCAAGATCAGAGATGAGCTCAATAAACGTAGTTAAGGAATTGGACAGCCCCAGTGTCGAACTAGGGTTTCTTTTTGCATAGATGGACATCTTAAGAGCAATAATAGGCTTGGCAATTCTTATAGGAATTGCTTATTTGTTTTCCGGCAACCGGAAGAAGATTTCATGGCGTTTGGTCGGCGTGGGACTTCTCTTGCAGATCATCATCGCCTTGTTGATTGGATATGTTCCCTTTGTGCAATATGGCTTTGAGGCTTTAAGCAAGGGTTTCGTTTCTTTTTTAGGTTTTGCGCTCGACGGGGCTGCCTTTCTTTACGGTGATCTAGCCAAGAACAGTGATGCAGTGGAAGGAACCAAGCATAGCCTGGGTTTTCTCTTCGTTTTTCAAGCCTTACCGACTGTTATCTTCTTCTCGGCCATAACAGCGGGACTCTACTATCTTGGTATTCTTCAAAAGATCGTCTTTGTTTTTGCCTGGATCATGGCCAAGACCATGCGCTTATCAGGAGCGGAGTCCATGTCGGCTGCAGGCAATGTTTTCCTCGGACAAACCGAAGCGCCCTTATTGGTGCGGCCATTTATCTCCAAAATGACCAAGTCAGAATTGCTTTGTCTAATGACGGGCGGAATGGCAACCATCGCAGGATCAGTCTTGGGTGCGTATGTGGCTTTTTTGGGCGGTGGCAATGAGGAAGAACAGGCCAAGTTTGCGACGTATTTGCTGAGTGCCTCTATCATGAATGCGCCGGCTGCCATTTTGATGGCTAAGATCTTCCTGCCGGAAAAGGAGGAGGTCGAAAAGAAATTGGTAGTGGCAAAGGATGAATTGGGCGTCAATGTGATCGATGCACTATCGCGTGGGGCAAGCGAAGGGGTCAAATTAGCCGCCAACATTGCTGCCATGCTATTGGCTTTCATTGCGGTGATCTACGCCCTCAATTGGATCTTAGTAGACGGTATTGGGGAATGGTTCGGCATCAATGCCTTTGTGGTAAGCTCTACAGATGGTGTGTTCGATGGCTTTAGTCTGCAGTACATCTTAGGACAGCTGTTTCGTCTATTCGCATTCGCCATGGGAGTAGAGTGGCAAGAAACACTGCAAGTGGGTAGCTTAATAGGACAAAAAACAGTGATCAATGAATTCGTCGCCTATTTGAGTTTGGCCGAGATGAAAGAAGCCGGTGTGTTGAGCGAAAAGGCCATCATCATTTCTACTTATGCCCTTTGTGGGTTTGCTAATTTTTCTTCTATCGCCATTCAGATCGGTGGTATCGGCGGAATGGCACCAAGTCGACAAGGAGACCTCTCCAAATTAGGGTTTAGGGCTTTGGTGGCCGCAACCTTGGCAACCATGATGACCGCTACCATTGCAGGAGCACTGTTTGGGTAGGGTTATGTGGTTAATGGTGATTGGTTAATCGTTAATAGTGGCGCTATCTGGCTCACGTCTGGTCTTGGCGTATGTATCTGGTCTTAGCGTCTCGCTAAGACCCATTTAAGAATTTAGTAAAGAAGCAGCCATAGCCTCTCGCCTGTCTGCCGACAAAGGCAGGATAAGACTTTTCATCATTAGTTTGAGCCCTAACTAATCAAAACGAAGCCTGAAACACTCCCTTTTTGACTGGATTTGTTTTTTTTATTTAAAGAGTTGCTGATCTTACTTTCCTTTAAGTGAAGCCATGAAAGATATTTTTGATCCCCAAACCACCGCAGAAACCGTTGCCCGTATTGAAAAACTGAGTCCTGAGACGCAACCCTTATGGGGAAAGATGAATGTCTCTCAGATGCTGGCACATTGCAATGTGACCTATGAAATGGCTTATACTGATCAGCATCCGGCACCTAAAGGAATCATGAAGATCATTCTGAAGCTCTTTGTGAAGAACATGGTGGTGAGTGAGAAACCGTATAAAAAGAATTTGAAAACGGCCCCACAGTTCCTCATTGTGGATGAAAGGGATTTCCAAAAAGAAAAAGAGCGATTGGTCGCCTATATCAAGAAAACAGAGGAACTAGGTGCTGCCCATTTTGATGGTAGAAAAAACCTTTCGTTTGGAAAAATGACGAAACAGGAGTGGAACAATATGTTCTATAAACACCTCGATCATCACCTCCAGCAGTTTGGGGTTTGATCACATCAGGCCTAAACACAATTTGCCATACTCACTACTCAAGACACATTACTCAAGACGTACTACGCCTCTCACCAATCGATCAGCGGACTTGCATAATAATTGACTCCTTGCGCACGTAGAAATTGACCATGATATGCGAGTCTTCTGCTATAGTCTTCCCAGTTGCGGTTCTCTTTGACTGACCAACCCAGCTCGGCATAACCAATGATGCGAGGGAAAGCAAGGTATTCGAGCTCATCGAGTGTTCGGATGGTTTCTGCCCAAAGGGGAGCTTCAACCCCTAAAATGTGTGTTTTGTCAAAGCTCTCTTCAGGAAACCAATTGTAAGCAGTGTCTACCGGTATATACCCGGCCCAGCGCAGTCCGAACTGAGAGTTCTCGTTGTACTTCATGTCCATGTAAGCTTTCTGGGCAAGCGAAACAATGAGCTTCATGCCCTGATCTATCCCCGCTTGTGCATTCTTTTTATTGTTCCACCATTGTGCAACAGAAGAGGAGCTCATTTCGGTTGTGGCGATCTCATCCCAACCGATCATGCGTTTGCCATGTTTTTGCACGATTTTCTCCACGCGTTCAACAAAGTATTGATAGTCTTCTTTCTTAGTGACCAAGCTTTCATCTCCCCCGATATGAAAGTAAGGACCAGGAGTCATGGCGCTGATCTCTCGAACTACATCATCGATGAAGGCATATACAGTATCTTTTCGTGTATCGAAGGTGCTGAAGCCTACCGCCATGCTGGTTTCGATCTTGACTTTCTTGCCATTTCCATTTAAGAAAGGGTAGGCGAGAGAGGCCGCATTGGTATGTCCTGGCATATCGATCTCCGGAATTACGGTGATGTGTCGCTCCGCCGCATAAGCCACGATTTCTTTATAGTCCTCTTGGGTATAGAAACCTCCGGGACCACCTCCAACACCTGTTGTGCTGCCCACCTCCGTTAATCGAGGCCATGACTTGATCTCAATTCGCCAACCTTGGTCGTCGGAGAGGTGCATATGAAACTTGTTGATCTTGTAGTAGGCCAAAACATCCAGGTACTGTTTGACATCTTCTACGCTGAAGAAATGGCGTGCAACATCGAGCATGGTGCCACGATACTCAAATTGAGGAGCATCGATGATCTTTCCTGTTGGAATGACCCAGACAGGATTGGAGGTAAGGGTGTCATTTGATTCCTCCGGAATGAGCTGCCGGATGGTTTGAATGCCCCGAAAGGCACCAACACCTGTTCCGGCTTTTAATAAAAGAGAGTCTGAGCTGATGTGGAGCTCGTACGCTTCTGGATTTTGAGTAGGAGGGATTTGCTGAATCACGAGGTGATTAAATACGTTTTCACCTGAACCAACTTGAAAGGCAGTTTTGGCTTCGATCTTCTCGATAAGATAATCGGCTGCAGATTGAAAACCTTCATCATTGGCTACAACGGTAAATGCCGTAAAGGCATCCAAGGCAAACCCACTTCCTGAGGAAGTCATTTCCAGAGGCCTTGGGATAATGGCTGTCGAGCTAAGGTCAGTTTTAGGGAAATCGATGGTTCGCTTAGGGCTGCAAGCAAATGCCAAAAATAAGCACAAGACGAGAAGTGAGGTATGTTTCATGGATAGACGCTCTATTGAGCTGTAAGTATACCAAAAAAAGAGAACGGTTTTTTATTATTCACAGGACCATTGCCCTCATTTCTCCGATCATCCTTTCCCTTTCACCTCGTTAAAATGAAGAATATCTACAAGAAAATGCTTTGTAGAACAGTGTCTATCAACTCATTAAGTTATTCCTTAAGTTAGTTTCACTTTTGACCCTAAAACTGAATCATGAAAACAATGAGACGACGACTTGTTACATGCCTCTTCCTACTACTAACCACCACTAGTTTACTACTTGCGCAGGACGAACCGCAAGAAACACTCGCTGACCAATTGGGACAGATCATGAGTAGTTCGGAGACCTATGAAGGCTATAAGGTCATCAGAACGAACGACCTGCTCAAATTCAAGTCAGGTATGCTCGATTCCCTGCAGCGCTATCAAGGAGCGATCAAAAACCTCGAAGAGAACTTAGGGACTCTCCGTGCAGATTTTGAGTCGTTGAAGGCGCAGTTTGACCAAACGCAAGTGCAACTGCAGGAAAGTGAAGAGAAGAACGCCAGGATGAGCTTTTTAGGACTGGCAGTGAATAAAAAATCCTACAATGCAGTAGTCTGGTCTTTTATCGCTCTCTTGGTCTTTTCTCTTGGCGTACTGTACTACCGAGTGAAGCATGTTTGTGCTGTTGTCAAGCGTGTAAAGAGTGCCTATTCTAAGATCATGGATGAATATAGAGCTCAGCGATATCAATCCGTTGAAAAGCAAATGAAGCTAAAGAGAGAGCTGCAGACCATGCAGAATAGATTAGAAATGATTCAAAGTCTCGAGGAGACAGCGTAGCGCTGCATCTGAGGCGCAAAGATAAATCAGTGTCGAATTAGGTTGGCAATTCCTAATGAAAAAGCCCTGTCAGACGGACAGGGCTTTTGTATTTGTCATATGTACGAAGCATGTACTATTTATAGTCTTCCCTTGGTTTAGGGGCACCTGCCATGATCTCTTCATTGGCATAGGATTCAAACTTCTCAAAGTTCTCATTGAACATTCTTGCCAATTTGTTTGACTGCTCATAGAAGCCTTGATCGTTCTTCCATGTTTCTCTAGCACTCAAGATCTCAGAAGGAACTCCTGGGCAATTCATTGGTATCTCTGCTCCGAAGATGGAGTGTTTTCTATAGCCAACATTATCCAACACACCTGAAAGGGCAGCTGTGATCATGGCGCGCGTATATTTCAATTTGATACGAGAACCAACACCATAAGGTCCACCGGTCCAGCCGGTATTTACCAACCATACGTTCACGTTATGTTCAGTCATTTTCTTACCGAGCATTTCTGCATAGACGGTTGGATGCAAGGGCATGAATGGTGCACCGAAACATGCGGAGAACACAGGGACAGGGTCTGTAATACCTGCTTCAGTTCCCGCTACTTTTGAGGTATAGCCTGAAATGAAGTGATACATAGCTTGTCCTTTGTTCAGTCTCAAAATTGGAGGCATAACACCAAAGGCATCACAGGTTAAGAAGAAGATGTTCTTTGGAATACCACCGATCGAAGGGTTTGCAATGTTGTCAATGTGGTCAAGCGGATATGAGACTCGTGTGTTCTCCGTAACGCTAGTGTCTTCATAATTCACTGAACGGGTGCCTGGGAAGAAGCGCGTATTCTCAACGATTGCGCCGTATTTGATGGCTCTGAAAATATCCGGCTCTTTTTCTTCCGTCAGGTCAATGGCTTTCGCGTAACAACCGCCTTCAAAGTTAAAGACGTTCTTTGCAGTCCAGCCGTGTTCGTCATCACCAATCAAATACCTGTCAGGGTCGGCAGAAAGCGTCGTTTTACCAGTGCCTGAAAGACCAAAGTAAATCGCTGTATCAGCATCTTTTTTACCCATATTGGCCGAACAGTGCATCGGAAGCACACCATCTTGCGTAGGAAGTAGGAAATTCAAGACAGAGAATATTCCTTTTTTCATTTCACCAGAATACTGCGTTCCACCGATCAAGATCATTCGCTTCGTGAAGTTCACAATCGCAAAATTCTCTTGTCGCGTACCGTCTGTTTCAGTGTCTGCCTCAAACTCTGGGCAGCAAAGAATGGTGAAATTGGGCTCAAAACTGTCCAATTTGTACTCCTCTGGTTCGATGAACATGTTGTAGCAGAAGAGGTTATGCCAGGCATAGGTATTGACTACCCTTAGTTTTAGTCTATGTGTTTTGTCCGCTCCAGCGTAGGCATCTCTTACATAAACCTTGCGCTCCTCAAGATAGCCTAGCATTTTGTTGTAGATCTGATCGAATTTTTCTGGAGAAAAGGGTTTGTTGATGTTGCCCCACCAGACCTGGTCTTTGGTCAGGTCATCATCGACGATGAAACGGTCTTGTGGAGATCGACCCGTGAATTTACCTGTATCAACAGTAAGTGCTCCTGTATCGGCCAAATGACCCTCTCCGTTTTTTAATGATTCTTCGATGAGCTCCGATTGGGTGAGGTTCCAATGGGCCTCTTTAACTTTTTTGATACCGGCCGTTTCAAGACCAGCTTTGTTTGATTTTCTACCAGTTTCTAACATGGTTTTCGTGGTTTGTTCAATGATTGTGAAAACGTTTGCAATAATACTTATCACTCGTCAAAAAACGATAATTAATGCAGACTAATTCATGATTTTGGTCATGCAGTTTTCTGAGCTCTCAGCAAGTATATCGATTGAAATCGATGTCTTTTACAAAATTCAACTTGTAAATAGGTGGGTGTCCTGTTAGATTGAACGGATTTTTAAATAACTAAACAACTACTATGTCAGAACAGAAACAGGTTTGGGGGCATCCGAGAGGCTTGGCTACGCTCTTTTTTACTGAAATGTGGGAGAGGTTCAGCTACTATGGAATGCGGGCTCTCTTGATCTTATTCATGGCAACCGCCGCATCAGAAGGTGGACTTGGCTTTGACGATCAGACTTCAGGAGCTATTTATGGCCTTTACACCATGGGGGTCTATTTATTGGCCCTACCTGGTGGTTGGTTGGCAGATCGACTTTTTGGATTGAAGAAATCCGTTTGGTATGGAGGTATCATCATTGCCTTGGGTCACTTTACCATGGGTATTCCGGGAATTGCTCAGCTCTTAGGAATGGGGAGTCTCGGAACGGAAGTGACTGCACTGGATACCAATTCTTTCTTTTTAGGGTTGATTTTGATCGTAGTTGGAACGGGGTTACTTAAACCCAATATTTCCTCTATCGTTGGTCAATTGTATGCTCCTGGAGATGCTAAGCGCGATGCGGGTTTCTCCATTTTTTACATGGGAATTAACATTGGAGCCTTTGCTGCCCCATTGCTTACTAGTGCTTTGGCCGATTATGACTGGCATTTAGGATTTGGCTTGGCTGGTTTCGGTATGGTCTTAGGGCTGATTCAATACCGATTAACTGCTGGTTCCTTGGAAGATGTTGGCAACCTGGAAATTCCAAAAACACAAGAAGAGGAAGCCGAAAGATCAGGTCTAAAGAAGTGGACAACAATCGTTACTGTGGTACTTTGCTTGCTTCTGGTACTCTTATTTGCCGGAGTTATCGAACTTGATGCCTTGGCCATTGCGAATGCTTCGGGAGCGGTCATTGCTATCATTGCGTTTGCCTATCTCGCTTACGTGATTGTATTCGGTGGGCTTGACGCTGTCGATAAAAAGAAAGTAGGAGCCATTGGTGTGGTATTTATTTTCTCGGCAGTCTTTTGGTCAGGTTTCGAGCAGGCAGGGTCAACACTCAACTTGTTTGCCGAGCGATTTACGGATAGAACCGTTTTTGGTTGGGAAATTCCAGCCGGTATGTTCCAATCTGTGAACTCTACCTTTATCATTCTTTTTGCACCGTTCTTTGGGGCGATGTGGATTTGGTTGGCCAAAAGAAATTTGGAACCTAGTTCACCCTTGAAATTTGTTTTTGGATTAGTAGGGGTAGCCCTAGGATTCTTTGTGATGTACTTTGCAGCAAAGATTGCTGCTTCTGGAGATATGGCAGCACCAACTTGGTTAATCTTCACTTATTTGTTTCATACATGGGGCGAATTGAGCTTAAGTCCAGTAGGCTTGAGTTTAACAACTAAGCTAGCACCTAAGAAATTCCAGGGCCAAATGATGGGCATCTGGTTCCTGTCGGTTTCTTTGGGTAATCTGTTGGCTGGCCTGATCGCAGGCGAAGCCAGCGGTGGTGATGCGGAAGCATTGGCCAATATGCCGGATCAGTACATGACCATTGTGTTGACCACATTCGGCGCAGCCCTCTTACTACTGGCCATAAACAAGCCACTGAGAAAACTCATGGGGGACGTCCATTAAGGTAGGCCCTCCCATCCATCAAATAGAAAAGTCACTCTTCGAAAACGGGTGACTTTTTTGTTAGCTTTAGTTTCGATAATTTTTTAAACCATGAAAAAGATTTTTAAGATAGGTCAAGGATTAAGTTTACTCTTATTCCTAGCGATCAGTTCAGCTTGCCAAAATTCAACCCAGGAAGAATTTTCTCTCGATTACGAAAAATACACCTTAGCCAACGGCTTAGATGTCGTGCTTCATCAAGATAAATCAGATCCGAAGGTTGCCGTTGCGGTCCTTTACCACGTGGGGTCTAACAGGGAAACCCCCGGAAAGACAGGCTTTGCTCACTTTTTTGAGCACATGCTCTTTCAAAACTCCGAGAATGTTGGTGCCGGTAATTTCATCAAATACATCAACGACCTAGGCGGTACATTTAATGGTGGAACCTCACCTGATCAGACGGTCTATTTTGAAACCGTTCCAAGCGACGCATTAGAGAAGGTGCTTTGGATGGAATCGGATCGGATGGGCTTTTTCATCAACACCATTTCAGAATGGGGCCTAGAGAATGAAAAACAAGTGGTTAAAAATGAGAAACGCCAGGGGGTAGACAATAGGCCTTATGGGCACAAGACCTATGTGCAACTCAAAAACCTTTACCCTGAAGGTCATCCCTACAGCTGGGAAGTCATTGGGAGCTTGGAAGATTTGCAAAACGCGACCATCAGCGACGTAAAAGAGTTTTACGCAAACTACTATGGGGCAGGAAATGCAACATTGGCGATTGCTGGTGACATTGACTTGGCCAAAGCGAAAGAATTGGTTGAAAAGTATTTTGCAGAGATCGGTTCAGGTCCTGCGGTGGAACCTATTGAGCCCATGCCCGCAGTTTTAGAAGAGACCAAACTTTTTTATCACGAAGACAAGTTTGCGAATCTCCCCGATCTACAAATGATGTACCCTACCGTAGAGCAATACCACAAGGACATGTGGGCATTGGATATGCTCGGACAATTATTAACTGATGGAAAGAAAGCGCCACTTTACCAGGTGATCGTAGAAGAGAAGAAATTGGCGCCAAGCATTTACGCTTACAATGGCTCAAACGAAATTGCCGGTACCTTCAGTGTGGGGGCGCGGGCATTTGATGGGGTAGACTTGAATGAGCTAAGAGATGCCATTTTCGAAGGCTTTGAGAAATTTGAGAAGGAAGGCTTCACCGATTCGGACCTGGCAAGAATAAAAGTAGGCGCGGAGACAGGCGTCTATAATTCAGTTTCGAGCGTCTTCAGTAAGGCGTATCAATTGGCGAGTGACAACACCTTTGCCAATGACCCTGGTTACATCACTAAAAATTTGGAGAACACCCTAAATGTCAGCAGGGAAGACATCATGAGGGTCTACACTACCTATATCAAAGGAAAACCTTATTTGGCGACTAGCTTTGTGCCTGTTGGCCAACAGGAATTGGTCTTGGAAGGTTCTGTTAAGGCAGAAGTGGTGGAAGAGCCGATCGTTCAAGGAGCCGAAGCCAATCTTGATCAATACGAGCGTGAAGTAGACTTTGTCAAAACGAGCTCGGCTATTGACAGAAGCGTGATCCCGGAATTGGATGGTGAACTTTCATTTGCTCCACCGGCCATCCAAACCGATGAGCTCTCTAACGGCATGAAGATCTATCATATTTATCAGGATGAGTTGCCCATGGCACAGTTTAGCATTCGGATAAAAGGAGGCATGTATTTGGATGATCCGGACAAGGTTGGTATAGCCTCTTTACTCGATAACATGTTGATGGAGGGAACAGCGAATAAAACGCCTGCTGAATTGGAAGAGGCCCTTGGTCAATTAGGGGCAAGAGTATCTGTCTTTTCATCCAAAGAATACATCACCATTTCAGGGAACTCCTTGGCGAAGAATTATACGGAGGTTTTGGACCTCGTTCATGAGATCTTATTATCACCTCGTTGGGATGAGGCAGAGTTCGAGAGAGTGAAAAGTTCAGCGCTCAATTCGATCCAACAGTCCAATGCAAATCCTAATGCCATTGCGGCGAGAGTATTCAACGAAGTATTGTATGGGGACGACCATATTTTCTCAAAACCAGCTTCAGGGACGTTGAGCTCCGTTTCTTCGATAACGCTTGATGATCTCAAGACTTATTATGAAAAGAATTTCTCTCCGACCATCGCGTCATTCCACTTTGTTGGAGCGATTATGAAACAAGATGTGATCGCTTCCTTAGCTCCATTCGAAGATTGGGAGCCCAAAGAAGTGGAATTCCCATCTTATGAGATCAACACAAAAATGGACAATTCGAGGTTGTATTTTGTTGATTATCCTGATGCGAAACAGTCAGTGATCAATATTGGCCGAATTGCCATGGAAGAAGGAAGTGATGACTTTGCTGCCGCAGGTGTGTCTAATTACCGATTAGGGTCAGGATCAGGTTCTATTCTTTTCAAAGAATTAAGACTGGAAAAGGGATATACCTATGGAGCGTACTCAGGTTATAACAGGACCATGGATGGAGCCGTTTTCCAAGCTTCGTCTAGTGTAAGAAGTAATGTGACCAAAGAGTCAGTCGAACTGTTCAAACAACTTTTGGATAATTATAGTGCCGATTTCTCTGATGATGACTTGAACGTGACGAAGAACTCCATTTTAAGAAGCAATACGCAATCTTATGAGACCTACGGAAGCCTGCTGAGCATTTTGCAGAACATATCGACCTATGGACTTGAGTTGGACTACATTGAAAAGGATGAGGCGAAATTAAAAGCCATGGATCTTGCTGAGATCAAAGCACTTGTCGATGAGTACATGAACCCCGACAATCTTGTCTATGTGGTGGTAGGAGACGGTAGAACTCAATTGCCAAGGCTAGGAAATACAGGCTTAGGAAAGCCAGTGTTAGTCAATAAAGACAAAGAATCCTTGGTTATAGAAAAGTAGACTCTTCGAGGTCAACCCAATTTGCCCTGCTGATTTAGCGGGGCATTTTGTTTTATAGAGGCGCGGAACGGCCCGATGGCCAAATGTTATTGTTCAATTGAATGTTGAGGAAAATACCGCGGCACGATAAAGTGCCGCGGATTATGTTTAGGTGAACAGATGGCGAGGTCTCGTGTTTAGGTGAATGACAGTCAGACCACCCCGATGAATAGTTACTTCATTAACGAAGAAAGAAGGGTGTTTGGATCTTTGAAGCCTTCATAATTATTTAATTTGGTGGTTAACTTTCAGGTTATCAGCGAGTTAAAATTCTGATATTCTTACGTTTTTAAGCTGCTATTTATGAATTACATTTGAACAATGACTGAGTTGTCTTCTGCCGAGTTGATTTACTATGTGGACCTAACCGGAACCTTTGTTTTTGCTGTCAGTGGATGGTTATTGGCTTCGCGTAAGGAACTTGATTTTTTTGGAGCTACTGTCATTTCGTTCATTACCGCAGTTGGTGGGGGTACGTTGAGAGATTTGCTCATTGGTAGCACACCGGTCGGCTGGATGCAAGACATCAACTACCTCTATGCAATCCTTGCCGCCATTTTTGCCACCGTATTTTTTAGAAGGGTTTTTGAAAAATTGCGCAAAACGATGTTCCTATTCGATTCCATAGGAATTGGACTCTTCACCATCTTGGGTTTGGAAAAGACATTGGCAACTGGTCTTGCACCTATTATTGCTGTAATGATGGGTACCATTTCTGCCGTCTTTGGCGGAGTACTTAGAGATACCTTAGTCAACGAAATTCCATTGATCTTTAGGAAAGAAATATACGCCACCATTTGTCTTGGTGGCGGTTTACTTTACTTGTTGCTTAAGGAACTTGGCTTAGCCCAAGATTGGGATGTAGTGATCACCATCAGTGTGATCATCACTGTTCGAATCTTAGCGGTTGTCTACAACTGGACCTTTAAAGCAGTGAAATAAGGTTATTCATAGACTACCTTTTCGCTTCTTTCGAACCAAGCCGGGTACATAGGCAAATGAATCGCTTCGACTCTGTTTCTTTTGACTTTTAATGTTGGCGTCATCAAACCATTGTCCACAGACCATTCTTCTTTCATGACTACTGCCTTTGAGATTTTTTCATAACTCTCAAGCCCTTTATTCACTTCTGATATAGTCGAAGCCACAGACTCGTCAAATAAGGCGCGTTCTTTCGCTCGACCGCTTTCAGAAGGAATGATTAACGCAATGGGTTGAGGAATTCCTGTGCCTACAATACAAACATGCTCGAGATCTGTATTCTTGCTTAATGCTAACTCTATTGGGGCAGGCGAAATGTATTTTCCCTTGTCGGTTTTGAACTGATCTTTGATCCGGCCAGTGATCTTCAAGTATCCATCATGATCGTATTCTCCAATGTCACCGGTCTTTAAGAACCCATCTTCCGTAAACATCTCTGCTGTTTTTTCAGGGTTTTTGTAATAGCCGGTCATTAGGCAATTGCTCTTGATCAGAATTTCTTCTTCTTCAGATAATTTACCTTCAACACCTGGCAGTGGCGCACCGACAGTGCCGAATTTGTTCTTGCCCGGTAAGTTAAAATGAGAGAGAATACAATCTTCTGTCATCCCATAGGCCTGACAGATTTCGATACCAAGCTTTTGGTACCATTCCTGTAAGCTTACCGCAATCGGTGCAGCTCCGGAAAAATTGGCTGCCGAGCGAGAGAGTCCTAGTGCTTTTTGGATCTTCTTCTTGACCAGTCCACCCACAAATGGGATACTCAATAAGCGATCTAATTTTTTCTGAGGCATCTTTTCCAAGATCTTTTCTTGGAATTTTTGCCAGATACGAGGAACTCCAAAGAAGGTATGCGGCTGCACACTTGAAAGGTCTTCAGCAAAGGTATCCAGGGACTCAGGGAAGGAAACGGTTGCTCCTCTAAAAATGACTGACATTTCGATACCCGCGCGCTCCGCTATGTGGGTCATGGGTAAGTAGCTGAAGTATTGTGGTCTTTCCGGAAGTTTGATCTGGTCAATCGCGGTATTGATCAATTGACCGAAAGAACCGACCAAGTGCATCACGCCTTTAGGATCACCTGTTGTTCCCGATGTATACATGATGGTCAGTAGGTCTTCAGGTTTCTGCTCAGGGAATTCCGCCATTGGAGGATGTTCGGCAACAAGTTTTTCCCAGCTATGGTCTTCTTGAATGTCGTATAGGTCGACACCGATCTTAATGATGTCAGGGATACCAGACTGCTGAGCAGAATAATCATCCAATTTCCCGATGATTACCGCCTTGGATTCACTATGCACAAGGATATCGTGAATAGATTCTCCCGCCAATGTTGGATAGATAGGAACGGATATACAACCCGCTGCCATTATCGCCAAGTCCGCCATGATCCAGTGGGCACAGTTTTTCGAGAGGAGCGCCACGTGGTCACCCGGCTTCAGGCCTAGGGCATGCAGTGCAGTGGCCATGGAACGTACTTGCTGATCGGCCTCACCATAGGTGTAGGTGATGAATTCCCTGTTGACGGGCTGACGAAGAAATGTAAATGAGGGGTCTTTTTTAGTCCAGAAATGAAAGGCTTCTAATGGTGAGTTCAGTTGCATGATGAGTTACGATTGGTTTTGTACGGAATTTATGAAAAAAACAGATTCGTCCGAATGATTTTCTTTTCAAGAGGTAAACAATGATGGGTTGAGCAATTGCCGCTTTTAACAGCATAATTCAACTTATGTAAGATTTGATATCACCCTTAGAATTAATGGTTATATTGAATAGTCTATTCTAGAACGATAATTAAAAAGCTTATGGCCAGTATAAATGTAAAGATCAACGGAGAACAACGAACTGTTGATGTCGATCCAACAACCCCCTTACTTTGGGTACTAAGAGATCATCTCGATCTTGTAGGAGCGAAATTCGGGTGTGGAATTGCGCAGTGTGGTGCTTGTACAGTGCATTTGAATGGTACTGCGGTCAGGTCTTGTTCTTTGCCCATTTCCGCAGTTGCAGAACAGGAAATCACTACCATTGAAGGGCTCTCCACCGCTGGTGATCACCCGTTACAAAAGGCCTGGCTCGATGTCGATGTTGCCCAGTGTGGCTATTGCCAGGCAGGTCAGATCATGAGTGCAGCAGCACTATTGAACAATAACCAGAAGCCTTCAGACGAAGAGATTGAAGCTGCTATGAGTGGAAATATTTGCCGCTGTGGCACATACGTAAGGATCAAAGAAGCCATTAAAACCGCCGCTAAGGCCTAAATTTTCAGCTTATGACAGTAATTAAGACAAAATTAGGAAGAAGATCATTTCTGAAAACATCAACTGCAGCCGGAGGGGGGATGTTGATCGGCTTTAGTTGGTTGACCAGTTGCTCGACCTTATCTACAGAAAACGAGACCCTTGATGTACCCAACGAATGGTTCGAAATCAATGGATACATCAAAATCGGGGATACCGGATTGGTCACTATATACAATCCAAATCCGGAAATTGGCCAAAATGTAATGACCTCTATGCCAATGATCGTTGCAGAGGAGTTAGATGTACCATGGAAGCATGTGGTCGTTGAACAAGGAGTTTTGGATGAAGATGCCTTTAAGAATCCGCAGTTTGCTGGAGGCAGTTTATCGATTTTGTATGGATGGGATCCCTTAAGGATGGCGGGTGCTGCAGGAAAGTACATGTTGATCCAAGCAGCAGCTCAAGAATGGGGTGTAGACGCATCGACTCTTGAGGCAAAACAAGGCATTGTACGTGAACGTAACGGGAAAAGAAGTTTGGGCTATGGCGAATTAGCGTCAAAGGCAGTGAATATCGAAGTTCCTGAGGAACTGGAACTGAAAGAGCCAAAAGAGTACACCTTGCTGGGTAGCTACCAAAAGAATGTAGAAGGACCTAAAATCGTAACGGGAAAACCACTCTTTGGACTGGATTACAAAAGAGAGGGTATGCTTTATGCCATGATCGAACATCCGCCTGCATTCGGCATGCAAATACAAGACTTTAATGCCGAAGAGATCAAAGCAATGGATGGGGTGAAAGATGCATTCATCATTGACACTTCGATGGGACAACCTCAATGGTCCGATGTCAACGCATTTAATCAGCTCATTGCGATTGTTGGGGAATCTACCTGGCAACTGATGAAGGCGAAAAAGGCCATTAAGGCAAATTGGAAGCAAGTCAGTCCATTGGAAAGTTCAGCGATGCATGAAGAGCGCTTGGCTAAAGACCTGGAGAAAGGCCAGGTGCAGCAGAGCAGAAAAGACGGAAATGTGGAGGCCGCATTTGCCACTGCTGCTCAAGTCATCGAACGTACCTATACATCGCCTTTCATGGCGCACAATACGTTGGAGCCGATGAACTTTTTCGCGCACGTGACGGACGAAAAGATAGAGATGGTAGGACCAACCCAAACCCCTAAGGCTTTGGAAGATTCCCTTGCTCAGCTTTTTGATATGCCTATTGAGAAGATCACAGTCGAAATGACACGCATGGGAGGAGGCTTTGGAAGAAGGCTCTATAACCACACGGGCTTGGAGGCAGCAGCGATATCTAAAAAAGCAGGTGCTCCCATTAAATTGATCTACACGAGAGAGGATGATATGACCCAGGGGACCTATCGACCACCTTATCGTTCGACCTATAAAGCAGGTCTTGATAAAGAGGGGAATCTTATTGCGTTCTCTGCTAAAGGAGTGGGCTTACCGGAAGGACCGATCTTCCCTAATAGATTTCCTGCCGGAGCAGTACCTAACTATTTGGCCGAAAAGAAAATGTCGAGTACCAACATTTCAACTGGCGCTTGGAGAGCTCCGCGTTCTCACTTTACGGCAGGAGCAGAGCAGCAGTTTCTTGACGAGGTAGCGGAAGCTGCCGGAAAAGATCCGATCGATTTTAGATTGACCTTATTCGACCGAGCGATCAATGACCCGGTTGGTGAGAACTTGGAATATGATGCAAAGCGTTATGCCGGCGTCCTCGAGCTGGTAAAAGAGAAATCAAATTGGGGAGAAGAAAAGCCAGGAGTGTTCAGAGGAGTTGCTGCGTATTTCTGTCATCAGTCGTATGTGGCCCAAGTGATGGATGTGGTGATGGAAAACAATAAACCGCGCATACAGAAGGTTTGGTGTGCTGTGGACTGTGGAATAGTGGTCAATAAAGAAGGAGCGATCAATATCATACAAGGTGGTGTTGTGGATGGAGTTGGCCATGCCATGTACAGCGAATTGACCTTCGAAAATGGAGAATCCGTGAATAAGAATTTCAACACGTATAAGTTGATTAGGCATAATCAGGCGCCAAAGGAAATTGAGGTATTCTTCGTCGAAAACGAGATCAACCCAACAGGCTTAGGAGAGCCAGGTCTTCCACCTGCAGTAGGTGCCTTGGCCAATGCCCTCTATAAAGCTTCTGGTAAGCGCCTGTACGATCAGCCCTTTGCTCAAAACGACGTGCAGATCAATTTGGGCTAAACCATAATACTAGTAACCATAAAAAAGCCGAAACGCGAGTTTCGGCTTTTTTCGTTCAACAGAATGTTTTTAACCTGCTTTCTTGATCCAATCCATAATCAATTTGGCAATCTCCTGATTGTTGTAATCCTGCATCATGAGGTGGGTGTTGCCATTGATCCCGAGGGCTGGTAAATCGATCATTTCTGCTTGACTCTTGTGTTTTCTGATGAGCTCAATCGTTTTTTGAACGGCCTCCTTTCTCCCTGTTTGTCTTCGTTCATCAATAAAGTCACCATAAACACCTAAAAAGGGAATTGCGGCAAAGTGTTCTTCAATGGATTTTTTATCTGTAGGTGAGCCAACCGGTTCCACCACAATAAACCCTTTGATGTGCCTACTGTTTTCTTTGATGGCTTCAACTCCGGTCACACCGCTCATTGAATGAGCCGGAAAGATACAGTCTCCAACTTCCGCTATGAGTGCAAACAGGTTGTTTGCTTTGAGAAGGTTTTAAAAAAACTTTTGCTCTTTATTCAACAGTAGTTGTTAGCAGAATTCTCTTTTGTCAACAAACGGAAGCTAAGGTGTTGCTAGATGGACGAGATTAGTCACTTTGTTCGTATGAGTGACAGGCCCAGTTTTCACAGGGATAGGTTACTTAAAAGAAGTAACGCATCACAAGAGAGAGGTTACTGACATTGGTTTCCAGACCCGTCGTGATTGGCAATTCTTCTACCTCTAATGGGGTGTTGAAAAAACTAGTGTTAATACCTATTTGTAGGTCTTCTCTGCCCACATAAGTGATTTGCAACGTGTATATGGTAGAGGTGGTCTCTCTGGCCAAGGTATATTCAGGGACTGTGGATGAACTAAAACCTAAATTGATTCCCAGAGGAATTTTTGTACGGTTTAAAAAGTTAAGATCGATGGCCCCAGAGAAGTTCAATGCATTGATCGTTTCGCCTCGTATGAAGTTGTCACCCAAGAAGTATTTTACATTTCCATAAAAGCCGATCATATCATTTAAGGCATATGCATAGTTCAACGAAATATTGCCAGCCAGAGAAGTATTATTCTGCGCGAGACTAGCGCTTGGATCGTCTTCAATTAAGTCCCGGATGTATTTAAATAAATTCACATAAGCAATGGAGTAGTTCCTAATTTGAAATTCGGTGCTGAGCATGCTTTTTTGACCTTGCCACAGTTTAAAACGCATGCCATAAGATAATCCGGTGATCGAATTGATGCCCTGACTCAGCATGCTGGCTGGATCTGTACCCAACCTGCCCGTAAAACCAATGTTGATAAAGGCCATAGACCATTCATTGATCTGCTGGGCGTAGGAGGTATGTAAACTAGCGAACAACAGTTCTCCTGATTGAATAGTGATTTCTCTTCCACCTAATTCAAAAGTGGGGAACGCGTAACCATCACTGACTCCATAGCCCATATTGAGTGAGAAGCTGGTGTACATGAACGGATTACTGATCAGCTCATTTAAAACGAAACGATGTCCATTGATCAATGGTGTACTTACGCTGTCTTTTTGTGCGTAACTCAACTGGCTAATACCAAGCATTAAAATGAGCATCCAGGATTTGATATTCATCATTATTTCTTGAATTTATACACCAATGCTACTCTTGTTCGGGTGGTTCTCAGTTTCGGTGCGGTTCCGTTGTCAATTTCTTCTTTGAGGGTTAAGGTGGTCAGCATTTGATTCAGTTGCCATTCAACCGCCCAAGCCTGTTTCAGCATATTGAAATTTAACCCCAAACCAATGTCTAGCCCCAAAGCGAATTCATTCAATCGATCGCTCAGATCAATCTTTTGCCCATTCACTTGTGCATCAGAGGTTAACAAATAACCCAGTTCAGGTCCCACGAAGGCATAGATCCTTTTTTTGTTATAGAGTTTAAATAGTGGGGCAATGCTAAAATAATTGTCTTTGATAGGAAAGATGAATGGGTCCTCCTCATCTACTTGTATATTGTCTTTGAAGGCTATGTTGACGCCTCCTTGGGCATATCCAGCCCTTAGGGAGAATTCAACCTGATCGGTTAATTGAAAATCCCCAAAAGCGATGAGTGATAATCCGCTCTTGAATTCGTAAGTGATTAGATTCGGTCTGTCCCCACTAAATTTTGTGTTATCCAAGCCTATAGAAAGTCCGAAGCTAGACTGACCTACTAATTGGAGTGTTAAAACCAAAAAAAGGAGATAGTAAAAATAGTCTCATGAACATTTTTCAAACGAGGTATGAAGATCGGAAATTAACAATCGTCAAATACTGATTTTTGTCAATAATTTTTAACCTAAGCCACTCGTTAGCTATATGAAAAAGAAAAGCCTCTCCGGTTGAAGAGGCTTTTTATCTATGATCTAAGTACTACGTACTAGAAAATTACATCATGCCTGGCATTCCGCCGCCGCCCATTGGAGGCATGGCCGAAGCACCTTCTTTTTCTGGTTCTTCTGCTACAACACACTCGGTCGTCAATAGAAGAGAAGCGATTGAAGCAGCATTTTCTAGTGCCAATCGAGTCACCTTTGTTGGGTCGATCACACCAGCTGCGATCAAGTTCTCATACTTGTCTTCTCTGGCATTGTAACCATAGTCTGCTTTGCCAGCTTTCACTTCGTTGATCACGACAGAACCTTCACCGCCAGCGTTGGCGACAATTGTTCTTAAAGGTGATTCAACTGCCATGCGAATAATGTTCACACCAGTTTCTTGGTCTTCATTATCCACTTTTACTTTAGCCAAAGCAGCAGCAGCTCTGATCAACGCAACACCTCCACCAGCAACTACGCCTTCTTGAACGGCCGCTCTGGTTGCGTGCAATGCATCGTCAACTCTGTCCTTTTTCTCTTTCATTTCAACTTCAGTAGCCGCACCGATGTAAAGGATGGCCACACCACCAGAAAGTTTAGCAAGTCTCTCTTGCAATTTCTCTCTGTCGTAGTCAGAAGTTGTGTTCTCAATTTGCGTTTGAATCTCTTTGATTCTTGCTTCGATATGAGTTGATTCACCAGCACCGTTAACAATCGTTGTGTTGTCTTTGTCGATGTTGATCTTCTCAGCAGTACCCAAGTACTCCATCGTTGCATTTTCTAGTTTGTAACCTCTTTCTTCAGAGATCACAGTACCACCAGTCAACACTGCGATGTCTTCGAGCATTGCTTTTCTTCTGTCACCAAAGCCAGGAGCTTTTACAGCAGCGATTTTCAAAGAACCTCTAATTTTGTTCACCACAAGTGTAGCCAATGCTTCACCATCAACATCTTCTGCAATGATCACTAATGGCTTTCCAGACTGAGCAACCGGCTCCAATACAGGAAGCAATTCTTTCATTGAAGAGATCTTCTTGTCGTAGATCAAGATGTATGGATCATCCAGTTCGGCTTCCATTTTTTCAGTGTTGGTCACAAAGTAAGGAGAGAGGTAACCTCTGTCAAACTGCATACCTTCCACAGTTTTCACTTCAGTTTCAGTACCTCTGGCTTCTTCTACAGTGATTACACCGTCTTTGCCCACTTTTTCCATCGCATTGGCGATCATTTCACCAATTTCAGCATCGTTGTTGGCTGAGATAGTACCTACTTGCTTGATCTCGTTGGTGTCTTTAATGGCTTTAGATTGTGCCTGAAGATCAGCAACAACTGCCGTTACCGCTTTATCAATACCTCTTTTCAAATCCATTGGATTTGCTCCAGCAGCTACGTTCTTAATACCAGCTGCGAAGATCGCTTGAGCGAGTACAGTAGCCGTAGTGGTACCGTCTCCAGCGCTGTCGGCCGTCTTAGAAGCCACTTCTTTCACCAATTGAGCACCCATGTTCTCGATCGGCTCTGCCAATTCAATTTCTTTCGCTACAGAAACACCATCTTTAGTTACGGTAGGAGCACCGAACTTTTTGTCGATGATCACATTTCTACCCTTAGGGCCTAATGTCACTTTTACTGCATCGGCTAGGGTATCAACACCTTTTTTCAGTCGATCTCTAGCATCGTTGTTAAAGAATAATTCTTTAGCCATTTCTTTATCTGTTAATGTTTTGAATTAAAATTATGAGTTGATTACTGCGAAAATGTCAGACTCTCTCATGATCAAGTAGTCTTTTCCTTCAACAGTGATTTCAGTACCGGCATACTTTCCGTAAAGGATCGTGTCACCAGTTTTCACGGTTAAAGGCTCATCTTTCTTGCCGTTACCGGCAGCAATTACAACACCTCTTTGTGGTTTTTCTTTTGCGGTGTCAGGAATGATAATTCCTGATGCAGTTTTTTCTTCAGCTGCAGCAGGTTCTACCAGAACTCTGTCTGCCAATGGAGTAATGTTTACGTTTGACATTTTTAATTAAAGGTTAATGTAATTTCAGTTTTACACGACCTAGCTAGCGATTTATGTGCCAAGTCAAGAATATGCATATTTGACAGTTTCTTTAGGACTGATGACTGCCATTGACCTGTCAATACTGACAGATTTGCATTTTTTTATGTCAGTTTTTTCCATTCTACCGCGCGAATATTTATCTTCTGTATCATCAACTATTGGATTTTAACCAAACGAACTTTCAATGGAAAAACTTAGGAAAGATTGGATAACAGAAGGCTTACTCGATTTCGAGTACAAGAAGTATATTTTGTTGGCCTATCTCAAACATGTCGAACAACATTTTGATGAAGATAAACTCTACCCGTTCATGACTGACCTGATCGAGCGGTATGAGGACCTACAACTTTTAAAGTCGGAAAAGAGAAGCATCAAAGGGGAATTTCCAAAAGAGATCTCACGACTTGATCTGAATAAATTGGAAATCATTTACCGTAAGATCTATGAGGATGATGAGTTACCCGAAGAAGTACTTGAATTGATTGATTATGCGATACCAACGATGGAAAACACCTTGGGCAAAGGCAAAGAGTTGCATGATATCGTGACCTCGGCTATCGAAATCGACACGGTAGGCATCATTCCATTGTATAAAGAAGAAGGGTACTTATTTCTGGAAAACGGTTCGAGACAATTGACAGAAGTGTTTCAGTTCAGGATGAAAAAATTCATACTTCACAACGAGCAGTTCCGTGGGATACATTTTCAGTGGCTGGACCGATTGGTAAGGGGAGTGGGAGATACCTTCGAGCATTTAAAGCTCAAAATGATCCAAACCTATAAGGCATTACCCAATCCGGCGACCTTTGTGATCCATAGCAAGAAAGCCTTGCCTTTTGAAGAAACGATGGTGCCCATGAGTAAGCAATTGCTTCTTCAAACCATCACCAAAATGCAATAAAAAAAGCCTAGAACAATCGAGGCTTCTCTTTTAGTTTTTTTGATTTACTGCCCTGTTGTATCTGGGACAGCTTGCAATGTTCCGGTGTTCACCGTATCAACAGGCATCATGTTATTCGGTACTTGCTCTAGTGGAGCTCCTGTGTCCTGAGAGGCAGCATCCACGTTAGGATTGACGAATTCACTATTCGCACTTTTATTGATGAGTAAACTCGATGATAAGCTAAACACGATCATGGCACCAATGAAGACCCAAGTTGCCTTTTCTAAGATATCAGTGGTTTTCTTCACGCCGATGACCTGCTGGGCGCCACCACCGCCGAATTGGCTCGATAATCCGCCTCCTTTTGAGTTTTGCATCAAAACGATCAAGATCAATAATACTGCAACGATGACAGCTAGGATAATAAATAATTTAAACATTGTGTTTAGCCTTTACTTTTTCAATTTGGGTCGCAAAGTAACTACTTTTTTCAGGAAACTTCAAACGTAGTTTTTCATAAATGGCCAAGCCCTTTTTTACCTTCCCTTGTTTGATCATCAATTTAGCTACGGTCTCTGTCTCGAATTGCTCAGGTGGCGCCAAGTATTTTTGAGCCAAGTCTTCTTGATGCTGGTCGCCTTCTGCTAAGGCTTTGCGCCGAATGTCTATTCTTGGTTCATCTGCGATGAACTTTTCAATGATTTCGACCTGACTGGTCTTTCGAGGATTGACAGGCCCTCGAGTTGGGATTGCCTTGGAGTCGTTGGTCGATTCAGGGGCAATGGACTCAGTGTTTTCCTCATTAGATTGGGGCGTCTCACCTCTTAACAGCGCATCAATTCTCGCTTTGGTGGCTTTTAATTCATTGAGCACCGGATCATCGCCGTAGGACTCTACTTCTTCTACCTTATTCTCGTTCTGGGTTTCGGTTGTTAAGGATGCTTGCTCTTTTGGGTCTTTTGAGTCGGTTTTTTCTTCCTGATCAGCAGCTACTTGCTCTTCGACTATCGCTTCAACTTTTTCGAATAAGTAATCTCCTTCGATAATGGCCTTTAGATGGGCTCTGTTGGCCGAATAGATGGCGGCTTTTTTAATAAATGCCTCTGTTTTTGGATGTTCTCTTTCGTTGAGTGCCTTGGCTACGATCACATACAATCCTTGGAAATAAGGGTATTTCTTGCGGTATTCATTCAACTGCTGAATGTCATTGTTTTCGACGAGGGAGGGGTCGTGCAGGAGTTGATTAAATCGTTGGCGGTTCACTCGATAGTTGGTTGAAGGATGAAATTAGAAGGATTTTTACCATTGGGCAACCGAAGCCTGAAAAATGTCGAAATAAATCTGCTCAAAGATCTCTTCCACCAAATCATTCTCAATGCTATTGAGGCTATTGGCTGAAGGGTCGTAATCTGAAAAGAATGAAAACTGCCGTTCAAAGCTCTCCTCTTCTTTCTTGTTGTTGGTAAACACAACGTTCACGCTGATCTGTAAACGCATAAGGCCAGTACCATCTGCCACATTGCTATTGCCTGAGGAGGTTACTGACTGTGGCCTCACCACGTAATTGCCAATGATGCCTTCAAACTGCATGTCGCCTTTGCTCGCCACCAATTCTAATTTGGTGCGACGTTGAAAATAATCTTTTAAGCCTTCTGAGAAGGTTAGTCCCATATTGGGTGGTCCACCCCCCGAATCATTCACAAAATTCGCAATGGATAAGGTTCGGGTTTGGTTGTAGTCAATGGATGCTCCATTGAATGAATAGATGCCGCAAGAAACAACGGTGGAAAGGACAAAAATTGCGAGAATAATATTATTCGATCTCATACTGCTTGATCTTTCGGTAGAGTGTTCTTTCGGAAATCCCCAAATCTTGTGCCGCATATTTTCGCTTGTTGTTGTTTTTACGCAAGGCCTTCTTGATCAGCTCCTTTTCCTTTTCTTCGATCGATAAAGATTCATCTTCCTCGTGTAAGATGTCTTCTACCTGGTCATAGTCATAAGTAGACGGTTCTGCATTCAAGTAGATCGGCGCTGGTTTTTCAGGACTAGGCTTTCTTTCTGATGGAACGAGAGAAGTGCTTTCTGTCGTATCAAATAGGTTCGGGTTTTCTTTGATGATACTGGTGTCGAGGTTTCCATTCTCAATCAATCCATGGACTAATTTTTTCAAATCAGTCATGTCCTTTTTCATATCAAAGAGCACTTTGTAGAGGATGTCTCGTTCGTTCAGACTTTCTTCTCTATTTCCGAAATCTGTGTTCTTATAAATGGCCGGTAAACTGTTGGTGGCGCCAGGAAGGTATTTCAATAGGGTTTGGTTGTCGACCATCCTATTCATTTCGAGCGCCGACATTTGTTCAACCAAATTCTTCAATTGGCGAATGTTGCCTGGGAATCTAAAGCGCAACAATGTCGCTTTGGCTTCTTCATCCAGTTTGATTGATTCGACCCGATACTTCTCGGCGAAGTCTGTGGCGAATTTTCGGAACAAAAGGTCAATGTCATGCCCTCGTTCTCGCAAGGGGGGAACGAAGATGGGCACCGTACTCAAACGATAATAGAGGTCTTCTCTGAATTTCCCTCTTTCAACAGCCTGCGCAAGATTGACATTGGTGGCCGCGACCACTCGGACATCGGTTTTTTGAACTTTCGATGAACCTACCTTGATGAACTCACCATTTTCGAGAACACGTAAAAGTCTTGCTTGTGTCTGAACGGGCATTTCTCCAATTTCATCCAAAAAAATGGTGCCTCCATTGGTTACTTCAAAATAGCCCTTTCTGGCCTCATAGGCTCCGGTAAAAGATCCTTTTTCGTGTCCAAATAATTCGGAATCGATTGTGCCTTCTGGAATGGCACCGCAGTTGATCGCAATGAATTTGCCGTGTTTTCTTGGGCTGAGCTGATGAATGATCTTAGAAAAGGATTCCTTTCCACTTCCACTTTCCCCAGTGATCAGAACGGTCATGTCAGTGGGAGCGACCTGAGCGGCTACCTCTATGGCATGAGTCAGTTTGGGACTATTCCCAATTATGCCAAAGCGTTGTTTGATACTTAGAACTTCCTTGTTATTCAAATCGTAAAAATTTAGTCGACCACCTTGCCAAAGAGAGTTGCTGCAGTACAGTCCTCTACCAATACATTAACATACTCGCCTTTTTTATGGTTCTCGCGTGGGAAGATGATCACCTTATTGGCGGTATTTCTACCCTGCATTTGCTCTTCAGACCTTTTCGAGGTGCCTTCAATCAATACCTTGTGTATTTTACCAAGGTCGAGCTTGTTACGCTCTAAAGAAATGGCTTGCTGTTTATTAATGATCTCTTGTAAGCGTCTCTTTTTTACATCCAGAGGAATATCGTCTTCATATTTTTTGGCAGCGAGTGTGCCCGGACGTTCTGAGTAAAAGAACATGTAGGAGAAATCATACTGCACGTAATCCATCAAGGTGAGTGTCTCTTGGTGTTCGTCTTCTGTTTCGGTGCAAAAACCCGCGATCATATCGGAGGAGATGCCGCACGACTCTCCGAGGATGTCTCTAATGGCATCAACGCGATTGATGTACCATTCGCGCGTGTACGTTCGGTTCATTAGCTCCAAAACACGACTATTGCCACTTTGCGCAGGTAGGTGAATGTATTTACAAATGTTATCATACCTCTTCATGGTATGAAGTACTTCGTCCGTAATGTCTTTTGGGTGTGATGTGGAGAAACGAATCCTGAGATCAGGTGAGATTTGAGCGACCATTTCAATCAGGTTGGCAAAATTAATCACCTCGACCTCGCTACCTTGCTTTTCTTTTTTCTCCAACCATGCCTTGTTATTTTCTTCAGGTGACCATTTGTAGGAGTCGACATTTTGTCCAAGGAGGGTTACTTCACGATAGCCCTGGTCGAATAATTCTTGTGCTTCTCTAACGATTGAGTGTGGATCACGACTTCTTTCTCTACCTCTTGTAAATGGGACAACACAGAATGAGCACATGTTATCACAGCCTCGCATAATGGAAATGAAGGCAGTCACCCCATTGGAATTTAGTCGAACAGGAGAGATGTCGGCGTAGGTCTCTTCTCTAGATAAGAAGGTATTTACCGCCTTTAGTCCATCTTCAGCAGTTTCTACAAGTTTGGGTAGGTCTCGATAAGCATCCGGTCCAACCACTACATCAACGATCTTCTCTTCTTCTAAGAGCTTGTCTTTCAGTCGTTCCGCCATACAACCGAGCACACCAATGGTCATTTCTGGCTTACGTTTCTTTACGGCATTGAAGTGGTTCAAGCGATTCCGGACAGTTTGCTCTGCCTTTTCACGAATGGAGCAGGTATTTAAAAAAACGACATCTGCATTTTCAAATTCGCTCGTGGTGTCATAGCCATTCTCTTTCATGATGGCCGTTACGACTTCGCTGTCGGCGAAATTCATTTGACAGCCATAGCTTTCAATGTAGAGTTTTTTGGTTTTACCGGTGTTTTCTTCCTTCGAAGTCTTTACCGTTTCCATCGCCTCTTGGCTGTTTCTGTCAACCAAGTCTATGTCCTGTATGATCTGATCCATCCGTATGCTCTATCTAATTTGAGGCGCAAATATAAGTCAAAATAAGAGAAAATCTGCCAGATTGGCAGAAAGAAGGGAGAAGGAAATGGATTAAGGTCAAAAGGAGCCGTTTCGAAAAGACATGACAATCGTGTGCAGATAAAAACGCGTGAAACAGGGCGCCTTTGCAGAATAAATCATAGTTTATGGATTCATCAGCGAATGCTCTATTTATGGCACAACGACATACTTATGATTACGGACTTATTGGTAATTGCTCATTCCTTGCTCTGATCGGCAAAGACACCAACATCGATTGGATGTGTTTGCCCCGCTTTGATAGCAGCTTTACGTTTGGGGCCTTGGTGGCCGGAGTAGGTACCGTCAAGCCGAATCAGTTCAGCGCCTAAGTTCTCAATTTCTTGCGTACGCTGTGAATGATAAGAACTAGGCATAAAAACTTTGCAGGTCAACCCGGCCAAACTAGCTGCATAGGCACAAGCAACGCCGTAGTTGCCACAGGTAGCCAATGCAATTTCGTTGAATCCTCTTCTAATGGCATCCAAGACTTGAGCAAAGGCTATTCGGTCTTTTTGTGTTCCTGAGGGGTTATTTCCCTCATACTTGATAAATAATTGACGGATATCGTATTCTCGCTCGAGTGTTCTCGCTCGAGCCAAATTGGTGTCTCCGACCTCAAGGTCAATGATGTCTTCAAATGCTTCGGTTCGTACAACTATGCCGAGTGATTTATTCTTCACTACGGCACGCAGTTTTTTCACCTCCGTAGTGTCTTTAATTACGGGGATTGTACACCATCAAGGAGGTTATTCGTGGACTTCATCTGTTTGTTGCAACTAACGAAAACTACGACCTTTAGTCGTCATTCTTGCTTTTGTGCTTAAAAAATATCTCGTTAGGAAAGACCGTCATAGCAGGTGTTTTATAGTGAATTGTGACGCATAAAAAGCGATTTAGAGTAGAAAAGGCTAGGTACGAGGTCTCCGTCTGGAGGTTTTATGCGTCGAGGTGATGGAGACAAGATTCATGCGGTTGCCGCTGCTTAGTCTGCCATCAATTCCTTTGCCGATTTGAGGGCCGTGTCTGTGAAGTTTGCGCCTCCGATCATTTGAGCTAACTCCTTTAATCGTTCGTCTTCGTTAAGCTTTTTCAGTTTACTCGCAGAGGTGGTTTCGCTTTCATCTTTGTAAACAAAGTAATGGGCTTTGCCCTTCGCAGCGATCTGAGGTAAATGTGTGATGGTAATGACCTGATGTTTTGCAGCCATTCGCTGCATCATTTTGGCCATTTGAATAGCTACTTCCCCTGAGATTCCAGTATCGATTTCATCAAAGATCATCGTAGGCAGCGCTGTTTTACCGGCAAGCACGTACTTCACAGCAAACATCAGTCGTGAAAACTCTCCGCCAGAAGCGGTCGACTTGATTGGAGTAGGGGCTATACCCTTGTTGGCTGAGAAAAGAATTTCCACTTGATCACCTCCAGTTTTGCTCAATGCGATCTGTTCATGAGTAATGGTAAATTGCGCATTCGGCATACCCAACTCAACGATCAAGTTGATAACGTCCTGTTCAAAACCTTCAAATACGGAAAGTCGACTTTCCCTGAGTTTTTCGGCTTGAGCGATAGCCACTTTTTCAGCTTGTTCTTGTTCTTGCTTTGCAGCTTCAATGGCTTCGTCTAAATTGCTAACTTTCAGTACTTTGTCACTGAGTTCTTCCTGAATTTTCAATAAGTCCTCGATGGTGGAGACTTGGTGTTTCTGCTGTAGCTTGTACAGTAAACTCAAGCGGTCCTGACAGGCTACTAAATGCTCTGGATTCACCTCTACCTGCTGCTCTTCAGCTTCAATTTCATCGATGATATCACGCAGCTCGATGGCTGTCGATTGAATGCGCTCGCTAAGCTTGGTATATGCAGTACCGTAGGTACTGAGGCTCTGAATCAATTGCTTGAGTTCTGCTAGCATGCTGCTGAGGTTGATCTCTGCCTGGTCCGAGAGCTGGACTGCCTGAAAAAGCTTGGTTTTGATCTCCTCGGCATGTTCGAGTTTATTGATCTCATCCTCTAGTTCCTCTTGCTCACCGGGCTGGAAATTCGCTTGCTCCAGTTCTTCAAATAAGAACTGATGATAATCAGCTTCTTTGCGTAATTGCTCGCCTTCTTCAGTGAGTTCTTGAAATATTCGTTGCTTCGTTTTCCACGTTTGATAGGCTGAGGCGTAAGCCGATTGGATTTCCTTGTTGTTGGCCAAGGCATCGATCAATTCGAGCTGATAGGCTTGAGCGCCCAACTGAAGTGTTTCATGTTGCGAATGCACATCCATCAGTTGTAAGCCTAGTTTTTTGAGGAAGTCAAGATTACTAGGACTATCATTCACAAAAGCCCTGGATTTTCCTTTGGTGTTGATCTCTCTTCTGATGATGCATTCATCTTCATAATCGACATCGAACTCCTCGAAGAGTTTTTCCAAGCGATAAGCCCTAATATCAAAAGTGCCTTCAATCACACATTTGGTCTCTGTGTCTAACATGACAGAACTGTCTGCACGCTGACCAAGTAGCAGCCCCACAGCACCGAGCATAATTGATTTCCCTGCTCCTGTTTCACCCGTAATGATGTTCAATCCATGATCTGGCGTGATCTCTAAGGACCGAATAAGTGCATAGTTCTGGATATAGAGCTTGGTGAGCATGTAGCAAATGTATCAATTCACCCTAGCGAAAACAATACTAGTTTCTGACGATCTGTTGATATTTTGACCGCCTGCTTGGATCGAGTTTAAGCAATTCATTGTAGGCATTTCTGCGCAGACCCATATCGCCCTCTTTCAGCATATTCACGATCTCGTCATTTTTTGCATCTAGGAAAGCAATGATCCCAATGGAATTGGGTAGCACACGGTTGACCGCCTGGATCTGCTTTAACAATTCCAACACTTGCTCTCGGGCAGTGACTGGATCTTCAGTGAATTTGTCCATCACCTGTCGATGGTAGGTGTAAATGGCTTGTCGCAAGGGTTCGTATTGTTTGTTGATGAAAAGGTTTTCGATTAGCCAATACCGGTTTCTCCTGTTTTGGAACTGCCCCCAACCTGTGGCACCACTGTTTTGCGCTACGTTGACAATGTTTTGTGCTTTTTCATAATGACGACTTCCTCCTAATGGACTGAACGAATCATAGTCCAAGCCCAAGGCGATGTAGGCATAGAAAGAAAGCATGGCCGTGATGTTGTCTGTGTAGATGGTTTCGTTGAAGCGCAGTGGCTGCGATTGGGTATACGTAAAGTCCCAATCACGATCTGCAAAATTAAGGAGTAAGGACTCGTAATTCGTGCCATATACTGGACGTATGACCTGTATTTGTGCATTTGCTGTAAAACGTCCTACTTGTGGTTGATCCGTTATGGTCAGAAAGAGATTGCCTTTGATGCGCTCGTTGTTTCGGAAAGGATCATTCGTCCATTCGGTGTCGTTCAGAAAACGTTCAAAGGCATTTTCCATTTCGGTAAAAATGGCCCGTTCGGTAGTCTGCACCACCTCGGCATTTATGCTCACATTGAATTGCAACTCCTGAGCAGATAAACTGAATGAGGTCAATAGGAGAACGAATAAGGTAAGGCTATAGCTTTTCACAGATGGCGTCAATGATGTCTTGGGCAACTTCCTTTTTAGACTTTAACTCAAATTCGTTTAGATTATTGGCTTTGTCGATGATTGTTATTTTGTTGGTTTCATGCCCAAAACCAGCACCAACATTCTTAAGCGAATTCAGTACGATCATGTCGAAGTTCTTCTTTTTGATCTTGGCTTGGGCATGAGCGATCTCGTTTTCAGTCTCTAACGCGAAACCTACATGCAATTGATGTTTTTGCTTTAATTGCCCCAGACCTAGTGCAATGTCTACACTGGGGACCAACTCAATGTTTAGGTGTTCTCCAGCCTTTTTGATCTTTTGTTCGGCAACATCTTTAGGGGTGTAATCAGCAACCGCCGCAGCGAAAATTGCGATATCAGCCTTTTCGTAGAAATTTTTGGCTGCGGCATACATTTCTTGACCTGAAGTGACCCGTTGAAAGAGAACACCTTGAGGAGGGGTTAAAAAGGAGGGGCCAGAGACTAACGTTACTTCAGCACCTTCATTTCGTGCTGCCTCTGCTAAGGCGTAGCCCATTTTACCTGTCGAGTGATTCCCAATGAACCGTACAGGGTCAATGGCTTCGTAGGTAGGCCCTGCGGTGATCAGTACGCGTTTGCCTTTAAGTTTTTTTTTTGAATTGAAGAACTGATCAAGTGCTTCCATCAGATGCTCAGGCTCTGCTAGTCGACCAACACCAGAAAGGCCACTGGCCAGCTCGCCGTCCTCGGCATCAATGATGTGATTTCCAAATGACGCCAACCGATCGATTGCTGAGCGAACGGAGGGATGCTGATACATGTCGAGATCCATGGTAGGAGCTACAAAAACCGGACATCTAGCAGACAAATAAGTGGCTAGCAACAGGTTATCACAGATGCCATTAGCCATTTTACCAATGGTATTGGCACTGGCAGGAGCAATGATCATTGCATCAGCCCAAAGACCTAATTCGACGTGATTATTCCACTCTCCTTGGTCACCATCAGTGAAAGAAGAAAGGACAGGTTGCTTGCTCAAGGTGGCAAGCGTAAGGGGTGTAATAAACTCTTTGGCAGAAGAGGTCATGACCACTCGGACGTTGGCCCCGGCTTTCACCAGCAACCTAACGAAAATAGCAGCCTTGTAAGCTGCTATACTCGCGGTAACACCTACCAATATGTTCTTTCCCTCTAGCATGAGGATTAATCCTCTTCAGCAGCAGTTTCTTCTGCTTCTTTGTATCTATGATAAATTTCGCCATTCAAATATTCTTCGACTGCCATGGCTGTAGGCTTTGGCATTCTTTCGTAGAATTTTGAAATTTCGATTTGCTCCCTGTTTTCGAAGATCTCTTCTAAGTTGTCAACAGTTGTGGCAAATTCAGCGAGTTTGCTATTCAGCTCTTCTTTCATTGTGCCGGCTATCTGCTTCGCTCTTTTCGAGATGATTGCGACAGCTTCATAAATATTGCCTGTAGGTGCAGACAACTTGTCTGTGTCTCTTGTGATAATTGATGGGTTTGCAGCCATTTTTATAATGTTTTAATTCTATTCAATTCTTCTTTTGAGCGTTGGAAGTACTCTTCCACTTTGCTCATGTATTCGCTTTCGGGATATTTCACCCGGAATTCGTCGTAAAGATCGTACATTTTATCGAAACGCTCTTTCTTTTTACTTCTGATGCTGTTATCCGCTAGTTTAAAACTTACATCCACAGACAAATACAAGAGCTCTTCGTTGTAGTTAGAGTCAGGGAAGTCGTTCTTAAACGTTTCAAACGTGATCAAGGCAGCTTCTAAGTAATTTCGGTACGACAAGCCTGTAGTTAACCGATAATACAGCTTTGCGGTTTCATAGGCTTTCTTTTCAAACCTTACCTGTAGCTCATCGATCATGTCGTTTGCTTCTAAATAATGCTCGCTTGCGGGGTATCTGTTCAGGAAATTCTGCATGGCGACCACGGCTTCTTCCGAGCTGCTCTGATCTAATTCGGCATCAGGAGAATCGAGGTAAAGGGAGTAGGCCTCCATAAATTGCGCTTCTTCTGCAAAAGGACTTCTGCCATAAGTGCGGTAAAATTCTTTGAATTGGTAGGCGGCCAATTGATAAAAGCCTAAGTAGTATTCACTATATGCCCAGTACAATAAGATCTTTTCGCTCTCCAATGAGCCCCTGTAGTAAGGTGTTACCCGTTCCAAGTACAATTTGGATTTATCGTACCGACCTTGTTCGTAATAGGCCACTGCTGCCTGGTACAATTCTTCATAATCGTTGCTTCTTTCAATTTTTGTGATGCGCGTCGTGCTGCAGCTCATCAGAAAGACTGTAAAAAGGCCAAAAATGAAGATTTGGACGGGTTTTTTCATAAGCCTGCAAATTTACCTGTAATGTTTTACAAATCCAATGTATTGATTTGGGCAATGACGCAAAGAAAAACACTTTGAAAGAGAATAAATTGCCTTTAACTGTATTTAACGATCATACCGCAAATGCAGCGCCACCTCCCGTAACTTAGGCTTTTCCTCCACACGCCATGCAAAGCCTCGCAGGCGTTTATCTGGGCCTAGGATCTCTGTTGGGGGAATGAGTCGTCCATCTATTTCTCTGTAGGCTTTTAATTCACTCACAAAGTTGTTCTTGAAATAGATGCCCATGTTGGAACACTTCATTTTATTCATTGAAGTTACTCCAGGGCTTTCCATCACGAAATAGATGCTTTCTCCATTGCCGTTGATGTCTGTATGATCAATACTTCCATTTTTGAAATAGACATCCATGTCCCTTCCTTTGATCTGGTTAAAGTTTTCAAGACTGTCTTTGCTGATCACAAATGCTTTTTGTCTCAGCACCATTTTGTCGATGCGGTTGCCTTTCACCTCAATGTGGATCGAGTCTGCACTGATCTGTGATTCATCACTCCAAATGACGGGGTCTTGAAACATGTAGATGGTGCTATCGGAAAAATTATAGCTCACGGAATCAGCAATTCCCTGCAGGTTACTTTTGTAAAGAGTTGCACCGTGATAGGCGAGAAGGTACTTCTGTTCTTCCTTCTGACTAGAAAAAAGTGTGTCCGCATTGATGAACAAGGAATCGCCATCGATAAGCTTTCTTAAATAGGCGTTCTCGTAGACCTTTCCATAGGCTTCTTCTTTATTGTAGACGCCCACGTCTCCGAAAATGGTCAATGAATCGGCCACCGAATACAACCTGATGTTATCAATACCTCGATAAACTTGCTTCAGATCGTCGGCGATCAAGGTGTCGGCTTTCATCGTGTAATCCGCGCTGCGTACTTCGCCCTGATAGACCTCAGCATATTGGCTTTCCGCATCATAAAGCAAGCCGTGCTGCGAGAGCAAGGTGTCACCATCGTTAGTAATGGCTTTTGTGAACCCGTAGGTTCTTGTTTTTCGACTCACCGTTTCATAGAAAAGTGTGTCCGTTTCTAATGTAAAGTCGACATTTTTTACTCTTACTGAATCAAAAAAATGCGCCAAGTCCTGGTCAGGATAGTATTCTCCTCTCAAACTGGTGACCTCATTCAATGGGTCGATCAGCTTACCTCCGCCTTCGTAATAACCTGTTTTTGTTGATCTGTCATAATCCAAGTAGTTGGTGTAAAGAACTCCCGAGCTGTCTCTTAAAATGACATTATCTCGTAACCTTGCCAGCCCAGTGCTTCCCTCGTACTCCATGTAATCGCTTTTTACGTCAATGGAATCTTCTGTATCGATGATGTTCACATGGCCAAAAGCTTGCGCTGAGTTGGATGCTTTGTTGAGGTATGCTGAATCGCAAAAAATATTAGTCGATCCCTGTACGATCCACACATTGCCGATAAGCTTTTGGATGGGTTGACCTTCAATAATGTCTTGCGCTAACTTTTCTGCCCGTTTCAATTGTACGCGTGTCTGTCCGAAGACGGATAGCCCAAGGAAAGAAAGAACAGTAAGTAACAGGTATCGCTTCATGCTAAGGAGCGCCAAAATTAGCGAATTGTCGTATTTTTGAATCATGCTTGAGCGCTTTTTGCAGTGTATCAAAAAACATGCCCTCTTTCTACCCACAGATAAGTTATTGGTGGCGGTCAGTGGAGGTGTGGACTCAATAGTTCTCTGTGAGTTGCTAAAGGCATCACAGCACCGATTCGTAATAGCCCATTGTAATTTCAATTTACGCAACCAAGACTCCAGTCTTGATGAGGAGTTTGTAGAAACCTATGCTCGAAAAATCGATGTTCCTTTTTTTTCTGCCTCTTTTGATACGCGTGCATATGCTCAGCAGCATAAAATTTCTACCCAAATGGCGGCCAGGGAACTCCGCTACGAGTGGTTTGAGCAACTTATGAAGGAAGAAGGGATTGATCATCTCTTGACAGCGCATCATAAAAATGATCTTGCCGAAACGATGTTGCTAAACATGACAAGGGGTACATCTATCAATGGCCTGGCGGGTATTCCCATTGCAGAGAAAGGCCGGATCCGTCCCTTGCTGCCTTTTACCAAGTCAGAGTTGCTGGGTTATGCCGTTAACCACCAAGTCAAATGGAGAGAAGATCTTTCCAATGCAAGTACAAACTATCGAAGAAATAAGATCCGGCATGAGATTGTTCCGGTGCTGGAGGAGATCAATCCGGGATTCTTAAAACAGATAGAACGGTTAGCAGAAAAGAATCAGGTGGTCAAACAGGTTTTTGGAAAGCACATGGATGCCTTGAGGGGTTCCTTGTTTGATGAAGTGGATGATACAGTCATCATCAACAAAGAAGCGGTGCAAAAAGCACAGGTCTCAGCTTTCGAATTGGAAGAACTCTTGCTTCCTTATGGATTCAACTACGATCAATGTGCAGCCATTCTTGAGGGACTTGATGGCAGGTTGGGAATTCATTTCGAGTCTGAACATTATGAGTTGTTCGTGGAGCGGAAGGACCTTCGGTTGATTCCCAGAGGCCAAAAAGATCAATTGACCTATACCATCAACGAAGGGCAGTCTTCTATTCCATTTGGTGTTGGCTATCAACTCGAAAGGCTGAGTGCTCAGGGATTGACCATCGACACCAATCCGAAAAATGCCCTTTTTGATTGGGGAAAAATCCGTTTTCCACTGCATTTACGGCCTTGGCGACAAGGTGATAGGTTTCAGCCCCTAGGCATGAAAGGGAGTAAATTAGTGAGTGATTTTTTGATCGATGAAAAAGTGCCCTTGAGCCAGAAGGGTAAGGTGTACGTATTAGTTTCCCATGATGAAATTATCTGGGTAGTTGGCTACCGTATCGCAGAGCACGCCAAGGTAAGGACTAATACCAAGGAAGTCCTCTATATTTCAAGTCAAGGCGGGCTTTCCTCGACACATTAATATATGGCGTCTGGGTTTTTATTTGGGCTGTTCACTTCTTACCTTTGCCCCGTTAATCGATCCTCAATTTCAAACAGAAAAACATGAAAGTTACCGTAGTAGGTGCCGGAGCAGTAGGTGCCAGTTGTGCAGAATATATCGCTATTAAAGATTTTGCTTCTGAAGTCGTTTTGATCGACATCAAAGAAGGCTTTGCTGAAGGGAAGGCAATGGATTTGATGCAATGTGCGTCCTTGAACGCGTTCGACACCAAGATCGTCGGTACAACCAATGATTACAGCAAGACAGCCGGTAGTGATGTGGCCGTGATCACTTCAGGTATTCCAAGAAAACCCGGAATGACCAGAGAAGAGTTGATCAGTACAAACGCGGGCATTGTAAAGTCTGTAGCCGAAAATTTAATCAAGCACTCACCTGAGGTCATTATCATTGTGGTGTCTAATCCAATGGATACCATGACCTATTTGACGCATCAGGCCACTGGTTTGCCAAAGAATAGAATTATTGGAATGGGTGGTGCACTCGATTCTGCTCGCTTCAAGTACCGTTTAGCGGAAGCCCTAGAGGCACCGATCTCTGATGTGGATGGAATGGTTATTGGTGGTCATAGTGATACAGGAATGATTCCGTTGACACGTTTGGCAACTCGAAATTCAGTGCCTGTGAGCTCGTTCATCAGTGAGGAGCGAATGGAAGAAGTTAAGCAAGAAACCAAAGTAGGAGGGGCAACCTTAACGAAATTGTTAGGAACATCCGCGTGGTATGCACCAGGTGCCGCTGTTTCAGCAATGGTACAGGCCATTGCAAATGATGCCAAGAAAATGTTCCCTGCTTCTTGTTTATTAGAAGGAGAGTACGGCTTGACAGACATTTGTATTGGTGTTCCGGCTTTAATCGGAAGAAACGGAGTTGAGGAGATTGTTGAGATTGAATTGACAGCTGAGGAGAAACAGGAGTTGACGAATAGTGCTGAAGCCGTTCGAAAGACAAATAGCTTATTATAAACTAATATTGAATTACTTAGGAAGCCTCCAATTGGAGGCTTTTTTTATGGTTCAGGAATCAGGTTGCGGTAAATCTCCTGATCGTCGTGGTACAGTTTGAAATTTGATTGTTCTTCGATGGGCAGGTTTTCACTGCTTTTGTAAGGATTGCCTTGCTGATCAAAAAAGAGGATATAGCCATCGCCAAGCTTCTTCAATTTTCTTCCTGGCTTTTTTGCCATTCGAATGTCAACAACCTCTTCTCCTTGACCGTAGCGGTTACGCTCAACAGTCATGGTTAAATGCTGTGAACCGTTTTTGAAATAAAGTACATACTCTCCAAAGAGTTTTCCAAAGATGTAGTTTCGTTCGGCCTTGATGGTGCCATTGGGAAAGAATTCAATGGCCTTTCCATGAAGCCGCCCTTCCAATACTGTATAACGAAATTTTAACTGCTCGTTTTCATAATAATCAATGATCTGGCCATTGATCGGACGCTGATCTACTTGGTAAATTCCTTTATTGAAACTGACCGATTTGATGTTGTATTCTTTGGCTGAACTGCTTATGACTGAGAGTGTCAAGCAAGTGAATACAAAAAATATATGTTTTGCCAATCGAGGAGTTGTCATCCAACGCTGTGCTAAGTGAAAGTTAAACCCGATAATAAAGTTCTTGATTTGATAGGTGTCTACCAATAGTAGAAAATGTAAGATCTAACCGATAGTTTGTGGTTCGTACCGGATGGTGCTAAAATTGCCAGAGTTGTATTGAATCAATCCAACAAGCGTTACCTTAGCATTTGTATTTGGTCAAAAGAACAGCCTTGTTGAAGTGAATAGACTTAGACTTATAATTTGCATAACCACCTTTTGTTTATTGGTGTTCTCCTGTGACTTAGGGGAGATCCTAGAAAAACCTGAAGAATCCATTGCCTATGTCCCCCAAACTGCGCTTGCGGGCTTACACGTCCAAGATGTGGAAGGCTTTAGGTCTTCATTGCAACAAAACGAATTACTGAACCAGCAGTTTTTGTCCTTCTATGAGGCTCATGAAAGCGGCTTTCTTCATCCGGATTCTTTAAGTTCTTGGACGACCGAAATTCAAGACTTGACGGTTTCCTGGCATTCCGTAAGTGGTGACAAGTTGGCCCCTTTGGCCATTATGCATTTCAATCAGTCGCTCGAGCCATCTGCAATAGAGCAAAAGTTAACAGGACTTTTGGCCAACAAAGCGAACTTGACAAGCAAGTATTTTGATGATTATGAGGTTTGGTTACTTGAGTCGAATGGCAAGCAGTGGTCTTATCTTATATCGGATAATTTGCTGGTCCTTTCAACTGCAGAAATCTTGATCGAAGATGTTATCCGTAGCTTCAATGACACCGATTTTCGCTTATTCGAGAAACAAATTGTGGAGGGCTTGTTACAAAACAAGGTCTTTATCAATGCACCTCGCTATAACGAATTGGCAACCAAGTTCATGAAGGAGGTAGCGCCTTTTGTTTTTGAGGAGGGCGTCATGCTTTTCGATGTAGAGGTAACGCCGAAAGGCTTATCGTATAGCGGGGAGACCGTCGGGATAAACATGGCGAAAAATGACAATGCGCTGCTTTTTGGCGAGTCTTTTATTCCATTACAAGCTACAGAACTGAAGTGGCAAATGATTGAAGCGTCAAAAGAGGCCCTTATAGGTGACTTTATGGCGTTGGCCTCATTCGATGTGTTCGATCAATCAGAAACCCTGTATTTGCTGCCGGTTGAAGACAAAGAGGCATTAGTGCAACAGTTGGATCAGATGGCTGAGCAAGCAAAATTACCTGGAGATTCAACGGTTTATCAAGAAGAATATGCTTCCCAGACCATAGGCTATATTGGTAATGACTTTTTTCAGAAGCTAACGCGTTCGAAGGAGGAATACCTCAGTGATGGGGCCTATTATGCACTCACCAATGAAGGACTCATTTTTTCACCTAGTGCCGAAATGCTGAGAAAGAGTTTAGCCGCCCACTTCGACGAAACCACATACGGTCAATCTGTAGAAAAGAGGAGTTTTTTGGCCAGCTTGATTCAAGACAGCTACTTTACGACCATTCACAACTTCGAAGAAGGCGCCATGAATTCAGAACAGCTGCGTCCGAGATATGCCGACCTGGTAGAAGGCCTTTTGGAACAATTGAATTATTCCACCTTCCAAGTCAATGGTACCAATTCAGGGTTTCTATTTGCAGGAGAGGTGTCCTTTCAGACACGAGTGAAGATGGAAAAAGAGGTCTTTTCGGAAGAGCCGAGTCTATTCGCTAATGCGCTACTAGACCAGAAAGCCAGTACGCGACCATTTATCTTACGTAATCATTTAACGAATGCAAACGAGGTGGTTCTACAAGACGCTGGTCTACAGCTTTATCAAATTGGTCTGCAGGGCAGCATCAATTGGAAGCGTCAATTGGAAGCTCAAATTGCGACGGATATCGTTCAAGTTGACTATTACAATAATCAAAAGCTGCAATATCTCTTTGCGACTGATTCACTGGTGCACATTATTGACCGTAACGGAGATGAGATCGAGGGTTTTCCTAAGCCTCACGGAATAACGGCTTCCATAAATGGCCTAAGCTTGGTTGACTATGACAATACCAAACGCTATCGCTACCTTATCTCTGCCGGGAGGGGGGAGTTGTACTTATTTGATAAAGAAGTAAGACCTTTAGAAAACTGGACTCCGAAAACCTTGGATGCTCAACTGGCGGTTACTCCATTTCACGACCGCGTCTCGGGCAAGGATTTCTTTTTGGCCATTGAACGTTCTGAGACAATTCATCTCTTGAACCGAATGGCTCAGGAGTATTCGGGTTTTCCCATCAACCTTGAGCAACGTTTTTCGGGAGATCAATATTTCAAGAAATTACCGTCACTCGCCACCTCCTCTGTTGCTGTGATCTCAGACAATGGTTTGTTAAAAAAAGTGAACTTGTTAGGCAAGGTTATCGCACAAAAGCAATTCTTGAAAAAGGATAATCAGGACAGCTACCGCCTCGTGAATGATGTGCTAGGTAATGGCTTCGTCATCTTAAGGGCGAATAAAGGCGTGGCGACGGTGATGACGGAAGACGAAACGGAGTTGTGCACAATTCCACTGACCTCAAACAATTCGTCTGTTTTCTACTACCGTTTAGGAGCCGGGAAATCGGTTCTTTTGGTTTGGGATGAAGCCACTGCCAATGTTTCTTTGTTTGATTTAAAGGGCAATGAACTGTTGCAAGGTGTGAGATCCTCTTATCGACCATCGCTTCTTTATTTTAGTCGAGCGGGAAATTATCAATTGTTTACTAATTTCGATGGTCAAGTAAGAATCTATCAGTCATCAGCTGTTGAATAAATGAAACGAATTTCGGTCTTTCTTTTTTTGCTATGTAGTTTTTGGACACAGGCCCAACGGGATACGCTTCCTGATGTGTTTCTAAATCCTAAGGATGCGATTTATAATCACCTTTATTACCTGCAAGACGATACGTTCAATGATCTGCAATCAGCGAAGTCACTTGCCCGAACGAATTTGCCACGCTCCAAACGAGCAGAGTTGGCCCTTGAAATCAAACAGATCCTTGATGGTACGGCCAATTACATTGAGTTGGATGAGGTGCCTGATGATCCCGATTATTTTGATTCACTTTCGAATGAGCATAAATACATTTTAACTGAGGAATTTCCGCAGATCTATGTGCAGAAATATGGTCGAGTTTGGCTCTACTCCCAAGAAACTGTAAAAGCAATTGATGAACTGCATAACAAGTTATTTCCATTTGGAGCTAGCAAATTGCTCAAAGAGTTTAGGCCTTCGGAGGAGAACAAGTTTTTAGGAGTTTACTACTGGCAATACATTTTTGCGCTCGTTTTGATCGTAGGGCTACTGATCATCTATTACATCCTGCTTTTTGTTTTCAAACGGCTTCTCCTAAAAAAACTGGCAGACTTGGTCCATGTTGAAGTGGCGCAAAAGAAGCTGAGCCCTTTAGCGTCTCCATTGGTCTACATCATTGTATTGATGATCCTATTCCGGGCGATTCCTATTCTTCAAATGCCACCGTTTATCGGTCAATTCTTTTTAGGTAGCATCAAAGTGCTTTTTGTGGTGTTTGCCACCGGTTTTTTTCTCCGGTTAACAAATGTGGGTGAGTTTTACGGGGTGATCTTGGCAAAGAAGAGCGAAAGCACATTAGACGATCACATCGTTCCCTTGTTGGCGAAAGTATTTAAAGGAATCATTGTGGTTGTCGGGTTTATCGCCATGCTCAATGCTATTGGTGTTGAGATCTTACCGCTTTTAACGGGTATATCAATTGGTGGTTTGGCATTTGCTTTGGCTGCCCAAGATACGCTCAAGAACTTCTTTGGTTCTCTGATGATCTTTTTAGACAAACCCTTTCAGATCGGTGATTGGATCACAGAAGGGAATGATATTGATGGAACAGTGGAGGAGGTAGGCCTTCGGTCTACTCGTATCCGAACCTTCCGCGATAGCGTGGTCTATGTTCCTAATGCGCAAATTGCCAATGGAAGGGTGGATAATCATGGGCTGAGGCGATACAGGCGGTTTAATACCAGCATTAACATAACATATGACACTCCGGCACGAGTCATTGAGGTGTTTATCGAGGGCCTACGCCGGATCGTGGATGAGCATCCTGATACAAGAAAGGATTACTATAATATTTACCTGAATGATTACATGAACAGTTCATTAAAGATCATGTTCTATGTTTTTTTTGCTGTGCCGGACTGGCCCAATGAGCTCAGGTGTCGACAAGAGGTCATGCTCGAGATCAATAAGTTGGCGGAGCATCTCGGCGTTCGTTTTGCCTTCCCAACGCAGACATTGCACTTAGAGGAAATGCCTGGTCAGCTTTCTTTGACTCCGCACTACAAAGAAACAGAAGAGAAGTACCGGGCTCAGCTGGATGACTATTTCGAACAGAAAAACAAAAAGTAACCCATGGCAAAATTTGGCACCAAAGTAGTTCATGCTGGGGTACAGCCGGACCCATCGACAGGTGCCATCATGACACCGGTTTTTCAGACCTCTACCTATGTACAAACCTCTCCCGGAAAGCACGAAGGTTTTGCCTACGGTCGCTCATCGAACCCAACTAGGAAGGCTTTACAACAAAGTATTGCTTCCTTAGAGAATGCGGAGCATGGATTGGTCTTTGCTTCTGGTATGGCCGCCATTGATGCCGTGCTTAGGTTAATGAAGCCAGGTGATGAGGTGATCAGTGGAAATGATTTGTACGGCGGAACCTACCGCCTCTTTACGCAAATTTTCGCGGGGATGGGAATCCAGTTCCATTTTGTGGATATGCAAGACCATCTGGCAATTGGACGAGCGATCAATCCACGGACGAAGTTGATCTGGTTGGAAACACCCACCAATCCGATGATGTCGATTGTCGATATTGAAGGGATCGCTGCTTTAGCGAAAAAGCATCAGGTGTTACTTGCCGTAGACAATACCTTTGCTTCTCCGGCCTTGCAGCAACCCATTGATTTAGGTGCAGATATTGTCATGCATTCAGTGACCAAATACTTAGGCGGGCATTCCGATGTCGTCATGGGTGCCTTAGCGATAAACGATTCTATACTCACGGAGCAATTAACTTTTATACAAAATGCTACCGGGGCAATTCCTGGCCCTCAAGATTGCTTTCTCGTACTAAGGGGAATAAAGACCCTCGCTATTCGAATGGAACGCCATTGTGAAAACGGCGAGCGGGTTGCGAACTATTTGAAAACACATCCTTTGGTCGAAAAGGTCTATTGGCCCGGTTTCACAGATCACCCGAATCACCAATTAGCAAAAAGACAAATGAAAGGCTTTGGTGGAATGATCTCGTTTACCATCAAAGGGGATGATCAAGCCCGTGCTTTTCGTGTGCTTGAGAGCTTTCAACTGTTTGCCTTGGCTGAAAGCTTGGGAGGAGTAGAGTCGCTTGCCAATCACCCCGCAACCATGACCCATGGAAGTGTGCCGAAAGAGGAACGCATAAAGATTGGCCTATTGGACTCACTCATCCGATTGAGTGTAGGCATAGAGGATGCTGAGGACCTTATTTCTGACCTCGAGCAAGCGTTAGCTTAAGCAAAAACTAGTGGTGTCCATTTCAGCGCCTTTCTACTAGGAATTTTCAGCGCTCAAAAATGACAGTTCATCCGTGAATTGTGCCGATTGGGAAAATAATATATTTTTTTAGTGGTTTAGACTAAACCTTTTCAGAACTTTGTCGTCATAATAGTATAGGGAAACAAAAGATAATTTTGGAACTCTAGAAATACTTAACCTAGACACAAAAGTAAAGTCAAAACAACAACACGGTCATGAGAAACGAGTTAGAAATGAGAAGAAAAGTATCGGCGATAGTCGCATTGGCACTTGCAATGGTGGTAACATTTTTCGCAGCGATTGATTCCTACGGAGACGCTTCGATCGATCCTATTAAGAAGGCAGAAGTTCAAGAAGCATTAGCTGATGCCTATGAATCAATTGTGGAGTATGAATACATCGCACCTGAAGAAATTCAAACGGTTGAAGTCATTAAAATCTTTAATGAGAACAACGAATTGATCAAAGAACTTGCGCTGACATCAGGTGATGTTATCGAGGATGAACAGACGCAGCAATTGATGAACAAAGCAGAGTTTTTAAGTGCTTACAGCAATACAAGAGTATACAGATTAGTGAATTGATTAGTTAGTAGATTAATTAAGGTTGATTAAGAAGGGAGCATTGCTCCCTTTTTAATTGGAATAATATTTGTCATGTAATCGATTGATAGTAAATAATCTATTGAATTAATAAATTATAACAAAATTATATATTGTATAAATAAATATAAACACTATATTGTATGTCTTAATCCGATACAATGAAAATCGTTAGTAAATATTACATGCCTGTTGTTCTAATGGGTTTGCTACTGGTGATCGGTGTCTCTGTTATTTATCATTATGATCAGGCAGAGGAAACAGTAATAATAAAAGGCCAAGTGCTTGAGCGGGCATACCAGGATGTTATTGCTGATGAAGACAAAACAACTGTCTATACGGAGGATGACATTAAGGTGATCAAGGTCTTTAGTGAAGATAACGAATTGATCGACGAGCGGGTATTAAGACCTGATGAGTTGGCTGATCGTGAGTTCAATCAGCTCATCAATCAATCTACTCTGATTGCAGAGTTCAACAACAGTGTGATTTACAGAGTAAAGTAAACATCATCCAAGATCGAAACATAAAGGAGCCTTAGCTCCTTTTTTTATTTCCATTCATGTAAAATTAATTCTGGTGCTTCCCTCTTGTGAAAGGACTTGCTAAATTCTACCTTACAAATAAGTCAACTGTATAAACTAAATAACATAACTATGACTCTAATGAAAAAAACTGTTGGGTCGTTGCTTTTTGCGCTACTTTTTCTGTTCTGTTCTATGCAGGATGTAGACGCACAGCGCAGAAACAGGAAGAAAAATGAGGAACCTCAAGCTGATCCGAAAACAGAGGTTTACAAAGGCATCGAGTGGCGTTCCATAGGACCATTCAGGGGAGGAAGAGCCTCTACGGTGAGTGGTGTAGTAGGAGAGCCCAATGTCTTCTATATGGGCGCTACCGGAGGTGGTGTTTGGAAGACTGACAACGGTGGTGCAACCTGGAAGAACGTTTCCGATGGATTTTTTGGTGGCTCTATTGGTGCCGTTGCGGTAAGTCCTTCAGATCCTAACGTGGTCTACGTGGGTCAGGGCGAACAAACTGTAAGAGGTAATGTGTCTTCAGGTTTTGAAGGCATGTGGAAGTCTACTGATGCTGGAGAGACCTGGACGAATATCGGATTAAAGGATGCCATGCATGTCGGCCGAATTCAGGTCCATCCTGAAAATCCAAATGTGGTTTGGGCAGCCGTAATGGGCGATTTGTTCAAGTCGTCAGAAACACGTGGAGTCTATAAATCAACGGATGGTGGAAACTCATGGAAGCGTGTGCTTTTTGCCAATGCTGACGCAGGTGCTGTGGATGTGACCTTAGATCCTAATAATCCCGACTACATGTTTGCCAGTACGTGGAGGGTTCGAAGAACACCTTACAGTTTGACCTCCGGCGGAGAAGGTTCTGCCATGTGGAGATCTACTGATGGGGGAGAGACATGGGAAAATGTCATGAATAAACGAGGCATGCCTCAAGGACCTATCGGAATCATTGGTGTAGCCATTTCACCAGCCAATCCAAATACTGTTTATGCGATCATTGAAGCCAATAAAGGCGGAGTGTATAAATCTACTGATGGTGGCGAAACATGGAGAAATACCAATTCTGATCGCGCATTGCGCCAAAGAGCTTGGTATTACTCAAGAATTTATGCCGATACACAAGACGAGGACAAAGTATATGTAATGAATGTGGCTTACCACGTGTCCGAAGATGGAGGTAGAACGTTCCAAGCCAGAAGAGCTCCTCACGGAGACCATCATGACCTTTGGATCGCGCCTGAGGATAACATGAGGTTAGTGATCGCTGACGATGGTGGTGCACAAGTTTCATACGATGGAGGTCAGAATTGGTCGACCATGATGAATCAACCTACTGCTCAGTTCTACCGTGTGACTACGGACAATGCATTTCCTTATCGCATTTATGGCGCTCAGCAGGATAACTCGACTGTGCGTATCAATCACCGATCTTTCGGTTTTGCAATTACGGAAAATGATTGGGAGTCTACTGCCGGTGGTGAATCAGCTCACATTGCTCCAAAACCAGATAATCCTGATATCGTATTTGGAGGTAGTTATGGGGGGTTCTTGACGAGAGTCGATCACGACAAAGGCATTGATCGCAACGTGAATGCGTGGCCAGATAACCCAATGGGACATGGGGCAGAGGATTATAAGTATAGGTTCCAATGGAATTTCCCGATTTTCTTTTCTCCGCACAACCCGAATAAATTGTATACTACATCGAACCATGTGCATGTGTCTTACGATGAGGGAGGTAGCTGGGAACTTATCAGTCCTGACCTAACGAGAGCAGAGCCTGACAAATTGGGTAAATCGGGCGGTCCGATTACCTACGATGACACCTCTGTTGAGTATTACGCTACGATCTTTGCAGCAGCAGAGTCTCCTTATGAAGAAGGACTCATCTGGGCAGGCTCTGATGACGGATTGGTGCATGTAACCCGTGACGGTGGTAAGAATTGGGAGAATGTGACTTCTCCAGATTTCCCTAAGTATTTAATGATCAATAGCATAGATCCAGATCCATTCGTGAAGGGTGGGGCATACATCGCCGGTACACAATACAAGTTAGGTGATTACGAGCCGTATCTGTACAAAACAAAGGACTATGGAAAAACCTGGACTAAGATCACATCGGGTATTCCAAATGATTACTTCACACGTGTGGTAAGAGCTGATCCAGAAAGAGAAGGATTACTTTATGCGGGAACAGAAAGAGGGATGTTCATCTCTTTTGACGATGGTGCATCATGGAAGCCATTCCAAATGAACTTACCGATTGTTCCGATCACAGATTTGACCATCAAGGAGAATAATCTAATTGCTGCCACACAAGGGCGAAGCTTTTGGATGATCGATGATTTGACTGTTCTTCATCAATTGAGTGACGAAGTCACTTCTTCAAATGCTTACGTATTCAAACCAATGGATGCGTACCGCCTTGGTGGAAGCAGCAGACGATTTGGTGGTGGTGGAAATGCTGCCCTGCTTTATGGACAGAATAAACCAGCCGGTCCGATGATCTACTACTATTTGAAAGAAGCACCAAAAGGAAGTGTTGAAATAGAGATCTATGACAAAAACGGTGACCTATTCAAGACATACAAGCAGAAAGCACAAGCAGGTTTGAATATGTTCAATTGGGACATGAGAGCCGAAGGTGCTGAAGGTTTTGAAGGCTTGATCATGTGGGCAGCTTCTGTTCGCGGGCCTGGTCCAATGGCGCCAACGGGTGAATACAAAGCCGTGATGAAGGCTGGTGACGAAACGATGGAAACAACCTTCAAGTTGATCAAAGATCCACGTTACCCTTCAACAGATGCTGATATTCAAGCACAGTATGATTTCTTGATCAAAGTTTGTGATAAGGTGACGGAGACGCACCAGGCGATTAAAGACATTCGTGAAGTGCGTGAGCAAATGAGCACCTTGATGGATAAGATCAAAGGCGATGAGCGATATACTGAAGTCGTGGCTGCGGGAGACACCCTAATGAAACAAATGACGACAATAGAGGAGGCGCTTTATCAAACGAAAAACAGGTCTGGTCAGGATCCGTTGAATTTCCCAATTCGATTGAACAACAAGCTTGCTGCGCTATTGGGCGTTGCAGGTAGTGGAGAATGGGGACCAACGAAACAGGCAGAAGAAGTGCGTGTACTGTTAACCGAGCAGATCGATGCACAGTTGGCGATCTTGTCTAGGTTGATGGAAAATGATCTACCGGCCTTCAATGATCTGGTTAAGCAGAAGTCAGTAGACGCGATCATTCTAAAGAAGAAAGTTGATTCGGATGAGGAAACGTCTTCGTCATCTGACAACAATTGACTCAATTGATTCATAAAAAAAGGGCTGCCATTTGGCAGCCCTTTTTTATTGGGTTGTACTTGCGCTGATCGTCGCGAGAAACGAATCATTCATCAGTCCATAATCGTATAGGGCGAGCCCCGCTGAACCACCAGCTTTGGCAGCCTCAATGAAATCTTGCACCTCCTCGTTGGTTTTGTCATGAAGATACTGTGCCGTATACAGCGGTATTCTTCCATTTAGGGCTTGGACCCCTTCGGCAGTTCCGCTTTGCACAAAACTCACAGGTTCATCATAAAACTTATAGTAGATCATGGGAAATACGAAGTCCAAATCCCACTCGTCCCATGCTTGTCTGACTAGTTTTCTTGCTCGAGTTGGGGTGGCGAAAACTGAAGCAGAAATCTTTTTCTCTCGCTCATGTACTCCCTCAGCGATCATATTGACTACCTGAGTGATGGAATCATACCGAAACTGTTTCCATTCCTCACTGCTTGATGGATCCTCTAGAGAAAGGGGGTCGAAGCCGTGTGCAGTGGCAAATTTATTTCGGCACGTATCGCAATAACAAAAGTCGAATTCGGCCATTTCATGATCTTGAATAAGGTCATATTTACTCCAAAGGCCTCGTGGTAAGATCACATCACAAAAGCGGATATAGTCGAGTTGAATGCCATCCAATCCATTGAGCTCAGTGACCTTCATCATGCGGTCAAAAAGATAGTTTTGTACTTCAGGTTTGTTTGGGCAAAGCCATTGGTAATAATCCACATAGGGCCTTACATCTAAACTCGAGTTGCCTTCTCTGCTGACAGCATACCATTCAGGATGCGCTTGTGTTTCTGTATTACCGGGTTGGTTCATTACCCACATCCAGGCATGGATCTCTAAGCCATATTTCTTGGCGATGGGAATGGTCTTCTCCAATACGGATTCACCACCTCCACAGAGCACACCATGAAAGCCAGCATCTGCTAGTCTTTTGAATTCTTGGTCCCATTGCGCCACTTCTTTGTTTCCGCCGGTCCATACCCATAACTCGAAATCGTTCGATGTCGACTCACAACCTGTGAGTAGAGAAGGAAGGACCAAAGCTGCTCCAGTACCCAATCCCAATTGTTTTAAAAATGTCCTTTTTTTCATTCTCTGATCTCCTTCCAGATTTTCCCTGTATGGTCTAAGTGCCACAATAACATCCTGTCCTGTGGATGTTGCATAATGAGGTGATAGGTTCGTTCGTCACCTCTCATGTCCCAAACGATCTCGTCACCGGTAATAAAGCGCTGAACACTTAGTAGGCTGTCTGTTGTGGTTTTAAAGCTTTTGTGTTTCTTGTAGTGGTTTCGCTGATTGCGATGGATCTCATATAGTCTTTGCCGGATTTCTTCTGAAAGAAAGTCAGCATAATAAGCCTCGCTCGCGTGTGCTTCTGTTTTGAAGACGACCGTACCCCAAAACTCAGGTTCGTGCATGGCTATTGCCCGCTGCGGCGACCATACCCAATTCATTTCCCTTTTCGGTTTGCCTGTGGCATCATCGATTACTTTGACATATTCTTCTTCAACGATTTCAGTTTCCCATTGAACGCGTGAAAAATTCACACGCCAAACATGGTCATTCTCCGGTGGCCAATCTGCAGAGGTAGTTTCCCCGAATGAATTCCAAGGAATGGCCATTTCAACGACCCAACCTTCGTCTTCATCACTAGGGTCGTTCAGTGTGCCCTTGATGTGGACTGCCGTTTTTAGCCCTTTGATATCGTACTGATGCAGGGCATTCCCATTGTCGCGATAGGGCTTGGTGAGGAAGAGGTCCCAGACAGTGTTGAATGCATTGAGTTCGATCTCGGTATAACCGTGCGTGTCACCATCCGGATCAATGAAGACTTCAAAGTCATTGTCGTAGAAGATGATGTCATCGCGTTCGGTTAATTTTGCCCAAACATGCGGTTCTTCAAGTTCTGCCAGAATATAGAAATAGGCGCTGTCCCAGAGCATTTTCACTCGGGTGTCGAGGTATGGGTTTGGGTTTCTAGCTCCTTCGATATCAACGAAATAACTCGACCACTCAGCGTGTGTCCATAGGCTATCCATGAGGCCATCAATGGAAATGGAAAGGGGAGGTACTTCTTTACAGATGTACATCCTATTTTCCACAATTCCAGACTGTCCCTGGCAAGTTGATAGCGCAAATAGCGCGAGGAGTATGTAGGTAAATTTTTGCATAAAAAAATCCTTCCAAGTGAATGGAAGGATTGAATATCTTAAATTCTTCTGAATCAAATGAGATGAATGCCAAAGAATGTGCCTAAAACAGTTAAAATGAAGATCACACCGAGCGCCAGTGGAGCCACGTAGGAGATCGTAAAGTTCAGGTACTTTTGAAGGAATGAACCTTCATAGCCCGGGTTACCCTCTGATAGTTCAGCATCCAAATTGTGTTTTTTCCAAACATGAGCGGCGAAGAAAACGATCAAACAGCCGCCTAAGGGTAGCAACGAATCGTTCGCTACGCTACCAATGAACCCAAGGAAACTGGTTGGTGCATCTGCTCCAATGTAGGTGATGAAGTTGGTGAAGAATTCTGAGTAACCATTGCCAATCAATGAGGGAATACCGATCAAGTAAATGAGTCCGGCAACCATCCAAACGGCTCTGTTTCTTCTAATGCCTTTTTCATCAACTACGTAGGCGACAGGTACTTCGAGCAAAGAAACCGTCGACGTCAGTGCGGCGAAGCAAAGGAGTATAAAGAAGCCTGCACCTACTACGGCGCCAAAAGAACCGATCTGTTCAAATACTTTCGGTAGGGTAACGAATATCAAATCCGGCCCTGCGGTAGCCATTTGACCATTGCCAATATTACCCTGCGTAATGAAGCCCAACAAAGGGAAAATGAGCATACCTGCCAATACCGCCACACCAACGTCGGCCAGTGTGATCAAAGCCGCAGAGCTGATGATGTTGTCCTTTTTGCTTACATAGGAACCGTAAGTGATCAAGGCACCCATTCCCAACGACAAGGAGAAAAACGCTTGGCCTAATGCATTGTACATCACAACGCCATTGATCTTGGAAAAGTCTGGAAGAAGGTAAAAGGCTAAGCCGGCACCTGAATTCTCAAGCGTAAATGAGTAGCCGATAAGCACTAACATCATGATGATCAATGCTGGCATTAAAAACTTAGCGGCTTTTTCAATACCCCCTGAGATGCCTTTGGAAACGGTGTAGGCAGTGACTGCCATAAATACTAAACCATAACCACCTACTTTAAAGACTTGCATCTTGAATTCAGAGAATTGTTCGGCAACGCCAAAATTCGAAGTGGCCATTTCAAAAATGTATCCAAAGGCCCAGCCCGCAATGACATTGTAAAAAGAGAGGATCAAGAAACCACTGAGAATCCCTATTTTACCAACGAAGTTCCATTTTTGAAAACCGAGTGCATTGAAAGCACCCACTGGGTTTTTCTGCGTTTTTCTTCCTATGGCGATCTCCGTCACCATGACAGGGAAACAAAGGATGAAACAGAAAATTAGGTACATCAACACAAACGCACCGCCACCACCGGCGCCTACTTCTGCGGGGAATCCCCAAATATTACCTAAACCTACTGCTGAACCTGCAGCTGCAGCTATGAATCCTAATCGACTTGAAAAACCTCCTCTGGTTGCCATACCCATTATTTAAAAACTCGAATATATAGGATTATTCTTTCCTACATGAACCAATTGGTAAAAAAGTCCAGCACCTTATCTTAACGGTTGCCCTGCTCCATGAGCAATCGATAGATTTGAACAGATACGATGCCGCGAATCTTCAGTTTTTCCTTATCATTGGATTTAAGTTTTGCCTATGGAGCCTTTTTTTACTAATGATGCGATCGTTTTTGGCCTCTTGATGCTTTTAGTGGCCTGGGTATTCAAAACCTCGAGCTCAGATAAACCCTTTTGGAAAAAGTTCTACACTTACGTGCCCAGCATTTTGTTATGCTATTTCTTACCGGGTTTGCTCAACTGGCCGCTTGGCTTGGTCTCCGGAGAAGAGTCTAGGCTCTATTTTGTTGCTTCACGTTACCTGCTACCAGCCAGTTTGATCTTGCTTTGCTTAAGCATTGACTTGAAAGGTATTTTGAATTTGGGTCCCAAGGCCTTGATCATGTTCTTTGCCGCCACCGTGGGTATCGTGTTGGGCGGACCCATTGCTATTTTTCTGATTTCGACCATTGCTCCGAGTGTTTTGGAAATTGGGGGAGGCGAGGAGGTCTGGAGAGGGCTTTCGACAGTTGCTGGTAGTTGGATCGGTGGGGGAGCCAATCAAGCGTCGATGAAAGAAATCTTTGAAGTGAGCGATGATTTGTTTGCCACCATGATCGTTGTGGATGTGATCTGCGCTAACATTTGGACTGGTTTCTTGCTCTATGGAGCGAGCATCAGCCATAAGGTAGATCGTTGGTTAAAATCAGATACCAGCGCCATCGACGACTTGAAGAAGCGTGTAGAGGATTATGCAGCCAGCATTGCAAGGATTCCGACACTGTCTGATGCCTTCATGATCATTGCGATCGGTTTTGGAGGTACAGCCTTAGCGCACTGGGGGTCCGATTTGATCAGCCCATTTATGGAAAGTAAAATGGAGTGGCTCGAACGTTATAACTTGAGTTCATTGGCATCCGGTTTTTTCTGGATCGTGGTCATTGCCACTACGGTTGGGGTCGGTTTGTCTTTTACAAAATTCCGCAGCTATGAAGGGGCGGGTGCTTCTCGCTGGGGTTCGATATTCATTTTTATTCTCGTGGCGACTATTGGCATGAACATGAATGTGGGGGAGATTTTTGATAACCTCGGCCTGTTCTCTATAGGCATCACATGGATGCTGGTGCACGTGATCATCATGATCGTCGTAGCGAAACTCATCAAAGCGCCCTTCTTTTTTGTCGCGGTGGGCAGTCAGGCGAATGTTGGAGGGGCGGCTTCAGCTCCGGTAGTGGCATCAGCTTTTAGTCCTGCATTGGCTCCTGTAGGAGTATTATTAGCAGTGCTTGGGTATGCGTTAGGCACTTATGGCGCTCTACTATGCGCACAATTGATGTCAAGCGTTTCTGCTTAGTCTTTGCGGTTACCGATCTCCTTCAGGATTTTTTTACGCATGCTGCCGAATGTAAGCAGCGGATAGACGATACCTGCCAACAATAAGATAGGTATCATTTGATAACCACTTCCTCCGCCTTTGGCGTAAGTAACACCTGCGATAATGGCAGCAAAGAGAATAGACATGATCATCATGCCGAATTGGATCTTTTTGTAACGGTTTGCTTTGTTGTTCAATTCCTCAATAGAGAACTGCTCATATTCATTTTCCCTAGCCATGTGCTATAAAGCGAGTTCTGAATAGAATTGTTTAGTAGGTTTCCAAAATCTCGAAGAGCTCATCAAGTTTTGGAGTGAGGATGATCTCTGTCCGGCGGTTGAGTGCTTTATTTGAAGCAGAATCGTTGCTTGCCACCGGGGCAAATTCACCTTTTCCTGCTGCGGTGATAATGGATGGGTCGAGCCCGTTGTTGGTGAGAATGCGTACAATAGATGTAGCTCTCATGACACTGAGATCCCAGTTGTCATTCATGTATTGCGTTCCACGTCCAATGGGTACATTGTCGGTATGTCCTTCTACCAAGACATTCAAATCTTGGTTACCTTTTAATGCTGCGGCTAATTGTTTTAAAGCATTTTGGCCTGCTGCATCTACTTTTACGCTTCCCGATTGGAAAAGAAGTTTTTCAGATAAAGAGACATACACCTTGCCATTTTTCACTTCTACGGTTAATTCATCATTGTTGAAATTGAGTAAAGCATCAGTCACTTTCCTTTTCAATTCTTGAACGGCAGCATCCTTTTCAGCGAGTACTTTTTCCAATTCCAATACGCGCTGTTCACGTTTGGCCAGGTCTTGGGCTAACTCTTGATTCTTTTTACGTTCAATTTCCAGATCATCTTCGATGGCCAATAAACGCTGTTGCTGTTGTGCCAAGTCTGAGTTCAACTCTCCGCTATTGGCCAACAGGTTATCATAAAGTTGCTTTATTCGATTGTATTCACCCTGAGTGCTTTCCAATTCCCTGCTCAATAGCTCAATGTCACTTTTTTGAGCAGTGGTCTGACCCTTCAGGTCGTCTACTTGTACTTCAAGTCGATCGATTTTTTCCTCAGTGATGGCCAATTCCTCTTGCAGTCTGGTGTTTTCGTTTTCGATGGCGTTTTTCTCATTTGAGAGCGCATCGAATTCTTTCTGTGCAACACAACTAGCCAACAAAAAACTCGATGTTAATCCTATAAAAACTATTGAAGCTAATTTTTTCATAACACTGGTGAACGTTTGTTCAGTAAATATAATGTCTTTCGATACAAGGCAATCCTACTTCGCGCGTCAAATGGAAAATAAGGAAAAGGGCTCACAATCTTTCACAGGAAAATCTATCCAGTGCATTTAGCGTGACAAGGCATAAACACCTTTCACGAAGTAAGTCGCTATCGATTGATTTTGAAGTTTTCTAGTTTGATATCATCAACGCCTACATCATCAAAAGGATATTCCATCTGGTCTTGAATGTTGTAAAGCGACATTAAAATGAATTGCGTCGCCACGACAATGAAATAAACCACAGAGGTGTTTTCTTTAGCGCCAATGTTGTATACAATTGTTGGCGCATATATGATAGGGAAAACAAAAATGAACACCAGACAATAGGCCTTCAAGGCTCTAGGGGTACGGTGAATATTGATGGCATGCACGTTCTCGAAGCCTTCCTGCAATCCATTCATGTACTTGAAGATCCGATCGCGAATACGACGCGGAATACCATCTTTCAAATGGATCACAAACTCTTGCAGTTCATCAATCGAACGGTCAATATCGTCTGTGCCTTCCGTGTTTTTGCGCAAGTGAATGATGACTTCTTCACTGATGTTTTCTACTATGGATTCAAGCTTTTGCTTATCATCGGGGGTGAGGTCGAAGCTAAGTTGCAGGTAAAAGTAAATGGTTTTGAGAGCAGCTCGTTATTGACTTAAATGCTCAAGTGCTTTTTCACGCCTTCGAAAAGCCCCTCGAATATTAAACACCAAGGGGAAAATGATGGCAATACTCAGTAAAGTGAGATCGACATTATACCCCAAATTATACTGAATGGACAAGTAAGTCACTAAAAACGAAAGGACAAAGCTTATGCCCTGACAGGCTTCGTGATCGAAGATATTTCTGAAGTGGCCAAACGAAATGATGGCAAGAGGGTCAAGAATAAGGTACACCCGTTAAATCAGGACGATATCACCTCCATTCAAAATGATTTCTTTCAATTCATGATCGGTAATACAGATTACTCCACCACCTACCAGCACAATGAAAAGATGATCTTTATTGAAGGGAAAAACGCCATTCCTGTGCCCTATGATTTTGATATGTCAGGAATGGTGGATGCCAGCTATGCGGTGGTGTCTCAAATACCTGGAGAGGAAGTGAATATCACGGATGTGAAACAACGCTTATTTAGAGGTTTCAAAAGAGATGATGCTTTATTTGAGCAGGTCAGGCAACAATATTTGAGTCAAAAAGATGTCTTTTTAAATATGATCGATGGCTATGCCGAGGATTTCATCAATCAGCGCAATTTCAATGATACCAGGGAATATATACTGTAATTCTTCAGTATTTTGGAGGATGATGGTGAGTTCAAACGCATGATTTTAGACAAAGCCAGAACACTTTAGTTTTAAAATTGACAGGTCAAAACATCCATCACTATTTTTAATCCCTATCTTAAAGAATCAAAACAAACTCACTATGCGAATTGATGGAATGCTCAAAGAAGGAGCGTTAAAAGACCAAACGATCATTGTAACCGGCGGTGGCACCGGATTGGGAAGAGCCATGGGTACCTATTTTTTGGAATTGGGAGCCAACTTGGTCATCACCAGTAGAAAAATTGATGTGCTGAAACAAACCGCTGACGAAATGATGGAAGCGACAGGGGGAAAGGTATTGGCAGTGCAATGCGATGTCCGTGATTACGCCCAGGTAGAAAATGTCATCAAACAAACCGAAAGCCATTTTGGTCAAATACACAGTTTGCTCAATAATGCCGCGGGGAATTTCATCAGCCCAACAGAGCGTTTATCGCCGAATGCTTTCAATACGGTCATTGACATTGTATTAAAAGGTACAACAAACTTCACGCTGGCCCTCGGAAAGCGATGGATTGACCAAAAGCAACCCGGTACCGTACTTAACATAGTGACTACTTATGCCTGGACTGGATCAGGTTATGTGGTGCCCTCGGCATGTGCTAAGGCTGGAGTTTTGGCCATGACAAGGTCATTGGCAGTTGAATGGGCAAAGTACAAGATCAGAATGAATGCCATTGCACCGGGGCCATTCCCAACGGAAGGTGCATGGAGCAGGTTGCTGCCTGGTGATTTAGTCAAGAAGTTCGACCCGGCGAAGTTGGTACCCGTTGGTCGGGTAGGAGACCATCAAGAGCTCGCCAACCTGGCGGCTTATCTGATGTCGGATTATTCGGCGTATGTCAATGGCGAAGTGGTTACCATTGATGGTGGGGAGTGGTTGATGGGGGCAGGTGAGTTCAGTCACCTCGAGAAGATACCCCAGGAGATGTGGGACATGCTTGAAGCCTCACGCACAAAAAAGGGATAAGCCCCAAGTTGCTTTGGGGCTATTGGAAAGCGAAGAGAAAAATCAAGAAAATAGAATTTTAAAGTAAAAAAGACTTTACCGCAATACGATTTTATACCGATATATAAAAGCAAGTAACCTTTACAGAGCTTTTTTTTTATTTGACAAGGGTATTTTTGCGCGTTATTTAATCTAAAATTAATTTCTAAAAAGCCTACGTCACACAGGCTTAAAGAGAGACTGCTAGATTTCAATTTTAAATAATATTCAAGTCACGATAATGTTGGATTGGATCATCAGCTTTGGGTAAACACCAAAAACGATGAGAAAACACTTTATTATTTGCCTACTTTTTTCACTCTGTATGAGCCCTATTTTGGCTCAGACAGGGATATTGACCGGTCGTGTGACCGATGAACTTGGACTAGGTTTGCCAGGAGCGAGCATACAGATAAACACACTAAATAAAGGAGTACCTACTGACGTAAACGGTTACTTCAAATTGCTAGAGTTGGCCAATGGAGACTACACTGTAAAAGTCACTTTTATCGGTTATAAAACGATAGAACAACAAGTATCTATTACATCTGGGGCAACTTTGGAGTTGAATTTTAGCATGATTCCTGGTTTTACTACTGCAGGGGAGGTTATGGTCATTGGTGACCGGCTGAAGGGACAAGCAAAAGCATTGAATGAGCAAAGAACTCGGCCCAACATTACGAACATAGTGGCAGCAGATCAAATCGGGCGTTTTCCAGATGCAAATGTGGGTGACGCATTAAAACGTATTCCTGGTATTACGATTCAGAATGATCAAGGTGAAGCTAGAAATTTCATCATACGTGGTTTAGCGCCTCAATTGAATTCAGTAATGCTCAATGGAGAGAGAATTCCTTCGGCCGAAGGCGACAATAGAAATATTCAGCTGGATCTGATCCCTTCAGATTTAATCCAAACAATTCAAGTAAATAAAGCTGTGCTTCCTGATATGGATGCTGACGCGATTGGTGGATCTGTGAATTTGGTTACACGTTCAGCACCGAGCGGACAACGGATATCAGGAACGTTGGCTTCTGGTTATAACTTTCTGTCACAAAAGCCGATCTGGACAGGTACTCTAATTGCAGGTGATAGGTTTATAAACAACAAGCTAGGAGTATTGGCCTCCGTCAGTTACAATGATCACGATTTTGGCTCAGACAACGTAGAGGCAGTTTGGTTTGAAAATGATCAAGGACAAGCTGTATTAGAGGAGTTTGATGTTAGACAATATTACGTGCAAAGGAGAAGGAGAAGCTTCAATCTTGCCCTTGATTACGAGATCAATCCTAACCATAAGCTTTATCTATCTGGTATTTACAACTGGAGGGATGATTGGGAAACCCGCTATAGAATGAGAGTATCACAAATGGATGATGCTTTCGATGATGGTTTGGCGATTCCTGATGGTACTAACGTGTGGAATATGCCTGCAAGGGTTGGTTTCCAGACCAAAGGAGGGATTGGGAATAACAGAGTAGATAACCGAAGATTAGAAGATCAACGAAACAGAAATATAAGCTTAAGGGGTGAGCATCAATTCAGTAAGCTTGGCGTGGATTGGTCTGCCACGTATGCTAGAGCTTCAGAAAAGCGCCCTAACGAACGATATATTGAATATCGAGAATCAGATCAAGCCGTAACGCTAGACCTTAGAAATCCAGAGTTCCCAAATGCCTTTTTGACAAATCCTGCAGATAATTTTGGTATTGGTTTCAATGAGATTACAGAGGAATTCCAAGACACGTACGATGAAGACTTTAATGCGCGCTTAGATTTTACACTTCCCGCTTCGCAGAACACCATTCTAAAGTTTGGTGGTCGGCTAAGAACAAAGAATAAAGTAAGAGAGAATTCCTTTTTCTCTTACGAACCACTTGATGAAGATGCCTTTGGTGCAACACTAGGGGACGTACCAAATACAGACATAACGAATCCAGATTATTTGGCAGGAAGTCAGTACAGAGCCGGATATTTCGTGACGCCTCAGTTCTTAGGCGGCTTAGACCTAACTAATGGTAATTTCTTCGATCAGTCAGATGAGAGAGAAGAATACATCCCAGGTAATTTCGAAGCTGATGAAGACATCTTCGGCGGTTACGTGATGGCAGACGTTACGTTAAATAGTAAATTGTCGGGTATTGTAGGCGTAAGAGTAGAATCTACTGCAATTGAGTACACTGGTAATGAGTATGATATTGATAATGATATCATCACAGAAGAAACGGCTTCCCAGAACTATACCAACTTCTTGCCAGGGGTTCACTTGAATTATAATTTTACAGATTATACCGTTTTGAGATTCGCATGGACGAATACCATTGCAAGACCAAACTATTTTGATTTGGTTCCTTATGCAGAATTCGTGCAAGAAGATGATGAGTTAACAAGAGGTAATCCAGAGCTTGATCCAACCACATCGATGAACTTCGATCTGATGTTCGAGCATTACTTTACGAATATTGGACTTTTCTCAGCAGGAGCTTTTTATAAAGATGTAGACGATTTTATCTATGAGCGGGTCGTTGAAGACTACACAGACCCACAGTATGGTCCTGACCTGGAGTTTACCACATTCTTAAATGGCGGTACGGCAGAGATCTTTGGGCTTGAATTCGCTTTTCAAAAGCAGATTTGGAAAGGCTTGGGTGTTTATTTGAATTATACTTATACTCAGTCTAGCACAACGGGTATTCAAGGTAGGGAGAACGATGATTTGGCTTTGCCTGGAACTGCTGAGAACATGTTCAATGCATCGCTTTCGTGGGAAACAGACAAACTTGTTCTGCGGGCCTCTTTGAACTATGCAAGTGACTATATCGATGAGTTGGGTGGTGATACATTTGAAGATAGGTTCTATGATAAACAGACTTTCCTTGACTTGAATGGTTCTTATGCCTTCACGCCAAACTGGAGGTTTTTCTTTGAAGTCAACAACTTAACGAATCAGCCATTGAGGTATTACCAAGGCATTAGCAGCAGAACGATGCAAATGGAATACTACAATGTGAGATTTAATGCTGGAGTCAAGTTTGACTTGTTCGGGAGAGATAATTAATCTGTACACTTAAAAAGAGGTGGCTTAGGCCACCTCAAACTTTTAAAATGAAGAAACAATTTTTATTATCCTGTTTGGCATTGATCTTAATGATGGCTTGTGAGCAAAAACCTAAGATCCATCCCGACGCTGTTAAACCTGTATTATCAACGGATCCAGTGAAATACGACACGGACGATCCTGCTATTTGGATTCATCCCACAATGCCTTTAAACAGTTTGATCATTGGAACAGATAAAAATGAAGATGGTGGTCTTTTCGTTTTTGACCTCAATGGTAAGATCCTCGCAGAAAAAACAGTTAGTGGTCTAAAAAGACCGAACAATGTAGATCTATTACAAGGTGTGGTTTTTAATGAAGATACATTGGATATAGTTGTAACGGGAGAGCGAATGACCCACAATATGCGGGTTTTCTCTGTTCCCGATATGGAGCCACTTGATAATGGTGGAATTCCTATTTATGTAGGCGAAGAAGGGCTAGAATATCGAGATTTAATGGGGGTGGCTCTTTATCATCGACAGCAGGACGGCAAAGTCTTCGCTTTTATGGGGAGAAAAACGGGGCCATTGGCCGATTATCTTTGGCAATATGAGCTAACAATGGACAGCCTTGGTACCATTCAGGCTCAGCTGGTTCGAAAATTCGGTAAGTTCTCGGGTAAGAAGGAGATCGAAGCGATTGCCGTGGATGCAGAGATGGGATATGTCTATTATTCCGACGAAACGGTGGGCATCAGAAAGTATTACGCTGATCCGGAAAAAGGCAACGAAGAATTGGCCTTTTTTGGTCAGAATGATTTTAAAAAAGATCATGAAGGAATCTCCATCTACAAAACAGGACCAAGTACAGGTTTTTTGATCGTCTCAGACCAGCAGGATAATGCTTTTAATATCTACCGTAGAGAAGGAGATAATGGTAGAGCGCATCAGCATTCCTTGATCAAAAAGGTCTATGTTTCGACAATGGAGAGTGATGGTTCTGAAGTAACCAATGTTGCTCTAGGTTCCGCATATCCTAAGGGTTTGTTCGTAGCTATGTCAGATGATAAAACATTTCAATACTATAGAATAGAGGAGATTCTAGGCGATCTTTTAGATTAAAATTGGTTTTTCAAAAAGGGTCACATCAGTGGCTCTTTTTTAATCCCCAAAAGAAATGCCCACACTCTTGGCTGTTTTGACCATGTAGCCTTCCGGCTCGACTGTTTTATAAGAGTCAATGGCTTCTTTGATCGGCACAGCAGAGATCTGATGGTCTTTAAAGATCACCATCTTGCCGAAGTCTTTGGCCATTGCTAATTCTAGCGCTTTTACGCCATACAAAGTAGCCAGTACACGGTCAAAAGAAACAGGCGTGCCTCCTCTTTGCAAGTGCCCTAATATCATTTCTCTAATGTCCGCCTCACAGCCTACATTTTTCAACTGCTGGGTAAGCATATGGGCTACACCACCCAAACGTACATTTTCATAGCCTACCTCATCACTTTCTTTGGCCGTGATCTGTCCATCAACCGGAAAGGCTCCCTCTGCAATGACGACGATGACAAAACCTTTTCCATTTTTGTATCTCGATTCAATACGTTCTTTGACTTTTTGGATAGTGTAAGGTATTTCAGGAATCAGGCATACTTCTGCGCCTCCTGCAATGGCAGCATGCAGGGCGATCCAACCCGCATTACGCCCCATGACTTCTAAGATCATGACGCGGTGATGACTCTCAGCTGTTGAAACCAGCTTGTCTACTGCATCGGTCGCTTCCTGCACCGCGGTTTGAAAACCGAAGGTGTAATCTGTTGCTGACAGGTCATTGTCGATGGTTTTCGGCACACCAATCACCGGCATGCCCATTTCGAATAGCTGTTGGCTGATGGCTTGAGATCCGTCACCGCCAATACTGATGACGCAGTCAAAGCCCATTTCTCGCACCATTTCGACGGTTTCTGCCGATCGGTCAACTTCCTCCCATGAGCCATCCGGTCGTTGTGTTGGACAACTGAATGGGCCACCTTTCGTGGTCGTGCCGATAATGGTTCCACCTTTGACGTGAATACCGGCTACCTCTTTGTTCGTTAGACGGATGATCTCCTGTGGCTGCCGCAACAGACCATTATAGGCTTCAATACTCCCGTATACTTCAATCCCTTCTCGCTCAGCTTTCTTGACAATCGCTCTGATCACAGTGTTTAGACCAGGACAATCTCCGCCGCCAGTGAGTACTAATAATTTCTTCATGTGCCATGTCGTTCTTCTCTTAAATTAACCAAGAAGCATCGATCACACCAATGAATACAATTAAAAATGGTTCACCTACAGAAGTAAATGAACCATTTAAGTGAAATGATGAGGCGCTAGCCCCTCGTATTAACCTTGGCTTTTGGCCATTCGTAAACGTGTATTTTCATCCAAGTAGATCTTACGCATGCGCATACTTAGCGGAGTAATTTCCAGGTATTCATCTTTTTGAATGTATTCCATGGCCTCTTCTAGAGAAAAACGCTTTGGAGGAGCTATCTTCGAGTTGTCATCAGATCCTGAAGCTCGCATGTTCGTCAGTTTCTTACCCTTCTGAACATTCACGACGATGTCGTTTTCTCTTGAGTTTTCTCCAATGACCTGTCCGGTGTAGAGTTCTTCACCAGGAGCAACAAAGAAAGTGCCTCTGTCTTGCAATTTATCCATTGAATAGGCTGTTCCGGGGCCATTTTCCATCGAGATCAATGATCCATTCAATCGTCCTTTGATCTCGCCTTTGTAGGGTTGGTATTCTTTGAAGCGGTGGTTCATGACGGCTTCACCTGCTGTAGCGGTCAACACGTTGTTTCGTAATCCGATCAACCCCCTTGAAGGAATGTCAAACTCTAAGTGCTGCTGATCGCCTTTCGGTTCCATGATCTTAAGCTCTCCCTTGCGTTGGGTGGCTAATTCGATCACTTTTCCAGAGACACTTTCAGGAACATCCACCACCAAGGACTCGATAGGTTCGCAACGTTGTCCATCAATTTCTTTGAAGATCACCTGAGGCTGTCCAACCATCAATTCATAACCCTCACGTCTCATCGTTTCAATAAGGACAGACAAGTGGAGAATGCCGCGACCATAGACCAAGAACTTATCTTCGGAATCGGTTTCTTCAACGCGTAGTGCCAAGTTCTTTTCGGTTTCTTTCATCAAACGATCACGCAGGTGTCGAGAAGTAACAAATTTACCTTCAGAACCAAAGCCTGGTGAGTTGTTGATGGTGAACAACATGTTCATTGTGGGTTCGTCAATGGAAAGACGTGGTAATGGCGCAGGATTTTCAAAATCGGTAAGGGTGTCACCAATGTCGAAATCATCCAATCCAACAATGGCACAAAGATCGCCTGCTTTTACTTCGGTTGCCTTTTGTCTGCCGAGTCCTTCAAATGTCTGTAGTTCCTTGATCCGCACGCGTTTGATCGTGCCATCAGCTTTTGTCATGCCCATAGACTTGCCTTCTTCAAGCTTGCCTTGGTATACGCGGCCAATCGCAATACGACCGACATAAGAAGAGTAGTCAAGCGAAGTGACTTGGAATTGTGGAGTTCCTTCCGGACTTGGTGCCTCAGGTATGGTCTCGAGGATCTTGTCCAATAAAGGAGTAATGCTATCGGTTTGTTTCTGCCAATCATCGCTCATCCAACCCATTTTTGAAGAGCCATACATGGTTTCAAAATTCAATTGCTCTTCTGTGGCATCGAGGTTGAACATCAAGTCAAATACTTGCTCATGGACTTCATCTGGACGACAATTCTCTTTATCTACCTTGTTCACAACCACAATAGGAGTGAGGCCAAGGGCTAATGCTTTGCTCAATACAAAGCGTGTTTGAGGCATAGGGCCTTCAAATGCATCTACTAAAAGCAACACACCATCAGCCATCTTCAATACGCGCTCTACTTCTCCACCAAAGTCTGCGTGACCAGGGGTGTCGATGATGTTGATCTTAACGTCTTTGTAAACAACGGAAACGTTTTTCGATAGGATGGTGATCCCTCGTTCACGCTCCAGGTCGTTGTTGTCTAATATCAGGTCGCCTGATTCTTGGTTATCTCTAAACAGCTTAGAGGCATGGATGATCTTATCCACTAGGGTAGTTTTGCCATGGTCAACGTGTGCAATAATGGCAATATTTCTGATGCTCTTCATGTTGGCTTCTCAATTCAAGCCGCAAAGGTAGGTCTTTAAAATTAGATATTGGTTAAGGGGAGAAAAGTTATTGGTGAAACGATTGTTCTGATAGTCTCTAGTAGTGGGTATTGAGTCTTGAGTCTTGCGTATTGAGTCTTGCGGAATACGAAGAGTGATGTGCTTGAATTTAGGTATTGCACAAATGAGTCTCCCTTCCCTGGTCTTAGGGTCTCCCTAAGAACCCGTTCTCTAGTCTTAGGGTCTCCCTGAGGCCTTTTCACCTTAATAAATGCGTATTGCGATGCGCGGAATATGAGGAGTTGTGTGCTTGGCGGTGAGCACTCCATTTAGGGCTGTTTGACACCATTCCGAAACGCTTTTCTGGTCTTAGGGTCTCCCTAAGACTCGTATTGCGATTCATGATGGGCGTAATATCTAGAGTGATTCTGGGTGTCGCGCACTCCGTTCGGGGTTGTTTGACACCATGCTGAAACACTTCTCGATTAATCTGGCTTTATTGAAGGTTCAACACGGGTAAAGAGTTTCCAATTGATCAGTTATCATCCAATCGAAAACGATAGATCAATTCTGCACGAAAGACCAATCCATCGCGGAAATCGGCATTCAGCTGCTGACGTTCGTCATTAAATCGAAAAGCAGAAAGCCCCCAGGTCACCCGGTCTTCCAAATCATATACCCTGAAGTTTCGACCAATGGAATACCCGGCTTTTGTTTTCAGTAGGAGGTTTTTGGTCAAATCGACATGGAGATAGGCAAAGAGCTCGTTTGACGCCTTCACTAAATAGTTTTCAGGATTCCCTCTATAGGGTTCATTTAAATGATAAGACCTGACAAATGCAGAAAACTCAAGACCCGCTTTGAGACGTGCATTCAGTCGATAATTCATATCCACGGCAAGCGGTAGTCGTACATTCATTTCGAATCGCTCATCTGAGCTCAGGTGATAAAAACCGAAGAGTGGCACGAAGAAGGGACCGAAGCGTTCTCCATTGTAATAAAGTCCAAATTGCCAGGCGAAGCGCTGATGCTTTTTGTACTTCAATAAGGCAATGGCACCCAATTGAAGATCATTTCGACCGATTTGCTTGAGGTCGGACGATAGTTTAGGAAGTAATAAATAGGTGCCGGTCCATTTTACTGAATGCTGGTAATTGATACCTAGTCGAGGGTTCAAAGTATATACTGACGTTAAATTCGGTTCAACCGGATTTACTGCCGTAGAAATGCCTTCCCCATAAAAGCCAAACAGGAGAGCGTGTCCATTTTGAAGCGGTACAGGAATGTTCAAGTCCAAGCCGAATTCTTCAACACGCGTTCCGTTGGTCAAGGTGTCAAAATGGTTAACAGGGGTGTTGGCGTAAAATAGCTTGCCGATGTCAACATATTGCTGCGCCTTTATGGAGAAAAGTGAGCCGCAAAAGCAGCAGAGGAAAAAAATCGTTTGTCTCAAGGTTGAAAGTGGTTTAAAGGCAGAAGATAAGTCTTTCTATCATGGATAGGCTTCATACCAATCAAATTTCTGCTGAATAATCTCTGCTTTGTGTTTTTCAACATAGCTAATGTAGGCTTGAGCTGCCAAAGAGAATCGTTTGTTTTTCAACCAGACTAATTGCCATTGAGAGGTCAAGGGAAAGCCTTTGATGGGTACGATCTCCAGGTGCTTCAATTGAAGGTCATTCTTGGTGCCGATCAGGGGCATGATCGAATAGCCAAGACCTGCTACCACAGCTTGTTTCACGGCTTCATTGGAAGTTAGTTCCATGGAGTTTTGAATGGTGAGGTTTTTAAATGAGGTAAACCGCTCGAGCGTTTGACGGGTGCCTGATCCATCCTCGCGAAAAATGAGGGGAACATTTTCAAGGTCCTCGATGCTTCGAACAGGGTGCTTCTCTATGAAAGCCGCATTGCCCATCAGGTAAAGCTTGTTTTGCATCAAAGGGATGGCCTCTAAACTCATGCGTTCCGGCAAAATGGAGACCAAAGAAAAATCGACAGCATTATCCTCAAGACTTTGTACCACCTGTGCCTTGTTGGTGACATCCATTTTCAGTTTAACGGCCGGATTCTCGAGCAAAAACTGACTGAGGAAATAGGGCATGACGTATTTCCCTGTTGACACTACAGAAAGTTTTAATGTTCCGCTGATCTGACCTTTATATGATTGAATCTTTTGATTAATGGTCTCTGCCTCGTTCAAGATACGCTCGCAGGTTTCGGCAATTTCTTGACCAAATTCCGTGATGTATAGTTTTCTGCGTACAACCTCTGTCAAGGGAATATCAAATTGCTCTTGTAGATTCCTGAGCTGAATGGAAACCGCAGGTTGACTCAGATGAAGAACTTCCGCCGCCTTGGTAATGCTCTTGGATTCACAAATGGTAAGAAAAACACGAAGTTGGTGCAGTGTATAGTTCATAAGTACTATTTATGTATTGCATAATAAATATAAATAAAAATATATGATTGAAATAAAGCACTTTTGTCATAAATGAATAGATCAATGGCATGAGTTTCGAGTTACTAGAAGAAAACCTTAGAAACCCAGCGCTGCTCTTTTTTATCCTTGGGATCATTTCCGTACAATTCAAGAGCGACTTAGAAATACCAGGGACTTCGTCAAAATTTATTTCTTTATATCTTTTATTCTCTATTGGCTTCAAGGGTGGACAGGAGCTGGCACACAGCACCATCACCAGTGAGATTGTCCTTTCCATTGCGTTCGGATTATTGACTGCGGTTGTTATTCCCATTTACACCTTCTTTATTCTGAAAAGAAAGCTGTCTATAGAAAATTCAGGAGCCATTGCTGCGGCTTATGGATCTATTTCGGCTGTCACTTTTGTTACCGCAGTATCGTTTTTGGAGCTTCAAGCCGTTTCCTTTGGCGGACACATGGTGGCGATTATGGCCTTAATGGAGGCTCCTGCCATTGTGGTTGGCGTAGTATTAGTCAAGAAATTTTCGAAGTCTTCAGTAAATGGTGGTATTTCGCACATTGTAAAACATGCCCTGACCAACGGCAGTGTGCTTTTGATCATTGGCAGCTTGATCATAGGCTTGTTGGCAAGTGACAAACAAGCAGAGGGCATTGCACCGTTCACGACAGATATCTTCAAAGGCTTTTTAGCCATTTTCTTGCTTGATATGGGCATAAGCAGTGGTAAACACCTCAAGTCCTTTCTTGATAATGGCTGGTTTACGACGTTCTTTGCCATTTTTATCGCGCTATTCAATGGCACTATAGTAGCCGTACTCAGCGGGCTTGTGACGGATGCCATCGGCGATCGCTTCATGCTGGCTGTTTTGGCAGCCAGTGCTTCTTACATTGCTGTTCCGGCTGCAATGAAAATGACGGTACCGAAGGCTAGTCCAGGCTTGTATTTGCCGATGGCCCTTGCGGTTACTTTTCCGGTGAACATCACCCTAGGGCTTCCCATCTATTTTTACATCGTTCAAAACTTTTAAGTCATGGAAAATTTCAACACGTGGTCAATTCTTGTAGAGCAACATCAACCGAATGAGGTTTTGGTGGAGCAGATCGCACAGCTCGCTAATCAATTCATTCCGAAACAAATACATTTTCTGTTGTTGGATAGCAAGGAGGATCTACCCAAAGAGCTGTTGGCAGATCTGCCTGATTTGGTTGAAACCGAAGCCAGCGAACGCTACCGAACGTTCCAGTCTCTTGTGCAAGAAAAGTTTCATCCGGATCATCGGATCCAGATCCAACAAGTGAGTAGAGTAAAAATTGGTCATTTATTGAAGGCAATAGCGGAGCTAAAAACTGAGCTGTTGATCCTCTCAAATGACAAACAGTCAGAGTTAAAAACCTTAACGCTAAAAGTGGCTCGCAAAACGGGAGCTAGCGTGCTTATGCTTGATCCAAACGATCGCTTGGTTTGGGAGCAGATCGTATTGCCTGTAGACTTTTCGGTGTACTCCTTATTGGCGACACGCGTGGCCAAACAAATTCAATTGGCAAAGGAAATGGATCCGGAGTTGCAATTTATCCATGTGTATGAAGACGGATCTCGCTACTTAAATCAAGTATTCGAAACAGTGGATGAGGTAAATATCGCATTGAAGAAACAGTCGTTGGTAAATAAAAAACTCGAACAGTATGCTTATGCCAAGATGGTGGAGTATTTGGATACCCATTTCACCCAACCCGTACCAGCGAAATTGGTTGAGCACGGCAGAGATAAAACAGTGGCCGATGTGTTGAAAAAGGAGCTTTCTGAAGAGCCTGCAGATCTACTGATCATAGGCTCTAAAGGCAAGGGTAAATCGATCGCGTCTTTGATGGGAGACACGGCAGATGAGTTTGTCAAAGGGGATCAAGCCTGCAGCGTTTTGGTGGTTAAGCAGAAAGGAGAGAATAAAGGCTTCCTCAAAAGTTTTTTAGCTTGAAAGCTTGCCTATAGCCACTCGATCGTTCCGGTTTCCAACTGATAATAGGCCGAAACTACTTTAACACCAGCAGACTTTACCGCTTCTGAAATGATGGGCTTGGTCTCTTTGATCTCTTCCCCGACTATTTCAGCATTCACTTTGATCGCATTGGTCAGGAGGTCGCCTTTCATTCTTCTGGCCATGTACACCGCAGGTTTGATGCGTTGAATGATAGAGCCAATATGGCCGCCAGGATCAATATCTCCCAAACTAGCTTTTACAGCACCACAATTTTCATGTCCTAGGACAACGATCAATTTAGAGTTTAAGAATTTGATGGCGTATTCGATACTCCCAAACACTTTGTCCTTAGCAACATTGCCTGCCACGCGTATCACAAATAAGTCTCCCAATCCCTGATCGAATAAAAGTTCCGGCACCACTCGAGAATCTGCACAGCTTAGGATCACAGCAAAAGGATGTTGTGCCCCTTTCGTTTCAAAACGCCTGTCGGGGTCAGTATGAGGGTGCTTCAAGTCTCCCTTCACGTAACGCTCATTTCCTTCCTTGAGGAGGCGTAAGGCTTCGTCTGCTGTCATGATTTTTTGAGGTTAAAAAAATTAAGTGAGGCTTTCACATTTAAGTTTAAGGGCTTTATTCATCTCTTCAAAGCTTTTCTCGGTATCTTTCAATAAGGCGCCCATGATGCCAACCAAGAGGCCACTAAAGAATTCGCCATGAACGAAGCGGGTTTGTTGTGCACCTCGCTCTTCTACCATAAAGTAATGTTCTCCATCAAAGATGCCGCGAATACCCAGCTTCCCTTTCCATCGAAATTCATCATTCTTCTCGTATTTGAGCACGATGGGTTCAAAACGCATGTTTCTTCCCTTAAGGGTCCGAACATCAACTTGAAGTTGCTTGTCCACTTGTTTTAGCCCTTTGATCGATCGTATGAACGGATTCCATTCAGGATATGCCTGAAAATCCATTAATACGTCCCATACCTTGAAAATGGATTGTTCTATGATGATTTCAGTTTGGAGATGCTTCATGATTCGATGCTAAGGGGTTTGCCTTTTCTTAATGAAATCTAAGGCTTAAAAACCAACATCTAAAATCTAAGGGATTATCTTTGCAGCCATGACAAAAACGGATTTCAAAAGGCACACGGTGACGGCAGCTTTACCATACGCCAATGGACCTGTGCACATCGGGCATTTAGCGGGTGTTTATGTACCTGCTGATATTTATGTTCGCTACCTGAGGGCACAGGGTGAAGATGTGGCGTTCATATGTGGTTCAGACGAACACGGTATGGCCATCACGATGCGTGCGCGAAAGGAGGGAGTTGAGCCTCAAGAAATCGTTGATCGTTACCACCAGATGATCGAGCAGAGTTTTGATCAGTTAGGGATTTCTTTTGATATCTATTCGAGAACTTCAAAGCCAATTCATCACGAGACGGCTCAAGAATTCTTTAAGCAGTTGCATGCGAATGGGAAATTTGAGGAACGAACCAGTGAGCAATATTATGACGAGGAGGCAAAGCAATTCCTGGCCGATCGTTACATCACTGGGACCTGTCCAAAATGTGGGCATAAAGAAGCCTACGGTGATCAATGCGAGAATTGCGGTTCTTCTTTGAATGCCACGGATCTGATTGAACCTAGGTCAACCTTAACTGGAAATCCACCAGTTCTAAAGGAAACGAAGCACTGGTATTTGCCTCTACAGCACTATGAAAAATGGTTGACGCAATGGATCGTCAAAGGGCATAAAAGTGATTGGAAGCCGAATGTCTGGGGACAATGTAAGTCGTGGATTGACGGAGGTTTACAGCCAAGGGCCATGACACGGGACTTGGATTGGGGAATCAAAGTACCTGTTGAAGGGGCTGATGGTAAGGTCCTGTACGTTTGGTTTGACGCACCCATAGGGTATATTTCCGCGACAAGGGAATGGGCGGAAGCAAAAGGAAAAGACTGGAAGGATTACTGGCAAGAAAAGGATACCAAATTGGTACACTTTATCGGAAAAGACAATATCGTCTTTCATTGCATCATTTTTCCTGCCATCCTCAAGGCTCATGGAGACTATATTTTACCCGATAATGTACCGGCGAACGAATTCCTGAACCTGGAAAATAATAAGATCTCTACCTCTAGGAACTGGGCTGTCTGGCTGCATGAATACTTAGCGGAGTTTCCGGGTAAGCAGGATGTATTGCGCTACACGTTGTGCGCCAATGCACCGGAGTCGAAAGACAATGATTTTACTTGGAAGGACTTCCAAGCCAGAAATAATAACGAACTAGTTGCCATACTAGGGAATTTCGTCAACCGTGCGGTGGTCTTGACGCATAAGTATTTTGAGGGTAAAGTACCTGAGCGAGGTGAATTATTCGATATCGATAAGGACATGTTGGATGCTCTCGGTAAAGTGCCCGCAAATATAGGTGACGCCATAGAGCGCTATCGATTCAGAGAGGCGCTTGCCGAAATGATGGAATTGGCAAGGATGGGAAATAAATACCTGGCCGACACGGAGCCTTGGAAGCTGATCAAAACAGATGAAGCTCGGGTAAAGACGATCCTGAACGTTGCTCTACAACTCGTGGCTAACCTGACCATCGTGGCCGAGCCATTTATTCCGTTCAGTGCAGAAAAGCTAAGAGGCTTTTTAAATATGGAGGAATTAGATTGGTCGAAAGCAGGAAACGACGAGCTTTTGGTTTCAGGTCATCCATTAGAACAAGCACAATTGCTGTTTGAAAAGATTGAAGATCAAACCATTGCAGAACAAGTACAAAAATTAGAAAACACCAAAAAACAGAACGAAATGGAACACCAGGAAGTAACGGTAGCACCGTTCAAAGATGAGATCGTTTTTGACGACTTCATGAAGTTGGATCTAAGAGTAGGAACCATTCTAGAAGCTGAGAAAGTAGAGAAATCGAATAAGCTGTTGAAGTTTTTGGTAGATACCGGCAACGACAAGCGTACAATACTGAGTGGAATTGCCAAACACTATTCTCCTGAAGAGATGATCGGTAAACAGGTCACCATTGTGGCGAATTTGGCCCCTAGACCAATGATGGGGACCGTTTCTGAAGGCATGATCCTAATGGCAGAAGATGCTGAAGGAAATCTCCGGTTGATCGAACCTAATGCCAAGGTAAATCCGGGATCTACTGTGAGTTAAATTAGTTTTGCACGTCATTCAGAAGGTGTCTTGAAAAGACGACTGAAGAATCTTCATAGCAGTTCGGAGGACTCTTCGCTTCGTTCTGAGTGACGAAAAGTGAGAGATGAAGATCAACACCAAACGTTTATTACAAAACATCGAACGCTATGCCGAAATAGGGCAGAAAGGGCGAATTGGTGTTGAACGCATTGCGCTTTCACAGGAAGACAAAGTGGCACGTGATCTGCTGCAGGAGCAAATGCAAGCAGCAGGTCTAGATGTTCATGTAGATCAAATGGGTAACATGATCGGCATTAGGAAAGGGAGACAAAAGGGAAAGCCGGTAGCTTTCGGTTCGCACCTAGATTCCGTTTACTCCGGTGGTCGATATGACGGGCCCTTGGGTGTGCTTGCAGGCTTAGAACTGATTCATCGGTTGAATGAGCAAGGCATCGAGACAGAAAAACCTTTAGCCCTTGTCAATTTCACTAATGAGGAAGGTGTACGCTTTGCACCGGATATGATGGGCAGCTATGTATATGCAAATCCTGATAAACTAGCAGAGATCTATTCAGCTCCGGCTTATGACGATCCAGAGCTTACAGTAGAAAAGGGCTTGGAAGCCATTGGCTACAAGGGAGAAATGACTCCTGGGGCCATTGGTTTTGACTGTTTCTTTGAATTACACATCGAACAAGGCCCTGTGTTGGAGATGGAAAAACGCAACATTGGTGTAGTAGAGATGGTGCAAGGTATTTATTGGACGCGCTACACAATAGAGGGAGAGGCAAATCATGCCGGAACCACACCCATCCAATACCGAAAAGACGCGGGGTATGCGGCAGGACAGGTCATTCAATTTGTGGGGGATTATTGTAGAAAAGCACATAACCACGTCTATGCCACAGTAGGGAGCGTGGCCTTTGAACCGAATACCATTAATATTGTACCCAATAAGGCCACTTTTACACTAGACCTAAGAAGCACAGCCTTTGACACATTGAAGGGGGCTCAAAAAGAGATCAATAGCTTCATCAAAGGCTTGGTCAAAGCACAAAATATGAAATTACAGATCGAGGAGATGGTACGATTTGCGCCCGTTCATTTTCCAACCGAAATGACCAATGCCGTTCAAAACGCAGCGGTAAAAAATCAACTGACCTATAAACGAATGCCTAGCGGGGCCGGCCACGATGCGCAAATGATGGCTTCTGTTTGTCCTGCTACAATGATCTTTATCCCAAGCGTCCGTGGAATCAGCCATAATGTGGAAGAGTATTCGACAGATCAGGACGTAGCCAACGGTGCGCAAGTACTCTTCGATGCCGTTATCGAGAAGGCTGGGGTTAGATATTAGACGCTAGACCTGAGACAAAAGACGTTAACTTTGACTGTTTTATGGGAATGAGTCCTTTTTTGCTGTTCTGACCTGCTTGTGATGATATATGTCTAGGCTCTTAACCTTTTGCACACAGTATGCTCGAGCCAAATACCATGTACTAAAAGATCTTTCTAGGCATACTTTAGATAGCGTTCATTTGCCCATGTATAGACTTGCTCAATACAATCCTTGGTGAATAAGAAAAAGATTGTAACAAGACTGAACACAATGGTGAGTATTGGTAAAGTATTCAATTGGGCATCCAGGAACTCATTTGTGTAGTAGTAGGAGTAATTAATGATGTACATGCCCAAGCCAATTCTAGATAGTTGCGTGCCTATTACAATTGATTTTTTGCGCCATTGCTTGAAACGTTTTCTAAAATAGAGAAAGGGCATAAGCCATAACGCTGTAGAAATGATTAAAACAAAGACCATCTTTGCTTCAACTGGGAGCTCTCTGAGCAAAAAGCTTAGCGAAATCGATGCTAGCACAACTGAAAGAGTGATCCAACCTTTTTCCAAAGAAAAGTACTGACGCAGCACATTTTTTTGAATAGTCCAGTAATGTTGGCGGAAGCTTTTGTGAAAAGAGTCTTCGAATGTACTAAAACCTAAAGGTCCAAAACTCTTATGCACTTCTCGAATAGCCTGTTCTATTGGTTTTGTTGGCTCTTTTTCGAGTTTTCCTTCCACGGCTGAAGCCACATGATCGAGAATCTCCATTTCTACTTCTATGTAGGTAAAGCCTCGGGAGTGAATGAATTGCTTGATCTGTTCGATTTGTTCAGTCGTTAACTTCATTTTAGGGAGATTTTGAAGGTGAATTTCTCTCGAAAGATCTTTAGGCAGATCAAGCCATACAAAATGAAAAGGACGCACATGGTGATGTTGATCACTGGGTATTGTACGGCTTTGTCAATTGATGCCTTTGGAGCGCCCCAGGTCATCAACCCGAGCAGGTAAACGAAAATATTGAACCCCGTAATGCCTAGTCGCGAAAGCTCGAAAATTCGTGTATTTAAGTCGCTGTTCCGATAGGGTAGGTCGAGTTTTTTACATTGAACGTAGAACTGGAGTTGTTTCCAGCCTACAATGAGAAAAGGGATAAAAATACTGGTCACAATAGAGATAAGGAACACCTGTCTTGTAGGAAAAAGTGAGTTGGCCAAGATGATCAAGGTGGTGATTGAAAGGGTGGTCAAAACTGAAGGCCATCCCAGGAAGTATGCACGAAAGAGTTGAGCAAATCTCCGGTTGATACTCTTTTGCCTTAGTTTTTGTTGAGCGCTCATGATGCGTTTGATGCCATTGGCACCACCGAAATTCGGTTGAACCACATCAACGATATGTTCCTTCATGGTTTGATTTCGATCTAAGCGATTTTCATAAGATGACAAAATATGATCATAGAGTTCATCGAAGAACTCCATGTGCTTGATGTCAAGATTCTTCAGGTAAGTGACGACGGCCGACTCCGTATACTGTCTCATCCCATGCCAAGTTTAGGGTTTAACACTTGCTGAAGGCTAAGGATAAACTCCTCTAGTTCTGAAACTTTGGCTTTGGCTTCTGCATTGCCCTCTTGTGTAAGGGAGTAATACTTGCGTACTCTTCCTTCAACCGCTTGCGTTTCAGTAGAAAGGAAACCTTCAGCTTCTAGTTTATGTAGTGTAGGGTAGAGGGCACCTTCGGTGATCTTGAATTCACCAGCTGTCAGTTCCTTTACCTTTTGTGTGATCTCATAGCCATACATGCGATCATTGGATTCCAATAACCGAAGGACAATGGTGGCTAAGCTTCCTTTCAATAGTTTACTCGAAGACATGCACAAGTATACATAATTTTCTTATGTATAAGAAACTTAGGTATCGATTTAATCGATCAATTGCTATGTACTAAGTACTAAGAAAACTTCTCCGTTTTTTCCTTAGCAATCACATCGGCATCTCTGCGGGTATGAATCCGGATATTGATGACCGTTTCAGGACTTAGTTCATTGACCTTGTGGTACAATATATCGACGAGTTTCATGATCTCGTCATACTCTCCCTCAAGCACGGTCTCAAAGGGGCTTACCGTGTAAGGAATACCCGATGACTGGATTATGTGAATGCATGTATCGATGATAGGGAATCCTTTCTCTCTTTCGAGTATGGGAGCGATTTGTATGCCTAGGTTGATCTTCATGTTCAGAATACTTTTTGAAACGATTCGTAGTCCAAATAAGTGGAAACTATGGTTGATCAGCAAGGCGGTCTATTGAATTCTGTTCAACTCTACTCTTCAGGAGTTGAATTCAGAAAGGACAATCAGCTTTGGCGCTAGTTTGCCTTATTTTTCTACCACGATCATTCGATACGCTGTATGCGATTTATGCCCACTACTTTTGTCTTCGAAAATGTAGCTGAATTTCTTATCCATTAGCCTGTTTAGTTTTCGTTCGAAGTCAATGGCCTCATTGAGCAAGTGCACTTTTTGTCCGCTGTCTTGAATACAAACCACTACTAAACTCCCTTTTTTAATTTGCAAGACAATGTTCTGGATCAAGCGCGTTTCCTTAGCCCTGTCTTTTTTGCTGAAATGAAACATGCTGTCGAGAAGAGTGATCTGAAACTTCTCAAATGAGTTAAAAGCGTAAATGTCTTCAACTTGTCCCTTCAAATTTAGGTTTTCAGCTTGCGCGATATGATTCATTTGGTCGATTCCAACCGTTGAATGTTCGATTCCCGTTACCGCATAACCAAGCCGAGCGAGTGCAATCGTGTTTCGACCTTGGCCACAGCCCAAATCAAGCACGCTTCCTTTTTTTGGATATTGCTCAAAGAACGAAATCAACTCCGGATAAGGTGCTCCGAACAAGTCTTCTGTTTCATAGTAGGTGTCGTATGCTGTTTTCATTCGTCTTTTTTACATGAAGCATAGCGTAAGCTACAAGGAACTTTTATACCTTATATAGCGCATATAATTAATCAAAAAGTACCATTAACGCCACTGAATGTAGCGTTTTGTTTTGTATGACGTGCGCTTTTACTTTGTGTTTGTAGGTGTTTACAAACAGCTAATTCATGGGAATTTGAGTGAGATTTTATTCATCAAGCTTCAAGATTCAAGCATCAAGAATCTCGTCCTTAGACTCCCTAATCATTGAACTCCGACATGGTGCGGTTGATGCCGATGGTGGTAAAGGCAAAGATCATGTCAATGGCCTTGTCCATGGCAAAGGGTAGTTCATCGAACTCTTTTTGAGTGAATTTGCTAAGTACATAATCGACTTGTTGCCCTTTCGAGAAGTCATCGCCAATGCCCATTTTTAATCTAGGATAATTTTGTCCACCGGTCAGGTCTTCGATGTTCTTTAGGCCGTTGTGTCCCGCGCTTGATCCTTTGGCACGTAATCGCATGTTCCCAAAGGGGAGGGCAATGTCATCCACCACCACGAGGCAATTTTCTTTGGGCACCTTTAGCTCGTTCATCCAATGGCGCATGGCTTTGCCACTTAGGTTCATGTAAGTGGTGGGTTTGATCAAATGAAGGCTGCGTCCCTTGTGCTTGACTTCTGCATGATAGGCCAACCGATCCATTTCGAAATTCACTCCTTTTTGATCGGCCAATCGATCAAGTGTCAAAAACCCAATGTTATGACGTGTGAGTTCATATTCGGCACCGATATTACCTAGACCTATGATCAAATACTTCATGGGGCGAAAATAAAAAATCCTACCCCAAATTGGAGTAGGATCGTTAATGTATCTCTTAAAAAAGTTGGCTTATTCAGCTGCTGCTGTTGCTTCGCCAGCTTCTTCTGCTTCAGCTTCTTCTGCTTCAAGCTCTTCAGCCGTTTTGCCTCTAAGAGCTCTTGGAATGGCCACATTCACAACTGTAACGAGTGGGCTCGTCAAGAATTCAAAGTTGTTGGTTTCCAATTCGCCTACTTTGATCGCTTTACCGATACGTAAGTTCGTTACGTCGATGTCGATCACTTCCGGCATGTCTTTAGGCAAAGCCTTTACGCTTAATTTTGGATTTTTGATGATCAAGGTACCACCATTCTTCACACCAATCGCAGCGCCAGTTGTTTTCACTGGAATATTCATTTTGATCGGAGTTCCTCTGTGCAACTGAAGTAGGTCGACGTGCAATAACACCTCACTTACTGGATGCCATTGTGTTTCCTGAACGATGGCTTCAACCACGTGTCCTTCAATGTTTACATCAATGAAACAAGCTTCCGGTGTATACAATACCGAACGGAACTGAATGGCAGGTGCATAGAAGTGAATTTGTTCTTCACCACCATAAATGACACCCGGTACCATACCTTCTTGTCTTAACTTGTTTGCTTCAGATTTACCGAGATTTGCTCTTTTAAACCCTATAATCTCTACTTTTCTCATGTTTGTATAATTAGATAAATAATTGACTTATTGAACCATCTTTTGTGATGTTGGTGATGGCTTTCGAAAATAGTTCGGCTACGGTCAACACCCGGATCTTATCGGATGCTCGTTGCAATGGAATCGTATCGGTAATCACGAGCTCAGACAAAACTGAGTTCTCCAAATTCTCATACGCTTTACCCGACAATACGGGGTGCGTACATACGGCACGAACTGATTCTGCTCCTTGCTCCATGATGATCTGTGCGGGCTTACACAAGGTGCCCCCTGTATCGACCAGGTCGTCTACAAGCACTACATTTCTGCCTTCCACATTACCGATGATGCGCATTTCAGCCACTTCATTCGGACGTTTTCTGTGCTTGTCGATCACCACCATTTCCGAGTTGAAATGCTGCGCAAATGATCGGGTTCTTTTTACACCACCTACATCTGGCGATGCAAACAATAGGTTGTCCAAATTCAAGCTCCTTAGGTAAGGAACAAATATGGCCGAACCGTCCAGGTGATCTACCGGGATATCGAAAAACCCTTGGATCTGACCGGCGTGTAAATCACAGGTCATGATGCGATCTGCACCGGCTGCCGTTAGGATGTTAGCCACCAACTTGGCACCGATCGCTATTCTGGGCTTGTCTTTTCTGTCTTGACGTGCATAACCAAAGTAAGGCATCACTGCAATGACCTTGTAAGCGCTTGCGCGCTTCGCTGCATCGATCATCAAACAAAGCTCTATCAAGTTATCACTTGGGGCCATGGTTGATTGGATCAGAAAAACATTCGCCCCACGAATAGATTCGTTGTAATAGGGGGCCATTTCACCATCAGAAAACTTCTGCAGTTTGATCTCACCTAAGCCTTGGCCAAAAAATTCTCCAATTTTTTTCCCTAGGTCTGCTGAGCCATTTCCCGCAAATATTTTGTTTTCTCTAGTGTATGACACGATGCGCTTTTTTCGAGCTGCAAAATTAGTGATTTTTTATTGAAATATATGTATCACTAAAATCTAATCTTTCAAGAAGTACTCGAGGGTTGTCACGACACGGACTGTTTTGATGTAAGGGGTGTTTTGATCACGGTCTGAAATAGAAAAAATGCCTTGTCGAGCCGATTTGATTTTGCCAACGGCCGAATTGGAGTCCATCGCGAATTTCTCAGCCACTTCCCGTGCATTTTTTGTGGCCTCTTCGATCATTTCAGGTTTTAAGCCATTAAGGCCTGTGAATAAATACGTGATCGGGCGCCAATTGTCTTTTGAAGAAAGCAATACACCGTCTTCGATCAGGTCCAATGAAGCGGTTAAAGCTTGTTGTAGTTTAGCAATTTGATTCGTTCTGATGGTAAACTCCATTTTAGCAATGTAGCGAAAGGGCTGATTGGCATTCCCTCCATAGATATTGGCCTTGGCGTCCTGGATATTGGTAGGACCAACTGAAAACTCATCTGAGGTGAATTCCCGATCGGTAAAAAAAGCAATGACCTCTTTTTTCTGTCCATCGATCTGTGCCTTCAAGCTGGTCAGGCTATTGGATGCAATGGTCACTTCAATTGGCCATACGGCGAGGTCTGCAGGTACCTCACGTTCTGCTAATCCTTTCACCTCTACACTTCGATTGGTCATGATGGCATTGCGCTGCATACCGCCAATAAAAAGTCCGGCCAAAATAATCGCGATGGCTAGGGGGAGGGAGGCTGTCCAATTGATCTTCATTACTAGTGTTTTAGTTAATAACTTACATGCCTAAGAATTAGTACATGAAATGTAAGCTTTTTGTAGCTAGGCATAAAAAATTCATCACATTTTGTGAGGCTCTTGTTGGTCTACTAGGGCTTCCCGATGTTCGTTACACTCCATCGGGACAGGCTTCTCGCCCATAAAATCCTATAAAAAACAAAAACCCCACCGCAAGGGCAGGGTTTTCATCTTTTGTTGGTCTACTAGGGCTCGAACCTAGACTCTTCTGAACCAAAATCAGACGTGTTGCCAGTTACACCATAGACCATCCTGAAATCGGAGTACAAAAGTAGTCCACTGTTTTTTATTTGAAAACCTTTTCACTAAAATTTTTGACTTTTTTAGTCGTCACTGATTTTCCAAAAAGCGATTCCTCCGGCTTGTTTACCCAAATGAGCAGTGTCCACTACTTTTAGCGTTTCTAAATCAATGATATCGACCATGCCTGGGTCATCTTGAATCCCTTCAACAGAGACAAAAGCGTATTTACCATCACTTGAAATAGCAACACCATGGGTTACTTTTTGACTATTCGCCAAACGGGCCATCTCTTTACCCGTGGTTAAATCCCAAATACCTGTCTGTGCATCCGATTTGTAGGAAACCACCATGTATTTTCCATCAGGAGAGAGGTCGATGTTGTAAGGTCCTTTACCCGTCTTGAATTTCCGAGTGGCCTTCCAATCCTTGGTGTCGATCTCCAAGACCTCTGCCGCACCGTTGCCGGCTACATAGACCAAGTCTTTGGTGGGATGTGGACTAACCCAGGTCGGTTTAAAGGCAGAGTGTTTCATGCCTTCCATTCCTGACATCCCTTTCATGCCATCGCCGTGATCCATTTTCGAATGATCCATGGTGCTATGGTCCATTTTCGAATGATCCATTTCACCTGCCATCAAAGAGGCCGATGCTTTATCCAAATCAAATGACTTGCTCACTTTAAGGCCCAAGGCATCAATTTCGAATAATTCGCCTGACATCATAGCGACTGAATAGTGCTTTAAGCCATCAGCGGATAGTCGACTCCCATGAGGCATCGCACCTGTGGTGATTTGATCCAATTCCGTCATGGTTTCTACGTCCACTACGGAAACTGAACTTGGCACCATGTCTCCGTGGAGGTTGAAGTTCACACAATAGAGCAAACCTGTTGCGGCCGAAACTTGCATGGACGCAGGAAACAAACCCAATTCAGTGGTGCCGACGACTTCATCTGTCCCTGTCTTGAATTTGTACAGGGTACCATAGGGGTTGCCATGAGCCAAACTCAAGTACCAGTAGTCACCGTTCGGACCCACTGTGATGCCGTGAGGGCCTTCAATTTCTGCCGGCCATACACCCACATCGATGTTTTTGACCGTTTCCGCCTTCTTGCCATCGAATTTGATCAAAGCAACCTGATCATCCGATTCGGCTGTGACATAGATGTAATAGTTTTGTCCATGCACCACCGCCATCGACATGAACAGGGTTAAACTCAATATTAACTTCTTCATAAGCTTGTCCATTTCGCTTTTGTCTTACTTCGACTGGATCTGAGTTTCTTTAGGCTTCACTGGTTCCAGTTTAGCAGACCAGAGCCCACTGTTCCAATCCGAGTAGAAGATATGTCCTTTATGCAATTGGGCTCCCCAGGTAAAAGGTGCATTAGGTGAATACCCGTTAGCATCGTTTGGAATGATCCACGCGATCTCACGTCCTTGGGCTCTCAAATCACCCATTAACTCACCACTGAGGTCAACGACGCGCACCCCCGCATTGTAGAAAGCAACGTATAAAATATCGTCTTCGATCCAGAAGTTATGGGAACCAGCATACGGGATTTCGAAGCGAGCGACCTCTTCAGGATTTTCTGTATCGGTAAAATCAACCACGTGCAAATAACCTCCTGCCATGTTCACACCGCCTTTTCCGGTATTCAAGCCATAAGGGAAGATCTCGTCACCACCGATCACGTAGAACCTGCCGGTCTTACTTTTATAGGGGAACGCGGCATGATTGGCCTTATTGGGATAAGCGTAGCTTGAGATTTTGACAGGATTTGATGGCGAACCACCGGCAATTCCGTTGCCAACATCAACCATATGAATCCCGTCTCCCCAGTTGGAAGAGTAGGCGATACCGTCTTCTACCCATACATCGTGAATGGAATGGCCGGGTGTGTCCAACTCGTATTTCCCTACTGCATATGGGTTTTTTGGGTCTTCAATGTTGATGATATAATATTTTTGACCCGCACTTAAGGCATATACGTGATCTTCATAAATGAAGACGTTATGCACACCGCCAGTCATGTTCTCGTCGAAACGAGAAACGATCTCAACATTTCGTGGGTCTTTCACATCAATGATGACCAAACCATTCTTTCTGTCAGAAGCACCTTCTCTGGAGATCACGCAAATGGTGCCATCTGCCGAGATTTTGACATCGTTCACTGTTCTGGCGTCGACCTGCACACTGTCGATCTTAATGATGCTTGCAGGGTCAGTTACATCCCAGAAATAGGCTTTGCCATCGGCACCCCAAGTTCCGGTGACCGCATAGTCACGTCCATCGACACCTTCCCAGATCCAAAGGTCTGAGGTGTGTTTGTCGTTGACGGATCCCTGACCAACCAATTCGATTTTTCTCGCCACATCACGGGCAGTGATCTTTAAGGTTTCTGAGGCAGCAGCCGTTCCGCAAGAAGCGGTTACGGTATACATACCGGCCTCATCAGCAACGAAGCGTCCATCTTGCTTGATCAAGCCCGAAGCTGACTGACTGGTGTTGTCTGAAACACCTGTAAAGGAGTAGGAGATCGGGGCATCTGATACTTCATTCCCCTTTTTGTCGAAAGCCTTTGCTTCAAAATGAAACACATCGCCGGTTCGGGCTTGATTGCCTTCAGCCGACAATTGGATGGTTGCCACTGGGTTTTCAATCACATTTAAGGTCACTGTATTGCTGATGCTTTCAGCACTAAGCGTCACCGTCACTTTGCCTTTGCCCACGGTATTAACGATACCAAAGTCATTAACAGCAGCGATGGCTTCATTGCTAGATGAAAAACTAACGGCAACTTCGTCGCGTTCAAACCCACCTTTATCGATGACTTTGTATTGCAGTTTTAAAGGCACATTAGAAAAGACCCTATTTGGAATGTCCTCCACTCTGATCTCCGTAATGGGAGGTTGTTTCACAGAAACGCTAAACGTCTTTCTTGCACCATCTGTGATGGCAAATAGATTGAATTCACCTGCCTGATAGGCCGTAATGGTCATGGTAGAATCTACCGCAACGCTTCTTCTGTCTCGACGCCCAAAGCTCAGGGTGACTTGATCAGAGGTCTTTTTCCCATTTTCAGTCACATAAGCACTTACTTTGAGTTGATCACCTACTTCCATATTGATTTGGGCAGGTTCTATCACAATTTCTTTTTGAGCTGACAGGCCAATCGCCAAGGTCAGTAACGCACTAAAGAGGAATAGTTTCTTCATAATCATTTATTTGAATGGATAATCTACACACAGATGGGCTTATTCTCAAATCAGTTGTGAAAAGCTCAGCAAAATTTTGTTCAGCGGTAGGTGATTAGCCTTTTACAAGTTCTTTTTCTAACTCTTCGAGTGACCTGCCTTTGGTTTCAGGCATCAACTTCCAGACAAAAACTAATTGGAAGACCATAAACACGGCAAAAATGGTGAATACCCAGGCCGGACCGATGGAGTTGAAAAGGGAAGGGACCATGGCAGGGATAATAGCAGCCAACCACCAATGTACCGAAGTGCCAAATGATTGTCCTTTTGATCGCAAGTGATTGGGGAATATTTCTGAGATGAATACCCAGATGATGGCACCTTGCCCGATGGCATGTGCTCCAATGAACAGGAATAAAGCAGGGGGTATCACACTCGACCAACCAAAGGCAAAGGCCAAGGCGGTGGTCGCTAAGGTCAGAATATAGCCCACAGATCCTATGTACATCAATTGCTTTCGGCCTAATCTGTCAATAAGTAGAACGCCAAGAAGCGTAAAGATCAAATTGGCGATACCAATCCCTACCGTGCTCAGAAAAACAGCATCTTCACCGAGCCCTGCGGCAGAAAAGATACGTCTTGCGTAGTAAAGGAGTGCATTTATGCCACTAAATTGATTGAAAAAGGATATGGCAAAAGCGAGCATCAATGGGAATTTATATTTTTTGGAGAAAAGCTTCTCACCAGGGTCTGTTTGATGATTCACAGATGCTTTTATGGCCAAGATCTGTTCATCGATCTGCTCTTTGGGATATATCTTTTCAAACACTTTTCTTGCACCACTTTCGTCATTCTTGGTCAATAATAGCCAACGAGGACTTTTGGGTACGGTAAACACGATCAGGGTATAGATCATGGCAGGCAGTGCTTCAATGCCAATCATCCATCGCCAAGCTTCTGCGTCGATGTTAATGGCGATCAGGTAATTGGATACAAAAGCAACCAGAATTCCAAACACAATATTGAGTTGGTACAAGGCCACCAATCTTCCACGTTTATCAGCGGGTGCAATTTCAGAGACGAAGGCTGGGGCAGCAATAGTTGAGGCGCCAACTCCTAATCCACCCAAAAAACGAAAGAAGGCAAATAACCAAGGGTCACTCACTGTTGCGGAGCCTAGGGCAGAGATCGTATACAATACGCCGATCAGGATAAGGGTCTTTTTTCGTCCGAGTTTGTCGTTTGGAAAGCCACCCAACATGGCACCCATCACTGTTCCCCAAAGGGCAGAGCCAACGACGATCCAACCATGAAACAGGTCATTGCTTCCGTTCAAGGTGAAATCCGACCAGAGTGCTTGTAGTTCTTGTTCAGCCCCATTGATCACAATGGTGTCGAAGCCAAAAAGGAAGCCTGCCAAAGCACTGGCAATCGACCAGAGATAAACTTTTTTCGTGTTCATAAGCAAAGTTGATCGTTTAATATAGTGGATTTCCTGTTAGTACTGGAATAGTAGATAAGGAAGTTGGCGACCCCTGGGAATACCAGCTACCTGATGGGTTTCTACAAAACCAAATTTTTCATAGAAGCCCTTGGCATTGGGGTCTGATAAAACACCGATGGAGGCGCATTGCCCCTTCAGGAGGCTGAGTATGAACGAAAGCAATTCTTTACCCAAACCTTTACGTTGAAAGGAACTATGAATCCAAAAGTGTTCTATTTCTACGCCGGAATCCCGTGTTTTCAGCATACAAAAGCCTCCAATTTCATTGTTCATCAGGATCATGTAGGTAGGGTATTGACGGATCAAATCAGGCGTAATGGTCAGGTCGTCTTCCCAGATTTCCAACCATTCTTGTGGGTAATTCCAAATGGCCTTGGCACTTTTAGCAATGCTGGTCAATAAAAAAGCATCCCAAGAGGATGCTTTTTTTATCTTCATGTGGTTCATCAGAAGCTCAGCTTCTTGAGGAATTTAGCACTAGTTTTTAAGCTACTCACGGAGTCCTCAGCAAAATTGCGGTCTTGCTCTACAAAGAAGGACTGTAGTCCAGCGTTTTCTTGATATCTAAAGATCTGTTTCCAATCGATATCGCCATTGCCAACTTCCGTCATGAGCCTATCCTGAGCTAATGAAAGATCCTTGACATGCCATAGGGGAACTCTCTTTAAGTTATTTGAGAAGAAGCGGATTGGATCGATCTCGGCATAACGTGCCCAATAAATGTCTAATTCGATCTTTACTTTGTCTTCGTCTGTTTCTGATAGAATGACATCCATCGGTACTTGTCCATCAATTTCCATGAACTCAAATTCGTGGTTATGATAGCAGAATTGGATGCCTGCCCGTTGAGCGGTTTCGCCGCACTTGTTGAAAAGCTCACTAAGCTCTTTGTATTGGTCAATTGATTGACGTTCAAAATCCATCAAATAAGCACAGACGATGTACTTTGCCCCCAGATCAGCAGCTTGGTCTACGGCCATCTCCCAATCCTTGGTCATGGTACCTTTCATGTCGGGTGCAGCAGCACCTGTCATCACATGGATACTTCTGAGGTCTATCTTAGAGTCTTCGATGATCTGCTTTGCTTCTGCAACTGGTTTTCCCAAGAGTTTCCCATTACCGAAATCAAAGCCTTCCATGTAGTCGTAACCGGCTTTCCTCAATTGCTTGAGTGTTCCGGCCATGTTGTTGTAGATGACATCCCTGACAGTATAGGCTTGGAAACCAAATTCTTCTATGCGGGCCTCGAAGGCCTTCGCCATGAGTTGACTTGAGGCAGCTATACCAGCCGTTGCCAAGGCAGATTGACCCAAAAATCGTCTTCTATCCATTATTTATCAATTGAATATTCAAACTAGTAAAAAAAGAAAAAGGGTAAAAGAAGTATTCTTCCATTACCGATAAGAAGGCTTAAAATTTCAATATTTTTTTGATAATAGAGGTGTTGCTTTCGATGTGATGAACTTGTAAAAAGTAGTTTCCTGGTGTAAGCCCTAATAGATCGATCTCGAGCATATCTTGCGTGACTGCATCAACTCGTTTTATTTTATCTCCGTTATTATTCATCAAGGTGATCTGATAGGTGCCTTCGAGTCCAAAGTAGAGATCAATCGTACGGTAGGTGGGCAGTGGGAAGACCTTCGTTTTCAAGTCTAATTCATGTGCCATGGAATCAAAAGGGCCGTCAAAGCCATCGCAATCTTCATCGATACCATTTACGGAAAAATCTAGCGCATCCGGATATATTCTCGCATCTTGATCATTACAATCTACGACGCAGCTGTAGCCGTCTTGATCGCTATCAGGGAATTTGGGCTTCAGATTGAAAAATTGGGCAATGCTTTTGTTATTGATGCGGAAAAGAGGAAGCCCAGGAGAGGAAGAACGATATGTCAAGCCAGTAAACTGATCATTGAGCGTGCCGGATAACTGCAAGGTGATCTGATCTCCTGTAACAATGATCTCTTGTACTTGAATGGTGCTGTCTCCTTCAAAACTTAGGTTATCCAATTGGGTTTCATCGAGTAGGATAGTGCTTGTGTTTTGTAAGCTCATGACAAGTCCATTTCGCTGACAATCGGAATAGCTCAGGCTAGCCAAAGAGGCAAAAGGCTCATCTAAGGAGTCGCCATAAAGCCTTGAACGCATGATGTTGGCCATGTCTTTCCCAGCGTTTAGATACCCAGATTCCGTGAAATGGCATAGATCGCTCGATTTCTCCAAATGGCCGGTTGGAAGCAAGGTTGTATGTTCGTTCGTTTTTGCAAATTGTCGTTGTGCCTCTTGAACTTGTACCATGCAATCGGGTGTGATGCCAAAACCATCGCATGATTGAGGTTGAAACAGAAAGAGATCTTCGTAAGGACCAAAATCCCGCCACCATTCGTCCGTCATCAGTTGAAAAAGCGATTGGTATTCGTCAACTGACCGGCAGAACCAGGGAAAGCCATCAGATTCACCTTGCCACCAGATGATCGCTCGCAGTTTTCCTTTCAATTGGGCTTCATCGATGCGCTTTAGCAGTTGTGCATAGTGTTTTGTGGGGATGGCGCTTTGGTGATCTTCAGGTAGCAATTCTTGTATGCTCATGCCACCCACCGCTCCATTAATGAAAGCAACGGGGATACCTTTTTTCTGGATCAATTCATGCCCGAGCTGCTGAGCCCAAATCCCGATGTCCTTGTCGGCATATGTCATCCCGGTTCGATCGTCTTTTAGTGCATACCAACGGAGCGCTGATCGTCCATTTTGAGTGGAGAGGCCAAAGGTGCGCATGAACTGGTGCTTCAAGGTGTCTGATCTTCCACCCGCCGCATTGCTTTGTCCATAGATCATAAAGGCGTCGCCTACCACCACGTCGATCGCACGGTGAACGACCTCGCCCACACCACCTTGAAAGGTGATCAACTCAAACCCATGGTTAACAAGGGCTGCTTCGAGCAGGAAGCTTTTTTGGAAGTACTTATCTGCTGAAACCACTAATCGGTGAACCTCTTCGTTTCCTTGGCTATCCCAATGTCGTATGATCAATGAATCGAATGGTATTGGGCTCGTATTTCCTTTGAATGAAACAAGGGCCAGGTTATACAAAGGGTCCCTCGGGTAAAGTTGGTTACTCGTCGGTGCTTCTGTCAGGATAATTCCATGCTCTTCTTGCCCTTGTATGGAATGGAAGGGGAAGCAGATCAAAAAAAGGAGGTAAGCTACTCCCGCACTATGACGAATAAGGCATTTCAATTGCTAGCGGTCATGGTTTATTTGCATTAAGGAAGGCTTCTGCACTGGCAAGGTCCTCAGGACTATCGATAGAAATGCCCATGCCTTCACTTTCTACCATCCTAATTTTTTTACCTATCTCAAGATGCCGGAGTGCTTCAATTTTTTCGACTTTCTCCAACGGGGTCAATGAGGTTTTGTAAAAATCCAGTAAGGCTTGCTTACGAAAGGCGTAAACGCCAATGTGACGATGTGCTCTTCGCGGTGTTGATTGATCTCTCCAGTAAGGAATAGGCGATCTGGAAAATAAGAGGGCATTGTTCTGTTCATCTACTACCACCTTAACGTTATTAGGATCATTGATCTCTTTTTCCTCTGTCATTACCTGCATGAGCGAAGCCAGGTCAATGGTGTGGTTTGTGTCTTCTTCAAAGACTTGAAGTAGTTTGGCTAGTGGTTCCCTACGAATAAAGGGTTCATCGCCTTGTACGTTGAGCATAACGTCTGCGTTGAGGGATGCTGCGGCTTCTGCGATGCGATCGCTGCCGCATTCATGTGCTCTTTTGCTCATCATCGCTTGACCTCCTTGTGCCGTGATCAGATCGAAGATGACCTGAGAATCGGTCACGACATAGACTGCATCGAACAAGCCTGTCGCATAAGCGGCCTTATAGGTCTTCAGAATAACGGGCTCTCCGCCTAATGAGGCCATAAGCTTACCCGGAAAACGCGAAGCTTCGTATCGTGCAGGGATTAAGGCGATTGCTTTCATATCATGTTATTGAATACCAAAAATAGAGAGAAAGTCTGAGGCGTCATAAGCAGTAAAAATCCCATAATGGGAGAAAATGTCTTGAACTTGGACTATTTCCACATACTCCAAGCGGTAGATGAATTTATAAAATATTGATAAACAAGGAGATAGAGAATGAAGTAAGATTGGCCGGATGCTTGTATTCAATGCTAAAGGTTTAAGAGCAAATAGCGAATTGTGGGAATGTGAAGTTGGACGCTACTAGATCTATTTGGTTGAGGTGGCCCCGGGGGAGACCCTGGGGTCTTTTTTACAATTTCTTACTAGCATGTATTTGAATGCTTGTGCAGAGAGTTGTAAAAAGTGGCCCAAGTCCAAAAGTAAGTTGGTTGACATATACACACCGTTTCATGCGGTGAGCAATATATGTTTTGGTTGAAAAAAAAGGCCTCCATAAGGGAGGCCTTTTTGCTTTATGATCATTTATAGATGCTTATTCAGTAGCAATAATACTTCTCAACGCCAATACATTGACCGTTGGAATATCAGCTCCTTTAGTAGCATTTAAGGCTTCGATGATTCTATTGGCAATGATGGCAGCACCTCGAGGGTTCGGGTGGATACCGTCTACTGAATAGATACCATTAGGAGAGAAGTCCGGTGCTAGGTTGACTCCTTGCACCTCAATTCCTTGCACACCATCTGCTCGCGCAGCTGCTGCTGTAGCCATATCAGCTAAGAATGGAAGATTAGGGAATCCAGAACCAGGGATCAGTGCAGGATTTACTAAACCGGCTGCTGTTTGCGGATCTAAGCCTGCAATATCGGCGAAATCAGGCTGTACATCCACCAAGGTGAGCACCTCAGCTCCAGCTTGTTGGTTGATACCAGCAACAACACCTGCAATAGTCGAGTTGAAAGCTGCCCTTGTACCTACCACAATTTGCGTTTCAGCAGCAGAAAGAATGAATTGATCTGCTACCGGAATTGTCACACCAGTGATCAATTGTGGGTTACCCCCAACAATTGTTCCTAAGACTGTGGCGGCAGTCAACACAGGTCTGTCGTTCGCTGTTGCCGGTCTTGACTGTCTGTAAGGCTCAAGCCCAGCTCTCTGAGCAGGTGACATCAGCTGCGCTTGTACCAATTGGTCCCAAAACGGACCGAGGTCAGTCAATGCATCGTCCAGCATTAAGATCGGGTTGGCACCCGTGGCATAACTTACCTGTCTGGCCAGTGCGTCTTCTGGAGTGATAAAACCTTGCCCGGCAGCTGCCATTATAGCGCCATTCACACCTTGAAATTGCGAATTTCCTGGTGTTCCGAAGGCTGCATTTAAAACAGCAATCTGTCCTGCTTCGGTCAAGGGGATGGCATTGTAAGGAACTGCATTAAAGTAAGGTAAGGTCACCAATAAGGGAAGTGTCATTACGGTACCCTGAGCTCCGGACTGCACCAATGCACCCAAAGATTGAGTCAATGCAGCTTGAAAGGCCGGCTGTGGTGTGATGGCCGCATCATTTGATCCACCGCCTGCAGCGTATCCCAAGATGTCGTTATTTCCTAACCAATAGGTAAAGAAGGTAGGGGATGTACCCAATACATCGCCCAGCACGGTTGACGTTCCTGGTTGCGTGGTAAATCGTGCGAAGTACGGATTACTCGCAAGAGCAGGGTCCGCCACATCTACGACGCGCATGCCTGGCACACCGAAGTTGTTCAAAGCCGCTTTATCACCTGTATATGGGCCGAATTGCTCACCATTTGGATTAGGGACTGGTCTGAGTAAACTCAAGGATAGTTCAAGCCTGCCATTTATTCCACCGTCAGCTCTTGCACTAGAAAATCCAATAGCCGAATTGATGTCAGGCTGATTGAAATCGCCACCATCAATACCTGGTGTTTTCAATTGTTCTGCAATCAAGGCAGGAAATGAAAGTGCTTGACCTTGGTCATACAAGGCACCGTCTTGGTAACCCGCTGTGATTGAATTACCAATGGAAACGAATTTTGTGAAATTCAATGCCCCAGGGTCACCTGTAACAGGTCCAGGAATTGGATTTTGTTCTTCCAGTTGCTCGATGAGCTTATCTTCTTCGTCACAAGCTGTGAAAACGAGGGTAGCGGCTAGCGCAGCAACTAAGTATCTATTAAATTTTTTCATTTTCATGGTTGATTTTAATTGAAGAATTCGTCAAACGTGATCTGGATGTAGTAAATACCTCCAATGCTTGGGTTACCAATTGAAGTGGTGTAATAGTCGTTCAATAGGTTGCTAGCACCTAGCTTGAAGATCGACTTCCACTGTGGTACTCTGTAGCTCACTTGAGCATCTAGGGTCCCGAATGAAGGCACAACACCTACACCAAATGACGATTCCCATAAGAAGGCTTGCTGCCATCTCCAAGTAACGTTGAAGCCTAATCTGTCAGTTACTTTTCTGTTTTCAAATTTGATGTTGTATCGGTATTTCGGCGTATTGTAAGCAGCTCTAAAACCTTGAGCGATCAAATCGTCCTGAGAGATCAACTCGTTGTAGGCTACGTTACCTCCGATAGTGTAACCACTTGGTAAGCTATAATCTAACTGTAACGCCCATCCTTGTGATTGCACTTCACCCGTTGCATTGATGTCAAAACCAAAGCGTTGGGTAGGTACTGTTCCGTTGATGATGTCTTGTCTCAATTGAGGAGAATCCGACACTTTAGGTCCGGTCAATCCATTAGGAACCGCTTGCGTGAAATCGATCTCAGCGATGAAATCTGTATAAGCAGAGTAATAGTAATAGGCATCCACTAAAAGACGGCCATCAGCGAACAAGCCTTTGTAACCCACTTCGTAGGTATTTACTTTCTCTGGCTTGAAATCATTCGCTACTCTGTCTTCCAAAGCAAATGCAGCTGCATTGCCAGTAGCTCTTGCTGCATCAACAGAAGTACTCACATAAGAATTGGTCGGGTCGAAGTTGTATCGGTCAACCAATAGTTGGTTACTACCAATTAATCTTCTGGTTACTACGTCCAAATCGATGAACTGATCTTGTGTTGTAGGCAATCTAAAGCCTCTTTGGAATGAACCTCTGAAGTTATGGTTTCCTTGAGAATAGACAGCAGAAACTCTTGGTGAAAACTGTCCGTCAAAGTTTTCATTCTTATCATAACGAAGTGAACCTTGCAATCTCAATTTGTCATCCAACAATCTTTTTGTTATCTGACCATAAGCTCCATACTCCATAAAGCTGATCTCTTCGCCATCATTGTCAAGAGCGAATAGTGTGCCCTCAGAGTTGAGTGAGTACTGTCTCCAGTTTGCACCTACCACAACTTCAGCCCAGTCAATTCTGTTGGAAAGATCCCAGCTACCCTCTGCATGCCACATTTGAGACTTGTCTAAGAATTGAGCTCCACCTTGAGCGATAGAAACACCTCTGATCTGGTCGGCCAGCGTGTTAAATGCAGCGGTACCTGGTTGGGGTTGTGTCGCGTTCGCAGCTACTCTTGCAGCTGCATGTGCCGCGTTGATGTCAGCCCCTTGTAGTCTTGCACCACCGAAGGTGGTCAAGTAAGGAGAGAGGTAGGTTTGTTGATTGATCAATGAAGCCAAGGTGTTGGCTGCGTAGCTATCGCCCGAATTTTCACGGGTATTGTATGCTCTTACGTAAAACTCAGATCCTTTCAATTCTAATTTGGTGGTGGTAATCGAGAAATTATCTAACACGAATCTATCATTGGCTGTATAGACTGTGCTACCTGAACCGTAGTTGAATTGTCCAAAGACTTCTAAGTTGTCATTGAGTCTGTAGTGCAAGGCACCACCGAATTTGATGCTTTCTGTGGTGTTGTCCACGAAATCTACTTCTCTGAATCCGTTAGGTGTAAATAAGCCATCTAGCCCATCAGGAATAAGGTTTCTGATAGGGGCAACTGCCGGTCCTGCAATGTCAGCAATGGTTCCTGTCGTGATCTGGAAGTCACCATAGGTATTCAATCCATCATAGAATCGGTTATTTCCTCTTTCTGTCGCACCTCTTTCCAAGACGCCAAAAGAAGCAGGTCCTTGGTCTCTGTAATCAGCAGCCACCCAATCTTGTGCATTGAGGTAAGAAGCAGTCACTTTAAAGGCGAATTTGTTATTGACCGATTTGGCATAGCGGAAGCCATAATCTTGGTAGAGCGACATTGGATGGTATTCTTCATCCACGTGGTTTACACCTGTTTTGGCATAAACGCTCAAGCCTTGGTAGTCAAAGGGGTTTTTAGAAGTCAATAGTAAGATACCATTGATCGCGTTCGGTCCGTATAGGGCAGAAGCAGCTCCAGGAATCATCTCTGCGCTTTCAAGGTCCAAGTCGTTGATACCGACAATGTTTCCAACAGAGAAGTTCAACCCTGGTGCTTGGTTGTCGATACCATCGATCAATTGAACAAATCGTGTGTTTCCATTAGCACCAAAGCCTCTGGTATTGACCGATTTGAAAGTGAGGGATTGTGTACTGAAATCAACACCTTTCAAATTTGCCAAACCCTCATAGAATGAAGGAGAGGCCGTGTTTTGGATGTCCAAGATGTCCATCTTTTCGATCGACACCGGCGACGTCAATACATTTTCTTCGATCCTTGATGCGGAAACAACCACTTCTTGACCGAAGATCACCTGCTCTTGCATGGTAACATCGAGCTTGGTGGTTGAGCTATTCGTAATCTCAATCGATTGCGTTTGATAGCCCACATAAGAAAATATTAGGGTTAGGGGTGGGGCCTGATTCACCGTCAAGCTGTAGGTGCCATCCGCTTGGGTAATGGTACCTACCACTTTTCCATCTACTCTGATGTTCACACCAGGTAGGGTTTCTCCGGAGTCGTCCGTGACGGTTCCCGAGATAGTTGTCTGATTTTGAGCCATTAATGCTATCGATTGCATGCATAGTGCAACGACAAACAGACTTCTAATAATCGTCTTCAAATTCATTGTTTGTTGTTTGGTTTAAAACAAATAAAGTTTGGCAAGGATCAAGTTCAGGACCCTTTTCGTGCGTGTTTGGTCAAAAATACAATGATTTTCGACTTATCAATGCGTATGAAACAAAAAGTCTTCTGCTAACAAAGGATATTTTTAGCTCTCAAACGCGTATTATATTCTTTATAAAGCAATTAGCTGTTGCTTTTTTGTTCCTCTTCTAGGTGCTTCACCAGCTTATCGCACAATCGATTCATCGATGAGGACATGAATTCATCGCCTGTTGCATTGAGGATACTCTGTGCCAGGCCGCCTAAGCAGTCAATGTAGAATCGCTTCATTTCGTCTACGGGCATTTCTTTATTCCAAAGGTCAATTCGTAGCGTGCTTTGATTAGGGGCATCCCAGATCGATAAGCTAAAGGTTTTGGTTTCTTCTTCGCCGCCGTCCTTGTCGGTAGCATCCCAAAGGATTTTCTCGGGTACACTGTCCTTATCGAGCAGTACGCGTATGTTGATGTTAGATTCTTTCATGTTAGTTGATTTGCATTTCAGGGATATCTCCTTCTACAATAAGTTTTCCTTCCGTCGCCTCTTGAATTTCTTGCACAGAAACGCCCGGGGCTCTTTCAATGAGTTTAAAACCACCTTCGGGCAATACATCGAGTACGGCCATGTCGGTGACGATCTTCTTAACACAATTGATGCCTGTGATGGGCAGTGTGCAGGCTGGTAAGAGTTTTGAATCTCCGTTGCGGCTTTTGTGTTGCATGGCCACAATGATGTGGTCGGCTGAAGCCACCAGGTCCATGGCACCGCCCATCCCTTTGACCATTTTGCCAGGGATCTTCCAGTTGGCGATATCACCATTCTCTGAGACTTCCATGGCGCCTAGAATGGTAAGGTCGACATGCCCGCCACGGATCATCGCAAAACTTTCTGCCGAATCAAAAAGAGATGAGCCGGCTATGGTGGTGATGGTTTGTTTTCCTGCATTGATCAAATCCGCATCCACGTCGGCCTCTTCGGGAAAAGGCCCAATGCCAAGGAGACCGTTTTCAGATTGAAGCACAACGTTTATGCTATCAGGTATAAAGTTTGCCACTAGGGTAGGGATGCCTATGCCCAAATTGATGTATGAGCCGTCTTCTACCTCTTGTGCGATTCGTTGTGCAATTCCTACTTTATCTAACATACCATTCAATTTGAAGATTTGGTTTTTTGTTGATTTGATGATTTTTGTTTGACAACATGCTCAAAGAGCCTTATCCCAAGGAATCATCTCATCACTTAATTCGAGTCGTGCGTTGCTCTATTCTTTTTTCGTAATCGTGACCTTCAAAGATGCGCTGCACATAAATTCCCGGTGTATGGATCTCATTCGGGTCTAATTCACCCACCTCTACCAGCTCTTCTACTTCGGCGATCGTGATTTTGCCTGCGGCAGCCATGATGGGATTAAAGTTTCTGGCCGTGCCCTTAAAAACCAAGTTTCCCGATTTATCACCCTTCCAGGCTTTTACCAATGAAAAATCGGCACGGAGCCATTCTTCCAATAAGTATTTTTTGCCTTCATACTCACGCACCTCTTTGCCTTCAGCAACCTCAGTTCCATAGCCCGCCGGTGTGAAAAAGGCTGGGATACCTGCTCCTCCGGCTCTGATGCGTTCGGCCAGTGTTCCTTGCGGGATCAGATCCACTTCAAGTTCTCCGGACAATAATTGCCTTTCGAATTCGGCATTCTCACCAACATAGGAAGACATCATTTTTTTGACTTGCTTGGTTTTGAGCATCAAACCGATTCCAAAGTCATCTACTCCGGCATTATTTGAAATACAGGTCAAGCCTGTCACACCTTTTTTGATCAATGCTGCAATGGAATTTTCGGGAATCCCGCACAATCCAAAACCGCCAAGCATTAACGTGGCGTTGTCCGGAATGTCATGTGTTGCCTCTTCGGCATTGGCGCAAACTTTATTGATCATAACGTTTCTTTATAGTTTACTAAGATCGCTTTTACCTCTTTTTCGTCTTGTTTCAACTGTTGTTTAAGATGGTCGAGCGATTCAAATTTTTGTTCCTCTCTGACGCGTTCGATGAATTGAATGCTGATCTCAGCATCGTAAATGTCGTCATTGAATTCAAAGATATGGACTTCGATGGTTTTATGGTCACCGCCTACTGTTGGGCGATGGCCTATGTTTAACATGCCATCTAGCTTTTTGTATTTACTACAGACCTTTACGGCATAGACACCATCGGCTGGTATCAATTTGTAGTTTTCCTTGATTCGGATGTTGGCAGTAGGGTAGCCGAGTTTTCTGCCGTTTTGGCTTCCACGCGAAACCACTCCTGAGATACTGTAAGGTCTTCCCAAGAATGCATTGGCTGTTGCTACTTCACCACTTTCCAAGGCACGACGCGTTTTTGTCGAGCTAATGCCGATCTCATCGATGTCCTGCCTTGAGATTTCTTCCACCTCAAAGCCATAAGTAGGGGCGAGCCGCTGCAGCTCAGGGAGTCCTCCTGAACGGTCTTTTCCAAAACGGTGGTCATAGCCGATCACCATTTTTTTGGTACTGATGCGTTCAGCCAAAATGATGCGGACATAATCTTCGGGCGACATGTCGGCAAATTCATGGGTAAAAGGAATTTTTATCAAATGGTCGATTCCGTAATGCTCGAGCAGGTTGGCTTTTTCAGGAAAAGTACTCAGTAGTTGCAGGGAATTATCCCATGGTCGCAATACCAAACGTGGATGAGGCCAGTAGGTGATCAGGACAGATTCACCATCGATGCTTTTGGCCAATCTATTCACACGGTCTAATATTTTCTGATGACCGAGATGCACTCCATCGAAAGTGCCGCTGGTAACCACCGCATTTTTAATCTCCTCAATCTTCTCAGTTCCCAGGTGAATTTTCATTGAATGCTTTTATGGTATCAATAAGTAGCGGTAGCTCATAAGCGTCTTTAACCTCAAAGTTACCAATTTTAGTTCTTCTGAGTGCAGATAAATACCCACCAACTTGTAAAAGTTCTCCAAAATCATGTGCCAAACTTCTGATGTAGGTCCCTTTGGAACAGACCACCCTAAACTCAATACTCGGAAGCGCGATCTTTGTTAGCTCAAATGCTGAAATAGTGACGGGCCTGGGTTTTAAGTCCACTTTTTCACCCCTTCGGGCGAGGTCATAAAGTCTTGTGCCTTTGATCTTTATGGCTGAATAAATGGGAGGCATTTGCATCAGGTCGCCAAGAAATTTTTTTCTGGCTTCTTCAATAAGCTCTTCACTTATGTGGTCGAAAGGCTGAAAATTCTCAGGTTCGCTTTCGAGGTCGTAGGTGGGAGTTGTCGCACCTAGGGTAATGGTGCCGGTGTATTCTTTTTCTTCAGCCATCAATGACTCGATCGTCTTGGTTTTTTTACCCGTACAAACGATCAACAGTCCGCTCGCTAAGGGATCTAAGGTCCCTGCATGCCCCACTTTCTTGATCTTAATGGCATTCCGTACTTTTTTGACCACGTCAAACGAGGTCCAATCTAAGGGTTTGTCGATGAGTAGGACTTTGCCTTGAAGAAAATTCTCTTGTAGACTAAGGTCAGGGTCGAGGGATAGCATCAACTCAATAGGGCATAGGCAATTGCTACCAGGCCAACGGCATAGCAATAGAATGAAAAATACTTCAATTGACTTTTTCTGACCAGTTTGATCATCCATTGGCAAGCAATTAGGCCCGCAAGAAAGGCCGCGCCAAAGCCCGCTAAGAGTACGGTGGTATCTGTTTGGGTACTGGCCAACTCTCCGCTCAGGATGTCTTTTGCCATTTTACCTAAGATGAGGGGCACCACCATTAAAAAAGAGAATCGTGCCGCCTTTGCCCGGTCTATACCTAACAAAACTGAGGTGGATATGGTGGCTCCGGAACGTGAGATGCCCGGCATAATGGCAATGGCTTGTGCAATACCAATCAATAGGGCGCTTTTCGTTGTCACGGAATTGAGGGTATCCTTTGCTTTGTCGGCTAAGAAAAGGAGCGAACCCGTAAATAGCAGCATCACACCGACTAGCAATACCCTTCCTCCGAAGAGCTGATCGATTTGTTCTTCAAAAAGTACGCCCACAGCAGCTGCCGGTATCATCGACAGCACAATGTTTAGCGAATAGCGGAACTGCTCGTTGTTCTTGAATTGAAAAAGACCCGTCAGTAAAGTGGCAATATCTTTTCTGAAGATGACTATTGTGCTGAGCGCCGTAGCCGCATGTAGTACGACCGTCATCATCAGACTTTCCTCGGGAACCGAATTGTCTCCAAAGATCACTTTGGTTAACTCCAGGTGTCCGCTACTGCTTACCGGTAGAAATTCGGTTAGGCCTTGGACAATGCCTAAAATGATCGCTTCAACAATGGTCATTGATCGACGCTTGACTTTTTAAAGATGGCATAAAACTCGATGATGAACCCGGCCATGATCACGATGGGACCCACCCATAGGCCGAGAACACCCTGGCCATGTCTGGTGCTGTCCAGAGACATCAGAATGAACCCTGACACCAAAACGGCCAAGCCGATGAGCATCCAACGATAGTTTTCTTTAGTGAAAGCGAATTTATTCTTCTTATCTGGCATATTAATAAAGTTCGTCTAGCGACATATTTAAGTATTTGTTCATGGCTCGAGCCGTGCTGGCGTACGAAATGACTGCACCCAAGGCGATCAAGACCACAAAAAGCAACAGGATCATCTCAATTTGTTGTAATTCTTCCAGTCGCTCAACCTTTTGATTGGCGAAAGTAAGAATTCCATAGAGCAATCCTGAGGCGAGTACACCCGAAACTGCACCATAGGTAAAGGATCTTTTTAAAAAGGGTCTTCTGATGAAACTACTTTTGGCGCCAACCAATTGCATACTTCGAATGAGAAAGCGCTGCGAGAATAAAGCCAATTTAATGGTGTTGTTGATCAGTAAGGTCACCACTACGATCATTAGGGTGGCAATTCCAATCAAAACCAAGGAGACCTTTGTCATGTTCTCGGTAATGGAGTCGGCCAAATTCTTTACATAAGTCACTTCAAAAACGCCATTGATCCCTTCGATTACCCGACTGACACTATCCATTTTCTGGTTGGTCTGATAGGAGGGATTTAAGTTGATCACATAGGCGGCTCTCAGCGGGTTTTCTCCGAGAAAGTCTGAAAATTCTTCTCCAGTCTCTTCCACAAACTGCTTGGCAGCGTCTTCTTCAGATATAAAGCGAATGGCGGCTTCCTGACGCTCTTCATCTCGGTTAGTATAAGGAGCGTTTTTGAGTTCAGAGGCGATTCGATTCAATTGGTTCTGACTCAGCTCTTTGTTGAGGTAGACCTGTAACTCAATGTTTTGTTTGATGACAGAGGTGAGCTTGTTGGCCTGCAAGAGCAGCAAACCAAATAGTCCGATCACAAATAGGGCCAAGGTTACGCTGAATAGTACACTTCCGTAGTGGTAGGCGCCTAGCTTTTTCTTCGGTTTTACTCTTTTTCGTTCTTGCTTCAATTCCCTCTTTTTCGTTCAAAAATACTAATTAATTCAAAAGATAAACTGAGGCTGAATGTTAATATTGTTTAAGGCCTTCGGTTCAATTGACACGAATGACTTGATCGTCTGCAACCACAAAAACCTGATCACTTGCTTTGACCTGAAGTTGGGCAGTACCGGTAAAAGCACCAAAGGCTGGCATTAAGCCTCGCAGGTCATCGAAATGGAAGCATGGGGCCTTCAAACTTTGTCTGCCTTTACCTTTCAATCGAATGGCTGGATGTACATGCCCGGCAATATTATACAAACTGGTGCTTTCGGGGATGTGTGTGAAGAGGAAAGGAGGGATTCGCAATTGATTGACAACATCTAAGTTGGACAACTGGTACTCATGAGCAGGCAATACGTCATGGTTGCCCAGAACTAAGGTAAAGGTCAATGGAGCCATGGATTGCATCCAATGTTTAAAGGCCGGCCAGCTTTGATTCTGCTCACTATGGAAAAGATCGCCTAGAAAAACGACATGTGCAGGGCGTACTTTTTTGATCAATCGGTCCAGATTCAGCATGTCTTTTGCATGTACCAAATCAGAAACAGGGATGCCTGATTTCCGAAAGTGTCCTGCTTTTCCCAAATGAAGATCAGCCAGGATCAATAGCTGTTTTTCTGCCCAAAAAATCGCTTTTTCTGGAAGGAGGTGAAATGTTTCTTCACAAACCTTATGGTTGATTCCTCGTTCTGTCATTTCTTCGCATCGAATATCGAAACAAAAATGTATTCCTATAGCATGAAAGCATTTTCCCTTTTTTTACTTTTAATTCCTTCGTTTCTCAACGCTCAGCGCGCCGATGATGTGCTGGGTTATTGGCTGACCGATGATGCCCAAGCCAAAATCAAGATCTACAAAGAAGGGGGGAGATACAATGGTAAGATCGTTTGGTTAGCGGACCCTTATGATAAAAACGGAAAACCGATAACGGATACCGAAAATCCTGAGAGGTCGCTGCGTTCGCGTCCTTTGATCGGCTTGAACCTGGTGTCAGGTTTTGTGTTTGACGATGATCAATGGGAGGATGGAGAGATCTACGATCCGAAAGAGGGTAAAACCTACGCTTGCCGCATGCGATTAAAAAGAGGGAAACTCGAGGTGCGTGGCTATATAGGTTCGCCCATGTTTGGAAGGACCGTCATTTGGACAAAGACCAGTCTATAGATCAAGGAGTTTTTTCTTCTCCATTGTGCAAAAAATAGAGTATCAAGGCTTGAATGATGGAGGCCACTGCTGTAAAGATGACCAAGAGCATGCTGAATAGCATTCGGTCTGGGTCACGCTGTACATCGTTGCCGTAAAGAAGATAAAACAAGCTGATCAGGAATGAAATCGTACTAATTCCACAAGAGATCTTCAGAAATTTACGCAGCGAATTGGTCATATAGTAAGTTTGTTTTTTAGCACCTTCTGAATTTGCTCAGACCATAGGATTCGGTAATGCCCAAGTCCTTCAAGCCCGATGAGTTCGGCTCCCTCAAAACCTTGCTGTATTTTTTCAGAGAAAGAGTAGGGCAAAACACTGTCCGCAAGACCATGGATCATGGTCAATTGCGTCACATTTTGAAGTTCTGCTACAAACTTGGGGACATTTAGGTCTTCAATGGACTCGTTGTATTCGTCTTCAATTAATTTCACCAGGGCTTCTACAACTTCTTGTGTCACGCCAAGTGGAATGGTAAAATCATTCATCCGTTCTCTAGCACTCAGAGGAGAAGTGATCATGACCCAATGCTTTAATCGGAATGACGGGCGTTTTCTCAAGAAAGAGGAGGTAACAATACTTCCGAAGGAATGGCTGATGATCAATTCCGGCTTATCCTCGAGTGCAATCTGTTCTGCTAGGTCGATGAAATCAAAAAACGATGTTCTTCCTTTGGAGCTTGCTCCATGCGAAGGCCCATCGAATGCGATCACTTGGTAGCCTAGATCGAGCAAGGTGTCGATCATGCCTCCAAAATTCCCAGCTTGGCCTTCCCAGCCATGTATGCATAAGCATGTTCTTTCACTTTGTCCCCATTGGTAGCGTTGAATACGGAATCCTCTGAAGTCTAATGTGGTCTTTTCCGCTTTTGCCAGCATGTCTAGTTCAAAATCGCGCAGCTTGATGAGCCTTGGATTGGACATAAAGTCATAGATCTTCTGCGCTGCGAGTCGAGGTGAAATCGCTGCCAGTAATTTGAAGTATGCTTTGATATAAAAAGGCATCTTAAAAATCGATCACAATCCCGATCGACGGCAAAGTACTTGAGTTATCTGCGGCCGGTATTTGTATCAATGTTTCAGGCAAGGTAATGGTTCCATCGGGATCTCGATCAAGTCCATACTGCGGTTCGTTTGGAATATCTTGTCCAAATAAGTTTTGAATCTCGATGAATACGTTGAATGTCCAATTGTCAAAATTCCACTTCTTGTCTACGCGAAGGTCTGTTTGGTTGAAGGTGGAGAGGCGAACGGCTCCCAACTGCTCGTAGTCTCTGATGATGGCCGGGTAATTGGCCAAGGTGGCTGCTTCATCAACAGGAGCAAATGGTGTTTCTCCTAAGTATCGAACGCGTGCACTTACTTCCCAGTTATTACCGAATTTATACCCACCGGTAAAGGTCAATAAGTTGCGGCTATCCCAAGCACTTGGTAGGTAGTTGTCTTCATCAAAGGCGGTGTATTCCGACCAGAAGAGGGTATAGGCGAGAATGGCGTAATAGTTATTGGTGAATTTTTTCTGATACAAGAATTCAACACCGTAGGTACGACCTAATCCCACGCTTTCGATGTCTTCGTTGCCGAGCACTGAGAAATCACCTCCAAGGTTGGCCAGAGAAACAGAATCAATGACTGAAACCGGGTAATTGCGATATTTCTTATAAAAACCCTCAACGGTAATTCGGGAAGATGGCGTGAGCAAATGCTCAAGGCCCAGCACCAAGTGGTCGCTCTCGATATACTCTGCATTTTGATTGCTGAACTCACCGGTGAGGTTCTGAAAACCTAAGATCGTGTATGGCGGAATCTTAAAATACCGACCAGCTGAGGCATTCAGGTTCCATCGTTCTGCTTTGTCTAGCTGGTAGCTCAATGAAATTCTTGGGCTGAAGGTTCTCCAAAGTTCATTTCCGGTATCTGTGAAGTTATTGCCATCAATTCGAGCCCCAACACTTATTCCTAACCTCGGCAACACTCGGGTGTTTGATGCTTGATACGAGAGTCCATATTTCAGGAAATTAATAGCCGTGTTGTAGTTCACATTATTCACTACGTCAAATGTGTTGTTTTCATACCCCACAGCCTGGAGACTAGCAGTAGAGGTGAAGGTCCAGTCATTTTTGAACTTGGTATGGTTTACCCTAAGCTTGGTTTCTTGTTCTGAACTGATGTTTTCAAAGAAAAGTCCTGTCTCGCTGACATTGTCTTCATAACGTCTGAATTCGTTCTCGAGGTAATTCGTACTTAAGATAGTTCTCAAAAAGCCAGAACCATTTTTGAACCGGTTGGTCCAGCTTACCCCGACGGTATTGGTGCGTTGTTGGATCACAGGCACCTGATCGAGCGTGGCTTGCTGTTCCGGATCATACTCATCGGGTACATTGATGCGGAAATCGTCGATCGAACCGATTCCAGTGATCATGATCTCATTGTAGTCATCGATCTTGTGATTGACCTTATACTGATAATCCCAGTAATCGGGAAGGAAGGGAAGATCGATCAAGGTGAATAAAAGCTGCAGATAAGACCGACGAACGGAGGCGATGAAGGTCGTATTTCCAGTTTCTGCACCTTTTTTGAAAAGGGGACCTTCAAAGGTAAAGGCACTTTCACTTGAGCTTAAGCGAAAATTCCCTTTGAAATTTCTGTTGTTGCCATTCCGTTGATCAAATTGCAAAACACCCGAAAGTGGGTTGTCGTATTGGGCGCCAAAAGCACTTGATGAAAGGGTTACGCCTTCGAAAAAACTAACGTTCAATAGACCGACAGGACCACCGGCACTCCCTTGTGTGGAGAAGTGGTTGATGTTTGGAATCTCGATTCCGTCGAGGTAATAGACGTTTTCATTAGGGGCGCCACCTCGGATAATGATGTCGTTTCTGAACCCTCCAATTGAACCTTGTACCCCCGGGAGAGATTGCACCACTTTGGCAATGTCGTTGTTTCCTCCCGGATAGGTGGCAACTTCTTCTCTTGATAGTTTTTGGATCGATAGCGGCGTTTCTTCTGTTTTTCTAAAGGGATTGGCCGTCACGACAACTTCCTCTAGTTCTTCCACTGACTCTTTCAATTCAAAGATCAGGTCAGGTGTGCCACCAGAACGCACAACCACCCCAAACCGTACTTCAGTTTCGTAGCCGACAAAAGAGACTTGAACCGTGTAGGTTTCTGCCGGAACGTTGTTGATTCTGAAAAAGCCGTTTTCATCGGTGATAGCACCGAGTTGCGTGCCTTCAAGCAAAACTGTAGCTCCCGGTATGGATTCTTGCAAGCGGGCATTGCGAACGTAGCCAGTAAGGGTACCGGTAGCTTGAAAGGCTAGAGCAGATGCATGAATGGTGAGTAGTAGAAAAAATGCGAGTAGTGACCTCATGACTTGTTTAGATTAAACACTAGAAACAACCAAGTTTCAAAAGGGTTCACAAAAGTTTGGAGATTTATTCAGCTTGCCTGAGTAGTTTTTTCTCCACATAAAAAGGAGCTACGGGAAGAAGAGAAGCCACCAAGGCCAACAGGGTGTTCTTGGCACTCCATTTTTGATTAAAGGCAACAAACACCACCATTCCGTAATACATGACGAAGAGCACACCGTGCGCCAAGCCAACAGGATAGGTCGGTTCAGGGATATTGAAGAGGTATTTTAGGGGCACACAGACACCCAGTAAGAGGAGATAGCTGATGCCTTCAAGAATAGCAATGAGGCGAAAGAATTTCATGCGGTAAAAATAGGTAGTAATCAAAGACGAGCTAAGTATGGAGGCATAAAAAAAGGCCGACTTCCCTTAGAGAAGCCGACCTTTCCAGATTGTATGATGTCATTAGTTCACGTTTGCACCGATGTTGCCTTGGGCAACCAATGTGGCCAGTTCGGTCATACTTTTGTGGATATTCACATAGCCGTCAATGGTCAATAGCTGCTCGTAAGTGATCATTGTGCCATCATCAAGCATGCCAATGTTGGTCATTGAGAGACCCGTATCGCCATTCACTGGATTAAAAGTGAACAGGATGCCTCCTCCTTCTGCTACTGAATTTTCGTGAATATGCCCCGGGTTCATATCACCGGCCACTGTATTCATCAATTCAATAGTAGACAGGGTTGATCCGTCTTTTCTTTCCATGAATGTGATGGTACCCATGGTTCCAGCTTGGTCCACTTCGTTCAATGCATAGCTCACCATTTCACGGGTCAATTCATTTGATCCGATATCTCCTTGCGCTGCCAATGTAGCCAGGTCGTCTGCGCTGTTGTGAATGTTCACATAGCCATCAAAGTCAAGCAATTGATCATAGGTGATCATCGTTCCATCGTCAAGCATCGCGATGTTATTCACCGAACGACCGGTTGAACCGTCTACGGGCACAAAAGAATAGGCAATGCCCCCACCTTCTACAGCTGAGTTGAAGTGAATATGTCCAGGATGCGAGTTGCCGGCCATGGTGCCATCAAGCATGACGATTCCCAAGGCCTCACCATTTCGTCGTTCAAATAGGCTAAACGTTCCGCTTACGCCATCGATGTCTTTTTCACCTAATGGATAGGCTTTTGACTCACCAGTTAGCGCATTCTGTCCGATATCTCCTTGGGCGAGTAAGGTAGCCAAATCGTCTATGCTGTTGTGCACGTTGATGTAGCCATCGAATTCGATCAGCTCTTAGTAGCTAATGCTCGTACCATCTTCTAGATCAGTGATTACAGTGACGCTTTCACCAGTAGCTCCATCCACAGGTGTGAGTCCAACGGCAATGTCTCCTCCTTCAGCAGCTGTGTTGAAGTGGATGTGTGCAGGATGCATATTTCCAGAAGATGTTCCTGTTAATGCAAGCGTCAAAACAGTGGCGCCATCTTCTCTCATGGCAAAGGTTGCATTACCCATTACACCGGAGTTTCCAACGGTCATCAAGTTGAACATCATTTGTTGGCCGGTCAGTGGCGGTGCCGGTGTAGGATCGTCATCGCTACAGGAATGGAGCATGATCAGGCCCAATAGGACAATACATAATTTTAACGTTGCGGTTAGTTTTTTCATAAGTAGTTATTTTTCGATTTATACTACCTACGGAGTTGATGAGCTGCTTGGATCTAGTCGCCTAAAAAAATTGTAATTCTTTCGGTTAGGTCGAGGAATAAACAAAAGAGCCTCAGATCGATAGACCCGAGGCTCCCAACCTTTATCAACTAAAACATACGCTATGTCTAGATGTACATACGGGTGAAATGCATTGTTTGGATCTATCGAGAATTTTTATTCGTCGAAGACCAATTGCATTTTGGCAATGCGTTCTGAAAGCATTTCTGATGTAAACTTCTCGCGTAAACGATCGACCATGATCGGAAAACAGAAAGGGGTGGGCTGCCTCAAGCGTTTGATCACGAATTGTTGTTCATTGATACGTTTGATGGCTTTAGTGAGGCGCTCTTTTTCAAAATTAAGTGAAACCACTTCTTCCTTGGCTTGTTGGAGCAGAAGATTGTCAGGGTCATAATCTTCGAAAACCTTAAAGATCATGCTTGATGAAGCCTGAAGATGCCTGAAGGTCATCGATTTACCCGGATACCCTTGGAAAATGAGTCCTGCGATTGAAGCGATGACCCTGAAGTTACGTTTGGCGATCTCCGTATTGTTGATGCTTGCGGTTAGGTCATCCATCAAGCCCTCCATACTGAATAAGTCCAATTCTAAAAAATCCTCTACTTCGACGTTTTGATCCGTTAATAGTTCAAAGCCATAATCGTTGGACGCCATGGAAAAGGAGATGGGCTGACTTAGGGAAATGCGGTATGCTGTCAGTGCCGCCAACACATCATGCACATACTTGCCCTCCATGGGGTAAAAATAAATGTGTGTTCCTTCGTCCGATTTGATCTGCTCGATGAGGAGTTCATTCGACTGTGGCAGGTGTGAGAGCTGTTGATGCTTTTCGAGAAGCGGTCTTAAACAAGACATTTCCGGACCCTTGTAGTTTCCATTCGCTGCTTCCTCTATCTTTTGCCGCATTTTATTGGAAAGCAAAGAGCTGAAGGAGGCTTTTCCACCGCCCCATCGTGGTATAGGACCTGTTTTCTTGTTTGATTTTTTGACCTGCGCTGTCATGTCTTTGACGCGAACAAGCTCCAGATTTCGACCGGCAAACCAAAAGGTATCACCTTCTTTCAATTGGGCGATGAAGGTTTCTTCTACCGTACCGATGTAACTTCCTTTCACATACTTGACCTTAACCATGGGGTCTGAGACAATGGTTCCCATGGACAAGCGATGGCGCATGGCAGTTCTTCGGTTATTGACCTTATAACGTCCGTCGGCTTCAATTTCAACCTTGGCATATTCATCGTAAGCTGAAAGTGAAGCGCCTCCGGTAGTGATAAAGGTTAAGCACCAATCCCATTCTTTATCCGTAAGTTCTTGAAAGGCATGGCTTTTTCGAATGTGCTGCAGTGTTTCCTCTGGGTAAAAACCAGGGCCGACTGCCAAGGTCACCAAATACTGTATGAGCACATCATAACAGCGTGTCAATGGATGGCGAGACTCAAATTCCTTGTTAGCGATCGTTTCTTTCAAGACGGCTGCTTCTATCAATTCGAGTGAATGCGTGGGTAAAAAATAGATCTTGCTAGTCGCGCCGGGTTGATGACCGCTTCTGCCTGCGCGCTGGAAAAAACGCGCAATTCCTTTGGGTCCACCAACTTGAATCACCATGTCAACCGGGTGAAAATCCACACCTAAATCTAAGCTTGATGTGCATACGACGCATTTTAGCTTACCCGCATGCAAGGCATTCTCTACCCAGGTACGCACCTCCATGTCTAAACTACCGTGGTGCATGGCGACCAATCCTGCCAATTCTGGTGCTTCTTCCATTAGTTTTTGGTACCATATCTCCGTTTGAGAGCGCACGTTTGTAAAGAGAAGGGTAGAGGTGTTCTCTTCTAAAATCGGCAAGATGCGCCGCAATAGGTTCGTACCAAGATGTCCCGACCAGGGCAATTCATTGACTGATTTTGGTAGGATAGAGGCTATTTCTATTTTCTTGTCGAGGTAGGCTTTGATGATGGCAGCATCTTGGTAGAGGTCTCCGAGAAGGACCTTGGTGGCTTCTTCCAAATTCCCAATGGTGGCCGAAATGGCCCAAGTTTGGATGGGCACCTTGGTCAAGTGCCTGAAATACGCCAAGGCGAGTTCGAGTTGAACCCCTCTTTTTCCTCCAATGAGCTCATGCCATTCATCGACGACCACCATTTGGAGGTGCTTGAAGGTGTTTGGTGCATCTTTTTGAGCAAGCAAAACGTGGATGCTTTCTGGTGTAGTCACCAGTGCCTGAGGCATTTTACGTTTCTGTGCAGCTCTTTCCTTTTGGCTGATATCTCCTGTACGCAAACCCACTTGCCAATCGAGGCCCATTTCGTCGCAGGCCAATTGCATGTTGTGGCAAATGTCTTTGGCCAAAGCTCGAAGAGGAGTGACCCAGATGACCTGAAGTCCGGTTTGTTTTTTGGAGCTGGCCAAGGCTTGCATTACGCAGCCCAACCAAATGGCATAGGTCTTACCGCTTCCTGTTGGTGCATTGAGCAGCCCACTTTTCTTATTCAGAATGGCTTCCCATGCTTCTCGCTGAAAAGCATAGGCTTCCCATCCTTTGGAGGTAAACCAGTCTATTGCAGGATTAACGGCCTTCATGGAGCGATGCATACCGAACGAAGAAAGCCATTTTGTTCGAGAATTCTAGCTTAGAATGTGGCGTCGTAATCGATGCGCATGTCAAAATTGATCAATTCATTGTTGAGTCCACCGAATTCGGTGAGCCCTCCATTCAGGTACAATAAGCGCTTACTGACCTGAATGAAGCCAATGTATTTTTTGCCATTGGTGTCGATCTGATAGAATCCGTTACGGTTAGGATAGATATAAATTTTCGGTTCGATCTCTTGGTTTCGGATCTTTGACATGTCGTAGAACGTACGGCCATTTCTTTCAATGGCAGCATCAGCAATCTCGTCTTTGAATGCGGCTTCATAAAAAACCAATCGGTTCGTGGCTACTTTAGGTTCTCGTTGCGTAGTTGCGGTAGGGTCCGGCATAAAGTCTCCCTTATACTCTCTGACGAGTCCATAGTATCCGTTGATGATCGTCGGTTCATTGATGTCATTATCAATTCTGACCTTGTAATCGAAAAAGTAACCATCTGCACTTTTTGGTGTGCTGTTTTTCTTACAACCCAGTAGCAAGGCCAAAAAACTCAATGCAACTATTCCTTTTTTCATATCCGATTGTTCTGCGCACGAAATAAAGAAATAATTATGCCAATTGGGAGGAGGACCTGTTAAAGATTTTGAAATAGAGAACAAAGCCGAGTCGACCGACTCGGCTCTTGACTACGAAGAGTCATAAACTTCCTAACAATAAAAGTTCAATCGAAATACAGGCTGTCAAATAAAAGTGTTCAAAAAAAAAGCCTGTTTGCTAAGGCAGACAGGCTTTCATTAGGTTTCGTTTTTTATTTATTCCAATAATCTTTTAGGACCTGAAGGTCTTTTGTTACCGTTTGGCCGTTCATTTCAACCACCACCTTGTAGTTACCAGGCTGAGCAGGTTCTGTAACGTATCTCATGCCTTCCATACGAGCGGCAATATCATCTTCTGACATACCAAAACGTCTAAATCGTTCAGCGAATCCTTCAAGATCTTCTGCACTTCTTTCTTCAACGATTTTTTGGAAACCCCAAACCATGTGGTTCAATCCTGCTTCCATATCCATTTCAGCCCAGAAAACTTCATTCATTCCTTGCTTAATGGTGACCTTCGCCTTGCCAGCATTTTTGCTGTGCATCCAAAGGTGAGATCCCAAACGTCTGGCTTCACCATTGAAGTTGGTATAGGCTGAGTTATTGGATAGTCCACTGACGTAATCAACAGCAGGTTGTACATCGAACAAGGAGACAGAGGCATTCATTGACTCTTTTGTCATGCCTTGAAGAGGCGTAATGTCCGCAATAAAGATTCCTCTACCGTGTGTCGCTACGACCAATTCATTTTCACGAGGATGAATGACCATATCGTAGGCAGGATTTGTCGGCATGCCGGTCATGAACTTGGTCCAGTTCGCACCTCCGTCAATACTCGCGTACACACCCAACTCAGTTCCTACGAACAAGAGATCTGGATTTTTATGGTCCTCACGGATCACATTGATGGGCTCATTTGGCAATCCATTGGAGATAGAGGTCCAAGTGGCACCATGATCAGTGGTTTTGTAAAGGAATGGTCTGAAATCATCTCGTCTGTACCCGGTGTAGCTTAGGTATGCTGTTCCTTCGTAATGAGAAGAAGCTTCAATTCTACTGACCCAATATTCCGGGTTACCGGTGATGTTATCGTTCAGTTTTGTCCAGTTTTTACCACCATCAAGAGTCAATTGCACATTGCCATCATCGGTACCAACCCAAAGTTCGTCAGCGTTCAATGGAGATTCTTCTAAAGAAGTAATGGTTCCATACTGGATATTGCCTGTTCCGGCCGATTTAACTGGGTCATTTTTAGTGAGATCAGGAGAGATCTCTTCCCAGTTTTCACCTCTAAAGGTTGACTTCAGTACCATGTTTCCAGCATGATAGATCACGTCAGAGTTGTGTTGAGAGACAACAATAGGAGAGTTCCAGTTCCAACGCATGTTCCTGGCGTTTCTGTAGCGAATGCTTTTGCTCTCACCGGTTTCCATGTCTAATCGTTGGATCGGACCGAATTGTGACTCGTTGTATAAGTAGCGGTTATTGCTTTTGTCAGGAACGTTGTACATGCCGTCACCACCGCCAACTCTTGACCACATTTCCATAGTGATCGGACGTCCGTCACGTGTGGTGCTTGGGCCTTTTACTGAGCCGTTATCTTGTAATCCACCGTATACATTGTAAGGATAAGCCATATCAACGTCTACAGCATAGAACTGTGCTAATGGAATTTCGTCAGGATGGTACCAGGTTTTACCCGCGTCATAAGTGATGCCCATCCCGTGATCATATCCGAGCAACATGTGCTCTGAATCGGCCGGATCTATCCACATGGCGTGGTTGTCGCCACCAAAACGGAACGGTACACCCCAGCTATCGCCGCCATCTTTTGATTCCCAGACGCGAATACCAACGACATACACATGGTCTTCATCATTTGGATCTACGCGAACCTGCTGGTAGTAATAAGAAGGAGCTCCTCCGATATCTTCTCCATCAGGGCTGATCTTTCTCCAGTTTTCACCTCCATCATCTGAGCGATACATTTCTACTCCAGCAACTTGCTGGCCTCTTTTCAATGGAATTCCAACCTCAAGTTGCTCTCTTCTCTCTTTGGTAGAAACACCTTCAACATTTACGTTTTCGATGTTGGCATAGACCACATCGCTATTGCCCGGTGCATGGGCAACGCCGATTCTTCCTAGGAAACCGCCTGGAAGTCCGCCACCTAATTTTTTCCATGTCTTACCGGCATCGGTTGACTTATAAATGGCAGAACCCTCACCTCCTTCATTGAAGGTCCAAGGCGTTCTGATCTTATCATATGCTGCAGCAATCAGGGTGTTGGGATCGTCAGGACTCATGCTTACGTCCACCACACCAATGAATTTCTTCCCTTTTTTCACTTCCAGCACCTTATCCCAAGTTTTGCCACCATCTGTGGTTTTGTAGAGGCCTCTTTCTTCATTATCTGAATACAAGTGGCCCAATGCTGCGACGTATACCACGTCAGAGTTGTTTGGGTCAATACGGATCCTTCCGATGTGTCCAGATTCTGGTAAGCCCATGTTGGTCCAGGTAGCACCGCCATCAGTCGACTTATAGATACCATTGCCCCAGTATGAACTTCTTGAGTTATTGGCTTCACCCGTTCCTACCCATACGATGCTCGTATCTTGCTGATCCACAGCAACAGAACCGATGGAAATGATGTTCTCATTATCGAAGATCGGTTGCCAACTTTGCCCGTTGTTCACTGTCTTCCAAAGACCACCTGAGGCCGTTGCCGCATAGATCACTTTAGGTGATTCTTCCACCACTGCGAATTCTACATAACGCCCACCTTGACGGGTAGGACCGATCTCGCGGAATTCGATCTTTTCGACCACATTCGCGGGAATTTGCTGGGCGGAAAGCCAGCCTGTGCTTAAAAGTACGAGAGCACTAAAGAGCCCTCTGAAGATGTAATTAGTTTTCATTTCTTAGCTAAGTGTTAAACATACCAAATTAACGTATTCATAGGCCATGCCAAAAGACCCACAAGAAGATTATATGAATGGTAGTGAATTTATGGCTTTTAGAAGGGTGGGTCTGTTGATTTCTATGAAGTTTATACCAGCGAATCACCTCCAACGACTGATTTCAGGAGAGTCCTCGCTTGGCTGTGAAATCTTTTTTAACTTCCCCTGATGTTGAGACCTGCCTTGCTTTTGATCAGTCTGTTTTGTCTTTGTGAGAGTTTATCAGCACAAGAATTGCAGCGTTTACTCCAAGATGCGGAGCAAGCCAAATCGGAAAAAGCATACGAGGCGTACCTGTCTTATCTAACGGCAGCTAATGAATTGAGGCCCAATGAACCAACCATTGTTTACGAACTTGCCAAAGCCTATGCGCTGAATAAGCGGAAAACACGGGCGATCCAAACCTTGAATCAATTGCTTTTGATGGATGCCACCATTGCCTTTGATCAGGACCCTGATTTTGAAGAAATTCGCGACAGACGCGGCTATGACCGTTTATTGACCTTGCAACAGGAGCTGAGCAGAAGGGAAGTTTACGATGAAGTGTTTTTGCGCGTCGAGGCTAGCGAGTTGCACCCGGAAAGCTTTGTGATCTTGTCGGATGGTACGGTCTTGTTGGGCAGTATACGAGAAAAGCGTATCGTTAAACTTCTGCCCGATGGCAGCTATGTCAATTGGCTCGAGACACCTTATGGGGTCATGGGCATGAAGATCGATGAGGTCACCAACACCTTGTGGGTGGCCACTGCTGCATTGCCTGAGATGTTGGGCTATACGCCATTGGACAAAGGAAAATCCATTGTGCTACAGGTCGATCTGTCAGCGGGGTTGATCCTCCAAGGACTTGAATACGATGAAGGTTCGACCATTGGAGATATTGAACCTGACGGTAGCCAGCGCCTATGGCTATCGAATAGCTTTGAGCCTTTTTTGAGTAGGGATGATACCGATACCACACAGATATTAGGGGCATTCACGCGATTGTCTTTTGATCTCAGTTTAAGTCATTTCAATCTTCAGGGCCTGACTTTATCTGAAGACAAAAAGTTTCTTTATTTCTCAGATTACGTCAAAGGTCTTTATCGCATCGATATTGAATGGGGTGAGATCGAACCTATCTTTTCTGATGAGAGCATTTTGTTAAAGGGTATCGATGGCTTGTATGCCTATAAGAATAGCCTGATCGCGATTCATAACGGAACCAAACCGTATAAGGTGGTGCAGTATTTTTTGAATGAGGAAGGAAATTTTATTGACTTGGAACATGTCATCAATAGAGGAGGAGAGAGCTTGGGTGAGCCCACCTTGGGTCAACTAAAAGACGGATATTTTTATTATTTAGCCAATTCACCATGGGCGGCCTATGCAAACGGTGAGTTCAATGTAGAGGATTGGGGGCCTATTGAGATTCGAAGGATTAAGTTGGATTAGTAGGAAGTCTTGACTTGAGTCTTGAGTCTTGAGTCTCGAGTCTTGAGAAGCGTATTAAGTATTGCGTATTGCGATGATTCAAATGTCACTTAGGAATTAGAAATTATCTGGGCTTGTGTCTAGAATTCGAACTTCTAGCATTTGTCACCCTTTAGGGCTGGGGTAGAGGCTGTATTAAGTCTTGAGTCCCGAGTTCTGAGTCGCGAGACTTGAATTAGATGCACATTGTCTTTCTTTTTCTTAGCTAGACGAGGAAACTGGCGATCCCTGCTTACAGCAGGCAGGCTTCGGTAGGCTCAGGATGGAAGAATAGGAAGTTCATTATTCCAGATTTTTCTCAGATGAACTTTTTTGATTTCACCTAAGATGTCCGTCAAATTGTTCTTTTGGTTTCTTTTGCCCTTCATTCACCCCAGCATCCTCTGGAACAGTCAATATTAAAAATAGCTATAGATTGACTAGTTGGATATAAACACACTTATTTACTAATCAACTATTAACCGTTAACCAAGCCTTGAGCAAGCCTAGGAAAGATGAGCCCCTGAAAATGCCCTACTACAAAGGGGGCGAGGAGGCGCGTCAATTTATCCGTACCCAGTTAAATTACCCTCAGGAAGCATTGACAGCTCAGGTGGAAGGAGTAGTAGAGGCAAGATATGATGTCGATGGCTTGGGCAGAACTCGAAACATCAAAATAGTGAGTTCATTGGGCTACGGCTGTGATGAAGAGGTCATCCGACTTGTCGGTCTCTTGAAATATGAAAAGGCATACAATAAGGGTAGAAACGTCACCTTACATCGAAAAGCCAAGGTGAACTTCACCCTTCCCAAAAAGGAAGAGAAGAAAACCCAGATCAATTACCACCTGGTGAATGCGCCTGCCCAAAAGGAAAAAGCGAAAAAGAAAGCGGCCAACATCACCTACACGTTGACATTTGGTTCCTCAACTGACTGACAAAAAACGGCTTGCAGGTTTTTGGGATTTATCTTTATCTTCAAGACTAAACCTATTCCCATGAAATCATATTTTCCTCTTTTCATTCTCGCCTTATTGACCTTCACCAATAACAGCTGGGGTCAGGCAAAAAGATCGCTTCAGAACCTCGACGTTTTCGATATGGAATGGGCTTCCGATCCGCAGATCTCTCCGGATGGCAGCCAGATCGTTTATCAACGTCAGGGCTTTGATATCATGACAGACCGTTCAGTTGGACATTTGTGGATCATGAACGCCGATGGTTCGGGTCATCATAAGCTTTTTGAAGGAGAGCAAGGAGAGTCAAGTCCTGTTTGGTCTCCCGATGGGACCAAACTGGCCTACAGGACAGGTGGAGAGAAAGGGACGGAGATCTATGTCTATGATCTTGCCACTAAGCAATCCACTAGAATCACCGACCTGGAACGCTCTCCAGGAGGAATCTCCTGGTCACCTGATGGCCAATGGTTGGCCTTCTCCATGTTTATGCCTGCCGCGCCACCCGTTTTAGCAAAGGCTCCGGCAAAACCTAGAGGAGCTCAATGGGCAGACCCGGTTCGTGTGACCACCCGATTAAAATATGAAGCCGATGGAAGAGGGTACCTGCCAGATGGCTTTTCTCACTTTTTTGTGGTGCCGGCAGCCGGCGGAACAGAACGTCAACTGACCTCTGGTGACTTCAATTTTTCAGGCACACCACAATGGACCAAAGATGGAAAAGGATTGATCTTTAGTGGCAACCTCAACGAGGAGTGGGAGTATGATTTTCGAAATTCCGAGATCTATCACCTCAACATTGCCACGGGTGAGATCAATGCATTAACCGATAGGAACGGACCTGACCGAAGTCCCGTCATTTCTCCTGATGGCAAAAAGATACTGTATACGGGCTATGATGACCGTGTGCAGACCTATCAAGTGTCAAAAGTGTACCTCATGAATCTCGACGGTTCAGGAAAGGAAGAAGTCATGCTTGGGCTCGATCGAAGTCCCTCGAGTTTGACTTGGTCTGCCGATGGTAAGGGATTTTATTTCATGTACGATGACTTTGGTAACACACGCATCGGTTTTCACCAATTCAAGGGCAGCAAGACCAGGGAGATCGCTCAATCGGTCGGTGGAACTTCGTTGGGTAGACCTTATGGCGGCGGTTCTTATTCCTTGGCCACGAATGGCCTGATCGCCTATACAGCCTGCACAGCGTACAGACCTTCTGACGTGGCAACGGTGTCCACAGGAGGAGGGATGAAGAAACTGACGGATTTGAATGCAGATGTGTTGGATCAGATCGAGTTGGGAGAAGTGAAAGAGGTCTGGTATAATTCCAGTTTTGATGGAAGAAAAGTTCAGGGTTGGTTTGTGACACCACCCAATTTTGATCCTTCCAAAGAGTATCCTTTGCTGGTTGAAAACCATGGAGGACCTATTTCTAATTATGGCGATCGATTTTCTTTGGAAGTTCAGTTGTATGCTGCAGATGGCTATGTGGTATTCTATCCAAACCCGAGAGGGAGTACGAGCTATGGTGAAGAGTTCGGCAACTTGCTCTACCATAATTATCCGGGCAACGACTATGATGATGTGATGTCAGGTGTTGACGAGATGATCGCTAAAGGATTTATTGACGAAGACCAACTCTATGTTACCGGCGGAAGTGCCGGAGGGATCATGACCGCATGGATGATCGGTAAGAATAATCGCTTTCGCTCGGCCGCCGTCATCAAGCCCGTGATCAACTGGGTCAGCAAAACCTTAATGGCGGATAATTACTATGGCTATGCTAATTCGCGCTTTCCCGGCCAGCCTTGGGAGAATATCGAGACGTACATGAAATTTTCACCCATCTCCCTAGTTGGGAATGTGCAAACGCCAACGCTGGTGATGGTGGGGATGGAAGATAAGCGAACTCCTCCGTCGGAAGCCAAACAGTATTACGGGGCGCTTAAGATCAGAAAGATACCGACAGCCCTTGTTGAATTACCAGGTGCGTCACATGGCATTGCCAACCGACCAAGTCAGTTGATCGCTAAAGTAGATAACATATTGGCTTGGTTCAGGCAGTATCGATAGTTTCATTCACAAGGAACTTCGATAGACGTGGTTGCTTGTTCGTTTGCCTGTTTTTTAACTGCCAATTTTGCTTCGACAAAAAAGCCGAGGCTTAGCAGTGCAAGAAGTAAGATGACCTTTTTCATTGTTGTTTGAGTTATTGACCTTGTACAAAGGTGCAACATGGCAAATGGATTACGTTTGACTAATCGGTCAATGCAGGTCAATAATCGGTAAACAACGTAATGACTAAGTAAAATTCGTTCAAATGGCCTTTTTAAGCAGCCTGCTGCAGGATGGTTTCAAACTTATCGTCCGTGATGCAGAAGGTATTGAGCTTGCCTCTTCCTTCCGTGAAATTCCCTGATTCATAAGCATAACACTTGTAACCCAAAGGTTTTAGGTAGTCTAAGATGCGCTGATCCAGTGACTCGATCAGTAAAATGGGCCGAAACTTTTTCAAGGTCTTTTGGGCACCCTGCAACACTTCGAATTCCAATCCTTGCACGTCAATTTTCACAAAATAGGGGGAGAGGTCAAAGTCGTCCAGTTTTTTTACTTCGCATTGGACCTTTTTCACATCAAGGTGTTTTTCTTGGTAGCGCCATAAGCGATGCTCAAGCCAATCGTGAGCGCTTGAATAATCCAGCGAGGAGAGTCCGTCGAACATCCAGTTACGGTAGAAAGGAACATTCAGTTCAAATTGCCCATGGGTATTGGAAAGACCGACATTATGTATTTCGATGTGTTTTCTCTTGCCTAAAGCCCGTTGTGCCCGCTCGTAAACATGAGGATTTGGTTCAAATCCAACCACTTTGTTTTTGTTTCCATTGATGATGTCAATCGAGAGAAGGGATTCCCCTCTGTTGGTGCCGATATCAACGTAGGTGGCGTCTTTTTCTGGTCTGAAATACTTCAGTGCTTCAAAATCCGATTCATGTGGTTTCTTCAGCATTCGAAGCAAGATGAACTTGATGTTGAACCTGAGGTCATGCAAGAATGGAAAAAAGGTCTGAATAGATCGTAAATATTTCTTTAGCTCGGTCATAGAACAAAGGTCTATAATGCCTCATTGCCCTTCAGGAATACTAGACGAGTGGTTAATTATCTACGTTAGATGTTAGTTCTTCTCTGATAAGAAAAAGCCCCATTCCATTTCTGAAATGAGGCTTAAAGTATTGTGAATACCTAGGCACCGAGCACTAGGTACTTTTTCCTATTAGTTATTCTGAAGTTTGATCAAGTTCAAGGCTGATCCCGCCTTAAACCAACCAATTTGTTGTTCATTATAGGTATGGTTAGCTTCAATCACATCCTTAGTACCGTCAGCATGCACAAATTCGATGTGCAAGGATTTATCTGGAGCAAATTGATCAAGATCCAAGAAGTTGATGGTATCGTCCTCTTGCACTTTGTCGTAATCATTCTCATTGGCAAAGGTTAGCCCCAACATGCCTTGTTTCTTCAAATTCGTTTCATGAATACGCGCGAACGATTTCACTAATACCGCACGCACACCAAGGTGTCTTGGTTCCATGGCAGCATGTTCACGTGAAGAACCTTCACCATAATTGTGGTCGCCCACAACGATGGTCGGAATGCCTTCTGCTTTGTATTGTCTTTGCGTAGCCGGAACTGGGCCATATTCACCCGTCAATTGGTTTTTGACTTTGTTGGTCTCTTGATTAAAGGCATTGACAGCGCCAATGAGGCAGTTATCAGAAATATTGTCGAGGTGACCCCTGAAACGTAACCATGGACCTGCCATTGAGATATGGTCAGTGGTACATTTTCCGAATGCCTTGATCAATAGCTTAGCACCAGTGATGTTTTGGCCATCCCAAGGATCGAAAGGTTCTAATAATTGTAACCTTTTAGAGTCCGGGTTGACTTTTACTTCCACATGGCTACCATCTTCGGCAGGTGCCTGGTAGCCGTTGTCTTCCACGGCAAAGCCTTTATCAGGTAGTTCTTCTCCAACGGGAGGGTCGAGTTTTACCTGTTCGCCCTTTTCGTTGGTCAAGGTATCAGTGATCGGGTTGAAGCCCAAATCGCCTGAAATTGCGATCGCTGCTACCATTTCCGGAGAGGTCACAAAAGCGTGCGTATTGGGGTTGCCATCCGCTCTCTTCGAGAAGTTACGGTTGAACGAGTGGACAATGGTGTTTGTCCTGTTGTTATCTCCTGTTCTTTCCCATTGGCCGATACACGGTCCACAGGCATTGGTAAATATGGTGGCATCGAGGTCTTCAAAGATCTTCAATAAGCCGTCACGTTCTGCCGTAAAGCGTACTTGCTCAGAGCCTGGGTTGATTCCAAAATCTGCTTTGGTTTTCAATCCTTTATCAACGGCTTGCTGCGCGATCGAAGAAGCACGAGACAAGTCTTCGTAAGATGAGTTGGTACAAGAACCGATCAATCCCCATTCTACTTTGGTTGGCCATCCATTCTTCTCGGCTTCCGCTCTCATTTGAGAAACCGGAGTGGCACGATCTGGTGTAAATGGACCGTTCACATGAGGTTCTAATGTATCCAGGTCGATTTCGATCACTTGATCAAAATATTGTTCCGGATTAGCATATACTTCAGGATCACCTGTTAAGTGCTCTCTGATCCCATTGGCCATTTCAGCAACGTCGGCTCGGCCTGTTGCTTTCAAATAGCGCTCCATGGAGTCATCGTAACCGAAGGTGGAGGTTGTCGCGCCGATCTCAGCACCCATGTTACAAATCGTTCCTTTACCAGTGGCTGACATTGACTTGGCTCCATCACCGAAGTATTCAACAATGCAACCTGTACCTCCTTTTACGGTTAAGATACCAGCCACCTTCAAGATCACATCCTTAGGTGCAGTCCAGCCGTTCATTTTTCCGGTCAGCTTGACACCGATCAGCTTAGGGAACTTCAGCTCCCAAGGCATGCCCGCCATAACGTCCACTGCATCAGCACCACCAACACCGATAGCTACCATTCCCAGACCTCCTGCATTTACGGTATGAGAATCCGTTCCGATCATCATACCGCCAGGGAAGGCATAGTTTTCCAAAACAACTTGGTGAATGATTCCGGCACCTGGCTTCCAGAAACCGATTCCGTATTTGTTTGAAACAGACTCCAGGAAGTTGAACACTTCACCAGATGCGGTCAGAGAGTTTCTGAGGTCATCAGCAGCTCCTTCTTTCGCTAAAATGAGGTGGTCGCAGTGTGCCGTTGAAGGTACTGCTACTTTGTCCTTACCTGCTTGCATGAATTGCAACAAGGCCATTTGGGCTGTTGCGTCTTGCATGGCCACGCGGTCAGGTGCGAAGTCTACGTAGGAGGTGCCTCTCTCAAAAATTTCTGAGGCCTCGCCGTTCCAAAGGTGTGAGTATAAAATCTTCTCGGATAAGGTTAACGGTTTACCTACGAGGTTTTTGGCTGCGTTCACCCGAGCGGGTATTCTGTTATACACAGCCTTGATCATATCTATGTCAAAAGCCATTTAAACTGGGTTTTTTGTGAAATTTCAACTTATTCAATCCCTTCTTGTAAGGGCTGCGCAAGTTATTAAATTTCAGCAAAAATTGACATGAGAAGACGTCTAAATTCCATGTACGGAGAATCTTAGCCCTGACGACTTAATTCTTCATCCAATTTGCGTCTGAGTGCACGGAGGTTCCATTGAATGGGGTTGGCAAAATAAAGCACCGTTTTTAAACGGCCTAGACGGGCATAAACATGGTCAAAAAATTCAGTGTCTTGCAACAAGGAGTTGATCATCTGATCTTTCTGTCGTTGTGATGTTTGGATCTCTTCGATGTCCTCTTTCAATGAAAGTAAACTATAGACGCGTCTTCTGACTAAATACTGTGTGAGTTCATCCTCCACATACTTTCGTTCGCTAAGTTCAGAGACAGGCGCCCTGCTTGTCCGCTGATGGTCCGTTAATATCAAATGCCGAATGGTGTCTGACTGGATAAGGCCTAAGTTTCCAGATGAGATTAGGTCGTTATACACCGCTTTGGTTGGGGAGTAGAATCGATAGATCATCAGGTACTCAAAGGCTTCGCGCAAGGTGTCCAAGTCAACTCTACGGTTCCTGGCATCCATCAGCTTTAGTAAAAATACTTCTTGTGCTCTTCTGAAATTTTGATCAACCTCTAGCTCCTGCCAATTGATCTCTACTTCTTCTCTTAATTCGCGCAAGTAGTTTGCTTCAAGTTGTCTTTCTTTTTTCTTTTCACCCCATTCATTCACTAAGAAGGCGATATAAATACCGATGACGATCACTAATATTTCTACAAAAAAGCCCAAAAAAGGAAGCCTTCTTCTACTGCCACTTTCTCCAAAACTGTACTTATTTGACATATCAAAAGATCATCAGGGTGAAGCTAAAGATAAGCAATCCGATCAAGAGCATCACCGTGCTATAGGGAAGTATCTCTTTGGCTTTCAGTTTGGTAATGCCCAAAAGGGGTAAAGCCCAGAAGGGTTGCAGCATATTGGTCAGCTGGTCGCCATAGGCAAGGGCCATGACCATTTTGGGCATAGCCACACCAAGGTATTGTGCTGCTTCGGCGATGATAGGCCCTTGGACAGCCCATTGACCGCCGCCGCTTGGCACGAAGATATTGACCAAACCTCCACTGAGCAGCGTGAAGATGGGCAAGGTGGTGGCAGTGGATATATTGATAAAGCCTTGAGAGATGACCGCGCCAAGGCCCGAATAATTCATGATGCCCATAATGCCCGCGTACAAGGGAAACTGAATAATAATGCCAAGCGCTCCTTTAACCGCCTCAGCCAGTGCTTGCATGAATCGCATGACAGACCCATGAAAAAGCATGGACAGACCAAATAGAAAGAAGTTGATGTAATTGAGGTCAATAAAGCCCAAACCCGAGCCTGGGGGCATGGTAATGATCTTTCGTATGGCTAAAAAACAAATGAGTAATCCGAAAGAACCACCGAATAATCTTGAAGAATCGATGCGTTCGATACCTGTAAGCTGCCTGACGGGAGTAGCATGGCCTTTTGAACGAGGTGGTAAGTTGATTGACTGCTCCGAGGAGCGGAGGCCAAGCACATAAAATACGGCAGGAATGATCAGCAAAAGGGCCAAGGAAGTTACAAGATTCATCGGGGAAAGGAGCGTTTCACTGATCGGAATCTGGCCGATCTCCTTTACCAAGAAATGGTCAGCTCCGGAGACCGTCAACGGTGCAGAGCCTGAAAAGCCTCCATGCCAGCACATCATTCCGACGTATCCCGCGGCGCCAATTAAGGGATAATTTAGCTTGCGGCCTTCAAGCTGAGCGGCTTCAGCTACTTTTCGAGCAAAAATAGCTCCGAAAACAAGGCATAAGCCCCAATTGAGAAAGCTCATCAGGATGGCAAAAAGACTGACCAACAGGGCTGCTTTCGCTGATGTATCGCAATATGTGGTAAGTTTTCCGATCAGTTTTTCAAACAGTGGACTCAAGGCAAGGGCATGGCCCAGTATGAGGATAAGCGCCATCTGCATCGTGAAGCTCAAAAGCTCCCAAAAACCGATTTGCCAATAGTCTAGTATCGTCAAAATATGAGCACTGCCACTATTCTCCGGTCTTTGAGTAAGAACAATTGCTAACAAAACTGTTATACTTGTCAGTAGTAAAGCAATGGAGAATGGACTGGGAATACCAAATTTGATCCTCTTCATGAGTTGCGATTCGAGAAAGCCAAAATGTTCAATCTGCAGACAATATCAAAAATCGATGCGCCAAAAGGCATGTTTTTCATCTTTTTCCTGATGATCAGCCTTGGCCTCAATGGGCAGAAAGTACAATTGAACAGTGCCGCTAACTTGTCACCCGATGAGTTGAATAAGGTGAAAATGCACCTTGGTTTTCAAAAGCGGTTTTTGGAAAAGTTAGGAGTTGCCCAAGAGCAAACACGAATGATCAGCCTATCGGTCTATGACGATTTTCTAGATTATAGTCGTGTGTTAAAGGATTGTTGTCGTCAGAACCCAACAGCTACTGGCTTTTACTCGCCAGTACAAGATCAGATCACCCTTTATAAAAACGAAGAATTTGAATTCACTTTTGCGCATGAATTGGTCCACGCGCTCACACGAGAATCCCGAATGGATCATATTCCTTGGTTGCGCGAGGGCTTGGCAGACTATCTTGGTGCCTTTTACTGGTTACCGAACGGACAGTTGAACAAACGAAACCTGTATCCCATAGATCAATTGAATATAAACCTGTCCAAAAGACAATTGACTCTTTTTATGGAGGCCGATGAGGCTCAATGGGCCAGTCTTTCCACGAATGCTTCGTATGGGCTTGCTTGGGCACTGGTTAATTTCCTACATGAAGAAAACAGGGCCTTTTTTATAGCGTTGATCTACGGCCTGGAGGAAGGGAGTTCGCCTATGCAATTGCTCTCATCTTATCCGGGTGGGTTCAAATCCTTTGCCAAGGATTTTCGCAAATACTATCAGCTTAAGTAAGTGAGGTCAGAAAATCTAAGGTATTCACCCCATCGGCATAGTCCCACAGTTCGGGCGATTGGGCGTCTCCAAAGTTCAAGCTATGCGGATACCAACCCTGATCAGACACGACACATTGTGTTTTGTCAGCAAAAGTCGAAAGCCTGAGTGCCAATTGGGCTTCATTTTCGAAATACTCGTAGTAGATGACCGAAATAGGAGAGACCAACTCCTCAGTTTCACGCATCAGAAAGAAACCACTATCCAAATGCGGTTCGCCATTCACTAAATAGATCGACTTGTTGTAGTCGTAATTGTTAAGGTATTTGTGATGAGTCAAAACATCTTCATAGTCCATCAGACCGTCTATGAGTTGGGTGATGTCAGCATTTTTGTCAATGAAGATCTTCGAGACATTGCGGCAACCTAGCCCATAATAGGTAAAAATGTCTTTGCCGAGCTTATTGAGGGCCTCTTTGTCTTCATTGCCTGTAACGACAGCGATTGAGGTCCTGTTTTGGCGAATAACATGTGGTTTGTTCCCGAAATATTGCTTGAAATACCTTGCCGTATTGTCTGAACCCGTCGCAATGACGGCATCTATGCCCTTTAATTGCTCAACCACTTCGATTTGCTTCTCAATAGCAGGGGCCAGTTTGAGCAGTTCGCTCATGATGAATTGCATCAAGACCTTGTCCTGAGATGAAAACTTCACCGCTGCCCGATGCCCTGCCATCAAAACGGTCAACAGATCGTGCAAACCAACCAAAGGGATGTTACCGGCCATGATCAACCCAATGGTGGCAGTTTGGCTGGGTTCCTCCTTCAGATCCTTTAACCAAAAATCTACTTTTTCCGCTTGAAGTGCTTCACCCCATGCTTTCACTGCACGAGTCACATTGGCAAGGTTGAACCAATTGTTTTCATTAATGGTGCGTAAGGCTAACTGCTCCAATTCATCTTGTGGGATGTGCTGTAGCCGTTCTCCTAAAGCGATCAAGGCATTTTTCCGTTCCTGAAGAGTCATTTTCTATCGGTTGCATCAAAAATACAGCTATTGTTTCCGTCAAAGAAGTTTTGATGATTACTTTTGCGGTTAATTTAGAAGGCACCTGAAACCCTTTGGGCGGAAAGGTGTTATATGTACTGACGAAAATCGAGTAGTATTATGGCGATAATGATCACTGACGAATGTATTAACTGTGGAGCTTGCGAGCCGGAATGCCCAAACACAGCGATATACGAAGGCGGAGAAGAATGGACATGGTCTGGTGGAACAGACTTGACAGAGATAGAGATGGAAGATGGTTCAAAGGTGGATGGAAAGGAGCCTCAAGAACCCGTTTCTGACGAATTTTACTATATAGTTTCAGGGAAGTGTACCGAGTGTATGGGCTTCCACGAGGAGCCTCAATGTGCGGCTGTTTGTCCGGTAGATTGCTGTGTAGATGATCCTGATTATAGAGAAACAGAAGAGGAATTGTACGCCAAGAAAGAGTGGTTACACGTTTAAGCAATGTTGAATGCTTAATGTTGAATGATAAATGAAGCCTCCGAATGGGGGCTTTTTTTATTCGATTCGCAATACCTTTCTCATGCGAGACTCTTCTTTGATGCTCAGACCATAAGTCCTTTCTAGCTCTTCATAGGCCTGGTCAAAACCATCACTCCAGTTCATCTCAATGCTGAACATGAGCTCATCTAACTCATCGGGTATTTCTGCTTCTAATGGCAATGGAAGCACCTTTTTGTTCAATACTTGGATTAGTTTGCTCAAGTTTCCGCGTGATTTGATTGATTCATTAATGCGTGATACACTACTTTCTACGCCATTGGTTGCTTCGTAAGCATGCTTTTTCAGCAAGTCAGGATTTGACACTCTTAAAATGAGCACTTCAGCGGGTTCCATGCCATAAAAAACCCGATGATCAGTTGCCTCAGCGAATTTCGCCAATAATTCATTGATTTTCTCTTTTGCTGAAGGAGCTAAAGGTGTTTCTAATGTCAGCTCAACACCTTGATTCTCATTCTCAAGGGTTGAAATATCTAGATCGGCATCTTCTGAATTATGTGCGCTGGTAAGTACAAATGCTAAGCTGTCTTTTGCAGTGATGTTGATGTCACTTGTGCCGGCATTCTGAGTCTCCAATAAACCAAGGTCGTATTCCCAAACCTCAACTTTTAAAGTGGGTTCATCAATGCTGTAGACTAATTCTTTTTGGTCCGAAACACAGGAACAGCATAAAAGAAAAACAAAGAATAAAATGGTCGGATGTTGACAATTGATGTGTTTCATTGTGCTTACTATTTTTTGCTAAAAAGGTACCTATGATTGATTATCTCATCTTCTGGCGCTTGATCAGATAGGCATTCATGATCTGCTCAAAGCCTTGGTTGATGTCGGCTTCTATCAAGTCGATTTTTAGTTGTGCGCATTTCAGATAGAGGTCGTGATAATAGCCATCCATTTGTTCTTTAAACTCTTTTTTAATGGTGGCAGGGTTGAGTTTGATCCGCTCATTGGTTTCGGAATCAATGAACTCATAAGGCCGGTCTTCAAAATTGAAATCCAATTCTGTCTCCCGATCCGTCACATGAAAGAGGAGTACTTCGTGTTTATTATGTTTTAAATGCTGCAATGCCGCCATGATCTCTGCATCATTGGAATCGTTGTCGAACATATCGGAAAAGAGCACAACGAGTGATCTGCGGTGTACCTTTTTGGCCAATTGGTGCAGGATGTTGGCCACATTGGTCCGTTGTTCTTTCTTTGGTGAATTCAGCAGGTCATTGTAATGCAGAAAGAGTTTATGAATGTGTGTGGCTGATGATTTTACCGCAGTCTCGATTTCCAATTGGTCGGAAAAAGTGTACAAGCCCACTGCATCGCGCTGCTTGTGTAAAAGATAGGTAATGGCAGCGGCGGCCATCACGCTAAACTTCATTTTGCCATAGGTTTTCTCCGGGTAATACATAGAAGAAGATTGATCGATGACGATCTGGCAGCGGAGGTTCGTTTCTTCTTCATAGCGTTTGGTGTATAACCGATCAGTTTTCGCATAGAGTTTCCAATCGATGTGGCGCGTACTCTCCCCATTGTTATACAACTGGTGTTCAGCGAATTCTACAGAGAAGCCATGATAAGGTGATTTGTGCAATCCAGTGATGAATCCTTCCACCATTTGCTTGGCGAGTACTTCGACATTACCAAATTTATTGACGTCCTCTAGTGTGAATCGCATAAGACTTTTTTCAAGTATAGGTTTTATCTGTTATAAAGTGTAAGAAAAGCCGCACTGTTTCTTCCTAAAGAGTTTCTTCTAATATTTTTTTCCTTTTTGCTTTCCTTCTGAATATTCATTTATATTAGAGCTTACATACTTTAAAAACCTTCGAAATTATTGGATAGTGGAAGATAAGGATAGGAATGAAATTTTTTCAAAGAGGGTAAGAGCTGGAAAGAGGACGTACTTTTTTGACATTAAAGCTACCCGTTCTAACGATTACTACTTAACGATCACAGAGAGCAAAAGAAAATACAAGGAAGATGGCTTCACCTACGAGAAGCATAAGATCTTTCTATACAAAGAAGATTTTGGCAAGTTCATGGATGCACTGAACGAGACGGTGAGTCATGTAAAAGAAGAATTAATGCCAGAAGTAGACTTTGACCAATTCAACAACTCAGAAGAAGAGGTACTATCGAACGGCGATAGCGGATTGGATACTGACCTCAGCTGGGATTAATTCGTGCAATTTCTTATTCGTTGACTGTCTGTCTTCCATAGGTTGGCTTGCAATTATTCTTATCTTTGCCGCCGTTTAATGCTATCCTTTTAATTCTATGGGACTTCAATGTGGTATTGTGGGATTGCCGAATGTCGGTAAATCAACTCTTTTCAATGCATTATCAAGTGCAAAAGCTGAAGCAGCTAATTTTCCGTTTTGTACGATCGAACCAAATGTGGGTGTCGTTACGGTGCCCGACGAACGGCTGAACATTCTCTCTGCCCTTGTCAACCCGCAAAAAGTACTGCCTACGGTAATAGAGTTTGTTGATATTGCCGGTCTGGTAAAAGGAGCTAGCAAAGGGGAGGGTCTTGGCAATAAGTTCCTGGCCAATATCCGAGAAGTTGATGCGATCATTCACGTGATCCGTTGTTTCAAGGATGACAATGTTGTTCACGTGGCAGGTAGCGTTGATCCCGCATTTGACAAAGATGTGATCGATAACGAGCTACAGCTAAAGGATCTGGAGTCTATTCAGAAAAAAATCGATCGCAACATCAAGATCGCTAAATCAGGAGATGCAAAAGCAAAAAAGGCCATCGAAGTCCTTGAACGTTTTAAAACGGCGCTTGAGTCCGGTGAAAATGCAAGAGCAGTGGAGGCAGACGCCGATGATTTGGAGCATGTGAGAGACTTGTCTTTGCTCACGATCAAACCGGTGATCTACGTAGCCAATGTGGAAGAAACCGCTATTCACACGGGCAACGAACATGTGGAGGCCTTAAAAGAAGCCATCAAGGCAGAGGGAGCAGATGTGATCATGATATCGGCATCAATCGAATCGCAGATCGCAGAATTGGAAGAGGTCGAGGAGAAGGAAATGTTCTTGGAAGAATACGGTTTGAAAGAATCGGGCTTGAGTAAGCTGATCAGGGCTTCCTATGAACTGCTAGACCTCATAACCTATTTTACAGCTGGACCGCAAGAGGTTCGTGCTTGGACGATCAAAAGAGGGTGGAAGGCTCCCAAAGCAGCTGGAGTGATCCATACCGATTTTGAAAAGGGCTTTATTAAAGCGGAAGTGATCAAAATTCCAGATTATCAGGCCTACAAAACAGAGGTGGCGATCAAAGAAGCGGGTAAGCTCATGATCCAAGGCAAAGACTATGTAGTGGAAGATGGAGATGTCATGCATTTCCGTTTCAATGTGTAGTCAGACAAAGCCCCAGACAATTTTTTCTGAACGGCTGAACAATTAATAAAGACGAAAGGTTTAGGCAACATCTTCGAGAGAAACGGTTCAACTCGTTGATAGATAAGCCATTTAAACCATTTTTGTCTTGAGAGTAAGAGTTATTTTTAAGCTAAAGAACAAAGGAACACACCTTCCTTTTCACCATCAGTATATTTTAGCACAATTCCTTAAAGGAGTACTATTAGAGGGCGGAAACGCTGATTTCGTCCAGTACGATAGGTTGAATTTCTCTGGACTCAAGGGTCAAACAAAAGTGTCGAGAAATGGCCTTCATTATTTTTCAACTCTCGTTACGCTTGTATTATCGTCAGACAGCAAAGAGTTTCTGGATCATTTATTGGAGCGCATCTTTACCTATGAGGAAGTACAGCTAGGCAACCTGATCGTGGCTCCTTTGTATACAGAAATTGAACAGCAACCTGATTTCGAACATGAAATGAAGTACATCTGCATTTCTCCGATTGTTCCGATCAAGGCTAGTTTTAACGATCCGACAAGTAAGCAATTCATTTTACCGGAGGCGGATGAGTTTTCAGATCATTTATACGAGTCCACTATGCAGCGCTTAGAGGCTTCTGGACAGTTTAGCAATGAGCAATTGGCTTCCTTTAGTAAGTTTCAATTTGTGCCCGATGTGGAATACCTCAATAAGTTAAGGGCCAGAGAGAAGAAATTCGCTCGTATCTATTCTCTCTTCGATCAAGACGTAAAATACGAAGTAAGAGGCTATACCTTGCCATTTACTTTATATGCAGCAAAAGAGGTCCAAGCTTTCTTATTCAATTGTGGCTTAGGTGCTTACGCACACAAGGGATTTGGCATGATGGATATTGCGCATGCCAATCCGGTAGACCGGACAGAAAAGTACGTTTTCGCTAAAAACCTGGAAACGGCTTAACGCCTGCGATTTAGGTTTAACCGGTAATAACCGACGAGCTTGTCACCTCTGGCACCCATGGCCTGGAAGTAGACAAAAACTTCATACAAATTCTCAGTCTCGTAGAATGACCGCTCGAATAGCGTGGGATCACGTTCTGTTTCATAGGCATAATCGTACCAGCCTTGTTTAAGGAGGAGGTGCTTTTCGAAGCGATCGGTCAACGGGTTATAGATCATTTTAGAGTCAGCATTTTTTAGCCAATGATTGAAGCTACCAATCAGGTAGATATCGGCTTGATCTTCATTGGTTTCAAGGGAAAACTGAATATCAACGTATTCAGCCGTTAGTCGGCTATCTCGTCCTTCGAGGTCTCTGATGTAAAAATTACCGTTAAGGTCAAGGTTGAGGAGGTAGGCCACATCCCGATGTTGGTCAAGTCTTAGCTTGGTGTAGGGTTTATTATTTATAAACGTGGTGTTTTCAACATTACGTCCACCAAAGTTTACCGTGTTTAAGTCGAAGAAACGAAATTCATTCCCTCCATAAAACTCATTATCCTCGCCTAAATTCTGATAGCCTAGCGTTTTGGCATTATCGTCGATATAGGTGAGGGGCAATAGCTTCAGGCGGTCTGGTCGCTCATTTTGTCGCACAACCAATTTGAATTGCTGCTTGGGGTCGATGACTTTTAGTTCTGAATAGTTTACGGTGGCCTCAATCCGTTGGTGCGTTCGTCGATCTGTGACGCTCGCCGATCGGTCAGCTCTTGCGCCAAGCCCTACCTTATTCTCGTAAACATGAAAGCGCTGAGATAACACGATATCGGACTTGTCTTGATCTCGGTAGACCACCGCCAGATAATTACCAGAGGTTTTGAATCGTGGAAAGAGATAGGTGTAGTGAACGTAGTTTATTCTTGCCTCCGAGCTGAATTCAAAATCGGTGATCTCGAATTCATTGTAGCCATTCAGGTACATGTTGGGCCTCAAGTCTGAAGGTGTCCAGTCATAGTTACAATGGACGAAATAAACATAGTAGTAATCGGCATCGTTACGCAAGTCATCAAACTCCAGCCTGAGTGTTTTTCGGTCGTCTAATTTGATCACAGCAGGCTCAAGAGCCGCCTGAATACTAGGATCATTAGGATAAAGCTGCACGGTCTTGATCTGCTCTTCATAGACTTGATTGGAAAAGAGCAGGGATTTCTGCTGGGCAGAGACATGGAGGCTGAGCCATAAAAAAAAGGTCAAAAGGCTAATTCTCATCCCGTTCAATTTGCAAAAACTTAGCCACTTTTAAAGCTCAATGGTTTCAGCGAGTGCTGCCCATTGTTCATTGAGCTCGTCAAGTGCCACTTTTGCTACCTCATGAGCTTGGGTTTTCTCCAGCAGCAATTCATGGTTTTGGTAAACGGAAGGCTTGGCCATCTCGTTTTCAAGCTCCTTGATCAAGGTTTCTTGCTTGGCAATGTTGTTTTCAATCGTGGAAAGTTCCTTTTTCAATCGTTTCAGTTCGGCATCGTCGGTCTTGGGCTTCGGTTTGGCCTGTTTTGTTGGTTTGGCCTTTTCGACAGCCTTGGGTTTTTCTTCTGCCTCTCTTTGCTCTTGCCAATAAACGTATTCCTGATAGGTTCCCGGATATTCTTTGATCTGCTGGTCTTCTATGTACCAGATCTTATTGGCGATCTGACTAATGAAATGTCTGTCGTGTGATACAATGAGAAAGCTTCCTTCGTACTGCTGCAATGCCTGCACCAAAATATTGACAGAAAGGAAGTCGAGGTGGTTGGTCGGTTCATCCATCATGAGGAAGTTTGCTTCTGACAAGAGGGTTTTGGCCAAAGCGACCCTTGATTTTTCACCACCGGACAATACCTTGATCTTTTTGAAAACATCGTCCCCTTGAAAAAGAAAACAGCCCAAAATACTTCTCAATTCAGATTCCGACTTGTTGCTACCGGCCTGTTTGAGTTCTTCAAGGATCTCATTCTCCACTGTTAAGGCTTCGAGCTGGTGCTGTGCATAAAAAGCGGTGATCACATTGAATCCCTCTTTGCGTTCTCCTTCCGCCTTTTCAGACCCTGCAATGATGCGCAAGAGGGTTGATTTTCCCTTTCCATTTGCACCGATCAACGCGATCTTATCACCTCGTTCAATGGCTGCAGTGGTTTCTTTTAAGATGGTTAATTGACCGTATGCTTTAGAGATGTCTTTTAATTCAGTGATGAACCTGCCTGATTTTTGCTTAAAGCCGAACTTGAAATTCATTACCATGGCATCATCCACCACGTCTTCGACCAAGTCCATCCGTTCTAAGGCTTTCACCCTTGATTGTACCTGTCGGGCTTTGGTCGATTTTGCCCTAAATCGTTCGATGAAGCGCTCCGTTTGTTTGATCTGCTGTTGCTGGTTTTCGTAGGCGTTTTTCTGAATTTCCTCCCTCAGTTCTTTTTCTTGAAGGTAAAAGCTGTAGTTACCGCTATACTGCGTCAAGGTTTGTCGCGCAACTTCTACTGTAGAGGTCGTTACCGCATCGAGGAAGCGTCTGTCGTGCGAGACAACGATAATGGCGCCTTCATAGGTTCTGAGGTAGTTCTCGATCCATTGTATCGACGGAAGGTCTAAGTGGTTGGTCGGTTCATCGAGCATCAAAAGCGAGGGCTTTTCAAGTAAGAGCTTGGCCAACATGACCCGCATTCTCCAGCCGCCTGAGAACTCCTTCAAAGGCCGTTGAAGATCGCTCGTTTTGAATCCAATACCTTCAAGAATGGCTTCCGCTTCAGATTGCATGCTATATCCACCCAGGGCTTCAAATTGTTCTTGCGCCTTGGTCAGTTTGGTGACCAACTCATCCTTGTAATCGACCTCCATTTGATGCAACAGTTTATCGATCTGAGTTTGCAAGGCGTTGGCTTGCTCAAAGGCTTGCATGGCGACGGCAAGAATGGATTCTTCTGTCTGATAGGAGAGCAGGTCCTGATTTAAGAATCCGATGGAGCACTCTTTGCTTTTGGTAATCTCACCTGAACTTGGGGCAAATTCCTCATTGATCATCCGCAATAGGGTTGACTTGCCCTTGCCATTCAAACCGATTAGTCCAATCTTATCCTTTGGCTTAATGTGAAGCGATGCATTTTCAAATAAGACTCTGCCGCCAATTAGGTAAGAAAGGTTGTTGATTGCGATCATGTGGCAAAAATAGCTTTCATGCATTCAAAAAATAGAATAACCACACATAAAAAGGAGATTAATTCCTTTTATATATTTTAATACATTCGAAAAAAATTGAGATATGAAAAGAACCTTGAGCATCATCGGATTTCTGGCGATTCTAGCACTTTCTGCTTGCAATGAGCAAGCGGTGAGTACACGAGAGCCCTCCTCTTACGATTCTCTTTTGGCGAAGATCAATCTTCCAGAAGGTTTTGAAATAGATGTTTATGCAGAAAATATCATCGATGCGAGATCTTTGGCCCGAACGGAAGATGGAAAGACCATTTTCGTTGGTAACAGACGAAGAAAAAATGTCTACGCATTGACCGATACAGATGGAGACATGCGTGCTGATCGGGTCGACACCATTGCGACAGGTTTAACTATGCCCAATGGAGTTGCCTATCACAAAGGTGATCTTTACGTGGCTGAGGTGAATCAAATCCATCGATTTGAGAACATCATGGATAATCTAACAGCACCCAAGTCTACCGTTATTTTTGATGATTATCCTACCGATCGACACCATGGATGGAAATTTATTGCTTTTGGTCCTGATGGGAAGCTTTATGTTCCCGTGGGTGCTCCCTGCAATGTTTGTGATAAAGAAGAAGAAAACGAGGTCTACGCTACCATTACCAGAATGGATCCTGACGGCAGCAACATGGAGATCTACGCAAAAGGCGTAAGAAATTCCGTAGGCTTTACATGGCATCCAGAAACTGGAGAGATGTGGTTCACGGACAACGGTCGAGACCTGCTAGGTGATGACATTCCGGCTTGCGAATTGAATCATGCACCCGAAGCAGGCATTCATTTTGGTTTTCCTTTCTGGCATCAGGGGGATATTCCTGATCCGGATTTCGGTTCACAGAGGAAGCGGGCTGAATTCAAAGAGCCGATGTACAAATTTGAGCCTCATTCAGCTCCTTTAGGTTTGCGTTTTTACGAAGGCAAGATGTTTCCCAAAAAATACCGCGGTCAGCTGTTGGTAGCGCAGCATGGTAGCTGGAATCGTAGCCCAGAAGCGGGTCATATCGGCTATCAACTGAGATTTGTTGAGATCGAAAATGGACAAGTGGTCAATAGCGAGATCTTTGCTGACGGCTGGCTCGATCAGGAAGAGAATAAAGGTTGGGGAAAGCCTGTGGACATCATGGAAATGCCGGACGGATCCATCTTGGTTTCCGATGACGTGGCACATTGCATCTACCGCATTTCGTATAGCGATTAAGCAATCGTACATTTGACGAAGCTGCTCTTAGTAGGAGTGGCTTTTTTTATGCTTGAAGTAAAGAATCTTTCAAAAAAATATCCTGGGGAAAAGTTAGGTGCCGTCATTGATATCAGCTTCGATATGGCACAGGGTGAGGTCCTGTCTTTCGTAGGCTATAGTGGCTCCGGAAAAACCACACTGCTACGTATGTTGGCGGGCTTGATCAAACCAGATAATGGCGCGGTCTTTTTTGAGAATGAAATCCTAGAAAACCCCGAGAATCAGCTGATTGCTGGGCATCGCTCAATCAAATTGGTCCATCAAGATTACCGATTGAAACCCAACATGAGCGTTTGGGAGAATATCAACTACCAATTGCTGCGTTATGACGAAAGCTACCAGCATGAACGAACGCAAGGGCTGATGGATCTGTGCAAGCTGACTGCGCTTAAAGACAAACGACCTGATCAATTATCGGGAGGGCAACAGCAACGGCTAGCGATAGCACGGGCTTTATCAGAAGAGCCTAAGTTGCTCTTATTAGATGAGCCCTTTAGCAGTTTGGATCCCATGACCAAAGAAGACTTACTTCTTGATCTCTTGCATATTGCGGAAACCGAGCACATTGGCTTTATATTGGTTACGCACGACACCTCTGATGCCCTAAAGGTTGCCCATCGCGTTGGTTATATTGAAGAGGGTCGACTTCTCCAATTAGCAAATCCAGAAGAGATCTATCGCCATCCGTTGTCCTTGACCATCGGACAGTTTTTTGGTCGGCTCAATACGATTCAGCATAAAGGAAAGTTCGCCTACATACGTGCAGAACACCTGCATCTTGACAGGAAGAAAAAATGGGTCGTTCGGGTAGTCATAGAAGCTTGTGTTTTACTTGGCAGGGATTATTTAACTACCGCAAAAGATGAGCAGGGCCAACCGATATGGTTTTACACGACCAGCTGGTTGAAAAAAGGAAAATCATGTGATTTAGGCTATGATGAGACGGATTTGATTTCTTTCATAGATTAAACATGAAAGAAATTTCATATATTGCATATAACTGATTTTACTAACATACGCTTACGAGCATTAGAATTTTTAGGATTATGAAGAAGATCTTTCTATTCACCTGCATCTCTTTGTTCCTGACTTTTGCCGTGCAAGCACAAAACCTAAACGGTGTTTATCAAAGCATGGGAGAGGGCGATTGGGAAGTTGCTCTGGCTCAACTGGAACCAATTATTTCCAAAAAGAAGAAGAACTACGAGGCACGTTGGTTGGCAGCCATCTGTCACATGCACCGCTACCGTTTTGAGGAATCTTTCGAATTGTTCAAAGAGGCGGAGCCTCATGCTGAAACAGATCCGTTTTTCTATGTGCCATATGCGCAAGCCTATTTGTATAGTGGAGATCCTGATCAAGCCGAGCAAGTGTTGAGAAGGGCGAGTATCTCTGAGATTGATGATTTTTCCAAGAAGGATTATGTAATGGTCATGAATCAGATTCGTTCAGCAAAGCGCTATATGGCAGCGCCGGAAGACGTTGTGGTCAGTAATCTTGGACCCAGTATCAATACGGATGGGAATGAATACAGTCAAGTGGTCACGACCGACCAAAGAGGGATCTATTTTACGGCTCGAAGAGAAGGGCTTGGAGAGCGTGCTGATGATGGTGAATACTATGAGCACTTGATGAAATCCAAGATGAATGAGCTGGATAAATGGGCTAAGGATGAGGAAGTTAAGGGATACAATGCTGGTGAGGACTTTATTGCTCCATTGCAGTTGCTCGATAATGACAGCACGGTTCTATATTTTAAGAATGACGACATCTTTATTGGGCGTATGAATGCCGAAGGCACTTATGAAGGGGCAGAAGACCTACACATCAACACCGATGGTTGGGAAGCACATGCTTTCCTCTATAACAATAAAAATTCAATTGTATTTTCTTCTGATAGGAACAGCGAAGAGAGAAAGTCAGATCTCTTCATCTCGCATAAGCAGTCTAATGGTGCCTGGTCTCGTCCAGTAGCACTTGAGGGCTTAAATACGGAATACAATGAAGACGCACCTTTCGTTGCTGAAGATGGGACCTTGTACTTTTCATCCCGTGGACATGATTCCATGGGGGCTACGATATATTTAAAACCAGATTGGATAGCGCAACCGGGAAGTTTTCTCCTCCTCAGAATATAGGTGTTCCCATCAATCTTCCTGGAGACGATACCTTTTTCACACGTAACGGTCAATTTGCATATTTCTCTTCGAGTAGAGCAGACGGCTATGGCGAGAATGATATTTACAAGGTGCTGATGTTCAATCAGTCACAGCTTCAGGGTAAACTGATCAATTGTGACATGACCGCCTTGTCTAATGCCAGAATCACTGTTAAAAACTTGAAAACAGGTGAGGAAGTGGATACCCTCGCCAATGAATATGGTGTTTATTACTTGAATATTCCGGTTGAGCAAGACGTTCAGGTAGTGATCACTCATAAAGACGAGGTCGTTTATGATCAACCACATCAGTTTAAGATCTTGTTTAGGGATCAAACCAATGTCGAGCATGATTTCAGAATCGGAGGATGTGAAGGGTTTACTGATGAAGTCTACCTTACCATGGTCAATTCCTATGATTTGGACCCATTGAATTTGGCTGTTCCAGCGCCATCAACCGACGGTGTGGTTGTAGAAGTAGTTGAAGAAGCGGTTGAAGAACTTATTGCTGTAGAAACTCCGGTGCAACCGGATACGCCTAAAGCAGCAGAGCCAATGGCGCCCGCTGCTCCTCAACAAGTGATCATAGCGGCATTACCAGATATCCAGCTGCCGATCGTTTATTTTGATTTTTACAAAAGCATCGTGAAAGAGGCCTTCTTTGATAAGCTTGATGATGCAGCCGCCATTTTGAAAGATAATCCGTCCTTCAGGATCTTGGTAGCTGGCCATACGGATGCTTTTGGAGACAACACGTACAACGTTGCGCTAGGTATGAGAAGAGCACAGGCTGTGATGGACTACCTGGTGGAAAAAGGAGCAGATCCGGATCAACTGGAAAAAGGCACTTTTAGTGAAGATATTCCGATCGCGTCAAATAATACCAGACGAGGCAGAGCCTACAACAGAAGGGTAGAACTGAGTTTTATCGAGTAGTATCAGGACCTTAACAGTGGGAGGGTACTGCATCGCAAAAGACCACTCAGTTTAGAGGTTTCCGCATAAGGAACCGTTAAGCAGGTAATGCCTTTGCCTTCGAGTACCTGAATAAGCCGTGTGAAATTTTCTTCAACGATCACCTTCTGAGGAGATATAGAAAAGACGTTTGGAAACATGCTGTTCATTTCTTCTTGTGTGATCTTAATCAGGTTCTCCGGTCCAAAAAGCTCATCGACTATTGATGGATATTCCTTAAATCCATTTTCATAAATAATGGCTAAGCCATCCCCAATCGGCTGAAATGTACAATCCAAGTGCAATACATTGGTCTTTGGATCGGATGTCACTTGTAGCATTAAGGCGTGAAATTGCTTCGATGGGAATTGCTGTTTGAGGTAGTCAAACCCATGAATATTGGTTCTCGCTCCAATGCCAACGAAGACATGCTCATTGTAAAGCAATACATCACCACCCTCAATAATGGCGCCCTCTGGCATATGCAGCAGTTGGTCTTCATTGAATTCATCCAATAGCCAACGAATACCTTCAATTTCAGGCTGTCTGACCGGTTCTTTCATATTGGAGATGATGAATCGATCATCGATCACAAAACCGATGTCACGGGTGAAGATCTGCTCCGTTTCGGGAAGGTTTTGTGGCCGCAGAACCTCCACGTTTTCAGCCTTCAGGATTCGTTCCATGGCATAAAGCTCACGGATGGTATCGGATTCAGATGGATAGGTTCCCTTTTCCATGTGATATTTTGACACCGGGTTAATATCCAGTTGTTCCCCCTGATCTTTACCTATTCCAAGAATGACCGTTTTGAGTTGGCCTGTCTCATTTTGAACAAATAATTTTCGTTTCATGCTTAATGCTTTCTTTCATTGTTCATTCACCCCTAAGGGGTCCTGATAACTACGCAATGTCCGATAGGTGAGAACGATGCAAATGATCGAGAGAATGGCTCCCAAAGCAAATGATGCCCCTGGGAAATAGAGATCAGAGGTTTCTGTGAAATAAAAGAACACAAATCCCATGATCAATGGACCAAAAATAGAAGTGAGGCTTACCAAACTCGTAAGTCCGCCTTGAAGCTCGCCTTGTTCACTATTTGGTACCTGCCACGAAATAATGCCTTGTATCGTCGGGCCGGCTAAACCACCGAGGACGTAAACTACTAAGAAGGAATAAATCATCCAAACCTCTGTTGATAGGGCAAATAGCACTAAGCCTAGACTGTTAAATGCCAACCCGAGGTAGATGGTCTTTACGGAGCCTAATTTTTTTGTTACAAAACGAATCAATACAGCCTGTACAAGTGCCACTAAAACCCCAACGACGGTGAGTGAAATACCGATTTCCTTGGGGCCCCAATCCAGTACCTCATCGCCGAAGTAACTCCAATTGCTTTGTACGGCATGTGCCGCGATGTAAACAAAAAAGAGTGCAGAAGCTAAACCCAGGATGGTTTCGTTCTTTTTTAATTTTCTTAATGAACCAATTGGGTTGGCACGTTTCCAGCTAAAGGCACGTCGATTCTCCTTCGGTAACGATTCCGGAAGAATGAATAGGCCATACAAGAAATTCAGAAATGTAATTCCGGCAGCGAAATAGAATGGAGTTCTTACACTGATACCCCCAAGAAAACCACCGATCAATGGACCGATGATAAAGCCGAGCCCGAATACGGCTCCCAATAAACCGAAATTCTGTGCTCTTTTTTCAGCAGGGCTGACGTCTGCAATGTAAGCAGAGGCGGTAGTGAAACTTGCTCCACAGAAACCGGCAAATAGTCGGCCTACAAAGAACAAGGCGATGGTTGGCGCTAAAGCTAAGAACAAGTAGTCAATGGTGAAACCTACAAGGGCAATAAGCAGAACGGATCTTCGTCCATATTGGTCACTTATTCCCCCTAAGATTGGTGCAAAAATGAATTGCATCAAAGCATAGGCTGTCACCAGTAGATTACCCACACGAGCGGCTTCTCCTGTGGAGAGGTTGCCGATCTCCTTCAATAGATCCGGAAAAATTGGAATGATAATTCCGATTCCAATTACGTCGAGCAAAACGGTGATCAGGATGAAACCTAATGCAGGGGTTCTTTTCGCCATCGTACTAAGTTAGGCTATTCCTTAAATGATATTTACTTCGGGAGTTAATTCGATTCCGAATTTTTCGGCGATGGAAGTTCTGATGTCTTGGGATAGTTTTTCGAGTGCTTTTCCTTCTCCCTTGCCATAATTGACCAATACCAAGGGCTGATCTTTGTGTACCCCGATATTCCCAAATCGTTTGCCTTTCCAGCCTGCTTGTTCAATGAGCCAGGCAGCAGGCACCTTTATATCACCATTGGGCAATTTGTATCCCGGCAAGTCAGCATACTCAATTTTAAGGCCTTCGTAATCAATGGGACCGATCACCGGGTTTTTGAAAAAGCTTCCCGAGTTACCGATCTTCGCTGGGTCAGGTAGTTTTGACTGCCTGATTCGAATCACCGCCTCACTGATGGCTTGAATGGAGAGTGCTTCTACCCCCATGTCGTCCAAGGTCTGCTGAATGGCTCCATACGACGTATTGAATTCCGGTGTTTTATTCAATTTAAAGGTCACGTCTGTGATGACGTATTGTCCTTTGAGGGCTTTCTTGAATGCACTTTCTCGATAGCCAAATTGACAATCCTCCTTTTTGAATGTTTTGAGTTGTCCTGAGGCAATCTCTAGGGCTTGCAATTCCTCAAATACTTCTTTGATCTCCTTGCCATAGGCACCGATGTTTTGCATGGGTGCAGCACCGACAGTTCCGGGAATTAGCGAAAGATTTTCTACACCTGCCCAATCATTGGTGAGACAGTGAAGCACAAACTCATGCCAGTTTTGTCCGGCCATGGCGTTCACCCAGATGTGTTGGTCGTCTTCTCGGATCTGACGAATGCCGAATAGCTCGTTTTTTAGCACTACCCCCTTAAAATCCTGAGTGAGTAAGATGTTGCTTCCACCACCTAGCAGCAAAAGCCGCTTGTCTGCTGCAAATTGTAGCCCTGCTCTCAGGTCGTCTATGGATCGAAAAACACCAAAATATTGTGCTTTTGCCTCAATACCGAAGGTGTTGAAGGGCGCTAAGGATACGTTTTCTTTGATCTCGATCATTTTTTATCCAATAACCTGCGGTGGTAGTTGATTTGACCCAAATGATAATTCAGATGACCGTATAAGTGGAATAAAAAGAATCGAGTGGTCATTTCTTTTCCAAAAACCTGAATCGGGTAGGGAGCATCAAGGGATTCTTCAGAGAGTGAGGGCAGCACTTCTCTCAGCATCTTTTTCGTTGTTTTTAATTCTGCTAAAAGTTCTGAGCGTTTGACATCTTGAAGACTAAACTCATCTTCTCTTCTTATGTATCCGGAGTCTCCCAGCGTGGACCCGATAAAATGTCTGAGATTTCCACAAATATGAAGCAATAAATTACCGGCGCTATTTGCGATCTCACCATCGATCATCCAAAGATTTTCTTCCTTAAGATAAGCTTTCAATTCTACGATCGCTTTTCCAATGTCCCGATCAAATAGATCCGCTAATGGAGCAACACTGCTCATAGGGCCAGCGCTTTTTCTATTCGACCAATTTTCTCTTCCAAGCTGGCTTTTACTGCAGCGAAGTCGGCCACATTACCGAGAGCAGTATTCACACTGATATAAAACTTAATCTTCGGCTCTGTTCCCGAAGGCCTGGCCGATATTTTCGTGCCGTCTGCGGTCATGAACTGGAGAACATTAGATTTTGGCAGATCAATGGGTGTCGTGACGCCCGTTTTTATATCCTTCTGCTCTGAAGCTAAATAATCCATGATCAGCACCACCTCGCTATCATCGATGGCTTTGGGAGGATTTGCCCTGAAGTTTTTCATCATTTCTTCGATCTCCTGAGCTCCTTGCATGCCCTTCTTGGTAATTGAAATGAGTCTTTCTAAGTAGAATCCAAACTGATGGTATATTGCTGCGAGGAGCTCGAAGACAGACATGCCTTGGTCTTTTGCCCAAGCAGACATTTCTGCCAACATTGCGCAGGACGCGATGGCATCCTTATCCCTGACGAAGTCGCTAATCATATAACCATAGCTCTCTTCACCGCCACCAATAAACTCTTTTTTACCTTCCAACGCTTTGATCAGTGCTGCGATGAATTTGAATCCCGTCAAGGTATTTGGACAGTCAACACCAAAACTCTCAGCCATTCGATCAAGAAGATCAGTGGTGACAATGGTCTTAACGATCATCTGTTGGCCATTCAATTTCCCATTTTCTTTCCATTTGACCAGCAAATAGTAGATCAAGAGAGTAGCGGCTTGATTTCCATTCAATAATTCGAATTCACCTTGGGCATTCTTCGCGGCAATGCCCACGCGGTCTGCATCGGGGTCAGTGGCCATGACCAGGTCTGCATCAATGGCTTTTGCTTTTGTCAGGGCCATTGACATGGCTTCTTTTTCTTCCGGATTTGGATAAACCACTGTTGGGAAATTTCCGTCAGGAGTGGCTTGTTCTTCTACAATGGTGAGCTGCTCGAATCCTTTCCTCTTCAAAACTTCGGGCACCAGAGTAATGCTTGTGCCATGAATGGGAGAAAAAACGATCTTTAAGTCCTTTTGTCGTTGAATTAATTCAGGTGAGAGGGTGAGGGCTAAGATCTCTTGGAGATAGGCCTCGTCAATGGTTTCTCCGATAGGCACAATGAGGTCTTGATTGGCTTCGAATTTGACCTCATTGATGGAGGCAATGTGGTTGACCTCTGCAATGATGTTTTTATCATGCGGGGCGATCACTTGAGCACCATCGTCCCAATAGGCTTTGTAGCCATTGTATTCTTTTGGATTATGTGAAGCAGTCAACACGACACCGGATTGACAGCCAAGTTTTCTGATCGCAAAGGAAAGCTCCGGTGTAGGGCGTAGTCCTTCAAATAGGTACACCTTAATGCCATTTGCGGAAAAGACTCCGGCTGTTACTTCAGCAAAGTAGTGGCTGTTGTTTCTGCTGTCGTAAGCGATCGCAACGCTTATCGAAATGTCAGGAAACGCCTTTTTTAGGTAATTGGCCAGTCCCTGAGTGGCCATCCCGACCGTGTACTTATTCATTCGATTAGAGCCGACTCCCATGACGCCCCGAAGGCCTCCAGTACCAAAATCCAGGTCCTTATAGAAAGCATCAGCCAATTCCGTCTCAGACATTTTGTGAATCTCCGCTTTGGTTTCTTCGTCATATGGGCCATTGACCCAGCTGTCTATCTTTGCTTGTATTTGTTCAGTGATCATGGGATTCTATTTGATCGGTGAATTTTGAAAAAAAAGAGGAAAGGAGGAACTGATGTGCGCAAGAAATTCACCTTGGCTCTATAAAAGTTACATTCCATGGCCAATGGCCGACTCTACCTAAGGAACTTTTGGATGTTAGCAAAGAAGTGGCTTGTTTTGTGGCAAAAGCGGAATAATGGATATAGACAAACTGAATGATGATTTTGCAAAAGTTGCTGAGCTCGTGATTCAATTGGATAGCATGGACTACAGTGACGAAAAGTATGATGATCTAGAAGAGGAGCTACATGATCTGGAAGACACCATGATGGAAGAATTTGGCGACTACCTAGAAAAGGCCATCGCAGGTGTTTACGACAACCTTTGTCCCGACGGAGATGTCCTTCTACCGTCTGCCTACATCGCCAAGCATTACATTCGTAAGCAAAAAGATAATCAGGGCAGATACAGTTACGATGTTGAGTTTGGAGAAGGAATCCCTATTGAATCCGATACTTTTCCTGATCAAGAGGTGTATTTAGCCTTAGTTCCAGGTGCCACACGGCTTGTTGTTTCAGTAGGTGAAACAGCCAAACAGACCGTTTGGATGGCAAAATAAAGAACAAAATTTAGGCTCCCTTGGGAGTCTTTTTTATTTATTGAATAACTTTCTTTTTAACAATGAGCTTCAACTATTCTTCTATGCTTAAGTCCCTATCCATACTCTGCTGCCTACTGTTTTTTAACCTGTCTGCCTTCGGTCAATTGAACCGTGAGGAGCAGAGAATCTCGGATTGGGTGGATGCGCATAATGAAGAGGCGCTCTTGTTATTGAAAGAGCTGATCAATATCAATAGCGGCACCATGAATTTTGAAGGGGTACGCGCTGTCGGAGATGTGTTAATGCCCAAATTCAAGGCATTAGGAATGGAAACCTGGTGGGAAGATGGTAGTGCATTTAATCGAGCAGGGCATTTGATCGCAAAAATTGAAGGAGGTAAAGGACCGAAGATCTTGATGATTGGGCACTTAGATACGGTTTTTGAACCGGATAGCCCAAATCAAGAGTGGAGGCAACTTGATGAAAATACCGTTGCGGGTCCTGGTATAGCTGACATGAAAGGAGGGGATGTGATCATTCTTCAGGCCTTGGCAGCCTTAGAGGCAAGAGGCTTATTGAAAAACATGAACATTTGGGTGGTGATGACTGGGGATGAAGAAAAGAGTGGAAGTCCATTATCCGCTTCCAAAAAAGCCTTGGTTGACGCAGCCGAATGGGCTGATATTGCCTTAGGTTTTGAAAATGGAGACGGAGATCCAGCTACCGTGAATGTAGCGAGAAGAAGTTCTTCTGGTTGGACCTTGACGGTGAAAGGAAGGGCGGCGCATTCTTCCCAGATCTTTAAACCCGAAGTTGGTGCAGGAGCTATTTTTGAGGCCAGCAGAATTCTACATGCCTTCTACACCGAATTAGCCAAAGAGGAGTTTTTAACATTTAACCCGGGCACCATTGTTGGTGGAACCGAGATTTCGTATGACGAGACAACCAATACAGGAAAGGCATTTGGCAAAACGAATGTGGTTTCAAAAGATGTGGTTGTCCATGGAGGCATAAGAGCCTTGTCACCGGAACAATTGGCAAATGCCAAAGCGACCATGCAGCGTATCGTGAAGAATAATTTACCACAAACCTCAGCTGAGCTCGTTTTTTCGGAGGGGTACCCACCATTTGCGCCAAAAGAGAGCAATTACGCCCTGATGAACATGTTCAGTCAAGTGAGTCAGGATTTGGGTTTTGGTGAAGTCGGACCTGTTAATCCTGCGGATGCTGGCGCAGCAGATATCAGTTTTACCTCTTCTTATGTACAAATGGGCATCGATGGCATGGGCATGAGTGGTGAAAATGATCATACCATTGACGAAACAGGCGATCTTAGAGCACTTCCTAAGCAAGCAAAACGTGCCGCTATTCTGCTGTATCGACTTCAAAAAGGACTACCCATCCAACAGAAATGAGCTGCCCTTTATGTCACAATAAGTCCTATTCGCCTTTGCAGAAATATGCTGGTATTGGTAAATACGATGATCGATCAGATCTAGTCAGGTGCACATCTTGTGCACATCATTACCTCATCTTGAAAGAGCCAGGCAAGACTACCGCTTATTTTGAGGATGGCAAATATCAGCTGCTTGATACACGAAAAAGTATTTTTGATCGCATCAAAGCCTGGGATGCACGACAAGTCCTTAAGGTGCTTAATAGACGATACAAAGAGGGAGGAAATCTACTTGATTTTGGCTGTGGAAAAGGACTGTTCTTGTCAACGCTAAAAGGTACTTTTTGGAAGGGTAAAGGGATAGAGACAGCGGAAGCTCGTGCAAATTTTGGGCGAAAGCAATATCAGGTGGATATTGATACGAAAATGTATACGTCCGGTAAATTACCTGATGCCCCTTTTGATGTCATCGCTCTCTTCCATGTGCTGGAACATTTGGAGCAACCAAAAGAACTTTTAAAGGCACTTATTGCGACTAACCTGAGGGAAGAAGGCACCTTGATCATTGAAGTCCCGCTATTCTCTAGCTGGCAATCAAGGATCGCAGGAAGGAACTGGATACAACTGGATCCTCCTTTGCATGTCTCTCACTTCGACAAACAAAGCTTGTCCCAGTTTTTTGACAGCTTAGGTTTGTCAGTATACAAGTCGCAAACTTTTTCGCTGCAGTTAGGACTTCTTGGTATGATCCAGAGTCTGTTATCACGTGTCGGTTATAGAGGAGATTACATTGAAGACCTGAAGTTCAATCGAACCAAGAAACTCATAATTGCTACTGCACTCGTTTTCCCATTAGCTTTGGTGTTGGAAGGACTTGCCGTACTTTTTCAAAAAGGAGGCATCATTAGACTTTATGGACGACGAGCAACGTGATTAACGTTCTTCCAGTCGACCATCGGCATGTTTTGCGAACCTGCCTTTACCTGGCTCATGCGTATGTGCATAACTTGGCCAAGGCCATCCACCAAATTGCGTGCGCTGATAATCCATCATCGTTTGTCTGATCTCTTCAGCAGTATTCATCACAAAAGGGCCATGCTGCACAACAGGTTCTCCGATTGGTCGGCCTTGTAGCAAGAGAAATCTTGCTTCTGTCGAACCATTTTTAAGCACTGTTTCTTGATTGGCATTAAGTTTTGCCATCAATCCCGTCGCCAACTCCCTTTCTTCTATGGTGGTGGATTCGCCGGCATAGCAGTAGATGCTGCGATTTGCTTTTTCGCTAGCGCTGGGTAGTGCTAGACTTGCACCCGCTTCCATGGTGATCATCCAAACGGCCACTTCGTTTTCTTGATTGGCTGCAAAGGAGTCTGGTGCAGGGGGTGGATAATTGACGTCATTGTACTGACCCGTGACCACTTTTATGTGCGATTTTTTACCGTTTTCATCAGCGGAACTAACCACCGGTATGTCCTCATGCCAAAGCATGCCGAAATAGGCCGGAACGTTCTTACTTGCTCTTGGTAAATTCAGCCAAATTTGAAACAGCAGGAGTGGGTTTTCTGCATCATCCTTGAGCAATGGAAACATTTCCGAATGCTGGACACCAGCTCCTGCTGTCATCCATTGAACATCACCTTCACCAAAGCGACCAGCCGCCCCCAAGGAATCCGAATGATCTACTAAGCCTTTTTCTGCAATCGTAATGGTTTCAAAACCTTTGTGAGGGTGAGATGGGAAACCCGGAACGCTTTGACCGTGATACATACTCCAGCCATCTTTTCCACTAAAATCAGAGCCCAATTGTCGACCTGCAAGGGATGCATCAGGTCCCATTTTTCCATTACCTTTTGGGAAATGGTCATTATGAAAGGCACAAAACAAAAAAGGGTCTTGTGTTTGCCAAGGGAAGCTTAATTTTTCTAAACTCTTTATCGGGCTCATAGTGGTCTAGTCTTAATTACAAAACATGATAGGGCTTAGATGGTTCATCAAAAAGTATTTTTCAACAATTGGTTATAAATTGATGCATGAAGTTTAATCCGTGGTTTTTATTGCTGGTTTTCGTAATGGCTTGTACAACATCAGGTAACGATGTAAAAACAGACGAGGCCTTGGTTTATACGAAAAGTATGAACGGAAACCTCGACCTCTACAAAAGTGATGTGTTAGGCCAGTGGGAAGAAAGAATTACAACGAATCCGGGCATGGACTGGGGGGCGGACTGGATACCCGCTCAAAATCAATTGACTTATTTCATGCACGATAACCTCGGTCGATTTTCATGGGTCAAAAAAAGCTTAGGGAGTCAAAAAGCAGATACTTTACCATTTGGTGACCTGATCAATGTTCGGCTTTCTCCGGATGGAGCCTACCTGTATTATGCCTACGAGAATGAGAAGGGGATACAAATCAAAAGGCGACGATACGATGGCACCGAAGATGAGTTCCTGACCAATGAAGAAGGCAACCGTAGTCGCTTTGGTTTTGATCGTCAACATCAACAAATGGCCTTCACATCCGACCAGACGGGTCACAACCAATTGTTTGTGATGGAGTTAGCCAGTCGAAAAGTCAAGCAAATCACCGATCTTCCCGTAGTTGCCAAATACCATTCGTTCTCCCCTGAAGGTGACAAGATAGCCGTCTGCCTGGCTGAACCAGGTGCAAACCCAAATTGGGACATTTTTATTTATGACTTGACGGCAGAAACCCTAGAAAGACTCACGAATACGCCTTATTCGGAGAAAGAAATCGCGTGGTCACTTTCAGGTAAGAAGATCGCTTTCCACGGAACATCAAGCGCCGATGGAGAGCAGATCTATACGATCGATCTGGAGGATGGTAAATTCACGAAGATCACCTCAGGTAATTTTTATCATGCTGAACCCGAGTGGATTGAGGTTCGTTAACAATAGGTGGTTTGGGATGCAATTTCCTCTAAATGGAAGATGAACTTTTCATTATTCTCGCGGTTCGGAACACTTTATAAAAGAGGACTACAATTACTTCGATTTAGGACGAAATGCTTGAATGACCGATTCGTTGACTTCTAAATAAGGACCCTCAATGAGATCAATGCAATAAGGTACCGCGGGAAATACTGCATCGAGGCATTCTCGAATTGATTTTGGTTTTCCGGGTAAGTTAATGATCAGACTTTTTCCTCTTATGCCTGCAGTTTGTCTCGATAAAATGGCAGTTGGCACGTACTGTAGGCTCACTTGACGCATCAATTCCCCAAAGCCGGGCATCATTTTGTCGCAAACCGCGGCTGTTGCTTCGGGTGTTACATCCCGAACAGCTGGGCCTGTTCCTCCCGTCGTAACGATCAGCGCACAGTGTTCCTTATCCGCCATTTGCTTCATCGTGCTTTCAATAAGGTACTGTTCGTCAGGAATTACTTGATGCACTGGTTCCCAACTCGTTCTTAAGTATTCATTAAGTGTTTCAATGATCGCAGGACCAGAAATGTCCTCGTACTTGCCTTCACTTGCTCTATCTGACACCGTAATGATGCCAATTTTAACGGGTCTGATGCCATCCAATTCCATGATCAAATAAAGTGTGCTCGTTCAACAATTGCAACATACTGTATATATTGAAGCATGAAGAAACTATTGTTGCTTGTGACGCTCGTCCTTGCAGTTGCCTGTGAGCCTGAAAAGAAGCATGTTTTGGGTAAGATCGTTATCCCTCAAGGAGAAATTCTTGTCTTCCTATTTGACGATACACCAAAACATAAGGAAGCATTCATTGAATTGGCAAATGAAGGTTATTGGAATGACTATACCTTCAATCGTGTGATCGATAATTTTGTGGCGCAAGGAGGTTGTCCGGATACCCCTGAGGGGTTTGCTTACTCTGTTAATCTGTTGGAGCCGGAGTTTGAAGCAGGACACCAACATGTTTATGGTGCCTTTGGAGCGGGCAGAGATGATAACCCCAAAAAGCTGTCGGCTGCTTGTCAGTTTTACATCGTTCAGAACAAAGCGGGATTGTCTCGCTTGGATGGAAATTACATGATCTATGGGCATGTCGTCAAGGGCATGGACCTTGTCGATCAAATTGTCAAGGTAGAGACAGATGAATCAAACGCACCCTTAACCGATATTCCATTACAAGTGAGTGTGGTTGAAATGACCACTAGTGAACTTAAATCCTTGGGTTTTGATCCATTCTCTTCACTTGACTATTAGAATAGAATTTGATTGATCAGACTGGCTGTAAATATCGAAAGTAAGAACCATCCCAAGAATCCTTGAAGTATACATATGTATCGTGCTACTCCTGTAGTTGGGATCGAGCCAAAGCCTAGCGTAACGAATGAATTCAAACTCAGTGTAAAGGCATTTAGTAAGCTTTTGCCAATACCGAAGGACAATATTAGAAATGGCTTGAAATAACCTTTTTCGTTCTTTTCTATGAACTGCTTGTAGTCTTGAATCAGTTGAGCTTTACTTTTAGCATCCCATTCACTCGGGTAGAAGAAGTAGATAATACTAAATATGAGCAGTACAGGAATAGAAATATTGATGGATCGTGCAGGGTTTGTTCCATAATCAGTATAAAACCTCAATAAACTATTCAATCGCCAATTAATAAAATTTTCTCGGCCACCTGCTACTCTCCACAGGTACTCTAATTCCCTTATTTGGACATCCTTCATTTCGACGTATATCTTGTTGTCGTCTTGAATTTGTCCATTTTCTTTAAAGACCTTATACAATCTGTAGTAGCTCGAGATCAATTCCTGATAAGGAGCTTCTTGAGCGAGCTCTTCGTCCGTTTGGGCAGTGTAGATGTCGTAGAATAGATCAGCACTTTGCATAAAAAGTTCATTCCAAAGTCTGGTTGTGTCGGAGTAATCGACCGAGGCGAGTGCTATATCTGATTTATAAATGCTCGAGGAGAGCTTAAAACCTGACATGCTGGCCCAACCCAGGTTGTTATTTGTCGCACCAAGTACAACTTTTGTAATGTCTAAATGAGCCTTAAAATCGTTCTCAACAAATGTCCAATGCTTATTAATTGAAACGTCAAGCATTAGTGTATTTCCAAAGTCATTAGATCCAATAATTAAGGTCTCGACGTTGCCATCAAGATGGATCAGTTCTTCTTCATATCCCTCGATAAAAGTATTTCCTTCCAAAACCCATTGAGCAACAGGTTTAAAATGGACTATGCTTAGCTGGGTCTTAAATAGGTGACTGTCTGTACTGTCTGAATTATACTGAATGACCTCCCTTTTAATGGGTTCGAATGTATTGTCAAACATTCTGAAGTCAGTAAATCCTTCACCCATGTCAACTCCAAAATATGCTCCATTTTCAAAATAGTTATCGGTAACGTAATACTCATTTTGAACAACAGAGCCAGAGATGTATGCAAAATCTGAAAATTCATTTTCTGCGAGCGAAGAGCTACCAAATTGATTTTCAAACTCACCGTAATCCTGAATAAAACTGTTCGCTAATTCATATGCATCATTTGCACTGGTTGAATCAACGTTTAGGCTTTTGGTCGTTAGATTGGCTAAGGTGAGGTTTTGAAAATTTCCTCGCAGCATCGAAATATCATCAATATTTAAACCACGAATAGTCACGTCCTTGCCGTAAGTATCAATAAATGCAATAGACTTGACATTGGTTACAATACCATTGGAGTCATAAGGAATACTAACGCCACTAATTGATGATAGTTGTACTATAAAGTCATCAATAGAGTGGTCGAATTGCTTAGGGAGATCATCAATAAGCCTTTTGTTTTTAATGATTATCTCGGATTCATTGGTAGAAGAAATGAGTTGATAAAGTTCAGAGAGTCTTATTGATTCTTGAAAACTTAAAAGGTCAATAGGCAGGAAAGTCAATCCTAGAATAATCCAATAAGCAATTATTCTTGAGTTTTGGTGGAAGCGGATCTATTGAAAATGTAATCAATTTTTATAATCTGATGCACGATCATGTGAGATTGAGATTTAAAATTTCAAGGTCAATAGTTTTTTTGTAGCGAGCAATCCAAAGATAGGGCCGACAATCAAGGTGAAAAGGAGCCATTTTGGATCAAGATACGAACTCAGTAAGCCAAGCAATTGAATACTCGGGATCGTTAATAAAAACCCGATACTTACCGCTATGGTGATGGCTGTGCCCCGATAAGCGACAGGAGCAGTCAATGCGTTCAATGACGAGAACTGTGGCGAGTCTCCTATGACGGCAATGCCCCAAATGATGAAAAGAAAAAGGAAAATTTCTTGCGGCAAGTCGTAGAACATAGGTGAGGCCAGACATAAAATGCCCGTTAGTGTCAAGTAGAAGAAGGCCACTTTAGCACTGCCTTTTCGTTGAGAGACATAACCACCAGCGACGCAGCCAATCGCTCCTGCTGCCATGATCAAGAATGTCCAAAGGCTCACCGCTATGTCGGTACCGTGAACCGTGTTGTAATAGGTCAGGACGATAGGAAGGAAAGCCCATAAGGTATAAAGCTCCCACATATGCCCAAAATAACCGAAGGCGGCAGCGCGAAATTCAGGCTTTCGAAATACTTCGAACATCTTTTTAGGTTGGAATTGAGCACCCTGGGTACGATAGGGACCTTCGCCCACAAGATAAAACATGGCCAAGCCTCCACTAACAGATAGGATGGAAGTGGCGGTTAAGACGAAGGCCCATGAAAGTTGCCCCCCAGTATGATTTAACAGGTGAGGAAATGCAGATCCTAAGACCAGTGCACCCACCAAATAGCCCAATGCTTGTCCAAGCTTGCCCTTATACCAGTCCGATGCGATCTTCATGCCCACCGGATAGATGCCCGCAAGACTAATACCTGTCAAAAAACGCATGCTCAGTAGCATGGCAAAAGACTCAGGCAAGAAAATAAGAGAGAGGTTAAAAACGGCACCCAATACAGATGATAGAAAGAACACTTTTGTCGAACTGAATCGATCGGCGATGGACAGCAGAGCAAAGGCAAAAGTTCCTGCAATAAAGCCCAACATCACCATAGAGGTGACATGGGCAATGGCACTTTGAGGTAAATCCCAAGCTTCCTGGATCTGGGGTAATATGGCATTGCCGGCAAACCACATAGAGGTGCCTGCAAACTGTGAGTATACGATTACCGGTAAGATCCTTTTTGGGATTTTCATTCCTCTGCTAGTAGGCCCGCTCTTCTCAGCAAGGCTTTTACATCTGGTTCCTGGCCTCTAAAACGCTGATAGAGGACACTTGGGTGCTCGCTGCCTCCGGCAGATAAAATGTGCTGATGAAACGCATTGGCCACATCTTCATTAAAAATTCCTTTTTCTTTAAAAAACTCAAAGGCATCGGCATCTAGCACTTCTGCCCACTTGTAGCTGTAGTAGCCAGCAGAGTATCCTCCTTGAAAAATATGCGAAAAAGAGCAGCTCATATTGGTGCCCGGAATAGGAGGAAGTACGTTGAACTCTCCTAAGACCTTGTCCTCAAATGCGGCAACATCCTTAATATCCCTTGGGTCTTGCCCATGCCAAGCCATATCGAGCATACCAAAACTCAATTGGCGCAGGGTTTGGTAGCCTTCCATGAAGTTTGCGCTCTCTACAATTTTGTCGATGTATTCTTGTGGAATGGATTCTCCCGTTTTGTAATGCTTAGCGAAGAAGTCAAGACACTCTTTTTCGTAACACCAGTTTTCAAGAACTTGTGAGGGTAATTCAACAAAGTCCCAAAACACACTAGTTCCTGAAAGGCTTTCATATTGTCCATTGGCTAGCATGCCGTGCAACGCATGTCCAAACTCGTGAAAAAGCGTGGTGACTTCATTAAAAGTCAAGAGTGAAGGGGTGTCCTTTGATGGTTTGGTGAAGTTGCAAACAATAGAAATTAGCGGACGATGATTTCCTAGCTCATCTTTGTACTGGCCTGCATATGAGGTCATCCACGCGCCAGCACGCTTCCCGGCTCTTGGGAAAAAGTCAGCATAGAAAGTCGCAATGGCTTGACCGTCTGTATTGACCACGTCGTATGCTTTCACATCGGGGTGATACACTTCAATGTTTGCATTGGCTTTAAACTCAATTCCAAATAGTTTCTTGGCCGTGAGGAAGACCCCATCGACCACTTTCTCTAATTGGAAATAAGGTTTTAGTAACTCGTCGTCAATGGCGTATTTTTCCATTTTTAACTTCTCCGAGTAGTAGGCGAAATCCCAGCGTTCGAGTTTTTCAATGCCATCACGTTTTTTGGCAAAAGCCGCTACTTCAGCGACGTCACGCTCAGCGGCTTGTTTACTGTATGTTTCGATCTCCTTTAAAAAGCTCATGACCGATTCAGGACTCTTGGCCATCCGTTCTTCCAGTACAAAATGCGCATGCGTTGGGTAGCCCAATAGTTGTGCCCGTTCATGTCGCAAACGCACGATCTCCATCATATTTTGTTGATTGTCTAGTTCATTGCCTTTGAAGGCCTTAGAGCCGAAGGCTATCGCCAATTCTTTTCTGAGCGCTCGATTCTTCGCATAGGTCATGAATGGCACGTAGCTAGGGTAGTGTAAGGTGATCACCCACTTGTCACCAAGTCCTTTCTCCACAGCTGTTTCTTTGGCTTGTTCTTTTGCGAAATCAGGCAGGCCGTCTAGATCATTTTCGTCATCGATGATGAGTGCATACTGGTTGGTTTCAGCCAGTACGTTTTCACCGAATTGTAAAGATCTTTGTGCAAGAGCAACATCGATCTCTCTGAGTTTCTTCTTTTGTTCCTCATTAAGCAAGGCACCATTTCGCTTAAAGCCTTTGAACGTCTTTTCTAGAAGTGTTCGCTGTTCAGGACTTAGCTGCTCTCTGTCTTCATTTTCATAGACCGTCTTTACCCTTTGAAATAGGGCTTCATCTAATAAAATATCATTCGAAAACTCGGTAAGGAGAGGCGAGATCTCTCGAGCGATGGCTTGCAACTCATCATTTGTTTCTGCTGAATTCAAATTGAAGAAGATAGCCGAGGCTCTGTCGAGCGCCTTACCACTCTTTTCAAGCCCTTCTATGGTGTTTTGAAAGGAAGGCGGCTCCGAAAGAGCTGTAATGGCATCAATTTCTTTCTTCGCTTGATCGATCAATTCAATGATCGCGGGTTGGTAATGGTCATTAAAAATAGCAGTGAATTGGGGTGGATGATTCAAGTTTTGCTGCTTCAGAAGAGGGTTGTTCGCCATTGTATTTGTGTTTTCTTTTTTAGTGAATAACGCGACCACAAAAGTAGTTGATTTCAGTGTAATCGCTCGTCTTATGACTCAATAGAAACACTATGTGAGAGCAGGTGTTATAATTTTTTGTGTCCCTCGATCTAAATGTTCTTGGTTCTCCGTATGTATCCACCTTGGGAACGCTTTCAGTAGAATTGAGACCTGTGTATGCGCCTCTGCTGGGGGAAACGGAGGCCTCCTTGTTGGCTTGAAATTCCCAAATAGAGAATTATGTCTTGGCGATGGATTTCCAGTAGGGAGAAAATGCCCTAAAACGTATCAAGCTGGTGTATTCATCGTTTTGGCTTAGGCTTTGCCGGTTATGCTTTAAAGTGAATGAAATAACAGGAAAAGGCGAAACTAAACGAAACCTAAACACAAAGTGGCACTGATTGCTAGACGATATGTTAAGTTGTTGATCCTTATGGGCATGCTTGCCCTGCTAAGGGAGTCTGCCTATGCGCAAGCAACTTTTGAGAGCAATGGCACCGGTGGGGGGAGATTTAAAAATGCCAGCTCTTGGCAGCTCATCACAGGCAGTGACGTGGATGGAATTCCAGACAGTAATGACAATGTGACCATTCTATCGGGAGACGACATTGAAGTGCGAAATGCCTTAGAACAGGTGAATAACCTGATTCTAATCGGTTCATTGTCCTTCGATCGCAATGAAACGCTGCGCGTTAATGGAAATTTACTGCCTCAGGTACATCTCCTGTTCTCATAGGTGATCAGGGAAACACTACTCTTGAGGTCTTAGGAACTTCCACGATAAATTCGAGTACCACCTTAACCATTCAAAAACAAAGTCTGACCTTCAACGGCCTGACCACTATAGATGGTACTTTGACATTCGATGATGATGACGGTGATTATGTATTCGGTGATGTGACTGTTTCGGCTACCGGCACATGGAACAATACGGACAGAGGGAATTTCAGCATTGGTGGAAATCTTACATCCAACGGTGTGGTTACCGCTTGCTCAAACACGACGTGCATCTATGCATTTACATCAACAACTGGACAAATTGGAGGAAGCGCTGCAATTTCTTTACCAGTGATTGAATTGAACTCACCAGCCAGCGTGACGAATTTAACAGATCTGTCAGTGACAAATGATTTAACAGGATCAGGAGACTTTGTCAATGGAAATGGTGCTAAACTTCGCTTGAAAGCCGGTGTGGCCTTAGATGAGCTCACTTACGATTTTAGCATCGCTTCGAATGATCTCGTTTTTGAAGGAGACATTGATGTAGATCTCCCCGCAGGAACTTATCACAATGTAGAAGTTTCTTTTGTAGATGATCGAAAAAAGCTGAACATGGACGCAAATGTCACCATCAATAATGACCTGATTTTAACAGATGGAAAGATAGAGGCGGATGCTGGTTCAGTCATTAACGTTGGAGGCGACCTCATCATCGGTGCCAATTCTGATGAGTTCAAAGTCAAGAATTCAATCTTTACAGTTTCAGGTAATGTAGATATGGATGGTGGCACCATTAAAACAGATGATGCAAATACACTATTTACTGTAGAAGGCAATGTCGATACGAGCGCAGGTGTATTAGAACTCAAAAAAGGAACAACCATTATTGATGGTGACCTCAATGTGGGTGGAGGTAGTTTTTCGCAAGGCGGGAATAGAGGTGCAGATTCTGCTGACTTGACCGTAGGAGGCGAAACGAATTTCACGACCTCTGGGAGCATAGCATTCACGCAAGGCAATATTCAAACGGTTGATTTTACAGTGGGAAGCGCTGCTCAAATTGATTTGGGAGAATTGGTGGCCTTCAATTCGACGGGTCAGGCAATAGTTGAAGGTCAGATCATCTTTGAGGATGGAGCAAATACACCAGACTGGTCTTTTGCGGATCTGACCCTGAATAGTTCTTCTGACCTAGTCTTGACGAATATGATCAGCATTAGCGGAGTCCTCAACTTGGTTGATGGTAATTTGGAATTAGGAAACAGTAATGTTGAATTACTGGACGGGGCAACGATCACAGGTGGTTCTTCCTCAAGTTTTATTGTGGTGAATGGGTCAGGGGTGATCAGGCAGTTTTATACGGCTTCTGGAGCGACCTTGAACTTTCCTTTAGGGAGTGCAGGCTACTCACCGATCACAGCATTGACCATCAATTCTGCCTCTTTTGTTGGTGGAGACTACCTGGACATTAGTTTGACCGAATCTCCGCATCCGAATAGAAGTACGGCCAATACACCCAATGGAGATGACGATGGAACGGCAGCAACAGATTTTATCAATCGGTTTTGGACCATTTCTGCAAATGGCATCAGCAATCCTAGCTACGATGTTAGTGCGGTTTACCTCAATGCCGATGTTGTAGGGACAGAAGCTAATCTTGTAGGAACGCTCTATCGAATACCACAAGGGGAGTCATTTTTGGATTGGTTTGAAACCGGCACAGTGAATGCGGCTACAAATACGATCACGATTTCAGGAGCCGACAACTGGGGAGATGTTTATGCCATGGATAATGACTTGAGCCGTTTGCCTGTTGAGTTGGTTTCGTTCCGAACATCTATTGAAAATGGTCGCGTTATATTAAGGTGGCATACGGCATCGGAAGAAAATAACGACCGCTTTATCATTGAGCGATCTACCGACGGGAACGATTGGCTAAAGCTAGGCGAGGTTATCGGCGTTGGAAGTACAGCGAGTACTACCCGATACGAGTTCGTTGATGCCTTTCCTGAAGTAGGCAAGGATTACTATCGACTTAAGCAGGTAGATTTTTCCGGTGAATTTACTTATTCGCCGATTGAGTTAGTAGACTTTAGGCCAATTGCGAATAAAACCGAGCGTTTGCGTTTAGTCAAGAACCCTGTTAGCGTAGGAGAGCCCCTTAGATTTATTTCTTCATTAGATGACTCGGACGGTGAGTATCAGCTCATGAAGATCAATGGCCAACAACTATCAAAAGGCTCTTTAAATGAATTGCTTAATGGAACCATTCGGCTGAATCAGTCAGGCCTCTATGTGCTCAATATAATTATTGGGGGTAAGCGACAAGCCATCAAGATATTGGTTTTGTAAATGCTCAGAATCTAAGGACTACCAAAACCAACATATCTTTTCAGCATGCTTTTTTCTACGGATTGATGAGGTGAGTTAGTAACGGTCGTTACACTCCGTTATGGACTTTGAACCTTCTAAATAAGCGCCATTCTCGGTTTGATTGATGCCGATATTGGTAGATGCGATAAGTGCGTTTTCAAGTGGTCCAGAAGCCTCAAAATGGATCTTTATACTCCCATCCATGTTCACCAAGTCTTGGTAGGTAATGGCTTGACCGTTTTCTAGCGTGGTCAAAAGGGTCACGCTTCTGCCTGTGCCGTTGACCTCTCTTAACTCATTTAGTAAGGTGGCGACATTACCATCGTCTTCCAAGGAACCGTAGTGTAAATGAATGGGGTGCACCGCGTTTGGCAGTACGTGCTGAACAATTATTTCGATCTGGGCAGTGCCGTCGATCCGTTCTTTTATCGTTAAAATACCAGAGGTAGAATTACCATTGACTTGTCCGCCGATCATGGGGATACTGATTTCATTGCTTGTGAATTCACTTGTGGCTTCATTTTGGCAACCCAAAAGCACTATCCCAAGAAAGAAAACAAAGAGAGTCGTCACCTTATGCATACTTAAAGAACGTTATTTTTCTTCAAATGGTGCAAAAATCATGCAAAACCAATGGCTTTCTTCACGCGAGCCAGGGTTTCTGTAGCGATAACCTTAGCTTTTGCTTCTCCAATGGCTAACTTTTCTTCAAGCTCTTGTGGATTTTCCATGTAGTATTGGTACACTTTTCTTTCCTCACCATAGAGATCCAAGATCAACTCGTAAAGCGCTTGTTTCGCATGTCCATAGCCAAAACCACCCGATAGGTACTTTTTTCTCATTTCTTCAACGTCAGAAGAAGGGGCAAGGAGTGAATAAAGCGCAAAGGTATTGTCGCTGTCAGGATCTTTTGGGTCTTCCAACGATTTACTGTCGCTCACAATCTTCATGATGTTTTTGCGAAGTGCTTTATCGGGTTGAAAAATATCGATGATGTTGCCATAGCTTTTCGACATTTTCTGCCCATCAAGGCCAGGTACTGTCATAACATTCTCATCTATTCTTGCTTCGGGCAAGACAAATACTTCACCATACTGGTGGTTGATGGCACTGGCAATGTCTCGGGTCATCTCCAAATGCTGCTTTTGGTCTTTACCTACCGGTACAATGTTGGCGTCATAGAGCAAAATGTCACAAGCCATTAAAACAGGATAGGTAAACAGACCGGCATTCACATCAGCCAAACGATCAGATTTGTCCTTGAAACTATGTGCATTGGCCAACATAGGAAAAGGAGTGAAACAATTCAGGTACCAATTCAATTCACAAACCTCAGGAATTTTTGACTGGCGATAGAAGGTGTTCTTTTCCGTGTCAAAACCAAAAGCGATCCATGCAGCAGCTACAGCATTGGTGTTTTCAATTCGTTGTTGTGGATCTTTGATACTAGTCAAGGAATGCAGGTCTGCTATAAAAAAGAAGGATTCATTGTTCGGATCTTTCGAAAGTTCTATTGCAGGTTTAATGGCACCTAAAATGTTTCCAAGGTGCGGTTTTCCTGAGCTTTGTATTCCGGTGAGTATTCTGGCCATTCAAACAAATTTGAGGCAAATAAATAACATTGCGCCTGAGCATTCAACAAAAGGACATTAATTTTGACAACATGAGAAGGGAAGGGCGCATGCTTAAGGTTGTATGGACATGGATCATGATTGGAATTGGTCTCAACCCGTTGTCTGTATTTGCACAAATGCATTCCTTATCCTTTGACCTCGGCGTGGTCAATGGAGAGTTGAAGTCTTTCCAACGACAAGTGTACCTGCCCCAACAAGTGATGGGAGAAGAATTGAGGCTGTCTAATGAAGCAATGGAAGTTACCTCTTATGCCTACGATTCTTTGCTTGAGAAGACTGGCGTCATCCTTCGTGTCAATGTAAAGGATCGATTAGGTTCATTTACAGATACTCTCTACGTGCTCTCTGGGGATGGATTTATCAAAGAGGACTACTTACTAACTTATCAAGTACTGAGCCCAGTTGGAGATGTATTCAAGTCCTATAGAAATGAGTTTTGGCCTTTTAAGAGTCAAAACCAGGTCTTCAATCTTCAAATTGCGTATGCAGGAGATACCTTAGCACAATCATTTGACTTATTGAATTTTAGTGGAAAATCGCTAGACCTTTCATCGATCCGTGCGTCAGATTCACTTGATGTTTCATTTGAACCTCAGCACGTTGAACACAATTCATTTACCAGAATGTCCTTGCGGATGGTGAGTAAAGACAGCAGTAGTCTTGGGTTTTCTAGACGAAAGGTGCTGTTGTTGAGTAAAGAAGATACGCTGGCTTTCATACCCATTCAATACAGTTTACTTCCGGCGCCTTTGGCAGAAGGTCCTATGCTGAATATGACGCGCAGTGAACTGGATTATAAGGTGGTCAAAAAAGGAGATTTGATTACCGAGGTGGTCTTGGTCTCAAACGAGGGCAGTGAGTTGCTTGAAATTTTCAAAGTAGAAACGAACTGCGATTGCCTTAAAGCAAGTCTTTCAAATCGCTTCATCGCACCTCAACAGAATGCCCAATTGCGTTTGCGATTTGATACCACGGATAGAGGGGGATTGGAAAGAAAAACGATCACCTTATTCACAAATGATCCTACTCAACCCGTCAAGACCATTGTGATCAAAGCGCATGTCAAATGATCAAAAAGATATGATCTCCTCGAATAGTTCAATGAGTTTTTGATCCTTTTTTAACGATTTGATGAAGGCTTTTCGGTCTTTAGAAGTTACTTCCGATCCGTTGGATAAGCTTTCCAAGAGTTTATTGAATTCCTCTAGCACGATGTCTTTTCGTTTCACTTTATCGGAATAGGATAGAAGTGTTTTAAAATCCTCAATTCGTTTAGTTTGTACTTCTTTAGTGTCCATTGGAGCTTCAACCCTTATGACTTGCTGATTTGAAGGGTTTGCCAGACACTGATTGAAATCATTCACCATTTCATCCAAGGCGGTGCGCTTGTACTTTTCTTTATCCAGAATGTCCTTTGATACGGAGCTGCATTCATATAGAAATTCACTAATTCTTTTTCGTTGACCGATCAATCCCGGTACAACCAGTGAGGTGCCATCCACTTTTTCAATGATCTGTCGGTTGAATGTTTCAGCGCCTTCTTTTATGCGAAAGGAGTACAGATTGGCATATCCGGATAGTTCTAGGGTACAAAATTTGTACTTGCCGTCAATTTTTATCGGTTTATAGGTCAGGCCATTTTTTGTTACAGCTCGCTTGATGTCAGTCGGGTTGAAGGCGATGGACTTTTTTTTCTTCGCTTTAAATCGCACAAATTCTCCCTGGACATCGTCTTTTAAGATCTTGAATTTCCCAGTTAAACTATCTCCTTCTACCGTGATGAGGTAAGACTGGGCTTGTGTAGTAATGCCGAAGGCGAGTAGTATAAAGCAGAATAGGTGTTTCATGTTCATCTTGATCCAATCAATTAGATAATGCTTAAAAAGAAATGCAATATGGTACAAGGATTCAAATGTATGAAATGAAGGTAGAATAATTCGTTTTTCCTATCTTGTTCGCAAGCGAAGTTTAGTGGACAATGAGTGAATTTTTAATAACCGATAAGTACACAAAAGAAGGAATTGACCCTTCCACCCGGTTGACGAATGAGGACCTTAACCAAATTAAAACCCGACAAGATTTGGAGGAAGTGCTGAAGTTAAAGGAACGCAGCTATGACAAGGCATTATTCAACCTTCAATATGAAAAAGAACTTGAGCAACTTCAAGTAGAATTGGTCAAGCTTCAACGATGGATTGCTGATACAGGACAACGAGTAGCGGTAATTTTTGAAGGTAGAGATGCCGCCGGAAAAGGAGGGACGATCAAGCGATTTATTGAGCACATGAACCCCCGTTCCTTACGCGTGGTGGCCTTGAACAAACCCACCGATCTGGAGCGAGGTCAATGGTACTTTAGGCGATACATCAAAGAGTTGCCCAACCAGGGTGAAATTGTCTTTTTTGACCGAAGTTGGTACAACCGAGCAGTGGTAGAACCGGTCATGGGGTTTTGTTCTGAGGAACAGTATCAACAATTCATGCGTCAGGTGCCTGAATTTGAAAACATGCTATTTGAAGACGGTGTGCATGTCATCAAGCTTTGGTTTTCCATCAATAAAGATGAGCAAAGCAGACGTTTTGACGCCAGAAGAAATAACCCACTCAAGCAATGGAAGTTAAGTCCTGTCGATGAAAAGGGACAAGAAATGTGGGAGAAATATACCTATTACAAGGAGCAAATGTTTGCTCGTACCCACACCACTTTCTGTCCATGGACAATCATCAAAACCAATACAAAGAAGGTCGCTCGTCTGGAGAGTATTCGCTTCATGCTATCGAAATTTGAATATCATGGGAAAGAGAATGCCAATACCACCATCCTCCCAGACCCTAATGTGGTGATGAGGTTTCACCGTTCAATTTATCATTTGATCTAGATGGAGAAAAAACCCTATAATTTTTCGGATAAGAATCTGCGCTTATTGAATTCCAATAAGGCCATTAAGCTTATGCTTCAACAAGGAGATGAGATCAACCCTCAGAAAGTATTGCGCTATGTGCGGTATGAAAAAACGCTGGAAGACCTTCAGGTGGAACTCATTAAAATGCAGCAATGGGTGATCAAACATAATCAACGGGTATGCTTACTTTTCGAAGGCCGAGATGCCGCAGGCAAAGGAGGAGCTATTCGACGTGTTACACACCATTTGAACCCTCGAAACTACCGAGTTGTGGCATTGCCAAAGCCAACACAACAAGAAAAGGGGCAATGGTACTTTCAACGGTACATCAATAAACTGCCCAACCCCGGAGAGATCGTGCTGTTCGACAGAAGCTGGTACAATCGAGCCGTAGTTGAGCCAGTCAATGGATTTTGTACCAACGAAGAATACGAGCGATTCATGTCTGAGGTAAATAAATTTGAAGAGATGATCACCAAAGATGGAATCATTTTGATCAAGTTCTATTTTTCCATCACCAAAACAGAGCAAGCGGCAAGGTTTAAAGACATTTCTTCTAATCCATTGAAGCGATGGAAAATGTCTCCAGTTGATGCCAAGGCACAAGAACTTTGGGATGTGTATACCACATACAAGGAGCGCATGTTTGAAGAAACCAATACCGAACGAAATCCATGGATCATTTTAAAGGCGAATCGAAAAACCATGGCTCGTGTTGAGGTCATCAAACACCTGCTAAGGCTTGTTCCTTATCGGACATCCGATTAAAGGATAAAACAGCTAACATTCGCTTAAATTCTTCTGATGGAGTTGCTTGCAGCTGTATCGGCTGGTCTGTTATGGGGTGCTTAAGTTCAAGCTGACGGGCGTGGAGTAACATGGACGCCATGTTCCATTGGGTCAAAAACAGTTTATTCTGCTTGTTACAGCCATGGGGTCGATCACCGATGATCGGGTGATTGATGTGGGCAAAATGCTTTCTGAGCTGATGCATGCGTCCAGTTTTTGGTTTGGCCTCCACCCAAGAGTAGCGCGACGTGCTGAACTTCCCAAAAGGCAATGGGATTTCGGTTCGAGCCAGTATTTTGTAATGGGTTATCGCTGATTGCGACGTGCCCTTTTCATTGGTTAAGGCGTAATCGATCTCACCGCTATCTGGTGCGTATCCTCTTAAAATGGCCCAATAAGTCTTTGTTACTTCATGCGCCGCAAATTGCTTCTGAATGGGAGCGACAAGTTCCTGAGATAAGGTGAAAAGCAAGACACCTGAAGTTTTTCTGTCTAATCGATGAACGGGGTGGACGCGTTGTTTGATCTGATCTCTTAACAATTGCAGAGCAAATTCGTCCGTGTTTCCTGCCATTTTTGAACGATGCACCATCAGCCCATGGGGCTTATTGATGGCAACCAGATATTCATCTTGGTAAAGGATCTCTAGCATAGACTTATCTTTTCCAAAGCTTGACGCCAAATCCAAAATCTGCCCAATCCGCCTTGAATCCGTGCATGCTTTTTACAGCTGCTTGAAAATAGAGCGTCTTGGTGATGTCGGCACTGAGTCCAAGTCGCATAAAGAATCCTGCTTTGATGTCTCGGCCCGCTTCGCTTAGCATGTAACCGAATTGCTGACGAATCGCAAGGTGCCAGAAATGAAAGTCATAGCCAACATGAAGTCCTGGGAAGAATTTTGTTTCGTGCTTCGGATAGTGCATAGAAAGGTGTGCACTTTCATCATGAAACAGATTCAATCCGGCAGAAAAGCCATAAATTTCGTTGAATTTCCGCTGGTATTCTACGGTCGTGGTGGTTACCAAATAGGTGGTAAAATCTCCTTGTCCTTCAGCATTTTGGTCGCCCCCTATGGCTTGAAATAGATTAATGCTACTTGATTTTGTGTCATTTCTTTTTCTTTTGGGTTGAAATATTTTCTCATAATCAATTCCGTTGGCATCAAGTGCACGATTAAAATGCCATCGGACGCCAAAATTGACACCATACATGTCGAAGCCTGTGTTGGGCTGTTTCAATCCACCATTGGACATATGGATAAAATTGCCCCCTAGTTTCAAATCCAAATTAGGAGAAAGCGCAAAAGCTGCAGAAAGGGAGGGGTTTAAATAGCCTGCGAGTCGTCCTCCAGTAAGGTCGTTCTGTGGGTTGGTGATGGGATCGTAAGGTTTGATGTTAAATCCTACGCCGAGTGCTGGCCCGAATTGTACTTCCACGTTCTTCCCCCGATAGATCGGGAAATTTATGAAAGCATACAGCGCCACAGGGTGAGAGAAAATATCAGTATCGCCAATGTGGGCAGCCCAATAACCAACCCCGTAATTTGCATAGTTGAAAATTGAAGTCCAGCTCGCTTGATCATAGGATTGCCAGCCGTATCGTAAATCGAAGCCTTCGTAGCCATTATCAAGCTCATCTTCTAATTCCCCGCCAGGGTAATAATTCGCCCCTGCATGCACGTTAAACTCGAAAAAAGTACTGCTTTTCCCTTGAGCATAAACATCCGCCGTGTTGCTCATGGAGACAACACAGAAAAGAGCCAAGATGTAGCATACTTTTATCTGGAGTGCTTTCACGTGTGATTTTTAATGAGGTACAAGTTTTTAGCTTAGTGAAGCTGTCGTAAAAGGGCATTAAATCAAAAGAAAATCATCTTTTAATTGACAAACGATTTCTCAATGGAATGGACTTTTTAAAAGATCTGGTGCTAATGCCAGAGGAGATTTAAAAGGTGAACAACTTTAATCCCATGCCAAATTCAAACCAATCGGCAGTAGCTCCTCTATAGGTCTTAAGTCCTAATTGAGTATAAATTCTATCGGAGATGTCATATTTCAAAGCAGGTCTTAGGTAAGCCCCATCTTTAATGTCCTGACCCGCTTCAATGATCATGGTTCCGGTTTGTAACCTGATGGTAAACTTCCAGAAACTAAAATCGTAGCCTAAGTGAACACCAGGAAATTGCGTTGTTTGGTGTTCTGAGTAAGCAGGTTCAGCATTAACGTCGGAAACACTAGGGTCTATGAAATAGTCGAAGCCGATGGTAAGCCCGCTTCGTTCTGATATTGAGTAGTTGTACTCTACTACGGATGATGAAGTCACATACCTTCTGCTAGTACCAGCATCTTCTCTATTTTGAACTGTGCCTATGGCCTGATAGAACTGAATTGTATGAATTCCGGTTTTCTTCGCCTTTCGAGTGTTCGATACATCCGGCCTTACGACTAGTATTTTTGATGGGTTGATTCTGTTTTCATTGAATTTGTTGTTTCTATTGAAATGGTACCTCAAACCAACATTAAGTCCTACCATATTGAGGCCGTAGTTGGGTTGAAAGGTGCGGCCATTCGAAAAATGGGTCAAATCGAACCCATAAGTGAAGTCCATTTCACGATTGACTGCATAAGCCCCGCCGATGGACGCATTGAAATAGGCTGCAAATCGAGCACCTATCGCATCGTTGATGGCGTTATTGGTTTCATCGTAAGGAATGAGGTTATACGTAAGTCCAAATCCAAGCCCAAGCTCAAATTGGTTTCTTTTCAATGCCTCAGTCAATGGAAAATTAATCCAACCGAACAAGGCATTAGGATTACCAAAAACGTCGGGATCACCGATATAGCCGCTATACCATCCAACGCCCCAAGTTGGGTACTTGTGAGCAGCGGCCCATTCGTCATTTGAACTCATTTGCCAGCCATACCTGAGCTCTAGTGCACCATAACCATTCTCAAGCAACTCTTCAAGCGTTCGACCCGTGTAGATATGGTTGCCGCCGTGTAGCTTGACTTCAAAAACCCGGTAAGGCATGCTGACGGAATCCTTCTGAGCGGAAAGGGTATGCGCCAAAACCAAAAAGGAGAAACAACAAATGAGTCGTATTCTTGCCATCATTTTAGCAGTATGCCCTCCTTGATGAGTACCTCAATTAAGCGATCGGCGAATTGTTCTGATGTTCTGCTGATGCTTTTTGGGTCGGAAATATCGAATTGTGCGGTCCATTGCATTTGCTCTGTCGCTACATCAAAAAGAGAAGCCTCGATATAATAATCCTTTGCTAAGTAATAACTAGGGGTGGAGGCATAAACATTCGCGTAAGACCAATACTGGGTATAATTTGCATCGTAATAAGTCATGGGTGCTGAAACACCGACACCCACTGAGGGTTTGGATTTGATGTTCTCTTCCGACCCTAAAATGGTCACGATGATCAGTCCATCGAAATTGAATTTATTGATGCGTTCCCGAATGTAGGCTTGCTGTTCTTCAGGGTTCATGTTCATTCCCTTTTTTACCTCTTCATTCCCCGCGAATGGGAATAGGGTAAAAGTAGGAACAACAGGATATCCTTTCGTTCTCATCTCATCCGAGATATAGCTTTCGACTTTATCCTTTGTTTCTTCATTGTCTGCGACCATGACGATACCCACCTTATTGAATTTTTTGGCTTCGACATTGGGTGCGGTCCATGAATCTTTCATTTGAATGGGACCAGCACAAGAGCAAAAGAAGGTAAGGCAAAGTATGCCCAGAAGATGCGATGTTTTCATGCCACGAAGATAATTCAACTTTTTATAGCCCACAGAACTTTTCAAAAATTAGCGTTTAAAGACTTTTTACCTCACTGATCAATTTCTCAATGGAGTCTTTTGCATCACCAAAGAGCATTCTGTTCTTGTCATGGAAAAATAGACTGTTTTCGATTCCAGCATAACCTTTTCCCATAGATCGCTTCATCACAATGACGTTCTTGGCCTTTAATACATCCAAAATCGGCATGCCATAGATTGGACTGGTCGGATCGTTCTCCGCCGCCGGATTGACCACGTCATTTGCGCCAATGACCAGCACGACATCGGTATTGGCCATGTCGTCATTGGCTTGCTCCATTTCCAATAGCTTGGGGTAGGGGACATCGGCTTCAGCTAAGAGCACATTCATGTGTCCAGGCATTCTACCGGCCACCGGATGGATGGCATAGTTCATTTCTACGCCTTTTTCATTCAGTATTTTTTCTAAGTTATGAATGGTATGCTGAGCTTGCGCTACCGCAAGTCCATAGCCGGGTACCACAGCCACTTTATTGGCGTAGGCCAGCAGTATGGCAGCATCGGTCACATTGATCTCTTTGATGGTTCCTTGTTCTCCATCAGCAGCCGCTGCCGCACCGCCCCCTCCGAAAGAACCTATGATCACATTCATCAAGGAGCGATTCATGGCAGTACACATGAGAACCGTTAAAATGGTTCCAGCCGAACCGACCAGTATACCGCCAGTCAACATGGCTTGATTGCCGTATAAGAATCCACCAAAAGCAGCCGCCATACCGGTAAAACTATTGAGTAGGGAGATCACCACCGGCATATCTGCTCCACCAATAGGCATGACGAAAAGTACGCCGTAGAAAAGGGAAAGCGCTAGCAAGAGGTAAATGTAGAGGGCTTCCGCATGTCCGAGCACAATGTAAGCCCCTAAGCCAAACATGGCGACTAACAACAGAATATTGATCACTTGCCCCGCAGGTAATGCTTTGTCACCTACTTTACCTTCCAGTTTGCCATAAGCCACAATACTTCCGGAGAAGGATACAGAGCCAATGATCAAACCCAATACGATGACCACCAACATGCCGATGTCAACAGCGCCACCATGGGCCAAATGGTCGAATTCCACCAAGGAGATAACTGCCGCACAAGCGCCACCCATTCCATTGAAAAAGGAGACCATTTGTGGCATGGCTGTCATTTTAACCTTCAGCGCCATGCGCATGCCAATGACCGTGCCGACGATAAGCCCTGCTAAGATCAACGCGTAGTTGATCCACTTGTCAGCCGTTAATTCTTCTTTAAATAGTATCGTTGCGATGATCGCCAGCCCCATGCCATATCCTGCAATCAGGTTGCCTTTTCTTGCTTTATCAGGACTGCTGAGCATTTTAAGCCCAAGAATAAAGGTGATGGAAGCGGCGATGTAACAGAGTTCAAGAACGCTCAATCCGAGTAATGATGTCATGGCTTACTTCTCCTTCTTTTTAAACATTTCCAACATGCGATTGGTGACGACAAAACCACCAACCACGTTTAAGGTGCCCAATACGACGGCCAAGAAACCTAGTCCTAAGGCCAAGTAGTTATCGGGTGAGGCTTGAAGCATGATGATGATCGACCCGATGATCACAACTCCGTGAATGGCGTTTGCACCAGACATCAACGGGGTATGGAGTACAGCAGGCACGTTCGAGATCACTTCTATCCCCAAGAAAATGGAGACAATGATAAGAAATATGAATTCTCTGTTTTCATAAAATAGCGTAAGTATGTCTTCCATTTAAGCAGTTTTTTCTTGTGGAAATAGTATTGAATTGACGCGTTCACTTCGGATCTCGCCATTGTGTGTAACGCAAGTGTTTTGTACGATATCATCTTCCCAATTCAGATTGAGACTTCCTTCAGGTCCAATGATCAACTTTAAAAAGTTGACGACATTTTTGCCAAACATCTTGCTAGCATCACTGGGCAAGGAGGAGGGGAGATTTGAATCGCCAATGATGGTGACTTGATGCTTCATGACGGTCTGTTCATTGACCGTCAGCTCACAGTTTCCTCCTGTCGATGCGGCTAAGTCAACAATGACCGAGCCTGCTGGCATGTTTTTGACCGTTTCTGCGGTAATGAGTACTGGTGCCTTTCTACCTGGAATTTGCGCTGTGCAAATGATGATGTTCGATTTTTTCGCATGCTCTTGGATCAATGCTTGCTGTTTTTGCTTGTAGCCGTCAGATTGTTCCACAGCATAACCACCAGCGGAGGCTTCGTCTTTTGCTCCTTCTACCTTAACGAATTTAGCGCCTAACGACTTCACCTCCTCTTCAGCTGCTGTTCTCACATCAAAGGCTTCGACCACAGCGCCCAGGCGTCTTGCAGAGGCAATGGCTTGCAATCCCGCTACACCTGCACCTAGGATCAGGACTTTAGAAGGGATGATGCTCCCTGCGGCTGTCATAAACATCGGGAAAAAGCGAGGAGAAGTGGCTGCAGCCAATAAGACCGCTTTATAGCCCGCGACTGTTGCCTGGGATGACAAGACATCCATGGCTTGTGCTCGAGTGGTTCTTGGAATGTTGTCAAGGCTAAAGGAGGTGGTTTTTAATGTCAAAAGCTTTTCAACCATCGACTTATTGCTTAAGGGTTGAAAAGCAGAGATCATCACTTGCTCAGGTTTTAGCTGCTGCAATTCGCTGTCCGTGATCGGATGAATGGAAAGCACCACATCTGCCCCGAGTACTTCTGCTCTGGTGACCATGCTTGCCCCAAGGGCTTCATAGTCAGCATCTGTAGCAAATGCTCGTGCTCCTGCATTTTTTTCAATGAGCAGCGATACGTTTAAATCGAGGAGAGTTTTGACACTTTCGGGTAGTAGTGCGACCCGATGCTCAACTTCGGGTTCTTTTAAAAGGCCTATTGTCATTTTCTTGAGAATGATTTCTCCGAAAATGTATCACTATTCTGTGAGAATAAAACTGACTTTCATCAGGTGTTGCACTCAATTCAAATTATTCTGTGAGTAGCGCAAAGCATTTTTATCTTTGGCTAGATGAAAAGCTTCAGTTTCCCCACACCCTATACCACGCTCATGGTAATCATTGCGCTCTCTGCGTTGGCCACTTGGTTTTTGCCTGCCGGTAGTTTTGATCAATTGAGCTATGAGGAAGGCTCTTTTCAGATAAGCGGTAATCGTAGCCTTGATCTGGCGGCAGAGCAGAGTACGCTCGATTCTCTCGGACTTAAGATGGAGCTGTCTAAGTTTGAAGAAGGAAAGATTCGAAGGCCTGTTTCTATTCCCGGTACCTATCATCTCTCTCCTGCAGCACCTCAAGGACTTCTTGCCATCCTGTATGCACCGATCCAAGGGATTTATGAAAGCATAGACATCATCTTGTTTGTGTTGATCATAGGAGGTTTTATTGGTGTGTTTCAACACTCAGGAGCTATGGATAAAGGGATAGCAGTTCTTTCACAGCGCATGGAAGGTAGAGAGAAATGGTTGATCGTTATCACCGTGGTCTTGATCTCTCTGGGGGGGACCACCTTTGGTTTGCAAGAGGAGACCTTGGCTTTTTATCCCATCCTTATGCCCATCTTTTTGGCTGCGGGATATGATCGATTGGTCACGGTAGGGGCAATTTACTGTGGTTCATGCGTAGGGTATATGGGGGCAACCATAAATCCTTTCAGCACCATCATCGCCTCGGATGCTGCAGGGGTGAATTGGACACTGGGTTTTTATAGCCGATCCGCGATGTTGATTCTTGGCGTATTGGTGGTCTGTATCTATTTGATTCGCTATGCAGAAAAAGTGAAGGCAGATCCCCAGCAGTCCTTGGTAGGAGGAGAGCGTGTGAAGAAGGCAGCTGAACGTTCAGTGGTATACTTATCCAAGGTCAATCAGTTCATGCTCATTTTATTTGCCCTTACCTTTTTAGTGATGATCTACGGTGTGTCGCAATTGGATTGGTGGTTTGAAGAAATGACAGCTCTTTTTCTTGTAGCGGCTATCGTGCTAGGAGTGGTTCAACGAGCCAAAGAAAAGGTTTTTGTGCAGGCTTTCGTGCAAGGCGCACGTGATTTGCTTGGCGTTTCATTGATCATTGGAATTGCTCGAGGAATTACGATAGTGATGAACGACGGAAATATTTCAGGAACCCTACTTAATGAAGCCGCCGCAGTTGTTGGAAACACCAGTGGTGTGGTATTTCTCCCTGTCCTTATGCTCATTTTCTTTGTTATGACCCTGTTCATTGCCTCTACCTCTGGTTTAGCGCTGGTCAGTATGCCGATCATGGGCGCCCTTGGCAATATTGTGGGCGTTCCAACCGAAGAAATAGTCAATGCTTTCTTGTTTGGTTCTGGTTTGATGATGTTCATTACGCCCTCAGGCGTCGTGCTGCCTTCATTGGCAATGGTCAACGTGCCCTATAACGTTTGGTTAAAATTCATGAGCAAGTTGCTGCTTATTTTAGGCTCAGTTGCTGCGGTGATCTTGATCATCGGATATTTGCTCTGAAGTGGTTTTTTCGTAGGAGAAAAGCGGTAGCTCAATTAAATGATGCTTAGCATTCTTCTCAGCATAGAAGTATTTCTAGAAAGCAGGCAGCATATGTTAGAGAGATACGGTCTGTAATTGCAAACCTGAGGCCGGTGCCACATGTTCGAGATGTTCAGCGAAATTGGCCGTTAAAGAGTTCTTCAGATAATTTGCATCGATTTCACCTTTTCCAATGCGGAACAATTGGCCCATCATCAGACGGATTTGATTCCGCATGAAACCCTTGCTTTCGAAATAAACGACGTAGGTCTGCTGAGGAAAGAATGAGGCGGTAAATTCATCATTGTTCATTAATTCGCATCGCTCAATTGTTCTCAAGGTATTTGTATCCGATTTTGGCTTTTTGCAATAGGCCCTAAACTCATGCGTTCCTTGAAAAAGCGCAGCTGCTTCTCGCATGGTATTGATATCAAGGACTTCAGGTATGGTGGTGAGGAAAGGAGCGGCAAAAGGATGGGCCTTTTCACCATGTGCGAAAAAGTAACGGTAGACCTTTATTTTTGGCTGTTGAATAATGTTGAACTCCGCCGTTGTTTCTTCCACACCTAAGGCCCGAATGTCAGCAGGGAGGTTTCTGTTGACGGAATGAAGAAACTCGTTTGGCTCATTCAAGGGTCGATCAAGGAACAACTCAAGCACAAACTCTTCTGCGGAGACCATGGCATCCGTACGGCTTCCTCCTAAAGTCTTGAAAGGCTGTTCTCCAAGTACAAATTTTAACGTGCGATCGATCATATGATGCACCGTTTTGAGCTTGGGTTGCTTGGCCCAGCCGTGATAGCGAAACCCTAGATATTGTATTCGAAGGAGGTAAAAGTACTTGGCTTGCATATGAAAAAGGCTTCCTCCAGAGAAGAAGCCTTCAAATTAACGTTTGCGAACTCGTATGTTTCTGAAGTGTACTTCATCGCCATGATTCTGAAGGCTGAAGCTTCCTGTCTTGTATTTGGCGTAGCTATCCGTATCTGCCCATTTGCTTTTGGCCTTAATTGCTTTCCAATCTTCAGAGCCTTCCTCGAATTCGAGTAATTTGATGCCGTTCAACCAATGCTCCACATGTCCATTGTCGTAAACGATCTTGACCTTGTTCCATTCCATGGCCGGATTCACTTGTTTTTCAACTGTCGGTGCATGCATGGCATAGTTTGAACCCACCATCTTGAAGGGTTCTGACTCTGAGCGCGAGAATTCGTCGTCGAGCAATTGAAATTCGGGACCCGTTTGAAAGTCATACCCATAGGCATCGCTTTCGACTACATGATAGAAGATCCCACTATTGCCTCCTTTACCAATTCTGTATTCAAGTTCAAATTCAAAATTACCAAAGCTGTCTAGCGTCCTCAAAGAAGTAGGAGAGAAGCCTCTGTTTTCTTCTCCTGCTCCATTATGACAAACAATTGCTCCGTCTATGATCTCCCATTCGCTGGTGATGGAGTCACTGCCGTAGACCTTCCATCCTTCAAAGGTCTTTCCATCGAATAAGGTGATCCAATCATTGGTAGCCTTAGTCGTTTCATCATTTTGTTGTTGATCTGACTTGTCATTGCTGCAGGAAATTAGCAGGCAAGAACAGCCGAGCAATAAGGTAAAGAGGAAATGTTTCATAATTCACAATTTATGTGAAGATATAAAATCGTTGGGAAGAGCAGTTACTCTCGCTTGTTTTTCAATTCATTTTCGAACCACAGAATGTATTTAACTGTCGTACGCCATAATGACTTTAATCCTTGCTTTTGGTCATCATCGAATTGAATAAACCGGCCATCGGCAGTATAAACTTGAATTGAAACACCAAAGATATCGTCTATTTGCTTGTTGATCATCAGACCATGCGTTCTAGCAATAGACCTTAGTTTATGCCATGCAGACATCATTCAATCCCAATCTTCGTGGTAGAGTAAATTGGCTTGGCAGTTTTCAATTTCATGGCGCTTGACTATTCCTTCAGGTGTTAATAGCTCAGCCTAACCTTGCATCAGATGTTTAGTGATTTTCTGGTTACCATAGGCGTAATAGCATTCCTCTTTGAGTTTAATTTGAGGAAGGAAGAATATCGCCAAGAAGAAATCGTTGACGAGGGTTTGAAAATCTAAAGAGCAACAGTTCTCTCTGCTATTAGTATCCACCCACTCTAAGCTCAACTCTTGATGATCTAGGATATAGGATTTGAATTGATCTAATAATGTCTTTAGCGTGGATTTTCTTATCAGTTGATCCTCCTCATTGGTAAAACGAAGTGTATAACTCGATGGATTGACTAAGCTATATGCACTAGTCAGCGTATTCCGAGATTCTTGGTCAACATCACCTACGATGCTGAACTTTATGATCTCTTTGTTTTTGACCTCAACCATGTGTGTATTAGACTAAAAAATTCCCAACAGCACGCCCAAATCAAGTCGGTAATGTATTGACATTGATAAAGGCTTTTATGTTGTTTGCAGCTATTAATTCAATCCCTGCATGATTAATGTAGTCCTTAAGTGTCACTTTATCAACCATTAATCTCATTTTTATCTCAGTTGTTAATACGGGATATAGTTTCATTGGGAAGGGTTGCATTTGATCATTAGCTTGGAAGCAAGCCGAGGTTGGGGATTTTAATAACCGTTCAATAAGGACATGTGCATTCGGCATATCGACAGGTACAAAGATGAGTGGTTGCTTTCGTTCATTCAAGGAACTGTAAATACCGCCAAGGGGCCCTTTGTTAGGGAAATGATCAAGAATGCAATCGAATTGAGATGAAAGAAGATCAAATTGCACGGCATTAACGGAAAGGAAAATCCTTTTCTTGAAAACAGCAAGCTTTTCCAGCTGATGAGCCAGGAAAGTCTTTCCCTGCCATTCCACAAATGCCTTGTCACGTCCCATGCGCTTGCTTTCTCCTCCCATGAGGATCACAATAGCAACCTCTTCATCAATAGACGATCCGCTCATTCCCGCTGTAACAGTTGAAGCTTTCTTTTCTAACAAAGCCGACCAGTGTGATGCCATGTTCTATCGCTAGATCGATGGCCAATGAAGAAGGTGCGCCTACTGCCGCGATGACTTGTATGCCCGCCATTGCCGCTTTTTGCACCAATTCAAAACTCGCCCGCCCACTGAGCAAAAGTACATGTTGCCTCAAAGGAAGCATGTTTTCGTTGAAATAGGCGCCAATGACTTTGTCCAGCGCGTTATGTCTACCAACATCTTCCTTGATCATCGCTAATTCTCCGTTTTCATCAAATAGGGCTGAGGCATGAATTCCTCCGGTGGCTTGAAATGCGCTTTGAATCGCATTCATTTTTTCGGGGAGCTGGTGAATCAGGGTTTTGTCGATGTGGATAGAAACAGGTTGCCGCGAAGCAGGAGCTACTTTGATCGCCTCGATGGAGGCTTTTCCACAAACCCCACAGCTCGATGTTGTATAAAAGTTTCGATCTGCATTTTTCAAATCCGTATTCACTGCTTCTGTGACTGTAATTTCAACGGTATTCTCCTCTTTATGATGTGCACTAAGGAAGCTTTCTCGCTCACGGATGATGCCTTCGGTAAAAAGAAAACCCAAGGCTAGGGAGATATCGTCTCCAGGAGTTCTCATGGTTACCGCAACGGACTTTCCCATTGTGTCCCCCTCTTTTTTTAACCGGATTTCAAGGGGTGCTTCGATCGCCAATTGATCTTCGATCGCTTGCGCTTCATTTCCTTGACATCGAACGATTCGATAAGAATGGATACCTTTTGATGCCTTATCCAATGGGTGGTGTGATTAGGGTAGTGGGTATATTGTGTTTCATTTTTTTAAGCTCGGCCAATAGTGAAAATCTTTTTCTACGCGCATGTGTAATTCGTTGTGGTCTGTCGCTTCAAATCCTATTCTATCGTCCGACTGCCAGCCTCTAATCAATGTGGCGGGTAAGTTGAGTTGTACTTGTCCGTTCATCATGCGTGCAGAAATGGCTTCTTCGTTACCGCTAACGACACGATATACACAGGTGTAGTCTCCAATCTTACATTTTTCTTCAACCATCCCTTCTTTACAAAGGTGGTTGACTTCCTTTGGCGTCAGCCTAAATCTGATGCTGTTGCCTTCAATACGTAATTTCATTAGTTAAAAAAATCTGTGGTTTTGAGAGGAAGACTTCCTCTCCCTCTCATAAAAAGTACTACAAATATCCTTCTAAAAACAACTGAAGTGTTAAGAAAGGCCTGATATTAATCCGTTGTCGTCAATGAACATGCCTTCAGAGGCAGGAGTAGCAGGTAAGCCAGGCATACGCATCATTTGCCCTAAAATAGGGATGATAAAGCCGGCTCCGGCAGCGAACTCAAACTCTCGTACGGTTACTTCAAAATCTTCTGGTCGTCCACGAAGCGATTCATTGTCGCTCAACGATTTCTGAGTTTTCGCCATGCAGATCGGCATTTTATCGAAGCCAAGTTGTTCCATTCTTCGAATTTGAAGCTTGGCGGTTTTCGAATAATCCACCCTTGTGGCACCATAAATTTCTTTGGCGATCGTTTCAATTTTGTCTTCGATCGAGGCATTCCAATCGTACAATGCCTTGAAGTTACTTCCCTTTTCAGCGACCACTTTTACCACACCCTTGGCTAGGTCCGTCATGCCTTCTCCACCTTTTGCCCATCCGTCGGCAACGATGGCCTGCGCACCAAGCACAGCACATTTTTCTTGGATCAATTGCACTTCCTCAGCGGTATCTGATGGAAAAGCATTGATGGCCACAATCGGAGTAATGCCAAATTTTTGAACATTTTCAATGTGTTTGGCCAAGTTGGCAAAGCCCTTTTCTACACGATCTATTGATGGCGTATTGTACTCCTCTTTTGATGCACCTCCATGGTGACGAAGGGCTCGTATGGTGGCGACCAATACCACGGCCTTGGGTTTTAAACCAGCAGAAACGCACTTGATGTCAAGGAACTTTTCGGCGCCCAAGTCGGCGCCAAAGCCTGCTTCGGTGATGGCATATTTAGCCAATGATAGCCCCATTTTCGTTGCGATCACTGTGTTGGTTCCCTGAGCGATATTGGCAAAAGGACCACCATGAATAATGGCAGGGTTGCCCTCTAAGGTTTGCACCAAGTTTGGCTTGATGGCATCTTTCAATAAGATGGCCATCGCATTTTCCGCTTTGAGGTCTTTTGCAAAAACAGGCTGCTTGTCAAAAGTATAGCCTATGAATATGTTCCCGAGGCGTTCTTTCAGATCTGAAAAGTTCTCTGACATGCAAAGAATAGCCATGACCTCTGAGGCAGGGGTGATGTTAAAACCGTCCTCGCGAGGAATACCATTGGCTGTTCCTCCCAAACCAATGGTGATCTGGCGCAAGGCCCGATCATTCATGTCCATCACACGCTTCCAGGTGATGGTTCTCGGATCAATGCCTAAATTTTGTGTTTTGCTTTGAATGTTATTATCGATCAAGGCGGAGAGCAGGTTGTTGGCTTTTTCTATGGCAGCGAAATCACCGGTAAAATGGAGGTTGATGTCTTCCATGGGGATCACTTGCGAATAGCCTCCACCAGCTGCACCACCTTTGATGCCAAAAACGGGCCCAAGAGAGGGCTCCCTGAGTACAGCGATTGCCTGTTCGCCAATGCGATTAAGTCCTTCTACCAGACCGATTGACGTGGTCGTCTTGCCTTCACCCGCCGGTGTTGGCGTCATGGCAGTCACTAAGATCAAATGGTTTTCTTCAATTGTTGATGGGTCGATCAGGTCTAATGGCAGTTTTGCCTTGTATTTTCCGTAATGCTCTAATTGATCAGGTTGAAGGTGAATGTTTGCTGCGATGTCATTGATATGGCGTATTGAGGCCGTTTGAGCGATCTCAATGTCTGAAAGGTGTTTTTCCATAGGGCGTTTGTTTACGAGGGATGAAATTAAAGGAATTCTTGAGAGCACAAACTGACTTCTGTCAGGCGGGTGCTATCCTAGTTCAAAACTTCATGCAATGTCCAGTTCAGGATCCGACCAGCCGATAGGGTCAAACCAGTCTCTTCTCTTTCCATTTTCCTCGTTTGAACCAGATGACCGTTAACAAACAGGGAATCACATAGCTAACGGGGAAGGACCACCAAACACCAAGTTCCTGATAGTCTTCCAACCCCGACACAAACCAAGCGAAAGGAAACTGAATGGCCCATATTCCGATAATGGTCAAGATCATGGACTCCACTGTGTTGCCAGAACCACGCAGTGTGCCAACCAGCGCCAGTTGAGCTCCCATAAAGCCAAAACTCAGCGAAACGATCTTGATAAAATCAACCCCCATTTGAACGACATGGTCCTCGGCATCCATGAAGGCGATCACTAGCGGTTCTGCGAAGAAGTAAAAAAGAATGCCAATTATGGAGAGTCCAACGAAGCCAATCCATGCCGCATACACGGCGCCCCGTTCAGCCCTTTCGATCTGTTGAGCACCCATATTTTGACCGACAACTGTCGAGGAAGCTCTCAATAGCCCCAGACCGAAGATCACGACAAAACTGATCAGCCGTGAGCCAACACCATAAGCTGCTAAAACCTCTGTTCCAAATTTCGCGGCTATACCCGTCATTAGCGTTAGGCCTAGGGCTCTGGCAGAAATCTCAATGGAGGAGGGAGCACCGATCTTAAAGGCCCTTTTTAAAAGGGGTAGATCGAAGGAGAATCCCTTGAGGCTCAATTTGATGTCTGTAGTTCCTTTGAATAGGATGTAGTGTCCGATGGCTGCAGAAAGCATCAAGGTGCACAAGGTTGAAACCGCAGCGCCAGCGACGCCATAGGCAGGAATAGGTCCCCAACCGTAAATGAACAAAGGATCTAAGACAAAATTCAGCGCTAAAGTGGCGGCGTTGATGTAGAGTGGAATTCGTACTTCTCCGATTCCTCTCAAAAGGGACTGGAACATGATGAATCCGAAATTGAACACCAAACCCACGAAGATCATGCGCTGAAAGAAGTTGGCGTCATCAAAAATGATGTCCTCAACCCCCAAAGCGAGCAGAATGTCTGGGCTGAGCCAATAGGCAATACCAGAAAGCACAAAGGACATCAAGACCACCATGCTCAGTGTTTGGGCTGCCACGTGATTCACCATGGCATTATTCTTTGCTCCTGCATATTGAGCGACTAGAATGCTGCCGGCAAAAGCAAAGCCAGAGCTTAAAGAGATCAGCAAGAAATTAACTGGGTAGGAGATGGAAACAGCGGCCACGGCATTGGCCCCTAAGCGGCCGACCCAAAAAGCATCAACCAATTGGTAACCGGTTTGTAGCAAATTGGCCCCGATGATGGGCAATGCCAATGCGATCAAGCCTTTGAGCAAGTTGCCTTGAGTGAGATCGATCTTTTGTCTTGCCATGAAAAGGCAAAGCTAAACGAATAGCGGCAAGCGTCAAGCGAATGATATCAAGTTCGTTTTTGGAGGGTCGATCTTATGGTAGAATTTCGACTTGCTACATGCCTAAAAATCCTTCTACACGGTCGTAGGTTTTATTGATGAAACGAGGAGCGAGGATGTGAAAACCAAAGAAAATCCGGAAGGAATAACCATCCAATTCTTCATGCACTTGACCGGTACCCTGTTCTTGTATTTCGTGCAGGTACCTGAAGTCAACACCACTGAAGATCTTTTTTGAATTGTATCCCAATCCAATGATGCCTTTTGACCTAAAGTTGAACGAACGATAGGAAGATTCCACAATGTCGCCATTGACAGGTGTTTGGAGTTCCGTAAAGCGAAAACCGGTTCCTGTGATCAGGCCCACGTTGAGGTACCACTTTCTTTTAAGTACCCAGGTATAATAATAGGCGACATCAACCAGCAATTGAAGGTTATTTGATTTTTGTCCTGTAGGGATTCTATTATCAATGATGGAGTAGTTCCAACTTATTCCAGAGGCAAATGACCCTGAACTCTTTAGTTGCTGAGCCATTTGGACATTAAAAGCGGTATAGGAGAAGTTAGGATTGAATTTGTAGTAGTGTGTTCCGCGATAGGTGGTATAATTCAATTCAGGGAATTGAATATAAGGCGTTTCATCTTTGACAAAATCAGGAACATAGTCCGCCGAATTATCTAAATAAAATCCGGATGCCGTGTTCCATTTGAAATGGTTGATGAGCTTAGACGTATTGAATGAGAAGCCAAAACCGTTGATGTTGGTTTCACCCTTAAGGTCATCGTCTTGGTTTTGTCCTAGAGGTGGTTTAAAGGATAGAAAGACTGATAGCGCCCGATAGTCTATACCGATCTTATTGTAATAGCTGAAATTGGGACGGATGTCATAAAAGAAATTATCACCTTCCAGACTAAAGGTTTCAAAATCAGTTTCAAGGTCTGCGGATAAATTGAAATAGTCGTCCAGATTGATGAAATACACCGTACTGTCCTTAGCAGGTACTGTTTGTGCTGTCAGATTGAGTGCTGCAGTGATGCCCCACATGGCCAAAGCCATCTGATGAACGTATCTGCCCGTTAACTTCCTGATGAGTTGAGGAAGAAGACCTAACAACCTATTACTTGCTTTCAATTCATGCTTATTTACTTGAAAGCCGGAATGCCTGTTATTTCCGCACCCAAAATCAAGAGGTGAATGTCATGCGTGCCTTCATAAGTGACCACAGACTCCAAGTTTGCCATGTGACGCATCATCGAATATTCCTGCGTGATTCCCATGCCGCCGTGCATTTGCCGTGCTTCGCGTGCGATGTTCAGCGCCACTTCAACGGCATTTCTTTTGGCCATTGAGATTTGTGCGGTGGTCGCTTTTCCTTCATTAAAGAGTTGCCCCAATCTGAAATTTAAGAGCTGAGACTTGGTGATCTCTGTGAGCATTTCAGCCAATTTTTTCTGTTGCAACTGGAAAGAGGCAATGGGTTTGTCGAATTGTTCTCTTTCGAGTGTGTATCTACGAGCAGATTCATAGCAGTCCATGGCGGCTCCAATAGCACCCCATGCAATGCCATAGCGTGCCGAATCGAGACACATCATCGGCGCACCTAAACCACTTTTGTTTGGTAATAGATTTTCTTTAGGGACTTTTACATTATCGAAGACCAATTCACCGGTAGCACTAGCCCTTAATGACCATTTGCCGTGGGTTTCAGGGGTTGAGAACCCTTCCATGCCTCGTTCAACGATCAACCCATGAATTCTTCCTTCTTCGTTTTTCGCCCATACGACAGCGATATCCGCATGAGGCGCATTCGAGATCCACATTTTGGCACCATTCAATAAGTAATGGTCGCCCATGTCTTTAAAATTGGTGGTCATGCCAGAAGGATTAGACCCATGATCCGGCTCTGTCAAGCCGAAACAACCCAGCATATCACCTGAAGCTAATTTTGGGAGGTATTTATTTCGCTGTTCCTCGTTTCCAAATTTGTAGATCGGGTACATCACCAATGAACCCTGGACGGAAGCGGTTGAACGCATGCCGGAATCACCACGCTCAATCTCCTGCATGATCAGGCCATAAGCAATGTAATCCATACCACCGCAGCCATATTCAGCTGGTAGCTGAGGGCCAAATGCTCCTATTTCACCAAATTTCTTCACAATGTCCGTTGGGAAATACGCATGCTCAGCCCAACTTTCGATGTATGGAGAAATCTCTTTCTTGACAAAATCACGTACGGCTCCACGAACCATTTTATGTTCTTCGGTCAGTAGGGCATCCATGCCATAAAAGTCAGGATGATCGAAGTTGTCTTGTTTAGAGGATTTTTGAATGAGAGAAGCCTTGTTGTTACTCATGGGTGATTTGTTTTCCGAATGATTTGTACTCAAATTTGCAACCACTTTTTAATCTGTGCAAACGTATGAACAAGTCTAATATAGACCAAAAGATACTCGAGAAGATTGAGCAATTAGCAGAAAAGTATGATGCCATGGGGCAAGACTTGGAGTCGTATTTGGACGGCTTGCTGCACTCAGACTTTTTAAAATACTGGGATTACATTAACCTTGACTCACTTCTTGGGCTTCAGCAGCCAAAAACAGGGTTCCCTGACGAAATGATCTTCATTATTTACCACCAGATCACTGAGCTTTACTTTAAGCTGATTCGATGGGAAATGAAGCAAGTGCATGAAGGAGTTCATCCCAATGCTGGTGAATTCACCATGCGTGTCAAGCGCATCAACAATTACTTTGCGCATCTCTGTCATTCTTTTGTGATCATGACGGAGGGGATGGAAAGAGAGCAGTTTTTGCAGTTCAGAATGGCCTTGTTACCGTCCTCAGGCTTTCAGTCTGGGCAATACCGCATGATTGAGATTGGTTGCACAAGCCTGCATAACTTGATCAACTCCGAGCTGCGCAAAAACGTATCAAAGGATGCTTCTTTGACCGAACTATACGAAAATATCTATTGGAAAACGGGAGCTACGGAACTCAGTTCAGGCAAAAAAACCTTGACACTCGAGCATTTCGAAAAGAAATACACCAACGATTTTTTGCACCTTGCCAAAGACACCGAACAAAGTAATTTTTACCAACTGTTTTTGACGCATTACCAAAATGGGGATAATGAAGAACTGGTAACGGAATTACGAAAACTCGACCTATTGGCAAATGTTGATTGGCCCTTGGCGCATTATCGCTCTGCCGTTAAATACTTGCAAAAAGACCCGGTCGATATAGCGGCAACTGGGGGAACGAATTGGCAGAAATACTTGCCGCCACGTTTTCAAAAAGTGATCTTCTTTCCAGAATTATGGAAAAAAGAGGAGCAAGAAACATGGGGTAAGCATTGGGTCCTCGATCAATTAGGAAGTAAGCACTAGAAATATCAGGTGAATCTCAACGGTTTTGACCACCTTTGAGTATAGTAAGAATACATGGAGAAAAGCATCAATTTAGTGCTCAAGCCAGAGGAGGCGTTCGACGAATCTGTTTTTGAGGAGGTAGTTAAGAAAAAGTCGGGGATGAACCGGCCAGAGGTACAGGTTAGGGCCCTTAAGCGATCCATTGATGCGCGAACAAAACAGGTCAAGGTGAACATTCAGGCACTGCTTTCGGATACAGCGCTTCCGCCAAAGATCTCCTACTCCAAAGACTACCCAAACGTAACGCATGCTGACCCAGTGGTGATCGTGGGTTTTGGGCCTGCAGGTATGTTTGCTGCCTTGAGGTGTATTGAGTTGGGTTACAAACCCATCATCCTAGAGCGAGGAAGTGACGTTCAAAAAAGGAGAAGAGATCTCGCTGCAATCAACAAAGACCATGTGGTCAATCCAGAATCAAATTACTGCTTTGGAGAGGGAGGTGCAGGCACTTATTCGGATGGAAAGCTCTATACCCGTTCTAAAAAGAGAGGAGACATCCTAAAGTCGCTAGAGATCCTTGTGGCGCATGGTGCTACAGATGAGATTCTCGTGGATGCTCATCCTCATATTGGTACCAATAAGTTACCAAAAGTTGTCCAAGAAATTCGTGAATCAGTGCTTGGCGCAGGCGGCGAAATTCACTTCGATACGAAGGTCGCTGATTTCATTATCCAAGAAGGTGAGATGAAAGGGGTCGTCTTAACCGATGGTTCTCAAGTTGAGGGAATTGGTGTGATCTTGGCCACAGGACATTCAGCACGTGACGTTTTTGCCTTGCTCGCGAAGCAATCGGTGCTCATTGAAGCCAAACCCTTCGCTCTAGGCGTACGCATTGAACATCCTCAGCAGCTGATCGATCAGATTCAATACCATTGTGCTGTTGATCGCGGACCATGGTTACCAGCATCGAGTTATGCATTGGTTCATCAAACGTATTTCGAAGGAAAGCAACGAGGAGTCTTTAGCTTCTGTATGTGTCCGGGTGGGTTTATTGTTCCTGCCGCCACCTCACCAGGTGAAATAGTGGTTAACGGGATGAGCCCTTCCAGAAGAGATTCTAAGTATGCGAATTCAGGCATTGTCACCGCTATTGAGTTAGAGGATCTCGGCGCTTACGAAAGTCATGGGGTGCTCGCTGGTCTGGCTTTTCAACAGGAAATTGAACAACGTGCTTGTCAACTTGCTGGGGGGAATCAAACTGCGCCGGCACAACGCATGGGAGACTTTATCAACAAACGAGTCTCAAGTACTCTACCAGACACCTCTTACCAGCCAGGACTCCATAGCATGGACATGAGAGAAATTCTCCCTGAATCCGTAGCCTACCGTCTAGACAAGGCCTTTAGGGCCTTTGGCAAAACAATGAAGGGGTACCTGACCAACGAAGCACAATTGGTAGGAGTAGAGAGCAGAACATCATCTCCAGTTCGAATTCTTCGCGATAAAGAAAGTTGTGAACACGTGCAGCTCAAACGGTTTTATCCGGCTGGCGAAGGTGCAGGTTATGCCGGAGGCATTTTATCTGCAGCCATGGACGGTGAAAAATGCGCAGATGCGTTGATCAAGGCCTATGGAAAGCAGCCTAGTCTTGCATAGCCTTTACGGCTTGCTTTAATCCTTCGATAATTTCCTTTTCTTCATTGCCATTTGCCAGGCGTTCTGCTTTAGCTAGGTAGGTGGAGGCATTATTGAAGTCACGAAGCAGGCCACAGGCATAACCTGCCAGCGCTTGTGATTGAAAATTCTGATCGTCTATTGAAATGCTTTGCTGCAGAAGATCTAGGGCGTGTTCGTGCATCTGTTCATTCTGAAAGTTATTGATGACCTCTAGTGCTTCTCGAATCAACCAATCCTTTTTGTCGATAGAAAGTAAGTGGTTATTGATGTAGGCATTGTTCTCGAAAATGTAGTTGTCAAACTCTTCCCGTTGCCCATAATACATGGATTTGGTGATGTAGGCCATTTCGGCCTGATCGTTTATGGGTGTGAATTCAGGCAATACATTAGTGATCAGTTGATTCAAAAGATCCAAAGCACCATAGCGAATGGCAAGCTCCAAGTTGTCGTTGTAGACGGCTTTCATGTAGTCTTCAAACTCCGAACGACCATGTGTGTCGATCATCAACGCTTTATTTTCCAGAATGTACTGAAAGGATGCTGAGGAGAGTTGATTCTCAAATCGTGAGACCAACCATAAGGTCTCAATACTCAAGTAGTCGGCTGGAACCAAGTTGGCAATGTATTCTTTCGCCACAACAGCCGCTTCTTCATAATTTGTTTTTTCCAGAATCCCGATCAAGGCAAGTTTTTCTTCTTTTGTGAGGTTGCCATTTGCGTAGGAAGATTCTAATTCGGGTAATAAGGCCCAACTTTCTTGGGATTGACTTGCGTAAGCCATGAGTGTAGGCACCGGAATAAAGCCATTGATTTCTTCAAAGACACCTTCATTAGTGGTCAGGAAAAGGAGAGTGGGGTAACCGTCAATGCCGTACTGTCTTGCCTTGGTGTAGCCAAATTCTGTCTCGGCATCGAACTTTACATTGATGAAATTCGATTCGAAATAGGTGATCAATTCCGAGTCTGTATACACTTCCTTGTCCAGTTTTTTACAATAAGCGCACCAATCGGTATAGACATCAACAAAAACTAGTTTACCCTCGCTTTTGGCTTGCTCGAATACCTCATTCCATTGGGCCACACTCTCCACTTCAATAAACCTAATGGAGTTGACGTCATTGGCGAAGCTCCCGTTGAACGTTAGAATGAAAAATAAGAGTAGGGTTATTTGTTTCATGTATTTGCTCTGCCAGAAAAACGCGAATTCGTTCTATTCCGTATTTTGTTGACAAAAATAGTGATCTTATCGTTCCAAAAAGGTTAAAATAGGTAAATGAAAAAGACCGTCATTGTTGGTGCCGTACCAAAACCTTATCGCTATGCATATCAGGCAGCAGAAATGCTCAACTCAAGAGCGATTGATTTTATTCCGTTAGGAATTCAGGAAGGGGAGATCTTGGGAAAGGAGATTTTGAATATAAAGGACCAACCCAAGATCGATCACGTAGACACGATCACACTTTACATCAATGCCGAAAGACAAAAAACGTGTATGGATTACTTGCTTTCCTTGAATGCAAGGAGGATTATCTTTAATCCAGGAGCTGAGAATCAAGAACTTAAAAAGCAGGCAGAAGCCAAGGGTATAGAATGCCTGGAAGCATGCACTTTAGTTATGCTTTCGGTAGGGAATTACTGATCAAATTTCTTTATATTCGTGCGTTGTTTTAGGGCGATGCACAACCCACTTGACCTGTTTCTAGCAAGTCATTCATCGCTTCAGAATTTTTGTTGTTTGAATTACGTATGAGCCAAGACAAAGAGAAGAATCAAGGCAGCTATGGCGCCGACAATATCACAGTTTTAGAAGGATTAGAGGCAGTAAGGAAACGACCTGCCATGTACATTGGAGATGTTGGGGTGAAAGGCCTCCATCACATGATCTGGGAGGTAGTCGATAACTCTATTGACGAAGCCTTGGCTGGTCACTGTGATACCATTTCTGTCACCATAGAGAAAGACAATTCCATTACCGTAGAAGACAATGGTCGTGGTATACCTACTGCCATGCATACCAAAGAAAATCGCTCTGCTTTAGAGGTAGTGATGACCGTTTTGCACGCCGGTGGAAAATTTGATAAGGATACCTATAAGGTTTCAGGTGGTTTGCACGGTGTTGGTGTGTCGTGTGTGAACGCATTATCGTCCATGCTTCATGTAACAGTAAAAAGAGAAGGAAAAGTATTTGAACAAGAGTATTCTCGAGGAGCGCCGAAGTACCCTGTAAAAGAAATTGGGAAATCAGAAGAGACTGGAACCAAAGTTCACTTTTTGCCAGACACTGACATTTTTACTGTGAGTGAATACAGATACGAAACAGTTGCGGGTCGATTAAGAGAGTTGGCTTATCTGAATGCAGGTATTACCATTAAGTTGACGGATCGACGTGAGCAGGATGAAAATGGCAACGATTTGTCCGAAGACTTTCATTCTGAAGGAGGTTTGGTTGAGTTTGTTGAATACCTAGATGATTCCAGGGAGACATTGATCGATAAAACCATTTTTGTTGAAGGCGAAAAGAATGGTGTACCTGTTCAAGTTGCGATGAGCTACAATACGTCTTACGCTGAGCATGTGGTGAGTTATGTGAACAACATCAACACCATTGAAGGCGGAACCCATGTGTCAGGTTTTAGAAGGGCACTAACCAGAACTTTAAAATCCTATGCTGAGCGATCTGGTCAATTGGATAAGGTGAAAATTGAGGTTTCCGGCGATGACTTTAGAGAAGGGCTTACGGCAGTAATCTCCGTAAAGGTAGCTGAGCCGCAGTTCGAAGGCCAAACCAAGACCAAACTCGGTAATTCAGAAGTTACAGGCGCGGTTGAAACTGCAGTTGGTGAAGTTTTGAATACCTATTTGGAAGAGAATCCGAAAAATGCCAAGCAGATCGTACAGAAGGTTATCCTCGCTGCCCAGGCACGTCATGCCGCTCGCAAAGCGCGCGAAATGGTGCAAAGAAAGAATGTGCTGTCAGGAACCGGTCTTCCCGGTAAACTAGCCGATTGCTCCTCTAAAGATCCGATGGAATGTGAACTCTATCTCGTAGAGGGTGATTCGGCAGGAGGATCCGCTAAACAGGGAAGGGATCGGAATTTCCAAGCAATCCTTCCGTTAAGAGGGAAAATCTTGAACGTAGAGAAGGCGCAAGAGCATAAGATCTATGATAATGATGAGATCAAGAACATGATCACCGCCTTGGGTGTGACCTTTGGTACGGAGGACGATGACAAAGCCCTCAACATGACGAAGTTGCGTTATCACAAGATCGTGATCATGACAGATGCGGACGTTGACGGAAGTCACATCCGTACTTTGATTCTGACCTTCTTCTTCCGTTATATGAGACCGCTGATCGATCAAGGATATTTGTACATCGCTCAGCCACCACTTTATTTATTAAAGAAAGGAAAGGATCAACGCTATTGCTGGAACGAGACCCAGCGTGCTCAGCTTATTCAAGAAATGGCCAAAGATGGCAAGGAAGATTCAGTGAATATTCAGCGCTATAAAGGACTTGGAGAAATGAATCCCGAACAACTTTGGGAAACGACCATGAATCCAGAATCGAGAAGTATGAAAAGAGTCAGTGTAGAATCAGCTGCTGAGGCAGATCATTTGTTCTCTATGCTGATGGGTGATGAGGTAGCTCCAAGAAGAGAATTCATTGAGCGTAATGCCAAGTACGCCAAAGTGGATATTTAAGACCTACGGGTTACAATTTTAGAAGGGGCTTTTGCCCCTTTTTTATTTCCCTAAGATGAGCTTGCTTTGGGGTCTTTGCTTTTGGTAAAGCATGTGGATGATGCCATCTTTGAGTCCTACGTCTGGAACGGTAATTTCTGCGGCGTTCGCCGACTCCATGGCATGGGCATATAATTTAGCCGCAGGCACGATGACATCGGCACGATCAGGATTCAGGTCAAGCTGATAAATACGTTCATCGATGCTTAATCGATCGATCATCTGTTGGGTTTTGTAAAGCTGCTCTAATGAGAGAACGCGTTGTCCGGCATCAGTAGATAACTCATAAAGCTTGGCAATATTTCCGCCTGTACCTACCGCTTTTATGGGGCTACTCTGATCAATATGCTTTTGAATCCATTCAAACATATCTCTGAGTTTTTCACCTGAATTTTTAAGCTCTAGTCCTCTAACTGAGCCAAGCTTATAGGAGGTGGAATGGTTGACTTTGCCGTCTTGAATAATATTGAGCTCAGTACTTCCGCCTCCAACATCGATATGTAAGAATTGGCCAACGTCCAATTGACCAATCACCACAGAATTGATGAGTCGAGCTTCCTCCTCACCACTGATCAAATGGATCTTTAGGTCGTATAATTGATGTACTTCTTTAATGATACTTCGACCGTTTTCGCTTTCCCGAAGGGCAGAGGTAGCACAGGCATAATAGGCATCTACTTCATATAGGTCAATGAGGAGTTTAAAGGCGTTCATTAAGCGATAGAACTTCTTCTTGTTCTTTACCTTGATTTTCCCTTCAGTAAATACATCATGTCCCAAGCGTAGGGGGAACCTGACATATTCTACCTTCTTGAAGCGGTCAATGCCTTGATAACTCACCACACGGTAAACGAGAAAGCGAATGGCATTTGAGCCGATGTCTATTGCTGCTAATATCAAATCGATGGAATTTAGTCTTTAATAAGGTCTTAAGCAATGTTACTTGGTGTGTCGCGATGTTAAAAATTTACCGTTGGATTAAGACTTTAATTCATTTATGCACATCTTTGCACTGCTTATCAAGAAAGGCGGAGGGACTAGGCCCTTAGATGCCTTAGCAACCTGGGTGGGACCAGGTGCTAATTCCTAGCTCCGAGCTATCGGAGAAAAGATGAGAATGAAACCCTTTCCACTTTCTCGATAGGCCATAGATTGATCATATGGCAGTTAACATAGAAGATTTACTAAAAGAACGAGTGCTTGTTCTTGATGGGGCCATGGGCACCATGATTCAACGACATACACTGGAAGAAGAGGACTTCAGGGGAGATAGGTTTCAGGACCATCACAAGCCCCTGAAAGGCAATAACGATCTGTTGTCGATTACTCGTCCAGATATTATCAAAGATATTCATGAGCAATACTTTGCTGCGGGCGCTGATATTGTAGAAACCAACACGTTTAGTGGTACGACGATCGCTCAGGCGGATTATGATCTCCAAAAGGCGGTTTATGACATCAATTTTGAGTCGGCCAGAATAGCCAAAGAAGTCGCTATCGCGTTTACGGAAATAGAACCTGAGAAACCTCGGTTCGTAGCAGGTTCAATGGGGCCTACCAATAGAACAGCCTCACTTTCTCCTGATGTGAACGACCCAGGCTATCGCGCAGTTACCTTTGACGATTTAGTTGAAGCCTACAAACAGCAAACCATTGCCTTGATCGAAGGTGGCGTAGACCTTTTATTAGTTGAAACCGTTTTTGATACCTTGAATGCAAAGGCAGCCTTGTTTGCGATCGAATTGGCCTTCGATGAAAAACAGTTAAGGATGCCAATCATGGTTTCAGGAACAATTACCGACGCGAGCGGGAGAACCCTTTCCGGTCAAACCACGGAAGCCTTCTTGATATCTGTTTCACACATGCCCATTATGTCTATTGGATTGAATTGTGCATTGGGAGCCGAGCAATTAAGACCTTATTTAAAAACGCTTGCGGAAAAAGCACCTTTCTACACCAGTGCTCACCCCAATGCAGGCTTGCCTAATGAGTTTGGCGAATACGATCAAACACCAGAAGAAATGGCCACCCAAATCGAGAGTTTTTTAAATGATGGGTTCTTGAATATTGTAGGTGGCTGCTGTGGAACGACACCCGAACACATCAAGAAGATCGCCGAAGCAGCAGCTAAGATCAATCCAAGAAAAATTAATCAAGAGGAGGTAATCAATGAGTAAGCAGGAGGTTAGACTAAGGCTTTCCGGATTGGAGCCATTAATTGTGACACCTGAGATTCCATTTGTCAATGTGGGAGAGCGAACCAATGTGACCGGTTCGAAGCGTTTTGCTCGATTGATCAAAGAGGAACAGTATGAAGAGGCCTTAGAGGTGGCTCGCAATCAAGTTGAAGGCGGTGCGCAAATTCTTGACGTCAACATGGACGAAGGGATGCTCGATGGCAAAGAAGCCATGGTGAAGTTTCTTAACCTCATTGCGGCGGAACCAGACATTGCGCGGATTCCGATTATGATCGATTCCTCGAAATGGGAGATCATTGAGGCCGGATTGAAGTGTATTCAAGGAAAAGGGGTAGTGAATTCTATTTCCTTAAAGGAAGGCGATGAGATTTTTATAGAACAAGCTACCAAGGTCAAACGATATGGTGCTGCTGTGATTGTCATGGCTTTTGATGAGAAAGGACAAGCCGATTCGTATGAACGCAGAATTGAGATCTGTGAGCGCTCGTATCGTATTCTAGTGGATAAAGTGAAGTTTCCTAAGGAGGATATCATTTTCGATCCGAATATTTTCCCTGTTGCCACGGGTATTGAAGAACACAATAACAATGCGCTAGACTTTTTTAGAGCTACGAAATGGATAAGGGAGAACCTTCCGGGCGCACACGTAAGCGGAGGTGTGAGTAACGTATCGTTTTCGTTTCGTGGGAATAATCCGGTACGTGAGGCGATGCATTCTGCTTTTCTATACCACGCCATCAAGAATGGAATGGACATGGGAATCGTTAACCCGACCATGCTGGAGGTCTATGATGATATTCCAAAAGAGCTTTTGGAGCGTGTTGAGGATGTCTTGTTGAACCGAAGAGACGACTCAACCGAGAGACTTTTAGATTTTGCAGAAACCTACAAAGCATCAGGTAAGATTCAGTTAAAGGATGATGCCTGGAGAAAAGGTCCGGTAGAGAAGCGATTGGAGCATGCTTTGGTGAAGGGAATCATTGAGTTCATAGAAGAAGACACTGAAGAAGCTCGGCAGCAGCATGAGAAACCGCTTCATGTCATAGAAGGGCCTCTCATGGATGGCATGAACGTGGTGGGAGATCTTTTCGGAAGCGGTAAGATGTTCTTGCCTCAAGTGGTGAAAAGTGCTCGGGTAATGAAGAAGGCTGTCGCCTATTTATTTCCTTACTTAGAAGCTGAGAAAGCAGCCAATCAAGACACAAGCTCCGCCGCAAAGATTTTGATGGCAACAGTAAAAGGTGACGTACACGATATCGGTAAGAACATCGTAGGTGTAGTTTTGGCCTGTAATAATTTTGATATCGTTGATCTGGGAGTGATGGTGCCTGCCGAGAAAATTTTAGATGCGGCAGTAGAACATCAAGTGGATGCCATCGGATTGAGTGGTTTAATTACTCCTTCTTTGGACGAAATGGTCAATGTTGCGAAGGAAATGGAGCGTAGAGGCTTGAAGATTCCATTGATGATCGGTGGTGCAACAACCTCTAGAATTCATACGGCGGTAAAGATAGACCCGGAGTATTCAGGTGCAGTAATTCATGTGTTAGATGCCTCCAAGTCTGTACCTGTAGCAGGGGAGTTGATCGGCAAAGACAGCTATGAGGATATTTTCTTACGTACAAAGAACGAATACATCCAATTACGCGAAGACCACGCCAATAGAAAACAGACAAAAGCATTCATCCCATATCAAAAAGCACTTGAAAATCGACTTCAAGTAAATTGGGAAGAGAAGGACTTCGTGAAACCAAGTTTTATTGGCAATAAGGTCTTTAATGCCTATTCAATAGAAGAGATTGCCAAATACATTGACTGGACGCCCTTCTTCAATACCTGGATGCTGAAAGGTAAATACCCACAGATTTTGATGCATGATGTAGTTGGCGAGGAAGCACAAAAGCTCTTCAATGATGCGCAACAAATGCTCAGGGAGGTAGTAGAGGGTGATTTGCTCTATGCGAATGGGGTTGTGGGGCTTTATCCAGCAAATTCGGATGGAGACGACTTGATCATCTACGAAGACGAAGATCGAAATGAGATCAAAACGGTCTTCCACATGCTGAGGCAGCAAGGGAAGAAAGGAAGCGGGTTACCTAACCTTTCCTTAGCAGACTTTGTGGCTCCCGTAAGCTCCGGAAAGCCTGATTATGTTGGTGCTTTTGCCGTCACAGCGGGAATCGGTATTGAATCGATGATCGAGAAGTTCGAGAAAGACCATGACGACTATAACAGCATCATGTTAAAGGCAGTTGCTGATCGATTGGCAGAAGCTTTTGCCGAATTGATGCATGAAAAGATTAGAAAAGAGCTGTGGGGATATGCCAAGGACGAGGCGTTCGATAACGATAGCTTGATCAAAGAAAAGTACCAAGGCATTCGTCCGGCACCAGGATACCCGGCATGTCCTGACCATACGGAGAAAGAAACACTCTTCAATTTGTTAGAAGCCGAAAAACACACCGGAATCAGTTTGACTGAATCATTTGCTATGTATCCGGCTTCTTCTGTTTCTGGTTTTTACTTCATGCACGAAGAAGCGAAATACTTCGGTTTGGGTAAGATTGAAAAAGACCAAGTTGAAAATTACGCGAATAGAAAAGGGCAAAGCCTGAACGAGGCAGAAAAATGGTTAGCGCCTAACCTAAGTTATGACATTTAGTTCCCAAAATAGTTGAACCCCAATCGAGACGACAGAAGATCATGAAAGTCACCGAACATATTAAAGCAGCAAAAGGAAAAACCTTATTCAGCTTTGAAATATTGCCACCAGTGAAGGGAGAGAGCGTGCAAAATATTTTTAATGCGATTGATCCTTTGATGGAATTTAAGCCGCCCTTCATCGATGTTACTTACCATCGAGAAGAATATATCTATAAGAAGCGGGAGAATGGTCTTTTAGAGCGGGTAACCACAAGAAAGAGACCGGGTACTGTTGGTATTTGTGCGGCTATAATGAACAAGTACCATGTGGATCCGGTACCGCATATCATCTGTGGAGGATTTAACAAAGAAGAGACGGAGAATGCCTTGATCGACCTCGATTTCCTCGGTGTTGACAACATTTTGGTGCTCAGAGGTGATGCCATCAAATCGGAAGGACGCTTTGAAGCTGATCCAGAGGGTCATTCTTACGCAACAGAGTTAATGGGCCAGGTCAATGAGCTCAATAATGGCATCTACCTGCATGATGAGGTGACACGACACCCAACAAACTTTTCCATGGGAGTTGCAGGCTATCCAGAAAAGCATTTTGAGGCACCTTCGCTTAACTCAGACATGAAATACCTGAAGCAAAAGGTGGATTTGGGTGCCGATTATATTGTGACTCAAATGTTTTTCGACAATCAGAAGTACTTTGACTTTGTGGAGAAATGTCGTGCAATGGACATCAATGTTCCCATTATACCAGGATTAAAGCCGATTACCACGCTAAAACATATGACCATCCTGCCGAGTATTTTCCATGTTGATTTACCTGATGAATTGGTGGAAGCGCTGGAGAAATGCAAGTCGAACGACGATGTAAGAGAGGTTGGAGTAGAATGGGCCATCCACCAATCAAAAGAATTGATGGAGAATGGTGCTCCTGTATTGCACTATTACACAATGAGTAAATCTAAGATCGTAAAACGAGTCGCTGAAGCGCTTTTTTAAATGAGCTGAAGTCAATACAGAAGCCCTGAGTTCTTTGCAGCGCTCAGGGCTTTTTTTAATACTTTTTCATGCTCTTCATATTCATTTCATTGCTGTAGAACTTCCAAGTTGTTTTGAAGTCTTTGTTGAGTTTTTGGTCAGTCAGCAGTGCGCGCACCATTTCTACAGGCATTGCATTCTCTCTCATGACGGCGTCATGAAATTCTTTGTAGGTCATTTTGCCGCTGTCGACAAGTTCTCTTTTAAGCGCATAGAATTGTTGCCCACCGACCATATAGGCGATCTGATAGAGAGGACCGTAATTTCCGGTAAACGATCGTCTCACTTCCGCTTCGGCGTTCGCTCGTTCAAAACCAACCCGCTCTACCAAAAAGTCAATGCACTCCTGGGGAGTCCAATTACCAAGGTGGTAGTTGAGAGAGAAAATGATCCTTGCACATCGGTGCATTCTCCAGAATAACATACCGATTCTGTCTTCTGCAGATCGCGGAAAGTCAAGATCCCAAAGCAACAGTTCCCAATAAAGAGCCCAACCTTCTGTCCAAAAGGGTGTACCAAAAAAGCGATAATCCTTGTATCGGTTATTCATAAAACGCTGCAAATGGTGCCCAGCGATCAGTTCATGGTGAACGGTTGATCTGGAAAAATGCGGATTATTTCCGCGCATGCTCATAAGTTTATCCTCATGCTCCATACCATCGGTGGGATAGGAGATCTGTAGAACCTCTCCACCTAAAAAGAAGGGGCTGATCAATTGTCTTTCTGGTGAGATCATCGTCATACGCCAGGTTTCTTCGGCAATGGGTGGGATGGAGATCAGATCGTTGTCTTTAAGAAACTGAACAGATTGATCGTACAGTTCCAGCATGGCTTCTGGCTGTTGCCCTGGTGGAACAAAGGACATTTTTACTTTTTCTTGTGCTGTCCTCCAATCGTCACCGAAACCCATTTCATTTGATGCTTTTAGGAGTTCTTCATCGCACCAAGCAAATTCTTTCATGGCCAAGTCGATCAGTTCTTCAGGAGAATAGGGGATCATTTCATTTTCCAGTTGCCGAATGAGTTCAACCCGTCCGATCGGATTTCCAATGATACCGCTGCCATCATCTTCCGGTTGTGTGGCCCGATCGACCTTTGATCTGATCAGGCGAGCGTATTGATCAAGCGCTTCATCCAACTTTTGATAGGGTTTTGTGACCCACCAGCTAAAGCTAGGGTCATACCCATTATAGAATTCGTAAACAATTTGTAAGGCCTGTCTGTGCCCTCTGATAATGCCATATGCTCGATCGGTAAGGTTTTTTGGAAAACGGTGATCTCCTGAATTTAATTCATCACTAAGTGCATTGAGCCGTTCCAATAGCTCATTCAATTGTGCTGCGGTAGCTTCGGAATCGAGTTGCTTTCCACGTCTTCTCAGCTTCTCTATTTCGTAAATGGGTGTGGCAAACCCCACCCATTTACTCATTGATTCATATTCTTGCTTTTCTTGTTGAAGTTGGTAAAGGTTATCGTTGATGTACTGTTTGGTTAAAATATAATCGACTTGACCCGCTTTAGAGAGTTGGTTGAAATTGAGCGATTCAAGTCGTTTCAAATAGTTAGTGAAAAAGGTTTCCATTCTTTCCCTTCGTTCCGGAGAATTGCGGATGGCGTAAAATCTAGCCAGACTACCGTAATCAGCACGTAATTGTGTGGCCAGCTCATAAAGCTCGCTTACTTGTGCTTGTGTCGGAGTTAGTTGAAAAGCGGAAATGCTTTGTTGGGTCAAACATAAAGTCAGGATTATGCAAAGTCTTTTCATGCTGAAGAATGATTTTTATTCAATTTATAAGCTATTCTGAACTTTTAACGCAAAATTTGATGGACGAACACAATCATTGAAGGTTGGTCGGTTTTTATGAAACCTTCAGTTTTTTGGTGTGTTTTACTGTTGAATTTGAAATACTTAAAACGGAAAGAATATGAAAAAGCATGTTATTGTTGTTCTACTCGTTGCACTGGTTAGTGCTTGTGGAGGAAATAAAGGGGCTAATGAGCAGGTAACCATTGAAGAGGAGGTGAATATTAAAGGTGAAATGGTCACTTATTCTTCTCCAACTACGGAAATGAAGGGTTACATCGCGTATGATGATGCGCAAGAAGGCAAAAGGCCAGGCATCATTGTTGTGCATGAATGGTGGGGACATAATGAGTATACCCGTGAGCGCGCAGACATGCTAGCCGAATTGGGTTATGTGGCTTTGGCCGTAGATATGTATGGAGACGGAAAGCAAGCCATGCATCCAGAAGATGCGGGTAAGTTCTCAAGCATGGTGATGTCGAACATCGATGAAACAAAAGCGCGATTTGATGCTGCGCTGGCAACACTTAAGAATAATCCTTATGTCGATCAGGAACAAATTGCAGCGATCGGTTATTGCTTTGGAGGAAGCGTGGTCTTGTCAATGGCAAATGCTGGCTACGATTTGGATGCCGCAGTGGCATTTCATTCAGGCGTTCAATTGCCCGTGCCTCCATCAGAGAATATAAAAGCCAAAATCCTAGTAGCCAATGGCGCTGACGACCCTTTTGTTTCACCCGAGTCCGTAGTGGCCTACAAAAAGAGCATGGATGAGGTAGGTGCTGATTATACCTACATTGATTATCCAGGGGCCGTTCACGCGTTTACGTCCAAAGGGGCTGACGCGCTGGGAGAAAAATTTGATTTACCATTGAAGTACAACGAGTCCGCGGACAAAGCTTCATGGGAAGAAATGAAAAAGCTATTCAATAATGTTTTTAACTAAGAAAAAGAGGCGAGAGCCTCTTTTTTTATGCCTTTAATTGTTTTAGCGCCTCAACAAATTGATCCAGTTCTTCCATTGACGTGTACACATTAGGAGTGATCCTGCAACCTTTGATAGGACCTCTGTCAATAGCAACTGTCCAGATCTTATATTCTTCTAACAACCTCTTCGACATGTCGGCAGGTTTCATGCCCTTGATACCAACATTGGCGATAGCGCACGAACGTTTGGGGTCGGTAGGGGTGTTTAACACCACATGGTCTAGCTCTTTCACTTGATTAACCCAGTAATTCTGTAAGTACCTTAACCGTTCTTCTTTTCTTCTAGGACCGAGAACCTTATAGTAATCGATTGCATCTAAGATGGTCAAGTCGGTTGAGCAGGGGTGTGTGCCGATATGATTCAAACGCCTAATATCTCCAGCTCTTGTCTCGCCCTCAGCCATCAGGGGCCAAATTTTATCAATCTTATCCTGTTTTACATATAGTAAACCCGCTCCCAGAGGTACGCTGAGCCATTTGTGTAAACTGCATCCGTAATAATCACAGTTGAGCTCTTGAAGCGAGAACTCAAAATGACCAACAGCATGTGCTCCATCGACCATGACCTCAACTCCTTTGCGGTGTGCCATCTCACAAATTTTTTGAACGGGTAGAATATGGCCCGTGATATTGATGATATGGCAGATCATCAACAGCTTTGTGTTGGGTGTTAAAGCATTTTCATAGGCTTCAACCACTTCTTCGTCGGTTGACGGATTCATCGGCACGTCGATCGTATTGGCTTTAATGCCAAAACGCTTTTCGGCCATTTTGAATTGATTCAACATGGCCCCATAGTCCTGATTGGCCATTAAAGCCTCGTCACCCGGTTGCCATGGATAACCACCAATGATCAGGTCGAGCGATTCGGTCGTATTCCGTGTAATGCATATTTCTTTTGCAGAGGCGTCCAAGACCTGAGCAAGTGCCTCGGTGACCTTCTTCTTGTTTTCCCACTGAACAGTTCGCATGTAGTAGGAGGCCTCCTTGTTCAGCATTCGAATATGTTCGATCTGACGCTCTAAGGTGGGCTGTGGAGTCATGCAGTAATAACCTCCTTCAAGATTGATGTAATCTTCTTTTAATAGATAATCTTGCCGAATTTTTGCCCAAAAGTCTTCATTTGAATGGGTGAGGGGTTGATTTTTTTCTGAAGTTTCAATGAGGTTTTCCAATTGGCTCAGAAAGGGGAAAGTACCAAAAGAGCCTAATGCAGCTGTTTTTAAGAAGTCACGTTTATTCATTGGAGGAGCTTTTCTTCAAAGTAAAAAGATAAAGGCTTAGTTCAAATAGAAGCTGTCACCAAAGAAACAATTCACCGAAAAGCCTGTTCTTCAAATTGTGTCAGAGCCACTTCCATACTTATCTGCCAAGAGTTCTGTTGAGGAACGCATTGTTTATTTACTCAACGACAGAGATAGAAAGGCGATTACCCTCATTTTTGATAACTATGGGTCGCTATTGCTAAATATCATTAAGCGAGTAATTAATGACCCCATGATGGCAGAAGAGGTTTTGCAGAAAGTATTGCTCAAGATCTGGAGGAATGCGGACGCCTATGACCATGCCAAAGGGTCACTTTTTACCTGGTTAGTAAGCATCAGCAGAAATGCGGCAATAGACCAAACACGGACGAAAGATTTTAGACTAACCAAAGAATCTGAAAGGAGTCTTGAGCTCGTATCTATTTATAACAAATCTGATGAAAACGATGAGCTTGAAAAAATGTACGTCAAGCAGTTGTTGAATCAGTTACCGAATGTGCAGAAGAAATTAATCGATCTTTCTTATTTTGGCGGTTACACACATCAAGAGATCGCTCAGAAGCTTAATATGCCACTTGGGACTGTCAAGACAAGGATCAGGTTAGCCATAAAACATTTAAGGTCAGTAGTTTAGTGAATACAAGGGAATACATAGAGTCAGGAATTCTTGAGGCTTATTGGGCAGGGGAATTAACTAGTGAGGGGATGCAAGAAGTGGATCGAATGGCCGAATTGCATCCAATCATTAAGGCGGAGTTAGATGACATTCGGAAAGCGGTTCAAGAATTCGCTAAACTGACTAATCAAGCACCGAACGCAAGTGTTTTAGCGCAGGCAGCACAAAAAATTAATGAATCTGATAAGGATCGCTTCATTGAAAGCCTGGAAGACGAACAAAAGGAAGTTGTGTTGAAGCGAGTCAATGTGGTGCCCGTATGGAGTATTGCAGCGAGTATCTTACTGGTGGTTAGCGCGGGCTTTAACTTTTTATTCTTCATAGAATTTAAAAAGGCAAAAGATCAGGTAAACGAGCTACGGGCTAACATGGAGTCACTAAAGCAGGATCAAATGATCTTGGCTGAGCGGACGAAAGATCAGCAGGTGAATCTCGAATATGCCAACCTGAGGATAGCACATTTTTTGAATAAGGAAAATGTGCATGTCCGAATGGATGGATTACCGATCTCTCCAGACGCTTATGCCAATGTCTTTTGGAACACGAAGAGCAATGCAGTATTCATAAGTGTGGACAATCTACCTGAGCCTCCTCATGGGCATCAGTATCAGCTTTGGGCAATCAAGCCAGGTCAAGCACCTATTGATGCAGGCGTGTTTGATTACAACCAACGGGTCCAAGAACTAAAGGTGATCAAAGGAGATGTTGCCGCATTTGCCGTTACACTCGAAAAAGAAGGTGGTAGTCCAATTGCCACAGTGGAAAAGACCTTTGTTAAAGGATTTTTGAAAAAAAGTTAAACAGCAAAAATCCAAACAGATCTTAGCGGTCGTATCTAGGATAGTTGTAACTCAAAAAAACTATCCAAAAAATGAAAAATCTTTTCAAAGTATGTTTAAGCATTGCCTTGGCAATGTTCGTAAATCTATCAGTTAATGCACAGTCGAAAGACATCGTAGGTCTTGCTGCTGGCAACGAAAACCTTTCCACCTTAGTGGCTGCCGTAAAAGCAGGAGGGCTGGTTGAAACATTGCAAGGTAAAGGACCATTTACTGTATTTGCACCAACAAATGAAGCCTTTGCAGCCCTACCGGCTGGTACTCTCGAAATGCTATTGAAGCCAGAGAATAAGGATAAGTTGGTGGCCATTTTGACCTATCACGTAGTGGCAGGTAAAGTGATGTCATCAGATTTATCAAATGGTCAGATGGCGAAAACAGTGCAAGGCGAAAACGTGAAAGTGGCCATTTCTTACGGCAATGTAACGATCAGTGGTGCAAAAGTAGTTGCTGCAAATGTGATGGCATCAAATGGTGTTGTGCATGTGATCGACAAAGTGATATTGCCGCCTAACATGCAATAATAGTGTTTTGATTTTGGTTGTTGAAACCCTCGACTTCTCTGAGATGAAGTTGGGGGTTTTTTGTTAGTGGCATTTTTAATCCGAAGATAGAGTAGTAAGATTGTATTGTGAAGATCATTGAATGTCCAAGAGATGCCATGCAGGGGTTGCATGACTTTATTCCAACGAAAGTAAAGATAGCGTACATCAATCAACTGTTAAAAGTTGGTTTTGATACGATTGATTTTGGGAGTTTCGTTTCTCCCAAGGCAATTCCCCAATTGCGGGACACCGCTGAAGTGTTGGCCGCATTGGATCTTGATAAATCCAATTCGAAGCTACTGGCGATAGTTGCTAACAAAAGAGGAGCAGAGGAAGCCGTCGCGTATGAGGAGATCAATTACTTGGGTTTTCCATTGAGTATTTCTGAAGAGTTCCAAAAGAGGAACACCAACAAGTCAATTGCAGACGCCATGAGTGTGGTCAGCGATATACAAGAGATGGTCACAGCGAAGGGAAAAGAGCAGGTGGTCTACATATCTATGGGCTTTGGTAACCCTTACGGAGAGGCATTTAATGATGAGATCGTTGCCGAATTCGTGGATCGCTTAGTTGGACTAGGAATCAAAACTATTAGTTTAGCTGACACAATAGGAGTAGCTGAACCAGAGATAATTAAGAAGATTTTTAATACTAGCATAACTGCTTATCCAACTACGGAAATTGGAGCACATTTCCATTCTACACCCGACAAAGCAATGGAAAAAATTGAAGCGGCGTACCAGGTCGGATGCAGGCGGTTCGATGCAGCAATTAAGGGCTTCGGTGGGTGCCCCATGGCCAAAGATGACTTGACCGGTAACTTGGCTACGGAAACGCTACTGGCTTACTTAGATTCCATTAATGAAAAAACATCCTTAGATCGTCAGGCATTTGCTGAGTCCATGCACAAAAGTTTGAACGTTTTTCCTCAAGGCTAGATCAATGAAGCATTTATTGTCATTTCTTTTATTCATTTCAATTGTTCGTCATGGCATTTCACAAGACATTCCGCTTAATCATTCTAGCCAGGACCTCGGGTTAAAACAAAGGAGCGATCGCTTGATGGATGCCAGTCCAAAAGACGTAGGGATTGATTCTGCACTTTTACATTTGAATATCGATCGTATCATGAGGCAGGCCCTTGACTCGGCTGCTTTTCCTGGTGCTGTTGTACTTTTGGCGAAAGATGGAAAGGTGTTTTTCGAGAAAGCCTACGGTTATCACACCTATGCAGCTGAAAACAGCGTAGATGCCACAGATATCTACGATTTAGCGTCTGTCACCAAAACAACGGCTGCGACCCTGGCCTTAATGAAACTCTACGAAAACGGTCAGTTTGATTTGGAAAAGACGATGGGAGACTATTGGCCGAAAATTGCAAAGAGAGGCAAGGATGACTTGGTCATGCGTGATGTGCTTGCGCATCAAGCGGGTTTAAAGGCATGGATTCCGTATTGGAGCGAATCACAAAGAAGGAATGGAAAGTATCGTTGGAATACGGTGAAGTCTGATTCGAGCAGGCGCTTCCCCTATAAATTATCAGATGCAGGACTCTGGATGCACAAGGATTTTAAGGAAAAAAAGATCTACCGCATGATCAAGCGGACAAAGGTTAGTGATGAGAAGAAATACCTGTATTCAGGACTTGCTTTTTATTTGATTCCTGAGTTCGTGGAGCGCACAACGGGACAGCCGTTTGATGTGTACTTGGCCAAAGAATTCTACAGCCCGCTAGGCGCGAGAACCCTTGGCTTTAATGCGGGTGAGAAGTTTCCTTTAGACCGCATCGTCCCCACCGAGGAAGATACTTTTTTCAGAATGCAAACCCTACACGGTGTCGTTCATGATGAAGGAGCAGCCATGATGCTTGGGGTTTCTGGAAATGCAGGTTTATTCGCCAATGCGCGAGATCTGGCTAAAGTCTACCAGATGTTATTGAATGACGGGGTTTACGGAGGGCGTCGGTATTTAAGTCCAGAGACAATTGCGGAATTTACGCGAGTGCAGTTTCCTGAAAATGACAATAGGAGAGGCCTGGGGTTTGACAAACCATTATTGACCTATGATGAATGGTTGAGTAGTGTGGCTCGTGAAGCATCGCCGGCTAGTTTTGGGCATAGTGGCTACACGGGTACCTTGGTATGGGCAGACCCTGAAAACGACTTGCTTTTTATTTTCCTCTCCAACCGTGTTCATCCAACAAGAAACAATAGTGAGATCTATACCTTAGGTGTAAGACCGGCTATCCATAATGCTGTTTATGAGTTGCTTAAAGCAGGGAGAGGTACTTACTCGATAGGTTATCGGGAAGAAAATTAAACAACCTTGAATTCCTTTCCGGGCAGGGGTTTGATCAAGCCTTTGAACTCTAATTGCAAGAGCAGTCCAGCAAGATCGGTATGCGTGAATTGAGTTTGATAAGCTAATTCGTCGATATGCAGTTGGTGGTGGTTTTTTATCAGTACTTCCATGACGCGTTTTTCCATTCCTTTGAGCGAGGCGAGCTCAGTAAACAACTCTTGCTGGCGGTTCTCTCGAGCAAGGTCCCAATTCAATTCTCTGACCACGTCATCGAAACTAGTGTAAATGGCACCTTTCATGTTTCTTATCAATAGATTGCAGCCCTCAGAGCTTTTTTTCGCCAATTCACCGGGTACAGCAAATACGGGTCTGTCGTAACTATGCGCAATGTTCGCCGTGATCAGCGCGCCCCCTGTTTTAGCAGCCTCAACAACAATAACGGCATCTGATAAGGCTGCAATGATCCGGTTGCGGGCTGGGAAATGGCGTGGATCGGCCTTGACTCCCACAGGATACTCACTGATCAGCCCACCGTTGTGGACAAGTTGGCGCGCGATATGCCGGTGCGTAGAAGGGTATACGGTGTCTAACCCACAAGCCAATACTGCAATAGTAGGTAGAGACTGCTTGAGCGCTTCCTCATGTGCTTTGACATCAATGCCAAAGGCCAGGCCTGAAATGATCGTAGGCTGACTTGGTAGGGCTTCTGCGACAATGGTAGAGGTGGTCTGCAGTCCATAGCGCGTAGCCCGCCTAGTGCCCACAATTCCGATGCTCTTTTTGGGATTGAGCTCTATGTTCCCTTTGCTATAAAGCACAATGGGTGCATCATTCACCTCCTTTAGTCTTTTGGGGTAGGTCTCATCTGTGAAGTAATGAATTCGGATTCCGCTTTTCGCGCTATTTTGAATGATCTGTTCAGCTTGTTTTTCTACCTGATTGGCATGCAAGGATTCACTTAATTTTGGACCAATGCCGGGTAGCTTGGCGAGTTTGGTCTTGGGGGTTTTGAAGATCTCTTCTGCCGATCCGAAATGCTTGATCAATTGCCTTGCGGCAACAGGTCCGATTTTAGGAATTAAACTAAGGGAGAGGAGGTAGTGCTGTGTTGTTGTCATGGAAGATTACGTTTCATCTCCTCTAGAAATGAACGTATCTTCTTCAGTGAGTTTACCATTTCGGCTTTATCGTCAATACTTCCCTTACTGTGTTTTATGTGCTCTTGTGCACCACTTAAGGTGAAGCCTTTTTCTTTGACCAGATGATAAACCAACTTAAGTTTCTTGAGGTCTTCTTGTGTGAATTTACGGTTGCCTTTGGCATTCTTTTTTGGGCGAATGAAATCGAATTGAGATTCCCAAAAACGAATCAAAGATGTGGCCACACCCAGCTCCTTGGCGACCTCACCTATGGTGAAGTATTTTTTTACAATTGGCTTCTCTTTATACGGCATATCAACAAGTTAGAAAAAATATTAAAACAATTACTTTAACTATTTTTAATTCTTGCTTCAAACATTAACGATTTGAATAAGATCCTAACGATTGATTTTCAATGGACGATAACCTAAGGATCTCATCGAATTCATCAGCATTCAGGTCTTGATAAAAATAATAAACCGGGTTTCTCGCTTGCCCGTTGATGTGTACTTCGTAATGCAAGTGAGGTGCAGTAGATTTCCCCGTGTTGCCTACGTAACCAATGATTTGCCCACGTTTAACTTTCTCACCAGCTTTCACTGCAAAACGACTCATGTGACCATAGAGCGTCTCCATTCCAAAACCATGATCGATCTTAATGTTCCAGCCCAGCCCCGTTACGGACTTTCTTGTGCGTGAAATGACGCCATCTGCTGTGGCATAGATTGGTGTCCCTTGTTCAGCCGAAAAATCCGCACCGTAATGCATCTTCTTTACTTTCAAAATAGGGTCAGTTCGATAGCCAAAGCCAGAAGCAAAACGTCTTAGGTCGTCGTTCTTGATCGGTTGGATGGCTGGCATCGCTGCATAATACTCTTCTTTGCTATTGGCAAGAGCCAAGATCTCATCGTATGACTTGGTTTGGATATAAATTTTCTTTTTGACCTTATCCAACTTATTCAAATTACCAATGATGAGTTCCTTGTTCTCCAGCTTACTTTCTAACAGGTTTTTGTATTTCAATACACCGCCTGATCCAGCTTCCCGGACAGTGGTTGGAATAGGTTCTGCTTCGAAAATAGCGCGGTAGACCTTATCATCTTTCGCCTGCAATACCTCTAACATGTCTTCCATGTTGTTCAATTGAGATTCCATTAGGCCGTAATACTGGCGCAAGTCAGCATTTTCTTGTTTTAAGGCCGCTTCTTTAGGAGAGTCGAAATACTGGCTGAGAACCAGAATTATGCTAACGGCCAGAACGATCGAAAGAGAGAGAAAACCCAGTGCATTGATCACCACATCGCGTTTTTTAACTCTTACCCGTTCGTATTTACAGGTCTCGGTATCGTAGTAATATTTTATCTTACTCATTGGGAGTCCTTTTTTGAAATTCTCCTAATTTTGTCCACTTGTTAGCATCGATAGCAAAACAAAAGTAATAAAATTAGTCAAACGTTCACGACCTAACTAGGGTTCCCAACATGCAGTCAAAAGAGATCAGGAAGCAGTTCATCAAGTTTTTCGAGGCAAAAGGACATCGCTATGTTCCTTCTGCACCGATGGTGCTTAAAAACGACCCTACGTTGATGTTTACTAATGCGGGGATGAATCAATTCAAAGATTTATTTCTTGGAAATGCAGCAGTAGACTACAAGCGCGCAGTAAACTCACAAAAATGTCTGCGTGTTTCTGGCAAGCACAACGACCTGGAAGAGGTTGGAATAGATACCTATCACCATACCATGTTCGAGATGCTGGGCAACTGGTCCTTTGGCGATTATTTCAAAAAAGAGGCCATTTCATGGGCCTGGGAACTGTTGACAGAAGTTTACCAATTACCGAAAGACCGGTTGTATGTAACGGTTTTTGAAGGAGATCAATCCGACAATTTAGCTTTTGATCAAGAGGCCTTTGATCATTGGAAAGAGCTGATCGAAGAAGAACGCATTCTCAACGGAGACAAAAAGGATAATTTTTGGGAAATGGGAGACACAGGACCTTGCGGGCCCTGTTCCGAGATCCATATCGACCTTCGGTCAGCAGAGGAGCAAGCGAAAGTTCCGGGTAAAGACCTGGTCAACCAAGACCATCCGCAAGTGGTGGAGATCTGGAATTTGGTGTTCATGCAATATGATCGGAAAGCCGATGGTCATTTGGAAGACCTTCCCGCCCAACATATCGATACCGGAATGGGCTTTGAGCGCTTGGCAATGGCCTTGCAAGGGAAATTGTCGAATTACGATACGGATGTATTTAGCCCTCTTATTGCCAAGATAGAGGAATACTCTGGAGTAGCGTACGGTGAGTCTGAAAAAACGGATATCGCCATACGTGTGATCGTAGATCATGTCAGAGCCATTGCTTTTGCCATCGCTGATGGCCAATTGCCAAGCAATAACAAGGCAGGCTATGTGATCAGAAGGATCTTGAGAAGAGCAGTACGTTATGGCTATACGTTCTTACAGCTGAAATCGCCTTTTATCCATCAATTGGTTGATGTATTGGCGGAGCAATACGAAGGCTTTTTTGATGAATTGGTAAGTCAGCGAGAGTTTATTACAAAAGTCATCAAAGAAGAAGAATTGGCCTTTTTACGCACGTTGGAGAAAGGCTTGAAAAGACTAAGTGAAGAGTTTGAAAAGCCAGAGGTCAAGGAAGCAATAAAGAATGCGCAAGCACTTTTAAACGAGACTCAGGACTCTTCGGAACGAGCGCAATTTCAACTAGACGGTAAAGTTGCCTTTGAATTATCCGATACCTTCGGATTCCCACTAGATCTTACAGAACTGATCGCCAGAGAGAATGGCCTGGGGGTAGATGCTGAAGGTTTCCAGCAGGCGATGAAAGCACAAAAGGAACGTTCTAAAGCTGATGCTGCCTCTGATAAAGGGGATTGGGTAGTGCTCAATGATGACATTTCCGAATTCGTTGGCTATGATCATGTCGAGTCTTCCGCAAAGATCTTAAAATACAGAGAGGTATTGGATAAAAAGGGAAAGGTTTACCAGATCATACTTGATAAGACCCCTTTTTACGGAGAAAGTGGTGGTCAAATTGGGGATCAGGGATTCTTAAGATCAGCCAAGGATGAAGTATTCATTTACGATACGCAAAAGGAGAATGATTTGATCGTTCACTTCACCAAAAAACTTCCTCAAGATGTTGAGGCAGATTTTACTGCTTCTGTGAATACTGCTCGTCGAGATTTGATCAAGAACAACCACTCAGCAACACATCTTTTGCATGCCGCATTGAGAGCAGTATTAGGTGACCATGTGCAACAAAAGGGTTCGTTGGTGTCGGACGAGGTGCTCAGGTTTGATTTTTCACATTTTCAGAAGGTTACAGCTGAGGAGATCGAACAGATCGAGCAGCTTGTGAATCAACGGGTTAGACAGAACATCGCCTTAGATGAAAAAAGGAATGTTCCGATTGACGAGGCGAAAAAATTAGGGGCCACAGCTTTATTCGGAGAAAAATACGGCGATTTTGTTCGAGTGATCACCTTCGATCCGGAGAATTCGGTTGAATTGTGTGGTGGAATACATGTGCCGGCCACTGGTGTTATCGGAACCTTCAAGATCATTGCAGAAAGTGCCGTCGCGGCCGGAGTGCGTAGGATAGAGGCCTATACTGGTCCGAAAGCCTTCGACTACGTGCAAGACCAAGAAAGGTCACTGTCGGCAGTGAAAGACCTTTTGAAGAACCCCAAAGACATCGAAAAGGCCATTCAGTCACTTCTTGAGGAGCAAAAAAGGCTAACCAAGGAGATAGAGTCTTTACATGCAAAACAAGCCAATCAAGTCAAAGAAGGGCTTTTGAATAAACTACAGCAGGTTGGGGATATGAATGTCCTTATTGAAAAGGTGGTGCTACCCAATGCAGATGCCTTAAAGAAGTTAGCTTTCGAATTGAAAAATGAAGTCAACGGATTTTTTGGTGTGTTGGCCGCAGATATACAAGGGAAACCACAAATCGCGGTGATCGTCGATGACGAATTGGTGACAACCAAAAAAGCAAATGCAGGAAATATCGTCAGAGAGTTGGCCAAGCATATCAAAGGTGGAGGCGGAGGCCAGCCATTTTTTGCTACAGCTGGAGGAAAAGACTTAGGAGGTCTGGACGAGGTAGTGAAGCAAGCGAAGCAGCTAATTGCAGCTCTTTGACAGATAGCACTGCCATATTGAAGGAGGCTGGGTTTGAAGCCACAATAGGCCTTGAGGTCCACGTGCAACTCAATACGAAAACAAAAATATTTTCTTCTGAAGCGAATGGACAGGCAACGATGGCCAATTCCAACATCGGACCTGTTTCCTTAGGCCTTCCGGGCACTTTGCCTGTCTTGAATGAGGAAGTCGTAAACAAAGCCATTCAATTTGGAATCGCCGTAGGTAGCGAGATCAATGAACGTATATATTTCGACAGGAAGAGCTACTTCTATCCAGATTTACCGAAAGGCTATCAAACCACCCAAGATCGCGCTCCGATCTGTTTGGGAGGCGTAGTTGAAGCTTATGCAAAAGGAACCGCAGGGACGTTGGTTCAATTGCATCATACACATCTGGAAGAAGATGCCGGCAAATCGCTTCATGATGCCTCGGAAATAACCGGTATTGATTTGAATAGAGCGGGTTCGCCGCTGATCGAAATAGTCACCACCCCTTGTATCAAATCGGGACAGGTAGCAGCAGCTTTTTTGCAGGAGATCCGCCGTATCGTTCGTTTTTTGGGTATAAGCGATGCCAATTTGGAAAAGGGTGAGCTTCGTTGTGATGCTAACGTCTCGATCAAAAAGGAGGGTAGTACAGAACTTGGTACTCGAGTGGAGATCAAGAACATGAATTCTTTCAATCATGTCAAAAGGGCCATTGATCATGAATTAAAAAGACAATTGCATGAACTAAAGCGAGGTAACAAGGTGATCGGTGAAACGAGAACCTTTGACCCAGATAAAGGAATAACGCAAAGCATGCGGTTCAAGGAGGAACTAAATGATTACAGGTATTTTCCATGCCCTGATCTGCCACCACTCGCCATCAGTTCGGAACAAATTCAAGCAATAGCACAAGGGTTAGATCGGACTCCTGCACAAGTCAGAGGAATGTTTCGGGATCAATTTAGCTTGAAAGAAGAAGATCTTGCTTTTTTAAGTGAAGACATCCAGACAGCGAATTTTGCTCTTGAATTGATCGAGCATGTCAACAAAGCGGCAGAGGCTACTAAATGGCTGAAAGGCCCCCTTAAGGTATACTGTAATGATAACAATCGCACGTTTAACGAATTGCCACGATCGGCAAAAGCAATTGCTGAATTGATTCGAATGGAAGAGGAAGGGCAAGTGACAAGAGCTTCTGCTCATCAAATCTTCGGACATCTGATGGCGTCTACCCAAAAAGCATGGGACATTGCCCAAGAGGGTGGATGGCTGATAACTAAGGATACAAATAAATTGGAACGGATTGTATCGGAGGTGTTGTTATCTTTACCGGATGAAGTAGAAAAATACCGCAAGGGCAAACAACAACTCTTCGGTCTTTTCATGGGTGAAGTGATGAAACGGGGAGGGAAAACACTTGATCCCAAACTAATTCTAGAAGCTTTGCGTAAAGAACTATCGAAATGAATAAAAGAACCTTAAGTCTATTCCTACTCTTTGCCATTGGCACATGGGCATGCAGTAGTGTTAAAAATGATAACCTCATTACTATAACAGGTAAGATCGATGAGGCCATTCCTCAAGGTGAAGTGATTCTGGAGCGCTACGAAAGAGGCCAGATCAGCCCAGTGAAGACTGCCTATTCTGATCATGAGGGCAATTTTGAAATTGAAGCGGAAATTGATGGACCAGGGTTTTATCGTCTCAATGTGTACGGCAAACAGTTCGAGACCATTGTTTTATCAGATGAAGATCTTCAAGTAAAAGCAACAGGTGTTGAAGGAGCGCCAGTGACCGTTACGGGCTCAGATGACATGAAATACCTCGACGATCTCTACAGCTACATGGAAGGCTACCAACAAGTGGTAACCGATTTCAATCAGCGCTACATCGCAGCGCGTAACAGCGGAGATGCTCAAAAGGTGGAAGAGCTAACCAATGAAGGGATGATGCTCGAAGAGCAAAAGATCAAAAAATTAAAAGAGAAGGCATGGAGCTATGAAAATAGCCTGGTGTCTTTGCTTGTGCTGGATTATATCCCCGACAAGGAGGATGAGTTCAATTTCCTTGACTCGTTGATTAATAAACTCCAGAAACAAATGCCGGAGGCCAAGGATGTGCAATTCTTTGCTGCTCAGCTCGACAATTTCAGACCTGCGGTAAGCATCGGTGATATTGCGCCAGACATTACATTACCTAACCCACAAGGCGAGCCAATGAGCTTGTCGGATCTCCGAGGACAATACGTACTCTTAGATTTTTGGGCCGGCTGGTGCGGTCCATGTCGAAAAGAAAACCCAAATGTGGTAAGTCTTTACAAGGAGTACAACGACGACGGTTTCACGGTTTTTTCAGTGAGTTTGGACAGAACAAGAGACCGCTGGGTTGATGCTATTGCCAAAGATGGCCTGATCTGGCCAACACATGTTTCTGACTTGAAGTACTTTCAATCAGCAGCAGCAGTGAAATACAAAGTAAATGCTATTCCGTACGCCTTGCTTTTGGATCCTGAGGGAAGAGTGATCGGAAAGAACCTAAGGGGTATTCGATTACGTAAAAAGCTGGAGAGTATATTCGGGGAGCCTTCCGTTCCTTAGTGAAAAACTTCCTTGAGCGCTTTCCAAAGCGCTCTTTTTTTATCCATATCTGTGGCGACAGCCTCTAAATGATCCGAAAGTATGTAGTGCTTTCCTTTGAGTTCTATTGGAGCATAGACTGCACTTTGCGCTAATGGCTCTATCGTGCGTACCCCAAAACTGATAAGGTGTCTATGCTGATGCTCTGCTAGTAGGGCATTAAACTGTTCGGGAGAGCATCCATAAACATTTGCCATTAACGCATCTTTTGGTTTTCGATTAATGGCCTCCAGAATTTTAAACAACAACGCTTTTGAGTCTGCCGAGATCTTACCCTCTGCGCTGAAGAGCACAATGCAATGCTTTAAATTCTCGCCGAAGGTGACAATGGGATTAAGGGTTATCTCTTCGGTTTCTTTTTCTCTTTGTTGAGTCGGCTCACTTGGTAAGTCAGCTTCCTTTGATGAAACGGTCGCTTGACTCTTGATCGAGTCCTCAGCGATCACATAAATGGGCTCATCGATTAAATAGGGGAGGTATGCACTTCCTTCTTCCATAAAGTGAAAATAGCTAGTGAAAGACGAAAGACCATTGCCATTGGAGGATTTATCTTCTGGTGGGGTCGAAAAATAAACTCTTCAGTTCAGTGGCATCTTCTGCTTTCATTCGTTTAGCCAAGACTAGACGCAATTGTCGTCTCCTCAAGGCCCCTGCATAGAGTTCCTTTTCTTCTTCCGTTTGAGGTACTAACTGAGGAACATCTATTGGCCTACCGCCCTGGTCAACGGCTACAAAAGTGAAAAAGGCACTATGGCTCTTGAATTTGGTGCCGGACGGAATATTCTCTGCAAAGACTTCTACGTACACCTCCATAGAAGAACTAAATGCTCTAGTGACTTTTGCCTCTAGGGTGACCACATCTCCTAGTTGAATGGGGTTTTTAAACGAAATGTTATCAGCAGATGCGGTGACCACGATGCGGTTCGAATGCTTTTGAGCTGCTATGGCAGACACAACATCCATCCAGTGCATTAGTCTACCACCCATTAAATTATTCAATGTGTTGGTGTCGTTAGGTAGGACCAATTCCGTCATTGTGACGCAAGAGGCCTGAGGAGTTTTGCTTTGTTTTGCCATATTATATTCTTTTATCGGCAAAGGTAAGCAATGAAAACGAGATGTTTGTCAGGATATAGCTCTCTACTTAGAATAAAATTTGCATGAATAAATAAACATATATAAATATAAAAATTTACCATCCTTTTTGTCCAAGGAGTGGGACAAATCGGAAGTTCTGAAATTTTTCTGAACGCACTTTCTGCTCTGACAACTTCGTGATGCGCAACATTTGTTGTGTTTTTTCATCACCAACAGGAATCACCAAAATGCCACCAATGGCCAGTTGGTCGATCAGACTATCGGGTACGCCAGGTGCACCTGCAGTGACGATGATCTTGTCATAAGGGGAGTGAAGAGGTAGACCTTTCGATCCATCACCGTAAAAAAACTGTGGCGAATAACCCATTTGAGGCAAGAGCCTTTTGGTTTGTTGATAGAGTGCTTTTTGATACTCGATCGTGTATACGCGAGCGCCTAATTCTAGCAGGACAATGGATTGATAACCTGACCCTGTGCCAATCTCCAAGACTTTATCTCCTGGTTTTATCTGCAATAATTCCGTTTGAAAAGCTACAGTGTAAGGCTGCGAAATGGTTTGCCCGGAACCAATGGGAAAAGCTTTGTCTTGATAGGCATGTTCAACCAAGGCATTTTCGAAAAAGAAATGGCGTGGAATTTTTCCAATGGCTTCAAGCACCCGTTGGTCTTGAATCCCCTTATCGGCGACAGTTTTCACCAATTGTCGGCGCATGCCCTTATGTCTATAGCTGTCTTCCATGTTGGGTTCGAAGATAGCTTTTTCCCTTAGTTCGGCATAGTGAATTTTCAAGCAAACAAATCCGAGTGCTATTCTATTTACTCCCTGATATTAATTAACATTGAAACATGTTTACAGGGATTATTGAGACACTTGGAGAAGTAGTTCAAGTGACAAGAGAACAAGGCAACATTCATTTTGACATCAAAAGCGCCATTAGCGATGAGTTAAAAGTAGATCAATCGGTCGCACATAACGGGGTTTGCCTAACGGTTGTGGCAGTTGATCAGGGAAAACACACGGTCACGGCGATTGACGAAACCTTAAAGAAGACCGACTTGGCGCAGTGGAATGCCGGCTTTAAGGTCAATCTGGAGCGTTGCATGGTAGCCAACGGTCGTTTTGACGGCCACGTTGTACAAGGGCATGTTGATCAGATTGGTACAGTAGAAGCGATTCAGGAACAAGGAGGGAGCTGGTTATTTGATTTTAGCTACGCCCCCCAATATGGTAATGTGACGGTTGAGAAAGGATCCATTTGCATCAATGGCACAAGTTTAACCTGCTTTAACTCAGCGGAAGGAAAATTTCGAGTGGCCATCATTCCTTATACCTATGAGCACACCTCATTTCATCAGTTGAAAGTAGGGGATGAGGTAAACTTAGAATTTGACATTATCGGCAAGTATGTGAAACGCCTGTTAGGTAAATAATGAAGGTCAAATTTACAATAGTACCTCATGTGTTAACTTTTCGGTTTGAGGCGGGTACGTCTCGAGGTAGTTTCACGGAAAAGCCTACCTGGTATATTATCGCCAGTGATCAGCACGGTCGACAGGGAATTGGGGAAGCAAGTCCTTTGAAAGGCTTAAGCATTGATTATAAGGAAACCTATGGCCAAGGTTTGAGAATGCATTTAGACAGACTTGAGGCGCTAGAACTACCAGAGACGGCACAGGAAATCCTCTTGTACTTAAAAGAGCATGTGCCGGTAGACTTACCTTCTGTCTTGTTTGGAATTGAGGTGGCGCTTTTAGATCTGATCAATGGGGGAGACAAATGTATTTTCCGAAGCGATTTTTTTGACGGACGATATCGTATGCCCATCAACGGGTTGATCTGGATGGGTGATGAAGAGTTCATGCAGCAACAAATCGATGAAAAACTCAAGGCAGGGTTCAGTACCATCAAAATGAAGATCGGTGCCATTGGTTTTAACAGAGAAATACAGCTTTTAGAGAACATTAGACAACATTATGGGGCCAATGAAATCACGCTTCGAGTGGATGCCAATGGAGCTTTTGGGCCTGATGAAGTCCGCGATAAGTTATTGGCCTTAGCGGCATTGGAGATCCATTCCATTGAGCAACCCGTTAAAAAAGGACTCACGGATGTAATGGCTGAACTCTGTGCAGAAGAAATCCTTCCCATCGCTTTGGATGAAGAATTAATTGGCGTTCACTCCTTTGAGGAGCGCAAAGCTTTATTGGATCACATAAAACCACAGTTTCTCGTGTTGAAGCCCTCATTGTTGGGAGGGATCTTATCAACAAAGGAGTGGATTCAACTGGCCGAGTCCAGAGGTATTGGTTGGTGGATGACCTCCATGCTTGAATCCAACATCGGATTGAATGCCATAGCGCAATTTACAGCTCAATATCGTCCCACCTTGCCCCAAGGATTAGGGACAGGACAATTATATCATAATAATTGGCCTTCTCCTTTAGAGATCAAGAACGGCCAGTTGCGTTATAATAAACCCGTTAGCTGGGCTCAGATCGGTGAATTGGTTTCTTGAATACCCTATAAGTATTCATTATTCGGACTATCCTAATGATCGTTGTAGAAGGAGAGCGCAAAAAAAAAGCAGTCATTGACTGCTTTTTTTAGATGGTATGGGATTTCACCAAGCTTCTCCAATAAATGGAATGGATTCGGAAAATGCTTTTTCGGTCACCAAATCAACATAATGGTCTATTTCAGCAAACTTCAAAGAAATTAGTCCCCCAAGTTCACGCTCCATTCTTCTCAAGTATTTCTGTCGAAGTGCCGTTTCGGCAACTCTTCTTTCCATTACGGCATCAAGAATTTCTTCTGCTTGAACATCCGTCATGGTATCAAACTCCTTTACATATTTAACAAGCGTTTCCTGTTGAACCTCAACATATTTGTGTCTTGCAGCTTCATACTCGTCGTAAATCGCCCAAAATTTGATTGCGGTCTCGCCTTCGAGCCTCATGTACTTTCGAATGATGTTCTTTTTGCTGTTGTCTTTGAAATGCGCTTGAATAGCAGCGATCTCAGACTCATGTTATGCCATTGCAGATGATGCAACCAACAGTAGCACGAAAAGGGTACTTGGTATTTTTTTCATAGTCAAAGGTTTCATGATTCAATTATACAAAATCTAATGTATTCATTGAGAGCGGATGCATAAATATTCATTCATATCTACACAGAATATTCAGGACAACGTAGCTTCAGGTTAGCTTCGATAGCTCATTAATGAAGTGAGCCATACCCTCTGTGGCCTTTGCTCTAATGATCGTCACTTCTCTGTTGGCCGGATAGCTTACTTCCTTTGGGTCAATTAAGTAGATTGAGCAATCTGCCGGTGTATAGGCCAATAAGCTTGCTGCAGGATACACTTGAAGAGAAGTTCCTACCACCAGGAAGAGATCAGCTTCGGCTGCATGTTCAATGGCTTGTTCCATGGCCGGCACAGCTTCTCCAAACCACACGATGTTCGGTCGCAGTTGACCACCAAGTTCGCAAGTATCGCCAAGTTTCAATTCCCAACCCTTGATGGGATAAACCAAGTTTTCATTCAAGGTACTTCTCGATTCAAACAACTTTCCATGAAGATGAAGGACATTAGTGGACCCTGCTTCCTCGTGTAAATGATCTACATTTTGTGTGATGACTTGAACATCGAACTCCTTTTCCAGCGATGCCATCAGTTGATGTGCGCTGTTTGGCGATGCGCTTAATGCTTGTTTTCTTCGTTGGTTGTAAAATTCGAGGACCATGGAAGGGTTTTGTTGCCATCCGATAGGAGAGGCTACTTCGGTGACATCATGTCCTTCCCAAAGGCCATTCGCATCCCTAAAAGTGCTTAAGCCACTTTCGGCACTGATGCCAGCTCCTGTTAACACAACCAGTTTTTTCATTTCTGTTTAAGGTAATTCAGTTCTTTGTCGTCATCAACCTATTGCACGAATCTAAATCCTCTGTGCGCATGATGATAAGCCCTTTTCTTAGATGCCTTTGGTTTTAATTCGGTTTGGTTAAATGCCTAATTCCTCCCGGTTTTTCCTCAATACATCAATAATGAATTGTATGTGTGCAGTTTGATCTACTCCCAATAGCTCAATTCCCTTATCAATTTCATCTCGCTCGACCTTTGCCGCAAAGCCTTTCGATTTGAGCTTCTTTTTCACCGATTTTGGAGTCAAACTTTCTATTCCATCAGGTCTTACCTGGCAGCAGGCAACGACGAAACCGGTCAGCTCATCGCAGGCAAGAAGTGCTTTGTCCAACAGTGTCTCGTATGAAACGTTCCACTTGGTGTAGTGGGCCGATATGGCATGCGCTATCTTTTCTTCACCCCTTTCTTTCATTAAATTTACAATCCGATTGGGGTGTTCTTCCGGAAAGGCCTCATAATCGGCATCGTGCAATAAGCCTGTGATGGCCCATTCTTGTTGGTCTTCTCCAAAATGTTCAGCATAGGCTTCCATGACCAATTCTACGGTTCTGGCGTGCCTAAGCAAACTTTCTCCTTTTGTCATTAATCGCAGGATCTCTTGGGCTTCAGGCTTTGTCATTTCTTTAACTGTTGAATAAAAAAGGAAGTGATCTCTTGTTCGAATTGCTGATTCAGCAGCAAGTTTGGGTTCCCATAGGTCGCATTATTCTCCACCGGGTTAGCGGTGGCATCTTTCAATACATGATTCATGCCTTTGATGATCACCAATTGAGACTTGTCATTCGAAATATGCAGGCGCTGTGCATCTTCAACACTTACTTGTAGATCGGTTGATCCATTGATAACCAGAATCGGCATTTTGAGCTTACTGATCTCATCGGTTGGATCGTACTTCATCCATGACATCATAAAGGGCTGAATACTTGGTCGAAAAATGTTCTGTAGGAAAGGGGAGACGGTATCCTTTGGAACACCCTTTTTTAATGAGGAAAGAATCGTTTCAGCTTCCTCTAACAACCTCGGAGGGTTGTATGGATTGGCCTTGAATTGAGTCATTAGCGTTTCATCGATAGAAAAAGAAGGTCCCGCAATTGAAGCGAAAGCATCGACCGGATGTTTTTGACTGATCAGCATGCCGATTAGTGAGCCTTGGCTATGTCCGGCTACTCCGATTCGTTTGAAGCGTTTATCGGCTAAGAGGTACTGTAGGAATTGCTCAGCATCTTGGACGAAATCCTCAAAACTAAGTTCAGCTTCTACAACTTTAGCCTGGGCACTCATTCCCATTCCACGTTTATCATAGCGCAAAGAGGCAATTCCCTGTTTTGCCAATGATTCTGCCAGTAGTTTTAATGAATTGTTCTTCCCTTGAAGCATGGCTGAATTGCCGTCTTTGTCGGTTGGACCAGAGCCCTGAATGATCAAGACCGCCGGCATTTTCTTCACACCTGTAGGATAGGTCAATACACCTCCTAGGGTTCCATAGGACATGGAGATCTCAATATTTTCTTCTTGATATGACTGTGCCGAAAGAGACAAACTCATAAGTACAAGCACTGTCAGAAGAGCTATTTTTCGCTGCATATGAGCGAAATCTAATGAAATCGATGGAAACAAAATAGTCTTCAACCGCAAAGTCTATCATGAAGAAGTCAGGGCTTACTTCTTCTTTGCTTTGCTCTTTTTCTTTGGAGCTTTGCTTTCAATATGTGCCTGTGCCTCTTCCAAGGTCATCTCAGTCACGTCGACCGTTTTAGGCAATTCTACTTTCGTTTTGCCTTTGATGACATGGTGCCTTCCCCAACGCGCTTTTTCTACACGGATTTCAGCATCTTCCCAATGATGGATGAGTTTGTCGCGCTCTTTTTGGAGCTTTTCTTCAATGAGTTCCTCAATATCATCATTGGATAGGTTGTCCCAATCGTATTTCTTGTTCACATTGATGAACATATTGTCCCACTTGATGAAAGGACCAAATCTACCCTTGCCCTTGGTCACAGGTTTTTCTTTGTAGGTGTAGATGGGAGCGTCAGCTTCTTCTTTTTGACGAATAAGATCGACGCAATCCTCTAAGCTAATGCTGAGGGGGTCAGCACCTTTTGGTAGAGAAACAAAGTTTCCATCGTATTTGATGTAAGGCCCATATCGTCCATCGGCAACAACTACTGTGGCTTCGCGATAATCTCCAACCTCTCTCGGTAATTTGAAAAGGTCAAGTGCCTCTTCGAGTGAAATGCTTTCTAGAAACTGCCCATGTTTTAGGCTGGCGTATTGTGGTTTAGGCGCGTCCTCTTCCTCACTTGTTTCACCCAATTGGGCAAAGGGACCGTATTTACCCAAACGAACAGAAACGGGTTTGCCTGTTTTAGGATCTTTTCCTAAGACTCTTCCCGTATCCGGTCGATCATCTTCGAGCGCTTTTTCAACTAAAGAATGAAAAGGATCATAGAATGACTTGATCATTTCCTGCCAGTTCTCTTTGTGATGTGCGATTCCGTCGAAGCGTTCTTCCACATTTGCCGTGAATGAGTACTCCAATACATCTTCGAAATGCTCCGTGAGGTAGTCGTTCACCACCATGGCAATGTTGGTCGGAAATAACTTCGATTTCTCCGTCCCTGTAGTTTCTATGTTCGTATTAGTCCTGATTTGATTGTTTTTGAGAATTAATTCCTCATACGGACGCTCTACACCTTCTCTGTTCTCTTTTAGTACGTATTGTCTTTTTTGAATAGTAGAAATGGTGGGTGCATAGGTTGATGGTCTACCTATTCCCATTTCTTCTAATTTCTTTACCAAGCTGGCTTCGGTGTATCTTGCCGGTGGACGAGAAAATGTTTCCCTTGAGTAGATTCTATCCAAATGGATCTCTTGTCCAATGGTCATTGGAGGGAGCATGTCCTTAGCTTCTTCTTCGCCATCATCATCGGATGATTCCATGTATACCTTTAAGAACCCATCAAACTTGATCACCTCACCATGGGCAACTAAGGTTTCGCTCGTTGTTGAGATGCCAATGGTAGCCGTGGTCTTTTCTAGTTGAGCATCCGCCATTTGCGAAGCAGCAGCTCTTTTCCAGATCAATTCGTAAAGTCTTGACTCGTCGTAATTGGCACCTGTCGAATGCACCGCAAAGTTGGTGGGTCGAATGGCTTCGTGCGCCTCTTGCGCACTTTGACTTTTCGTTTTGAATTTTCTGTTTTGAATGTATTCTTGGCCGTAGGCACTTTTGATTTCATTATTCGCACCTTGAATGGCTTCGTCAGAAAGATTGACCGAGTCAGTCCTCATGTAGGATATCTTACCTGCTTCGTACAGTTTCTGAGCTAAACTCATGGTTCTTGATACAGAATACCCCAGTTTACGGCTCGCCTCTTGCTGAAGCGTGGAAGTAGTAAATGGGGGCGCAGGTGTTCTTTTTGCCGGTTTGGTGACCAAATTATCGATGCTGAAACTTGCATCAATACAAGAATTTAAAAACGCTTCCGCTTCTGCTCTCGTATTGAGTTTTTTGGGTAGCTCAGCTTTCAGTGTTCTGCCTTCTAATTCAAAGAAAGCGGTGACCTTAAAGCTGCTCTCTGCGGTGAACTGATCAATTTCGCGTTCTCTTTCGACAACCAAACGAACAGCAACCGATTGTACACGTCCGGCCGATAATTTAGGGGCGACCTTTCTCCAAAGTACAGGCGATAATTCATACCCTACGATACGGTCTAGGATACGTCGCGCCTGCTGCGCATTGACCAGGTCGATGTCGATTTCACGTGGATTATTCAATGCCTTCTGAATCGCCGATTTAGTGATCTCTCGAAAGACGATCCGTTTGGTCTGTGCGGGGTCTAGTTTTAAAGCCTCTTTTAAATGCCAACTGATTGCCTCTCCTTCACGGTCATCATCACTGGCCAGGTAAATAAGTTCTGCATCTTTGGCTAGTTTTCTCAGCTGTTTGATGACATCTCTTTTGTCTGCCGTTACCTCGTACGTGGGTTCAAAATTATTGTCAAAATCAATTGCTTTATCACCCTTAGGTAGGTCTCTCACATGGCCGTAGCTAGAGACCACCTTGAAGTCTTTACCCAGATATCCTTCAATGGTTTTGGCTTTAGCAGGAGACTCTACAATGACTAGATTTTTTGACATAAGTGCTGTTTGATGTTGTACTAAGGTGCCCCAAAGATGGCTATAAAACTTTCAAAAAAACAAATATCTTCACGCCGACCCTTTTGAAAGGTAGACGATTTGTCTTTCTTCAAGTCAGTGGTTGTTCAACTGAGAATAGAACGAGATGGTTAAAAATATTTTGATTATAAGACACTGTGAAGCAGAGATGGACTCATCTTCCAGAAGAGATTTTGACAGACTGCTTTCCAAGAAAGGTGAAGCGCAAGCCAAGCGCCTGGGCGAACACGTAGAGGGCTTATCGCTAGAGCTCGATGCGCTGTATGTCAGTCCGGCAAAACGAACCATGCAGACGGCATCCTTACTAATGCAAGCCTTAACAGCTTCCCCTCGCTTGATGGACGCAGAAGAATTGTACGAAGCCACAGAAAATGTATTGAAAGCGGTGGTAAATCGCTTTGATCAAGAGTTTAATGCGGTCGCTTTGATTGGCCACAATCCATCGGTCAGTGGACTCTTTAATTACCTCAGTACGGATTTCTGTTCTTTTACCCCCGGCACATGTGCATGGATGAGTTTTGAAGTCGACGATTGGCAAGAGATTTCAAGCAATAGTGGAAAGGTCCACGGCATTTTCGAACCTTAAATTTTCAATAATTAACGCAAGGGTGACTGAAATATGTCATAATGCGCTAATTTCGTACAATGGCATCATTAGGAAGACACATTATCGTGGAGTATTACGACTGTACTCCTGAATTGCTCAACGACGTTGTGGGCATTGAAAAAAGCATGGAAAGTGCTGCTGAAGAGGCAGGCGCTACAATAATAAACTCTACTTTTCATCATTTTTCTCCCTATGGAGTTTCAGGAGTGGTGGTCATACAAGAAAGTCATTTGGCCATTCATACCTGGCCCGAATATGGTTATGCTTCGGTGGATTTGTTCACCTGTGGAGATACAGTGAATCCTTGGGTTTCTTATCAGGCATTAAAAGAAGCCTTTCAAGCAGGGCATGGTTCTGCTGTAGAGCTATCGCGAGGAGAAATGGCCTTGTTGAAACGAAAGAACTTCAATCTACAAGCGATGAGGGATGAGAAGAGTGCCATAGAAGGCGATCCGATCAGAACACGAGATGTTTGGTTCACTGAACGGGATGATCAAATCGCTTTATCATTGAAACATGACGGCAAGCTCTACGATGTACAGTCGGATTTTCAGAAGGTTTCGGTCTTCAAGACACAAGCTTACGGCAACATGCTGACCTTAGATGGCATGGTCATGACTACCGAAAAGGACGAATACGTTTATCATGAGATGATCACGCATGTTCCCATGTTGACTCATCCCAAACCTAAAAGAGCACTCATCATTGGTGGTGGAGATGGAGGAACTGCTCGGGAGTTACTTCGGCACGACGGGTTGGATGAAGTAGTGATGGTGGAGATCGATGAAAAAGTGATTGAAGCCAGCAGAATGCATTTACCTTCCATTGCCTCGGCTTTAGATCATCCGAAACTTAACCTGATCATTGATGATGGCATCAAATACGTCAACGAATCGGCTGATGGCAGCTTTGATCTGGTGATCGTTGACTCAACAGACCCGGTGGGACCGGCTGAAGGCTTATTTACCGTGGAGTTCTACAAAGAGGTGCACAGGATCCTGAGCGCTGATGGGATCATGGTGACACAAAGTGAATCTCCTCGCTTTAATAGTCAGGTGTTTAAAGAGATCTACCAGACCTACCGAGGAATTTTTGGTCAAGAGAATGTGCATTGTTACTTAGCCTATATTCCTACCTATCCAACGGGCATGTGGTCATTCTCTTATTCATCAAAAGGAAACGCACATCCTTTAAAGGACCTCAATGAAGAAGCTGCAATGACGTTTACCAATCAGAATAAGTTGAAATACTACAATGAAGGAATCCATAGGGCCGCTTTCGCTCTACCTTCCTTCGTAAAAGAAATGATCTAATGAGCGGTTTTGATCCCAATGGCGTAGGCGTAAAAGGAAGCTTGTTTGGTTTACCTTATTCCCTAGATGATGCGGACATTGTCGTGTTGCCAGTTCCTTGGGACGTGACGGTTTCTTATCAGGCGGGTACTTCCAAAGCACCGGAAGCGATCCTAGAGGCATCAAGTCAACTAGATTATTTTCTATTAGACAATCCAAAGGCCTGGCAAATGAAGGTTGCCATGGCAGATATTCCTGAAGTTTGGGATGCATTAGGTCTAGAACTGAGAATCAAAGCAGAAGACTATATCGCTTGGCTCGAAGAGGGTAGTCCACGCGAACAGCAAGAAGAGATGGCCAAGGTGCTGCGAGCCATAAATGAAGAAACTTCTCAATTGATGGAGTATGTGGCACAAGAAACCGCCTACTATCACCAGGAAGGTAAAAAGACGATATTGCTTGGAGGAGACCATAGCACGCCTTTAGGGCATATCCAATCCGTTCTCGCTACAGAGACCGACTCGGTCGGTATTTTGCAGATCGATGCCCATGCTGACCTAAGGAAAGCCTATGAAGGGTTCACCTACTCTCATGCCAGCATTATGTGGAATGTGCTCGATCAAATTGAGAATGCTCATTTGGTGCAAGTAGGGATCAGGGACCTATGCGAAGCGGAGGCGCAACTCATTCAGGAACAAGACCGTATCACCTGTTTTTACGACCAACGATTGAAAGAACGACTTTTCAATGGGGAATATTGGTCAATTCTCTGCAAAGAGATCATCAATGCATTGCCACAGAAAGTCTACATCAGTGTGGATATCGATGGTTTAGAGGCTCAGTATTGTCCAAACACCGGTACTCCTGTACCTGGAGGCTTTAGCTTTGAACAAGTTGTTTTTCTTTTCAATCAATTGAAGGCCTCAGGAAAAGAAATCGTCGGTGCCGATTTAGTAGAGGTAGGTGCCAATGAATGGGATGCTAATGTTGGGGCGAGGGTCTTGTGGCAACTTATTCAATTGATGAAATGATCTCATGGAAGGGGTTATTGCAGCAAAAGGGCATGCACTTATTCGAGAAGATTCCTCAACTTTTAAGACCATTCGTCTGCCAATGATCAGAAAATGGCGATACCATTTGATGCCTAAACCCCTTTGCTGTATTATTGACCTTTCTTAACGAACAGCAAATTGAATTTTCTATACGACGCAGTAGGTGATTTTGCCGGTTGGATCTGGGGTTTTCCTTTACTCATCTTAGTGATGGGCGGAGGGCTCTTTTTCATAGTTTATAGCCGTTTTATGCCATTTCTTTACTTCAGACACGCGATTCGCGTGTTGATGGGCAAGTACGATGAACATGATAAAGAAGGTCAGATCAGTCATTACGAAGCCCTTTCTACGGCACTTGCGGCAACAGTCGGTATGGGGAATATTTCTGGTGTAGCCGTAGCCATTACGATGGGAGGCCCAGGGGCTATCTTTTGGATGTGGGTCTCGGCTTTTTTTGGTATCGCCACGAAGTTTTATACCTGTACCTTAGCCGTGATGTACCGAAAGCGTGAAGAAGATGGTGAAGTGCGAGGCGGACCTATGTATGTCATCACGGAAGGTTTAGGCCAAAAATGGCGACCACTCGCTGTATTCTTCTGTATTTTCGCCCTGATCGGAGCGCTGCCTATTTTTCAGGCAAACCAATTGACCGCTGCGCTGAACGTGGTACTTGGTCCGAGCCTTGGCTATGACCCAACCAATTCCTTTATGCTGTTGGGTACCAATATTTCCTACGCTTCTGCGCTCATTGGTTTGATCTTGACGGTACTTGTATCTACGGTTATTTTCGGCGGGATTCAAAAGATCGCCAAGGTGGCTTCACGCATGGTGCCATCAATGGTTGTGCTCTATTTCTTATTGGTTGTCTATATTCTCCTTCAGAACGTTACTGAAGTTCCGGCCATTTTTGCTTCGATATTGGAAGAAGCCTTTACCGGTAGTGCTGTTTTAGGAGGAGGCTTGGGTGCTGTCATCATTGTGGGAGCAAAACGAGCAGCTTTTTCAAATGAAGCTGGTATCGGTACTGCACCATTGGTGCATGGAGATTCTAGAACGGATGAACCTGTCAGAGAGGGCTTGGTTGCCATGCTCGGACCGGCCATCGACACCTTAGTGGTCTGTACCTTAACGGCATTGGTTATTTTGGGTACCGGTGTTCACGAGGCATACCTTGGTGCCGAAGACACTGGATTGCTAGGAGTGACCTTAACCTTGGAAGCATTTAACGCAGCCATTCCTGGAGTTGGAGGATATTTACTTGGTCTATGTATTTTGGTGTTTGCCGTTAGTTCACTGCTTTCGTATTCCTATTACGGAGTGAAGAGCATGTCATTCATGCTGGGTGTGAAAAGAGGAGGGATCTACAATTACATTTATATCGGGACGATCATTTTGGGCTCTGTGACCTCTTTGGGCTTTGTGGTCAACTTGATCGATAGCAGCTTTGCCTTAATGGCCATTCCTACCATGGTCTCAGCGATTCTACTAGCGCCAAAAGCATTGGCAGCCTCTAAAGATTATTTCGCCAGGTACAAAAAGGGAGAGTTCAATTAGCGTTGAGCGTCCAATCGCTTGAGTAGTTTGCGAAAGCGCTTGGTGTCATAGTTGGCCATGCCTGTTTTTCGGACCACTACTTTTTCCTTTGGTGAGATGACAAAGGTGGAAGGAACAAAACCCGTTTCATACAAGTCAGGTAAAGGACTTGCCAATTGAAAGATCGGTAGGTCAAGTCCCTTGTTTGCCATCCACTCTTTAGCCTTTGAAAAGTCTCTATCCTCTGAAATCATTAAGAAAACAATTTCATCATTTTCTTTAAAATCTTGATAGAGCGCATCAATGCTGGGCATTTCAGCTACGCATGGAGGGCACCAAGTTGCCCAAATATTGATAAAAATGGTTTTACCCCTTAAGGTTTCAACGTCGATGATTTGGTCATTTTCATTGCGAAGTTTGAAGTTATAAACTGCGTTGAGGTATTCGTTTTCTTCTAAACTTCCTGCATTGAGAAGGCCTGTTTTTAGCACAACACCCTGCACTCTGCCAAATACCTCAGCTTGAGAATTGGTCAAAAAGATCACGGCGAAGATGACCACCACAATGCTGAACTCAATGAGGTCTCTTTTTTTGACTTTAAATCTTTCCTTCATGGTTAATGGACCAAATTTACTGGAAATAAGTTCATTTCGTTTCCCTTCTCTGTGACTTGTGTTGCATTCAGTACCTTCTTTGGTGAAATCCGACCATTTGCAAAACTACTCATGGTGTTTTCTTGTTAGCCCTTTAACTTGGGCTAAACTTTTAACAAAACATGAAGAAATTCTTACAACTAGTCGTAGTACTCACATTTTTAGTCACACTCAATGCCTGCGGTCCTGCCGAGGGTGTATATTTTGAAAACCTAGAAGATGGCCAAACGGTAAGTCTTCCATTAACGGTGCAAATGGGTGTCGTCGGAATGGAAGTTGAGCCGGCAGGTGAAATGAATAAGGACAAAGGACATCATCACATCATTATTGATGGTTCTTGGTTGAAAACAGGTGAGACCGTAGGGGCCAGTAACACGGTAATTCACTATGGAAAGGGTCAAACGGAAGTGACATTGACAGAGGAGAATATCACAACTCCGGGAGAACATACCATTACTCTACAATTTGCCAATGGCTTGCACCAATCTTATGGAGAGGCGTGGAGCAAGACCATTACTGTGAATGTTCAATAACGCATTAGAATATAAGCGATAAACAAGAAAAGGCTCCAAAAGGAGCCTTTTCTTTTAAAGCGCTACTTCGACCTGAGCACGAGTTTTCGCTTAAAACTATGGATCATTTGCTGATCTAAGTGCATCGGTCTGAATGCTCCTTTGACGTACATTTCTGCCTGATCCTTGTAATGGGGGCTAAAGATGTTGCCTGAATTCCCGGTAGGCAAAATGCTGCGGCTGTTACTTTGATCCGAAAAGTCGATGATCCTTCTGGTAGAAGGTCCAAAAGTCGCATGGTAGGTGAGGTCTCCATCCAAAGGGAATCCAATGTTATTCAGTACTTCAGAACCGCTCGGTGCTTTCAAAGGGCCGACATTAAAATAGGGCCGCAGAAGTTCTATTTGACCAAAAGGATGATCATGCTCCAATAAGTGTTGATTTCCCCATTCGATCAATTCGATGTCTTCTCCAAAGGTACCGTTGATCAGTTCTGCTGTTTGTTTCAAGGCACGATTGATCGTCTCCGATCGTGTTTCTTCTTTCTCTGTGTTGATATTGTCCCACCAAATAGAGGATTCATTTTCAAGTAATTGGGCCATACTTCTCTTGTAAGCATTGGTGTTGGTAAACGCTTCAAAATTGTCGACGCCCATTTCATCTGCCAGGGTCATTTTCATCACTTGATAGATGAACGCATTGTAAATCACAGGGGCATTAGCTTCTAATCCATGTGAACCATCCCATTGCTCTAGAGTCGTCAAAAGATTCCGCTCAAATTCTGTTGTAGGCTCTGATTGATTGACCAAAATGGATTTTAGTTCGATGCTGACAGGATTAATATCATCTGTTAGCATTTGTTCCATGTACCTCAAATCGATTTTGTCTTTGTTTTCAATTAAATCGACTATTCTGCGCCCTCTGTCTTCAGGCAAGTAGTAACCCGGATAAAGTCCGCTATCGATCGAGTCAGGCTGATTATTCGCACTGTAGACGTAGCCCCAAGGTGGATTCTCCGCTTGTGGGTTTTGACTGAAGTCTAGGAATCCTTCGTATTCATCAGGACCTGAGCCATCCAAGATCAATTTGGAATTTACTTGAGCAGGACGCTTCGGCAATTTCGCAGACGCCCACCAAGCCACGTTGCCTGCCTTGTCACCATACATGACGTTTAAGCCGGCGGCATGAATCTTAGCGGCAGCATTGCGCACATCGTCCATTCCTTTTGCCCTGTTGAATTCGAAGGCCACATCGAGCATGGAATTGTCAAACGCAGTTAAGGCCCACCACATACTAGTCGGTGGTGCACTCTCGAGGCCATCGACCACATCATTCACAATTGGGCCATGGTGCGTACTTCTCACTGTTATGGTGACCGTTTCGGCATCTTTGACTTTGATCAGCTCTTCTCTGCGGGTAATAGGCTTTGATTGCTTGTTGAATAGATAGGCATTCGGGTCATTTGGGTCTATTTGTTCCTGAAAGAAATCGATGTCGTCGTTTTCAAACATGGTGAGGCCCATGGCCATTTCTTGATTATGCACAAGTAAACCAAAGGGCAGTCCGGCAACAAAATATCCATAGACTTCTAGGGTAGGACTGTTGAGGTGTGCTTCGTACCAGACAGAAGGAGCCGCATAATCAATGTGGGGGTCGTTAGCAAAGAGTACTTCACCAGTGGCAGATCGCTCAGGAGAAATGACCCAACTGTTACTACCCAGCCATTTTGGTACCGGGAGCTGTTCAAGTAGGTTCTGGGTATGAGTGCTTAAGGCCATATAGGCATCGGCGTTGGGATAATTGCGAATCAATGTGGTCTTAGGATCGACAGATAGACTTAAATCTGCCAGGTACTCAGGTCCCAGTTTATCCATCATGGTAGTTGCCCAAGGGTCAAGCTTATGGGCATGTGCGAAACTGAAAGACATGTAACCGATCACATTGTAGATATCCTTTAAGTCAAAAGGACTTTTTTCAAGTCCAGCTAAGGTGTATTCAATTGGAGTGTAGCCCTGTTCAACAAATAAATTGACTCCTTTAAGGTATTGCTCACTCAATTGAAGGACCGGTGATCCCTTTTGTCTCTGCAGCTGTTGCGCCATTTTTTCCGAGTACTGATCGATGGAAAGTGTTCTGAAGAATTTGTCAATTTCGAGCATTTCAGGACCAAAAAATTCAGAAAGACGACCTGGGGCTATTCTTCTCAAAAGGTCCATTTGCCAAAGACGCTCTTGTGCATGCAAATACCCGAAAGCTAAGTACAGGTCTTCATCATTGGTTGCATAGACATGAGGAATACCGTAATCATCAAAATACACTTCGACCTTGTCTTTTAGTCCATCAAGCTGCAGATCTCCTTCATACTGAGGAACAATGGATTGCGTATAGAAATAGGCAATTAGAAAAAGGAAAGTGCAAAGCACGAACAGAGCGACGAGTACTCTTTTAAGGATCTTCATAGGGTTTGTATTAGCCCCTCAAACTAATAAAACATCAGAGAATCGAAGCTAAGTCTATCGAGCTTTTTGTCCGCGGCCAATTAAAAAATAGAGCAGGCTTCCAATGAAGGGTAATAGAATGGCTACTAATAACCATACGATTTTATTGTTAGGCTCTTCAAACTCACTTCTAAGAATGTCGACCAATGCAATAATGAGCATGAGAAAGGGAAGACCAAAAATGAATAGAAGTATGAGAAGTTCAGGGCCTCCAGGTATGTCTGAAGCGAGAAAATAGTTCATATGTGTGTTACAAAAAAGGTGCACTTTAAAGTACACCTTTTCTATTGATTTCAAAAACTGATCTAGTTGTTATCCGGTAGATCGATATCAACATTATTGCGATAATCCCCCAGCAAATGCTCAGAGAAGAAATACCACATCATTTGTTCATAATAATCGCGCTTACTGCCATAACCATGTCTTGAACCTGGAATTGGCATGTAATCAAATCGTTTACCAGCTTTCATTAGCTCATCTGCCAATCGCATGGAGTTTGCCGGGTGAACGTTGTTGTCTCGCGTACCATGAGTCAACAACAAATGCCCCTTTAAATTCTTGGCCAACGAAGCATTGGTTTTGATACGAGCATCCCAAGAGATCTCAGTCGTCTCATTTCCATCGTCATCCTTCTTCTTTTTCTCAACACGCTTGACCCCGTTGTGGGTTTCACTCCACCATTTGTTATACACGTTGTTGTCGTGGTTACCAGCCGAGGAAGCGGCCGCTTTGTAGAAATCAGGATAGCTCAATAGGGCAGCTGAGGACATGAATCCACCACCGGAATGACCGAAGATGCCGATGTTATCAAGGTCGATGAAGTCGTGGCGTTCGGCCAATTGCTCCAAGGCGCGCTTGTCATCCGCGAGAGCATAGTCTCTCAAATTTTCATAGCCATAGGTATGATAGTATTTAGATCGCTTTGGAGAACCGCCTCTATGACCCATGCTTACCACAATAAAGCCAAGTTGAGCCAGTGCTGTGTTGTACCCACCAGTAATCGTGAATTCTTTACTACCGCCAAAGGATTCTACTTGAGGTCCGGGATAAACATACGAGATGATGGGATACTTCCTGGTGGAATCAAAATCAAAGGGTTTGAACATGATACCATGCAGATCAGTGATGCCGTCGTCCGCTTTCACGGTGAATTTCTCTGGCATTTGCCATCCGGCATGTTCCAATAAGGAAATGTCTGCCGTTTCGAGATCAATGAGTACGACGCCATTGGCATCCTTAACCACCGACCTAGGTACTACATTGGATGCAGAGTAATTATCGACGAAATACTTTGAGGATTCTGAAAAGCGTGTGGTGTGATTGCCCTCTTCACCAGCGACCATGCGGAAATCAGATCCATCGAGATTCGCTCGGTAGATCTTGGCATGGTAGGGATCTTGTCCTTCTTCTCTTCCATAACCTTCGAAGAATACTTTTCTCGCCGCCGTATCGATACGTTGGACACTACCCGTAACGAAGTAGCCTCCGTTGGTGATTTTATTTTTGAGTGCGCCTGTTTGGCCGTCATACAGATACAATTGTCCCCAACCGCTCTTTTCAGACCAATAGACCAATTCTTCACCCTCGTTCAGGATCCATAAGCCTTGCCATTCCCAGTTGAAGTAGGGGTGGTTGACATCTGTGAAAAGTGTTTTTACTTCACCATTTGATGTATTGATCACAGCAACATCGAGTGTGTCGCTTGTCCTGTTCATTCTGGTAAAAAACAGCTTGTCAGATGTTTCTCCCGGTAAATAGGTGCTGATCGTTTGGTCGGTGTATTTATCGATTGCGATATCTAGTCGCTCTTGTGTTTCGACATGAAAAATGCTAAGGTGTTCTTGAGGCACCTCTTGGTCGCCTGGCATGGCGTATTTGTAGGACTCGAGTTCAGGTCTTGGGTTAGCAAGCTCATCGATAACCCATAGTTCGCTTACCTTTCTTGAATCACTTCGATTGGAATAAAGTTTCGTGCCATCTTTGAACCATCGCGCTACCGGACGATACCTTTTGGTTGTATCATTCTCAGTCTGAGCATCACGGCCTGCAGCAAAGCTGAAATAGGCTTCGCCATCCGTGGTCAGCTGTATTTCAGTGGAGTCAGCATCATCGCTGCGCATCAAATACAAATTGTGGTTTTTAGCGAAGGCGATGTAGGTACTGTCAGGAGAGTAGTACGCCCAATTGGTTCTTTCATCCTCTTTCTCAGTCGAGTCACCTTTGGTGATTCTTTTGGTTTGCAGGTCGAAATGGAAGTCAAAATCGTCGACTGTGAACGTTAGTGTTTTGTTGTCGTCTTCAAGTTCTAAATCCTTAAGATCTAAGTCGTTGTGATTCCAGGGTTTAGCCGTTAATTCACTCAATTGTGCCGCAAAGTCCTTGTTGTCGAAGAGCGGCTGTTTGGTCTTCTTTGCCGGATCGACCACATAGAATTTTTTGCCTTCTGTAGTGGTATAGCTGTACCAGAATTTGTCAGAGTCCTTAAACCAGATCGGATTGACTCTCGTGCTTTTGAGCATTTTTCGAATGTTGCTCGATTTGAATTTTTCAGCAGCTTTAAAGTTGGCTTTGTGCTCTTGTCCTAAGGCAGGAAAAAGAAGCATCATGCCGAGTGCTAAGCATAGGATTTTCTTCATAATTAGATTTGTTTGGCGAGTTGAAAATAATCGACAGCAAGGCACAAAACAATTTGATTTGATAATCAGCTAAATGCAGGGATGGGCGGAAACAAAAAAAGCCACTTGGAAAAGTGGCTTTTGTCTTTCTGTGGTGTGAATTACATCTTTATCGGTAATTCTACAACGGTGTTTTCCCATCCTACCATTAGGTGAGCACCGCCTTCAACTTCTTTGAACATGATTGAAAGTGCTTCAATGGGCTCATCCGGAGAACTTATTACGCTGGTCTTAACTCTGGCTACGAACTGATTTTCTTTGGTGGTGTAGTTTCCCCAAGTGTTCAGTTTAGAGCTCAAAATAAACTCCCATTCCTTTTCTCCAGGAACAGCAAATAAGGCATACGTACCAGCGGCAATGTCGACACCTCCGAAGTTCACGCTTTGGTAAAAGGTGATTTCAGGTGCCTCATTAGCGCCAAGACGCCATACTTGGCCATAAGGTGCGGCCTTTTCTCCCAACATTTTTCTACCCTTCAACTGAGGTCTGCTGTAGTATAATTTGATTTTTAAGTCCCTTACCGGTCTGCCCATTAACTCGTCTAGAGGTTGCTGATCTGGGAAGTAAGCGGCATCTAAAGGACTAGCATCTAATCCGGGAAAGCTTTGTGCTTGCGCAAGGATGGCGAAAAAAGTAAGCGCCAATGTGAATAATGTTCTTTTCATGGTTTTGTTAATGGTTAAACCACCAAGTCAAACCGCTACACGCTGGGTTTGGTTCAGTTTACTGATAGAAAAAAATATAAGAAATGATAATGGCCGCAATGATGCCAACGCCATCTGCGATCAAACCTGCAGTCGCGGCATAGCGTATGTTTTTGATCTTGACGGAGCCAAAATAGACGGCAAGCACGTAAAATGTGGTTTCTGTTGATCCCTGAAGAACGGAAGCAACACGGGCAGGGAAGGAGTCAACTCCAAAGGTGGTATAGGTTTCTAGCATAGCGGCCCTTGCACCGGAACCACTTAGGGGTTTCATCCAAGCAACAGGTAAGGCATCGACGAACGAGGTATTAAAGCCGAGCGCTCCAAATAGCAGACGGAAGAGGTCGTTGATGTAGTCTAGGGCGCCGGATGCTCTAAAAACACCGATGGCCACCAAGATGGCGACAAGGTATGGGATGATCTTGATGGCGACATTAAAGCCATCTTTACCACCTTCTATCATGGCATCGTAGACGTTGACTTTATTCTTAACGGCGAGCAATATAAACCCCATGATAATGGTCAGCAGGATCATGGCGGATGCAACATTTGAAATGACCTCAACCTGTTCTTGTGAAATGGTCTGGAAATACCAAAGTGCCGTCAAAATGAGTAAGGTAAGACTACCCAAATAAGCCAAGACCACTTTGTTCAGCAAGTTGATCTTTTGAAAAAGCGCTACTGTGATAAGCCCTGCAAGTGTTGAAAAATAGGTAGCCAGCAAAATCGGGATAAAGATATCTGCCGGGTTAGCCGCCCCTTCAGTAGCCCTGTAGGCCATAATGGAAACGGGAATCAGCGTCAGACCAGAGGTATTCAGCACCAAAAACATGATCTGCGCATTGGAGGCCGTCTTTTTTTCCGGGTTCAACTCCTGTAGCCCTTCCATGGTTTTCAGCCCAAGAGGAGTGGCGGCATTGTCGAGGCCTAAAAAATTCATTGAGAAATTCATCAACATCGGACCAAAAACGGGGTGATTCTTTGGAATATCAGGGAAGATCTTGGTGAAGAGTGGGGAGATGCCTTTCGCAATAAGGGCAACAACGCCTCCCTTTTCACCAACGCGCATAATGCCCATCCACAAGGTGAGTGCACCCGTTAGACCCAAGGAGATCTCAAAGCCTGTTTTGGCCATGGCAAAAGTGCTTTCCATGATGGCCGGGAACACCCCTGTGTCTCCAAAGAAAACAAGTTTGACCAGTGCCACGACAAAGGCAATGATGAAGAAACCGATCCAGATGTAGTTTAATGCCATTTAATCATGATGTTCTAATCGCAAAATATATTCATGAGATGAACAGCCGCGATGCCCGCCGTTTCTGTTCGTAATCTAGTACTTCCTAAGGAAACTTTCTTATACCCACTTTGCTCTGCTTGTTTTACTTCCTCTTCTGAAAAATCACCCTCAGGTCCAATGAGGATCAAATGGGATTGATGGGAAACAAGCACATCTTTGAAAAAGGTAGTGTTCTGAAAATCAACGTAGGCGATGCATTGGTTCTCGGCTTCTTGTTCCGTCAAAAATGTCGCGAACTTTGTGAGCTCATTGATTTTTGGTAAATGCAGGTTGCCCGACTGTTTCATGGCACTGATCGCCTTTTTCTTCAAGCGATCCGTTTTTAAAACGCGCCGTTCTGAGTTCTGGCAAAGTAGAAAGCTCAATTCATCCACTCCGAACTCCACCGATTTCTCCACAAACCACTCGATGCGGTCGAGGTTCTTAGTAGGGGCGATAGCCAAATGCTTAAGGGTAGCTGATTTTTCGAAAAAATCCTGCTCAACTACTTTGACGGTTGTCAGCTTTGGACTCACAGAGATTACTTCACAACGATACAGACTCCCTTTTCCATCGGTGACTTCGATCATCTCGCCATTTTTGATTCGTAATACCTTGGCGAGGTGCTGAGATTCAGATGCATCCAGCGCTGTGGATTCCTTATGAAAGTCTTCTTGATAAAACAATGCCATCTCTTCGCTAAAATAAGAATTGATTCTGCTAAAAAGCTATCTTCGTTGAAATGAACCAACTAGAAAAGACTATTTACCCTTATTACAATTGGATACAGTTGCTGTTCAATTTGTTGTTTATCGGGTTTTGGTACTTTTCGAACGATGGTCTCGCGTTTTGGGATGATTTCACCTACCTCAATTTCGCTAATCAGGTGAACTACGACCTATTCGAGGTCACTAGAAACCACTTTACGAGTCGCGTTGGCCTGATTTACCCTGTTGCTTGGATCATACGGTGGACAGGGATCAATGCACTCACCATTACGATCGTTCCTTTGCTAACGGCCTTGTTTTCACTTAATCTGCTGATGTGGTATGGTAAACGTGCGGCGCTTTTAGTCGGTGTTCTAGGGGGGCTGTTTTTGATCTGCGATTATCACTTTCTACATTTTGCTACCCACCTTTTTCCGGAGTTACCTGTTGCCTTTTGCACGCTCTTAGCACTCATGAGTTACGACCTCATGAACAGGAAAGAAGGGGACCATCGTTTTTTAGCCCTTTTGACTGCCTTGTCGTTGTTTGCAGCATTTTTGATCAAGACAACCGTCTTTCTGCTGATTCCACTTTTTCTGTATCTCTTCTTTAATGATAGATTACGAAGGAGAAGAAATGGTTCTTATTGGACCATAACCATTAGCTGTTTATTCTTCTTCCTAGTACTGAATTTGTTGCATTATTATGAAACAACTGGAGATGCATTTTTTAGACTTAACAACATATCCAGTAACCATGAAGCTACAGTAAAGACATTCTTCGATAAACCGTGGCAAGACACCCTAAAAAGATTGACCTACCTTCCATTTTTGGGATTTTTACGGGGTGGTTTTTTCATTCCTTTTTTGTTGGCTTTACCCGCTATGCTAACCATTAAAAAAAGAGACTGGCGCTTAGATGATCCCTCAAAACTGTGGGCCGTTTCGGCATTGCTAATTTTGACATCCTGGTGGTTCATGAGTACGAATTGGAAATACTATAGTCCAATGCCAGTAGACACTCGACACATTACCTTGCTTATTCCCTTGTTCATCCTGGCAGGACTTTACTGGTGGCAACAAACCACTTTGTTCCAAGGACTAGTCAATAAAAAATGGCCACTATTTTTATTCACCCTCCTTTTTGCCATACCACTTTTCAAACTGTCGAAAGCAAATGACCGTCATTTTGACTCACTCGAATTGATCTTCCAAGAACAACTGGTGGCCCTGAACCCAACGGAACGGCATACGGTTTTTACAGACGGATTGATAAGTTACGGTTATCCATACTTTTATGACTTTAAGCGATCGAACCTAAGCTATGCCTGGTGGTTTGAGGCAGACTTGTCTCAAGCAAAGGTGGGAGATTATCTTTTGATCAATCCTGCTTTTCTGAATAACAGGTATCAAGACGTTGAACACATTGAAAAGCTGAAGTCCTTCATTAGTCGATCGGGCTGGTCTCTGAATTGTCAAGCAGAGGGCCAGGTGCAGTTGTGTAGAATTACACCATAAAAAAAACCACACGCTCAGGTGTGGCTTAGAAGTTCTCTTTCAATCAGGATGATCAGCCCAACTTTCTCAATTGCTCTTCTCCGGCTTTCATAATGGCATATTCCTTCCATTGGGCATACTCAGCGGCATCTAATACTTGTTCTGCAGCTCCCAATTGTGGTGGCGCAAAGGTAAAATCAGATTCCCACCATAGCCTGGCGTGTTCTCTGGCTTCTTCCTTATTGACTTCAAACTGATTGACTTGACCATCACCGATCAGCCAAGGCTGTTCTTTCGTAGCGTACTTTTGAAAGATCATGGTACGCATTTTCGTACCCATCTCGTCCTTTTTCTCAAAATGCGCCTTGGAGTAGGCGAGCGTTTCCGGTTCAATCATCTTATTGTCCCAAAAACGTTTAGACTTAATGATCTGAGCTGAAGTGAGCAAATAGCCTTCTCCAAATTCTAATCGTGAACCTTCAAGGTCACACGCTTTGACCGGTTTCTTTTTCTTTTTACCGAAACTAAATAATCCCATGCTGTTGTATTTTGAGTTAACCTATTGCAATATGCTAAAAACCTACGAAAAAGAGTTCAAAACATAGACCCCTAAACTGAACGAAAGTTGCATTGGAAAGATGCATTAATTCGCTAAACGGTCGACCAGTGCGATATACTGTTCCATTGCCTGATCTTTTGATGTCCCTTTTAGCTTTTCCCAGGCATTATATTTCGCCGCTGCTTTAAAGTCAAAACCACCCGGCCTTTCAGTTGTGTTGTCGCCTTCTGTTGCCTGCTTATACAGCGCATAAAGTGTCAAAAGGTCTTCATTGCTAGGTCTTTCCGAAAGACCATTTACATCTGCAGAAGCTTTTTTAAATTGTTCTTCTAATGTCATCGGTTTACTTTTAAAGATTGATGTGTGCGAATCTAATCCATTTCAGTAGAATTACATGTTAAGAAAACTTAAAAACACCCTGATTTTACTGATGCTTGTGCCATTTTCCTTAATCGGTCAAGACTATGACACATGGTTTCAGGGTGGATTAACTGCAAAAGTGGTCAGTGCACGCATGACCATAACGAGTGATTTGGTCGCCACATCTGATATGGAAGCTGAGATAGGCTATCAATTTGGTGGCTTTTTTCGTATCAATGTCGACAACATTTATGTAGAGCCTCAACTCTTATTTTCAACAATCAAGACGCAATTGGTTTTTAAAGATTTTGGTCAGGTTTCGGGCTTTGATCCTGTGGCCAGTTTTGAATTCAATACCTTGGAATTGCCGATAGATATTGGCATGCGCTTTGGTCAACTGAGAATCAATACTGGGCCGAGCTTTAGCTTTTTGATCTCTGGCCAAAGAGCCTTTCTCAATCAGGTAGAAAAAGTCACTGAAGAATACAATAGCCTCAATATGCTATGGCACTTCGGTCTAGGGCGTGTTTTTGATCCTATCTCATTGGACCTGAGGTACGAATTTGGTTTGAGCAAAACAGGTGAGAGTTTAAGTAACCTAATTGGAACGGAATTTATTCCCAGACAGCGGCAATGAGTCATAGCTGTCGGGCTTAATTTAATTCGGGAATAGCGTTTGCCGTCACTATAAGCTATAATCCAAAACCTATGCCGATGCCAATAGAGAAAGAATCGAAAGCGTCGATGCGATGGTCATAAGAAAGAATAGGGGAGAATGTGAGCGTTTTACCTATATGTGCCATGTATTCAAGGCCCATTCTCACCACCGGAATGTTGCGTTCCGTTTCCAACTCTATGCCGGGTCCTGCAAAAAGAATTAATTCAGGTGTAACACTGTAGAGCAGATCAGCAGTTAATAAGATGGGAAACTCTCTTTTGAGGTAAGTACTTTTGTTCTCTTTTACTTCATAGACAAGTAGTTCAAGGTCATTATGCAGGCCTATTCCCACTCGTTTGTTAAGGAAGTATTCAATATCAAACCCGATGGAAGGAATGGCGACAGTTGATTTTCCATCAACCGTACTTTCGGGCAGGAAGGTGTGCGAGATCACCAAAGTGAAATGCAGTCCGTCAAGTGATTTCCCGCTTGTTTCTTGATGATGATCTTGTCCAATCAGCTGCGCACTGATAAAAAAAGTCAGAATAAGGACAACAGTTTTCATAGTCGACAATAACACTTCAGGTCAAATTGATGGAACAAGATTAAGCTGAAGAAATTCGCCGTGATGTAACTTTTGTCACTCAAAAAGAGGCTAAACCGATATGAAGTCTTAAAATCATGAAAAAAGCCACCGCTAGGGTGGCTTTCCAATGAAATGCTAGGTTATTAACGATTACTTTTTAAACTGGTCAGAAACCACAAGTTCTTTGGAGCCATGCGACCAACTATAGAACCCTTCGCCCGATTTAACACCCAGATAACCTGCGGTCACCATATTGACGAGTAAAGGACAAGGGGCATATTTTGGATTACCAAAGCCATCATAAAGCACATTCATGATGGAGAGACAGACATCGAGCCCAATAAAATCGGCAAGCTGCAATGGTCCCATAGGATGTGCCATTCCCAATTTCATGACGGTGTCGATCTCTTCAACTCCTGCAACTCCCTCAAAGAGTGAGATGATGGCTTCGTTGATCATTGGCATTAAGATGCGATTGGAAATAAAGCCAGGATAATCATTCACTTCGACAGGCACTTTTCCCAATTGCTTAGAAGTTTCCATGATCAAGTTGGTTACATCATCGGAGGTGGCATAACCTCGGATTACCTCAACTAGCTTCATCACGGGTACTGGGTTCATGAAATGCATGCCAATGACTTGATTGGCTCTTTTCGTAGCAGCACCGATCTTTGTGATTGGGATAGAGGAGGTGTTTGAAGAAAGAATACACGTGGGTTTCGTAAATGTGTCCAGGTCGGCAAAGATCTTCAACTTAATGTCAATGTTTTCGGTTGCTGCTTCGACGACCAGGTCGACGGAAGAAACACCCGTCTTCATATCTGTGAAAGTCGTAATGTTGCTGAGCGTTGAGCTTTTGGTGGCTTCATTGATCTTTTCTTTCACCAACATCCTGTCTAAGTTCTTTTCGATTGTTTTCATCGCGCGGTCGAGAGTATCTTGGGAGATGTCTACCAAATTCACTTTAAATCCACTTTGGGCGAAAACATGTGCAATACCATTACCCATGGTACCTGATCCGATCACGGCAACTTGCTTTATCATTTCTCTTCAGTTTATAGTTCTACGTTCTCAACAAAGATAATTAGCTTGAAATTGTTTGCGTCCAATTCTACATATTTCAGCTCAAATACTTGAATTTTACATGAGAGACATGGTTTTTCGATATCAGTTTCTCGAAAGACGTAAAGGTTCTTTTTCTTTAAGGGTAAACAATTGACCACAGGATAACATGGTAAAGCTAGAAGTATGTGCTGGAAATATGGAAAGTGCCATAAATGCGCAGAATGCCGGCGCGGATAGGATAGAGCTGTGTACCGAGTTGTCTGTTGGTGGCTTAACGCCAAGTTATGGCATGATCAAACTGGCCAGAGAGTTGGTCAATATTCCAATTTATGTGCTCATAAGGCCACGCTCTGGTGACTTTAATTACAATCTCCTAGAGCTTGAGCAAATGAAGGAAGATATCATGTTTTGTGCTCAGGAACGGATCGATGGTGTTGTGATTGGTGCGTTAACGAGTGAAAGAACTGTAAACGAACGCATGGTGGCTGAGCTGATGGAGGCGGCCAATTATATGGATGTAACCTTCCATCGAGCCTTTGACGCAGTCACGAATCCTTTTGAAGCACTCGACGCATTGAAGGAATTGGGTGTGCAACGGGTCCTTACTTCAGGAGGTATTGGAAAGGCGATGGATCATGTAGAATTACTGAGCGAATTGATCGAAGAAGCAGGAGATGAAATGCTCATCATGCCTGGTGGTGGAATCCGACCGGAAACAGTTACTGATTTTCTACGTCTTGGTATTCAGGAGGTCCACAGTTCTTGTCTTAAAGAGGATCAGTCATGCCCAGACCTGGAACAGATTCGTCTAATGAAAAGGACCATTGCGTTATTTGAGGATGAGGTCAAGGACAATTGGTAGGTGATCACTAAAGCCACCTAAGTACGCTGGTCCCTGATAGGTTCTGAAAGGCCGATTATTACCCAAGGCGCCTTCTGTCAGAAGGAAGTCAGCATTGAAGATCTTGACCGAAGCCTCGTTGATGAAGGTAGGTTCCGTGCGGTTTAGCAAAGTTTTGGACACCACGAATTGGTCAATCATCGTCCATTCGTTCGCAAAGCTGTGCGTACCATATTGATACATAGCTTCTTCAAGTAAATTCACGTAATCACCATCTTTGGTAAGGAAAAGCATACTTTCGGACCTTGGTGTATCATTAAAGTCACCCATTGCAATGATCTTGGCTTTTTCATGAATCTGACCAAGTGAATCCATTTTCAGCTTGAGTTGTTGAGCAGCAATTTGTCTTTTTTCGGCGGTTTCGAATTCACCCCCATATTTTGACGGCCAATGATTCATAAATACATGCAAGGTGTCTCCATTGGATACAATGCCTTTCGCATAGAGTATTTCCCGTGTGCTAAACGTGGTGTCTTGCGGATGTTCAACTCCAATGAATTGATAGTCGATCAATTGGAATTTCTCCGGTCGATAGAGTAGGGCGACATCAATCCCTCTCGCATCCGGTGAATCCTTATGAATGATCTCATAACCAACAGATTTGAGTACTGTAAATCGTGTCAGCGTTTGAAGGACATAGCGATTTTCAATTTCACAAAGGCCAACCACAGCCGGTGCTTCCCATCCACCAATGGCCATGATCACTTGGGCGATCTGATGGGTTTTCTTTTGGTACTTGGTTTTGTTCCAATAGCGGCCTTTATGGGGGAGAAATTCATCGTCCTGTGTCACGCTGTCGTCGTAGTAGTCAAAGAGATTCTCCACGTTGTAACTGACCATGCGAAGCGCTTGCTTGCCCCTTGCTTGATCGATATACCCCGCACTCGCCAGAAAGGGTGAAGACTGTCCTCGGACGTGACTTGTAATAAAAACAAGCGCTACACTGAATACTAAACGTTTCAGAATAATGAGCGCAAATGCTGTGCGTGCCATTTTTTTGTGTGTTCTTTGCATCAAAATACTAAGATTTCAAGAAAATGATAGCGATCGGTAAGAGACAACTTTTAAGGGTGAAACGGGAAGTCGATTTTGGACTTTACCTCCATCAGGGAGAAGAAGAAGTACTTTTGCCGCAGAAATACATTCCAGAAGGCACTCAGATCGGGGATGAATTAGAGGTTTTCGTTTACAAAGATCATTTGAACAGACCCGTTGCTGTAACGAAGATGCCGGTAGGAGAATTGGGCGATATTGTGGGGGTTGAAGTCACACATACGACGGATTTTGGGGCGTTTGTCAGTATTGGATTAGAAAAAGATGTACTGGTCCCCAATAAAGAACAAAGTAAGCCCATGCAAGTGGGTAGACGCTATGCGGTAAAGCTTGTGATGGATCACATGACAGAGCGCATCATTGGTTCGACCAAACTCGGGGCATTTCTTTCGCAGGAGGAGCCACCTTACGCACCAGGAGATGAAGTAGATTTACTCATTTGGCATCCGACAGAGTTGGGATTCAAAGCCATTATCGATCAGGAATATTTAGGCTTGCTTTATGCCAATGAGGTGTATGAACCGCTTTTTGCCGGTGATACGCGAAAGGGCTATATCAAACAGGTAAGACCGGATGGTAAAATTGATATAACGCTCAATAAAATGGGCTATCAAGCAGTTATTGATTCTACGGACCTTGTCTTGAATGCGATCAAAGACGCAGGTGGTGTATTGCCTATTGGCGATAAGAGCAGTCCTGAGGAAATCAAGGAACACTTCAATATGAGTAAGAAGAATTTCAAGAAAATACTGGGAGGACTCTATAAGGCAGGAGAGATTGAGATCAACGATTTCCAAATAGCCCTAAAAAGCGGAAGGTCGGCCTGAGGAATAGCCAACCTTCACCTAAACTACCTATAAAACTAAAACTAACCTAAGCTAACATTATGATCATTGACTGCATCGATGTAAATCGATTGCAATGTCAAGGAAGCTAACGTTTCGCTAGATCTGAATCGATACTTTAATTTAGGTCAAATTTCGGAATAAGGAAATTTTATTCTAGTTAATTGAATTTTGAACGAACATTGTTCTAAAAGTAAGGGTTAATGACTTATTTAATGGATTTTGGCCCAGCCAATCACCTGATCGTCACTTCATTGGCGATGCCAAGAGAGGTAAATCGAATGTATAATTTTCGAGGGTTTTCAACAGGCATGTCACAATTGTCCGCCGCATCTATGTAGTAAATGTAATAGGTTTGGCTTCTCTTGTATAGCTCTTGCTCTTCTGGTGGCCCGAGCACTTTCAGCACATCTTTTTGATATAGTCCGAGCAAGCCTTTTTTATTCTTGTTCAGCTCTTCGATCAGCGATGGGCGCTGGACGAGGCAACCTTTGGGGTCTTTTTTCCAGACTTCAGTGTCGAAAGAGCCTACATCCACTTTTTTCAAACATCCGGAGAGAAAGAGAATAATGAAAACCAAATACGTTAGATTTCTCATGTTGTTGAAGGAGTCACCCTTTTTTCTGTTGACCTGTATAACCATAAAATCGAGAAAAGGATATAAGAAATACTGCCCGATATAACAACAACTGAAAGTTCATTAAAGCCAATGGTCAGGTATAGGGTAAGTCCTACGAGTGCAATCTGCCGTAAGGCTTCACCCAGCATAGCCCAAGCACGCTGTTCAAAAAGCGCTCCAAAACAGACGGTAGAATAAATGATCAGGGCAGCAACACGGACTTTATCGGTCAGATGCTCGTCGAAAAAAGAGATGTTGAACAAGAAGAAGGCAGTTCCCACCAACAAGATCAAGTATTGAAAAATGATGTAGCCATTCAAGAGACGACTGCCATGTGCATTGTACTTGGTGTATTGATTCGGGTCTACATCAAAAGGAGCACGATATCCTCCCAAATATTCAGGTAGCCATCCGGGTTTTTGAAATAAATAAGTGAACCTGTCTTTCCACTTGGGTATGGTCGAGATCTCTCTGGCCATGTCGGCATAATGCGCCATGTTTGCCCATACTGGATTCCAGCTATTCAGATTTTTGGTGATGCCATACGTTGGTTTTTCCTCTTCTTCCTTAAAGGTGCCAAACATTTTATCCCAGATGATGAAAGTGCCTGCATGGTTTTTATCGATGTATTTTGGGTTCCTGGCATGATGCACTCGATGATGAGACGGGGTATTGAAGAACCATTCAAACCATTTTGGTAAACGATCTATGGATTCAGTGTGGATCCAAAACTGATACAAAAGATTAAAACCTGATACTGAGACCAAAACGAGTGGGTCAAAACCAAAGAGTGCCATTGGAATGTAGAAGAAGAACGTCCAGATGGTCTGTGTAGAACTTTGTCTCAACGCCACGGATAGGTTGTATTCTTCACTTTGGTGATGAACGCTGTGTCCACCCCAGAAGAGATTGACCTCATGGCTCATGCGATGTGCCCAATAGTAGCAGAAGTCGTAGGCAAAAAAGGCAATGATCCAGGTAGCTACACTGTTTTCTACTGTCATGAAGCGGTATTGCTCGAAGATCAGTGTGTATAGCCCGATGGTGAGTACTTTGAGAAAAGCACCAGTTACTTGTGATGTAACACCACAGTTGATGTTGGTAACGGCATCATTCAGCCGATACGACTTTTTCTTTTTAATCGCATGCACGATCAATTCAATGCCGATCAGCAAAAAATAGACGGGGATAGCAATTACAGTTGGGTTCAGATTCACAAGTCAATTATTCTTGCACAAGTTAAACGGTGAAGAAAAAAGGAACAAACGAATTCATAAAGGGTTCTAAAAATTTCAAAACATAAAGTGATACAGGAGGCAATTTGTATCTTCGCCCCAAGAATTGAGCATATGGAGAAGTTTATAGGATTCTTTCGCAGTGTAAGTTATTTGTTCTTTCTGGCAGCATTGTTATGGTCGTATGCCTACATGGTAGGTCAGGTGGATTATGGTCTGGGACTTGAAGGTGAGGCCCCAATGATCGATCGCAATGTTTATTTCTTTTCTGCGATAGTCATTTTCTTATTTGTTAACCTGAGCATTACCTGGTTTCTCAAAAGCTTGAAAAAGATCAAGACGTCAGAAGAAGGAAAAGGACTACGAAATTACAGCCTCAAGCAGGACCTTTTGGTTTGGTTCAAAGGGTTTGGTGGCTTGGTGAACTTGGCGCTTTCGCTCATGATGTTCTTTGTTGGGTTGATGAACCTCTCTGAAAGCCGAGACGCTTTTACACTCAATTTCTATGTCTACCTTGGGCCGATGCTCTTGTTGGCGTGGTTCGTTTATTTAGCGGTACTTTTAACAAAAAAATAGAGCACCTCAATACTAATTTCCTCATTTACAGAGGCCTTTTTAAAACTTTCAGAAAAGGCAACCGATCTAAGTGATTTTTTAGATTAATAATTCTAAATTCCGCATTGATAGGGACACACGTGTCCGTTATTTTCTCGAACTAGAAATGTTGACATACTGAATGGCAAATCAGGAAGCGAACTACACCGAAGATAGCATTCGGTCTCTCGATTGGAAAGAGCACATAAGATTAAGACCCGGGATGTATATCGGTAAACTGGGCGACGGATCAGCTCAAGATGATGGGATTTATGTGTTGGTAAAAGAAGTGATCGATAACAGTATCGATGAGCACATGATGGGCTACGGCAAAACTATCGACGTACGAGTTTCAGAGCATAAAGTAGTTGTTCGTGATTACGGAAGAGGTATTCCGCTTGGTAAAGTGGTCGATTGTGTTTCCAAGATCAATACGGGTGGTAAATATGATTCTGGTGCCTTTCAGAAATCTGTTGGGTTGAATGGGGTGGGGACGAAGGCGGTTAATGCACTCTCTACCTATTTCAAAGTGCAGTCCTATCGAGATGGAAAAACGAAGCTGGCAGAATTCTCAAAAGGGGAGATCACGAACGATGCGAAGGAAACCACTGTAAGCGGGAGAAACGGCACCTTGATCGAATTTCGTCCTGACGAAACGGTCTTCAAGAACTATCATTTCATTCCACAATACTTAGACGATCTCATCTGGAATTATTGCTTTCTGAATGCCGGACTTACCATCAACTTCAATGGTGAAAAGTACCACTCTGAGAAGGGTTTGTACGACTTGTTGTCAAGAAAATCGGACGTAGATCAATTGCGTTATCCCATTATTCATCTGAAGGGTGAAGATATCGAAATTGCCATGTCTCACACCAATCAATATGGAGAAGATTACTATTCCTTTGTGAATGGGCAATACACTACCCAAGGCGGAACCCACCAAGCGGCCCTGCGTGAAGCGTTGGTGAAAACCATAAGAGAGTTTTACAATAAGAACTTTGAGGCCTCCGATGTACGTGCATCAATCGTTGGGGCAATAGCGGTGCGGGTGCAAGAACCTGTATTTGAATCTCAAACAAAAACAAAATTAGGTTCACAAAATGTAGCTCCTGATGGTCCTACGATGAGAACCTTCGTCAATGATTTTGTGAAGAAATCGTTGGACGACTTCCTCCACAAAAACCCTGATACGGCCGAAAAATTACTCAAACGTATCTTACAGTCAGAACGGGAGAGAAAAGAAATAGCAGGCATTAAAAAACTGGCCAATGAGCGAGCGAAGAAAGCCAATCTTCACAATAAAAAGCTGAGAGATTGCCGCATCCATCTGGATGATAAAAAAGGGGATGAGGATCAGAAAAATGCCACCACCTTGTTCATTACTGAGGGAGATAGTGCTTCTGGCTCCATCACAAAGTCCCGAAACGTACAGACGCAAGCGGTCTTCAGTTTGAGGGGAAAGCCATTGAACTGTTTCGGATATACGAAAAAGGTGGTTTATGAGAATGAGGAATTCAACCTGCTGCAGCATGCCTTGAATATAGAGGATGGGCTGGAGGGCTTGCGCTATGATAAGATCGTTATCGCTACTGATGCCGATGTAGATGGAATGCACATTCGGTTGCTCTTGCTTACTTATTTTCTCCAATTTTTCCCTGATTTGGTGAGAAGGGGACACGTCTACATTTTGGAGACTCCACTTTTTAGGGTTAGAAATAAGAAGGAAACCATTTACTGTTACAGCGATGAAGAGCGGCAGCGGGCCATTGCGAAGCTCGGTAACAAACCGGAGATCACACGATTCAAAGGATTAGGCGAGATCTCACCCGATGAGTTCAAAGGCTTCATTGGACCTGATATGAGGTTAGAGCCGATCATCTTGAAGAAAGACACGAGTATCAAAGACCTATTGACCTTCTATATGGGTAAAAACACACCCGATAGGCAGACTTTCATTATTGATAATTTGAAAATTGAAAAAGACCTAGCCGAAGAGTTAGCGCTAGAAAAAGCATCTTAAAGAAGCCATTTTAAGCATGAGTGACGAATTGTCGAATAGTAACGAAGAGCAAGAAGATAGAGCGATGCAAGAAGCCATACCGGTTTCTGGCATGTATGAGAATTGGTTCCTTGATTATGCCTCCTATGTCATATTAGAACGAGCGGTTCCTGCCATTGAAGACGGGTTAAAACCTGTGCAAAGAAGAATACTGCACTCCATGAAAGAAATGGATGATGGCAGGTTCAACAAGGTGGCTAACGTGATCGGTCAGACCATGCAATACCATCCACATGGTGATGCGGCCATAGGCGACGCCATGGTAAATATGGGTCAAAAAGACCTTCTCATTGAAACCCAGGGGAACTGGGGAGACATTAGAACAGGAGATAGCGCGGCAGCACCTCGATACATTGAGGCACGTTTATCTAAGTTTGCTCTGGATGTTGTCTTCAATCCGCAAACCACTGAATGGCAACTCTCTTACGATGGTCGGAAAAAAGAACCGGTTACGCTACCGGTGAAGTTTCCATTGTTGTTAGCTCAAGGGGTGGAAGGGATCGCAGTAGGCTTGTCTACCAAGATCATGCCTCACAATTTCATCGAGCTGATCGAAGCTTCGATCAAGGTATTGAAAGGTAAAAATCCAAAAATCTATCCGGACTTTCCAACAGGGGGGATGGCAGATTTCTCTGAGTACAATGAAGGGAAAAGAGGAGGTAAGATTAAGGTCAGGGCACGAATAGAGGAATTCGATAAGAAAACCTTGGTCATCAAAGACATTCCATTCAATACGACCACAACAGGCTTGATCGAGTCCATTATCAAAGCCAACGATAAAGGGAAAATCAAGGTAAAAAAGGTGGTAGATAATACGGCAGAACATGTCGAGATCCTGGTTGAACTGGCTTCGGGTCAGTCACCTAATATCACCATTGATGCCTTGTATGCATTCACCGATTGTGAAGTCAGTATTTCGCCCAATGCTTGTGTGATCATAGACGATAAGCCACATTTCATTACGGTCAATGACATTCTAAAAGTTTGTACGGAACAGACCGTGGAACTGCTAAAGCGGGAGTTAGAGATCAAAAAAGGAGAATTACTTGAACGATTACTCTTTTCTTCCCTTGAAAAAATATTCATTGAAAACCGCATTTACCGTGACATCGAAGAATGTGAAACATGGGAAGCGGTCTTGGAAACAATCGACAGAGGCTTAGACCCATTCAAGAAGGAATTCTATCGTGAGATCACGACAGATGACATCGTGCGATTGACCGAGATCAAGATCAAGAGAATTTCCAAGTTCGATAAATTCAAGGCAGATGAGCTGATGCGCCGACTGCAAGAGGAGTTGGAGCAGGTAGAGCATCACCTTGCCAATTTGATCGAATATGCCATCTCTTACTACCAGAACCTATTGGATAAATACGGTAAAGGAAGAGAACGCAAAACAGAGATCAGGTCGTTTGAAGACATCAAAGCAACCGTTGTTGCAGCTAATAATGCCAAGCTATATGTAAACCGAAAAGATGGATTCATCGGTTATGGTTTGCGGAAGGATGAATTCGTTTGTGAATGTTCCGATATCGACGACATCATTGTGTTTCGCAAGGATGGTAATTTTCAAGTCGTCAGAATCAGCGATAAAGTGTTTGTCGGCAAAGACATTATTTACGCCGGCGTATTCAAGAAGAACGACGAGCGCATGGTGTATAACCTGATGTACCTCGACGGGAAATCAGGTCGCACCATGGTCAAGCGTTTTCAAGTGCTCGCAGTCACAAGAGACAAGGAATACGACCTCACCAAAGGAGAAAGAGGGTCGAGGGTTCTTTATTTCACGGCCAATCCGAATGGAGAGGCAGAGCTGGTGACGGTTTATCTGACTTCAGGTGCAAAAGCACGCATCAAAGTGTTCGATTTCAATTTTGCAGATGTAGACATCAAAGGGAGAGGAGCAGGCGGTAATATTGTAACCAAATACCCTGTCCGTAAGGTACAATTGAAAATGGAAGGGAAATCGACTTTGGGTGGACTCGACATGTGGTATGATGACAGTGTCGGACGACTGAACAGAGATGAACGCGGGAGGTTATTGGGTAATTTTCAAGCCGACGACAAAGTACTTGTGGTCTATAATACTGGGGAATATGAGCTGACCAGTTTTGAGCTGACCAATCGCTACGATCCGAATAAGATCATGCTTTTGGAGAAATTCGAAAAGGACCTATCGATCGGAGCCATTCACTACGACGGCGAATCAGCAACTTACTACGTGAAGAGATTTCAGATCGAAACGACAACCCTCGATAAGAAATTCTTATTCATTAATGAAGCGAAAGGGTCCAAGCTCATTGATGTAATCCAATCGGATACGGCACAAATTGAGGTGACGTATTCCATCAAGGGCAAAAAGGAAAGACAAAAGTCAATGTTCGATTTAGACATGATCATTGACATCAAAGGATGGAAAGCCACAGGCAACAAACTGTCGCCGCATAAAGTCCATAAAGCCGTTTTCCTAATTGATGAGGAGAAAACGCCAAAGATCAAGTCTCAAGAGATCACAAAACCAACCGGAGATCAAACAGAAGCAGAGGATACAAATCAAGCGTCGGATGAAGAGATTAAGCTAGCGCCAGAGAAGCAGGAAGAAAAGAAAACAGACCCAGCGAAAGAGGAGAAGCCGGCACCACCTCAAGAACCGAAGAAGGGAAAAGATGGTCAAGGAGGTGCCTATAATGTGGGCGATACCATCGAATTGTTCTAATTGCGTGTTGGATCGATGACTTTTGTTCACAACTAAGTGCTGTTGCTTTAGCTATTCATTCTATGGAAAAACAACGCTTGATAAAGATGCTAGGGCAATACGTTACGCCCAACAAACAAGCACTGATTGATAAGGTCTTGGATAACAGAACGCGTCATTTGACTGTGGTGCTGGAAGACATTTACCAAGAACAAAATGCCAGTGCGGTGATCCGAACATGTGATTGTTTTGGCATTCAGGATCTTTACATCACTGAAGATCTCCATGCCTATCAAGTCAACCCTAATGTTGTACGTGGAGCTTCAAAATGGGTCAATATCCAGCGTTACGATCGAGGACCAGAGAGTATAGCATCTTGTTTTTCTGACCTAAAAGACAAAGGTTATCGATTAGTCGGGACAACCCCGGACCCAAATTCTGCATCTATTCATGAAATGGCACTAACCGAAAAGACGGCGATCGTTTTTGGAACGGAGAAGAGAGGCCTGAGTAACTATGCGAAAGAACAGGTTGATGACTTGGTTCATATTCCAATGTTGGGTTTTACGGAATCATTTAATATTTCGGTAAGCGCGGCGTTAGTAATGAATGAGCTTTCTCGTCGTTTGCGGGAGAGCACGATTGCATGGCAACTGTCCGATGAAGAAAAGAGCGAGTTGAAGTATGTATGGTACCAACAGATCGTAAAAAGATCGGATTTGCTAATTAATAATTTCATAAAGGAACATTCTTGAACCTTTGACCGTTGAAGTTCAGATTTTGAAGGTAATTTTGACTTTTTCAAAGCCAACAAGAAAGCAGTAAACAAAACCCATAGTTTGTCAATTCAAAGATCTATCACCTTATTTCTACTCCTGTGCTTTAGCCAATGGCTTGTAGCTCAAACCGTTATCAGGGGTAAAATCACGGATGCTTCCACTGGTGATCCAATCCCTTTTGCCAATGTGGTGATCAAAGGGTCTGCTGTGGGTTCAACCACAAACTTTGATGGGCTCTACGAGATCAAAGGAGAAGCGCCTTCTGACACTCTATTGGTGTCATTTATCGGTTACCAAACCAAAGAAAAACTGTACCAAAAGGGGATAGAGCAGCGCATTGATTTTCAATTGGAACCGGAGGCTACTCAGTTGGAGGATTTTGTGGTGTACTCCGGGAAGGTGGAAAATCCTGCTTTTCGCATACTTCGTGAGGTAATTGACAATAAGAAGTTCAACGACAAAAGACGACTTCCGGCCTACGAGTTGAGCAACTATACCAAAATAGAAGTAGATGTCGATAACATCACGGATAATTTGAGAGAGAAGCCTTGGATGCAGAAGATCACAGGAGTCTTGGATTCCATTGAGACCATTGCTGGCGACGATGGCAAGCCTATTCTCCCATTATTTATCTCCGAATCTCTATCGGACGTGTATTTTCGATCTGATCCGATCCTCCAAAAGGAGTTCATCAAGAAAACCAAGATCACCGGTGTAGGCATTGAAGACGGGTCATTGATTGGCCAGGTGATCGGTACTTCTTTTCAGGAATACAATTTTTACCAAAACCGGATGGTGATCGTAGATAAAGAATTTGCATCTCCGATTGGAAACGGTTGGCGATTGCTCTACGATTATGAATTGAAGGACAGTATCTTTGTCGGTGATGATTTTTGCTATTTGATCGATTTTGTACCAAAAAATGATCAAGAACTGGCTTTTGTTGGTTCTATGTGGATCACCAAGGAGGCCTTCGCTTTGAAGCAGATCGATGCTACTATGCAGCGAACGGCAAACCTGAACTTTATTGAAAAGATCAAGATACAGCAGGAGTTGGTCAAAACAGAAGAAGGAGCCTGGCTGCCAAAGAATAGCCGGGTGCTCATTGATGTGGCAGAGCTCACCGATGGTTCGGCAGGTTTTTTAGCCAAGTTCTATACTAGTAACGACAGTTTGAGAGTTACTGCACCCCGTCCGACACGCTTCTACGATCGTTCGGTAGAATTGGCGGAGGATGCACGAGAAAATGACGAATTGTTCTGGAATCAAAATCGTCATGAAGCGCTCAGTGAAACGGAGGTCAATGTGATCGCCATGATCGACACCCTGAACAACATTCGCTTTGTCAAAACCTGGACGGAGATCTTTAAGACGCTCGCCCGAGGCTACATTGATGTAGGCAAGGTGGATATCGGTCCTTATCCGGTCACGATCTCCGGCAACGATGTGGAAGGATTTCGTGTGAGATTAGGGGGGAGAACCAATGAGAAGTTCAGTAAAAAATGGCAGTTCAACGGCTTTGGCGCTTATGGATTCTTGGATAAGCGATGGAAGTATGGCATGGGGGTGAAATACATTGTTGATCGAGAGAAGTGGACAACCTTAAGCCTCAATTACCGAAATGATGTTGATCAGTTCGGGGTTCAGGTGAGCCCCTTGACGGATGTGTCAGAGGAGAGCGCATTCATTGCCTTGACTCAGATCGGTAATTTGGTTCGGCCTTTTCGATATGACCGCACTCAGTTTGAATTCGCTCGACAATTCTCAAGATCCTTTTCGGGCGCTTTACAGCTCAAAAACCAGTCCTATCAACCGCTGTTTCCCTTCCGATATCGCACAGACATCAACGATGTGAATTCGCAGCTGGGAACCAACTTCACAACATCAGAACTGATCGTCCGGTTGAAATATGCGCGCGATGAGACCTTCATCATCAACGATAATAATCGAATCAGCTTGGGTACTTTTCGTTGGCCAACCTTTTTGATGTCTTACACCAGAGGGTTGAAAGGTCCCGGTGGAGGTGATTTTGATTACCATAAGGTAGATTTTGCCGTATCTCAGCAGCTCAGAATGGGCTTTTGGGGGAACATGAAATATCAAGTGAGTGGAGGCCACATTTTTAATGAGCTGCCTTACACCTTGTTGACCTCTCATATCGGTAATGAGCAGTTTGTTTATACCGATATCGCTTTCAATACCATGAACTTCTTCGAGTTTGTTTCGCAAAGTTATGCTCAGGTCAAAGTGCAACATTTCTTTGAAGGCTTTGTGATGAACAGAATACCGTTAATGAAACGATTAAAGTGGCGTTTGGTCGCTACTGGTAGTGCCCTGTTTGGTGACGTAAGTCAATCCACGCTCGACGCTCAGGTCACTCAGGATGAAAATGGAAATCCGTTGAGACAATTCGATGTGCTTGAAACCTCTCGACCGTTTGCCGAAGTAGGCATCGGCATCGAGAATATTTTCAAATTCTTCCGGGTAGATTACGTCCGAAGACTGACCTATCTTGAAAAATCAAATATTCGGAATTCAGATATTAAAGTCAGTTTTCAAATCACACTTTAGACTTATCACAAGGTTCAATCTATTATTTTTTTATTCTAATTGTATTACCCTCGATTATTGCCTCACTCGGATAAAAAAAAACTTCTTGGGGCTCATAAGGGATCTGCTCTTGATGCATCCTAAATAAGTCTATTTTAATCTTGTCCTTGTTTTCATTAATAAAAGATGCTACAGTTATTGAATCTTCTAATGTTATATAAAAAGTATTAGCGCCAATTTGATACGAATTGAAAATGTCCTCCAAGCATGGTGCACACCAAGATGCCCAAAACTTTAATTTGTAGGTTTGCAAACTATCCATTAAGAGGGTTTCCTCCTTTATATTATTTTTAAAAAACAAAAGGCTATTTCTTACCAATTTAATATCTTTTGATTTTTCAATATTTTTTCGAACACCATTAAAGGTACTTACATATCCTGTTATAGTGGAAACAAAAAAAACAGCTGTAATCAGTAAGAAGAGGATAATCAATGTGTAAAGTGTAGCCTTGCCAACGTTGCTCATATGTTTCTGATTTAAAAAATTTGATTAAACAACCCCTACATCTCTATTGCTGGAGATATAAGGATTGTTTTGATTTAAGATGTTTTAGATGAAGAGTTATGATTTTTGACTTGCTCTTATTGTCATATTGTTTCACAATTGCGAATGTAAAACAAAGGAAACCAAAACGGGTTCTTTTTTAGTCTACTCAACCAGACATTTCTTTGTTTAGAATTTAATTTTTTGAAGTCAAGAAATATGATAATGTAATTAAGCATCAAAAGGCCGAATGAAATAATTAATAGAGACCAAGGTATATGTTCTTTTATCGGGTTGTACCAATTAAGACCAAATAGTATAATCGTGATATTCTGCAAAGCAAATGAAAATCCAAGAATTATTTTTTTTACGATTAACTGATTCATAAGAACTAACAGATAAATTAATTCACTGCGGCTATGAATAGACAAGCTGCACCCATGCTTATGCTTCCAATTCCCGGTTGACCATTCCAAGCTCCGAAGATATCGGTAAAATAAAGTGTTTCTTGACAGTCTGCATCTGAAATACATATACTTCTTAGGCAACTCATGCACTCCCCCCAACTTACGTTATTATTTGACCCACCGTAGCACGAGTCTGGAAATTCGTCATCGTCAATTTCGCTTTTGACACGGTCTGGATTTTCTTGAATTGAAAACCTATTATAGTCGGCTACTGAGTTATTCTTGAACTGTATTTCCATAACTAAACTATTATAATTCCAATCGTAAGTTTTAACTATTCCTGATTTTTGAGAATAACCCACTTGATGGAAAGAGTCGTAGACTAAAGCATAGTCTTTCAGATAAGGCAGGTTATCTCGGAATTCGTTGCCAACTTTAAAACCATGAATAACACCAGCCATTGAATTATCTTCATTCCTTAAGACTATATGCATTATTTTGACAGAGTTAATAATTTCTATGCTTGAGTTATCATAGTCAATTATTAGACCTGGTACTTTCTCATCAAAGGCATTTTCGCTTAATAGATATTCATGTAATTCTTGCAATTCAGGTTTTTCAAATTGTAATGGTATCTCGCTGCTTGAATCACAACTGAAAGTGATAATAATTAATAATAAAATTGATTTAAATTTTTTCATAAGTATGATGTGATGTGTTTAATAAAAATATAATTAATTATAATATTAATAATAATTATTAAATAATAATAATTTATTTGAAGCCTTGTTGAAGATTGTATTTAATTGAATTGAAAATATCTTTAAGTTTTTTAGAGCTGGTTATGTGAAAAGACTGACCTATTTAGGAAAGCTTAATATCCGTAAGCTGTTATTCAATTCAGTTTCCAAATTACGCTCTAAAACTGCCAATTTTCCCTGTTTTCAATCTATTCTCTAGATTAATTATTGCATATTTGCAGCCTGAAAAGCATAACAAGTCCTACCGGTTTGTAGCGGTAGGTAACAACGCATGAGTGATCAAATCAACGTGATGCTGCCCGACGGCAGCACAAGAACATATCCCAAAGGCACATCGGCCATGGACGTGGCCATGAGTATCTCTGAAGGATTGGCAAGAAATGTTTTGGCGGCAGAAGTGAATGGTGAGGTTTGGGATGCCGACCGTCCGTTGCCCGAGGAAACAAAGCTAAAGCTCCTCACATGGAATGATGATGCCGGTAAAAACACTTTCTGGCACTCTTCTGCTCACTTGATGGCAGAAGCCTTAGAAGCGCTATATCCAGGAATAAAATTTGGCATAGGTCCTCCGATCGAAAAAGGCTATTACTATGATGTGGACTTTGGTGACCAGACTTTTGATGCGACTCACTTAGAGAACATCGAGAAGAAAATGCTCGAGCTCGCAAGGGAAAAGAATACCTACAAACGAACTGAAGTGGCCAAGGCAGATGCCATCAGCTATTTCGAAGAAAAAGGAGATCAGTACAAGATCGAGCTTTTGCAAGACTTGGAAGATGGTCAGATCACGTTTTACCAACAAGGGGAGTTTACAGATCTCTGTCGCGGCCCACACATTCCACATACCGGCTTCATCAAAGCCGTTAAATTGCTGAGTGTCGCTGGAGCCTATTGGCGTGGAGACGAAAAACGTGATCAACTCACACGGATTTATGGCATTACATTTCCAAAGCAAAAAGAGCTCACGGAATACCTACATCTTTTAGAGGAAGCCAAAAAACGCGATCACCGAAAGATTGGAAAGGAACTGGAACTTTTTACTTTTTCCGAGAAAGTTGGAAGTGGATTACCCCTTTGGTTGCCTAAGGGTGCCAAACTGCGCGAAAGGTTAGAAGCGTTCATGCGAAGAGCACAGGTCAAGGCAGGTTATGATCCTGTTGTCACTCCACATATTGGACATAAGAACTTATACGTTACTTCAGGTCATTACGCCAAATACGGAGAAGACTCTTTTCAGCCCATCCATACGCCACACGAAGGAGAGGAGTTTTTACTTAAACCCATGAATTGCCCTCACCACTGTGAGATTTACAAGTCAAAGCCACGGTCCTACAAGGATTTACCGGTTAGACTGGCTGAATTTGGTACCGTTTATCGCTACGAGCAAAGTGGAGAATTACACGGCTTGACCAGGGTAAGAGGATTTACTCAAGATGATGCCCATATCTTCTGTAGCGAAGACCAGGTGAAGGAGGAATTCAAAAAGGTGATCGATTTGGTATTCCATGTGTTTGATTCTTTAGGGTTTGAAGACTTTACTGCCCAGATCAGTTTAAGAGATCCGGAGAATAAGGAAAAATACATCGGTTCGGACGAAGCTTGGGATAAGGCCGAAGCAGCGATCATTGAAGCAGCCGAAGAAAAAGGACTCAATACAGTGACTGAATTGGGAGAAGCAGCATTTTACGGTCCTAAACTCGATTTTATGGTCAAAGATGCTCTGGGTCGAAAATGGCAATTGGGTACCATTCAAGTAGATTACAATTTACCTGAACGATTTGAACTGGAGTATACAGGCTCGGATAACCAAAAACATCGACCGGTGATGCTTCACAGAGCGCCATTTGGTTCGCTAGAGCGATTTGTTGCCGTGTTGATCGAACATTGTGCCGGTGATTTTCCACTTTGGCTCACGCCTGACCAGGTAGCCATTCTCCCCATTTCGGAGAAGTATGCCGACTATGCCAACGAAGTATACGCCATGTTGGAAGAACACGACATCACAGGTTTTATTGATCACCGAGACGAAAAGATCGGTCGAAAGATCAGGGATGCTGAGGTTAAAAAAATACCGATCATGTTGATCGTTGGCGAAAAAGAATCCGACGATAAAGCAGTTTCTGTTCGAAAGCACGGTCTTGGAGATGTAGGTACCTTAGCATTGGCTGAGTTCTTGACCTATTTTAAAGAAGAGAAGGAGAAATCATTGGGGCATTCGGCGAAGTAAAGCTTATTAAAATCAGCCATTGATTATTAGAAATTAATACCGATATTTGCAGTCATTTTAACAAAACAAGGAGGTTACAATCGCGAAAATGAGAAGACGCTATCCACCGAGAGGTCGGGTAGAAGAGCCCTACAAGGTTAATGAGAAAATTAGAGCCCAGGAAGTAAGGGTTGTAGGTGAAAACATAGAACAAGGTGTCTTTCCTTTATCAAAAGCCCTAGATATGGCTAAGAATGAAGGGTTAGACCTCGTTGAGATCTCAGCTAAAGCGAACCCACCGGTTTGTAAAATAATTGATTACTCAAAGTTTAAGTATGACCAAAAGAAAAAGCAGAAGGAGATAAAAGCGAAAGCTGCTAAGACGGTCATGAAAGAGATCAGGTTCGGTCCGAATACGGATGACCATGATTTCGAGTTTAAACTAAAGCATGCGGTCAATTTTTTGAAAGAGGGAGCGAAAGTGAAAGCTTACGTGCACTTCAAAGGAAGAACGATCGTGTACAAAGAAAGGGGTGAGATCCTTTTATTGAAGTTTGCCCAAGCATTGGAAGAATACGCCAAGGTTGAGCAGCTTCCCAAATTGGAGGGCAAGAGAATGTTTCTCTTTTTATCTCCAAAAGGAGCGAAGAAATAATTTTAAACCAATTATTAATAATGCCTAAAGTAAAAACTAAATCAGGAGCGAAAAAACGTTTCAAATTGACAGGATCAGGCAAGATCAAAAGAAAGCATGCTTTCAAAAGCCACATCTTGACCAAGAAAGAAACGAAGCAGAAACGCAACCTTACTCAGATGGGCTTGGTCGACAAGTCTGATGAGAAGAACGTGAAGCACATGCTCAACATCTAATGAGTCATTAGAAGGTTCTAATGTTTAACCGGAGATTTGGTCTTAAGTATCCTGATACTCAGGAGCGCCAAAAATCAAAAAATTAAATTATGCCAAGATCAGTAAATTCAGTCGCTTCAAGAGCGAAGAGAAAAAGAATCCTAAAGTTATCCAAGGGGTACTGGGGGAGAAGAAAAAATGTTTGGACGGTTGCTAAAAATGCCGTTGAAAAAGGTCTCGTTTATGCTTACCGTGATAGAAAAGCAAAGAAAAGAGAGTTTAGAAAATTATGGATCCAACGAATTAATGCAGGTGCAAGACAACACGGAATGTCTTACTCGCAATTCATGGGTCAATTGAGCAAATCAGGGATCGAATTGAATAGAAAGGTACTTGCCGATCTAGCAATGAATCATCCTGAGGCGTTCAAGGCGGTTGTTGATAAGCTTAAGTAACTGCTAATCAAGACGATTTCAATACCTCGACCTAGGTCGGGGTATTTTTTTGAAAAAAGGAGTAGGGTCAGGTTGTAATTTAATGGCTTTCCTGCTTACCTTTGCAGCCTCATAATCAAATGGCGAGGTAGCTCAGTTGGTTAGAGCGCAGGATTCATAACCCTGAGGTCACGGGTTCAACTCCCGTCTTCGCTACAAAACCCCATCAGCAATGTTGGGGTTTTTTATTGGGTGCAGTGATGTGCTCGGTTTGTAATCTGATAAATAAGTTCTATATTATTCAAACATCATTTTCATCTATGGGAAAAGTCAAATTTGTTACCGAATTCGAGGTCAACGCCTCTCAAAAGATGTTATTTCCCTACATCAGCTCAGCCAGTGGGCTTTCGCAGTGGTTTGCAGACGACGTCAACATTAACGAAGACAAGGTATTTATCTTTTGGTGGGACGGCGAAGAACATCGTGCCAAAAAGGTGGCTCAAAAAATGAATGTCAGCGCCAAGTTCGAGTTCTTACCTGAGACAGAAGAGGACGAGGATGATCCAAGTTATATAGAACTCAAACTCAACGTGAACGAATTGACACAATCGGTCTATTTGCAAATCACCGATTATTCAGATTTTGATGACCCGGAAGAGCAGCAGGAACTTTGGGAAAATCAGGTCCATCTACTGAAAGAGATGATCGGAGGGTAATTTAACTTCCCTTAACTTGGAAAAAGTGGCAGAAGGCATGATTTTTGTCCTCATTGTGTCGATACGCTCATGAAAAAGATCGATAAACTCGTATTTGGCTCCTTCATTGGGCCTTTTTTATTGACGCTCATCGTTGTCGACTTTATCCTACTTCTGGTCGGTTTATTGCGGTACTTTGATGAGCTCTTCGGTAAAGGATTGAGTTTGTCCATTTTCGCAGAACTGATGGGGTATTTTTCCATCTCCAGTTCACCCGATGCTTTCCCTCTAGCCGTCTTGCTGAGTTCGATCATGACCTTTGGTAATTTGGGAGAACATTCTGAATTAACTGCCATCAAAAGTTCTGGTATTTCTTTGATCAGGGCCTTAGCGCCGATCTTTTTCTTTGTCATACTGTTAACGGGGGTTACCTATTATACCAACACGCAATTGGTTCCGAAGGTCAACCTGAAGACCTACAGTTTGCTGTGGGACATGCGGACCAAAAAACCCGCTCTGGACATCTCCGAGGGTGTCTTTTATGGAGGAATTCCAGGGTATAGCATCAAAGTGAACGAGAAGGTCACAGACGAGCATTTGAAAGACATCATCATTTATGACCATACAGGGGATAACGCACAATCCAACAAGAAGGTCATTTTAGCAGACTCGGGGCGCATGTATTCTTTCATGAATCAACGGTACTTGGCCTTAGAACTCTTTGATGGCATTCGCTACGAGGAACAGATGAAGGACAATTATATTGACAAACGAAAGGGTGGTCAATTCGTCCGTGACCGTTTCAAGTCAAGTAAAATGGTATTCGATTTGGCCTCGTTTGACATGGGCGATACAGATGAAAATGCCTTTAGAAGGAGTCGCTTGGTACAAACTCGTGATCAGCTAGCGGAAGGACTAGATTCGATCAATCGAGATATTTTCCTTAAACGAGAACGTCAATTTGTACAGGTGTCGAATACGTTTCGCTACCACATGCTGAATCAGGCAAAGGTGCCAAAAAGCATCATGGAGGGTAAAGTTTACTACGATTCGATTCGGAATCTAAGATATGACGCACCATGGGGAGACGCAGATACCTTGGATATGAAGGTAGAAGCAAAGGCTGACAGCACCCTAGAGGAGGTAAGGCTAAGTAATGGTAAAGTCATTACACGTGCAGCTGAAGATAAGCAACGGCGTATTCCCGCCAGAACCGCCGTAAGCGAAATTGAGATCGATCAATTGATTGACCTTCCGAAACAAAAGAAATCACTTTCTGCAGAAGAGATCTACCAGGCATTTGAGGATCATTATGACCTCACGCTTGAAGGTAGCAGTCCCTTGCGCATGCAGACCGCATTGAATTTTGGGATCAATCAATCAAGGAGTTCGCGCAATTTGATCGAAACCAGAAACAAGACCATTGAAACGGTCAATTCGTACAAGCGAAAGTACATCTTGACACGCAATCAGCAATTGGCCAGGTCATTCGCCTGCCTGGTGATGTTTCTCATCGGCGCGCCCATTGGCGCTATCATTAAAAAAGGAGGTTTAGGCATGCCCTTGATCGTTTCTATTGTCTTTTTCTTGATATACTACATTTTGAACACGCTAGGTGAGAAGTGGGGGAAGCAGGAGGTCGTGGCTCCTGCCTTTGCGATGTGGATATCGAATATTGCGCTGCTGCCGTTCGGATTTTTCTTCTTAAAGCAAGCAAGAAACGATGCGCGATTGTTTGAGCCTGATTTTTACGTGACCATAGGCAAACGAATAAAGGCCTTGTTCGGCAAGAAACATTAATTGTCAACGCTGTTGGACAACACGCTTTCTTTCAGTATCTTTGCCCGCTATTAATAGTAACACAAATTTTAAATTTAGCTAAGCATGTATTTATCAACAGAGAAAAAACAAGAGCTCTTTGAGAATCATGGTCGGTTAAAGTCAAAAAACGATACAGGTTCTGCAGAATCTCAGGTCGCTCTTTTCACTTACCGTATCAATCATCTCACAGAGCATTTAAAGTCAAACAAGAAAGATCACTCGTCTAGATTGGGTCTTTTGAAATTGGTAGGTAAGAGAAGAAGACTTCTCGATTACCTTTACAACAGAGATATCGAGAGATATCGTGCGATCATCGCAGAATTGAAATTAAGAAAGTAATTAAAAAAGGGAGTTCTGAGAATTCCCTTTTTACTTCTATTCAACCGCAGGGTGTTGTATATTCCTGCAACTTAAAAATCATATATGTCAAAAGTTATTAATAAGTCCATCAAAATGCCCGATGGCGCTGAAATTACAATTGAAACGGGTAAGTTAGCCAAACAGGCAGACGGTTCAGTAGTTGTAAGAATGGGTGATACCATGCTATTAGCGACGGTTGTATCTGCTCATGATGCAAAAGAAGATGTGGATTTTCTTCCACTCTCAGTTGATTACCAAGAAAAGTTCGCGTCATCAGGAAAGATACCTGGTGGTTTCCTCAAACGAGAAGGAAGATTGTCTGATCATGAGATCTTGATCTCAAGATTAGTCGACCGTGCACTTCGTCCGATGTTCCCGGATGATTATCATGCGGATACACAAGTGATGATCTCGATGATCTCTTACGAAGAAGGAATGAATCCTGATTCACTGGCAGCATTGGCAGCATCTGCTGCTTTGGCAGTATCAGACATTCCATTCAACGGCCCTATTTCTGAGGTACGTGTGGTCAAGAAAGACGGCGAGTTCCTTGTTAATCCGAACAGAGATGTTCAGGCATTAGCAGAATTAGACATCATAGTAGCCGCCGATAAGGATAACATCCTGATGGTAGAAGGTGAAATGAAAGAGGTGAGCGAAGCGGACTTGCTCGAGGCCATGAAAGTGGCACATGACGCTGCGAAAATACAGTGTCAGGCGCAGATCGAATTGGCTGAAGAAGTAGGTTCTACGGTGAAGCGTGAATACAATCACGAAAAGTCGGATGAAGCGTTATTCGAACAAATGAAGGCTTCAGTTTATGATAAGCTCTATGCAGCTGTATCGAAGCAAACTGCTGATAAGTCAGTGAGAAGCGCTGATGTGAAAGCCATAAAAGAAGAATTCATTGAATCATTAGGAGAGGATCATGGACATGATGGTTTTCTATTGTCACAATATTTCAAAAAACTACACAAGTCAGCTGCCAGAAACTTTGTGCTCAATGAGCAAAAGCGACTAGACGGTAGAGACTTTACTGAAATTAGACCAATTGCAGCTGAGGTAGATTATCTGCCATCAGCGCATGGTTCTGCTGTGTTCACCAGAGGTGAAACTCAATCGTTGACTTCATGTACCCTTGGTACAAAGTTAGATGAGCAAATGATCGATGGTGCCACGATGGCGGGTTACAACAAATTCATCCTACACTACAACTTCCCTGGTTTCTCTACTGGTGAGGTACGTCCGAACAGAGGTCCAGGTAGAAGAGAGGTTGGACATGGCAACTTGGCGTTGAGAGCGTTGAAACAAGTATTGCCTTCATCTGATGAGAATCCATACACGATCCGATTGGTCTCTGATATTTTAGAATCCAATGGTTCATCCTCTATGGCCACCGTTTGTGCGGGTTCATTGGCAATGATGGATACAGGGTTAAAGATCAAAGCACCAGTATCAGGCATTGCCATGGGAATGATCTCAGATGCTGAGACAGGTAAATTTGCCATTCTATCTGATATCCTTGGTGATGAAGATCACTTGGGCGATATGGACTTTAAAGTAACCGGTACTGAAAAAGGAATCACGGCATGTCAAATGGACATTAAGGTCGATGGTCTTTCTTATGAAGTATTGGAGAAAGCCTTAAACCAAGCCAAAGAGGGTAGACTACACATATTGGGTGAAATGGCGAAAGCCATCACTGAACCGCGTGAAGACTACAAACCTCATGTGCCTAGAAGCTTTAAGCTGATCATTCCTCAGGACATGATCGGTGCGGTGATCGGGCCTGGTGGTAAAGTGATCCAAGAGATCCAAAAGGAAACTGGAGCTACCATCAATATCGAAGAAGTGGATAACAAAGGAGAGGTTTCTTTCTTTGCTGTCGATAAAGATGCCATGGACGCTGCTGTTGCGCGCGTGAAGGGAATTGTAGCCATGCCTGAAGTCGGTGAGACTTACGAAGGTAAGGTCAAATCCATCATGCCATTCGGTGCATTCGTTGAATTTATGCCTGGAAAAGACGGCTTGCTTCACATTTCTGAGATCAAATGGGAACGACTTGAAAACATGGATGGTCTAATGGAAGTTGGTGAAGATATCACCGTTAAATTGATCGGTATAGACAAAAAATCTGGTAAGTTCAGATTGTCGAGAAAAGCCTTGCTCCCTAAACCGGAGAACAACGAGGGATAACAGTTTAGTTAAATAAGGCGTTTGATTGAATAGGAACTTTTACTACTTTCCGTATGGTTCTATTGAATAGACGTTGTAAAAATTGATTGAATGAGACAGCTTAAGATAAGCAAGCAAATAACGAACAGAGAGTCGCAATCTCTCGATAAATACCTTCAAGAAATTGGTAAGGTAGATCTACTCACGCCTGACGAGGAAGTAGATTTGGCCAAGCGAATTCGTGAAGGCGATCAATTGGCTTTGGAAAAACTCACCAAAGCAAACTTGAGGTTTGTGGTCTCTGTAGCGAAGCAATATCAAAATCAGGGCTTGTCCTTAGGAGACTTGATCAACGAAGGCAACTTAGGATTGATCAAAGCAGCACAACGATTTGATGAAACCCGAGGGTTTAAATTCATTTCCTATGCTGTTTGGTGGATCAGACAGTCTATTCTTCAGGCATTGGCAGAACAATCGAGAATTGTGCGTTTGCCATTGAATAGAGTAGGTTCATTGAATAAAATCTCTAAAACCTTCTCCGAGCTGGAGCAGAAGTTCGAACGAGAGCCTTCTCCAGATGAATTGGCAGAGGTGCTCGAAGTAACCACGAACGAAGTGGTGGATACCATGAAGATCTCTGGTCGACATGTATCCATGGATGCCCCTTTTGTACAAGGAGAAGAGAATAGTCTTCTGGATGTACTGGAGAATGATGCGGAAGAAAAGCCAGACGATGGCTTGATGAACGATTCGTTGAGAAGAGAAGTGCAGCGAGCACTTTCTACCTTAACGCAACGAGAAGCCGATGTCATCACCTTGTACTTTGGATTGAATGGAGAACATTCCATGACACTTGAGGAGATCGGTGAAAAGTTCAATTTGACACGTGAACGCGTTCGACAGATCAAAGAAAAGGCCATTAGAAGGTTAAGACATACGTCAAGAAGCAAAGCCTTGAAGCCTTATTTGGGCTAAGACGACGTGAGCTAAACGAAATGAAAGGCGCTTTTTTAAAAGCGCCTTTTTTATGCCTTTTCTTGGAACAAATCGTTGTGAGCTTTGTGTTTATGCTGTAGTTTTGAGGTTTAACAAAAGAGGAAGATGACGACAGAAAAAGTAAAAGTATTGATCATTGGTTCGGGTCCGGCAGGCTACACTGCAGCCATCTATGCATCCAGAGCAGGTTTAGCACCTGTGCTCTACACAGGTGGAGAACCGGGCGGTCAATTGACAACAACCAATGATGTGGAGAACTTCCCTGGTTATCCTGATGGGATCAACGGTCCTCAAATGATGGTTGATCTGCAGAAGCAAGCTGAGCGATTCGGTACAGATGTACGCTTCGGTTTGGCGACCGCTGTCGATTTTTCCGGCTATCCACATAAGGTGGTGGTAGATGATAAGCACGAGATCACCGCTGAGTCCGTGATTATTTCTACTGGGGCCAGTGCCAAATACTTGGGCTTAGAGTCTGAGAAGACATTCGCTAACAAAGGTGTCTCAGCCTGTGCGGTCTGTGATGGATTCTTTTACAAAGGACAGCAAGTGGCAGTTGTTGGTGGTGGCGATACCGCTGCAGAAGAAGCCACCTATTTGGCCAACCTTTGTCCAAAAGTATATTTACTCGTACGACGAGATGAAATGCGTGCATCGCAGATCATGCAGCAGCGCGTATTGGATCATCCTAATATCGAGGTGCTTTGGAATACTGAAGCTGAAGAGATATTGGGAGATGATTCAGGCGTAACCGGAGTTCGTGTGCTCAATAACCAAACAAACGAAACAAAAGAACTGGCAATCACGGGATTCTTCGTCGCCATTGGCCACAAACCGAATACAGACATCTTCAAAGAATGGTTAGACATGGATGACATGGGCTACCTAAAGGTGCAAGCAGGGTCATCAAAGACCAATGTGCCAGGCGTCTTTGCAACAGGAGATGCAGCCGATAGAGTGTACAGACAGGCGGTGACCGCTGCCGGTACAGGTTGTATGGGAGCCTTGGATGCCGAACGTTTTCTGCAGGAGAAAGAGTTTGAATTAAAATCTCAAGCTGAACTAGCCTGAGCAAATCAACTGCCACCACTGACTCGACTTACATGAAATTAGACCTATTAGCCTTAGCCGCACATCCTGACGATGTGGAATTGTCTTGTGCTGCTACATTGTACAAAGCCGTGAAGTCGGGTAAGAAAGCAGGGGTAATCGATTTTACGGCCGGAGAACTTGGGACACGAGGCACTCCAGAAACGAGAGAAAGTGAAGCAGCAGAATCAGCGAGAATCCTGGGACTCTCTGTTCGCGAGAACTTAGGCTTTGAAGACGGCTTCTTCACCATTGATAAGACCCACCAATTGGCTGTCATTCGCATGATAAGGAAATACCAACCGGATGTTGTCTTGGCAAATGCCATGGACGATCGTCATTCTGATCATGGTCGTGCTGCACAGCTAGCGAAGGAGGCGTGTTTTTTGAGTGGACTGGCCAAAGTGGAGACGCTGGATAACGGGCAGCTGCAAGCGCCATGGAGACCAAAAGCTGTTTACCATTACATCCAGAGTATCCCGATGGAACCTGATTTCATTGTAGATGTATCGGCAGAATGGGATGTGAAAATGGAAGCGGTAAAGGCGTTCAAAACCCAGTTCTTTGATCCCGATAGCAACGAACCTGAAACCTACATCTCTAATCCAAGGTTTCTAGACATGATCAACAGTCGAGGAATCCATTATGGTCACGAGATCGGAGTGCAATACGGAGAAGGCTTTACGGTTGAGCGTAAACTAGGGATCGACGATATTACTACCCTGATCTAAGGAGCCAAGCGCTCTTTCTGCCACTCCTCACCGTCTTGTTGGTAGAGAATACGGTCGTGCAAGCGACTTTTTCTTCCTTGCCAGAATTCAAAGCTGGTGGGTATCACGCGAAATCCACCCCAAAAGTCGGGGAGAGGAACTTTTCCTTCCTTGAATTTCTCCTTCATTTCATTCCATTTGACCTCAAGAATACTCCTCGAAGAGATTACAGCGCTTTGATCAGAGACCCAAGCCCCCAGTTGACTGCCGTATGGTCTGCTGGTAAAGTATTGCAGCGATTCTTTCGTTGAGATCTTTTCGGCTACACCCGTAACAGCAACCTGTCTTTCTAAGCCATACCACGGAAAAAGTAAGGACACCTTCGCATTTTCATTGATGTGCTGCGCTTTTCGGCTTTTGTAATTGGTGTAAAAAACAATTCCGCGATCGTCTAGTGCCTTCATCAAAACAGTCCGCTGAAAGGGCTGTAGTTGAGCGTCTACGGTGCTTACCACCATGGCATTCGGTTCCAATAGCTCACTAGCTCGGGCTTCATCAAACCATTTTCTGAATTGCACAAAGGGGTCCTTATCTACGGAGTCTAGGTCTAAGGAGGCCAGACTGTATTCTCTTCTAAGATCAGCTATTTCCGACATGTTTTAAGGGTTTAGGCAAAGATAACAAGTTGTGCGCTGAAAGTTTTTTCTTTTCCTTGGGCAAAATAATGTCAGATTGATAATTTAACAGGAAAGCACTTCCATGTTTGCATACGATAAGAACATACCAGAACCTGAAAAAGGAGACTTACTCATTTCAGAACCTTTTTTGAATGACCCGAATTTTGAGCGTACGGTCATTTTGATCTGTGAACACAACGCCCAAGGTACCTTTGGTCTTGTGTTGAATAAAAAAACCAAGCTCAGGCTTGAGGATGTGTTAACAGATGAAATTCCTTTCTTCGGGACCTTAAATTTGGGTGGTCCGGTCGAACAAAATACGCTACACTTTGTACATACAAAGCCAAAAGAGCTGGAAGGCGCTGTTGATTTGGGAAACGGTCTTGCCTGGAGTGGAGATTTTAAACAAGTAAAGACCTTCCTAGCCACAGGGGTTATGAATGAGGCGGATATTCAGTTTTACCTGGGGTACAGCGGTTGGGCGGAAGGACAGCTGCGTGAAGAACTTGATGCGCAATCATGGTTTGTGAAAAAAGGAGCGACTCAAGAGGAACTGTTTGAAATGAGTGCAGAGGAGCTCTGGAAGTCGGTTTTGAAAACAATGGGAGGTAAATACAAGGTATTTTCGAATTACCCTGTAGATCCTCGACTGAATTAATACTTTTACTAACTTTAACGACGTAACGGTGCGGTGAAAACCGAAAAGAAAATTACAATGGAAGATCATAAAATCGAAGCAGGAGATTCAAGTGCTGAAAATAAGCCATCAGAAACAGAAGTAAATTCAGCAGCAGAAGAGCAGACCCCTACAACAGAACCGGTGGAGTCAGCGAAAGAAGAAACACCCCAAGAAGAACAACCTGCTCCGAGTTCTGCAGCTACTCCTGAGCAAGCGAAAGAAGAAGCGAAAGAAGAAGTTGAGGAAGTCGCTCAGGCAACGTCAAAGGAGAATCAACCAAATGAGGAAGAAGATGAACCTAAGGCTGAGGAAGTAAGCGCAAAGACCGAAGAAGAAGTCACTCAAGAGGAATCGGAATCCAAGACTGAGGCAAGTCCAGAAAATGAAACTGCAGCCACCGACAGTACGAACGACACGGAAGAAGAAGAAGAGGACGACGAGGAAGATGAAGGAGCTGAAGAGGAAGAGCTACCGGATTTTACCACCTATACGCGCGATCAATTAGTTGATTTGATCGAGGAATTGTCACACCAAACGACCTTTAAACGCACCCAAAAGATCTTAGATCAGATCGTCCCCATGTTCTTCGGCATGGAAGATGAACGGAAAGCCTTGGCTTTGGCAAAATACAAGGAAGAAGGAGGCGAACCTGACGATTTTGAGTTCAGGCACGACGAAGATTATAATCGATTCGATGCTAGTCTGACGCTTATCCGCGATCGCAAATCCTCTTTTTATAAAGAGAGAGAAGCCGCCAAGACAAGAAACCTCGAAAAGAAAGAGGAGATCTTAGAACAGCTCAGAGAGCTGATCGATGGAGAAAATGCCACTACGAACTTAAACCCCATCAAAAAGCTACAAGAGGAATGGAAAGCGGTAGGCCCTGTTCCACCGCAGCACAATCGTACCTTATGGGCAAATTATAACGCCTTACTGGACAGGTTTTATAACAACCGTCACATCCTTTTCGAGCTGAAGGAACTCGATCGTAAAAAGAATCATGAGGCAAAATTGGCCCTTTGCGAAAAGGCCGAAGCCTTGGATAGCTTAGAAAACATTAAAGATGCTGTCATTGAATTGAACGAATTGCATGAAGAGTACAAACGCATTGGCGCTGTACCTCGTGAGGTGCAGGAAGACCTCTGGCAACGATTCAAGGCGGCTTCAGATAAGATCTACAAAAAGAGAAAAGGCTATTTAGAAGACCTCAAGGAAGAGTTCGACGAAAATGCGAGTAAGAAAATTGCCTTGGCAGAAGAGCTTAAGCCTTTCCTTAACTTCAATTCAGATCGTATCAACGATTGGAATGCCAAGACAAAGGAGATTCTAGCCATACAGAAACGATGGGATGCCATAGGAGGAGTACCCAGAGAGCAAGCGAAAAAGATCAATAAACTCTTTTGGTCTACTTTCAAGAAATTCTTTGCGAATAAAAATGAGTTTTTCAAGCGCTTAGAATCGTTGAGGAAAGAGAACCTGGCAAAGAAAGAACAGCTTGTTGAGCAGGCCATTGCCCTAAGTGAAAGCGATAATTTAGAGGGTACCGCAGAGAAGTTGAAGCAGTTACAAAAGCAATGGAAAGACATTGGTCCGGTGCCTGAAAAATTCAGAAATGCTATTTATTCCAGGTTCAAAGAGGCTTGTGACAACTTCTTTGATAAGAAGCGCGCTGCTCAGAGTGAGACTGAAGCCGAATTCCAAGATAACCTGAAAGCGAAGGAAGCCATCATGGAGAGCATGATGAAGGCGGCTAAGGCGAAAAAGGGATCAGCAGAAGAGTTGAGTACCTTGTTGGAAGAGTTCAATGCCATTGGTTTTGTGCCGCGCAATAGCATCAAGTCGACTGATGAGAAATTGAAGGCTGCTGTGGAGGCTTATATCGAAGCGATTGGCTTGGCTCAGGAAGACGCACAAGAGATCATGCTGAAAGCAGAATTTGGCGGTGGAAATACAGTGGCCGCAGATAAGAAAATAGGCAAGAAGGAATCCATGTTGCGCAGAAAGATCAAGGAGTTGGAAGATAACATGGCGCTTTGGAACAATAATTTGGCCTTTTTTGCCAATTCGAAAACGGCTGATAAGTTGAAGGCTGAATTTGATGAAAAGATAGAGCAGGCAAAAGAAGAAGTAGAGCAATTGAAAAAGCAACTGAAGGTGTTGAGAAATCTTTGATAATCAGCCGCTTCAAAAATTAATTGAATTTTCCGTTCACAAGCCTTTGCATATTTAAGTAGCCCACATATATTTGCACTCGCTAAAAGGAAATGCCTCCTTAGCTCAGCTGGTAGAGCAACTGACTTGTAATCAGTAGGTCATTGGTTCGATCCCGATAGGAGGCTCAAAAGGACAATCAGAAATGGTTGTCCTTTTTGGTTATCGGTGAATCTGTTCGTAGGGTTGAGTCGAGTCCTTAAACTTTTCTCCATACTTTTTAGAAGGGGTATAACCATTGGTTATCTAGAACATATCGGACCAGTAGTGACATTCCTCTTCCTTTGCGTCTTTGCGAGGCTTCCGATGTAATCGGGAGACGAAGCAATCTACCAATCTGCAATTAGTTATTTTTTTATCTTCATTCACTTGATATTCACTCCCTACTACTAGGTATTTTTTGAGGTCTTTACCCTGTGAAATAGGGTTTCTGCCGACTACTTTAATTTTTGATTGTATAATCCTTGTTATTACTTTCTATATTGAAAGTGAACTGTTTTTATGTTCAACCGGATTTAAGACAATAAAAAAACAATTACTGCATATGGAAAAAGGCAAACTAATTGAGTTAAATGACCTCCAAGACAAGCAATTAATTGATTTAGACGATCAATCAAGAACCAAGAGCTTCAAAGCCCGCTCACCGTATAAGTTTAAGACGGATTTTGGGGACCTAATCATTGAAGATTGGCAATGGGTATTAACACATGCGAGAGATGCCAATGGAATCTTTAGGACCTACTGTAATATGAATGGACGTACGACTGCCAAGACTGCAGAATCCAGTGAAACGCGAAATGCTGCTGAAGGTGGAAGGAGATTCTCACTTTTCTTACTTGATGCCAACCAAGCTGTATTAGAACAATGGGATACACCACCAATCAACTGGAACTGTGGTGACGATAATAGACCTTTTATTTATCATCATCCTGGCCTTGCTGGAGATATTTTTGATTCAGTGATGTCTTTCGCCCTTCAAAACTTCGAACCACGAAAATGGCGAGTTTGGCCATGCCCTTAATACTCTAATTGCATGAATGGATTAAAAAATCTGAAGATCTACAAATAGACTTACTTAAATACTTGAGCTTACAATCATACTAATGGCCAAAACAACTAATAATAAACCCATGGAAGAGCAGCTGTGGGATGCTGCGAATAAACTAAGAGGAACGGTAGAAAGCTCTGAATACAAGCATGTAGTACTGGGGCTCATCTTCCTCAAATTTGCCAGCGATAAATTCGAACAGCGCAGAGCGGAGCTCATTGCAGAGGGCAAGGACAAATACCTTGAGATTCCGGAGTTCTACGCCATGAACAATGTCTTCTTTTTGTCTCAAGAAAGCCGTTGGGGATATGTGATGGACCGTGCCAAGCAAGATGACCTGGCTTTGATCATAGATACGGCTTTGCATACGATAGAGAAGAACAACGTCTCGCTAAAAGGTGCTTTGCCTGACAATTACTTTTCACGCCTCAATCTAGACCCTAGCAAGCTAGCAGCCCTTCTGGATACCGTCAATAACATCAACACCATGGGCGATGAAGAAGAGGATGTAGTGGGACGCATTTATGAGTACTTCTTAGGCCGTTTTGCTGCAGCTGAAGGTAAAGGAGGTGGAGAATTCTATACGCCTAAATGTATTGTAAAGCTGATCGCTGAAATGCTAGAACCTTACCAAGGCAAGATCTACGATCCGTGCTGTGGCTCCGGGGGCATGTTTGTGCAGAGTATTGACTTTGTGAAAAGCCACCAAGGAAGTACGAAAGACATCTCCATTTACGGACAAGAATACACCGCCGTCACCTACAAACTGGCCAAAATGAACCTTGCCATTAGAGGGATCTCCGGTAACCTGGGAGAAGTACCCGCTGATACCTTCTTTAAAGACCAACATCCTGACTTGAAGGCGGACTTTATCATGGCCAATCCACCCTTTAACCAAAGCCAATGGCGCGAGAAGAACGAGCTAGAAGATGACCCGAGGTGGAATGGCTATGTTACCCCACCATCAGGCAATGCCAATTATGCCCGGATCATGCATATGTTGAGCAAGCTCAGTGAGAATGGTACAGCAGGCTTTGTCTTGGCTAATGGCTCCATGACTTCTAGTACAACTGGGGAAAAAGAGCTGAGAAAACAAATGATTCAAAATGATTTAGTCGATTGTATGATCGCCCTACCCGGCCAACTATTCTACACCACACAAATACCTGTTTGCTTATGGTTTATGTGCAAAAACAAAAAGGAGGATAAAACAAAAGGCTACCGTAACCGTGAAGGCGAAACCCTTTTTATTGATGCTCGCCAAATGGGCACTATGATTGATCGGACTCAAAGAGAACTCACCGAGGCCGATATTGAAGAAATATCCCGGACATACCATGCATGGAGAGGTGAAACCAAAGATGGAGTTTATGAAGACATAGCAGGCTATAGCAAATCAGCCGCTATGACTGAAATTGAAAAAAATGATTTCGTATTAACTCCTGGGCGTTATGTGGGAATTCCTGAAGAGGAAGATGATGGTATCCCCTTCGAGGAAAAGATGCAAGAGCTATCAACATCATTGAGGAATCAACTTACTCTTTCTAGAGATCTTGACACAAAAATTCTTGAGAATCTAAAGGATCTTGGATATGAAAACTAATTCATACTCATTCAAAGAATTGCTCTCAAACATTGTAGACAATAGAGGTAAAACATGCCCTATTAGTGAGGATGGATTACCATTAATTGCTACCAACTGTGTTAAGCAAGACAACTTATACCCGGTTTTTGAAAAAGTACGATTTGTTGATGACCAAACCTACCAGAATTGGTTCAGAGGCCATCCTGAGCCTAATGATATAATATTTGTATGTAAAGGATCTCCAGGTAGAGTAGCTTGGACACCCAATCCTGTTAATTTCTGCATAGCTCAAGATATGCTTGCAATAAGAGCCAATGAGGAAATTGTAGATCCAAAATTTTTATTTGCGCTACTTCGCCAAAGATCTACACAAGCAAAAATAGAGAATATGCACGTTGGGACTCTGATCCCTCATTTCAAAAAAGGAGATTTCGATAGTCTTTTCTTTGAAATCCCTCAAGACAGATCGTTACAGAAATACATCGGAGAAAGATATTTTGAACTAAGCGAAAAAATCGAGCTGAATCGCCAAATGAACCAAACCTTGGAGGCCATGGCTCAGGCCTTATTTAAAAGCTGGTTTGTCGATTTTGATCCGGTCATTGACAACCTGCCTGCCGGACAGGCAGGTGCCCTTCCTGATGTGTTAAAAACTAAATATGATAAACGCCAATTGGTTGCAGATGATAAAAAGCTCCTACATACCAATCCAGAATTGGCCGCCTTATTCCCATCAAGCTTCACCTACAGCGAAGCACTTGATAAATGGATTCCTGAGGGGTGGGAAGAGACTACTTTTGGTGAAGAGTTCAGAGTAACAATGGGACAATCACCTCCTGGCTCATCATACAATGAAGAAGGAATAGGAAAACCATTCTTTCAGGGAAAGACTGACTTCGGTTTTCGATTTCCTTCAAACAGGATGTATTGTACTGAGCCCAAAAGAGAGGCTGCCAAGAACGATACTTTGATAAGCGTTAGAGCACCCGTTGGGAATGCCAATCTTGCCTCTTCTGATTGCATTATAGGTCGAGGGTTGTGTGCAGTAAGGCATAAATCCCAATCAATATCTTATACCTACTACTCATCTCTTCAGTTAAAAGAGGTTTTTGATGTATTCGAAGGAGAAGGAACAGTTTTTGGCAGCATTAATCAAACAGGGCTGAAAAGCATTCAAATGGCTAAACCAACTGATGAAATAATTGCGGCTTTTGACAATCTGGCTTCCAAAATGGACTTGAAAATTGAAGTGAATTCACAAGAAATAAACACACTAACCCAACTTCGAGACACCTTATTGCCTCAGTTGATTAGTGGGAAGGTGAGAGTGTCGGAAGAGGTCGTAGAAAAAGTAGGAGTGCTTTAGAAAGTTAGGATGCTTGTTCAAAACATTAGTGTTTCACTACTTTTGAGATGTAAAATTTAAGATGGTATATTGAGTTAATGATTACTAGAATTGAGATAGAAGGCTATAAGAGCATTAAGAAATTAGAGCTCGACCTTACACCCATAAATATATTGTTGGGTGGAAACGGTGTTGGGAAAAGTAATTTTATATCTCTATTCTCATTAATTAGGAATATTTACAATCAAAATTTTCAGAATTACATTAGGAAAAAGGGTGGGCCAGATAGCTTATTACACTTTGGAAGAAAATACACTCCAGAAGTATTATTGAAAATTTACTTTTTAAGCTCAAGTGGGCATAATAATTTGTTTCAAATTGTCCTCGAGTCAGGGCAAGATAGACTTTTCATTAAATCTGTTGAAACTGCTTTCAAGCCAGCATATAAATGGCATTATGCAAAATTCGAAGAGAACGTATTAGAGTCAGATTTTGCTCAAATTCGACAGAGCCAAGCTTATTATGTGAATGATAGATTAAAGGAATTTGATGTATATCACTTTCATGATACAAGTGATACCTCACCAATTAAAGGTATTAGTGATTTACGTGATAACTTTCGTTTAAAACGAGATGGTTCAAATTTGGCAGCCTTTTTATTCTACTTAAAAGAGAAAGAGCCGAAACACTTTAAACGTATTGAACTTACGGTAAAATCAATTGCGCCATTTTTCGATCATTTTGTTTTAGAACCAGATAGATTAAATGAGCAAGCAATACAGTTAGAGTGGAGGGAAAAAGGTTTTCCTGATACATATTTCAATGCATATCATTTGTCTGATGGTACACTTCGCTTTATTTGCTTAGCCACCTTGTTAATGCAACCGAATCCTCCATTGACAATTATTATCGATGAACCTGAGTTAGGATTGCACCCAGTTGCTATTAATAAATTAGCAGCAATGGTACGTAAAGCATCTGAAAAAACTCAAGTAATACTTTCAACGCAGTCAATTAATCTGATTGACAATTTTGAACCTGAAGATATCATTGTGACCGATAGAAAAGAAAATAGTTCAGTTTTCGAAAGACTTAATCCTGAAGAGTTAAAAGGTTGGCTAGAAGATTATACGCTGGGGGATTTGTGGGGGCAAAACAAATTAGGTGCTCAACCCTATAGTGTCTGAAAATGAAGAGACTTGTTTTTATTGTTGAAGGAGACACTGAAATCATTCTTGTTGAGAAACTCATAGTACCTTATTTAATCTCCAAGGGTTTTAAGAATGTCATGCATGTTCAAACGATCATTACTAATAGAAAGCAACATAAAAAGGGCGGAGTCTCGACTTACGGAAAGTTTAAGAATGAGGTGGTGAGAACCTTGGCACAAGGAGATGTTATCGTGACTACATTAATTGACTTTTTTAGGCTTCCTACAGACTTTCCTAATTATACCGATGATTCCACACGTATTGCACAGATTGAAGAGGGTATTTCAGATGATATAAGTAGCCCTGATTTTTTGCCATACGTTCAAAGACATGAATTGGAGGCCTTAATGTTTTCAGCTATTGACGGTTTTGAGCTTGTAGTTGATGACGATGGTAAATTAAATCAGTTGAAAAAGATAATGTCTGATTACCCTAACCCAGAGGATATTAATAATTCACCGCAAACAGCTCCTTCAAAGAGGCTGTTTGATGTCTTTGGTTATGATAAAACAGGTGATGGCACACTTATTTTCGAAATGCTAGAAATAGAAGTGATTCTAAGTAAGTGTCCCCGTTTTAGAAAGTGGTTAAGCGATATTGAAGACAAGCTTTCTGAATGATTTGTCTATTGCAATTAGAAAATAATAAAACACATATGTCCAATAATAACCAAATCAACTGCCCTAATTGCGGTACTGCGATAGATGTACAAGATATTCTTTCTCATCAGTTAGAAGAGGAGATCAAGCAGAAGTATCAATCGCAATTACAAGCCGAGCAAGAAAAATTCAAGAGTCAGCAGAATGCTTTAACCAAAGCTCAAGAGGAGTTTGAAGAGAAAAAGCGCAAGGAGAATGAGCTGTTTCGTGAACGTTTAGAAAAGGAGTTATCGCAACGCTCCAAAGAAGCTGAAGAAAAGCTCAAAGCCAAGCTGGCCACTGAAAGCCAGGAGCAGTTTGAGGCCTTGCAAAAGGAGCTGAACGAGAAGTCGGAACAAGTCAAAGAACTCAACAAGTCGAGGGTAGAAATAGAGAAACTCAAAAGAGAAAAGGCTGAGGCTGCTGAACAAGCTGAGCTCAAAGCGCAACAAATGCTCAACGAAATGCTAGGGCAAGAGCGTGAGAAGATCTCTAAGTCGGAAGCTGAGAAAAATGAGCTTCGTTTCAAGGAGTTGCAAAAGCAATTAGAAGATCAGAAGAAGTTGACCGAGGAAATGCAGCGCAAGCAAGCCCAAGGTTCTATGCAGCTACAAGGCGAGGTGCAAGAGCTAGCCATTGAAGAATACTTGGCTGCTACCTTTCCTCTCGATACCATAGAAGAGATTAAGAAAGGTGCTCGTGGAGCAGATTGTATTCAGGTAGTCAACACCCGCACCGCCCAAAACTGTGGTAAGATCTATTATGAGTCCAAACGCACCAAAGATTTCCAAGCCGGTTGGATAGAGAAGTTCAAAGCCGATATGCGTGACAAAGAGGCCGATGTTGGCGTATTGGTGACTGAGGCCATGCCATCAGATATGGAGCGCATGGGACTCAAAGATGGGGTTTGGGTCTGTTCCTTTGCTGAATTCAAAGGCTTATGTAATGTACTAAGAGAGTCAGTGGTACAACTCAACAAAGTAGCCTTGTCTCAAGAAGGCAAAGGTGATAAAATGAGCTTGCTTTATGATTTCCTTACCAGTAATACCTTCCGCATGCAGGTAGAAGCCATTGTGGAAGGCTTCTCTCAAATGAAGAATGACCTGGAGTCGGAAAAACGCTCCATGCAGCGCATCTGGAAGCAACGCGAAAAGCAGATCGATAAGGTGGTCACCAATACCATCGATATGTATGGTAGCATCAAAGGCATTGCCGGTTCGGCTGTACAGTCTGTAAAGGCCTTGGAATTGGATCAGGGGTTGGAAGAGGATGGGGAGGAATAGGAAGTGAAGATGCAGTTGCTTACAGCAACTGCAGCCTTACTGTAAAAGTTCCGCAGATTTAATAAAACTTGTAATGATCACTCATGTAATCAAAAATGAGTATATTTGTATACTCATGTAATCATTATAGGTATGAAGACTCCAGTATTAACACCCAAACTTGAACGACTATTAGCAAATGTTGGTGAACAAATAAAACTGGCTAGACTAAGAAGAAAACTCAGTAGTGAACAAGTTGCAGAACGTGCTGGAATTAATAGAGGCACACTTGCTAAAATTGAAAATGGTCATCCTGCTACATTTATAGGTAATCTTTTAAATGTTCTCAAAGTTCTTGGGTTAGAGAATGACATCTTAGAATTAGCAAGTGATGATGAGTTAGGAAGAAAGATTCAAGATGCGAACTTGGATGTAAAAAGTAGAGCGCCAAAAAGATAGACATGTCGAAGTCAAAGGACCATAAAGAAATTCTGGTTTATGCCGATTGGGAAGGCCTGTCTGGGTCTGTGCCCGTTGGTGTACTCATTTCTGAACGTGTGCGCGGTTCTGAGGTCTTTTCATTTAGCTACAGCGAGTCATGGTTAAAGAACAAGTATGCCCAAGTCATAGATCCTGATCTTCAGTTGTACTCAGGTAGGCAATACTTGGCAGCAGGAGAGAAACAGAACTTCGGGGTGTTTACAGACTCATCACCAGATCGTTGGGGTCGTGTATTGATGCGCAGAAAAGAAGCTGCCTTGGCTAGAAAAGAGGAGCGAACATCCAAACCACTATTTGAAACAGATTATCTCCTTGGCGTTCACGATGAGCATAGAATGGGTGCTTTAAGGTTCAAATTAATAGAGGATGGGCCATTCCTAAACAACGATCGAGCATTGGCTTCTCCACCATGGACATCTATTCGTGAGCTAGAAGAGATCAGTTTAAAGTTGGAGGAAGATGATGTGGTTGACGATCCGGAATACTTAGAATGGTTAAATATGCTAATTGCTCCGGGTTCATCTCTGGGAGGTGCTAGACCTAAGGCGAGTGTTTTAGATCCCGATGGCCATTTGTGGATTGCCAAGTTCCCCAGTAAAAATGACGAAGGAAATATCGGTGCATGGGAATGGGTCACTTATCAACTAGCCCTAGAGAGCGGCATCCATATGGCACCTGCACAGGCCAAAACGTTTTCATCTACTCACCACACCTTTTTAGCCAAGCGATTCGATAGAACCGCAGAAGGTGGGAGAATACACTTTGCCTCAGCTATGACCATGTTGGGTTATGCAGATGGTGCTGATTTTCACGAAGGAGTGAGTTATCTTGAGTTGGTCGAATTTATCACCACTTCAGGCGCAAGGGTAAGAGAAGACCTTAAAGAATTATGGAGAAGGATCGTTTTCAGCATGTGCGTGTCCAATACTGATGATCATTTGAGAAATCATGGGTTTATGCTGACCAATTCCGGATGGAAACTATCGCCTGCCTATGATATCAATCCGGTAGAAACAGGGACCTGTTTAAAACTCAACGTTTCTGAAGATGATAATGCCTTAGACCTAGATTTAGCGATGGAAGTAAGTCCATATTTTAGAATGAAAGAAAAAGAGGCCTTAGCGATCATTGAACAAGTGAAGGGATCGGTAAAAAAATGGCAATCTATCGCTCAGGAGTTCGGTTTATCGCGAAATGAAATTGAAATGAAAGCCAATGCTTTTAGATTAGTAAATAGTTAGCACATGCCATGAAATTCACCGAAGCACAATTAGAACAAGCCTTTATCAATCTTCTCGGAGAAGAAGGCTTTACTTATGAGCCCGGCAATGCCATTGACAATGTGGTAGGTGAGCCCAAAGAGGCTTATGGGCTCTTGGTGCATGATGAAGTATTGCTGAAGGAAGAATTAGCTGCATTTCTAAAAAACAGGTACAAGGCAGAGGGCATTACAGATTCGGAAGTGCAATCCATCATCAAGGAGGTTAGTCGTTTTCCAGCCTCAGATCTGTATGAGAGCAATAAAGCCTTTATGAAAATGCTCTCGGATGGCTTTCTCTTCAAACGAGAAGACCGCTCGCAAAAGGATCTTTTTATTCAACTCATTGATTATTCAGATCAAGATCAGAATTCATATAAGATCGTCAATCAAATGGCCATTGAGGGCTTTGAGGTACGCATCCCTGATTTGATCCTCTTTATTAATGGTATGCCATTAGTGGTTTTTGAGTTTAAAAGCGCCATTAGAGAAGAGGCCACCTTAATGGATGCCTATAGGCAATTGACCACACGATATAGGCGAGACATCCCAGAGCTTTTTAAGTACAATGCCTTTTGTGTGATCTCTGATGGAGCCAATAGCAAGGCGGGCTCTTTCTTTGCGAAATATGACTTCTTCTATGCCTGGCGCAAGATCACGGGCAATGAATTAGAAGTAGATGGCATTTCATCTATGTACAGCTTGGTGCAAGGCATGTTGCAAAGAGATCGGTTGAGAGATATCATTCGCAACTTTATCTATCTACCGGATACCTCGAAGAGAGAAGACAAGATCGTGTGTCGCTATCCACAGTACTATGCGGCTAATAAGTTATTGGCCAATATCAAGGTTCATCAAAAACCACATGGAGATGGTAAAGGAGGTACTTATTTCGGAGCGACCGGTTGTGGAAAGAGCTTTACCATGCTTTTTTTGACTCGGTTATTGATGCGTGATAAGCATTTTGCTTCACCTACCATCGTCTTGATTACCGACCGAACTGACCTGGATGAACAATTAAGTGGTCAGTTTACAAAAGCCAAAGGCTATATCGGAGATAATATTGTAGAGTCTGTTACCAGCAGAGAGCATCTCAGAGAATTACTTCAAGGCAGAAATAGTGGTGGTGTGTTCTTAACCACCATCCATAAGTTTACAGAGGATACTGAGTTACTGACAGACCGAACGAATGTGATCTGTATTTCAGATGAAGCCCATAGAAGTCAGATCAATTTAGACCAGAAGGTTTCGGTTACGGCAGCTGGTGTCAAAAAGACCTATGGCTTTGCTAAATACCTTCATGAATCCTTACCGAATGCTACCTATGTCGGCTTTACGGGTACACCAATCGATCAGACCATGGCTGTTTTTGGGGACATTGTTGATTCCTATACCATGACTGAGTCGGTGAAAGACGAGATCACCGTTAGGATCGTTTATGAGGGTCGTGCTGCAAAGGTGGCGCTTGAAAATAGCAAGCTGAAGGAAATTGAAAAGTACTATGAGCAATGTGCAGATGATGGTGCCAATGAGTACCAGATAGAAGAAAGTAAAAAGGCTTCGGCCAATATGAGCGCGATTTTGGGAGATCCAGACCGGTTGGAAGCGCTTGCTAAAGACTTTGTAGAGCATTACGAGAAGAGAATTGGTGAAGGAGCTACCATCAAGGGTAAGGCCATGTTTGTGAGCTCAAGAAGAGATATAGCTTTTGAACTTTATAAGGAATTGATCAAGCTCAGACCGGATTGGGCTGAAGTCCGGATCGATGAAGAAGGAGCAGAACTTACAGATAAAGAGAAAAAAGAGATCAAACCGATGGAAATGGTCAAAATGATCATGACCAGAGACAAAGACGATCCTCAAGAATTATATGAAGCCCTTGGTTCAAAGGAATATCGCAAGGAGCTAGACAGACAATTCAAGAATGAGAAGTCAAACTTCAAAATCGCCATCGTGGTGGATATGTGGTTGACTGGTTTCGATGTGCCTTTCCTAGATACCATTTATATCGATAAGCCCATTCAGCGTCACAACCTGATTCAAACCATCTCCAGGGTGAACAGAAAGTTTGCTGGTAAGCACAAGGGCTTGGTAGTGGATTACATCGGTATCAAGAAGCAGATGAATTTGGCCCTTGCTCAGTACGGCAAATTCGAAGGAGAGAATGTGGAGAATATCGACCATTCTGTCACGGTCGTTAAAGATCACTTAGACTTATTGGCTAAGCTTTTCCACAAATTCGATAGTTCACCATATTTCACCGGAGATCCTATCATGCAACTCGATACATTGAATGGGGCATCAGAATTCGTTCAGAAGGCGCAGGCTGTAGAAAAGCGCTTTATGAATTTGGTGAAGCGAATGAAAGCGGCTTACGATATCTGTTGCGGCTCAGAAGCTTTTAGTCAAGAAGAGCGTGATTATATCCATTTCTATTTAGCAGTTCGATCTATTGTCTTTAAGCTCACAAAAGGAGATGCACCTGATATTGATCAGATGAATGCCAAGGTGCGTGAGATGATCAAAGACGCCCTGAAAAGTGATGGCGTGGAAGAGCTTTACAAGATCGGTGAAGATGCTGAGAAAGAGGTAGACATCTTCGATGATGATTATTTGGCCAAGATCGATCGCATCAAACTACCTAACACCAAGATCAAGATCCTTCAAAAGCTACTAGCACAAGCCATTGATCAGTTCAAGAAGGTCAATAAAGCTAAGGGCGTCAACTTCAGTGAGAAGATGGAAGCCTTGGTGAAGAAGTACAATGAGCGTGATCCGGATGTCCTAGTGTCAGATGTCCTGGATGAATTGGCTGGATCTCTTTCAGATATGATCTATGAGCTTCGAGAAGAGATGAACTCCTTCGAAGATATGGGCATTAGCTTTGAGGAGAAGTCCTTCTATGATATCCTCCAGGCATTAGCGCGTAAGTACGACTTTGAGTATCCGGAAGATCAGCTGATTCCATTGGCCAAGAAAGTGAAAGAAGTCGTTGATGACAAAGCCAAATATACCGATTGGAACAAGCGAGAAGATATCAAAGCCGGTCTTAAGGTAGACCTGATCATTTTACTTGCCGAGCATGGTTATCCACCGGTAGATCGAGATGAAGTCTATAAAGAGATCTTCGAACAAGCAGAGAATTTTAAGAGGAATAGAAGCTGATTGCCATTGTCCCATTGCTAGTTAGGGTTTTATTGTTTCTTGGTATTTAAGTCTTTGGTTACGATTTCAAGCATGTAAAATGCATTCTACTTTTCTATTACCGCGTCAATAGTCGAGGCTTAAAAGGACAATCAGAAATGGTTGTCCTTTTTTTATTGTGCAAATCTGTGGGTGGGGTACGCATATTTCTAGTCAATTCCTTAGATTAGTTTCTGTTGTACAATTCATGACCTCTAGAAGAAACTTTCTGAAGCATACCTCGCTGGCAATAGGTGCTACTTATTTAGCTGCATGGCTTCCGTTGAAATCGTCGGCCCAACAGTTTAAACTTTCCCTCAATCCGGGTGCTATAGGTGTACAACTCTCGAATGAAGAACTACTTGAGGCCGCAAAGCAATATGGTTTTCAGGCCATTGCACCACAACTCGCAGAAATTGAATCGTGGTCGACTGGACAGCTGGATGACTTCAAAGAAACCATGACTAGGGAGACGATCAGTTGGGATGCAGCCGGTTTACCAGTCGAGTTTAGGCAAGTCGAGGACAAGTTCACCGCGGATTATCAAAAACTACGGACCATTTTACCAAAACTAGAGCGATTGGGAATAGAGCGCATGTCGACTTGGATCATGCCCTGCCATGATGACTTGAACTATGAGCAGAATAGGGACCTACATGCGACTAGATTAAGAAAGACCGCCCATCTTCTAGCTGATCATAAGATACGCTTGGGCTTAGAATATGTAGGGCCATTGACCTTGAAGCAAAGCAAACGTTATCCTTTTGTGTCTAATCTAGCAGAAGTGAAGGAATTGATCTCTGCTATCGGAGCTGCTAATGTGGGGGTACAACTCGATGCCTTTCACTGGTATTGTGCTGGTGAAAACCAAAAAGATTTACTAAGCTTAAAAGCTGAAAATATCGTAACAGTAGACCTGAACGATGCCAAAGCGGGCAGATCGAGAGCAGCACAATTGGATTGGGAACGAGAGCTTCCTGGTGAAAGTGGTGTCATCGATCTCAAGTTATTCCTGCAAGCACTGGACGCTATTGGTTATGATGGGCCCATACGTGCGGAACCTTTTAATGCGAAATTGAACGAAATGGAGAATAACGCAGCACTGCGTGTGACAAGCAAGGCCATGCACGCTGCGATAAAACTAATTGACTGAAAACTCATCTATGCAAATCATTGATTCACAAAAAACATACGATGTCGCCATTGTAGGCTCCGGAGCTGGAGGGGGTATGGCCACAAAGATCTTGTCCGAAGCCGGTTTTGATGTAGCCGTGCTCGAGGCTGGCCCTTTTTTCGATCCGGCCAAAGACGAATACAGAAACCAGCTGAGATGGCCATGGGAGTCTCCAAGGAGAGGAGCAAGTTCTGACAGACGCTCTTTCGGCGATTTTGATGCGGCTTATGGCGGTTGGAATATCGACGGAGAACCGTTTACCAATGGACCTGGAACTGATTTCTGGTGGTTTCGATCTCGGATGTTAGGGGGTAGAACGAATCATTGGGGGCGTATTTCCCTGCGTTTTGGACCCTTGGACTTTAAAAGGAAAAGTGTCGATGGCCTAGGCGATAACTGGCCAATTGGCTATGATGATGTGAAGCCCTATTATGATAAGGTCGATAAGCTGATCGGGGTTTTTGGCTCCAAAGAGAATATTCCAAATGAACCGGATGGCTTCTTTTTACCTCCACCAAAACCCAGGTTACACGAATTGTATTACATCAAAGGGGCTCGTAAAGCAGGCATTCCGGTGATTCCTTCGCGCTTGTCCATTTTGACACAGCGCATCAACGACCAGCGAGGCGTTTGTTTTTATTGTGGTCAGTGTAATCGGGCCTGTCAAGCCTATGCGGATTTTTCATCGGGTACTTGCCTGATCTTCCCCGCGCAACGTGGCGGTGGTAAGGTTTCGCTGTTTACCGATGCCATGGTCAAGGATGTGACCACCAATGCAGAGGGCAAAGCGACGGGCGTGAATTACATCAACAAACTTGATCGCAAAGAATATCACTTGAAGGCTAAAGTTGTGGTGATGGCAGCATCTGCCTGCTCTACAGCACGTATTTTACTGAATTCCAAAAGTGCACAACATGAAAACGGATTGGGCAACAGCAGTGGTTTAGTTGGTCACTATTTACATGATTCCACAGGAGCCAGTCGCATGGCCTATATTCCGGAGTTAGTGGATCGAGACATCTACAACGAAGATGGCGTTGGGGGCATGCACGTGTACACTCCTTGGTGGTTGAATGATAAAAAATTGGACTTCCCTCGTGGTTATCACATTGAAGTATGGGGAGGAATGGGGATGCCGAGCTATGGCTTTGGCTTTAACCCGAATGACATTCACAAGACCATTGGCGGTACGGTTGGTGGTTATGGCAATTCGCTCAGGGACGATGTCAAGCGGTATTACGGTGCTATGCTGGGAGTGTCTGGCAGAGGGGAATCGGTACCGCAGAAAGATAATTATTGTGAGATCGATAATGAGGTAGTCGATCAATGGGGCATCCCTGTCCTTAAGTTCCATTACCAATGGACCGATTATGAGGTGCAGCAAGCCAAGCACATGCAAGACACCTTCGAAGAGGTGCTGACAGCAGCTGGCGGTACCTTGCTAGGGAATAAGCCAGGCAAGGAGAGCAACTATGGCCTGACAGCACCCGGTCAGATCATTCATGAGGTCGGTACCACACGGATGGGGAATGACAAAAAGACCTCGGTAACGAATAAGTACAATCAGCTACATGATTGTGAGAACGTGTTCATTATGGATGCCGGGCCTTTTGTGTCACAAGCGGATAAAAACCCGACATGGACGATCCTAGCGCTCGCCTGGAGGGCCTCAGATTATTTAGTTGATCAAGTCAAAAAGAGAAACATCTAAGCCATGAAAAGAAGAGAATCCTTAAAATCAATGTTGGTCGGTTCGGTAGCCGGTGGTTTGTTAGTTACCGGCTGTTCTCCTGAGGAGCAAGCACTTGCACAAGAGGAGCAAGGCTTACCCGGCTATGGCAGAAATGAACAAGAAAAAGAGCACGATCGAAAAGTATTGGCTGAGGTGTTTCTAAATGAACATGAGCTTGAGACAATTGCGGTTCTGTGCGACATCATTTTACCAGCGAATGCAAATTTTGGCAGTGCTACAGATGCGAAAGTACCAGAATTCATAGAGTTCATTGTGAAAGACATGCCTAACCATCAGCTGCCTATTCGCGGTGGCATTGCCTGGATCGATAATCACAGCCGCGCTAAATTCAATTTAGAATTTAAAAAGCTGACCGAAGAGCAACAATACGAGATCTGTGATGAGATCGCCTTTCCAGGCAAAACGAAGCCTGAGCATTTAGCAGGAGAGAGGTTCTTTACGCGCATGCGAAACTTGACCTTAACCGGCTATTATACGTCGGAAATCGGGATCAAGGATTTGGGTTATAAAGGGAATGTTCCAAATGTTTGGGATGGTGTACCTGAAAATGTGCTGGCCAAGCAGTCTGTTTCCTATGAAAAGGAGTGGTTGGACAAATGCATTGATCAATCGAAACGAGGCCAATTGGCGCAGTGGGATGAGGATGGAAATATCATGTATAGCTAGATGAAAAGAGTCTCTCTATTTGTTATGGTAGTGGCCATTTTCGTGGCTTGCGAGGACAAAAAAAAGGCTGTGGCCTTAGGTCCGGAAGCATTCAGCAACTTAATGACCAATGAGATAAGCTTGCAGCTTGTTGATGTCAGAACGCCTCAAGAGTTTCTATCGAGACATCTTGAGAATGCACTGTTGATTGATTTGTATTCCCCTGACTTTGACGAACGAATATCAAACCTGAATAAAGAACAGCCTATCGCGGTTTATTGTGAAGTGGGTCAACGGAGCTATCAGGTTTTTGAAATGCTTCAAGAAAAAGGGTTTAAAGAAGTATATCATTTGGAAGGAGGCATTAATGCCTGGATCAACGCCAAGAAGCCAGTTCAATGGTAGAAAGATTATTTCCGGGCTTTACTCCGCAATGTTTTTGAGTTGCATTTGAAGTCCCAATAAAAAAGCCTCATTTTTATACAGGTTATATTAAACCGAAAGAAAAGGTCATGGATTTAGAACTCAATCTCTTAGAAAAGTACTTGTTGATTGCCCTTGATGATGAAAAGGGGAAATTCATCAATGATTCCATTCATTTGCACTACGGATTTGCAGGGGCCATTATGCTCGAACTGGCCGTCAGAGGCAAAATTGAGGTGTACGGTGATAAAATTCTTCTGAAGGATAAGTCAACAGAAAAGGAGATCGCCTTGAATAAAGCCATTTTATACTTGACTGAAGAAGGGCAAATGAAGACCAGAGGTCTCATTGGGAAGCTCGCCAAAAAGGCCTCCCAATTTAAGAACGATACCCTTCAGCGATTGATCAATAAGGGCGTTTTAGAAAAGAGAGAAGACAAGTTCTTGTGGATCTTCTCCAACGATAAATACCCAACGCATAATATGTTACCCGAGACCAAGGTTCGCGAGCGGTTAAATGACGTGGTGTTACAGCATAAGAGACCTCAGGCAGAAGATTTGATGCTTTTAAGTTTGATCAATGTGTCGAATTTAACGAAAGAGGCCTTCAGGGAACAAGACAACCACAAAGAGATCAAAAAGCAGATCGAGGTGTTGACCTCCGACATGAAGATCTCACAAGTGATCAACGCCTCTATCCGTGAAATTCAAGCAGCGATCATGATCGCCATCACGAGTGCCGTTGTAGTTACCACTGTGACCAACAACTAACATTTCTTGCTAGAAGGTATAGCCTAATTTGAAGGCGATTACTTCCTGTCTTTCAATACCGACACCAAAAAGGAGGCGCTTTGTTTTTCCATAGAACCCTCCAGAATAACCGATTTGCATTGATCTTTCGATATAATCGTCTCCTGAGGCCATGTACAATGACGGACCTACAAGTGCATTAAAAAAGTATCTATTTCGCTTATCTCTTCCATTGAAATAAATTCGCCCACCACCCAATATATTGATCGCTGCAGCAGTCTCGTAATTGGAAGTGAAATTCATCGAAACTTGTGTATCCCAACTAAGCCTATTTACATTTGCCTTGTACATATTGGCGCCGAGATGAAAGCCTCTTGCAGGCTCGAAAAAATCCCTTTCAAGCCCTGTTACATATCCTGTTGTTACACTGAGCTCAACTTTTTTATCTGACGTTTGCGCAATTGCTGTTTGCGTCAACAATACAAATAATAGGACTGATGTAAATTTTTTCATTCTTGGTTTTTCCATTTTCCTCCAAAAAGTGTGAGACCGATATTAAAATGCACATAGTAATCGCGCACTTGACCGATGGTTTCATCGAGATCAGTGACCAGATCAGTATCAGGTACATAAGTGAAAGCAAAGCCATATCGGAACTTACCCCATTCAAAACCCAGCTTGGCTAAAGCGCCAATTGTACCTTTTGATGAGCTTGAGATTGCGTTTTCAATATCTCCGGGAGCAAAAACCTCCACAGTGCCATTCATTCTAAAGTAGCCTAGACCAACACCCACATAGGGTTGAAAGCTTTTGCCTCGCTTTCCTAAATAGTATTCGTAGGTAAGGGGTAAGAAGATGCCTTGAATATTGTCAGTCTCGTCATCATAGCCGAGTGTATTGTCATTCAGATTGACATCTCGACCAAATAAACCGGGTAGCTCTATTCTTAGACCAATATTACTTCTATCCGAAATATTGTATTTGGGTTCAAAACTGATCTGAAAGCCAAGATTTGGTCCTAAAAGAGGGCCAAACTCTACGCTTCCTTTAAATCGGCCTTTTTCTTGTGCCGATAGACTCAATGTGCAGAGAAGAAGGAAGAAGCTGATGTAAAACTTTTGAATCACGATCATATAACGCAACAATGTTGCATGAAATTATAGCTTTAGCAATAGGCAAATCAATTGATAAAGTAGACGTAACATCCCGGTAAACTATCGCGCACTTGCTCAATCACTTTAGGATCGAGTGGATTTTGTGACAAAGTGAGATTTCTAAGCCCAAAAAGGTCATTGATCGTCTTTGGGAGCTCTTTCAATTGGTTTTTACCAAGTTCTAGTGTTTCAAGTCTTTGTAGTGAGCCTATGGCGGAAGGCAATGCGATGATCTGGTTTGAAGAGGCTTTAAGCTCGACAAGCTCTTTGAGTTTGTCGAGCCTTTCAGGCAGTGTGCTGAGTTGGTTGTCACTGACATTCAGTTTTTGCATTTGGGTCAGTTCAGTGATCTCTTCTGGTATTTTATCTAGCAGGTTGTGGTGAAGCATCAGTTCAAACAGCTTCGTCAGCTGACCAAAGTTTTCCGGAAGCACTTTGATCTGGTTGTAGTCAAGCCAAAGTCGTTGAAGATTCGTTAATGTCGAAAAGTTTTTGGGTAGATATTCCAATTGATTGCTGCCTGCAAATAACCATTCCAATTGCTTGAGTTGAGTGAGCGCTTCCGGGAAATTACGCAATTCGTTATTCCCAACTGTCAATGATTTCAGACTTTTGAGGTTGCCAATCTCTTCAGGCAGGGTTTTGATTTTGTTCACTCTTAAGTCCAGGTGCTGGAGTTTATGCAATTGACCCATGGATGAGGGTAAGGTGACGAGTAGATTGTTTGATGCATTGACTTCAACCAAATTCTTTAATTGACCGATATCGGCGGGTAGGGATGCTATCTGATTATTGGCAATATTCAGTCGTTCCAGGTTGATGAACTGTGCTAATTCGCTAGGTAGCGCTTGGATACCTTGATTACTAAGGTCTAGCCCATACACCGCTTCAGGTTGAGCTAGCGCTTGCTCTAGAGAATTGTAGGTGATGTCTGGTTGGGCATTGATCTGGAAACACCATGCCAAAACTAAGGTCGTTGTCACAATTCGCATAAAAGATCTACTCATACTCGCGAAGTTAAAAGAATGGCGGAGAGCAACTCAAGCAAGGGGTACGAAATCACAGGATTATAAAATTCATTCAAAAAATGATCAACTCGTGCGCACTAAACTTATCAGCACTTTTATATTTTTGCCAAGCAAATAATCACGATATGGGAAGAGCATTTGAATACCGCAAAGCTGCTAAGATGAAGCGCTGGGACAAGATGTCCCGAATATTTCCAAAATTGGCCAAAGCCATCACCATGGCGGCTAAAGAAGGCGGAGCAGATCCGGACATGAATGCCTCACTGCGGACGGCAATTCAAAATGCGAAGGCCGAAAACATGCCAAAAGACAACATCGAGAATGCCATTAAGCGGGCAAGTAGCAAAGATGTTGAGGCCTATGTAGAGATCAATTATGAAGGAAAAGGACCACATGGCGTACTGGTTTTTGTTGAATGCGCAACAGATAATCAGAATCGAACCGTGGCCAATGTAAAATCCTATTTCAATAAAGCCGGAGGTGGCTTAGTGCCTAATGGCTCTTTAGAATTCATGTTTAGCCGTAAAGCGGTTTTTGAATTCATCAAACCCGAAGAGATGGATTTGGAAGAACTGGAGCTGGAATTGATCGATGCAGGGCTGGAAGAAATTGAAGAAGTAAATGTGGGGGATGAGGAAGAGGAATTAAAAGTTTTCGTCTACGGCGACTACACCAATTTTGGTTCCTTACAGACTGCTTTGGAAGGCATGAACATTGAAGTGAAGAACGCCGCATTGAAACGATATCCTACCACCCCAGTTGAATTTTCAGATGAGCAATTGGAGGAAATTGAAAAGATGCTCGACAAGCTTGAGGAAGACGATGATGTGCAGGCCGTTTACACGAATATCGCCTAAAAACAACTCGCGCCCTTTGGTTTGAATTGTGGGTCGACCCATGAAAAACCAAAATAGTTGCGCTTTATCATAACCCATTGCTTTTTTCACTTGTTAAGTAAATCAAAACAATAATCAATTATGGCTCAAATCACATTAGGGGGAACCCCGACAAATACATCAGGCGACTTGCCATCCGTTGGTAGCTCGCTTAGCAATTATCAATTCACAAAGCATGACATGTCTCCTTTAGACCTGTCATCACTCAAAGGGCAAAAAGTGGTTTTAAACATTTTCCCTAGTGTGGATACAGGCGTTTGTGCGACTTCTGTAAGGACGTTCAATCAAAAAGCGGCGGCATTGGATAACACCACCGTTGTGTGTGTATCGAAAGACCTACCTTTTGCATTGGCAAGGTTTTGTGGAGCGGAAGGTATCGAAAACGTCGCAGTAACCACTGACTTTAGAATTCCTGAATTTGCACAAGAAAATGGTGTATTGATCACTGATGGCGCATTTGCCGGATTAGATGCCCGTGCGGTCATCGTCCTAGATACTGAGGGCAAGGTGATTTACACCGAATTGGTTCCTGAAATTGGACAAGAGCCGGATTATGAAGCGGCGCTTGCTGCCCTTTAATAGTTATTAAGGCCCCAAGACTGGGGCCTTTTCTTTTACCACTCACAGAAATTCGACTGTCGGCATCAGCGCAACTTGTTAACTTCGTCGGCGTTTAAAAGCGAACGAACGAACCCTATGAAAAAAGTTGTTACAGTCTTTCTCGCTATTATTCTTTTCACACCTCTTGCCGCTCAGGCTCCGAAAAAACTCAATGCTGCAGAAATCAAACAAGCCCTCAATAAACTTGAGGTATTGGGTGCTGTGATGTATTGGGCAGCGCATCCTGACGATGAAAATACTCGGATGATCGCCTATATGGCCAATGAGCGCAATATGCGCACGGCATACCTGGCCATGACCCGAGGAGATGGGGGACAAAACTTGATCGGAACAGAGATCAGAGAGTATTTGGGCATCATCAGGACACAGGAATTGCTCGCCGCAAGAAGAATGGATGGCGGAGAGCAGTTCTTTACCCGAGCTAATGACTTTGGCTACTCGAAAAATCCTGACGAAACATTTGAGATTTGGGAAAGAGAAGAAGTTTTGGCTGATGCGGTTTACAACATCCGTAGGTTCAAACCGGACATTATTATCACCCGTTTCGATACCGCGCGTTCAGACGGTATGCATGGCCATCATACGGCATCAGCCATCTTGGCGCAGCGTGCGTTCGAGCTTGCAGCAGATCCCAAGGCCTTTCCCGAACAATTGGAAACGGTGGATCTCTGGCAACCCAAAGGACTTTACTGGAATACCTACAATTTCAGAGGAACGAATACTAATGAATTTGACGGTGAACCTGGCTATTTTTCAGTGCCGCTGGGAACCTACAATGCATTACTGGGGAAGTCCTACGACGAAATATCAGCATTGAGCCGTTCTCAGCATAAGTCGCAGGGCTTTGGAAGTACGGGAAGAAGGGGAGAGTTGAATGAATACCTGGTCTACTGGAAAGGAGAGATGCCTACGGGCGATGTATTCGCTAATGTCAATACAAGCTGGGAACGCGTAGAGGGTGGAAAAGAGATCGGTCAGCTACTTCACAAGGTCAATGAGAATTATGTTATGGAAAATCCTGCCAATAGCATCAAAGACTTGATGCGTGCCAGGCAGTTGATCACTGAAATTAACGACACGTATTGGAAAGAAGTAAAGCTCAAGGAAATAGATCTTATCATAAAGTCTGTTTTGGGTCTGTATTTAGAAGTAGTAGCAGACACACCTACTGCCACTCAGGGCGACAACGTGACCTTAAGTCTTGAAGCCATCAATCGATCCAACGCATCGGTGACCTTAAGCGGCTTTGAATTAATTGGTACAGCAACGAAGCTGTCGACACAACAACAGCTTGCTAATAACCAAGGCTTCCGAGCACAGCTATCCTTCACGGTAGACCGCCCGGTCTCTCAGCCGTATTGGTTGGAAGAGGAGGCGTCGCTCGGCATGTATCGCGTGGATGAGCAGGCCCTTAGAGGGTTACCTCAAAATAAACCGGCCTATGTGGGGCGTTTTAATTTAACCATAGAAGGAGTTTCTTATTCTTATGAAACGCCAATTGTATTCAAACGCAATGATCGGGTCATTGGTGAATATTATAGGCCCTTCGTAATTACACCTCCCGTATTGGCCAATATTCAAGAGTCGGTATTGGTTTTTCCTGAGACAGAACCGAAAGAGATCAACGTGACCGTAATCGCTGGAAAGGATGATGTCTCTGGAGAATTAACCCTTGATGTTCCCGCCAACTGGAAGACATATCCAGAAAGGCAATCCTTTAGCATAGAGAAAAAGGGAGGGGAGTTCAGGGCTGCTTTTCAAGTAATGCCTCCGGCTGAATCCTCTGAAGGATACGCTACGGCCACAGTATTTTATGATGAGCAGCGTTTTCAGTCTGGGCTAAAGGAAATCGATTATCAGCACATTCCTTTTCAGACCATTTTCCCAAAAAGTCAGGCGAAAGTGGTTAAAGTAGAACTTAAAAAGAAGGGACAATATGTTGGGTACTTGATGGGTTCTGGTGATGCGATCCCTGAGAGTCTTGAACAGATAGGCTACAAAGTGGACATGTTGGATCCCAACAACCTGTCAGCCGAAAGTATCAAAGGATACGACGCTGTGATCCTTGGCATTAGAGCTTTCAATACCATTGATCGTATGCCATTGATTCAACCCGAATTAATGAACTATGTGGAAGCTGGTGGAACCGTTATTGTACAGTACAACACTTCCATGCGTGGCCAACCGGCTATAGGACCCTATCCATTTTCTATTTCACGCGATAGGATAACAAAAGAAGAGGCAGAGGTTACCATTTTGGCCCCTGATCATCCTGTAATTGATGGTCCAAATAAGATCAAAGCAAAGGATTTTGAAGGTTGGGTTCAGGAAAGAGGTTTATATTTCCCCAATGAATGGGACGAAAGGTATATCCCAATTTTAGCAGCGAACGACCCTGGTGAACCTTCTCGAAATGGTGGATTGCTAGTGGCAGAATATGGAAAAGGGTATTTTGTGTATACTGGTTATTCTTGGTTTAGGGAATTGCCAGCAGGTGTTCCGGGGGCTTTTCGCATCTTCGCCAATATGATTTCTCTCGGCAATGAGATTCCAGAATATCACCTTGATAAAGAGAATAAGGAATGAGCGGGGAAAGACCAGATAAGCCCCTTTTTGGTAAGAGTTGGAAGGCTACTTATGTGCTTATAATTTCTGTATTGGCTGTTTTAATTTTACTTTTTTACATTTTCACCAACACGTTCTCATGAGTTCAATCGACTGGATCGTACTTTTTGGTACCCTTGTGCTAATTGTCAGTTATGGCGTTTACAAGTCTCGAGGTGCTCAAAGTATGGAGAGTTACCTAAAGGGAAATGAAAAAACCAAGTGGTGGGCAATTGGCTTGTCTATTATGGCGACTCAAGCCAGTGCGATCACCTTTTTGTCGACACCGGGGCAAGCTTACACGGATGGCATGCGTTTCATCCAGTTCTATTTTGGTCTGCCCATTGCCATGATCATTATTTCGGTCTTCTTTTTGCCGCTTTATTACAAGGCCAAGGTATATACAGCATATGAGTTCTTAGAAAGCCGTTTTGATCTGAAAACAAGGATGTTAGCGGCATTTATCTTCTTAATTCAACGAGGTTTGGCTGCCGGTATAACGATCTATGCACCTGCCATTATTCTCTCGACATTATTGGGTTGGTCATTACAGATCACCATCATCGTGATAGGGGTGCTAGTGATCATTTACACAGTCAGTGGGGGTACCGAAGCCGTTACGCAAACCCAGAAGCAGCAGATGGCTGTAATGATGGGCGGTATGGTCGTCGCCGGTATTTTGGTGATCAAAGCCTTGCCTGAAGGAGTAGGGATGACGGACGCCTTGCACGTTGCAGGAAAGATGGGTAAGCTCAATGTGGTCAATTTTGAGTTTGACTTGAATGATCGCTATAATTTTTGGTCCGGTATTACTGGGGCGGTGTTCTTGTTTCTGTCTTATTTTGGTACAGATCAATCGCAAGTCCAACGCTATCTTTCGGGAAGATCATTGTCAGAAAGCCGCCTGGGCTTGATGATGAACGGTTTATTGAAAGTTCCTATGCAGTTCATCATTTTACTCATAGGGGCCTTGGTCTTTGTTTATTATCAATACAATCAGCCGCCAATCTTTTTTAATGAAACCATCCGACAAGAGATCTCTGCTGACCAAGAATATGGAACCGACTTTCGACTACTGGAAGAGGAATACCAAGATGTGTTTGCGGAAAAAAGGACCTTGGTTGATGAATTGAATGATGCCGTTCGCTCTGGGAACGAGGAGGAAGTTCGGTCTGCACAGCAGAATTTAAATGCCCTACAAGCTGATGCAGACAACATCAGAGAAAGTGCCAAGACGTTGATCAATGAGGCGTTGCCTGATCGGGAAACGAACGATAAGGATTATATCTTCATGAATTTTGTCATGAGTACGATGCCTGTAGGGATCATAGGCTTATTGTTTGCCGTGATCTTTAGCGCCGCGATGTCCTCCACTTCTTCAGAACTCAATGCGCTCGGTTCTACCACCTTGATCGATTTTTATAAAAGAAGGATTAACCCCGGCGGTACGGATCAGCATTACCTAAAGTATTCTAAGGTATTCACGCTAATGTGGGGCGTAATTGCGATTATTTTTGCCTCTACACTCAGCCTTTTCGAGAACTTGATTCAGGCAGTAAACCTGATCGGTTCGTTGTTTTACCCTATTATATTGGGCATTTTCTTGGTCGCTTTCTTCTTCCGATCGATCAAAAGCAATGCAGTTTTTCCGGCGGCCATTTTAAGTCAGGCGATCGTGATCTTTGTGCATTACCTCAATACACAAGGAACAGCAGGTCCTTTTACCATGGGTTTTCTTTGGTACAACGCCTTTGGCTGTATTATGGTGATCCTAATCAGTTTTTTATTGAATGGATTCGTGAATAAGAGTCAATCACCCGATAGCAATTCCTGACAATCTTTGAGGATCTTATGGTGTTTTCGTTGATCGATCAAATTCAGTCGAAAAGATTCTTCCATCAATTGCTTACAGAGCACCGTTTCTGCATTCAGCAGTTTTTGCTTTTCGTTTTTGGTGAGCGACTGGAGACAGGTAATCGGGTATAATGCAGATATTTCGATACGTTCTCTAAGGCTTCCTCGGTGTGGGTAATCCCAACTGATCAACGTGATGTCGTAGCAATTGGCATAAGTGATCGCATCGGTCGTAAATCTCGTGTTTGTGGCAACGACACAGCGATAACGATGGCCGCTGTCTTCCATTTGCCCATTGAGGATGTCGTTGTAGCGAGAATGAACGTACATGACCACCTTGACATCGGATTTGTACCCCGGCTGGCTATGATGCTTACATTCGACAATCAGACGCTGTTCTGTGTTCTCAGCATAAACATCGACCTCATGCTCTAGGCATTTGCCTTGCATCATGATCCCTACCTTTCGTTCAAAGCCTTGATAGGCAAGGAGGTGTCCGATGTAATGCTCTAGGGGATAGCCAGAGGGTCCAAGTTGTAGAATGGCATTTTTCAATCGGTACTTTCCAGCCAGCTTTACAGATGATTTTCTAAGAATGGCATAGGCTTGGTTATAGATCTTTTTCGTTGTGGTGACCAGTTCCGTTCCAAGCATTACTTCTTGAATGATGTGTTGGATCAATTCCTCATTCGCTCCTGAACGAAACAAACTCTTTCGTAGCTTATCTGCTTCGAAGACTACCCGATCGCCATTCGATTTTTTTACCCATTTCTCTTCCATGCGTAGTCAAAATACGAAGACTTAGCTAATTTCAAGTTGTGTACGCAATAGTAGATATTGAAACCACCGGAAGTTCAGCAAATTATGGCAAGATCACAGAAGTGGCCATCTTGATCCACGATGGACAGCGTGTTGTGGATGAATACCAAACACTGATCAATCCTGAGCAAGGCATTCCGGGAGGAATCACCACCTTAACCGGCATCTCCAATCACATGGTGGCCGATGCGCCCAAGTTCTTTGAAGTGGCCAAAGAGATTCATTTGATGCTGGAGGGAAATATCTTTGTTGCGCACAACGTCAATTTTGATTACTCATTCCTTAAAAAGGAGTTTCAAGAGCTAGGTGCATCTTTTGCGCATCAAAAGCTTTGTACCGTTCGTTTGAGTCGGAAGATCTTCCCTGGTTTGGCCTCTTATAGTTTGGGCAGGTTATGCGAGCATTTTGGCATAGAGAATCAGGCGAGGCATCGAGCCATGGGCGATGCTCGAGCAACTGCGATCTTATTGGATAAGCTCCTGGCCAATGATCAAGGACATTTTGAGGCTTTTTTGAAGAGGAATTCAAAAGAGGCAGACCTTCCACCCAATTTACCGAAAGAGCATTTCGATCGATTACCCAGTACAACCGGTGTATATTATTTTCATGACCAACGAGGAAAGGTGCTGTATGTGGGTAAGGCAAATGATATCAAAAAACGGATAAGGAGCCATTTTTCTAGCTCCGATGTGATCTACAAGCAGGGCTTGAAGGATCAGATTCATGACATCAGCTATGAGCTCTGTGGAGATGAAATGATCGCTTTCTTATTTGAAGCCTACGAGATCAAACGCCTATTTCCTCCTTTCAACAAAGCACAAAAATACCCGACACGTAAGTATGGCATTTTTCATTACCAGGATGGGCGGGGGAATCACCGCTTTTCGGTAGGGAAGGCACAAAAAGGACTTCAGCCGCTCAAGAGTTTCACCTCATTCGATCGAGCGCGTAATGCATTGATCGCACTAGTAAAGGAATACGAGCTTGACCCCAGCCTATGCAGTTTGCCAGCCGAGGCGATGAAATATTTCGGCTACACCTTTAGTCCTGAACAAAACGAGGATATCCAAGAGCGTTTCCACAAAGCACTCCTAAGTCTTAGTCGCGCTGCGGACACCTTTCTGTTGAAAGGGCAGGGAAGGGATCCGGAGGAATACAGCCTTGTGCTGGTTGAAAAGGGTGCCTATCAAGGTTTTTGTTTTATTGGCCAAGAAGAGCAACTTGATCAGCTTTCAGCGGTCAAAGAGCGAATTCGAAATTTTCCAGATGATCCAGATGCCCAAAGAATCATACAGCAGTTCAGAGAAAAGAGGGATATTCTGGAAATAAATTGAGGAATCCCTAGGTAATAGTATTGTTATGTTGTCTATTAATTAGTTAACTTATCCACTAGTAAAAGAAGACGCTATCTGGAATGAATGCTTCGTGTGAGTGTTTAATAGCGCAGAGCAAATACCATGAAAAGAACAAAAGAAATTGGAGGAAAAATCTTGAAGTATGGTGCTGAGAAGTTCCAAGAACGTTCAGCTAAAACCACTGAGAGATTACGTAATTATGCCACAACACTTAATGAAGTAAGTTCGGAATTGATGTATGTGAGTGCATTAATGGCCGGGCATAAGAAGATTACCATCGATTGATGGGAGAGTAAGATGAATTAATGAACCGAAAAATGGCAATTGACATTATTTTCGGTTTTTTTTGTTTCTAGAAATTTTTGTGATCTAACCGGTAGGGTATTCACGTAGGTATCCGTAAAGTAAGTATCGCATTGATTATGGAATTACAACTTTTACCTAAGCACGTGTTAAATTGCCCTTTCACCCAAAAGGAGCTCATACCTCTTTCTGAGAAGGAATTAGAGGTAATCAACGTTTAAATTGGAAAAGGGGAGCTTTTTTATCATCAAGGGGCTCAAGTCAAAGGGAAAATCACGCAGGCATTTTCAAGTGCCAATTACCTTTACATCTACCAAGTACACGAAGGAATGTTGTTGCTCAAGAAAGAGACAGCAATTGTTTCCAGAAGCAGAGTTGCTAATCCTTATCATAAGAATATTCCAGCAGAAGATCAGCTTTTTTATGAAAGCTACGGTTTAGAAAACCCGCGTGAAGAACAAGTAGCCTGTGTTCCGAGCTTAGACAAGAGCCTCCGCGACGAGGTGGTCGCTTGTGTATCGAAAAAGGGTGAGATTTTGGTGACAGCAAATGCGGTTTCTGGTGATGATGTGCTGAATTCATCCTCGATTACCAACACCACATCCACCTAGATCATAATTTTAGTCGCTTACAGTCTGTTGGTAAAGAATTGGGTGATGATGTCATTCAGGTACTGACCGACCGAACTTCAGTAGCGCTGGCTCCTTCAACGGTAGATACGTTTGTGGATTTGGAAGAAGTCGATCTTTTGTCTAATCAAGAGCAAGAAAGTCTTTACAATGTGTTGAAAGAAGTACTGCAGCCATCAGGCGTTCTTGTTAAATTGTATGTAGATGCCAAGCAAGTTATTTTCAAGAAGCTTTTGGCTTCCGATAGCTTGAGTACAAAGGCAAAGAACATCTTAATGCCTTGGAAAAAAACACAGCTCCCAACCATGCACTTTAGCCAATACAAATGGCCAACAGTCACAGCCAAGGAGGATGTGACTGTTAAAAATGGTGAATTGAGCAGGCATTTCAGCTAAAATCACGTCTTCTTCAAACTTTTCAACGTACTAGAAGTTCTCAACAAAAAGATAATGACATGAAGGGAAAGATTCTTTTAGTGGCAGGATTAGCGGTAATTCTCATAACGAGTATTCTCGCTCTTCACAGTAAGGCACAGCCGAATTTTGCACAGGACAATATCCAAGACAATAAGAATAAGCAAAAAGAGGAATATGAAATTGTGTTGACGGAAGAGCAATGGAAAAAGCGCCTTACCGCTGAACAATTTTATATTTTAAGAGAACAGGGTACCGAAAGAGCCGGTACTGGTGAATACAACAAGGTGTATGAAAAAGGTACTTACTATTCCGCAGCAACACTGCAGCCCGTCTTTTCAAGTGAGACGAAATATAACTCCTACTCGGGCTGGCCTAGTTTTTATGCACCGATCGAAGGGTCTGTGAAACTAGTCAAAGACACGTCTTTCGGCATGGTGCGATGGGAAGTAGTAGATAGCAAGAGTGGATCCCACCTAGGACATGTATTTGATGATGGACCAGATCCAACAGGCAAAAGATATTGTATCAATTCTGCCGCCTTGATTTTTGTTCCGGAAGGAGAGGAGCCGCCTAAGTTTAAAAAAGACGACAACTAATTTCCAGAAAAACATTAATGTCCTTAACATTGGCCTGAGTAACTCAGGCCTTTTTTATTTCGATCATTATGCAAGAACCCAAAGCCCTTAATAGCGTAGCTGAATTTCACAAAACGTTCAAACATCCTATTTTATCGTCTCCTGAAATCCCTTCTGACGAGCGTTGCAAGTTGAGGGTGTCGTTGATAGCCGAGGAACTAAAGGAGTTAGAGGAAGCCATCGCAGACAAGGACTTGGTTGAAATTGCGGATGCCTTATGTGATATCCAGTATGTACTTTCAGGAGCTATCTTAGAATTTGGTTTAGGAGAAAAATTCAAAGCACTTTTTGACGAAGTACAGCGCTCTAATATGAGTAAAACCTGTGCAAGCCGTGAAGAGGCGGAAGCAACGCAACAGCATTACCTGGCCAAAGATGGCACAGAAAGCTACATTGAGGAATCTGATGGTCACTTTTTGGTTTATCGAAAAGGGGATAACAAAACCTTAAAGTCTGTTAATTATTCTCCGGCAGACCTTAAATCGATACTTGCAGGCACCTAAGTCTAAACTTTTTCCTGTTGAAAGCCGTTTGCTAGGCAAACGATCATTCATGAGAAATTTATACCTCTTTTTACTAAGTCTTTGTGTCAGTTCAGGGCTAATTGCTCAAGATAAAACCGCAGTAGCGACCCTTGCAGGCGGTTGCTTTTGGTGTACAGAAGCTGTTTATGAACGAGTTGAAGGAGTAATTGATGTATACTCCGGCTATACGGGTGGTGAAGAGGAAAATCCAACCTACAGAGAAGTGAGTTATGGACGAACGACTCACGCAGAAGCGATTCAAATTGTTTTTGATCCTTCTATTTTGTCCTTTGAGACCATTTTAGACATCTTCTTTACAGCAGCCCATGATCCTACTCAATTGAACAGGCAAGGAAATGATGTGGGTACCCAGTATCGCTCTGCAGCCTATTATCATGATACAAGACAAAAGGAGGCTATTGAAAAGGCCATTAAGAAGTACAATGACAAAAAGTTTGACGGAAAGATCGTTACTGAAGTAGTTGAATTCACCAAGTTTTGGATGGCGGAAGATTATCATCAGGACTACTACGAGTTGAACCCCGGGAACCCTTACATCATCAATGTAGCGCGAGATAAAGTAAGAAAGTTGAATCAGTACTTTCCTCAACTGATCAAAGCAAAATATAGGGGCGAGCAATTATAAATTGGCAATACCAGCCAATACTTTTCTTCCACGACTAACAAATCCAGGGGTGCCATAGGGCATTTGTTCTTCAATGAGGAATTTGAGCTCGTCTTTCAATTCTGGCACTCGTCGAACGACTTTCTCTAAAACAACCATGGAGAAGACTTTAACTGCTACGGGTTCTTGTTTCTTTTCTAAATAATTGAAACAGATATCGGCTACCTCGCCTATGTAATGCTCAGGAATTTCCATTAACTGCCATGTTCTGACCGTATTTCTTTTTACCGCATCGTGAATATTCGGTTCGTGCAGCTTGCTGATCATTTGGGGTAAGTAGTTGTCAAGCAGCCCTTTTTGTTCGCCTAATTTACCGACCACCCAGGCCGCTCTTTGCACTAATTCCCAACGTTCGTGCAGAAAGATTTCCATCAGTTCAGCTAACCTTTCATCACTCGATTGCACATATCGTACAATATTCTCCGTATTTTCCTTAGCGTGTTCTTTTTGTAGTTCAAAACGAATATCCACGGTTAAATTTGTGAAGAAATGGATATAGTTCTCATAGTTTTAGGTTCAATTTTTGTCATAGCCGGTATTTTAGGTTGCTTTTTACCCATTTTGCCCGGACCTCCGATTAGCTTTTTTGCTTTGTTATTGCTTCAGTGGACAGAAAGTGAGCCATTCAGCGCAAATACGCTTTGGACCTGGGCATTCATTACTGTAGTGGTAACGGCTTTGGATTATGTGGTCCCTATCTACGGAACGAAAAAATTCGGCGGAACCAAACGAGGTGTTTGGGGGAGTACCATAGGTCTATTAGTCGGCTTACTGTTTTTTCCACCTTTAGGAATCATCATTGGCCCTTTTGTTGGCGCTTTTTTAGGAGAAATGAGCAATGGCAATGTCGACAACAAAAGTGCATTACGGTCGGCATTTGGATCATTTATCGGGTTTTTGGTCGGAACATTGCTTAAGTTGATCGCCTCGGGCTGGATGGCCTGGCTCTTTATCTCAAATCTGCTGTGACGTTAAGGGATCCCTCTTTCTTACTATGCTGAAGCTCATTTTTCACTCATCGACGAAATCAGTTCATTCATCGAAAAGCTAGGGTCTTTCATCTATTGTTGGTGCAAATTGGCACAATTCAGCAGATGCAACGACGGCCCTACGTTTTATTGGACAAGCACCAGGTACTCAAAAAGAGGTTTTTTATTCCTACGTCCCTGATCGAGAGGTTTGAATTGTATCCCTTGCGGCGACCACATCAAGAACTATTGGATATGATCCAACCGGCCATTTCCACATCGCCCGTTGCCCTTCACGTTGCGCTTAATGACTGGAATTTATCGGTGGTGTTTGATGCTTCCAATGAATCTTTTCATATTGAGTTTTTACAAGAAAGCAAGGGCACCTTAATGAAGGATATTGATAAGTACAAGCTGCTTGTTGAAGCGGCGGATGATTTCATCTATGAAACCAATATGAACGGGGAGTTCACCTATGTCAACCCAAAGGCGGTCAGTGTCACAGGGTTTAAAAGGGAAGAACCCTTGGGTATGAAATACTTGGATTTGATCCGAGAAGATTGGAGAGATAGGGCTCGTGAATTTTACCGAGATCAATTTACTGAGACGAAGAAGACGACCTACATGGAGCTGCCGCTGAGCTTAAAAAATGGAGCGGAAATATGGGTAGGGCAGAATGTTCAGCTGCTGGAGTCAGCGCATGGCGTGTTCGGAACCATGGCCATTGCTCGGGATATCACCTCAAGATATGAGATGCACTCAGCGTTGGAAGTTTCAGAGGAGAAATACCGGAGCATTATACAAAACCTCCAATTTGGTTTAATGGAGGTTGATTTGAACGGAAACATTGTTTTCGTTAATGATTCCATGCTTCAGCTGACAGGCTATAGCCGTGGAGAACTGTTATGCGAGAATGCGGAAAGTCTGTTTCTCGACGAACATCAAAAGCGTGTGATCAATGATGAACATGTAAAGCGTCAAAAAGGGATTCCTTCAGCCTACGCACAAAATCAGGTCAAAAGCGTTGGGCACTGATCAGTGGAGCACCAAAGTTCGATTTGCATGGAGAGATTACGGGGTCAATTGGAATTCATGTCGACATCACTGAGCGTAAGCTTAGTGAACAGGAGCTTTTTGCTACCAAGGCGAAGCTCGACCGCTACAAATTAGGCGCAGAGTCGATCAATGAGATCTCATCCAACAGAAGTCTCTCTTATGACGATCAGATCAAAGAAGGCTTAAAGATCGCCGCGAATTACTTGGAATTGCTCATTGCCATTTTAAGTGAGATCGATAAGGGCACCTATAAGCTGCTGGATTATTATTTGGCAGAGGACATGGAGGGGTTCAATAGAGGAGACGAATATAAACTGGCCGACACGTATTGTGATCTCACAGTGAATAATGATGGACGTTTGGCCATTCGCGAATGGAGTGCATCAGAATTTGCCGATCACAAGTGCTACAAAGCCTTTGGTTTAGAGACCTATATTGGTGCAGCGTATTACGTCAATGACGAACTCAGAGGAACTATTAACTTTTCAAAAGCCAAACCGCGCGATAATGAGTTTGACCTCTATGACCTGGAATTCGTCGAGTTGCTTTCCAAATGGATCGGTTTTGTTATCACACAAAAAGAAACGCTTCAGCGCTTAAAAGAGGATCAAGAGAAACTTCAAAGCCAAAACTTACAACCTCAGCAAAAGGAAGAGTACCTGACGGCAATTAATGATTTTGTCACCAAGTTATTGGACAATGAATCTATTGAGAGCATCGCTTGGGAAATCGCTGAAAACGTGATCGACAGCTTTGGTTTCGAAGACTGTGTGATTTACCTGTTGAACGAAGAAAAGGGATGCCTCGAACAATTGGCTGCTTATGGACCGAAACAGGCCAAGGATCGAAAAATAAAGGATCCCATCAGCATACCGTTGGGCCATGGTATTGTAGGTCATGTGGCGCAGAAAGGGCAATCTCTGATCATCCCGGATACCACAAAGGATAGTCGTTATGTGGTCGATGATCAGCATCGCTTGAGTGAAATCAGTGCCCCGATCGTAGCTGATGGTCAGGTAATTGGTGTGATCGATAATGCCGGCCGCCGCTCCACCATATTTCACCGGTATGTAATTCTTGTATAAATTCATTTCTCCAATTGAAGAGGGAATGAAACTTGAAATATGTCCAAAATAGTGGGCGGTGTGGTATATAGGGATGTTATTCCAATACAATAAGGTATTGTCACGAGCGCTTCCTCTTAGGTTGATCCCTGCGGCCGATTCGTCGTTGCTTGCAAAACCAGCGATCATTTGTGCCGAGAGCAACACGTCACGCTCTGAGAGTCCAGGGATAATTTCCATGCTATGCGGGAAGATCTTAAAGCTACTGGCAATCGGATCAGAGGCAATGCCAACGTTTAAGTACTCTTTCACTTCGATTTGAGTAAGTGCTGTTGTCACCGGTTGCATAAAAACTTCATGTACTGATAAGTCCGCTAAACTATCGACGGCGATTCGTTGGTCTTCAAAACCTAAAAAAGTGATGTTTAAGATGGCGGTAGATGGACGATCCACAATGATGTTCAATTCTCCGTTCAGATCAGCGACCTTTCCTAAATCCGTTTGCTCCAGGCGGAGCATCGCATAGGGGAGTAGTTCATTCGTTTCTCCATCTCGTATAACGAATTTGACGAACCGGCTACTTTCTTTTTTGACGACATAGAAGCGCTCATCTACCTTATTGAGGAGTAGTCCGTTGGCTCTTAGCTGATCGGCCAGTTCATCCAACAGGTTGGAGAAGTTATTTTCAGTCAGACGAAGGCTAATGCCTTTGATATCGGTTGGGTTGTAAGAGAAATAGATGGCCCGTTCAGCTTCGAGTTGATTCAAAACAGTCTTGAGTGTTTTTTCTTGCGCGTTGAGATCGACGTTGAAAAAACAGAGAAAGAGTAATGCGAATACCGCACTAAGGTTTAGCCTTAATGCGAAGAATTGCTTTGTTCTTTTCGTATGTATATGAGATGTTTTCAGTTCCTAAAACGCTTTGTAATGCAATATCGAGGTTATTATGAGGAAAAGCACCATCAAAAGGAACAGTTGTGAGGTCCATTGATGAAATGATTTCAATGCCGTATATATTTCTCAACGCTTCGATGGCAATGGCCAAATTGGCTTCATTTATTTCTGTGATTCCGTTGAGCCAAGTCGGTTCTGATCCTTCAGTTTTCCAATTTAAATCGAGTTTTCCTTCAATTAGCCGCAAAGCATCTTGTGGCGCCAAAAGTTGGTTAATAGTTGCGTTTTGTACGCCAACGCTTCCCGTATAGCAGATCACTTGTAAGAACGCTTCTCGCTGACTCACGTCGAATGTGGTACCCAATACACGGACTGTTCCTTCAGAGGTGATCACTTCGAATCCAGTGCCTTTTTTAACGTCAAAAAAGGCCTGACCTGTAAGTTGAACCGCTCTTTCTGATTGGTCAAACGCATCATCGATATACTTTATTTCTGAATTAGCGGCTAAGATCACTTTAGATCCATCGGGTAGATCGAGCGATTGGGTTTCTCCAAAACCCGTGCGGTGGACGGTATAATTAGGAGTAAGGAGGTAATAAGTGAGTGTAATGCCGATCAATACCAACGCGGCAGCAGCATAGCGGATCAAAGGGAAATTCACCTGCTTTTGCTATGGTGCAGCACCTTGTATCCGTTGATTCAGCTTATCGAGCTCAGCATCTACAGGGTACGGCGGGAAATCCAGCTTGTCAGTAGCCTTGATCAATTCCTGATACACTTGAAATTCTTCTTCACCAATGGCTTCGACGACCTTTTCATCACTTATCTCTTTGGCCACCCATTGGGCCAATAGCTGCTCTTTATCGAAGTTTTCATTGCTCATGGATACGAATTGTAGCTTTTAATACGTTTTCTCCTATTTTACCCTACTCCTAAAAACTAAATATTCCCAATTTTCTCTCTTAAGGCGACCAAAGCCTTGTGCATCCTTTTTTCAACAGCTTTTTGACTTATCTCGAGTAAAACAGCTATTTCTGCGTAGGTCTTTTTCTCGATCCGATTGAGTAAAAATACCTCACGCTGGCCTTCGGTCAAGTCACTGATTGCAGCTTGAACCCGTTTGTCGAATTCGGAAATTCTAGTTGAAACTCAGGGTTCTCATTTTGCCGGTCACGATGAATAAAGGGAATGTGTTTGGCTTGGGTTTTGTCCTTGTCAAGTGACTTAAGCATTTGGTTTTCTGCAACTCGAAAAACATAGGCTTTGGCCATTTCCGGAAGCACCTTGCTGCAGTTCTTCCATAACGTAAAGAAAGCCTCTTGAACCATGTCATTCGCGCGTTCTTCCTGCTTGTATTTGGCAAAAAGAAAGTTTCGCAAAAGGGGGGGCGATCTTTCGAAAAAGTTCGTTGAACACCAGCTCTTCACAAGTGCCTTGTTGACTCATGCATTGAAGATGTTAAGAATTCTGCTGATCAGCAATAAGTATCAACTATTGCTATCATGTTCTTGATAGAATTCTTCATAGATCACCATGTGCGGCATGGTCAGGACAGAGATGGCAATCAGGAAAAGCATTGCGGGTTCTATGCGTTGATTGAGTTCGACCGAGACCCAAAGGAGCAAGGCAATACCGAATAAACTGATCAAAGTAAAGGGTAGGCTGCCCAAGAAAAAGGACTTCCAATTGAATTCTTGGTCCTCTTTGAGTTTGTCAATTTGCACTTGGGAAGCACGCAAAGAGTGCCAAAGACCGAAGAATAAAGCAAATGAGAGCAACAGATCACCATAAATAGCCACCATGAGAATGACTAGGATCTCAATGAGCTCAAAGCTTAACGTCACCATGGATATGTACTTAAAACTGAGCACAAGGCTAAGCGAGAAAAGGAATGCAGCGGTATAAATGAGCCAATGGAAGTGCGATACATCCAAGGTGCTATCCAGTGCCGAATTGATCAAGAGGTTGGACTCCGCGGCGTTGAGGATCACCAGTAGGCAAAGAATCAATGATCCCCATAAGCAATAGATGCTTTTTTTCAATAGTGACTTTTCACTCAAGGCCAAGTATTGCCATTGCGTTTGACCGAAGTGATAGGCGGAAGTCAACAAAAACAAGCCCAAGGCAATACCCGGTGATAGCCACCAGACCAAGGCCATCAACGCAAGGGTGAGTAGGTATTTACTAAAGAACCTCAAAGGGATGGGCTGGGAGGTCTTAAGGCCCTTGGCGTTCATGTATAAAATGTGATCAGTAGCGCCATGCATTAGTCCGATACTGAGGATCAGCGCAAACGATACTATTTGGAGCAAAAGCGGCGGTAGAGGTATGATCGCCAAGGTTAGCGCGACCAGCATGATGATCGCACGGGTTTTCGGATAGAAGAACCTTACCTTTTCGTCAATTGTCGTAAGAATGGAGCCCATGGAATAGAAAAAAATATACGAATCTCTTCAAGCATATTGGTCTCTTCATCGAGAAACTTCAGAATGTGTGTCATTTTATTTTTTGCAAATAAACGACTCATGATTTTATGCACCACGCGAGGCTCGTCTTGGATAATGCCGAGAAGCAGGCGGTCATAAAAGCTAAAACGAGCCCTTGACCGGGCCCTAGGTTGTAAGATTCCTTTCTTTAAGTCTTCTATTAGGCGTTCACTGTCGCGCTGTATATTGCGAAAGGTGTACCCTGTGGTTGGTTTGGTCATTCCTCCAGCAGTGCCAATATTGACCATTTTCTGCTGTTGCCGATGCCAGTCGTTGACCACCATGGGAATGCGGCCCCATTCTTCCTCAATGATCTCATAGTCCGTGATGCCTTTTTGCTCCAGGTAGTGTATGAGTTCTGCACGATACGCTTCATTCGACAATGTGCGATCCGAAAACTCCGTGAATTCCACTAGGGCTTCATGAGGGCTGAAAGGAATAATGTAACCAAATTGAACATTTTCTTGGTTTGATGAGAGGGTGAAATCCATTAAGGTTACGTGCTCCTTGTCGAACGTTTCCTTTTTCGTTTTGATGGTATACCCAAAAAAATGCTGAAAGAGTTGCGCCGGCTCAAACCGCTCCTTCGTCAATGTCATGATGCTGTTGAATACGATCGCAGCCTTATAAACAAAGGACTTTGTTTTGACATAAGCGTATTGCTCATCAGTATCCATGGCTACAATTTCGTCTTGGCACCAGGTGATATTTTCCTTTCTGCAGATTTCTTTTTTGATGGCTAGATAGAAATCAATTGCTTTTAGATGGTGGTAGCGATAGGGGGTAATGCTTGATGTTTGCTCAGCAGTAGTGCTCTTGAATTGTAAGCTTGACCAATTTCGATGGGGAATACTAGGGAAGTCCATTTCTTGTGTTGACCAAAAACACCATGTTCTATCGTTTTGATTTTTAGGTGCTGAATCAATCAACAAGATGGATTTGTCGTCGAAGAATTTGTCCTGCGACATACGATAGACTAACGATAGTCCGGCACAACCTGCCCCAGTAAAAATATAATCGTAGGTCATAAAAAGAGATAAAAATGAGAGCCCTGGAAGGGGCTCTCATTGTACTATTGAAACGTTTAAGCGGCTAATTTGGCTTTCGCTGTTTCTTTTACGGCTACAGAGTAGATCACTAATCCAAAACCGATTTTGTTGATGGCATCTGCCAAGTTGTAGAAGAGGTCAATGCTACTTACTTCGAACATGCCTGAAAGCAAGTTGCCAGGAAGTACCATGTAACCAATTGGATAGATCGACCATCCTAAAGTGATAAAGATCTTCAATAGGAACATGGCTCTATTCAAGGCCTCACTATTTGCTCCTTTAGCCAATTTGGCTACGTCACCGAAGAACACTTCATACACAATGTAGAGATAACCAAGAGTAGAGATGATTCCCCACATCACATTATTCTCGATTCCAGAAGTCTCACCAATAAAACCAGTGACTAGCATGACCAACGAAGCAAGGATCAATTTGGTCAATGTGCTTCCTTTTGCACCGAAAGGCTTGGTGAGTAAGTAGAACTCAACACACATCAATGGAACCGTCAAAGTCCAATCAACATACCTAAATGCTGTTGGTGATTCACCTGTTGCCAAATAGAAATCTCTCATATAATAGTAATGCACTGCTGCAATACCTGTAATGAGACCTGATACAAGAAGGGAAGCTTTCCACTTGCCTTCCACCTGGCTTCTTTCCATAAAGAAGAAGACCGCTGAAGCGAACATGGCCATATAGCCGATGAAGAATGTGATTGCAATTGGGTCAGCGTTGATAATCTTATCAAGGTTAACCGCATCAATAGCTAAAATTGTCATAAGGTTAATGGTTTGTTAAACAGGTGCTTAACCCTATGATTTCTCTAAGTGTTTAAGAAATAGTTAAAAAAATTAAATAAATAAAATTTTAGTATCCTTTTCAAAACAAATTGATTATTGCGTTAGTTGCCGGGATTTCAGAATAAAAACATACTCGTATTAGTAGTTTAATTGAATAAAACAAAGAACATGCTAGGTATATCAATGAATTTAAAACATTTGGCTTCTACTTAAACTCTAATATCCTTGTTGTTTTTGGTCTAACTTCGAAGTCTTTACTGATGTCAACAAGCTCATCATCAACAACAGAAAGTGCAGAAGAGTATCCTCTTAGCATCTCAATGTGCTTGTCTCTTGAAATGGTGACAGGGGCATCATTCATGTTCATGATGACCATCACTCGATCCGTTGTGGTATAGCGGAAATAAACATAGACATTATCGGTCGGTAGAAAATGCAAGAGCTTTCCTTTGGTCACCGCTTCGCTTGTTTTTCGCCAGTTCGTTACTTTCGATACAAAGTGGTGCATGGCCTCTTCTTGTGTCGTTCTTCCATTCTGAGTAAAGACAGAACGGTCATCACCCGGCCAGCCACCTGGCATTTCAGCTCGTTTGGCACCATCACCCCAAGCGGAGGGTCCTGCCGCAAAGGCAAGCTCAGTACCATAATAGACTTGTGGAATCCCTCTCGTGGTCATTAAATAGGCGTAGGCCATCTTTAGGTTATCCAGGTCTTCGCTTAGGGTTGAAAAGATCCTCCAGATGTCATGATTATCTAGAAAGATCACATTTTTCATCGGGTCTGAGTACAAGCGATCTTGCGACAGCGCATAGTAGAGTTTCATTAAGCCCGTTTCCCAGCCAAACGTTTCGTTAAATGCATCGCGAATGGCAAAATGAATTTGAAAATCTGTCACAGAAGGGAGTTTAGAGTCATAGCCATCATTCTCTCCTTCTTTGTCCTCTTGCCAAAAAGACTCGTGGCTGACGGTTTCCACCCACGATTCACCCACTATATTAAAGGAAGGGTAGGCATTCAATGTTTCTTCTGCCCAGCGTGCCATGTATTCTTTATAAGGATATACATAGGTATCCATTCTTATGCCATCGATCCCCGAATACTCGATCCACCAAAGGGTATTTTGGATGAGGTAGTCGGCCAGCTGTTCGTTGCGCTGGTCAAGGTCTGGCATTTCATCCACGAACCAGCCTTTGACCAATTTATCAAAATCGTATTGTGAGGCATAAGGGTCTGAAGCCACCGTTCCTCGATAAGTGGTGTTGCCGTATTCCGATTGATCATGTACCCAATTGTTGAAGGGAAGATCTTTCATCCACCAATGTTGGTCGCCGATATGGTTGTGGATCATGTCCATGATCACTTTTAAGCCTTTTGCATGGCAAGCCTCTACAAACGAGACAAATTCTTCATTAGAGCCAAACCTGCGATCGATTCGATACATGTCTGTTGCTGCATAACCATGATAAGCCTTGTATTCCGGAGTTTGATCGTTTTCAAAGACAGGGGTAAGCCAAACCGAAGTCATGCCCAACTCTTTGATATAATCCAAATGATCTAAAACGCCCTGTAAGTCGCCACCGTGTCTGCCACTTGGGTCATCTCGTCGAGCAGCTTCTCGCATACCTTCGACCGTATCGTTCGTCGGATCTCCATTAGCAAAACGATCGGGCATGAGTAGATAGATGACATCTGAGCTATCAAAACCTTGATTCCTGTTCTTTTCCTGGCTTCGGGCCTTTAATTCGTAAGAAACATTACGGGTTGTCTTTCCCTTACTCAGTGTAAAATTCAAGAGTCCTGGCTCAACATCCGGGCTAATGTCCAAATAGACGAAGAGGTAGTTCTTTGAGTCCCCAACCACTTGTTTGGTGATCTTAATTCCTTCAATTGCGATTTCTGCTCGATATTCACCCAAGTCTTCTCCATACAGCATCAATTGTAATTGGGTGACAGGCATATGGGCATACCAATGAGGCGGTTCTACTTTGATGTTTCTTTGTGCAAGGCTTTGCACTGAAATAAACGTGACGAATAAGGTCAATAGAGAGCGTGTAAAACGAGAGATCATGAGATAAAATTAAATCGAAAAACTATCCAAATATACGGGGTATCGAAAAATTGTATTGACTAAAATAACTCAAATGCAGCTGAAGAAAGCAAATGGTCGATGACTTTGTCAACGACGGACGCAGCCACCCAAGTTAAAAAAGGGATCACTAGATAAAAGATGAAACGAGAAGCTGTTGGGATATTCAGTGGTATTTCCCTCGTATTCTCGATCAGCTTTTTGTAATTGATGAGGTCAATTGCATTAAGATTGTCCAGGTTCTTCTGCAATCGACTTGATTCGAGAGCTTGCATGTCGCCGTCGATTGCCCGATCAATCAAGGCGATCTCTTGTTTTTTGGCATCGACCACTCGCTTTCTTACCCCTTTGAGTGGGCGTGCAAGAAGGACGATTATGGAGGGTACGAGCACAATTAATGCAGGGTTATCTAGATCGGTAATGTTCACTCCATTGATGAATAAAAAGGAGTAAGCACCGATAAATGCTAAGGTGCTCGTAATGCCTGCTTTTGTCAATGGCATCAGCTCATCAAGATTGATCAGGTCAATCGGAATGTCTCGAGACATCCTGTTCATGATGGTTGTGTTCCTCATGAATAATGAGGTGGATTGTGTTATCAACACCCAAATGATCACTACCTCTAGGGCTCTCCAATAGTAATAGAACGCTAAGCTGTCATTTTGTTCGAACGCATTGGCAAGGTATTGATAGGCTAACACCACGCCAACACCAACAGCGATCAGGGTCTCTGGCCACATGTTCCTGAACTTCCCGAATTCTGTTTGCTATTTCTCTCTGTTTTCGTCACTTAAATGGGGATGATGAAGGAGTTTTTTGAAGCTATTGGAATGGCTTTGGTGAATGACTCGTGAAATGTAAACAACATAACCGAAAGTGAATGTGAAGTAGGCGGAAACGTAAATATTACCATAGGTAATGGGTATCTCTTCGATGACAAAAGTCAATACTGTGAACAAGACTTGGAGTAGAGAGATGATCAGCCAAACTGCAATAGGAGGAATCCTTCCTGCAGTCAGTTTTAATAGATACGGTTGGGTCGAATGTTTCAAGAATGGTCAAGATAGAAAACCTACGTTAAATATCGCGTGTGTTCATAAAAATGCTCACCGACCTCACCATTGCAGGTTCTCCTAAGTAAATCAGTGATCAGAACTCATGTTAGGCTTGTAGACTGCCTAAGAATTACATAGATTCATAGCCTAACCAAATCAATACCATGAAACACATTCTAACCGCTGCATGTTTATTCATTACTGTGTTTGCCTACGCACAGCATTCTAGCGGCCACATTCTCTCAATGAGAGAGCGTGCCGAAACGATCAACCGACTTCTTGAAGACAAAGTGCAAAATTACTTGCCTGAGATCATGAGAAGAGAAAACGTTGACATGTGGTTGGTGATTTCGAGGGAATACAACGAAGATCCTGTGATCAAGACCCTTCTGCCTGCCGAATGGTTGGCAGCCAGGAGAAGAACCATATTGGTGTTTTTCGATCGGGGAGAGGAGCAGGGCATTGAAACCTTGGCTGTTGCCAGGTATGATGTTGGCTCCGTATTTAAAAGTGCTTGGAACAAGGAGGAACAACCCGATCAATGGGCCCGATTGGCGGAGATCATTCGAGAAAGGAACCCAAAGAAAATTGCTGTTAACAAATCGAAATACTTTGGCATTACCGACGGCATTGTGGCAACGGACTTAGAAGAGCTTCGTGCAGCCCTAGATAAAAAGGATCGGGACAAGATCGTTTCTTCAGAAAAAGTAGCCATAGGCTGGTTGGAAACACGGACAGCCGCCGAGATGGCCATTTATCCTCACATTGCAAAAATATCTCATGCGATCATTGCAGAAGCCTTTTCATCAAAAGTAATCACCCCTGGGGTAACCACAACAGACGATGTGGTCTGGTGGATGCGTGAGAAAGTGCGGGAAATGAAACTGCAGACATGGTTTCAACCGTCTGTGGATGTCCAGCGAGCCGACCCGAATAACCAAGAGCAGCTGCGTTCCTTTTCGAAACGCCCAGCGACCAACGTGATCATGCCCGGCGACTTGCTGCACTGTGATTTTGGCATTACCTATTTAAGGTTGAATACCGATCAGCAACAACATTTCTATGTGTTAAAGCCAGGAGAAAAGGAAGTGCCGAGTTACTTACAGGAAGCTTTTGCTATTGGTAACCGCCTCCAGGATATCTTTACCAACAACTTCAAAGAAGGAAGAACAGGCAACGAGGTGTTAAAAATGAGTCGTGAGCAAGCGATCGCAGAAGGCATTCGTCCTTCCATTTACACGCATCCGATAGGGTATCATGGACATGCTTCAGGAACTACATTGGGAATGTGGGACTCGCAGGGAGGTGTACCAGTTACGGGAGATTATCCTTTGCACTTGAATACAGCTTATTCTATTGAACTCAATGCAACAGTCTACTTAAAAGAATGGGACAAAGACATTCGCATCATGTTGGAAGAAGAAGCCTTCTTCGATGCGACCGGCGTTTGGTACATTGATGGTAGACAAGAGGAGATCAAAGCAGTCAACTGATAATCTACTTGTTAATGGGGAATTACCTCTTTCTTGTTTCACTCTTTAGTGTCTTTCTTGTAAGTGGCGACCCTCAATTTGAAAAGGGTCAACAAGACAACCAATCGCTTGCCGGAGAATGGCAATTCTTTTGGCAGGAGTTGATCAAGCTCCCGGAAGAGGCCAAAAATAGGGGAGTAACCATGCAAGTCCCCTCTGATTGGAATAGCTGGGGGTTGCCGGGCGTATCCAAGTTTGGTTATGCAACTTATATCAAGGAACTAACTATCGCAAACGATGGATCGCTGGGGATAAAGCTTGATCATGTGTTTTCATCCTATGAGCTGTTCATCAATGGGCAGTCTATTTACAAATCAGGAAAAGTAGCTAAGTCCAAGGCTGAATATAAACCCTACCGAGAACCTGTTGTCATTTCAATTCCTGAGCGATTTGGAAATGAACTGATCGTTGCCGTACAAGCCGCCAATTTTGATCACTTGAACTCTGGCATCTATTACGAACCCATCGTTGGATCTTATTTGGATTTGTCTTTAGATCTTCGCGTGAAGCAAGGGATCAATCTATTCCTTGCTGGTGGTTTTTTCATAACCGGATTTATTTTATTCGGCTTTTCGCTCTTGAGTCGTCAGTTGGAGCTTCAAGTGTTTTTCTACGCGCTGTTTTCATTGAGCTTGATGTATCGGATGTTAGGCGCATCTCCATATCCATTGCATAGCCTAGCACCTGATACGAATTTTTATTTGTCCATCACATTGGAGTACCTGACGATTCATACAGCAGCACTTTTTGGTGGATTATTCGTTTTCGAAACCTTCCGAAAGCAGGCATCTAAAGTACTCACTCGCATATTTTACATCGGTTCATCCATCAGCATGGCGGTGGTCTTATTTGCCGGACCTGCAGTTTTTACCGCAACCTTGAAGTATTACCTGTTCTTTATTTTGCTTTACGTGGGAGTCTTTATCTACACCATTGTCAAGGCCAAACTGGAAAAAGCACCAAGTTCCAATTTTTTGATCGCAGCCCTGATCCTGGTCTTTATTTGGACCTTATTTCAAGTATTTACCTTCTTGAATTTGGGCGAAATTCCTTTCCTTTTGAACGTGATTTTGGTCAGTGCCATCATCGTGATCTGCAACATCGCCTTATTCCGGACCTTCCTGAAGAGTGTTTCCTTGGCAAATGAGCGCGCTGCACAATTGGAATTGGCCGACACCAAAAATACCATGTTAAGTTTGATCTCACACGAAATCAAAATTCCTGTTTCCTCATTGCAAATGAATTTGGCAATGCTTGCTGAGGCAAAATCTGACCAACACCTGTTGGCGAAGATCAAGGATAAAAGTATCGACAGCGCGAATCGGTCGGTTCAGACCATCAAACAAATGCTGAATGATTTTTTGTTCTTTATGTCTGCCGAAGAACAAGGGGCGAAAGAGTTGATGACGGTGGAACTGTTGCAGAAAAAGCTTGAATCTGAAGTGACCGACAATGTCGTGTGCGCAGCAGCGCATGACCTAAGATTTGAATCTCGAACCGTTACCTTGCTCTATATTTTGAGAACACTCGTCAATAATGCACACAAGCACACCCGAACCGAGGTACAACGACCTGAAATTCATATATTCAACACGGAAACTGAATTAACCATTGAGGTGCGAGACTTTGGCGACGGGATTACCAATGAAGCCTTGTCTACCCTAGGAAATGCCAGTCCAAGGATTTCAAGGACGCAGGAAGTCGAAGGAATGGGCTTTTATCTAGCCAAAGAGCTTTCGAAACGACTGGGTCATGGTCTTTCGGTGACCCAAAATGAACATGGAGGAACGAGCGCTATCGTTTTAATCAACTTATGATCAAGCTATTAATTGTGGATGATGTCTTCTCCGTTAGGGATACCATGAAGGATTTCCTGGAATTCTTTGTAGAAGACATTGTGATAGATCAAGCTCGGAACGGTAGTGAGGCGATCGCTCTTGTCAATGAAAATCGTTACGATATCCTGATCAGTGATCAAATGATGCCAGACATGAAAGGATCTGAGTTCATTGCCCAAACGATTGAGAAATTGAGAGCAGACGGTACGGAAATCTATATCTACAGTGGGCAATTGATGGAAGACTTGACGATCGACCTGTCAGCATATGGAGAGGTCAAGATCATTGACAAGTTTACCTCGCCAATGTTTTTTAAAGATATCCTTCAAAATTTTAAACAGAAGAAGTAGAGAATTCATTTAATTGCGCATAGGACCTGTTCCATATGGCACAAAATAATCGAGACTTCTACAACTACTTTTCTCAGAACCTTATTAGAGGTTTTCTGTATTTGGTGGTATTGATTGTTGCAGTAGTTTTGGTTAAACGATACTTCGCCAGCCAATATGAGGCATTAGAGCATTGGATATCAGATGATTATTGGCTCATGTTCACCATTTTTCTAATCAGTGAGGTAATGGTAGGTGTGATTCCCCCGGAGTTATTCATGATCTGGACGAAAGATGATCCTGCAATACTTTATGAATGGGTGATCATTGTGATGACTCTCTTGTCCATTGGAGCTGGTTGGATCAATTTTTACTTCGGTAATAAAATTGGTGATATGGCCTTTTTCCGACGGTTCTTCGGTAAGAAGCTGAAAAAGTACCGGAAGCGCTACGACCAATACGGGGGAGGCATCATCATTGTAGCAGCATTGACACCATTACCTTTTGCACTGATCAGTTTGATCGCCGGTTCTTTGGCCTATCCGGTAAAGAAATACTTGATCTTTTCCTCTTTTCGTGTCCTCCGCTTTGTTGTTTATGGGTTGATCATATGGAACCTTTCCAGTGTGTAGCCAATTAACCTTCATCAAGTATCAATAGAGGAAGCTGAGGATGCAAGGCGAACTCCAGGGCATGATCGTGGCTAAAAGTTCTTCCAATAATTCCTTTTTTACGCTTAACTAATACCAACAGGTCATACCCATAAAGTCTTTGCTCTTCACCTTATTACTGATGAATTGATCCATGCGCATAAGGTTATTAGTGTTTTGCTATTTGGTTTTCGTCGGTCATGGGCTACATGCACAAAGTGCTGAATCAATATGGTTGGATTTCAGCTTGCATGCCAATGTAAATGATCGATTACAACTGTACGGTGATCTTGGCTATCGCAGGCTACTAGCCGCTGAATCAGAAACGCGATGGAATATTCGACCGTCAGTTCTTTACCGCTTGAACGACAAATGGTTTCTTAGAGGTGGTGTTGGTCTTTTTTATGAGTTTCGAGACGCATTTACCAATCGTTTTGAATTAAGACCTTATCAGGGTGTTCAATACAACATTGACCCGACAGATAATCTTCGGTTGAACATCCTAGGAAGGGTGGAGGAGCGAATAAGTTTTGACGACCTGCTCGACGATCGCGCTCGATTTGAATTACGCTTTAGATTGCGTTTATCAGGACAGTATGAAGTATTAAACCCCATTGGAGATAGCTATTGGTTCTTTCCGTTTTCTTTTGAGCTGTTTCGTTCTGTAGAAGATCGATTGACTGAACTGACGCGGGATAGAGCTCGAATGTACATCGGTATAGGCTATAATGTAGATGAGATCTGGCGAGTGACCTTTTTGGCTAATTTTGATATAGATGGAAAGGCCTTAGATCCCAATGCCAGTATTAATAATTTCTTGTTTCAATTGAAGTTCAGGAGAGAAATTCCATGGCGAGTCAAATAAGAGACCAAAAACTCATGGTAAGGGTAGGTCACTTTGATAGGAACCACTTAGTTTAGCACATATGTTGCAATTCATAATAAAATGTGTCGCATGTATGTTGGCATGTCTTTTTGTAATCTCTTGCCAGCAGGAAGGTCAACAGATGGAAGCACCTGAAAACGGTCCTCCGGGCATGGTTTGGGTGCCGAGTGGCGAATTTATGATGGGAGCCATTGAAGGAGATAATCAAGCCAGGCGAGATGAGTTCCCTGCGCATCCGGTTGAAGTATCCGGTTTTTGGATGGATGCAACGGAGGTGACAAATTCAGAGTTTAAGCGATTTGTTGATGCCACAGGTTATGTCACTACCGCTGAACAAGACATTGATTGGGAAGTGCTCAAGCAACAATTGCCTCCAGGTACGCCGAAACCACCGGATTCAATCTTGGTAGCGTCATCAATGGTCTTTACGCCAATAGAAACCGATAACCTCCAAGACTGGACGCAATGGTGGAGCTGGGTGAAAGGAGCCAATTGGAGACAACCACAAGGTCCGGGTTCATCGATAGAAGACAAGATGGACCATCCAGTTGTGCAGATCTCATGGGACGATGCGCAGGCATATTTGCGATGGGTAGGTAAACGCCTACCGACAGAAGCGGAGTGGGAGTTTGCAGCACGAGGTGGCCTGAAAGATAACCTCTATCCCTGGGGTAATGATTTCGAGTCGATCACCATCTGTGGCAATACTTGGGAAGGAGACTTTCCAGAGCACAATCATGAGGAAGATGGATACTTTACAACAGCGCCGGTTGGAACCTATGAACCCAACGGCTACGGCTTATATGATGTGGCCGGAAACGTTTGGGAATGGACAGCAGATTGGTATAATGTCAATTACTACCCCCAACTTGCTAAACAAGGTAGCATAAAGGATCCTAAAGGGGCCACAACTCCCTTTGATCCCAATCAACCCACGATGCCGCAGCGGGTGCAAAGAGGGGGTTCTTTTTTGTGTAATGAGAGTTATTGCAGCAGCTATCGCGCCAGTGCTCGGATGAAATCAAGCCCTGACACCGGGCAAGACCACGTCGGTTTCCGTGCCGTCATGGACCATGATCATTGGTTGAAGATCATTTCTTCTTCGGAACAGATCGGCATGCGATCTTATTGAGAATAGACCGTTGGTATAAATTCAAACTGACCCACATCCTAGACGCTTATTTTTGCACCATGCGGAAACGGCTATTTGTACTATTGGGTATCTGCTTCGGCTTTGTTCCAATCCTCGCTCAGGACATTCAATTCAAGAAAATTGACAGCCCGATTACTATTGATGGGGTTATAGAGGATGTCTGGATGGAAGCCGACTCAGCTTTCAATTGGATGCAGTATTTTCCTTATGACTCTTCATTGGCTGTTAATCAGTCGGTTGCGCGTGTGTTGTATGACGATAAGTTTGTGTATGTGCTGGGTGTGATGTACAATACAGCGCCTGATCGAGAATACGTGACCCCGTCATTGCGCCGGGATTTTAGAGGTTCCGCAAATGATTCCTTCTCGGTCATTTTTGACACCTTTCAAGACAATACCAATGCCTTTATTTTTGGTATAAATCCTTATGGGGTACGAAGGGAGGGACTCATTGCCAATGGCGGCAGCGGCATGAGTTCTTTTAGTCTAGATTGGGACAATGTATGGAGAGGCGAATCGAAGCAATACGAAGGTTATTGGGTGGCAGAAATCGCTATTCCACTGAACTCCTTGCGATTCAATGAAGGACAAACGAATTGGAACGTGAACTTCTATCGCATTGACAGCGAGAATGCTGAACGCTCTACTTGGGCACCGATTTCTCGAAATTTCCAGATCTTCAATCTGGCCAGCATGAAGAGCGCAGAGTGGGAAGAACCCACCAAAAAGTCCGGCAGCAATATTTCGTTCATACCATACATCGCAGGGAATTACAACCAGAACTTCGAGGATGGTACACCTTCAGAGACGGGTTTTAATGCTGGTTTCGATTTGAAGTATGCAGTGACACCGGGCTTGAATTTAGACCTGACAGTTAATCCCGATTTTTCCCAGGTTGAAGTCGATCAACAAGTCACCAATTTGGATCGTTTTGAGATCTTTTTTCCTGAGAGGAGACAGTTCTTTCTTGAAAACGCGGACCTATTTGCGAATTACGGTATTCAAGGGACCCGACCGTTCTTTAGTCGACGAATCGGTGTTTCCAGAGACGAAAGTACAGGACAGAATATCTCCTCAGCGATTCCGTTCGGGATGCGCTTGAGTGGCAAGGCGAATGACAACTTGCGAGTGGGCGTTTTGAGTATGCAGGTTGCCGATGACGAATCGGCTAATCTTCCTTCCTACAACTATTCCATGCTCTCTCTACAGCAAAAGGTATTTGCTCGTTCGAACATCTCAGGCTTTTTGGTCAATAAACAGACTTTTGAAGGCATGAATGACTATGACAATGCGCTGTATAACGAGTGGGATAGAACCTTCGGTTTGGATTATAATATCGCATCTGCCGATAACCGGGTCAACGGGAAAGTATTTTATCATCAAAACATACAGCAAGAGCGTCTTGACAATGCCTTTGCCACTGGGGTGAGCTTGGAATACAATGTGCCCGCATGGTCTTGGAACATGAGATCTCAGATCGTGGGAGAGAATTACGCACCGGAGGTAGGCTTTGTCCGCCGTACAGACATCAGGCAATTGGCCAGTACGTACAGGAGAAGCTTTTTCCCCTCCAGCGGACCGATACAACGACATGGCCCTGGGGTTGATTTTGACATGGTCGGCAACGATGAGTTTGGCTTACTTGACTGGGATATTAATTTGCTATATGATATCAACTGGCGCTCGTCAGCAAGTTTTTCATTTCGCTTGAGAAGACAATACACGTATTTGTTTAATGGGTTCGATCCTAGTGGTTCCGGGGGTGTTCCATTACCTGCTGATACGGAGTATACGAACAATTTGATCATTGCGCGCTACCAATCCGACGAACGCAAGGAGATCTCATTCAATGTAAGTACGCGATCTGGTGAGTATTTCAATGGCACACGCATCAATTTGGAGGGAAGTGTGCAGTGGCGTTATCAACCCCTGGGTTTCACCAGCATCGATTTCTCCGTTAATCGCATCAGGCTTCCTGAGCCACATAACAATGCGAACCTTTTTCTGATCGGACCACGCTTTGATTTTACCTTTAGCAAGAAATTGTTCTGGACCACTTTTGTTCAGTATAACAGCCAAATTGAAAATGTTAACATCAATTCGAGACTCCAATGGCGTTTTGCACCAGTCTCGGACATCTTCTTGGTGTATACGGATAATTACTTAGCTGAAAACCAAGACGGATTCATCAACTTCGGTGCATCAAAATCAAGGGCCTTAGTCTTTAAGATGACCTATTGGCTTAATTTCTAGTGATCAGGTCGGTGCTAAAAGCCGTGTAGATCACTTCATTTTGGTAGATCAACGTGGACAACTCTTTCGGCTTGTTGTTTTGAAGCGGAAGCCAATATTGGGGATACTTGATCACCACTCTTCGAAGGAGCAACTTGTTCGTTAATACGGCAGTAGAAAGGCCTTGCTCAATGCCTCGTTTGATCAGATACCGGCTATCGTTCTCTTTAAGTTTTACAATAATGTCAAAATGATCCGTCTCATAGATCATTTCAACAGTACCGGTCGTGGTGGCAAGGGTTTCTGCCGAATGATTTGTGTTGGGTACAACGGTGAGGATGACTGCTGTTAATAGGAAACCTGAAAACAGCAGTAGGAAGATCTGTTTTTCATAAGTTGAGTCGTCTATTGTAATAACTAGCGTTAGACTCAATTGGTTTAAATGTGCTAATAGACAGGCTGTTAGGTGGTATGCTGGCCTTAAGTCCTCTATAAGGCTCTCAACTGAATTCTTCGAAAAGCTACTTTTGCTCCATGATCTTGAAGACCGATGTGACCCGTTTGTGTGGTGCCAAATTCAGGCCAATCAGCAAAAGGAGTGGGACCGATCAAATCCATCCATTCCTGTCCATTGACCGGGAATTCAAGTACTCGTACGCCATTGAAGTCTAACCACCCCTCATTTTTACTTTGGTTGATGTGGAGTAAGTATGTGTTCCATTCACCAGCAGGATTACTTACCCATTGGTTTGGAGCCAACACATTGAAGAGCGAGCCGGCCCTTTGTATATTACCACGCGCTTCAATATACTCCTTCCAATTGTCATCGAGCATCTGTATTTCAGGTCCGGTTTGGTAAGGAAAGGCATAAGCGGTATCTTCCTTGACGGACCAAAAAAGTCCCGAATTGCCGTTGGCCGAGATCATCCAATCAATGGAGAGCTCAAAGTCTTTATAGGTGTTGTCTGAGATGAGGCTAGCGTTTGAAGCATCTGTTCTTAATGTGGGGTCAAAAACGAGTACTCCATCATCTACATACCAGCCATTTGCCTGCCCGACGCCGTTGTACACATGCCAACCGCTAAGATCCTTTCCATTAAACAGGTCTTCCCATCCTTCATTTGTTGAACAACTGAGGATCGAAAGGAATAGGAATGCTAGGGCTATTTTTTTCATAGTGGACGATTGAATAACATAGATAAACAAAATTCATTGTTTTTGACGTTTCGCTTATATAAACTAAAGACATGAAATCCACGCAGCTTTTCATCCTTTGCTTTCTCATCCTTTCTTGTGGGGGGAAGAAGGATAGAACAGACGACTTTGATATCAATAGCTCTCAGAGCCTAGAAAAAGTAGTGATCAAAGCGTCAGAGATCATTGATCTTGAAAACAAAGGTATTGGACCGATCAAGGAGCTAAAGCTAGAATCAACAATTGACCAAGAGCTGGCGACGTCAGGAGAGGAGCTGTTCAATTCGTCGTGTACGGTGTGTAATCGAATTGACGCCAAATTTATTGGACCCGAATTGCAAGGAGTAACGCAGCGTAGAAGCCCAGAATGGATCATGAACATGATCCTGAATACAGAATACATGCTAAGAGATGATTCTCTGGCCAAAGCGCTGTTTATGGAGTTCAATGGTTCTCCAATGACGAATGTGGGGTTTATTGAACAAGAAGCAAGGGCTGTATTGGAATACCTCAGAACAGCAAAAATTCAATAGTCAAAAGCATAAAGATCCAGAGCAGGCTTTAAAAAAAAACGTGCCAAGAAAAAGTTTAGCGATGCTGATCAATAAGCAGCACATTGTCATCAGGATCCTGAATCATAAAGTTTGCAGGTCCACTGGTCTCCTCATCCGCCTGAGAAAGCAAAGGGATGCCTTTTGCTTTTAGATCGCGCTGTATGGCCCGAACATCGTCAAAAGTTTCGAGTTCCTTTGCCTCTTGGTTCCATCCAGGATTGAAGGTCAGGATGTTGTTTTCAAACATTCCTTGAAACAAGCCAATGAGGGTATCCTCATTTTTCATGATGAGATAGTGTTGTTCAATTGATCCAGCAAATGGGCTAAAGCCTAGTTTTTCGTAAAATTCTTTTGAAGCGTTAATGTCCTTGACAGTTAAGCTAACAGAGAAAGCTCCTAGATTCAATAATGTCTTTTACTAAAGTTAGTAGAAAATTAATTATGCAGGTGCAAGCAGTATTATTGGAGCAAATAGATCAGGTCGCCTAGGAGAACCACCTGTGTGACAAAGACAAGGATATCCAAGCGTTTCGGATAGCGCAAGTAGAAGAGCCCAATGAGCAGGACAAGTAGAGGAACTATTAGGCCTGAGTAATACCGAAGACTGTTCGTTGTTTTCGCTTGATCAACGATCTGAAATTGATTGATCTCCCTAAAAATGAGCGAAACCCGGTAGTTAACCGTTGTGCCAATCAAGTCTGATCGATAGAGGTCCTCTGGCAGGTTGATGGTATGGTGTGCCGTTGAAATGCTGTAGCTGTAATGATATCCTTGTGCTGCATTATAATACTCTTCACGCTGTTGATTTGCTTCTCTAACGGTTTCTTCAAATGCTTTACCGGGAAGAATGAAATCAAGCAGAACAACTAGACAGAGTGCGCTGAAAAAATAGGAGGCGTACGTTTTATAGGAAGCAGGTTGGCTCATTAATTTAAAGAATTGGTGATATGATCAAGAACATGTTCAATTCCGGGCAAGGAGAATAAGTCAAGCGGAGACATTCTGGCTATTCAGGGCTTTCGGTAAATATAAGCTCGTCTTTATAGCGAATCACTGACACGTGTTTTAATGACGCATCTCCCCAGTAGGTGCGGTAATCAGGGTACTTGAAGGTTAGCTCCTTTCCAACTAACTGATCTTCCAGAGCACTGGCTGTTAACCCTCGTTCAGTTCCACGATTGACATAAAATGCACGTCCATCGTCAAGGCGAAATACAATATCCGCCTGTGTCGTTTCTACAATGCTAACCACTCGTCCTGAATGACTTAAGAGATCAGATTCCGGAAGAATAGGGATGGGTCTCAAGACCGTGCTGACCAAGAGGAAGGATAAGATCAAGAGTGATAAAAGGCTGAGTATTTTTACTGACTGAGAACGTAGCATGCGATGATAAATGGATTTATTATTCAACAATTTTCATTCATAGAATGAAGACAAAAGGTTATTACCATATTCAATATAGCGAAATAAACATTTTCTTTTACAACGGGTGGCTTCGACCAAACGGATATTGCGAGATGTTGAAGCCTTAACTTTTTGAATGCACCCCTTTGAGAAGAATCCATGCTGCCAGACATAGAAAAGTCAAGGCTGTTAACAGGGGAATAGCCAATGTATTTTCAAATACCTCCAATAAAGCCAAGACTAAACTGCCGGCGGCAATGAAATTTGCGGCCACCGCATAACCGAGCTCATCATAGAACCATGCATAAGGAAATAAATGAGCACCAGTTATGATCGCGTGGACCAGAATAAAATAGTCAGGAAACTTGATCAACATAAAAACAGAAATCGCAAAATAGATCAGTTGAGCAAAGTTCAACCAGAGTCCGAGGGGTTGCAATGGGTTGTTTTTAATCTTCCAGGTAGTTTTCAATACGTTTGACAATCCAAATGCGAGGGGCAGTAGTAAGGCCCCAACCATGAAAGCAAAGATGCTCTTGTTGTAAGAGGTTTGATCCCAAGACCAAATAAAGCTGATCAATAGACACAAAAGACCTGCTGCCAGTAGAAAATCAACGCCTTTCTTCGCTTCGCGTTGAATTTCGAGTTTGAGTGCTAAGATGCTTTTGTGCTCCAAAACCTCTTTCATGCGTCCTTAGTTTTTCTTCTTGGCTGGCGTATTAAAAGGGGGTGGGGTGACCACTTGTTTAGGAGTTGCATTGATGAGTTTCATAAGCTCATTTACTCCTCTTTCCAATTGTGGGTCTCGGCCTTCTGCTAAGGCCTTGGCGTCTTGGCGTACTTCAATATCCGGTGCTACGCCTTCATTTTCTGCTACATAGACGTTGTTGATCGGGTCGAATACTGCATTGTCTGGAGCGGTTAAGGAACCGCCATCGATCATGGCATAATGCGTCGAAGACTTTACTAGACCACCCCAAGTAGTCATGCCAATGAGTTGACCCGCATTCTGTTGCCTGAAGGCCCAAGGGAAGAAATCACCTCCTGAACCTGCAAGTTCATTAATCAACAATACTTTAGGTCCTAAAATACCACCTGGAAGGCTAAAGGCCTGCCCATTGGGTACTTCATTAGTCAAGCCTGCTCGGAGTGAACGAGTCATCAGATCGACCATATAGTCGTCTAAAAGACCGCCGCCATTAAAGCGTTCATCGATCACAGCGCCTTCCTTGTCTTGCTGGGCGAAGAAGTAACGATTGAAAGATACGTATCCCGGTCCTCCGGTATTAGGAACCCAGACATAGCCAAGTCTTCCATTGGACAATTCATCCACTCGTCTGCGGTTGTCTTCCACCCAGGCCCGTTGTCGCAATGCCGATTCAGAGCGAATGGGTTCGATGGTTTCAGTCCATGCTCCGTCAAAGGTCGGTTGGTCATTGATGTGAATCAGTGTTTGAACGCCTGCTGTACCGTCCAATAGTTGAAAAGGACTTTGATCAGCTGTCAGTTCTTGACCGTTGATGCCAACCAAATAATAGCCTTCTTTGACCTTGATGTTGGGTCTGTCAAGAGGAGAGGTGAGCCCTGGGTTCCAGCTTTCTGTGGTGTATATCCGCTCAATTTTCCATTTGTTTTTGTCCAAGACCAAGTCAGCGCCTAACAAGCCCATTTGTGAGCGGTCTACACTTGGGTAATCACCACCGCCGACAAAACTATGGCCAACAGAAAGTTCTCCATTCATCATGTCCAGCACATAGTTCAAATCCGCCCGATGTCTTACATAAGGAATCAATGGGGCATATCGGTCATACACTGCATTCCAATCCCTTCCATGCATTCCCGGGTCATAGAAATAATCCTGTTCGTAACGCCAGGCTTCCTTGAAGATCTGTGCCCATTCTTCTAATCGATTCAGTTTCATCTTCAAATTGACCTGAACGGCTTTTCCTCCTTTCCCACTAGGACCGCTGGTTGATGCTACGGTCCAACGTCCACCGGCTTGCATGATGATCTTTTTGCCGTCGGGGGAGAGACTGAATTGTCTGACACCCTCCATGAATTCCTTGGCTTCTCTATCGGCCAAAGAGAACTTATGCAATGTCAATGCGAATTGACCAGGTTTTCTTTCCGCAAGGAAAAAGGAGCCTGCTGGGCCGCTTGCTGTCGCAACGTAATTGGCCGTAGACAAAGGCAGAGCGATCGTTCGGCGGTCAATACCCTCAAAATCAATTGAAATACCTTTTTCTTCCTCTTTTTCTGCTTTTTTATCCTTTTCTTTTTCCTCATCCTTTTGTGTTTTCTCTTCCACTGGTTTTTCTTCATCGCTTTGAGGAATAAAAGGCGAGTCGACTCCTTCCTGCAATACGACTACATAAGCCGCATAACTAGGATTTGCCATCATGGCACTGGTGTTTGCCCAACTTGATCCAAGTGCAACATCCGTGCTGGCTAAGAAATAGAAATGTGTCATGTCTGCGTCCCAGGTAGGAGAGGTCGCGTCGGCCAATTCATTGGTCATTTGCTTGACCTCGTTGGTCTCGCTATTCCAGATCATGATCTTTCTGAAGTTATTCGGAGCAGATTTAGCGTAAGCGAGCATTTTGGAATCAGGAGACCAGGTAATACCTGTATTGCCTCTCTCGAGATTGGTACCTCCGACATCTGCGGTGATGATGTTCCCTGTTGCAAGATTTAACACCCTGATCCGCACGTCATCATCTACAAAGGCTATGTGTTTACCGTCAGGAGACCAGGTAGGTTCCCAACCTAATTTAGATTCACCGATGTCGAAACTTCTTTTGTCAGAGATTCCATCTTGTTTGGTAATGTACAAGCGGTACTTGTCGCCTCCTTCATCTGAAAACCAGGCAATTTCATCTCCTTCAGGCGACCATATGGGTCTTCGATCTGCCGTTCCAGAGCTCTTGGTGATGTTTCTTGCATCGCCAAATTCAGTCGGAACCGTGAAGATCTCCCCGCGCGCTTCCATCAATACGCGTTTCCCAGTTGCTGATAAAGACACTGCGCTAGCTCGATCACTTACGGTTTCCCATTGCTCTTCGGCCCAAGGAAAATCAGCTTTGATCTCAATACTCAATTTGGTCAAGGCCTTTGTTTGTGGGTTGAGTAGATGCAAATAGCCATCGTGTTCGATCACCAATTGTCCACCACCAGACCCTAACCACTTGACATCGGTATTTTCCAAGGTGGTGATCTGCTCTAGGGCTTTTGAGCGGGGATCGTAGGACCAGACGTTCATGTTCCAATCTCTATCAGAAAGAAAATACACCTTATTGCCTAGCCATGTCGGTTGTATGTCCGTAGTGCGTTCATCAAAAGGAAGAAGCGTTTCGTTTTGATTGCGTGTATCCAAAAGGATCAGTGGAGTGTTCTGGCCACCACGATAGGCTCTCCATTCAACATCCCAGCGGTCCATGCGATCAAGGGCAATTAGTCGACCATTCGGACCGTAGGAGCCATCAAAACCCCATTGGGAAGAGACCAAAGTAGAGGGACCTCCTTGAGCGGGCACCGTCCAAAGGCGGGCATAACCTCGAGGAGCCGTACCTCTTGCAGATGCATACAATACCTGACCACCATCAGGCGTCCAACCTCGAACATTAGCAGCGGAAGGTTCCCATGTCAAACGAGTCGGCATGCCTCCTTCTTTGGAAACTACATAAACAGCTGTATTCCCTGACCGATTCGAACTAAACGCAATCCATTGGCCATCGGGAGAAAAGTGTGGATTGCTCTCAATGGCAGGTGTTGATGTGATACGCTTTACATTTGCCCCGTCCAAGTCAGCTACCCAAATGTCGGATCCATAGGTAAAGGTGATTTGATCACTGCTAAGTGAGGGTTGGCGCAAAAGTCTTGATTCCTGAGCAGAGACTGATAAGCTGAGCAAAAGACAGAGAGTAAATAGGAGGGACGCGTTTTTTGATGACATGATTAGATCAGTTGTTTACAACCAATCTAATCAATAAATATTATTTTTTGAATCTACTGGGGCGAGTTATCTGCTTCCACCTGGCATTGAAAGTCAGGAGGAGTTAGGAAGAGCTGCAAATTTTTAAGATCGTTTGGATCAATATCGTCCCCAAGGTTTCCAATGACTTGACCCTCGCAATTGTATACTTGAATGATTGTCCCACAGTTGGGACAGCAGTTGTTGAGGACAAATACTTGTTTTTTGTCTAGCTCAGCAGATTGGAAATAAAAGAATTTACCCAAGTCACTCTGTTGAAGATCATCATAGAAGTCATTCATCCAGGCGGGTGTACTATCCGGCGGCAAGGAACAAAGTTCAGCCTCCTTCTCGCAACTCAGGCATAGAAGGATCGAAAGAAGCAGGAGCGAAAGGTTTTTCATTTTGTTAAGTAAGACTTGTTGTTTAGGGAGTCCAAATTCCAAAAATCACACCAATGATATTCCTAGATCACGAAAGAGATTCCGTGAAAACGATCATATTCACTTATCGATGGGCAAATGGGCTGGCTGCCGCATCGTCCATGAACCAGCTGACGTTGTCTCCATTGAAATGGGCGGCAGGATAGGAACGATACCCTGCTTTTTTATGAAATATCTCATCCACTTTTTCGGCCTTGCCTGCACCTGTCACTAAAAAGCAGATGTATTGTCCATTGTTGATCACAGGTCCATTGAGGGTTACGCGTCTTTGACCACTTTCAGGATGCGTCGCTACCCCGCAGACGGCTGTTGCCTCCAGTAGTTCCATTTGGTGCGGGAAAATTGAGGCTGTATGGCCATCATCACCCATCCCTAAGAGAATAATGTCAAATTGTGGAAGTCCATTGACAAGGGGTAAGTGAGCTTCAATTTCGCTGCTGTAGCGCTGAGCTTCATTCTCAGGATCATTTTCACCTAAAATGCGGTGGATGTTGTCTGGGTTGATCCTAATGACATCGAAAAGACGTTCTTTTGTCATCTTGTAATTGCTGTCCTCATCAGTAGGGGCTACACATCGTTCATCGCCCCACCAAAAATGAATTTTGTCCCAGTCGATGTCTTCGTCGTATTCATCGGCCAATAATTCAAAGAGAATTTTAGGCGTAGATCCTCCTGAAAGGGCAATATGAAAGGTTTCCTTCTCGCTCACTTTGTCAGCAAAGAAATCAGCAAATGCTTGAGCAGTGGATAAAGGATCTTGTGAGATGAGTGTTTTCAAAACGTAGCTCGGTTAAAGTTAAAGTTGACAGTAATTGCCATCATCGGTTAGATTGGAGCATGGATACCGCCACTGCATATTGTCGCCTTCGATCAATTCATCTGCATGTTCTGGTCCCCATGTGCCTGAAGGATAGCCATAGATCGGAATTTCATCATCCTGTGCCCATGCTTTCAAGATCGGGTCGATGAACTCCCAAGCTGCTTCCGTACTGTCGCCTCTGGCATATAGGGTGGCATCGCCTTGCATGCAGTCTAGGATCAAACGTTCATAAGCACCCGGTACGTAGACATGGGATAATTCGTCGTAGTGAAAATCCATGTTCACCGTTTCCGTATTGAAGCCGGCCCCTGGGATTTTCATGTCAAATTTTAATAAGATGCCCTCATTAGGTTGAATTCGCAGCACAAGCGTATTCTGAGGATTGGCCAAAGCTTTTTCATTGGCGAAAAGATGATGATGGTTAGGCTTGAAGTGTATCACGACCTCCGTGACCCGCGTGGGTAGTCGTTTCCCTGTACGGATATAAAAAGGGACACCTGCCCATCGCCAATTGTCGATGAAAAATTTCATCCCTACATAGGTTTCCGTTTTGGAATTGGGGTCGACACCAGGCTCTTCTCGATAACCTAAGATGTGCTTATCTTTTACATTAGAACTTAAATACTGACCTCTTATAACATCTTGTTTGACAGAGTCTTGAGTGTAAGGTCTTAAACTTTGAAATACCTTGAGTTTTTCATTTCGTATGGACTCAGCATCTGCCTTGACAGGCGGTTCCATTGCTACTAGCGCAACCAGTTGGAACAGGTGATTTTGTACCATGTCCCTGAGTGCCCCTGCATTGTCGTAGTAGCCGCCTCTTTTTTCCACACCAACAGATTCAGCGGCTGTGATCTCGACGCGGTGGATATGGTTCCGATTCCACAGCGGTTCGAAAATGGTATTTGCAAAACGAGTCACAAACATGTTCTGAACCGTTTCTTTGCCTAGGTAGTGATCGATTCGATACACTTGCTCTTCATCGAAGTCCTGGAGGATATGCTGATTGAGCTCTTTGGCAGAAGCCAAGTCATAGCCAAAAGGCTTCTCAATGATCAATCTTCTCCAGTGGTTCGCATTCTTATTCAGTCCTGTTTTTGCTAATCCTGAGGTGATGGTGCTGTAAAGACTGGGAGGGGTGGCCAGATAAAAGATGTAATTCCCCGCACAGCCTATGGTTTGGTCTATTTCTTCCAGTCGCTGTTGTAAGCCGGCATAACTGTCGAGGCTTTTGGTGTCCATGGCATGGTAATGGATCTTTTCAGCGAAGGAGTTGAGTTGATCACCGCTTTCGTCCTTTTTAAGAACTCCCTCGTTCTCGAATATGACCTTTCTGCGGTAGGCGGAATTATCAAAAGAAGTTCTGCCAACGCCTGTAATGGCGAATTTTTCAGGAAGAAAGCCACCGCAGTACAAGTCGAAAAGGGCAGGGATTAACTTGCGCTCCGTTAAGTCTCCGGAAGCGCCAAAAATGACTAGTTGTTGATCTTTAGTTTTCTTCATGCATTCTAAAAGGGTGATCTGCTAATAACCTATTCTGCCCAATGGTTACCAACGCGTAATAGTTCCCAAAACTAATCAAAAGCAGTAGATTGTTCGCGGGTATTTGGACAATAAACTAATTCTTTCCCGCTTATTTTCAAGTGGAATTAATAAACTTGCGCCTATGGCGAATACAACATACGATTTTGGTTTGGTAGGACTCGGTGTAATGGGTCGTAATTTTATCTTGAATGTTGCAGACAATGAATTTTCAGCTATTGGACTTGATCTTGATGAAGAGAAGGTGTCTTCTTTGCTAGAAGAGTCTGAAGACAAAACAGTTACTGCAACTACGAAAAAGGAAGAGTTTGTCAATGCGCTGGCAACGCCGCGAAAGATCATGTTACTCGTTCCGGCTGGTAAGCCGGTCGATGGTGTAATTAATGACCTCAAGCCACTGCTTGAGCCTGGTGATATCATTATTGATGGTGGTAATTCCTATTTTACCGATACCGATCGTCGCTTTGAAGAGTTGAAAAAAGAAGGTATACACTTTTTTGGGGCTGGTGTCTCTGGAGGAGCCAAAGGGGCTCGTAAGGGACCAAGCATTATGCCTGGCGGAGATCAGAAGGCCTATCAACACATCAAGCCGATCTTTGAGGCAGCCTCGGCAAAAGTGGACGGAGAGCCCTGTGTCGCACATTTAGGCAACGGCTCGGCGGGCAACTATGTCAAAATGGTACATAATGGGATCGAGTATGCCATGATGCAAATGATCTCCGAAGTCTATCACCTTTTGAAAAATGGACTCGGTTTATCCAACGATGGCCTTCGGTTGATCTTTGAGGACTGGAACAAATCGTATCTTTCTTCTTTTTTGGTTGAAATCACAGCAGAAATTTTTGCTCAAAAAGATGAACTGACCGAGGGAGAATTGGTCGATCAGATCTTGGATAAGGCCAAACAAAAAGGAACGGGCAAATGGACCTCCCAAAATGCCATGGACTTAGGTGTTCCGATCCCAACCGTGGATGTTTCCGTTAGTATGCGTCAAATTTCAAGTTTTAAACACCAACGCGTGAAAGCAGAAGGGCGCTATGAACTGGACAAAAGCCCCTTAGAACTGACCGTGGATGACATGAAAAAGGCGCTTCATTTGAGCTTTATCTTGGCCTATGCACAGGGTTTTGTTCAATTGAAAAGTGCATCCGAAGCCTACGACTATGACCTCAACATGGAAGTGATTGCCAAAATCTGGCGAGGGGGTTGCATTATTCGTTCGACGCTATTGGAGGATTTCAGAAAGGCTTTTGATGCGGAACCTACCATCGACAATATCCTGATGTCAGAAGTTTTGGTTGACAAAGTGAAAACAGAATTACCGCAATTGAAAAAGGTGGTATCAGCTGCTTTAGGATCTGGATACCCGGTTCCGGCTTTGAGTGCTTCACTCAATTACTTTTTATCCTACACCAGTGGGCGACTTCCTCTTAATTTGATTCAGGCACAGCGTGATCATTTTGGGTCGCATACCTACGAGCGGATCGATCGAGAGGGAATCTTCCACACGGAATGGGATTGATCAGATCAATTGATACAAGGCAAAGATCAATAGGAAACTCGTGACAGAGATAAAAGTGGATTGGATGGTCCAGGCCTTCATGGTTTCTTGAACTGATTGGTCGAGGTAACGATTCACCAGCCAAAAGCCACTATCATTGACATGCGAGGCGATGACAGAGCCTGCTGCAATGGCCATCATGACAAAGGTTCGATCGATCATGGACAAATCCATGTCGACCAGAACGGCAGCCACTATGCCTGCGGCGGTAAGCATGGCAACGGTTGCTGATCCTTGCATGATACGCACCAAGGCAGCCACAAGATAAGCCAAGAGGATCACCGAGAAATCTGAGCTCGCCATGGCATTGCCGATCATGTCACCGATCCCAGTGTTGATCATGGTGTTTTTCAATACTCCTCCGGCACCAGTAATGAGGATGATAGACCCGGCAGGGGCTAGGCTTTTGTTGGCTACCTCAAATAGTTCTTGCTTTGACAAGCCTCTTTTGGTTCCGAGAAAATACATGGCCAGGAGCGTAGCCATGATCAAGGCAATGAATGGGTGCCCCAGAAAACTGAGGATCTCTATCCATTTTGATGGTGCTAACAGGCCTTCATTGCTTAATGTCTGAACAAAAGAACCTCCTAAGATGAGCAAGAGCGGAAATCCTAAAACCAAAAAGATGATGTTGACCAAGGATTTATCATAGTTGAAATTGAAAACAACGGCCTGAGCTTCTGTCTGCATCTTAGGGGTGATCAATCGACTTAAATACAAACCGCACAACAGTACAATGGGTAATCCGATCATGGCACCGATGGCAATGGCATATCCGAGATCAACCTGTAAGATCTCTGCTACAGCAACGGGTCCGGGAGTGGGAGGAATGAAACTATGGGTGACGGCCAGCCCTGTGATTAAGGGTAAGGCAAAGTGTAAGATGTGTTTACCGCTTTTTTTGGATAAGGCACTAACAATGGGTAGCAGGATGATCAAGCCCACATCAAAGAAAACAGGAATAGCGACGATAAAGCCCGTGATAAGTAAGGCCAAACGTGCACGTTGTTCTCCGCCTTTCTTCAATAGGAACATCGCCAGTGCTTGAGCACCTCCTGAATGCTCAAGAAAAGCGCCAAAAATAGCGCCTAAGCCGACAATGGTGGCGACGAAGGCTAAGGTTTCTCCCATGCCCGTCGAGATGGATTGAATGACTTCAGTTGTACTCAACCCTCCTAAAATGCCCACCCAGATCGCTGCGATCAATAAGCTGAGAAAGGCATTCAATCTCATCTTAATGATGAGGGTTAAGAGTAAGATCACGCCAGTCACAATGGCAAGTATCAACTGAACTTCTTCCATAGGAGTAAATTTGAGCCTTACAAGCTAGGGAATTATTTCATGTTAAGAATAATGGATTGAATGACATCGTCTTGAACCATGGTTCCATCGATGCGGTGTAGATCTGTAGTAACTTCGAGCGTGTCGAGCTGGGAATCGACGAGTTCTGCTTTCATAAAATGTCCTTGACGGTTCGACAAACGTTGGATGGCTTCTTCTTTATCAATCTCCAGCCAATAGAAATCACAATCCAAGCCTTGGTTCAAAAAACTGCGGTAGCTAGTTCTCAATGCAGAGCAAGCCAAAACAAAGTGCTCACGATGACTTTGTTTGATGTATTCGGCAATGGCTGCCAACCAGGGCCATCGGTCTTCATCTTCCAATGGAATCCCTCGACTCATTTTTAGAATATTCTCGCGTGGATGGAAATCATCGGCGTCAAGGAAGGGTACGGAAATTTGACGCGCAAGGGCTTGTCCAATGGTTGTTTTACCACAACCGCTGATTCCCATAACAACCGCTACTTTTTTTGAATGCACGTGGCTCAAGTTAAAGACTTTCACGAAGTAGGCGAAACAGTAGCATGGACATTTCGTTCTTTTTGTAAATTGTCTCTAGTGAAAAAAGCCTCTTTGATCTTTTGTATGTTTCTCTGCTCGTTCTGTGCACAAGGACAAGACTTCGGTGAGCCTTCCTTCATGAAGAGTGTTTATTTCCGCGGCGGGAGTTTTTTTGTGGATTGGGAGCAATCCATTGGAGTTCAACAGTTCCTCGATTCTATTCCTAATATTCATAATTATGTGATTACGGTCCACAGCCATACCGACAATGTAGGAGGTAAGGAGTACAACGAATGGCTAAGTCAAATGAGATCGGAATCGGTAGTCGAAGAACTTTTGATCAATGAAAAAGTGAAAGAGGAATTTATTGAGATCAAAGATTTTGGCTTGTTCAATCCCATTTATGACAATTCAACATGGGAGGGCAGACGCAAAAATCGTCGCGTCGACATTATTCTTTGGCTGGCTATTTAAGGCCTTCGATCATCAGAGAACGCAACAGTCCATTCAATAAATTCTCAACAATAGGGTATCTTTCCGCATGAATAAGATCAAGGTGGCGGTGATTGGTGGCGGTGCTGCAGGCTTTTTTGCAGCGCATTCTGTTGCACTGCATCATTCCGAGGCAAGTGTTACGCTTTTCGAAAAAAGCTCAAAATTACTCGCCAAGGTGAAAATCTCGGGTGGTGGTCGTTGTAATGTGACGCATGCTTGCTTTGCCAATCATGAATTGGTCAAGTTCTATCCTCGTGGGCGCAAAAAGTTGCGGACGGTTTTCGATCAATTCAGTGTTCAAGACACCTTCAATTGGTTTGAGTCTCGAGGAGTTTTGCTCAAAACAGAGGATGATGGTCGGGTTTTTCCCATGACGGATAATTCGCAATCCATTGTAGACGCTTTAAGCCGAGCTTGCGAGCAACTCGGGGTCCAGATCAAAACAAAGCAAGAAGTAAATGCCATTGAACATAAGGGTCTGCTGCGCCTTCAGGTCAATGGGCAGTGGGAAGAATTTTCTCACGTCATCGTGGCGAGCGGCGGTAGTCCAAAACTCAGTGGGCTTACCTGGCTAGAACAACTCGGACACGACATCATTCCGCCAGTGCCATCATTGTTTACTTTCAATATGCCACAGGAACCAATCAAGCGACTCATGGGCCTTAGTGTTTCAAATGCGCAAGTCAGTGTGATGGGAACGAACCTCGTTCAGCAAGGCCCCTTATTGATCACCCATTGGGGCATGAGCGGTCCTGCCGTACTGAAAACATCAGCCTGGGGAGCAAAGCTATTGGCAGAGCGCAACTATGCATTTGGTATTCAAGTCAATTGGCTAGGCGGTCAAACCGAAAATGAGCTGAGAGCCAGCTTTGAAGGGTTGGTCAAAGAGGCAGGAAAGCGTAAAGTGAAGAATAAAAACCCATTCGACCTTCCGGAACGACTATGGTTGTTCTTCTTAGAAAAGACCGAAATTGATCTGGAAAAGCCTTGGATAGAATTAGGGAAGAAGGATAAAAACAGGCTGATCAACTTACTGACCAATGATCAATACAATGTCAAAGGAAAAACAACATTCAAAGAAGAATTTGTGACCTGTGGTGGCGTTTCCTTGGCAAGTGTACAGATGAAAACGATGGAAAGCAGAACGGTACCTAATCTCTATTTTGCCGGTGAAGTGTTGGACATTGATGGCGTAACGGGAGGCTTTAATTTCCAAGCAGCCTGGGCAACGGGCTTTGTCGCCGGCAAACTTTCGCACTAAAGTCTGTCCATTTATCAAAAGTCTATTCAACATTTGTTGGCTTTTATGCTAAATTCCAAGCATAAACTAAATTCTACTATTTTGAAAAAAGCGATTCTTTCTATTCTTACGCTTTGTCTTGCCGTAATGGTCCAAGGACAGGACGTGCAGCAAATCATCAATGGCTATAAATTCAGGAACGTTGGCCCACTTAGAGGCGGACGTGTGACAGCCGTCATGGGTGTGGAAAAAAGACCCTCAACCTTCTACATGGGTGCTACCGGTGGTGGTGTATGGAAAACGAATGACTACGGCATGAATTGGGAAAACGTATCCGATGGGTACTTTTCAACTCCTTCCATAGGGGCAATAGCGGTTTATCAGCCGCAACCGGATATCATGTATGTCGGCACAGGTTCTGATGGGCTTCGTTCTAATGTGATCACGGGGAAAGGTGTCTATAAGTCAGAAGATGCAGGAAAAACCTGGTCCTTCGTAGGCCTAGAAAAAACCGGACAGATCGGGTCGGTTGAAATTCACCCGAATGACCCAAATACGGTGTACGTTGCGGCCATTGGACAAGCCTTTGGAAGAAACGAGGAAAGAGGTGTTTTTAAAACCACAGATGGTGGAAAAACATGGGATAAAGTTTTTTATCATTCAGACAGCATCGGTGTTTCGGATTTGGAATTAGCTCCTGACGATCCAAACACGATCTACGCAGGGCTATGGAGAGGCGAGCGTAAGCCGTGGACTATCATTTCTGGTTCGAAAGAAGGAGGAGTTTATAAATCTACGGATGCAGGCAAGACTTGGAATAAATTGACGAATGGCTTACCAGATCAATATGTTGGCAAGATCGATTTTGCGGTTTCGCCTGCTAATCCAAATGTGGTGTATGCAAATATTGAAGCTTCAGATGAGCAAGGTGGTTTGTATCGTTCGGATGACAGAGGGGCAAGTTGGACCTTCGTATCCGACAATAGTAATTTGACAAATCGACCCTTTTACTACACCAACATTTATGCCAATCCGAAAAATGAGGATGTGGTCTACAACAATGCCTTAAGATTTTTAAAGTCTACTGATGGTGGTAAAAGCTGGAGTACGATGCGCACGCCTCATGGTGATAATCATGACATTTGGGTGAATCCAAATGATACCAGTATCTGGATTCAATCCAATGACGGTGGAGCCAATGTCACGCTAAATAACGGTAAAACGTGGTCCACACAATTCAATCAGCCAACCGCTGAATTATACCAAGTAGAAGTGGATGATCAATTTCCTTATTACCTCTATGCTGGTCAGCAGGATAACTCCAGCACCATTGCAGTGCCTAGCGAACCGCCTTTGAGTGTTCAGGCTGGAAGTAATTCCTTCATTTTAAATACTGGTGGTTGTGAAACAGGACCTGCTGTTCCGAAGCCGGGTAACCCGAACATTGTCTATTCAAATTGTAAAGGACGCTTTGGTGTTTACGATAAAACAACGGGTCAGGAGCTGCAATACTACGTTGGGGCGACCAACATCTACGGGCATAACCCAAAAGATCTCAAGTTTAGATTCCAGCGTGTGGCGCCAATTCATGTTTCACCTCATAATCCTGATGTGGTCTATCATACCTCTCAGTATGTGCACAAGACCATCGATGATGGCAAAACATGGGAGATCATTTCTCCAGACCTAACGGCTTTCGAACCAGACAAACAAGTGGTGCCCGGAGCACCTATCACAAGAGACGTAACGGGTGAAGAGTATTATTCTACCATCTATGCGATCAGAGAATCTGCATTACAAGAAGGCTTGATCTGGGTAGGTGCAAATGATGGACCCGTACATGTTACGAAAGATGGTGGTAAATCATGGACGAACGTTACACCAAACATGCCGAAAGGCGGAAGAGTAGATGCGGTAGAGCCTTCTCCACATGATCCTGCTAAAGCCTATGTTTCCATATTAAGGTATCAGTTGAATGATTATCGTCCATATATCTATAAAACAGAAGATTATGGTCAGTCTTGGACCTTATTAACAGACGGAAACAATGGCATTCCATCAGATCACCCCACTCGTGTTGTTCGTGAGGACGATGAAAAGGAAGGCATCCTTTACGCAGGTACTGAGTTCGGCTTATTTGTTTCATTAAACGATGGCACATCATGGACGCCGTTTGAGCAATTTCCGGTGACTCCGGTGACTGATATTAAAGTTCACAATGGCGATTTGGCCTTGTCTACCATGGGTAGAGGATTCTGGATTTTGGATGATTTGACAAGTCTTCGTGGAATCAATGAAATAGGTAATCAGGAGGCGGTCTTCTTCCAGCCAAAAGATGGATTAAGAGTTTATATGAGAGCTTCTAGCGATAACAACGGGCCTGAGTACTCAAGTATGGGTGTTCGTTTCGATTATTATCTCGCTAATGATAAAGATGTTCAAATTGAGATCTTTAATGACGAAGGTCAGCTTGTTCGAAATTATGTCAGTGGACGACCTGAGCCAGCGGTCAATACAGAACGCGACATGTCGACAGAGTTTTCGAATGTACCGGCATCAGGGGGTCTACCGAATCAGCAAGGACTCAATCGTTTTGTATGGAATATGCGTCACCGAGGGGGCTGGAGTGCCAATGAAAGAAGAGCGTACAGAGGCAATGGTCCGATGGTCAGCACAGGAACATATAAAGCGAAATTGACCGTAGGTGACCAAGTCTTAGAACGAGAATTCAAGGTCTTATTAGATCCTCGAGTTACATTGACGACGGATGAGGACGTGGCAGCACAGGAAGCGCTCGCTTTGGAGATAAGAGATTTCCAAGACAAGGTCAATCAGCTGATCGCCGCGGTGGACGAAGAGAGAGAAGCCTTGCAAAACTCACTTGATCAAGAAAAAGTAAGTAAGAAGGAGCAGCGCAAAAAAGAAGCGCTCGACGGAGTTTATTATCAATTGGTTACCCCTCCGGGTACGTACATGCAGCCCATGCTACAAGCCCAGACGGGTTACTTAGGCTCAATGATAGGAAGGGCCGATCAACGACCAGGCAAAGATGCCTATGACCGTTTAGAAGAATTACAGGAACGCTACGAAGCGATCAAAGCTGAATTTGAAAAACTTCAGTAATTGACTCCAAGTTCTAACAAACAATGGTACCAAAGAATCCCACATCCGCTGGTGATGCTCTTTGGTATCATTGTTTTAACGGCATTCCTGAGCTATGTGATTCCTGCAGGAGAGTTTCAACGTGAACTGATCGACGATCGTGAGCGCGTAATTCCGGGAACCTATGAGCAAGTAGAGCAAACACCCCTTTCTTTTTTAGATACGTTCTTGGCCATTCCGGGTGGCTTTGAATCTGCCATAGCCATCATCTTCATTGTGCTTTCCAGCGGTATTATGTTCGGAATTTTGGAAGAATCGGGGATGATCGAAAATGCCGTCGGTTCTTTTATCAAGAAACTTGGGGTAGAGCGCAAATACTTGCTAGTCGTTGCCATGACCTTTGTTTTTGGTGCACTAGGCGTATTTGTTGGCTATGAAAACAACATTGCCCTTATTCCTATCGCAGCCATTACTAGCTTGGCGATAGGGGGCGATCTGATGCTAGCTGCCAGTATTGCCGTCGGCGGGGTGACCGTTGGATTTGGTTTGTCTCCGGTTAATCCCTACACGGTCGGAACAGGTCATACCATAGCCCAAATGCCGATGTTCTCAGGATGGTGGTTGAGAGCACTTCTCTGCATCACGGGGCTTTCATTTTTGGCCTTTGTGAATGTGCGCTACTTCAAGCGGATTTTAAAACATCCTGAGAAAAGTCTTTCGTTGGGTATCGACACCAAAGGCTTTGAACTCTCGAAACCAATTGAGGCCTATCGCATGACGCCCAACAATTGGTTGGTGTTGCTACTGTTTGTTGGAGGCTTAGCCGTAACGCTTTATGGTGTGTTTACGGCGCATTGGTACATCAATGAAATTTCAGCAATGTTCATCATTGTCTCTATTCTCGCCGGTATTGCCTCTGGACAATCTGGACGGGCAATCAGCGAAACGGCACTCAAATCAGTGGCCGTCGTAGCGCCAGGCGCTTTTATGGTGGGCTTCGCAACATCGATCAAAGTAGCGATGGAGATGGGGAATATTTCTGACAGCATTGCATATTATCTCGCAGAAGGTCTACAAACTTTGCCCCTTTACGGTTCAGCAGTGGCTATGTCGGGGGCACAATGCCTGATCAACTTCTTTATTCCTTCAGGTAGTGGTCAGGCCTTGGCCACATTACCCATTATGATACCCATGGGAGATCTGTTGGGCTTGACGCGTCAAACGACCATTTTGGCCTTCCAAATAGGGGATGGTGTGACTAATTTATTCAATCCGACCCTGGGAGGGCTGATCGCCATGCTGGCCATGTGCAGAATTCCTTTCGATCGGTGGCTACGCTTTATTATGCCTAAAGTCAGCGTCATCCTTCTCGTGTCTTGGATCGCCCTTACCATAGCAGTGGCGGTGAATTATGGCCCTGCCTAGTTCAATTAAAAATTAACCATGAACAATTAGCTTAACTGCGCTTTGTACTATATCTCGTGTGCTAAATACTACCAATGACAGCTGAAGAAATTTTATCTAAACTCGTATCATTTCCTGTATTAGGAGGAGAATCGAACACGTCCATCATTTCATGGATCAAAGAATACATTGAATCCTATGGTGTTGAGACCACCTTGGTGCCGAATGAAGCAGGAACAAAAGCCTCATTACATTGTCGTGTTGGACCTCCTCAAGATGGAGGAGTGATCTTATCTGGACATACTGATGTCGTACCGGTAGAAGGTCAAGAATGGACCTCAGATCCCTTTGAACTGATCGATAAAGGAGATGGCAAACTGTATGCTCGTGGAAGTTGTGACATGAAGGGCTTTATTGCCTGCTGTCTAGCTGCTTTACCTGATATGGTCAAAGTAAAGCTGAAACGACCCATTTATTTTGCTTTTTCATATGATGAAGAGATTGGCTGTTTGGCAGCACCCGAGCTTGCCGCAGCAATAAATGATCATTACAAGGAAAAGCCGGCCTTTGCCATTATAGGAGAGCCATCCATGATGGTGCCGACCGTCGGACAAAAAGGAATATGCATATTTGAAACGACAGTAACGGGCTCTGAGGGCCATAGTAGCCGAATCAAAACGGAAGTAAGTGCTATTCACGAAGCCATGCGTCTGGTGCTCTGGTTAGAAGATAAAATGAACAGTCTGATCGCAGCGAAAAAAACGGACGATCGATTTACACCTAATCACACAAGTATCCATGTCGGAATCATGAAAGGGGGGATTGCCTCCAACGTGATCGCCCAATCTTGTTACTTCACGTGGGATGTGCGCACCATTCCGTCAGAGACGCCTAACGAAATACTAGAGGAGTTCGAAGCCTATTGTGAAGAGCGTAAAGCAGTCTTGCGAAAGACTTTTCCGGGTTTCGAAATCAAAACGAACCCAATTCATCCTGCAGTTCCGGGACTAGATACCAGCGAAGATGAGGAGATCGTCAGCCTTGTGAAGGACTTGGCTCAGAACGATACCATTGATGCGGTTAGCTATGCAGCCGAAGCCGGCCAATTCCAGGAAGCCGGATTTCAGGCTATGATCTGTGGCCCTGGTGATATTGCCCAAGCTCATCGCGCCGATGAGTTCATCAGCAAGGAACAGCTCGAGAAAGGGGTACATTTTATGCATCGATTGATTGAGAAACTATCAATTTGAGCCAAGTCCCTCAAAAACTAGGCGTCATTCTCTTTCGGAGTAGGGAATGACGCATTAAAATCATTGAAGGACTAGCCTTAGCGTCTCGCTGAGACTCATCAGAAGAATACATAGGCTTCATAAAAAATAAGAATGCTACAAGAACTATTAGAACGACATAACATAAAGCCGGCTCAGGTGGTGCAATTTGACCCACAGAAGGTGCATCATTTAGACCTAAGTAAGGATAACGAGGTGTTAGCTTCCATTGACCTGAACAATAAAGAGCAGTTCACAGACTATATCTTTGGCTTGCTGGACAAGCACGAATGTACGGTTGGCATTGGAGGATACGGTGAGGAGCGCAGCTTGTATAGTCGAAGTGATCTTTTTGAGGGCGAAGAACCAAGGACGGTTCATCTCGGGATAGACCTTTGGGCGAAAGTAGGTACTCCAGTCTTTTCGCCACTGGATGCAAGGATTCATTCCTTTGATAACCGGGCTTTTCATGGAGATTATGGTCCTGTCATTATATTGGAGCATGATTTAGGGGATAGAAAGTTGTATAGCCTCTACGGGCATTTGTCAATTGCGTCATTGGATGACAAAGAGGTCGGTCAGTTTATTTCAAAAGGAGAGATGTTCGCCCGCATTGGAGCCTACGAAGAGAATTTTCACTGGCCACCGCATCTACACTTTCAGTTGATGTGGGACATGCAAGGCCACATTGGTGATTATCCGGGTGTATGCAAACAATCAGGAGCAGCGCTATATTTAAAGAATTGCCCAGACCCCAAGTCATTCTTTTTATAACGTCTCCAATAGAATTCAAATAAAAATATTTTCAGTTAATTGAACCTTTATTCAGTTGTGATGTTATTTCTGTGTATATACATATAAATAAATCATTATGACTTATAGAGAAAGAACAGAAGACATTTACAACATGATTGGACAAGGTCAATTGTTGGAAGCATTTGATAAGTATTACGCGGATGATGTGGTATTGACCGAGCCAAGAGGAACATGGGAAGGAAAAGAATCTTGCAGAGCCCATGAAGTTGAGTTTTTAAGTATGGTAAAAGAATTCCATGGCTTAGATGTGAGGAGTATTACCTCTAACGAGGAAGATGGAGTGGTTATGCATGAAACCATGATGGATGTGACGTTTCAAGATGGCACAAGAGCAAAAATGGAACAAGTGGGTGTTCAGCGTTGGAAAGACGGAAAGATCGTTCACGAACGTTTTTACTACAACAATGCCAACTAAGAAAGCGTTAACAAAAGACGTTTAAGGAAAGGAGCCATGTGCTCCTTTTTTTGTTTATTCGTACATGCGCATAACCGCCATATTGATTGCTGCAGGCTTGTCTTCACGGATGCAAGGACCGAATAAATTACTCCAGCCTATTGTACCGGGAAAGACTTTGATACAACATACTTTTGCTGCCTTGCAGGCTTCAACCGTAGATCAATTAATTGTGGTTACCGGTAGAGATGCTGATCGAGTACAATCGTCAATTGTCAATTGTGACTTGCCAATTCCAGAGTTCGTTTTTAATGCAAACTTTGCGTTAGGCATGACCACCTCCATTCAAGCGGGATTGAATGAAGCCCTCGATGCAGATGCTGTGATGATCTGTCTGGGAGATATGCCTTTGCTCACTTCGGCTGATTATGATGCATTACTAACTAAATTCCGTGAGAACAATAGACGAGACGGCATCGCGGCACCATTTAAAGAGGCTAGAAAGGGAAATCCTGTTGTCTTTGGTGCAGCTCATTTTCAAGCAATAGCTGAACATACAAACATGGAGGGATGTGCTTCGATCATTCAGGCCAACCAGTCGCATTTGATACACTTGGACACAACATCTGACCATTACTTTTTCGATATTGACACACCAGAAAATTTAGCCGAATTCAAAACCCGTGCTCAGTAATAAGGACCATCAACGATACAACCGCCAGATCATCATCCCCGAATTCGGCGAAGAAGGACAAGCGAAGCTGAAAAATGCAGCTGTCTTGGTGATAGGAGCTGGAGGGCTTGGTGCACCAATCCTTCAGTATTTGACCGCTGCCGGTGTGGGAAAAATCGGTATTGTTGATTTTGACACGGTCAGTTTATCCAACTTGCAACGGCAGGTACTCTTTGATAGCAATCAACTGGGACGTTCAAAGGCAAGAATGGCGGAAAAACGCTTAGCAGCGCTCAATCCAGAGCTTACCTTTCAGGTCTATGAAGAAGCCATGAACTCCTCCAATGCGCTGCAGCTGCTCGCTTCATACGATTTGGTGATCGACGGTTCAGACAACCTGGCAACACGTTATTTGGTCAATGATGCCTGCTATTTCTGCGGTATTCCTTTGGTCTATGGGGCCATCTATCGATTTGAAGGACAAGTTTCAGTCTTTAATGCCGAATCAACGGCAGGTAGAGGACCGAATTATCGCGATCTTTTCCCGACGCCACCACCGGCAGAACTGGTGCCGAGTTGTAGCGAAGGAGGCGTTTTGGGTGTCTTGCCAGGTATTATTGGCTCCATGATGGCCAATGAAGCGATCAAGCTCCTAGCTGGAATAGGTGAGAGCCTATCGGGTCGTTTGTTTGTTTTCGATGCCTTGGATTTCGGTACGCATACGTTAAACGTTACCAAGAATCCGGCAAACCCGATATCTGGTGATAGCCCAACCATCACTGAGCTGATCGATTATGAGGCTTTTTGCATGGGTGAGATCAAAAAGCAGCCAATGAATGAAATGAGTGTGCAGGCACTCAAGGAAAAAATCGATAAGGGAGATCTTTGGATCTTGGATGTACGTGAAGATTATGAATATGAGATCGCTAATTTGGGAGGTCATTTGATTCCGTTGAATAAGCTGTTGAATCAAATCGAACAAATTCCCAGAGATCAAGAAGTGGTCGTAATGTGTAAAATGGGAGGTAGAAGTCAGAAAGCGATTGCGCTTTTAAGGGAACACGGCTTTGATAATTTAGTAAATTTAAAAGGTGGAATAGCTGCTTGGCAAAAGGAGATTGATCCGAGTTTGCCGGCTTATTAATCGTTATTCGTCATCCTGAACTTGTTTCAGGGTCTCATGAATAACAAATGCTGAAATGAATTCAGCATGACGTGGATAGTTGAAATAATGAAAATAGAAGTAACGGCATTTGGCATTGCCAAGGACATATTAAAACAAAAACGCACCCAAGTTGAGCTGTCGGATGATCCATCTGTTGCTGCTTTGCGTAAGGAGTTGATCGGGAACTTCCCAGATTTTGAAAAGCTTGCTTCGCTCAGATTTGCGGTGAATACAGAATACGTTTCGGACGATTATCAATTGAATCCGAATGATGAGGTGGTGTTGATTCCACCTGTAAGTGGTGGCTGATGAATAGAATTTTGATAACAGAACAACGATTGGATAGCAAAGCATGTTCGGATGCTGTTGTGTATCCTGGAGCAGGAGGAGTAGTGGTCTTTGTAGGTACAGTGCGTGATCAGACTAAAGGCAAATCGGTGAAGCATTTGGAATTCGAATCGTATGAACCGATGGCAATTAAAGAAATGTGCAAAATCGCCGACGAAGCGATTAAGAGATGGGGTTTACACGATATGGTCATTCATCATAGAGTCGGACATGTGCCCATTGAAGAAGAAGCGGTTGTCATTGCTTGTTCTTCAGCTCACCGAAAGGAGGCATTTGCCGCTTGCGAGTTTGCCATAGACACCTTAAAAGAAACGGTACCCATATGGAAGAAAGAAGTCTTTGAAGATGGTGAGGTTTGGGTAAGCGCCCATCCATGATTAATAAATAGTGAATGTTTAATTATGTGGCATCCCTTTAGGGACTAAGGGTAACTGATGAATGCTTAATGTTGAGTATTGAATGCAAAAGAATTCACCAAAATATAATTAGACCTTTACTGCTAGACACGAAGCAGTCTTTTTGAATTTCAAAGAGATTCCTTCGTCCTACGTCCTCGGAATGACGATTAAGGATAAATGAACATCAAATCGATCAAATCACAATTTCCCATCTTCAAGCAGCAAACCCCGCTTGGACAGGAATTGATTTATCTGGATTCTGCCTCCTCAGCGCAGAAGCCTCAAGCGGTGATCGATGCGATTTCATCCTTTTATGCAGGATACTATGCCAACTCAGGCAGAGGTAGCTATTGGCCTGCAAGTGCAGCGAGTACGGCATTTGAGCAGGTCAGAGAACGAATTGCTCAGTTTATTCATGCGGCCTATCCTGAAGAGATCGTTTTTACTTCAGGCACAACAGATGCGCTCAATAAATTAGCAAGAAGCCATTTTGAAAAGCATGTCGAGGCAGGAGATCAACTCATTTTGAGTGAAATGGAACATCATGCCAACCTTATTCCATGGCAGGAGCTGGCTCACCGAACCGGAGCTGTGATCAAGGCATTGCCGATTGACGGTCAAGGAAATATTTCTTTTGAGGAACTGATCCAATTACTGCAGAAAAAGACGGCCATGGTGGGTATCACGGCCACGTCAAATGTTTTGGGAACCTGTCTCAATGTTGCACGGATTACGCAGCTTGCACATGAACATGGGGCTCAAGTAGTTGTGGATGCTGCACAAACATTAGCCCATAGTAGAATAGATGTGCAATCATGGGATTGTGACTTTATGGCCTTTTCCGCACATAAACTCTACGGACCTACCGGTATCGGGGTGCTCTATGGTAAACGCGCTTTGCTTGATGCCATAGAGCCATTATCCTATGGTGGGGGAATGATCACAAGAGTGGCCATGGAATCGTCGTCCTATATCAAGAAGAGCCCTCATAAGCACGAGGCGGGCACACAGCATATAGCTGGGGCGATTGGTCTTGCTGCTGCCATTGATTTTCTGGAGGAAATTGGAATGCTGGTAATCCACAACTACTTGAATGAATTGACTCATTACGCAATGGGTAAACTAAAGGCCATTGAGTTGATTGATATCAAGGGTGGTGAAGAACGCGCACCGGTGATTGCGTTTACTTTAGCAGGGGTACATCCCCATGATTTGGCTACCTTTCTGAATGAAAAGGGCATTTGTGTTAGAGCTGGCCATCATTGTGCACAGCCGCTGATGACGAAGCTTAATGTGCATGCAACGACAAGGACATCATTCGGGATTTATAATACTAGGGAAGATATTGACAGGCTTGTCGAAGGCATCGAAGAGGCCAAAGCCTTTTTCTTATGAACGAACGGATCAAAGGATTATATCAGAAGCACATTCTGGCCAAATCTAAGGAGGTGCAACTTGTTGGTAAGTTGGCCGACTATACCCATGCACTCGAAGCCTATAACCCCATGTGCGGTGATCAGTACACGGTCTATTTGCGTTTGTTAGAGGACAGGGTAGAAGATGCCAGGTTCGAAGGTTATGGCTGTGCGATTTCCAAAGCTTCCACTGCTGTATTGGCCGAACTTGTGATTGGCAAAACGCTGGTTGAGATCGGCCCATTGATCACTAGCTTTCTGGAACTGATCGATGAGGACTCTTTGAACGAACCGGAAGCAATCACCACAAACGAGCAGCTATTGGCTTTTGCCGCTGCCAGAGATTTTCCAGAACGAAAAGCATGTGCCTCACTCAGTTGGGAGCGAGTTAACGAATATTTAAATGAGGTGAACGGAACGGATGGTGCTTAAACTTTGACTTAAACAAGTCCAATGCTCACCTCGGTCGTGGCTGAGGTAGAGATTTCCGTTATTGGTGCCGAAGGCCAAAACATCTCCACGTTTATCAAACCCATCCCTTAATACCAGGTCAAAGGCGGCATCCTGAGGAAGTCCTTTGGTCAGTGGATGCCAGCTCAGTCCGGCATCTGTGGTTCGATAAACGACCAATTGCCCTTTGTGCGGCATTCGCATGTCATCCGATTCAGCGGGAATTACCCAGGCAGTGTCAATGTCTTTGTTGTCAATGACCAAATCGAAGCCATAATAAGCCAAGCCCTTTGGATCGGAAACATCTTGCCAAGTATCACCATTGTCTATTGACCGATAAATGCCGCAGTGGTTCTGCTGCCACAACACATTGGAGGTTTGTGGATGGCGTATGATGGAATGTGGATCATGACCTACCTCTACAGTCGATTTAGGTAAGTAGAAGGCCTGTAAACCTTTATTAGACGGTGACCAGCTTTGTCCTCCGTCAAGACTTTTAAAAACACCCGCACAGCTGATGCCTACCATGAGTTGTTCTGGATCTAAAGGGTGAAATAGAATACTGTGCAAAAAGGGGTTTTTGCTTCCTTTGCCGCCACCTTGCCATTCGGGTCGGCTTGGGTGCTTGCTCAAGGCCTTGATCTCATGAAATGTATTGCCAATTCGTTTGAATAGGGCAGCAGGCTCGGTGCCAAGGTAAAGGTCTTCTCCATGAGAAGCGATCGTCCAGATCGAGTGTAATGTATACGGACTATCCTGATCAAATGCGGGAGCGATGTGCTCGTCAAAGGTTTGTCCTTGATCCGTACTTATGTACAATTTGCTTCCCCAGTGTTTATGATTAATGGCAACCCACCAATTGCCTGTTTGAGTTTGGTGAAATGCACCTACAGGAAGTCCCATGAAATGGATGTTTTCCAACTTCCATGATTCTGCCGATTTCGAGTAAACGAGTAGACCTTTATCTGTTCCTGTGACTAGTTTCATTCTTTTTATTAGAACGTCATTCCGAGGACGTAGGACGAAGGAATCTTTTTCTCTTGACGTGTTAAGACTGCTTCGTGCCCTGCCTACCGTCAGGCAGGCTCGCAGTGACAATAAATATTATTTCGAGTTATAATCCGACTTTCCACCGGTTTTCTTGATCAATCGTGTGGAATGAATTTCAATATCATGAGAAAAGGCTTTGCACATGTCGTAAACCGTCAATGCCGCAATTGTGGCACCCGTCAAGGCTTCCATTTCTACTCCTGTTTTACCACTACAGCGGGCTTCACAGGTGATCTCTAAACGAAGTCCTTCCTTTAGTTCGATCTCAATTCCAACTTTATTAAGATTGAGTTGATGGCACATTGGAATCAATTCATAGGTTCTTTTGGCTCCTTGAATACCGGCAATGATCGCTGTTTGAAAAACAGGTCCTTTCAACGATTTGATCTCACCGTCCTTCACATGTTCAGCCATGTCGTCAGGCAATTGGACGATGGCCTGAGCCATTGCAGTTCTTTTACTGTCCAATTTATCGCTGACATCCACCATCACCGGTTGATTCTTTTCGATATGAGAGAATTTTTTACTCATTAGAGGGTTTTTCGGTAGGGAATATACGGATAAACTTCACCTGATGAGAATTCATTTTTGTCCTCTGGCAATACGATAAAGCCATCGGCAAGTGTCATGTTCGCAAAATCACCAGATCCATTTCCCTTGAAGGTTTCAGCCACACATTCACCGCTAGCATTGGTTTGTACCTTGCATTCTAAGAAATAGGTCAAAGGAGGCACAAATGTGAGGTTACTCGCCAATTTGACATGAGACAGAGTAGTAGACAATCCTAAAGAATGGCGCACCCAATATTTTATGTAGGCCTGCGCACAAACAAAGGAGGAAACAGGATTGCCTGGAAGGGCAAAGACCGTAGTTCCAGATGAAGATGTCCCAAACCAAAACGGTTTTCCCGGACGCTGTTTGACTTTGTGAAAATGTTTCTTTACACCGAGTTCATCCAATACTTCGGGTAGAAAATCAAATTTACCTCGTGAAACACCTCCGGTTAGAATCAATACATCAAAACTTGTAATTAAGCGTGATAACTCTCTGTTTAACAACTCTTTGCCATCCCTCAAATGAAATTGTTCCGCCTGTATGTTCCACTCGGCTAATGCCGCCAATACCCCATAATTACTCGACCTTCTGATTTGGTGGGCTTCCGGCTTTTCGTGTACATCGACCAATTCGTCGCCTGTGGTGATGATAGCGGCTTTGGGCAATTGATAAACACTGAGTTCGGCTTTTCCAACCGCAGCTGCTACGATCAATTCGGTAGGTCCAAGCTCGATTCCTCTTTTTAACAGGATTTCCCCTTGGGGTCGGTCTTCACCCTTGAAATGAACATTCTGTGCTCTCTTGATCTCTTCTACCTGCAGGGTGGCAACATCATTGGTAATACTGATCTCTTCATAGCGAATAACAGTATCTAAACCCGTAGGCATGATGGCGCCTGTCATGATTTGTACACATTTATCGGAAGCTGTGATGTGTTGTTGAGGTACGCCGGCACCAATGGTTGCTAACACCTCAAAATTACGCTGACCACGAGCATAGGCATCGTAGTTGATGGCGATTCCATCCATTGTCACACGATCATAGGGAGGTAAGGGCCTATCTGCTATGACGTCTTCAGCGAGAACATATCCATTGGCCTGAGCGAGCGGTACCGTTTTTTGTTTCAGCTGAAAGGAGTGACTTGTTATGATCTCTAGTGCTTCTTGATAACTAATCATTACTGGGTTTATCTGATGCGTTGATGTGTTTGAAATTTTTAAAGGAACTCAATATAAATGTCAGTACCTAACCTCCAATGGTTGCCATGGACTCAAAAGAACTCGTGTTCGTTTTCTGTTTTTCTGCTTCAAAACCGTCCTTCGCTCTGCTCTTAAAGAGTAGCAGGAATTTCTCTTCAATGTCTTGATCACTTGCTCCCGACCGCATGAAATCCCTAAAACTGAAGCCGCCATGCTGATAGAGACAGGTCTTTAATTCACCTTTGGGTGTCAACCTGATACGGTCACAGGTACCGCAGATGGTTCTTGTGTAGGCCGGGATCACGCCAAAAGAACCCTTTGCTTCAGGGACTTGGTAATTATAGCTTGTTGATGTCTTTTCATCAGACAAACGGGTAATGTGCGGGTAAACCGATTGTATGTGGGCTAGGATCTTTTTGTAATTCCACTCAATGGGTTCATAACCTTTGCTTCCGCCGTTAAATGGCATTTCTTCTATAAAACGCACATTTACCGGATCCTTTTCTGTTAGTGCGACCATTGGGATGATGTCTTCGATGTTATGCTCTTTCATCACGACTGCATTGACCTTGGTTTGCAACCCTTGTTTCATCAGCTCACGATAGAAGGCCCAGACCTGGTCAAATTCGTCCCGTCTTGTGATCTGATGAAAGCGCTTGGCATCCAATGCGTCTAAGCTCAGGTTGACCGAGTGAATGCCAATGGCATTCATGGCTTCTATGGAGTGGAGTGGGGCGGTTCCATTCGTGGTAATGTTGATCTTTTCGATTCCTGATACACGTGTCAATTCAGCCATAAAGGGAAGCAGGTCTTTGCGGACAAAAGGTTCTCCTCCGGTGATCCTAACTTTTGAAATGCCAAGCCTAGCCAGTATCTCGACGAGTCTGAGCATTTCTTCATAGCTTAAGATCTCCTCTTTTTTATTCCATGCCAACCCTTGTTCTGGCATGCAGTAGAAACATCTTAGGTTACACCTCTCCGTAACGGCTAAACGCAAATAATTCAGTCGTCTGCCATGGTTATCGTAAAGTCCCTTATCCAATTCCTTGTTCTCCAAATTTGCCTTATTTATGACTTAACCACCGGATATGGCTTGAGCAATGTAAATAGTCGTTTCCGCATTTAATTTTACAGCCAAATTCTTTCTCTCCTTTAAGAGTTCATCATTGACATAAATATGTAAGAATTCCCTCAAGTTTTCATGTTCATCGAGCACATAGGCTTTGAAACCGGGATAAAGCTGATTCATTCGATCGATTGATTCTAATAAGGTGTCGGCTTGAATGTCCTCCTTTTCCAAACTAGGAAAAAAACGCTTCAGTGAACTTGTACAACTTATTTTGGCCATTGACTGCTTAAACCTTTTCTAATACCAAATCTCTTTAGAACTTCAAGGCTCTAATCTGAATTCAATTTGTAACATAAAGGCCTAACGAGCAAGGATAAAGATATGTTAGCATACCAAGACTTAATCTCGCAAGCGATCAGTAACGGAACAGCATTGGCCATGGCCCGTGTAGTCAAGACATGGAGAAGCTCGCCACGACCCGTTGGTTCGGTATTATTGGTGACCGAAGAAGGGGAGATGATGGGTTCCGTGAGTGGTGGCTGTGTTGAAAAATCGGTTATTGGAAAAGCCCTTAAGGTGCTGGAAACCAAAACGCCCGAATTAGTCGACTATGGCGTCGCTGATGAAGAAGCATGGGAGGTTGGACTGAGCTGTGGTGGCGCATTATCGGTTTACATTCAGCCGTTTTTCAATCGAGAAGACTGGGACATCATTCGAACCTTTACTAGCCAAAATAGGGGCTTGATCATTCTTACAGAATTGAAGCCCAAAGGCTACCACTATTTTATCGATCCTGAAACAAAGAATGCGCACAGTCAGGAAGTGAACGATCAAATGCAAGCCTATTATCAAAAAGGGGAGAATGGACTGATCGAGAAAGATGGCATTTCCTACTTCTGCCATGTTTTTCCTCTACCTAGTCGGATGCTATTGATCGGATCGGCGCACATTACAGCAGAGCTGATTGGCTTGGCTAAAAAGTTCGAATTCGAAACGATCGTTATCGACCCGCGCGATACTTTCGCTAAAAAGACAAGCTACCACGAGGCACCTGATCAGTTGCATGTCAAATGGCCGCAGGAGATCTTGCATGATGTTCGTCTGGATCGAAATACTTACGCTGTGATTCTGTCTCACGATCCGAAGATCGATGATGAGGCACTGAAGATCCTTTTAAATTCCAACGTCCGCTACATCGGGGCCTTAGGGAGTAAAAAGACACATGCTAAACGCCTTGAACGATTAAAAGGGTATGGGTTTGAAGAAGCACAGATGAACAGAATTCATGCCCCGATAGGACTGGATATCCATGCTTTATTGCCCAGAGAAATTGCACTCAGCGTGATGGCCGAGGTTATTGGAATAAAGAATGCATAAGTGATCGACGTATGTCGCTTTTCGCGGCATCAATCATGGGTATCGTAAGCACCATTCAGCCAAAGCCAGAGGCGCTTAAGTCCTGTGGCCTTTTTTGTCTGTTTTGCTTTGACTTTTTGTGGTGCCCTGCTTGGTTTTGCGCTAGGAGTTTCCTCCTTTTTCTTCTTCTTTTTTGTTTTTTGGGCCTGAAGCTTCGCTTTTACCTGTTCTTCGTAATACTTCCTTTTTAGTTCCTTCTCTCGTTGTTCAGCCTCGATCTTTTTGCGCTTGGCAATGCGCTCTTCACGCTTTCGCTGCTCCGTTACTGAATTGCTTCTCGGCTGTCTATTTCGTGCAGGCCTCTCTCGGCTTACCTTCTTTTCCTTGGCTTCTTTTTCGACCTTGGGCTTTGGTTCTGGCAATTCGATCTTACCGACTACTTTCAGTCCTTCCAATTCGGGCTTTTCTGCCTTGAATTTTTCTAATTCTTTGGTCTTTTCTATAAACTCCTCTTCTAAAGTAAACACCTGAGGTCGTAGCGAGTCAATGAATTTTGGTGCTTCCGCAGGTTCGTCTATTAGGAGCTCACCCGGTTCTTCAATCTCTTCCTTTTCAGGAACCTCATCCACAGTTTCTGGTTCCATATCCTGCGAGACAATAGGCTTTTTTGGCGCAAAGGTGGTCGCAAAAAAAGTAACCTCTTCATCGGTCAATTTAATATTGGGGTGGTCATTGACTGTTCTGAAGTGCTGCTCTAATAAATTAACGAGCTTATCAGTGGTAGTTTCAAATTTTCGGGCCGCTTGTCCTAAACGCATGGTTTAAAGATTTGGCAGCGAATATAACCAAATGAACAGTAAGAAGTAAACTTAAGTGTGTCGTTGAATGACATCTGGATTGATATCGGCTATGGTGACGATCAGACCTGTTTCTTCTACATCACCGAAATCCGGATTTTGCGCTGTTCCAAAAGTTTTCATCGTTGAAGATAAATTCATGTAGATATTGATCAGCGGTGGAATCCATTCTCCTCTATCTTTCAATAACTTATGAAGTAGTCGAAAGCCTTCGTGAAAGTCTAAGGACTTGTCAAAGTGAAGATCAAACGTTTCCTGTTTGAAGGGCGCGTTGAGTTCTGCTTTAGGCTCGCACAGATGCGAGTTGTCCGGGAAGTAATGCTCCATAAAGCCCAAGAGAATGTCTCTGGCCTCAGTATTGTAGCTTTTGTACATGGTGACTTTGCCAAAGAAGTACTTGTTCTCCGGATACTCAGTCAATAGGGAACCCAAGCCATCCCATATGTTTGATAGGGCATAAAGTCCTTTCCTTGGGTTATTTGCGGGTTGGTAGGCTGGTTGTACCCAAGACCGACCTAATTCGATGGAATAGGGCAGGTAGGCCTTTTTCATTTCATCTGAAAAGTCGAAGTAGTGAGCCGTGGATAGATCGAATTCCTTCGTCTCGGGGTTAAAAGCTCGTTCGCCCGTAATGTAGCGGTAGCCCCCGATGATTTCCTGATCTTCCGGGTTCCATACGATCAGCTGCTCATAACAGCGTTGACAAGTGTCGTAGTCGTCAATATCGAGTGCTTCACCCGTTCCACCACCGGCACCTCTAAACGAAACCTCTCTCAACCGACCGATCTCTCGCATGGTATGCGGTGAATTATGATGGTTGACGATGTAGATCTCGTTATTTCCCTTTTTTGTCATCTTCACAAACCGCTCTTTGCAGAGTTCTTGCTCGAGCAGCTTCCTGTCCACAGGTGGGATGATTTCCTGTTCTATTTTCTTCTCCATCAGTTGTCAAACGTGTTAGCCATGGAATAAACTTTTGCTTTTACCCATTCCGACCATTCCTTTTCATTTTTGCTTTCATCGAATGTCTCTGGTGGTATACGTTCTCCAAAGCGGATGTGCATGACGTTATCTTGCTGCTTGAAGAGTTCATCAACCAGGAATATCATTTCAATATTGAATTTGATACCCAAGAACTTTCGAATATTGGCTAGCCGATAAAAACGGTCAGTCAGCCTTCCTTCAATATACACTGGAATTATAGGTTTTTTATACTTTTTGGCTTTAGAAATAAAGGTCTTACGCCAAAAAACATCTTCTATCTTTCCATTGGTTCTTCTGCTCACCAAGCCAGCGGGAAAAATGAAGGTGGCCCGATCAGATCCAAACTGTTTGTCTACCTGCTGTAAAGACTCTGCTGCATTTTTACCCACTTTGTTCACTCCGATGAACATGCTCCTTAGGTTGGTGAGGTGCATCAAGAAGTCGTTCACAATAAAGGTGATATCAGGTCGGACATCACGTAATTTTGAAATCAGCGCTACGGCGTCAAAACCACCTAATGGATGATTAGCCGCGAATATGCACGACTCTGACATGGGTGGGATATGTTCTTCACCATGCAAATGGATGGTAATATTGAACTTCTCCATGCAGGCATCACAGAAGTCGTAGGCATCGGCTTCTTTATTACGCGACATGAATTCATTGACCTCTTCTTCGTGAATTATCTTTCGAAGGTAATTGAGCACAAAGCCAGGAATCCATTTGAGGACCTTCGGGTTCTTTTCGGCAATAACCTTTCTTACATCAATGAATTTTTCCATCAGGAACAAGCAAAAGGAAAGTGGCAATAATAAGCGCAATTTTTCATAAAGCCATAGGGAAATCGGTTGTGCTGGAGTGAAAAGTAAAAAATACTAGGCTCTTGAACTTGGTGATGACAAGCTTGTGCTCAAAGTCCAATTTCTTATTACTTAAAACCTAGATCAGCGCTAGAAAGAGAAACCGACATTCAGACCAATTCTAACCCTGTCGGTATTTTCTGTCGATCCCAGATTGAATTCCAGTGGACCCAGTATCGAATTGAATGCTATACCGATTCCATAACCAATGAGAGAAGGTTCGCCATCAAATAGGTTGATGTCACGGGTTGCTCCCGAATCGAACCATCTCACGGGATATCGCCCATCAATGTAGTTGGTATGTACTTTGAAATAGAGATTTCGCGCTGCTTTCAATTGTACACCGAGCCCAAGCTTAATAAAATGATTGGCATCATATTGATAAAATGCAGCGCCGTAGAACGAGCTGGTAAGAATGTAATTGTCATAAAAACCGCCAAACCCGTAAGTGTTATTCAAGCCAGTTCTGTCATTACTGGTGTAAACCATGTCGGCTTCAGTGATCAGGCTGATGTTTTCGGCAAGAGGTAAGTAGACTGTGCTGATCAATTTGACGTAATAAAAGTCTTCTGCTCTGAAGGCTTCATTAACAATGGCTTCAAATGCAGGAGTTGACAATTCGTTATACCTGATGTCTGCTTTATTCGACAATGAAAAACCAGACTCCACTCGCAAGTCAACCCCTTGCATTGGGATAAAAGGCTTTTCAAAGGTGATGTATTCATAAAAAAGCCTAACAAAGTTCGTTTGCACGTTTGCCTTGTCAATGAAATTAAAGGTCTCCGTTACTTGGGGTTTTAAGGAGCTGAAATTCCAGTAATAATCCATGCCAAAACTCATGTCCGGGCGATTGGTCGTTTGTACTCTAAAAAAGGTGTCGTTTCTGTTAAAACCAAAGGTTGCAAATTCATTGCCATCTGAAAATATGGGCAAAATGTAATTGATGTAATCGTAATGCACTGAGGCGGCACCAAGCTGCCGTTTACCGAGGTACTTCAAATAGCTCAGGTCTACACGAAAGTTCTCAGCAAGATCGATCTCGGCAACTAGCCTTGAATTTGGTAAAAGGTAGTTCCGTGACGTGTAATTGAGGTTCAGGCCTGCACGAATTTCATTGTTGTAGTGTACAGCAAATTTCAGTTGATTATTTTCTTTTTCCTCAACCTTAAACACGAGTTCATGGCTGCCGTCCTCGTTTTGATGAAGTGTATAACCGACCTTCGCAAAATAGCGCGTCCCATAGATCTTATCGACCGCTTCATCGATCGCTTCTATGGTCGTTTCAACGCCTTCCTCTACGGGCAACCTTCCCAAAACGAAATCAGCCGAGAGTGATTTGTTTCCTTCGACACGAATGTTATTCAATTGATAAGAGTTAGGGGTAAAGGTGCGCTTAGGTTTTTGGAACACTTTGCCTCGCTGCGTTAACGAATCGTATAAGACTTGGAAACGTTCCTTCAGTAGAGAAGCGGTTTGATAACCCCGGGCCACAATCGAATCAGCATCTGTGAAAGAACTTGAACTGTAACCATCCAACTGTGGCTCAACATAAAAATCGACCAGCTGAGTTTGTTCGCGAGAATCATAAGCACTCATCACGAAGCTCGATTGAAATAAGATATCTACCAGCGAATTGAGGCTTTCTTTTTCCTTCAAGTCCGTACTAACAAAAACACCAATGATGATGTCAGCCCCAAGCTCCTTCGCTTCAGTAACGGGGAAATTCCGCACTAAACCACCATCTACCAATAGTTTGCCATCAATCTCAACGGGAGTAAAAATAGAAGGGATGGCCATGCTGGCACGCATACTTTCCGTTAATGACCCCCCTGATAAAGTGACGCTCTTACCAGTTTCAATGTCTGTAGCAATGGCACGGTAGGGTATGGGTAGCTCATCAAAATCGTCGATGTCATGGGCAGAACGGGTAAGATCTGAGAACAGTTTAAATAGGTTCTGACCATCCAATACTCCTTTGGGTAAGCTAGGCCTAAGGCCGACGGTGGGCAGTTCGAGCAGGTATCGACCAAAAAAGTCTTTCTCCTCATAGGCGACGTTGCGATAATCGATGTCGTTGCCTAGGATGACACTCCAATCCGCTGTTCTGGTAATGGAATCGAGTTCATCTGCGGTGTATCCTAATGCGTATAAACCGCCTACAACACTTCCCATACTTGTGCCTGTGATTAGGTCAGGATAGATGCCAATTTCTTCTAGTACCTTGATGACGCCAATATGGGCCATACCACGAGCACCTCCGCCACTAAGGACCAAGCCAATTTTTGGTTGTTCATTTGAAGATGATACCTGTGCTTGCAGGGAAAAGGTAAGGCAAACAAAAAAAAGTAAAAGTGAGCGTTTCAAGAGATTCATATGAAATAGGTTACTTCCTATAAAAATAGCACCATGGGGTGCGATATCAAACACCTTTGACACTAATTGAACGACGATTCACACCTTTCAATTGACTACTCGTCGCGAAGGGACTGACTAAGTGGCTATAGTCCTGTTTCATAGGCAAACAAAACTTTTATCGAAATGAAGCTAACTCAAAAATGGAATCGACTCGCAGCCTGGTGTTTTGCTGCGCTTTTCTTTACTGCCGTTGTCGCTTGCGACGACGATGATGATCAAACACCCGAATTACCTACATCTAATATCGTTGCACTAGTAGGGAGCGCTACGGGCGTAACAGGCACTGTATTAATGGTGGATGCCTTTAATTTTGTCGGGTAAGAAAAAGAAAAAGAGGAACAAACCATAGGCATCGAAATCAGGAAATGGGTTTAGGTTAGAGCGCTTCACCTTGACTCATCTTCTTTTTTAGAAAGACAATTGAGGGACTTTAGATAATGTTTAGCAGTCTTCTGATAATTTCGTAGCATTGTTTCCATCATGCGTTTCTCAGTCGCTTTATTTCTTTTGATCGGGCTTATTTTTTGCTCAACCGAGCTTTCAGGTCAGGCGGCTCGCGACACCACATGGAAGAGATCCGATTTTATTGCAGCTACTGATGAGTATCTGTCCATCAAATTGAATGGATTCAATGAGGTCGATCGAATTCAATTTACAGCTGATCAATACTATGACCTTCGACCCAATACGGATGTAAGGAATCGTTTATCTGTCAATTACAAATGGCTGACAGTCGGTTTTAGTTTTAAAGTGCCGAGTTTCTTCGGTAACGACGACACGTCGAAAGGAAAAACAGAAACCTCTGGATTCAGTACTGCCTTGAACTTTGACAAATGGGCCTTTAATTTTGACTACAATAAGAATGTCGGTTATTATCTCAACAATAGTCTCAATCCGTCCCCACAACCCAACGGCACCATTATTTTCCCTAATTTCACCACCAATACTATCCATTTAGATATCGGTTATTTGACCAACTCGAATTTTTCGTTGAAGGCATTAACCAGTTTGACAGAGCGTCAGTTAAAATCCTCTGGTAGCTTTATCCCCTTTGCTCGCATTTCTTACTTCAACACCATCCAAAAACAAACTGATCTGATCCCATTTGATAGGACGGATAATTACCAAGCCGTTTTAGGGTTGTCATACAACCATAAGTTTGTGATTTACGAATATTACTACATTGGTGCTGTGGCTTCTTTAGGCTATGGGGTGATACATTCCGACATCACAGGCAGCAGCAGACCGGATTTTAATGTGTCGAATAGTGTTATCGCCTATGGCTACGGGGTTAATCTCGGCTACAACGCCAAGCGCTTTTTTGCTGGAGCGGTATTCAATTATCGCATGTTTGATTATCGTACGGATCGTGAAATCGACCTTTCAGCAGCAAGAAATGGATTTGAAGTGTTTATCGGCTACCGGTTTAGGGTACCCAAGTTTTTGCGTAAACCACTCGATTGGGCAGATCAAACCAAAGAGAAGATCATCAAATAAGTCAGTAGACTACTCGTTTTGTTCATCAACGAGTTCAGCATAAAAGGCATCCTTAAAAGCGCTTTCCTTGACGATCGCTTGAATATTTTTGAGTGTAGTGAATGGATCTTTCTTGATGCGCATATTGTACAACCAGCTAGGGATGCTGCTGCCTGGGTCTACATACATTCTATATTCTATGCTGATCCGATCATTGCCGAGAGGTTGACAGATCCAATAACCTTTCATTTCTTTTATGCGTGTCTTTTTACTCTCTTCTGGCAGGTAGGTGGGCAAACCTAGCATGTCAATACGCACGGACCCGTTGGTCGGGTTTTTATTGACCTTTAGCTCCAGGATGACATCTCTGTTTTGTAGGATAGGAATGTACACCTCATGATAGCTGATCTGATGCCAGAAGTCGTTTGATGCCAGGAGCTTATTTTGCTCAAAATTCTTCATCCAACTTGACATGTCTTCTACTGACTTCAGCAGCGCGATCAAGCTATGCATGGAAGCATCAACTTCTGTGGTCGCTTTGAACTCCAAGTATTTCTTATTGGGTAAGGTTCGTGTATAGATTCGAATACCTTCCTTATCTTCTTTCAGCTCCCATGGCGTTTGGCCAAAAGAGCAGAAGGGTATCAAAAGTGCCAAAAGGAACCAAGTGTATTTTTGAAACATAGGAATAAAGATGTTCCGAAAGATAGGCAATACCGCCAAATTACCTCATGATCAATTGCTGTTGGTTGGTGAGCTGCGCAACTTGCGGATAAAAGGCCAACTTCAATTCTTTTCGCTTCACTCTTTGCTGCAGGTTCAGCAGGGTTTCATACGGATCGTTTTTGATGCGTTTATTGTATAGCCAAGGAGGTATGATTCCGGCAGGATCAAGGTACATGCTATATTCGATGTACATGGAGCCATCTTCAAGTGGCTTACAAAGCCAGTAGCCATGAATGTCCTCCACACGGATCTTTCTGCTTTGCTTGGGATAGAGTGAAGGTTTTCCTTGAATATCGATTCGGAGGGTGTTCATGATCGTATCTTGGCTTATGTTCATTTCGAGCACCATGTCTCGATTGCGTAAAACAGGCACTTTCACTTCGTGATAGCTGAGCTGATGCCAAAAATGTTCAGAGCTGATGAGTTTAGTTTCTTCGCATTGTGTTAGCCACTCGGGCATTTGATCTACCGATTTGAATAAGGCCAATAAGCTGTGGAGAGAGGTATTGACAATGGTGGTGGCTTTGAACTCTTTGTATGCCTTTCCTGGTACGTTGCGCGTGTAGACAGAGATGCCGTCTTGTTCAAGTTCTCTTTCCCACTCTTGCCCCTGTACATCAATGTGAAGGTTCAGGAGCAAAAAAGGCAACCAAATGACATGTCGCAGCGCGTCCATGACATAAGATGTGAAAAAATCGGGGTATTGCCTAATCTCCACGTCCTTGACAACCAAAGACTTTCGCCTGCTTTCGGGTCGAAATAAAAAATCTTGACCATTTGAGGAACAAAGGAATTGCACAGTGGTTTATGATGATTCAATACAATGACCAAATAGATTACATTTATTAATGACTCAAGAAGAAGCACTTGAAAGCATACGGCATATTCCAATTGGAAGTAAGGTCCAATTGATCAAACGCAATGGGCAAATCACCGAAGTGATTCTGGCCAGCCATGAAGTAGAAGAGACTGTAGAAAAAAATTATGGTCGTATCGTTGTACCGGCTTTACCTCCTGCGCTTATCGTAAAAGGAGGGTCACGTTTTGGTAATTTCAGAGTAGAGATCGATGATGTCATCAAAATAGCCTGGGTCGGCTAAGAAGGTGAGTAGCTTATTTCTCCATTTTAGTTAATAGCGGAATTCTTAGGGTTTCCCAAGTCATCCAACCAATCAAGCATGTATTGGGCAACATCAGGAAATACCCTTTCGAGCATCATGTTATGCCCGCAATTCGAAAAAAGGTGATGATCCACACGGTGAAACTGAGCCGTGCGTTCAATCTCTGAAGTAGAGATGACACGATCCATTTCTCCTCCGAACACCATAAGTGGGATTTGTTTAGGGATGGGTGCTTTAACCGGTTTTGCCATCATACCAATCAATACCTTAAAGGATTCTGAGCGCATCAGCGATTGAATTGCTGTAATGCTCAGGTCTTGCTGAAGAGCATAGAAGAGTTCCTCTGCATGCTCTACAAAAGGACCGTAAATGTCTTGGGCCATGAGATAAAAGAAGGCCATAGAATGACGACTGATGTAACGCAAGGAAGGAGCGAGTATCCCAAAATAGGGGACAGGAGCCAGTAGAATCGCCGCTTTACACGTGTTGACTTCCAAGTATTTTTGAGTCAGGAATCCCCCCATCGAATGGCCAATGATGATGCATTCCTTCCCAATGGATGATATGGCCTCGTCAATAGCGTGTAGATAGTCTGACAAGCCGAAATCATTGACCTTTCGATTCTTACCCGGTTGCTCGTGCCCGGGTAGATCAATCGCTGAGCAGTCATAACCGGCCTGGGTAAATGCTTGCATAAAGCCAAAGTCCCAACACCAAGCCCCGTGGCACATACCATGAATGAACAGGACATGACCTTTGGTTTGGGCTCCTTCTGCTTTGTAATGAATCATGCCTCCTGCATCAACTTTCGAGGTTCTTTACTCACATAGTCTTTGGGTAGATGCTTTTTCAACTGATTCACAAACTTGGCAAAGTCTACCGTGATCGTATGCCGCGGCGTCTTGATCTGATTCAAATGGGGATGGGTTACTTCTCTTTGGCAGAGTTCCTTCATGTTTCCTGGTCTTTGCCATTTGCCAGAGATCTCACGGGCTGCGATCTTCGCTTGCAACTCACTACCCGGCCAAATGCAGCCAAGCGGTTGGAACATGCCGATAAAATGAAGGTTTTCATACTCTTCGTGAAACATTTTTAAATAGAGCGGTACCTCTGAGTCAGTGTAGTCCAAGAAGTTTTTATCAAAGAAGGGGTGTGCCAAAATGAAGCCAGTGCAGGCAATGACCACATCAAATTCATCAGTGCTACCATCTTTGAAATGTACCTTATTTCCCTCAAAACGATCAATGTCTACCTTGGGAATCACCTTACCATGCCTCAGCTTATAAAGTAATTCATCGTTTACAGTCGGGTGCGTTCCACCCGCTTTGTGATCAGGTTCTTGCAAACCGTAGAGGGTGTTCGGACCGTTGATGAGTTTGACCAGTTGTTCAGAGAAAAAATACTTCCACTTCAGCGGCAACCATTTGTTTTTATTGGCCACTACATCCGTTGGCTTACCAAATAGAAATTTAGGAACGATGCGATAGCCTCTTCGCATGCTGATCGCTGTCTTTTTTGTCACTCGGCTCGTCTCAACAGCAACATCGCAAGCCGAATTACCACCCCCGATCACCAAGACACGTTGGTCTTTGAACGGATCAGCCTTTTTGAAATGATGAGAATGCAACAGCGTACCGGTGAATTCACCGGGATATTCGGGATAACGCGGTTGCCAATGGTGTCCATTACAGACGACAAGGTGACTGAACGTTTCTGTTTTTTGAATCCCGTTGCATTCGGTGGTCACGTTCCATTTGTGATCGTTAATTCGCTCACAATGCTTCACCAAGGTCTTGAATTCGATATGAGCATAGAGTCCAAAATGTGCGGCATAGGCCTGAAAATACCTTCTGAGTTGGTCATGCGAGGGGTAGTCTGGAATTCCTGCTTCGAAATCGTCAAAGGTAAAATCTTCGTATTGCGACATGGTCTTTGAACTGATGATGTGGGTCGTTTCAAAAACGGAGGAATGGCTTTCGTTCTCTGTATAGATCCAATTACCGCCTACGTCATGGTTATAGTCGTAGGCCTTAACCGCTAATCCCTCATCTAATAAGTTCTTGATGGCGGTTATCCCGGAAGGTCCCGCGCCGATCACACATACCGTTGGCTTCATGGCTTGAATATACTCATGAAAAGGAAAAAGCGGTAATTGTATGGGTAGATCTGTTGGGTGGCTTGAATCTCGAGTCTTGAGTCTTGAGTATTGTGACGGAAAGCGGCAGGCTGCAAGGGACAAGCTTCAAGCTTCAATCTTCTCACATCCTTCACCAACCACCACGCATCCCACATCACGCGCCAAACTCAAAAAGAACGTCACTCAGAGGATCCCGAGCATTCGGGTCCGAAGAGTCTCTGTATTGGTATTGCGTACCGCGTACCACGTATTGCGTAGTGCGTCTTGGGTCCTGCGTCTTGGGTCTTGAGTCTTGCGTAGTGGGTAATAGCATGAGGTTTGGGTTTACTTCTTAAGAGAATTGAAATATCAGCCACTCCATTTCCCCCTTGGTGAAGGGGGCAGGGGGATTGGAAAAGACTTGCAACATGCGCTCGGAGGATAGCACTGAAGTCTTTCAACATTCAATACTCATCCCCCGAGCCTTGGGCACAAATAAGGCCCATCAGTTCATCTGACTAACCCTTACAGGTTTTTCTGTCTTTCAATGATGTCCAGCGTTTGCTTGATCCAATCGGTATCTTGCGTCAATTCAATATCCGGCACAACGCCCACCTCTTCATATGACAACCATTTATTGAATTTCATATCAGTCGGTAAGATCCGGAACATACCTGAAGGAGAGGCATAAGAAGTTCCATAATTGGTTCCATAGGCAATAGCTCCTCGTGTTCTCTCCCCGAGGTGAACCGTTCCTTTCTTCGCCTTCAATCGAACCGTTGTTTGTTCTGCATTGCTTCCACTGCCGTAATTGGTCAAAACATACACTTTTGCATCGGAATGCTTGTCAATAGCCTTAAGAATGGGTTTAGAGATCTTGCTTGCACCGCCTGGGTTATTTCGTAAATCAAAGATCAAGTAATCTGAAGTCAGTTCTTCTTCTATTTGGCGAATGAGCTGATCTCTTCTTTGCGCATTACCGATCCGGCTGAAATTATCGATCCAAATGTATTGAACCTCATCGTTCAATCTCTTTAACTGGTAGGCATCGCTGGCTTCAAGAGCAGGAATGCCGTAATCTTTGGTGCTAAGGGGTTTTTTGACATTTGAAAATAAGATGCCATTTCTAACCCATCGGTTGTTCATGAACCTAAGGTTTTTGTAGACTTGGCTGAAGGTTATGACGTCATAAATGCCCTCTAAAGCCTCTACTTCTTTGATGAAGGCAAATACCTGTCCTGCTTCCCAAATGCCAATCTTTGAGCTCAACACCACAGCAAGCAAGCTGTCTTGGCTTGCCGTTCGATAAACACCAATTTCCATAACATCTTGTCCCATGGCATAAATTCCTTCTATGTCGTCAATTTCTTTTCCCATCAGGTCTGTTCGCAGTGATGCTAGGTCCACTGTCGCTTTCGGGAAGTTCTTGAAGACCTCGCTCTTTTGATACCTCTGGATAAAGGCCGAATCATAAATGTCCTCTACCGTATAATCGGGACTAGTCTCATAGATGGAGGCGTGTTCGTCTTTCACAAAACTCATCAATTGATTCATTTGCCAAAAACACTCGACTTTGGAGGTGTTCTCATTGATCTTTTCGCGGATGGCTTGGTAAGTCTTCTCAAAGGCTTTCTTTTCGGCGCCCTTCACTTGTGACTTGAATGATGCCATGCTTTGCATTTGAGTGTAAACGAAGCTAAGCTCTTGCGGACAATTACAGGATTCTTGTGCGGCTAGGTGTTGCGTGAAGAATAAGACAATCATAAGGGTGATGATCTGTTTCATTTCAATTGTGTTTTTGTTTTACGATGAAACAAACCTAGGCAAGAAAAAACGGCCTTAACCTATAGTATAAGCCTCTTGTGGTGAAATGGCACTAGTCTGTGGCGGAATTGACTGCTTGTTCTACTTGTTCCTTGAATGTACTAGAAACGGGGATCTCTATTCCATTACCAAGTACGACCAAAACCTTACGATTCCCAGATTTCCATTGCCTGAAATGCATTGGATTGACTAAGTAGGAACGGTGAGTTCTGATCAGTTCTGGTCTGAGTTTTTCAACCTCTGAAAGCTTGTTTCGAATGAGCTGTTTTTTGAGTTTTCTAGATTCAAGGTAGTTGACTTCAATGTAATTGTCAGCAGACTGAATGCAAACAAGGTCTCTCAAGTGCAGTCGTATGCCTTCATAGTTACCCGTTCCTTTGATCTCGATCTTCTTCTCTTCAATTTTATTTTCTCTGTATTTCCCAAAAGACCATCTGCCAATGGCAATAATGGGCAAAATGGTCATGATGGCCGGCATGTAGATGGCTTTCAAAAAATAGAGTAGGTCATAAGCATTAGGATGCTGTCTCATGACAATGTAATAATAGACACCGCGGGTAATCAAGAAGCCTAATACGAAGATGGAAGCAAGCAGAAGCAATTCGGCCGATAAAGACCAGGTTTGTTTGCAACGCTGATAAAGCAACTGCTGTAAGGGAAGCGTCAATAAGTAACAAGCAGAGGCAAATAAGCCATAGACCGGAAGATAAAGGAGCTTTTCTTCTGGCAGCAGCTCAGCCACATCCAGCGGCTCAGTAAAAAACAAAAAAGTGAATACCCAAATGGCCAACCCACCAGCGATGATCAAATGGTGCCTAAGTAATGGATCGAATGGGTATGCTTTTTTCATGTCAAGAGACTATCGACGTTTCATTGAATATTTCGAATATAAGGTTGAATAAACAAATCATCTTGTTGATTTGTGTTCATTTTAACTATCTACTTATCTGTACATCAACAGAAAGTGCCTTATGACGCCAGGTCTTGAAGTGAAAAAGGGTTAAGGTTCTCAGCATAGGCTAGAATGAGTGTATGCATGACAGCAGGTAGATCGAATCAAAGATGAAATAATTCGTGTAAAGGCAGCTGCCGTTTCATGAAGATGATATGGATCAGTCGAGCAGCATCATACTTCCAGCTTTTCCTTCTCGATTTGCTCGTACTTCTGTGTAATCCACAGGATGAGTACCCCAAAAAGCACTGACACAATGATGAGCGCATTGTTCAAAACACCTTCTATCGAAAAGGAGATCCTAATCAAGATCGTCGAAATGATAAAGCCAGAATTGCGAATGAATACATGAAACTCAGAGGTGTGAAAAAATGAAAAGAGCAATAGGAGGACGTCGGTCAGGATGAGCACGGTGAAAAATTCATCGAAGAAAATATTATTGATGTCGGCAAAGCTACTTGCACCTTTCTGTGCATCATTCCAATAGAGAACTAGATCTCCGCTCCAAGCAACGAATGTATATACGGCCATGATGATGATGACAGGGACAAGGAATGACGCGATTCGCTTTTTGCGTTCAATAAAAAGCTGAATTTTCTGAGGAAGCGCTGAGATCTGTTGATGTGCTGATTTATTCCTGTGGAGTCGATGGAAAAGAAAGATTAGAAAGAAGAGTATAAGTGTTGATATGATGTCATAAGTGAACTGGAGATCATATTTGTCCTCGAACCAGTTGATCGATAAATCAAGATTGGCTAAGTCCTTGAAAATTCTTCTGATGATGATAAGTGTGATGATCTCATATTGCTTGGCGATGTAGGTAGAGGTAGACTTTGGGATATGATAAACCAAAAGATAGACCTCAAATAAGAGGATAAATGAAAATGGTGTATAAATCGCTGAAATATGATTCGTCAGCAACTGTGATTGGAAGGGGATGTCGATCACGCCCAGATCAACCGCCTCTATTAACCCCAAATGAACAATGAAACTTAAAATGGAGACCCATATGATCGCTCGTTCGGCCTTTTCCTTCGTCTCAGAAGATAGTACAAGCTTGTAGTATGAGTTTAAGTGATTTGTCAACTGTTCTAAAGTAACAGGAAGTGAATCTTAATGTTTAGGCCTAGTGGCGGGCACCTTTCCATGTGCCTCCATAACGGTATTGTGGTAGCTGTTGACAACTCGGTAGGCATTCTGGGCAAACAAATATCCATTCTTTACCTTTTTGCACTTGAATTCTATACATCACGTTGCTGGCTTGTTGACAATATGGACATGTCTTGGTTTTCATGTTTAGGAGTGATACGAAGTGCTTTTCCTGGCGTGAAAGGTAGAAGTTACAGATTGTATGGAGTATTAAGGAACCAGCCATTCACCGGCCCAGTCATTCTTATTTTGGAAGGAAGCTCTCAGGTGTTCCGATTTGTTCAATTGCAGTACTTCGATCTCCTTTGGGTCAATCGTGATCACGGCAAAATAGGTGTCATCCATGGCATCTCTCCATAAATGGCCTTCAGCGGGTTCATCTATTGATGCTCCTGGTGCTTTTTGGGTATTATACGCTTTCCTTGCTGGTCCTTGCACTTTCTCCCAAGCCTTTTCACTGAAGTCTTCATGTTGTAAAATACTCGCATATCCTGTCAATACCACCTGCACTTGCTTCTTTGGATGATAAAAGAGCAGCTGGGCTTCGTTGTGCTTGGCCAATTCATTCACCTTTCGACTTCTACTATCCGTGTAGATGATGAATTGAAAATTATCGGCGATATCTCGTAGAACCACATAACGAGAGCGAACATGGGTTCCTTGAGTACTCAAGACAGTGTAGCGAAAAGGGTGCTTCTTGTCTACTGTCGATCGTTTCAATTCTTGCTTTACGGCATTGAACACTTCGGCTAATGATTGTTCCTTCTGGATAAGCATATTTCTTAAAGCTTCCACAGGCACTATTGTTCAATAGAATCGGCCCTAAATTCGATCAGGTCTAACTTTTCAAAGACCAAGGTCACCTGTATCGGATTACAGCAAACCTCACAATCCTCGATATACCTTTGCTGACGAATAGAGGGGTCTAACAGCATGGAGATCTCTGCCCCACAATAAGGGCAACCAAAGAAGTGTTCCTGCATGATGACGTTTTCTTCATCAACACATCGAACGGCCAATGGTTTGCACATTCCTTATTCTACGGCGTTCAATACCAAGGTCTGGATGGCTTGAGCCTTAAGCGGAACGTTGACTTGTTCTCCATTCAGTTCGATACGAACCGTTTTGGCGGTTTCTTCCATGTTCAGCAAGACCACGACAGTCGATCCATCGGGGTTGCTCGCTGCAGTCGCCATCAGACTATCATCGGACAGGCTAAAGTCGATGCGCTCAGCTCCGGGACGGATATACTTACTGAAATGCTTCATCACATAGTACAACGGTGTAAAGTAGACCTCGTCGGCATCAGGATCTACAATGACGGGAGAAATGCACCAATTGCTTGCCCAATTGGGGCCTCCTTGGCGGTCGAGTACCATGTTCCAGTCGATCCAGCCATCCACCCAGTTGTTCATGCAGCCGATGATGTCACGGGCATAGCGGTAAACCGGTACGTATTTGGGATGGTCTGCTTTTAATTCTTCCGGAGCCCATGTCCAGCCCCAGTCGGTAGCTTCTTTGGCCCAATACCAAGCGTCGTCGTACCAATGGGGTATTTCAGCGTCTACACAAGCCTCTGATTGAATCAAGTACTTGCCTGGCGCTCTTTCATGCGCCATTTGCAATAGTTCCGGGTAATACTTGTAGGTACTGGCATACCAGTGTACTGCGGTTCCATCAAAATATTGTTTACGCGTTTCGTTGGCCCATTGCGCCTCCGTAAAGTGATCCAATTCTTCGTCACGGTTTTGGTCATAGCCTAAAAGCACCACGTTTCCATGTCCGTTTTCTTCTAAAGAAGGGCCCAAATGATTTTCCACAAAAAGCGCCAATTCCTCTGCCGTATAGTGCATACTTTCCCAATTGCTATCGTTGCCTAATGGCTCGTTCTCTACGGTAAGTCCCCAGATGTCAATGCCTTGGGCTTGGTAAGCGTCAATGTATTTGGAGAAATAGAGCGCCCAGGTGTCATAGTATTTCGGTAAGAGCTTACCACCTTTCCAATCTTGATTGTCCTTCATCCAAGGGGGCGCCGTCCATGGTGACGCTAGGATCTTAAACCCATCCTGTGAGGCCGCTTGTGCCTCTTTGATGAAAGGAATCACATCGTCCATGTCTTCTTCAATGCTGAAGTTACTTAGCGACATGTCCTCTTCAGGAGCATAGGCGTAATTCCCTAGTGAGAAATCACTGGAATTGATGTGCGTACGTGTCAAAGAATAAGCCGCGCCTTCAGGTGCAAAATAGGCGTCAATGACTTTTTTGCGATTTTTCTCACCCAGCTGATTGAGTAAATAGGAGGAAGACTCGGTAAAGGCACCGCCAAAGCCGGTCATGGTTTGGTAGGTCTTCTCCGGATTCAATTTCAATTGAATATCGCCCGTACCTGCTATTTGCTCGACTACCTGCCAGTTACCACCGGCAGCAGAGGTTTCGTATGCTTCGACTGAAAGTTCTTGTTTATCGCTGCATGCCCAAATGCAAAGGCTGCCCAAACTGAGCAAGGCAAATTTGATGTTTTTCATTCGCTTGAGGTTACTCCTCTAATCTAATAAATATTGTTTAGAGTAGGGAGTGGGAGGAAGGGGTTGTGAGGGATGAGCTAAGAGCTAAGAGCTGTAAGCTACAAGGGGCGAGTTGTGAGGCATGACGTATGAAGAATGAGTAATAGGATGAGCTCTAAGCTAGAGGAACCACTCACCATTCAACATTAAGCATTAAACATTAAACACTCAACACTTATCATTCAACATCATTTCCCTACTTCAATCAAACTGACAGTAAATCTTCGACATATTCTGTTATAGGATATTGAGTAGATAGTATATGGTACATGGTACATAGCTAAGATATTCAATATTAGGCAGTCAGAAGTTGAAAGACAAAAGACAGAGGCTAGAAGACCGAAGATGGAGGTCAGAAGGCCGAAGATGGAAGTCAGAAGCTAGATGAACGCTCAACACTCAGCACTTATCATTAAACATTCAACACTAAACACTAAACACTAAACATTAAGCACTAAACACTTAGCCTTAAACACTCAACATCATTTCCCTGCTTCAATCAAACTGACAGTAAATCTTCGACATATTGTGATATAGGATATTGAGTAGATAGTACATGGTACATAGCCAAGATATTCAATACTAGGCAGTCAAATGTTGAAAGACAGAAGCTAGAAGACCGAAGATGGAAGTCAGAAGCTAGATGAACGCTCAACACTCAGCACTTATCATTAAACATTCAACACTAAACATTAAGCACTAAACACTCAACACTAAACACTCAACACTCAATATCAATCTTTCACTAGACGCACGGCAAAACCATACTGCTTATGGAAGTTAGCTGCGTTTAAGGAAGCAATGTCATAATTGACTTGGTAGTACCACGAATAATCCGGATTGTAGGGAGAGCTTGTCCACCAGAAGGTATTAAACCCTTGGTTTATGAATCGACCATCGGTGTATTCTCTTCTTCCGGAAGGCAAAGCAGTAAAGCCGCTGGAGTTATCTGCATTGGTATTAGGCGCATTCCAACGGGCTTCCCCAATTTCTTTCATTTGGCCACCCGCATTTTCGGCACCGCCCAAGGTGGCAGCCAAGGTTTCCCACTCTTGAATTGTCGGGACATGCCATCCCTCAGGGGCAATGTTTCGGTTATCAGTCGCTGCGAACCAATTGTATAAACGACCGTGTGTCGCCAAAAAGACTTCATTGTCGTTGTTCTCATAACTACTCTGTGCAGCATCTATTAAGGCCGGCCAGTCGGCATTCTCGGTCACTTCTGGGATTTCATCTCCATTTCTGAACTGTGTGGTTCTTAAATTCTGCGCCATCCAAGTTTGATTACCGATCTCTATCGTGCGATAGGTATTACCTTCATTGTCTTGCATGGTGCCGTAGCTTAAATCCTCATTGAAGATTGCTTCAGACTCGACAACAGGTGTTTCATTCTCTGGTGTGGTTTCGTTGTCATCACAGCTGAACAATAAGAAGGCGAAAAGGATAAAAAGGATAGGGTACTTGTTGAGTTCTTTCATCATGGGGTCATTAAAAGCAGGAGTGCTATTGCCCGCAAGAATTTGTTGTATGTAATAGTACGGCCTGCTTGCTGCTAAACCAAAATAAAGCAGAGATATCGGCACCGGGGGATGGATTGAGGTTTAAGGGCTGAGGGCTAAGGATAAAAGATTTAAGCTATTAGTTGAGAATTAAGAGTGTGGAGATTGCCTCGTTGTAATCGCTCGCTTACGCAGCGTTTACGCCTCGAAATGACGGTCAGATTGACGCTTGCAGGTATTTAGGAATTAAGAATTATCAATTAAGAATTGAAAGCAATTACTACACGCCTTGCAGCTCGATGCTCATAACTCACAACTCGAAGCTAGTCCCTTATAGCTTTTGACCAATGGTTGGTTTTTTGAGTCACGAGTTCATATCTTCAGCGAGTAAGACATCAACCAAACCCAATGAATCCTGTCAAAAGAACCCAAGTGATGCTCAGTCTAGCCCTACTGATCACCTTCAACAGCGTCCATGCACAAAACGCTACCATTTCACTATTCAATGGTAAAAACCTCGACGGTTGGGTAAACCATGGCGAAGAAAAATGGTATATCGAGAATGGAGAGTTGATCTGTGAAAGCGGTCCAGCAGCACAATACGGCTATCTCTCGACAGAAGCATTCTACGATGACTTTGAACTGACCCTGGATTTCAAACAAGAGTCCAATGGCAATAGCGGTATCTTCATCAGGTCAACTGTCGAGGGCACCAAAGTAAGCGGTTGGCAGGTAGAAGTCGCGCCGCCAGGAAGCAATACTGGCGGTATCTACGAATCCTATGGTCGCGGCTGGTTGATACAGCCCGCACCTGAAAAAGACAAAGCCCTCAAAATGGGTGAGTGGAACACCATGAAGATCAGGGTATTGGGCGATGAGGTCACCTCTTGGCTCAATGGTACCGAAATGGTACACCTAAAAGACGAAAAACTAGGAGCCGGAAAGGGGAGTATCGCGCTCCAGATACACGATGGAGGCGGCATCAAGGTGCGCTGGAGAAACATCGAACTGACGCCATTAGATCAAGATTAAGTAGCAAAAAAAGACGATAACGCAATATGCAAGACAAACGGATGAATTTGAGGAAATCACTTCCTATACTAGGCCTGCTCGCTTTGATCACCTGGAGCTGTGGAGCGACAAAAGAAAAAGAAACGGCAGAATCTCAAACCGATGACTGGATCTACCTTTTTGATGGCACCAGCACGGAAGGTTGGCGCGCTTACAACGGAGATGCACTGCCCCCACAATGGGTCATCGAGGATGGGACACTGACCTTTGATACCCAAAAACGCCTTGAGAGCGAATGGCAAGGCGGAAAAGACATTATTTATGCCGCAGAAGAATTTGATAACTTCGAACTTTACCTCGAATGGAAGCTCCCTGCAGGTGGCAATAGCGGCGTTTTCTACCATTTAAAGGAGAATGAACCCGGAGGTCCTCCAGCGATCGCTCCTGAATATCAATTATTAGATGACCTGCAGTGGGAAGAGATCAATAATGCCAAACTCGAGGAGTGGCAAAAGACCGGGGCAGACTATGCGATGTATCCGCCAGACCTCGAACAAAAGATCGTTAAGCCAGCAGGAGAATGGAATACCTCCCGAATCATATTCACGCCTACGCAAGTAGAACATTGGCTCAACGGAAAAAAGATCGTCTCTTTTGTGCCTTGGTCTGAAGATTGGAAAGAACGTAAAGCCGCTGGCAAATGGAAGGATGCCGAGCTTTATGGATCCTTTAAATCAGGCTACATCGGCCTACAAGATCATGACAGTCCATTGTGGTTTAAAAACATTAAGATCAAGAAGTTATAACATCCTATTTAAAGCTTTCATATGAATAAGAGAACATTCTTAAAAAGCACCGCATTGCTGACCTCTGCCTCCTTATTGCCTTCCTCTTTGTGGGCATTAGACAAAGCTGAAAAACTAAGAACAGCCCATATCGGTGTGGGTGGAATGGGCATGGAAGACCTCAAAGCGATCTCCGCGCACCCTGCGGTCGAAGTAGTGGCCTTGTGTGATGTGGATTCCAACAGATTGGCTGCAGCCCATCAAATGCACCCTGGTGCCAAGACTTTTGCCGATTACAGGGTATTGCTGAAAGAAATGAGCGAGGATATTGATGCCGTCATCGTATCAACACCAGACCATACGCACGCACCGGCCTCATTAATGGCCATGGAGATGAATAAGGCTGTTTATTGCCAAAAGCCGCTTACACATCATGTTTCTGAAGCCAGGGCCATGGATCAAATGGCCAAAGAAAAGGGACTCACCACGCAGATGGGTATTCAAGTCCATTCCTTTTATGATTATAAGCTCGGTACCGCATTGATCCAGTCAGGCATCATCGGTAAAGTAAAGCGGGTACATGCTTGGTCTCCAAAAAATTGGGGTTTTGATGGCCCAGCACCTGAACATACGGATCCTATCCCTGAGCATTTGGATTGGAACCTTTGGCTGGGCACGGCAGCCAAGAGACCCTATGCTGAGGGTGTTTATCATCCTGGTAACTGGCGTAAACTCTTGGATTATGGCTGTGGCACCCTCGGCGATATGGGCGTTCATATTTTTGATACACCCTACAATGCCCTTGCTTTAGATGTGCCAAAAACCATTAAAACCAAGTGCCGAAAGCCAACAGGATTCGGTTTTCCTGAAAACAACAAGGTGACCTATCAATTCCCTGGTACGGCTTATACCACGAATAAATTCAAATGGATCTGGTACGACGGTCCAGGCGCACCCAAAAACCATAAAGACTTGAAACTACCCGATGGAGAGGCATTACCAGATCAAGGGGCCATGTTCGTCGGTGAAAAAGGACGCTTGTTATTGCCTCACTTTATGCAATTGCCTAAGCATATTGTCAAGGGTGAATACCTTGACCTCGACCTGAGTAATTTTAATGATGTCGGCAGCCCAACTACCGATTATGGTGCAGAAAGTAATAAGCACTACCACCAGTTTGTGGATGCTTGTTTAGGAAAAGACGAGTGCAGCGCGCCCTTTTCTTATGCTGCAAGATTGACGGAAACCATTTTACTCGGCGTCATTGCCGGACGTTTCCCAAATAAGAAACTACATTGGGATAGTGAAAAAGCCCAATTTAAAGAAGATGAAGCCAATCAATACTTAGATGGCATTTATCGAAAATTTTAATTGAATTATTTATACCGAAACTATGACCATCAAATCAACCCTTAACTCATCTTACTTTTTGGCCTTTATAGGGCTCCTTTTGTCTAGCCAAATCGCGTTTGCACAAGAGAAGAAAGTCCTCAGCCTAGAGGATTACAAAGACTGGAACCGTATCACCAACACCGTGCTCGCACCCAATGGAGAATGGATGACCTATGCTTATTCCCCCAATGAAGGGGATGCGACCTTTTTTATTCGCGAGCTCGATGGGGATACCGTTTACAGCGTAAAGAATGCCAAGCGTGTAGCCTTTTCGAATGATAGCAAATGGTTGGCCTTTTTGGTCGATCCAGTAAAAGCCGAGGCAGAAAAGCTTCGCAAGCAGAAAAAACAGGTGAATAGCAATTTGCATTTATACAACCTGAACGACCGGAGCGTCGAGGAGATTAAAGATGTACAAGGATATAGCTTTTCGGAAACGGCCAATTTCATCGCCATTCAAAAGGTAAAGAAAGATCGCGATGCCGAGCACAATGGAACTGACCTCATCCTAAGAAGCCTGTCAGGCGACATGGTACTAAACATTGGTAATGTATCGAGTTACGGTTTTAATGAAACCGGAGGCCTTTTCACTTATTTGGTTGATGCTGATGGTCAGGCGGGTAATGGGGTCTACACGATCGATCTATCAAGCATGTCTACGCAGGCTGTACATAGCAGTGCCAATACCTATAGTCAATTGGTTTGGAACGAAGCGGGTACTGCATTTGCTGCACTCTTTGGAAGCAAAGCAGACAGCCTCATGCAGCGAGAGAATACATTGCTTTGGGCTTCAAACTTAGGATTAGGGATGAAGCCTGTCGTAAGGACGTTCAATAATGTTCCAGAAGGCCATGTGATATCCGAATACCGAAACCTAAGCTGGAATGAAGCCGGAACCCAGTTGTTCTTGGGCATCAAAGAACAAGTAGCAGAGCTAAAAAAGGCAGATGAATTAGAAGCCAACGTCGACGTGTGGCATTGGAAAGATGAAGTGGTGCAATCCGCACAAGAGGTTAGAGCCAATCGTGACCGTCGAGCTACCTACGCGGCAGTTTTCAATTTAGCCAATGAAAGGCTGATCCCATTAGAAAAGGAAGAGATGGCCGGTGTTCGTACCAGCGATAAATCTAAGTGGGCGGTAGCCTTGTACGATAAAAAATATCGTGCCTTGAGAGATCAACCTTCCGGCTTTGCTGATCTCTATGCGATCAATACGGAAACAGGAGAGGAGTCGCTCATTGTGGAGAACAATTACCATTTTATGGGCACAGATCCAATGGGTCGTTTTGCGGTCTATTCTACAAATGCGCAAGTGATGGTGTATGATTTTGAAACGAAGCAAACGACGAATATCTCCAGACACACTGACGTAGATTTCACCAATAGGGAATTCGATTATCCGGTAGAGAAGCCAGTCTATGGTATAGCAGGATGGTCATCTGATGGCAAGTGGATATTCATGAACCACAAATACGACATCTATGCTTTCTCACTCAATTCAAACGAGGTGTTGAACATCACACAAGGGATGGGTAATGAGAACGAGATCCGTTTCAGACTGACGCAACTAGATCCGGAAGCCGAGACTTACGATGTCTCAAAACCGCTGCTATTAAGCGCTTATGGTGAATGGACCAAGAAATCAGGCTATTATGAGGTAGCTGTGGGCAAGAAGCCTAAAGCCTTACTCTATGTAGATAAGAGCATCGGTAGACCGACCAAGGCCAAGGATGCAGAGGTAGTTATGTATACTCAGCAGACCTTTGAAGAATTTCCAGATGTATGGGTAGCGAACGCTGATTTCAAGAAAGCACAACAAATCACCGATGCGAATCCACAACAGTCCGAATACAAATGGGGTAGAAGGATTTTGGTCGATTATACCGACAAGCGTGGCCATAAACTACAAGCCACTTTGGCTTTACCGGCCGACTATGAAGAGGGTAAAAAGTACCCGATGGTCATATATTTCTATGAGAAGATGTCGCAGAGACACCACCAGTATTCTATGCCGACGTATGATGACCGCCCGCACATGTCTACCTACGCCAGCAATGGCTATTTGCTGCTGATGCCGGACATTGTCTACGATATGGGCAAGCCGGGAAGCTCAGCACTAGACGATGTGACAGCTGCCGCACAAGAGGTGATTGATCTTGGGTATGCCGATCCAGAACGAATTGGTTTACAAGGACATAGCTGGGGAGGTTATGAGTCGAGCTTTATCCTGACGCAAACCGATATGTTTGCCTGTGTGGTCACTGGTGCACCCTTGACCAACCTGATCTCCATGCACAATGTGGTGTACAAGCGCACGGGAAATTTCAACGGACCGATCATCCAATGGTCGCAAGGAAGAATGGGAGTGAGTCCATGGGAAGATATGGAGCTTTACCGCAGCCAATCGCCTATTCATAACGCAGAGAACATCAATACCCCATTTATGATCTTGCACGGTACAGCAGACGGCGCAGTAGACTTCGTGCAAGGGGTGGAGTATTACCAAACGGCGCGCAGACTAGGCAAAGAAGTGATCATGCTGGTGTATCCAGATGAACCGCATCACCTAACGAAAGAAGCCAATCAAAAGGACTTCCAAGTGAGAATGAAACAGTACTTTGACCACTACCTCAAAGACACCGAAGCCCCGCAATGGCTAGCTGACGGTGTCAAGCATTTAGATAAGAAGAAGGTGAAGCTGGAGGAATAGCAATTGCTTATCAATACTTAAATGGTCTTAGTTTTCAACTAGGACCATTTTATTTTGTCTTATTCGAACCTCACAAAATCCACTTCCGCCTCAAAAGGGCCTTCATTTTTATCGTTGGTCATGATGCCCAGGCGGATGATGCGTTTGAGTTTTTCAGGGCTTATGGTGTCGCCTGTGGGTTCTCCTACGCGGTATTCTTTCAGTTGGTCTAAGTAGAGGGTGAGGGTTTGCCATTCACCTGAGGTTTCGGGAAGGAGGGCTTTGTAATTCGGGTACCACCATTGGCGGTAGTAATTGAAATTCAAACTGAGGCTTTGCCCGGTACTTTTGTAACGAATGGTGACTGTTTCAAAATCAGACAGGTCCATCACTTGCTGCTCGCTTCTTACCGAGGCAAATCCTCCATTATTCTCAAAGGAGACCGATCCGGTAAAGACCAAGCTGTTCTCAGTGTAGCTCGTTTTCCCCTGTGATCTGCCACCCATTACGCCATCGTTCACCGAAAACCATGAGTCGTTCTTGTCTTTACCAAAGTCGATGGTCATAGGATCGGTCATAAGAAGGAAACTTAAGGAGATGAGCAAAAGCTTGTGCATGGTTGGATAACTGACTGAACTTGTATTTGGTTTAGCTGAGGTCAATTAGGAATTAGGAATGACCAATTAACAATAAGGCAGAACTCTAACTTCAGTGGTCAATCTTGCAACTTGGGCATCCCTTCAGGGAGTGTGGGTGCTGGCTCAATTAGGACTGATCAATTAAAAATTCAGATATGAAGTCAGCATTCATCATTTACTCGTCATCTTCCGAGAGACTTATAACTTTTGGCTAAATACCCATAAGCCCCTAGGGATTGCAAACATCACAATACATTGGGTCTTCCCCCTTTTTATCTGTTCGGGCGACTTCTTCGCTATACTGGCAAGAAGAGCAGGTGTAGGTGTAGGCCTTTGCAGAGCGCGTAGGACTTCCGCAAAGCGTGCAGGGGAGTCCTTCAATGGCTGCGGTTTTAGCATAACCGGGAGCTTGGCAAGAAGGACATGCAGACTTCAGAAGTTCAACTAAACGTTGAGTAGCTGCTCCAATGGCCTTCATTCGGGTGGGGTTCCGCATGGCACGCATATCGGTCTCAGCATGAATGAGGTAACCGTCAGCCATTAATTTCCGACTTATTGAAATCAATTCGTTCAAGTGGAGCAAGTCCTTGAAAAACTGTGTGGGTTTTTCCGGATGTGTTGCCTTTAGAATGATGCCATGGGATGGGAACCCGACTTGTTCACAAAAATCTTCCCATTCTTCGATGCTTTCGATATGACGTTGAGCATAGTTTGTGTCAGTGGTGAGGTGACGTGCGGCAATTTCCAAGTGGTTGTCCCTATCTATGAACAACAGCAGTTCTTCATTTCCGGGGATGAAGGAATAGTAGGGATGTGGTCCAAAGGATCCTTCACTAGCCACAACTAGCGGAGCTGTTGATAGGGCAAGTGCAGCCTGTGCTTTTTTCTGTGCTGCTTCGAGGGCCGTGCCTTCACGTTTGACCTCGCCTGAGAAGGTGCCGAATTGATTGGTGTCCAGGCCAGTGATGACCTCACATCTGACACCCAATTGTTTTTCAAGTTCAGGGGCGATCACTTGTTCTTTGCCGTGTTGAGTGGCAATGATGAGTGTTCTACCCCTGAACATGTCCATTCCTATACTTGGCATTTTGGCCATAGAATGGAAATTGGTTTTATTGTCCTTGACCCAATGAGAAGGCGATCTCGCCATCAAATCGGCACAAGTTCTCCGTCTTGATGATATCCAAGCCGGCTTCTGTGATCATTTGACTGATCTTCAATACGTCCTCGTAACTACCGGGCTGATCCATTTTATCCGTTGTAAATCGACAACGCCAGTGGTCGGTACAGAAAGTTTCTGGTAAACCGTCAGGATATACCTTCACACCACGGTTCGTGATCAACTTGATCTCAAATGGGCCTGATTTGAATTGGCTCAAGATGCCACCTAACACATTGGCATCTCGGTTATCACCATTCCAATGCAAGAAGATGTCGACACCGACCAGGTCCTTTTTCGCAGGTGCTTGCTCAGTGTAGGTACCTTGGATCTGATGGTTGCTACTTGCATTGTAGCTCACTGCTTTCAAATGCTCAGGCTTTTGTCCGATACGTTCGATCACGGCTTCTGCAAAGCCTTTGGTGCCTACTTTTTGCTTGCTCACACCTTCTTTGAACAGGTCATAGGTATGCACACCATCTTCCATGGTACGCAACCAGGCATTGTGTACTTTTTCAGCCACTTCCGATTGTCCTATGTACACCAACATCTGAATGGCGCCCAATAACAGACCGGAAGGGTTGGCCATGTCTTGTCCTGCGCGTCTTGGTGCAGAACCGTGAATGGCTTCAAACATGGCATAGTCGGCACCGATATTGGCGCTTCCTCCTAAGCCAACAGAGCCCGTGATCTGAGCCGCTACATCAGAAAGGATGTCTCCATAGAGATTGGGCATGACGATCACATCGAAATTCTCAGGAGTATCGGCTAGTTTTGCTGCTCCGATATCCACGATCCAGTGCTCACTTTCCAACTCTGGATATTCCTTGGCCACCTCATCAAAGGTTTTGTGGAAAAGGCCATCCGTCAATTTCATGATGTTGTCTTTGGTGAAACAAGTCACCTTTTTACGTCCGTATGCCTTCGCGTACTCAAATGCAAATCGAATGATCTTCTCTGTACCCGGCTTTGTGATGAGTTTCAAGCATTGGGTGACTTCGTCGGTCTGCTGATGCTCAATACCTGCATACAGGTCTTCTTCGTTCTCCCGGATGATCACTACGTCCATGATCGGATGTTTGGTGGATACATAGGGATGATAAGAGATGCATGGTCTCACGTTGGCATAAAGCCCTAAGGTCTTTCTTGTGGTGACATTTAAACTTTTGAATCCGCCACCCTGAGGGGTAGTGATAGGGGCTTTGAGGAACACCTTGGTCTTGCGCAATGAAGCCCAAGATTCAGGTGCGATACCTGAGCTATGACCAGAAAGGTAGACGTTCTCCCCAATGTCGATATAATCAATGTCAATTGCTGCGCCGGCGGCTTTGATAATGTTTAAGGTAGCGTCCATGATCTCAGGACCGATACCATCGCCTTTGGCTACTGTTATTTTTCTCATAATTGATCGTTTTTCTTGATTGCACCCGAAGATAGGGCAGAAACCGCAATGCTGAAATTTTTAGACGGAATAGTTTGGAGTTGGGGGAGTGTTTAGTTTTGAATGTTGAATGTTGAATGCTTAGTGTTTAGTGTTTAATGTTGAATGATGAGTGTTTAGTGTTGAATGTCTTCGCTATGTACCACGTACCACGTACTATTTACTCAATATCCTATATCATACAATGCGAAGGTTATTGTCAGTTTGATTAAAGTAGGGAATGATGTGGTGTTCTTCCAGCTTCTGACTTCTGACCTCTGACTTTCAACTGCCTAGTGTTGAATGCTTAGTGTGAGTGTTAAGTTTTGAATGTTGAATGTTGAGTATCTTGGCCATGTACCATGTACTTTGTACCGAGTACTCAGTACCTCTCACTACTCAATACCCAATACTCAATACTCACTACTCATTACATCCTCAAAAATACAATTCCTTCCATCGATTGCATAATAAATAGTTGAGCAAGAATAGGAAACACCAATTATTAATTTCACCTTTGCAGCGAGATAGCAGGAGTAGCTTTCTATTTAACCTACCAGTTCGATACAATTCATACCCCTATTTTCTGATTTGAATACAGGCTTTTTATAAGCCCTTCTTCAATACGTCTGTCCATAAGCGAAAAATCGAGGCTTAACAAATCAGACCCAGGGAATCAATCATCTCACATAGCTTGCTTAATAGGCGAAAGATCAATAAGAAATGATCGTTGATTCGTTCAGTCGCCCATTAGAGTCATAGCGCAATTATGAATGAACTCTCAGCTGAGCAATAAGTCGAGCTGAGCCAAAAAACTTTTATGTCAAGAAATGTAAAGAAACGTCCTGGAAATACCGGGATATTCGGCGCAAAGCCGGGAAAAAGAAGTGGAAGCTCCAGCAATAGAGCCGGTAGAAGAGCCAGAAGAATTGAAAAGTCTGTCGATATCGATCAGGTGTTTCAAGAAACTGTTGGAAAGAAACTGAAAAAGTCACCAACAAAAGGCCCACAGGCAAGCAGAAGAGGCGCTAGCGCTGAAGATACACGCAGAAAGCCTAAGAAGGCATTTCATAGAGGTCCGCGACCTGATCAATTTGAAACCAAGTCTAGACGTTCGGAAGAAGGTGCTTCTCGTTCAGAGAGCAGACCGGAATCTTCTCAAAACAGAAGATCGAACGATGATCGTCCAAACTTTAAATCTTCAAGACCAAGAAACGGAGGTTCATCTAGACCTCGTAATGGAGGCGGAAGAGGAAAAGGGAAACGCGTTTCTCAACTCAATGACTTCTCGTTGTTGATCAAAAAAGCAAGCAATCAAGAGGAGACCAAGTACGTCGCCAACAGAAGCTTTGCTGAAATGCCTTTGCAACCCTTGTTGCTTCAAAACCTGAAAGAAAAAGGATACGAAAGTCCTAGTCAGATCCAAAACGAGACCTTAGAAGCTTTGTTGGAAGGAAACGACCTGATCGGCGTAGCCAATACAGGGACTGGAAAAACAGCAGCCTTTTTGATTCCGATCGTTGAAAAATTGATGATCGACCCGATCGAAATGGCGGCTTTAGTAGTTGTACCAACAAGAGAGCTGGCACAGCAAGTTGAGCAAGAATTTAGAAGTTTGACCAAAGGAACGAAGCTCTTTAGCTCTTGTTTCATCGGGGGTACCAGTGTTGGTGCAGACTTTAACAAAGCGAGAAGAAAGAACCATATCATTATTGGAACACCAGGTCGTTTGAAAGACATGATCGATCGTAGGGCCTTGCGTTTCAACAGAACACCTGTGTTGATCTTGGACGAGTTTGATCGTATGCTCGACATGGGCTTTAAGCACGACATTCGTGAGATCGTGAGTGACATGGCAGCAAGAACACAAACTATGTTGTTCTCTGCAACAGTTGAAAAAGGACAAGAAGACATCATCAAGGAATTGATGGAAAACCCTATCACCATTCATGTCAGTACAGGTACTGCCACCACAGATCGTGTGGAGCAGGACATCATTGAGGTGCCACATGGAGAAGATAAATTCGAGATGCTGCAAGATTTAATTGCAGGTGACGAAGTCGGAAAGGTACTCGTATTCACAGAAACCAAACGTTGGGCAGACAAAGTCAGTACCCAATTGAACAAAGCTGGGATCAGAGCAGATCAGATTCACGGTGACAAGAAGCAGAATTATAGAATGACTGCCCTTAGAAAATTCAAAAGGGGAGACATAAAGGTACTCGTAGCGACAGACGTGGCTGCAAGGGGCATCGATGTACAAGACGTCAGTCATGTCATCAATTACGAATTGCCATTAACATACGATAGCTATATCCACCGCATCGGGCGGACAGGAAGAGCTGGTAAAACGGGGAAAGCATTCACTTTCGTCAATTAACAAACAAAAGAATTTTTATATCAATTAATAATTATTACCATGGAAGGAACAGTTAAGTTTTTCAATTTCTCTAAAGGATTCGGATTTATTAAGCCAGATGACGGAGGAGAAGATGTATTTGTGCATCAATCAGGTCTGACAGAAGAAATTCGTGAAGACGACAAAGTAGAATTTGAAACTGAAAGAGGCAAAAAAGGTATCAATGCCGTTCGCGTTAAAGTGATCGGATAATCGAAACCCTCAAAAGCCGGTGTAATGCTGGCTTTCACTTTTTCTTTCAATTTGAGTGAACCCAAAACAAATTGAATCAATGACCGCTAACATGAGTTATGTCATTAAACGAACTTAGTTTATTCATTACTTTTGATCAGAACCAAGAGGTTCTTTCACCCTAAAAACAATACATGGCAAGATCCCAAACCACATTTAGCAAGAAAGAAAGAGAAAAAAAGAAGCTACAGAAGCGCAAGGAAAAGATGGCCAAGCGCGAAGAAAAAAGAGATGCCGAAAAAGACGGTAGCTTGGATAATATGATGGCTTATGTTGATGAATTCGGTAATATCTCAGATACCCCACCGGATCCGGATGCGAAGAAAAAGACCATCAAAGCAAAAGACATTGTGGTGGGTGTGCCTAAACAGGAAAAAGAAGACCTGAGTGGAGAACGCAGAGGCAGAGTATCGTTTTATAATGATGCAAAAGGATACGGATTCATCAATCAAGATGGTGTTCAAGAAAGATTTTTTGTCCATGCGAACAACGTAAGTAGTACGTTGCAAGAAGGAGACAAAGTGAAATTTGAAGTAGAAGAAGGACCGAAGGGACTCGTTGCTGTTAGGGTGGACGTGTTACGCTAAATTCAACTGCTTGATTTCAAAAGCCGCTATTCGTTTGACGAGTAGCGGCTTTTTTTATTTAATGAATTCAGCAGTAACCATTAAATAGTTGTTATTCAGTGATTTAATTCTACTATATAGTAAGCAATTTTGGTTGATTGGTCTCGCCGGCTCTACCTCTAATCATGGCCGTAAATCAACTCAATCCCTGACAAATCTCATGTAATCCGTCCTTTGCTGTACGTAGCTTGGGTACACGGTCAAACAATTTTTTTGTCATGGATATACTCATTAACACTAAGCTTGATGATGCGCAGACCCAACTGGACAATGCAACGGAAGGCTTAAGCAAACCTGAAGAAGATGTCGTGCCCTACTATGTATGTAAAAATGCAAATGGGGCCATACGAAGTAGAAATTGCTGAAGAACAGGCGACCAAAAAAGAAACCTGGTTCTTTACGTATGCTGACTACAAGGCGCTATTTGAAGCGAAAAGACAAGAGCTGTTATTGGTTCCGTTGGCCTATGAAAGTGACCACCTAGTTTCCATAGCCGACTATCTCCAGATGAAGGAAGAAGCACTTTATGGTAAGATACCCTTCATTTGGCTCGTCAATCAGGAGAATCATTTGGTAAAAGCTGCCGTCCATAATCATTGGGTGGTTTCATGCCAGGAAAGGATTGATTTTTGGCGCTTTCTGAACGATTGGGCAGGAGGTAATCATCAGCATCAAGAAGTTCCTGCTAAAGAAGATCCTAAAGAGGACAGGGTTAATTATGAAGAACTAAAGGCCGCAGCTACAGCTGAAGCGGTCAATAAACTGTTGGAGACTTTATTGAAAGATTGATGATCAATAAGGTGTCCTAGAACATTTCGGAATTCTGAAGGTTCTTTTGTTATGTTTTCAATTCCGCTATCGAAGCTTTTAATGGGCTATGTGCTTACAGCCATCGTATTTTTTGCGATCGATCTACTCTGGCTTGGCGTCATCGCTAAAAACCTGTACAATAAACTCTTGGGTCACTTGTTGGCTCCAGAAGTAAACTGGACCGCAGCGATCATTTTTTATTTATTATTCATTGCCGGTATCTTGATCTTCGCTGTGCTGCCAGCAGTAGAAAAATCAAGCCTGCAGCATGCGCTACTCTATGGTGTACTCTTTGGGTTTTTTACCTACGCTACCTACGATTTGACTAACTTAGCCACATTAAAAAACTGGCCGGTAAAAGTAGTTGTGATCGATATCCTTTGGGGCATAGTCTTGACGGGTGCTGTCGCGACTGCGGGTTATTACATTTTTAAATGGTTGACATAATTCTAACAGCTTATCAAGAGCTGCTTTTTCCAATGGTCATGTGGGCCATCTTTTGGTACCTGACGTCGCTGCTGATCGTTCGCAATGATTTTGTTGACGTGGCATGGGGCTTGGGTTTTGTCAATATCATCTATTGGCTGGCACATCAGTATCGTTTAGGTGGGCCACAAGCCTTGATCTTCATTGCCGTCTGTAGTTGGGGATTTCGGCTAAGTGGTTACTTATTGCTGCGCAGTATTGGAAAACCGGAAGACCGACGCTACGCGAAATGGCGAAAAGAATGGGGCAAAAATCTCTGGTGGCGATCTTTTCTTCAGATCTATGTATTGCAGAACCTCTTCATGCTGGTCATTGCTTTTCCCTTGATCTACATTGCTACATTAGCTAAGAACATCGAATGGACCTGGTGGTTGATCCCTGGAAGTATCTTTTGGTTTGTTGGCATGTATTGGGAATCCGTTGCCGATTGGCAAAAGGCCAAGCACAAAACAGACCCCGAGAAGAAGCATACCTTATTGACCACGGGCTTGTGGGCTCGATCCAGACACCCAAACTATTTCGGTGAAATCTGCATCTGGTGGGGCATTTGGCTAATGGTCGTTCCTTTTGGCTATCCCTGGCTGACCATAATTTCCCCGATTACCATAACCTATCTACTGCTTCGTGTTTCAGGGGTTCCAATGCTGGAAAGTGCTCAAAAGTTATCACCTGAACGTCAGCGTTACATAGAAGAGGTGCCTGCGGTATTCCCTCGTTTGTTTGACCACAAACGGAAGTCCTAAACCGATCGATCTCTTTCTCCTTCACAAAAAAAACCTGGAACAAAAATCCCATTTTGGGAGCGTAATTTCGTTGGATTATATGATCATGTGCCATTTACAGCGTTTTCTGCACTTGGCATGCCCTATGCGTAAGCGATAGGAAAGAATAAGATCATGTTTCTACGCTACATCATCACCTCGACTATTATCTGTTTATTGCTTCTCATTGTCGGCTTGAATATCGAGTTCTCGTGCGGTGTTTCGCTAATCATTGGTTTACTCATCTTACCTGAGATCAAAGACCTGAAGCTTCCGAATTTAAAGAAAGTCGAGTGACCGTGAGTTTAACAATCGACTTCAACTAAAGACCTGTTTCGACATAAGCCGCTGTTAAAAATACTTAGGTAGAGTTCATAATTTGAAGCTATATTCAGGCCTCAGTTTCAAAACTCTATCATTTGAGCTCAGTAAATAGGCTTTCGAGGAAAATAGGGTTGTTGTCGCTTACAGCAACAGGTATTTGTTCAATGCTAGGGGCATCCATCAATGTGATCCCTTTCATGATCCACCGCAATGTACCAGGGATTGGAGACCATGTGCTTGCTGCCTTTCTCTTTGCCATGCTACCAGCCCTACTGGCCGCTTTTGCTTATGGTAGCTTGGCATCTGCAATGCCCAGGGCAGGAGGTAGCTATATTTTCGCAAGTCGCGGCTTGAATCCCTATCTGGGCTTTATTGCGAGTTTCTCACAATGGTTTGGCCTTTCTATTGTGATCGGTGTGATTGCCTACATCATCGTCCCCTTTATCAGAGATGTCTTTATCGGCTTGCATTGGACAGAAGCAGCAGCCTTGATGGAAGTCGACCTCATCCGTATTGGTATTGCCTTAGGTTTGATCTGGCTCTTTGTGTACATCAATATCCGAGGTGGTAAGTTTTACGAACGTACGGTGGTGCCCCTCATGTTCTTAATGTTTGCCTTGGGGATCATCGTCATCATTACGGGTTTTCTATATGATCAGCAAGACTATGCTCAAGTAATAGGGCAAGATATTGCCACTTCCTTTGATCAAAAGGCACCCTTTGACCCAATGATCTTTCTTTCAGCAGCAGCCATTTTATTTTCAAGTTTTATCGGCTTTGATGCCATTGCACAAGCAGGTGGAGAGGCCAAGGAGCCCACAAGAGCATTACCCAAATCCATTCTATTGGCCATTACCATTGTTGGTAGCTTTTACTTCTTCTTTACCCTTGCCGTTTATCATGCGGTACCATGGGCTTATGTAGCAGAACAAGCCCAATTGAAAGACATAACGGCACCCGGGCTGATCAGCCCACTCTTGCCTATGGGATTGTCCGTTGCCATTCTCTTCGGAGCGGCTATTGCCCTGATCAATGACCTTCCGGCCATGTTGCTGTCGGTCTCTCGTTTGGTCTTTGCCTGGTCCGATGACGGCATTTTTCCCTCGCAAATTGCAGTTGTGCACAAGACTTATCGAACGCCCCATAAAGCACTTTACCTCAGCGGAATAATTGCATCCATCGGGGTATTAGGAAGTCATTTTGCCGGAGATTTCTTTTTGGGGATCGACATTATGGTAACTTCCATGATGGTCAATTTCTTGCTGATGTGCTTAACATTGATCACCATCAATACAATAAACCCCAAGCTGTCAGTAGAGATCAACATGATCCGATCAAACAAAAAAAGACAACTCATCGGGGTTTTCGGTGTCGCATTGTTATGCTTGTTTCTAGGCGTGCATACATGGAAAGATTTGAATGCCACTGTAGACGCATGGTACTACCGGTCCACACCCGTTTGGTTGATCGTCATGGGCATAGGCTCAATCATCTATTGGGCAAAGACCAGAGCCATGAAAGCAGCAGGAAGGGATCTGAAGTCCTTGTTTACTAAATTACCACAGGAATGAAAGAAGAAATGTACGTAGCGTTAGCGCCTGATTTGAAGATCTCGCGTGTATTGACAGGGTTATGGCAAATAGCAGACCTCGAACGGGATGGCAAAACCTTAGACCCTCATCAAATGGCGCCATTCATGGATGAATACGTCAACGCCGGCTTAACCACCTTTGATATGGCCGATCATTATGGCTCCGCAGAAGTGATTGCAGGAACCTATAAGAAAGAGTTTCCTGCGGGCAAAAAGACGCAAATGCTGACCAAATGGGTGCCTGAACCAGGAAAAGTGAGCGAGGAAACTGTCAGAGAGGCGGTAAATACAGCGAGGAATCGCTTACAAACCGAGCAGATCGACCTATTGCAGTATCATGCCTGGTCATATCCTGATCCAGCCTGGCTTGATACCCTTTTTACCTTACAAGAATTGAAGCAAGAAGGGCTTATTAAGCATTTAGGTGTCACCAATTTTGATTCGGCACATTTGCGGATTGCCTTAGCTAGTGGCATTGAACTGGTCTCTAATCAGGTTTGCTATTCTTTACTCGACCAACGAGCAAGTGGAGAAATGGCGGCTGTTTGTCAAGAATACGGAGTCAAATTATTGGCATTCGGTACCCTGGCAGGAGGCTTCTTAAGTGAAAAATGGTTGGGTAGGGAAGAACCAGCGGTGGATGAGTCCTACTCATGGTCACAAATGAAATACAAGCGCTTTATTGATCAAGTGGGGTCTTGGCAAGAATTTCAGCAGTTGTTGCATACCATTAAAACGATCGCTGACAAACATCAGGTGTCAATGGCGAATGTTGCGACGAAGTTCATTCTGAGTCAATCGCATGTGGCAGGTGTCATCCTAGGTGCCCGATTGGGTCAAAGTGAACATATCAATGACAATAGTCAACTCTTTAGTTTTCAGTTAACTAAAGATGATACTATGTACATTCAAGAAGTATTGAATGGGCTGAAACCTATTCCGGGCGACTGCGGTGATGAGTATCGCAAACCTCCTTTTTTAACTGCATCGGGAGACCTCAGTCATCATGTCAAAGGATTTCCGTCTCCCTATGAAACAAAGACACTGAATAATGGACATGAGATAGTTGTGAGCGGTACGTATTGGGAAGGCATGGCCGGTTATAGTAGAGCCAAACGCATTGGAAACACGATTCAAGTGTCGGGTACCACTGCCACACATGAAGATCGCATGATCGGAGGTGAAGACGCCAAAGCGCAGGCCCATTTTGTGATTGACAAGATCGAAGGAGCGATCATGGCATTAGGAGGTACACTGGAGGATGTGCACCGGACAAGGATTTTTGTGAACGATGTGAATGATTGGGAACCTGTAGCACGTGCTCATGGGGAACGCTTTAACCATATTTTACCCGCCAATACCTTAGTTGAGGCAAAATTGGTGGGGAAGGGCTACAAAGTTGAAATCGAAGCAGAAGCAATTCTAACAACATGAGTTATTTAAGATACGCGGCATTTATCACCTGCTTTTTGGCTACCTCATTTAGTCAGGCGCAGACAAATCATTGGGATCAATTCAATAACCTGCGCATAAGAAGTGTCGGTCCGGCAAACATGAGTGGTCGCATTACAGCAATTGATGTAGTAGACAAAGACCAGGACATCATGTATGTGGGAGCGGCAAGTGGTGGTGTTTGGAAATCTGAGAATGGTGGAACACGTTGGGATCCTGTTTTTGATGCTGCGCCCACTCAAAATGTTGGAGCCATCGCCATTCAGCAAGACCAACCCAATGTGGTATGGGTAGGTACTGGCGAAGGCAATCCAAGGAATTCCATGAATCTTGGTATGGGGATCTTTAAAAGCGTTGATGCGGGAAAAACCTGGCAGCACATGGGCCTAGAAGCCACAAAAACCATTCATCGCATCATTGTTCATCCTAACAACGGGGCTGTGGTGTATGTCGGAGCCATGGGCGACACCTTCACTCCAACGCAAGAGAGAGGCCTGTATCGCACGACTGATGGTGGCAAAACCTGGGAAAAACTCCTATTCACCAATACTACCTCTGGTGTAGCAGACATGGTCATGGACCCTGTTAACCCGAACAAGCTGATTGTGGCCTTGTACGACCACCAGCGTACACCGTACAGCTTTCGCTCTGGAGGACCCGGTTCTGGGCTTTACATGACCTTGGATGGCGGTAATACCTGGAAGCAGCTTGGGTCAGCAGAAGGACTGCCTAAAGGTGCCCTAGGAAGGATCGGGCTGGCCATTGCGCCAAGTAATCCTGATCGGATCTATGCGAAGGTTGAAGCGACCAAAAATGCCTTGTATCGCAGCAATGACGGAGGCTATCACTGGGAGCTGATCAATGATGATCCACGCTATACCAATAATCGCCCGTTTTATTTTCAGGAGCTCGCCGTTAGCTCAGATGACCCGAACTTGTTGTATAACATTTACCAGCCCCTAACCGTCAGCTTTGATGGGGGACGCACCTTCGATCCTGTCCCGCAAATTCCGGCCGATGAAACCAAAGGAATTCATGCCGATTTTCATGCCTTTTGGATGTCGCCTAATGATGCGGATTTTTACATCATTGGTGGAGATGGCGGTATAGGCATCACAAGAGACCGAGGCGAAAGCTGGTATTTTCCGGAAACGATCCCTGTTGCCCAGTTTTACCAGATCAACGTGGACGAGGAAAGGCCTTATCATGTTTATGGTGGAATGCAGGACAACGGCAATTGGTATGGACCAGGGTACGTCTGGCGAAGAGGTGGCATTCGAACCCTTTATTGGCAATATCTGGTTGGTGGCGATGGCTTTTATATCTCTCCAGATCGCGAAGACGAACGGTTTGGATATGGTACCTCACAGAACGGTAGCCTTTACCGCTACGATAAGATCGGCGGATACTACAGCAGCATCAAACCACCAAAATCTGCCGATTACCCTCGACTGAGGTTCCATTGGAACGCAGGCTTTGCAGAAGATCCACATGATCCGGCTACTGTCTACTACAGCAGCCAGTTTGTGCATAAAAGTGCAGACAGAGGAAAAACCTGGGAGATCATCTCACCAGACCTCACCACCAATAACCCGGAGCAACAGAAAAGAGCTTACGGTGGGCTTACGCTTGACGCTTCAGGAGCTGAATTCTACAATACCATCATCGCCTTGGCACCAAGTCCGATAGACAAAAATGTACTTTGGACAGGATCAGACGACGGCCTGATTCATATTACCCGAGATGGCGGTGCCAGCTGGACGGAAGTCGGGCAACAGATCAAAGGCATGCCAAAAGGCGCATGGGTTGCTCGCATATTGGCCTCTGAACACGAAGCCGGTACTGCATGGGCCGTTGTGAATGACTACCGCCGTGGAGATTACACTCCTTATTTATTCAAAACAGAGAACTATGGCAGATCATGGAAAGCAATGGTTTCATCAGACGCACCGGTGAAAGGTTATGCATTGAGCTTTATTCAAGATCCAGAAGTGCCTCAATTGGTCTTTCTAGGAACAGAAAATGGACTTTGGGTGAGTTTTGATGAAGGAAGCAACTGGGAGCAAGTAACCAATGGATTTCCATCGGTCTCCACCATGGACCTCAAGATTCAACGCAGGGAGTCTGCTTTGATCATAGGCACATTTGGTCGTGCCATTTGGATCGTTGATGACCTACAGGCGATGCGTACCTACGCCCGCAGCAAGAATCAAGCGGGTATCACTGCGGTTCCCGTAAACCCTGTAGTCCAAGTAAAAGGCTTATTCATTAATGCGCCCGGCAATATATGGACTGGTTTCCATACGACTTTTGAGGGCGATAACAGACCTTTCCGAGAGGCAGAGATCCCGTATTTCATTCAGGAACCCTTGGACAAGGAAACCGTTTCGTTGACCATTTACAATGCAACAGGAGAGGCTATTCATCAATATAAAGACAACCGTCCGCCGACCAAAGGATTGAACTACATCAGCTGGCGATTAACTGAGCAGGGCGAATCGGGTAGAGGCATCTCCGTTTTACCCGGCGAATACACCGCCGAATTGTCCTATGGTCAGCAGCAGGTGAAAACTGCGATCGAGGTGATTCCAGACCCACGCTTTGATTTTGACCCTGCCATCGATTTGGCTTTATATGAAGCACAAAAGGATATCGATCGCTTGAGAGGGCGACTTATGAGTAAATTGAATCAATTGAACGAGCAGGAGAAGGCCTTGACAAAATTGATTGCATTCTTGGATAAGCCTGAACAAGAATCCTTGCGAACTCAGGCAAGAGAGGTGATCGAACGGCTAAAAATACTGAGGTACCAAGCGGTGGGTACACCGGAAACCCGACAGGTGGGAGCCTGGCAAAGTTTTGAAGAAACGGCCATGAGTATGCTGGGCGATGCAGGTAGAAAGTTCATGTCAAGTCATCAAATGCCTTCGGCACAAGAATATGCCTTAATTGAAGAAGCAGCCAAGGAAGTGTATGCATTCGAAAAAGCATTCGAAGACTACATGAGCACGACTTGGCAGCCTTTTAAAGCATCAACAGATTCGATCAAGCTGTTTTGGGAGTAACCCTTGGGCTAGAAATAGCAAGGTTTTCGTTATTAGCTTTAATCAATTACCTGTTGCATTATTAAGGTATAATAATTAGATTGATTCAGTGACACACACTGGCATCAACCTTTCTTATCGCTTCTTGCGTCGACTTTTGGGCCAACTAGGCATTGCCTTACCGGTAATTCTGATCCTTGGGATGGGTAATGGCCTGCGCGTAGAACCTTCCATCAGTGATTACTTTTACACTAAAATGAGCACTGTTTTTACTGGGGTGCTCATCTCTTTTGGCCTATTTCTTTTTAGCTATCGTGGGCATAAACGAAAACCTGAACAAGGAGAACGTATCGGTGACAACCGACTTACGAACCTAGCGGGCTTATTCGCAATAGCCGCCGCATTGATCCCAATACATCTCCCTGAAGATGCAAAGACAGCTTGCCATGTAGTGCTATGTCCAACAGCCGTCATTTGGGGTGATATTCATCTCATATGTGCTGGTGCTTTTCTTTTACTTATGGGCATCATGGCCATGACCAAGTTTTGCATCCATACCCAGAAACCTTGGATGAAAACGTATTTCAAGTGGAGTGGCATCGTCGTTATCCTCTCTTTGCTATTCATGTTCGTTTACCTGTTGCTGGATAAAGAGCAACGACCTTTTGCCAATGGGATTTTTTGGGCCGAGGTAGTGGCTTTACTCGCTTTTGGCAGTGCCTGGTTGATCAAGGGAAGGATAGAAGAGATGTGGCTCACAAAGCAATTCATCAATACACCATAACCAATTATCTAATGAAACAATTACTCACATATCGTAAAGACGGCGGACAGGTCTATGTGACTTATGTCCTTGAAAATGAAACACCCGCTTGGAATTTTCGCTACAAAGCAGATAGTGAACACTTGAACAGCAACGCAATCGATCATGATAAAAAAGTTGTGCTCGGGCCGCATTCAGCACTCATAAGACCAATACACAAATGGAGCTTTTTATTCATTAATCCATCGAATTTTCCGGTGGAAGATATCAAAGTAAGCATGACCTGGTGGCAAGAAGTGAACGGGCAACCTGTACAACTGCACCAATGGGAAGAGGTACTAGACCGCATAAAAGCCGTTTCAGGTGATGAATTGAAAAGTGAAATTTTACTGAATCCATCATGAAAAAACTCGTTCTACTACTTCTTTTGAGCGCTTGGACAGTGCCGCTTTTGTCACAGGAAGCTACCGATACCTTGACCATCGACGATTACTATGTGGATTATTCAACTCCTGACCTGACAGCGCTTGGGCTATTGGGCATTCAAAATGATGAGATCGTGCGACCAGGCAATATGAAAGAGTTTGCGCTTGCTCTTTCGAATTTTGTAGATACCGATGGCTCCTTAAAACCTGCGCTTGCTTTGGAGTGGTCCTTTATGCGTACCCTTTCAAAAGGACAAATGAATTGGAATCGAGCGTTTCAACCTCGTAACCTGGCCATTTCCTTGGCAACGACAAATCAGGACTCCTTAGGAACTAGGATCGGGCTTGGCTTGAAGTGGGTGCCCTTTGACAAAAGTGAACCCATTGCAGACCCCGCCTTTATGAACTTGATGGCTCAGCTTGGTCAGGCCTATTTTCAAACGGATGCGGTAACAAACGAAGAGCAATACATGGACGCGTTCCTAAACCTTTTCAATTGGGACAATCAAAACATGAGTACAACGGAACGACAAGTCTTCATACTGCTCTGGGAAACGCTCAGCTATCAAACGATAGAAGACAATTGTAAAAGGATGAAGAACGGCACGCTATTGATGACGGACACTACCTTCTTTGCAGAAATTCAGAGCAAACTCATTGAGGCTAGACTCGAAAACGTCGTCAGTCAAGAGAAGCTCATTGAAGCGGTGAGCTTGTATAAGGACAACTTGTTGAACTATTGTGCCAATGGCAGTCAGTCGTTTGAAACCTACATCAGCGCGATCATTGAAAGAGAAAAAGAGCGTTACAAGAAAACCCATTGGAATGCCTTTGCCTTAGAAGTTTCAGCGGGTTGGGTCAGTCATTCTTCCACATCGAATTACGAGGACTTCAGGCGAGAACGCTTTTCCGTTTTTAGTGGTGTTTCGCTTCCCTTAATGTCCAGACATGATGGCAAATACAAAGGACAGCTCATCGGTCAACTCAAGTACGACATGAACTCTTCTTCTGATACCTTGAACCTCAACGGTTTCAGTGCCGGGCTGAGAGCGTTGATCGGGACGAGTGATAACCGTCTCTCGTTTGACCTCTTTTATGCCGATCAGCAAGCAGAGATGCTCACCTTGATGGACACCAGAACCACCACTTATTTGAGGTATACCATCGGCACTGAGCTCAAGCTTACAGATGGTTCATGGCTGGAAATCGCCTTCGGTGGACAAAAGTTTTTTGAAGGAGAAGATAACGCGAATCGAGTACTTGCCAATTTTGGATTAAAACATGCGATAAGACCCAAGAAGCGGTTCAATTGATACCATGATCACAAAAAAAGCCCACCAAAATGGTGGGCTTTTTTTGAATGTTCCGTTCGGATCTAATCTACCTTAATACCTGATTTTCCAGCAGTCTGCAGCTGTTGGTTGATTTGGCTAAGGTCTTGGTCAATGATTCGCTTTAGGTCTGATAGATGTCCCTCAAGCTCTTGCGATAGTTCGTTGAACACCACATAAGCAGCATCCGTTGGTTTCGCCTGACCAGTTTCAACTGATCTTCTCAATGAAGCCAAACGGTTGTTCAGCTTGATCGGAAAGTTCAAGGGATCTTGTGGACTTTGATTCTGCACTTGGTAGAGGTTTAACTCAACGGCGCTTAGTTTTTCGACCATATCGGCCATGGCTGCCTGCAGTGCTCCGTTGTCCATGCCTTTGTGCGAAGCCACTTGCTTTTTGATCTTTCGAATTTGAATCACTGCTTCATTTGCGACCGAGGTCTTAGCCATGATCTGCATGCTTAGATCGAACTGCTCTTGGATATCAGCAGCTGTTACACCCTCCAAATTCGGATTCATTTCAATGCTAAAGCTATTTTCAAGCGTTTGTCCATTTACCTTTAGCTTTACCTGATAGTCACCAATAGGGGCAGTAGGCCCTGTTTGTGGCCTTCCACTCCAAATGATCATGCCATCAAAGGTTGTGGCACCGGGGTAGCGCAGATTCCAATTGAATGAATTCAAGCCTTTAGCCGTTTTCGGCGCACCTCTACCTTGGCCTTTCTTTCCCGTGTAGGTTTGAATCAAGCCACCCTTGGCATCCATGATTTCAATGGTGACAGAGTCTGCTTCATCGGGTAAATAATACTGAATAACCGCATTATAGACACCTCGGATAGGATTGGCAGGTTGGAATAAGGTCACCTGATTGGTCTTGTTGATCTCCGCCGCTTCTCTAAAGGGACGGATATCGTCCAAGATCCAAAAACCACGACCATGCGAACCCAAAACGACATCGTCATTCTTCAACACCAAGTCGCGAATAGGGGTGTCTGGTAAATTAAGCTGTAAGCTCTGCCATTGGGCACCGTCGTTAAACGAAATGTATACCCCATGTTCTGTAGCGAGATACAACAGTCCCGGTTTCTGCAGGTCTTCTCGAATCGCCCTGGCAAAATGTCCAGCCGCTATGCCATTCACAATTTTCGTCCAGGTTTTCCCATAATCATTGGTCTTGAAGACGTAGGGTTCACGGTCATCTACCTGGTAGCGGTTGGCCGCAAGATACAAGGTACCCGGATTGAATTTACTTTCGTCGATGATGCTGATGCGTGAGAATTTAGGCAAGTCTTTCGGCGTAATGTCTACCCATTTTTTACCGCCATTTCGAGTGATGTGTACTTTTCCATCATCAGAACCAGCCCAGATCGTGTTGACGTCATGATTGGAAGGAGCCAAGGCAAATACCGTGGCATAGATCTCAGGACCATTCATGTCCTTGGTGATGATACCGCCAGTAGGGCCTAAGGTTTCCGGATCTGCATAGGTTAGGTCAGGACTGATCTTTTCCCACGTTTGGCCGTCATTGGTCGTTTTCCAGACATGCTGAGAAGTTGTGTACATGATGCTTGGGTCCAAAGGAGAGAACATGATCGGGAAGGTCCATTGCCAACGTTCGGGTAGCGCACTTGACGGCTCACCAGAGAAGAAACGGGGATATACTTGAATGTCTCGGTATTGACCGGTTGCTCTATTGTAACGGGTCAATAAGGCCCCTTGACTACCCGCGTAGAAAACATCAGGATCTGTTGGGCTTTGTGTGATCCAACCACTTTCTCCACCGCCAACAGCATAATGGTAACCATGGCTTGGACCGCGTCCCAGCTTATGACCCCATCCATCACTAGGCATTGCAAGTGTACTGTTATCTTGTTGAGCACCAGCTACATGGTAAGGAACATCTGAAGTGGTCATTACATGATAGAACTGCGTGGTTGTGTAGTCTTGTTCTGTCCAGGTTTCTCCTCCGTTGATACTCACCGTACCACCACCGTCGTTTGCCGAGATCATCCGATTAGGATCATTTGGATCGATCCAGAGGTCGTGGTGATCACCATGGGGAGGACGTATGCGAATATCAAAGGTCTCGCCGCCATCTGTCGATTTCCATAAGCCCACGTTCAGCCCGTAAACAACGTCTTTATCGAAAGGATCGGCCACAAGACGCGAATAGTAAAAGGCACGCTGACGCAACTTACGCTCTGCGTTAACACGTTTCCAGGTCCATCCCGCATCGTCTGAGCGAAAAACACCGCCTTCATTGGCCTCAACTACAGCCCAAACACGGTTCGGGTCAACAGGGGAGACCGTCACACCAATTTTTCCAATAGGTCCTTCCGGCATACCCGGATTTTCGGTCAGTTCAACCCAGGTATCCCCACCGTCCATTGACTTCCAGAGACCACAATCAGGGCCACCGCCCCACATTTTCCATGCTTTTCGATAAACCTGCCACGTAGTAGCGTAGATGACGTTCGGGTTTTTACGGTCAATGATCAAATCAGCAGCACCTGCTTTATCGCTTACATAAAGTACTTTTTTCCAGGTATTACCACCATCCTTAGAACGAAAAACACCACGTTGCTCATTGTCTCCGTACACATGACCTAGTGCCGCCACATAGACAATGTTCGGATCAGTAGGGTGGACGCGAATGCGTGCAATGGCTTGTGTTTCTTTAAGGCCCAGATCACGCCATGTTTTTCCACCGTCGGTGGTCTTGTAAACACCATCACCTTGTGTAATGCTACCTCGAAGCTGTGTTTCACCTCCGCCAATGTAGACCACATCAGGATTGGTTTCCGAGACGGCAACAGCTCCTATGCTTGAAGAGGTAATTTGGCCATCCGTAACGGGATACCAGTTATTTCCGCCATCAGTAGTCTTCCACAGGCCACCTCCAGTAGCACCAAAATAATACTCATTGGGTCGTCCAGGGCTTCCCATGGCACTCAAGGATCGGCCGCCTCGCTCTGGTCCGATATTACGCCATTCATAGCCTTGGTAAAACGTTGGGTCTACTGGTAGTTGTTCCTGTGCTTGAAGGTTAAAAAGTCCAGGAAAGACCAATAGAAATGAAAAAAGAAAGGTCAATTGCTTCATTGATATTGAATTTGGTTGTCATTCAAATTATGAAATAAATCCCTCTTTTAGCACAGCTTTATGCAAATGGTCCTGAATAAAGAAATTATTCGATCGATCTCCGCTTGGAAGATGCTAATTGGTCAAGATTTGAATCTTCTTGGACCATCGCACACCGTCAGCTAACACATTGATCACAAACACACCATGGCCTGGATATGGCATGCGCACTTGCTGAGCTTCAGAAGTGGTGGTCGCCAATTCATTTCCCATAAGATCATATAAATACACCGAGCGTACCGCCTCGTTCTGGAAAGTGATTTCCAAGTGTCCATTGACCAAGCTGATCGTCGGATCAAAAGAAGGATCTGTGCCCTCAGCGGCATAGGTGTAGCGATCTGTCGCCAAAGATGCACCGTTTGCATGGATTGAGGCATGAATGTTATAATTGCCAGCCGAGAGATCAATCGTGCTTAAGTCGAGGCTAAATTCTTGGCTATTGACAGGATTAGGGGTGATTTGCTCGGTAGAGCGAAAAGCCACTGTGCCGTCTTGGGACAAGGCCTCAACAACCAACTCATAAGTATTGGATTGTGCGACCGCCTGAAAGCCATGCAGCGTCAGCTCCGATTCGTTTAGGCTAGAACCAAAAGCAACGGATTCATCCAGATAACTGACGACTGGGATACCGACGGTCGGAACATACTGCTCTCGCCACTCCTTTTGAGCATTGGGTGCCAAGATGGCATCTTCAAAAAACTCTTGAGAGACTCCCGACCATAATTCTATGTAGGGACGTGCCTCGTTGTTGAAGTCCATGGGATCAGCCGCTAAGCCTTGCGCATCACCCCAGGTCCAAAATTTCAAGCCAGGGGTTTGGCTTTGATCACTTGAAATTCGAAAAAGACCTTGTTCGTTGGTATGATTGATAACCCCGTAAAAGGCCTCTTGCATGGTCGGATAGGCATAGGCAATGCCCATGTCTTCCCAATTCGAAAGATGGGCAAGTTTATCATAGGTCTGTATGCGCGGATTACCAGTACTCACGACCTCGTCGAGGTCATTCATCCAATTATTAGGATTCCAGGCGACCTGATACGTTTCTATGGGGACGATCATCTCAGAAGCACTGGGGGTAAAGGTATTGCCGACATCAGACCCAGGGGCTAAGGTCAAGCAGGTCCAATACTCATAGCGCGCGGTACTGGCATCATTCTCCAAGCGTATGTCTACGGTAAAATAAGGCTGGCCTGCCGCTAGTGTGACATCAAAGTAGCAAGTGATGCCGGTTACTCCGTTGTTGTATTGTCCGGGATGACGAGGATTGTTGAGCTCATCTTTCAACCACATCGAAACGGTCACCTCTTGGGCGTTATCTCTGATGATCGATTCATTCCAAGGAGTATTCCAGTATTTTCCATGTTCAGGTTCCGGAAATGTTGGGAAGATCCCACCATACACCATCAGCCAATCGTGGTAGAAGATCCCACTTCCGATCTGATAGGGGACACCGATCGGGTTTTGATACAACTGTTCCTTACCTGTTGGTTTATAAATGAACGAAATGATACGAGCGCCAAACTCTGGGATCAAGCAGATCTTTACGTATTCATTTTCAAGCACAATTCCCTGAAAGGTACTGGTGACAATGTCGGAGCGGCTATAGCTTTCCAGACTAAAGTCCTCATCCATTTGGTAATCAAAATGAGTCCATTCGATGAGCGTATCTCTTTTGACCACCTGCGCATCTGTTGAGGCAATGAGACAGCATAAACAAAGCAAAGCCATTAACAAATGGCGATACCTCATTTTAGACTGTGTTCTAGGGATGATGTGTTGTTGAGAATAAATTCTTCGCAATGCGTCTATTCTGTCTCTTCGGCTGGTGTTTCCTCTTCTTCGCTCGCAAGGGGTTCTGCACTCACCGTTAGATTGAATTGATTGTCCATTCCAAAGGTGAACTGATGCACTTGCATTAACTCTACAGCAGTACCCGACTGTTGCAGCATGGCAATGAAGTCCGATCCGACAATGCTCGCCTTGGTTGGCTTGAGATTTCTTGTATTCTCGGTGATCACCTTAAAGGTGTAAGTTGAACTTTTTCTCGTGTTGGCATCCGAAAATTCATGCTTGGATAATTTGTAGGATTGAGGAGTTCCGTCAATTGCGTCCACCATCATTTTTAAAATTACGGGACGATACTTCTTCCAAATTGGATAAAATTCTTTTATTCCTAATGCCTCCATGTACTTGTTCTTGTCTTTTTTAAAGGTCAGTTCCATACATTTTTTGGAATGACCGCGATGAAATTTGGGTTTTACTATGAACTTCTTTCAAAACCCACAGGTAACATGCAAGCTAACAAGAACTTTTAGCTAATGCATGGAATTCGCAAGATATCTTGATTTTTCATGGGATAAATCCCTTCTAGTGAGCTTAACAAGCTGACGGAAAAGACCATTCAAATGACCTCATTTTTAACCTTTCCGCTCACTTTACGGTCTTTAAGGCTTGGGAGTCTTTTCCAGGGTAAGGAAATGATGAAATGGGTCTTTTGCTCAACGCGTTGGTAACGAAGCGATCCCTGATGAGCAAAAACAATTTTTCGAGAAATGGCCAGACCAATGCCAGAACCGGTGGCCTTTGTTGTGTAGAACGGAACGAATACCTCATCGATCAAATGAGGAGCAACACAAGGACCATTGTCTTCCACAATGAGCTGAATAGAACGTTCCTCGGAGAAAAGGCGAATATCAACAACAGGTGTTTCCACTGCGATCACAGCGTCCATGGCATTTTGGATCAGATTGAGCAAGACCTGTGTCATTAAGGCACGGTCGATGACCAGCTGACCACCAAAATCATCGTGAATATCCAGCGAAATGTGCTTTCTATCTTTTATAAGGGCACGAACAGACAACAGCCATTCGGTGCTATCGACTGACTCCAATTGTGGGAAAAACGTTTGGTTGATCTTTTTATAAGCATCCACAAATTGAACAATTCCTTGTGTTCGTTCTTCAATGGCCTGTAGACTTTTGACGGTATTCTTCTGGTCTTGGGGCGATAAGGGGATAATCTCCTCCCCATGGATCATTTTTTTATTGACCACCCGGATCAAGGATAGGATAGGCGTTGTTGAATTCATGATCTCGTGCGTCATCACCCGCAACAATTGCTGATAACTGGCCAAGGCTTGGCCTTCTAATGTGTTGCCCACATCGGTTAAGGAAGCCAATCGATAGGGATTTCCTTTCAATTTGAAAGATTCTGTACGAATCATCAGCTGTTTTCCATTATCTAGCTGAACCACCTCGCCGATATCGCTAGCGCTGTTTATGGCTTTATGCACCTCCGGTAAGGAATTCTCCAGATGAGCAAACTGTGTGATCTCGTGCACTTTGAGTAGTTCGTGGAAGGCTTTATTGGTAAAGACCACATCACCTTTCTCTTGATAGCAAATGACGGCAATCGGAATGTGCCTAAGCAGTGTTTGTAATAAGTTGAATTCGGCCTCTTGATTCGTTTGCAAGGCGAGGAATTGGTCCGTAATTAATGAATAGGCCACTTCCAGTTCTTTCGCATTCGTTTTGTGCTGGTAGGTGCGGCTGAAATCCATAAAACGGATCGAATGAAGAAACTGTGCCCAAGTCCGTTCTTGTTGCCTTAGCCACCAAATCAATTCGATACATAGAAGAAGCAATAGTCCACCAAACATATAAGGTGTGATGCGCAGATCAGTTGCTAAAGAGGTATAGACTATCCCGAAGGAAAACCCAACCATGAGCAGCACTCTTATCAAAAGCGCGATAAACCGTTGATTAAAGCGCATATTATTTAAGTTTTCTGTACAGTGTATTTCTCCCAATTCCCAATTCAGCAGCAGCATGCGTGATGTTTCCTGAATGACGAGCCATTACCTCCGCGATCTTTTGTTTTTCCACCTCAATTAGGCGATCGGTCTTCTGACCCTTTACTGACAAAGGTGAAAAATCCACCTCCTGCATGACCACCATGCGTTCAATGCTATTTTTCAATTCACGGACATTACCGGGCCAGGGCTGTTGCTCAAGAAGTTTCAAATCAGTTTTGCTGAAGCCTAAGTCATGTCCATACTTTTGGTTGAACACGGATAAAAAGTGTTGTGCTAAAGGAACGATGTCGTCCTTTCGGTCGCGCAAGACGGGCAAGTGAATATGGACTGTATTGATCCGATACAACAGGTCTTGCCGCAATTGCTTGGCATCGGTTAATTCCTCCAAGGACAGATGGCTTGTGCTGATCAGGCGAAAATCAACCGCTTTATTGCGGTTATCGCCAATGCGATTGACTACTCGGTTTTGGAGTACGGTCAATAATTTGGCTTGAAGAGCAAGAGGTAAACTCGCCAGTTCATCGAGTAGAAGAGTCCCTAGGTTAGCTGCTTCGATCAATCCTGTTCGGTCTTCTTGTGCATCCGTAAATGCTCCTTTGACATGTCCAAACAAGGTCGATTCGAACAAACTACCTGTAATGGAATGGAGATTGGCATGAATAAAAGGCTCCATGCCACGCTTCGACTGGCTATGGATGTACTTCGCCAGCATTTCTTTACCGGTACCATGCTCGCCTGTAATGAGCACTGCTGCATCTGTTTCTGCTACTTTATTCACCATTTGCATGACGGCCTGCATGGTACCCGAACTGCCAATGACTAAATGTTCGAATGCCTTGGCTTGATTGATCAAAACCGATGTTTTAGCGTTGACCTCAGCCATTAATGTATTGGCCTTAACGCTCGGGCTAAGTAGCTTGATCTTTCTTTACGTCCAAAACAGATACGAAACCTCCTTCGATATTGACCAGCCAAAAGCCGATCGGATCTATCGCGTCAACACCACGATGGACTATCCCAATCGCAAAATTCAGACGGGTGGGACACCTCCCATGCTGGCCAACGAATACCCTGAACTAGAAGGCGTTATACAAGTCATCGGGCCGCGCAACTCCTTTTTAGCGATTCACCCGGGTACGGAAGCCCAAAAGAATTTTGAAGAAGAACGGAAATTATTCTTCGCTGACAGCGTCTTTTTAAAGCATTTTGACTATGACTTCATTGCCGGGAATGAACGGACAGCACTCGATGACTTGAATGCCATTGTGCTTTCCAAAAAGATGGTAGAGAAGTATTACCCGGAATATGTTGGCAAAGAAGCGGGCTTACTCGGCAAAGAGATCAAATTATATGACCGCTTTACGGTTTACATTACCGGTATTGTAGAAAATCCACCCAGCAACAGCAATTTACCTTTTCAACTTTTGGCCTCCAGTCATATTTACTATGAGCATAACGAATACGATTACCCGAGAAACTGGGGAAATATCGAGTCGGGCTTGACTTTTTTAGTCTTAAAAGAAGGGCAAGATCATGAGCGTTTAGCAGCACGATTTCCCGATTTGGTTAAAAAATACAGAGAAGAGGACCAACATGAAATTGTATCCTTCAGTCTCATCAATTTATTAGACATCCATCAAGAACCGATATGGGGCTTTGCCGGGAATTACACCAGTGATCCCGCGTTGACCATTGGTTTTCTGGTCATGGGCTTATTCATAGCGCTTTCTTCCTTCATCAACTTCATCAACTTACAAACGGTTCAGGTGGCGACAAGGGCGAAAGAGGTAGGAGTGAGGAAGGTATTGGGCAGTACACGTTGGCAGTTGATCATGCAATTTTTGACCGAAACCATTCTACTGACCACCATTTCCTTTGTTCTGGCAGTTTGGGTAGCAGAACTGGCCTTAAATGGTTGGAACGATCTGCTCTCCATGGTCAACATGAACATGCAAATCGACTCCTCCGTTTGGCTTTTCGGTATAGGCCTGATCCTGGTGGTAAGTCTTCTTGCAGGTCTGTATCCGGCCTTAAAGCTCTCTTCTTATCGACCCTCTGAGTCGTTGAGAACAGGATTTTCAGCACTCAATACCAATAAAAAAGGGCTCAATTTGAGACAAGCTTTGGTGCTGACACAATTCACGATCACGCAGTTGATGATCATTGGCACCATTGTGATCTCTTTCCAAATGGATTATTTCATCAATAAAGAAATGGGCTTCGACAAAGAGCATATGGTCACCATCAATACCTTCAGTGCAGAACCGGATCAAGTGGCTCGACTAACGATGGTACTCAGTGAAATGCCGGAAGTCAGCTCTTTTTCTTTTTCGTCGGGACCTCCAATGGACAATGGCCGATTTTCTACTTCCTTCATTGAAGTGGGGCACGAGGACAAGGGAAGCATGGATACAAAGAACAAATTCATCTACCATCGCTACCTCAGCAATTACAAGATCGAACTAGTTGCAGGACGAGATTTTAGAGCGACGGAGTACAACGACACTATTGACGCATTCATTGTGAACGAGGCCTTTGTCAAGCAATTGGAAGTCGAAAATGTCCAAGACGCCATTGGCAAGCAGATCCGTTGTTACGGTGTTCAAGCGCCAATAGTGGGAGTGACCAAAGACTTTCATAGCGCGAGGCTCGACAACAAGATTGAACCGTTGATCATGTTTCCATCGAATATTCAGGTGTTGGGTGTCGACGTAAAAGTACCGGCTAATAACCTGTCCGCTACCATGGAAGAGTTAGCAACTACCTGGGCTGATGTTTTTCCTACAAGAGCTTTTCAATACCAAACGGTAGATGAGTACATGCAAGAGGGCTACCTGATCGAAGACATCATGTTAAAGAGTATCCGAATTTTTGCCTTGATCGCCATTTGCATCGGCTGCCTCGGTCTTTATGGCCTCGTTTCATTCATGGCAGCAAAAAAGGCGAAAGAGATCGGCATCAGAAAGGTACTCGGCGCCTCTTTTGGTCAGATCTTATTCACATTCTCCAACCGGTTCTTTGTCCTCACCTTTGTCGCCTTCATCATCAGTGCACCCTTGGCCTATTTAGCCATGAATGGCTGGCTGGCGAACTATACCTACCGTATCTCTTTGAGTTGGGACTTGTTTGCCTTAGGACTGGTCATTACCTTTTTGCTGACTGCAATAACCGTGAGTTTTATGTCCTACAACGCCGCCAGAAAGAACCCGGCCGATACGCTACAAATGGATTAATAAGGCCTTGGTTGAATGAGACATGGCAAGAAAGTTTAGGCATAAAAAAAGCTCCGAGAGTTCGGAGCTTTTTTCGTTAAGTCCATTTATTGGTTATTTCGATGGAGGTAAGATGACCGCGTCGATCACGTGTACTACGCCATTTGACGCTTCCACATCCGCACTCACCACGTTTGCACCGTTTACTTTCGCACCACCAGCAGTAGTGATGGTCACCTCTGCACCATTCACTGTAGTCGCTTTCATGCCATCAGAAAGATCAGTCGACATTACTTTACCAGCCACTACGTGGTAGGTCAAAATGGCAACTAATTGGTCTTTGTTTTCTGGAAGCAATAAGCTCTCGAGCGTTCCTTCTGGAAGGGCAGCAAAAGCTGCATTGGTTGGAGCAAACACAGTAAAAGGTCCGTCACCTTGCAAGGTCTCTACCAGTCCTGCAGCCTTTACAGCAGCTACTAGTGTCGATAGAGCGTCTGTTTCCACAGCAAGTCCAACAATGTCAGGTGTCATTTCTTCCATTGATGGTGCCTCAGTGGCCGTTTCGGTAGTTTCGCTATTCTCAGTAGTCGTTCCGCCACATGCGCTTAAGATGAACACAGCAAGTGTTAGGGCGAACAAATAATTCAATTTTTTCATAATTCGTTGTTATAGTTTGGGTTTATAACAACGTGTAGCTGAACTTGTTCAGAATAACTTCTGATGAGTCTTTTAAGCATACAACTGACCTTTTCGATAGGCGAAGGACATGGCGCCTGGAATTTGTGCTTTGGCTTTGATCACCTTAGCCCGTGCTTCTTGCACATGGGCCAGCATTTCTTGCTCATCGGCAACTGCCATGGCACGACGCTCCTCAGCCTTGGCATTGGCGATCTTTAGGTCGGCTGCGGCCTGGTCTATTTGCAGTTTCGCACCAATATTTTTCCCGATATTGATGTCTGCAATGTCGATAGACAGGATCTCATAGGCCGTGCCTGCATCCAAGCCCCCGGCTAATACTCGTTTGGAGATCTCTTCCGGTTTTTCTAAGACCGATAAATAGCTTTTCGCTTCACCGATCCTGGAGATAATGCCTTGTCCAACACGGGCTTTGATGGTTTCTTCTCCTGCACCGCCTACTAATTGCTGGATGTTGGTTCGCACCGTAACGCGTGCCTCGGCGATCAATTGGATACCATCTACTGATACACCTGTAATGGCGGGAACAATGATCATGTAAGGATTGACAGAGATCTGCACGGCTTCAAGCACATCACGGCCAGCCAAGTCAATGGCAGTTGCTTGTTGGAAGGTCATGGCCAAATTAGCCTTATCGGCAACGATAAGCGCCTTAATGGCCTTGTTCAGGTTGCCGCCGGCCAGGTAATGGGTTTCTAACAATTGTGTGTTGATGCCTACGATACCCGCCTTGGTGGCTAGGATCAAGGTATTGACAATAAGAGGAGGAGGAACCTTACGCAGGCGCATAAAGACCAGATCGATCAGGTTGATCTTAACACCGGAAAAGGTGGCTGTGATCCATAAACTGATGGGAAAGATGTAAAAGAAGAGGATCAGTCCGGCAAGGACAGCGCCCGAAATAATCAGTACTTGTTGCTCTAGCATAGCATTCGGGTCTTGGTTTGATCCTAGGTAAGGTAATGCTATTTATCGGCTATTGAGTTAATTTAATGATAATAGACATCGTTTATTTATCTCAGCGTTCAATGGCGAGCATCATTAATACAAATCTATCTGGAGATTGCTTCTCCCGACTACTCGGGATCGCAATGACGTTCATTAAAGAGCCACAGACTAGCCATGACTCACCAGAGAGAACCAACAATCCAGAATAGCACCAACAAAGCGCAGGCAAGCATGTGTTTTAAAGGCTGATAAACGTAACGCCTGAGAATCGCATATTTGAGAGCAATCCGTACAATCGTACAGTACAAGAGAAAATAGACAGCCTTTAAATCTTATGCTTTGCGCAGGGAACTGCCGGCACGGCACAGCGGGCGGGTAGAATAAAATAGCAGCTTTGGAACAGGGCGGCCGTGCGGATGCAGATTGGTGCGCGAGAGTTTTTGCTATCAAAAGCAAAAAGCTCTCGTAGCCAATATCGCTGGCCGAAGCGGCTATTTAAAATAAAACTAATTATATAACATGTGCACGAAATGAACTCGTTGAGCAGGGATCAGGAGAACTGAGTTCCATGACACGAATAGTTACGGTCCAGCTTTGCTGGTTAATATAATATAGAATATATAACAGAGTGTCGGGATTAGCTAAGCGTGAATTCCCTTAACATAAAACCTACAGTTATCTCACTAAAGTGTAGATAACGGTTTTATGTGAAATACTCAGCAAGCTTCGTATTGCGGTAATTCACTATGAATGTTATATAATCTATATTATGTTAAATACAATTACTATAAATAAAGGGAAGATCTACTTCCCTTTATTCGCTAATTCTTAATTACCTCCTGCGGCATCCATTTTTGCTAACATCTCATCACGCTTCTCTGGCATATCCAGTTGCTCATAGATAGTAGACAATGGCGCATACAATGCGGTATCTTCCGGCTTTAATTCGTAGCACTTTTCCCAGTATGGTTTAGCTGCTTCGAATTGAGCCTTGGCATCAGCCTTCAATTTGTTGTAGGTCGCGTCATCAACGCTTGGGTCACCTGCTTTACGGAGTGTCGCCGCCGCTTTGTCGTACATGGCCCCACCCAACACATAGTTTGCGTCGAAGTAAGATGCGTCTGCAGCAACAGCTTTCATGCCTACCTCAATAGCTTTCTCCAATTTCTCATCTTGCCAATGTAAAAAGGCCAATTGCGTGTAGGTCTGCACATCCGCTCCACCAGCTGCGATCGCTTTCTCTAAACCTGCAACCGCTTCCGCGATCATGTCGTTGGCGATCAAGACATCCACTTCCCATTTTTTATACAGGGTCTCATCAGGAAAAACAGTTTGTGCTCTACGAATGATCTCCAGGGCTTCATCAAACTCTTCTTTCTGAAGCTTGTATGAGATCACACCGTTATAAGCAAAGTTGGCGTTCTCGTACACCGTATCTGCCTCAGAGAAAATCACTTTCGTATAGTAATTTTCCATTTCATCCTTCAAGTCTGCACCATCAGCCGCATAGCCGGTAAAGAAGTACATCATATCCGATGGATTGATCATGGTAGCGATCTCAAACATTTTGAACGCGGTTTCACTATCCCCTTGGTCTAGGGCGTCGTTACCACCCAACAGCATCCAGCGCTCCAACAATGCCATGGTCTCTGATCCTCCAACTTGTGTAGGTTCGTCTTGCCCAGGCAATTGAGAGATCACAGGTGTTGCCATCATGTCCTCTCTCAGGTTGTCATCGCCTTTCTCCATGGCCATGGCAAAATACTCATAAGCAGCTTGGGCAGCGGCCAGGTCGGTTTTGCCAGAAGCATCCAACTTGTTCATTTCTACCATACCCAAAAGAATGTATACCTCAGGATTATCCTTGGTTTCCGGATGATTGGCCGCTTCTTTGGCCAATTTTACCGCTTCGGCATAGTTCTCTTTCTTAAACTCCTTGTTTGCGTTTTTAAGCACTTTCTTTTGAGCGAAAGCACTCAGCATAACGACTGACAGCATTGCTGTGAAAAATACTCTTTTCATCTTTATAGTCTCTAATTTAGGTTCAAATTAATCTTCAATTTCAGTTGAAGCATCACTTCCTTGTTCTGCTTCATCTGTTTGATTTTCAACAGGTTCTCCTTCTACTTCGATCATTTCTATTTTCTCTACTGAGGAGATCACGTCATTTTCATTCAATCGGATCAACTTTACGCCTTGTGTCGCCCTGCCCATTACCCTGAGCGATTCAACACTTAAGCGAATGGTGATGCCCGATTTATTGATGATCATCAAATCATCGGTATCGATCACCTCTTTGATCGCGACTAAGTTACCGGTTTTTTCAGTAATATTTATGGTCTTAACACCTTTACCGCCACGTTTTGTGATGCGGTAATCTTCAATTGCTGAACGTTTCCCATAGCCATTTTCTGAAACAACCAACAGGTTCGCATCTTCTCTGTTGACACAAACCATGCCAATCACTTTATCGTCATCGCTTTCCAGGCTCACACCGCGCACGCCGGCAGCAGTTCTTCCCATGGAACGCACATCACTCTCGTGGAAGTGAACGACCTTACCCGATCGCTTGCCTATGATGATATGATTGTCACCATTTGTTAGCTTCACTTCGAGTAAACGATCGCCTTCGTTGATCGTAATGGCATTGATGCCATTGGTTCTTGGACGCGAATAGGCCTCCAAAGAGGTTTTCTTGATAGTCCCCTTTTCGGTACACATCACCAAGAAGTTATTGTTGATGTAGTCTTCGTCTTTCAGATCGGCCACATTGATCACCGCACGGATCTTATCCTCTGGTTCAATGTTGATCAAATTCTGGACAGGACGACCCTTGGCTGTCTTCCCTCCTTCAGGGATCTGCCAGATCTTCTTCCAGAATACTTTGCCGAATTCAGTGAATACGAGCAGGTAGTCATGGTTTTTAGCCACAAATAGGTATTCGGTAAAGTCGTCTTCCTTCGACCCCGCTCCTTTTGAGCCCACTCCGCCTCTACCTTGCGTGCGGTACTCCGACAAATTGGTACGCTTGATATAACCCTGATGCGAAATGGTCAATAGCATTTCATCATTCGGGATCATGTCTTCACTGGTGAGGTCATCCGCCGCATAAACGATCTCAGAGCGTCTGTCGTCCCCGTAACGATCTCTGATGTCCGTTAATTCGCCTTTGATGATCTCCATCCTTAGCTCCACTTTCTCCAGCACTTCTTTCAAATGTGTGATGAGCTCCATCAATTCATCGTATTCTTTCTGGATCTTCTCACGCTCAAGTCCTGTCAAACGCTGTAATCGCATTTCAAGAATGGCTTTGGCCTGGATGTCGGACAATTCGAATTTTTCGATCAAGCCAGCCTTAGCTACTTCCGGATCGCGAGACGCACGAATAATCTCAATGATCTCATCGATATTGTCCAGGGCGATCAGGTAGCCCTCTAGAATATGCGCACGTTTTTCGGCTTCACTGAGCTCATATTGTGTTCTGCGTACCACCACGTCGTGTCGGTGGTCCACAAAATGACCGATCAATTCCTTTAGATTTAAAGTGTAGGGTCTGCCTTTTACCAAGGCCACATTGTTCACTCCAAAAGAACTCTGCAGTTGTGTGTACTTGAACAGATTGTTCAACACCACATTGCCGATCACGTCTTTCTTTAATTCATAGACGATACGGAGACCTGTTCGATCCGACTCATCTCGGATGTCAGAGATACCTTCGATCTTCTTTTCATTCACCAAGGCCGCCGTCTTTTCGATCATGCTGGCTTTATTGACCTGATAAGGGATCTCAGTCACAATGATGCGCTCTCTACCGGTGCTGGTGCTTTCGATCTCGGCTTTTGCACGCATAACCACGCGTCCCCTGCCCGTTTCAAAAGCGGATTTCACGCCATTGTAGCCGTATATGATACCACCGGTCGGGAAGTCAGGGGCCTTAACGAACTCCATCAGTTCCGCTATGGTAATGTCCTTATTGTCGATATAGGCGATGATGCCGTCAACGACCTCATTTAGGTTGTGTGGCGCCATGTTGGTCGCCATACCCACTGCGATACCCGAAGAACCATTTAATAAGAGGTTGGGTAGCTTCGCAGGCAATACCGTAGGCTCTTTTAGCGAGTCATCAAAGTTGAGCTGAAAATCGACCGTATCCTTGTTGATGTCATTCAACATTTCTTCAGCAATTCGTCTCAATCGGGCCTCGGTATAACGCATCGCTGCGGGCGAATCACCGTCGATCGAACCGAAGTTTCCTTGGCCGTCAACCAAGGGATAACGCAACGACCACTCTTGTGCCATTCGCACCATGGTATCGTAAACAGAAGAGTCGCCGTGTGGGTGGTATTTACCCAAGACCTCTCCTACAATTCTTGCTGATTTTTTATAGGGTTTGTTCCAGTTGACCCCGAGGTCGAGCATGCCGTACAATACACGCCTATGCACTGGTTTTAAGCCGTCTCTTACATCTGGTAAAGCTCTTGAAATGATCACCGACATTGAGTAGTCGATGTAGGCACCCCTCATCTCATCTTCTATGTTGATCGGGATGATGATTTCCTTGTCTCCTTCTGCCATTTATACTTATAAAAAGTGAATTATCTAAAGCGAGCAAGATACTAAAATTATACTTTCTGACCTCCTTTTTTAATGTGTTTCGAGAGGAGAATTTTGGACGCTTGAGGCAGACACAGTGAGGTATGGTTTGGGGTGCGGGATGCGTGGTGAAGGATGCATGATGAGTGACGCAGGATACGTGGTGGTTGGTGAAGGATACGGGAAGATTGAAGCTTGAAGCTTGAAGCTTGTCCCTTGCAGCTTATGACTTCCCGTCACAATACCCAAGACTCAAGACCCATTACGCAATACCAATAAGGAGACTTTTCGGACCCGAATGCTCGGGATTCTCTGAGTGACGATCCTTAGGGCGTGGTGAAGCATGCATGATGAGTGATGCGTGGTGGTTGGTGAAGGATGCGGGAAGCTTGAAGCTAGAAGCTTGTAGCTCATCACTTCCCGTCACAATACTCAAGACTCAAGACCCATTACGCAATACCAATAAGGAGACTCTTCGGACCCGAATGCTCGGGATCCTCTGAGTGACGATCCTTAGGGCGTGGTGAAGGATGCATGATGAGTGATGCGTGGTGGTTGGTGAAGGATACGGGAAGATTGAAGCTTGAAGCTTGAAGCTTGTCCCTTGCAGCTTATGACTTCCCGTCACAATACCCAAGACTCAAGACCCATTACGCAATACCCAAGACTCAAGACGCTCAACACCATTCATTTAACATTAAACACTCATCACTAAACACTCAACATTAAACACTCAACACTCAATATTGAACTCTCCTCACTCCCCTCCTTTGTTCTTTTTCACCGGAAAATCAAAAGCATCTCCCCTGCCACTATTTCGGCGCTGCCCTGTGCGAGGGTTTTGTTTGCGGTAGAACGGTCGACCTCGGTAGATCTTGCCATTGAAGACATGCTCCATTTGCACCATATCAGCTTTGTACTTACTTCGAGGATAGGTCGGATACTTGAGAATCAGTCCCAGATCTATACTAAAGGTGGTGAAGCGATGCGACACGTTGATCATCTCATTGGCAATGGAATAACTGCGCATCTCGAAAGACGGACGAATGTACCCTTTGAAATACTTGCTCCAGGTGGTCTGAAACATAATGCCCACGTTGAAGAAGGGATCGTAGGTAACAAAACTGTCGTTGATGTCAGTGGTCTTTGAAGACCAAACGCCACCATAGACATCTGCAAAAATGTCAAGATAGCCTACAGAATAGGCATTGTAGCTGACGCTCCCAAAAAGCTTGGTGCTGCTGATCTTCTTATTAGATACAGGATAATTTCCTAGTAAGGGATCGACCTCCTGGCTATGCTCGTTTTCTCGAAATTTGAAGGAACCAAAACTGGCACCGACCCCAATACGGAAAAGGTCTTGATCAAGGTAGCGCTTCTCTCCTGTGCGCTGTTTGTGGGCTTTATCGACCTTTTTGAAACTATAATCTAGCCTGAAGTTCCATGGCGTGGCCCAGCCATTGTTCGCATAAGCAAAATCCACCGTATCGGTCCGTACGATTTGGCTATTGGGGTTGAGGGCATTGACTACAACACTGCTTAAGTTGGTGAACCAATTGGAGTAGGCGTTCACGGGTGTATTAACGGCGGACTCCTCTCCTAAGGGCACAATGAACAAAGCCTCCGTGTCCAAGTCGCGTATCACACTCACACCCGTTAAGGGGGAACGATAGCTGAAATAGCCAAAGCTTTTTTCAATGTGGAAATTAAAGCCATTCAAGAATTGGCGCACCGGATTGACCAGCTGCTTTTCCATGGCCTTTTGCCGATCCGCTTCACTCGGTGCCTCTTGCAGGGTAAAGCCCGATACGCTCGTTTTCTTTTTCTTCTTTTTAAAAATCTGTGCCTCTGCCGGACTCGCGTACAGCAGGAGAAGAAAGAATAAGCAAGAGGTGAATTTGATGATCTTCAAAAGGTCTTTTTCTTATAATGGTAAAAGAAAAGCTTTATTACGGAAGGCACAAAAAAAAGACTGCTTGGCAGTCTTTTCTATTTAGTATGTTAAGGTTGATTAAGAGTCTTATTCAGCAGTCAAAGATGACATGTAGCCGTCGATCTTAGACTTGGCATCGCCGCCACTTTGGTAAGCTTTTTTTACGGCGTTGTACTTTTTAGCGCCAAGCGTATGCGTAGCCAATTGGCTCACTACAGTTTGCGCTGCTTTTTTCTTTTTGTCCACTTGCTTTTGAATGATCGCATAGAATTGCTTTTCAAAATCAGTAGCATCAGCAGGCAATTTGCTTACATCGCCTTTTGCAGCTCCGTCTAACTCAACATAGCGATTACCGTCGATGCCCTCTTGCTTCTCGATCAATTCATTGACCATTGGACTGATTTTGTCCGTGATCGCTTTCTGTGCCATTAAAATGATCGCATAATCTTTGTAATCTTCATCCGTTAAATCCTGAGCATTCACGGCGTTAACAGAAACGAATCCGAACAACAAGAATGCCATCACCACATGAGATAGTTTTTTCATCATAATTTGCTTTTAGTTTTTGAGCTTTCGCTCGCTAGAATTGATACAGTTAGTAGTTTAGTTGTTAATAGCGATACAAAAAAAAGGATTCCATGTTAACATACAAGCCAAAATAGGCCAAAGTTGTTTATTCACAGTCAGAAATCGCGTATTCACCCCTATGTTTAAAATTTTATAACGACTTTTCTATGAATGGCATTGGACTTAATTTTGAAACAAACGAATACCATGAAAAAAGTTTACTACCTCTCCACCTGTGACACCTGCAAACGAATCATGAGCAGCTTAGACCTCAGCGGCTTCCAACAACAAGACATCAAAACAGAGGCCATTACGGCAGATCAGTTAGAACAGATGCACGCCTTGGCCGGATCCTACGAAGCGCTCTTCAGCAAGGTGGCCCGTAAATACCGTGCATTAGGATTAAACGAAAAGGAATTGACGGAAACTGACCTCAAAGACTACCTCTTGAAGGAATACACCTTCCTAAAACGACCAGTTTTCATCATCGGTGATCAAATTTTTATCGGTAATTCAAAAAAGAACGTCGCTGCCCTTCAGGAATTTATCGGGTAAATCTCATTAGAAAGGTCATAATTAGAAGTAAAGTATTGGTTACCCCCCCACTCGCAACTCGAAGCTCATAGCTCATAGCTCGAAACTCTTGGCTCTTTACTAACCAATACTTTTCAGCTCCTTGATCGTCGCTAGCGGATCGATCGACTTGAATACAAAGCTGCCCGCTACGAGCACATCTGCTCCTGCAGCCATCAGCTTGGGTGCATTCTGGGCATTGACGCCTCCATCTATTTCGATCAAGGCTTTCGAATCATTCTCAGCGATGATCTCTTTTAGCTGTTGGACCTTCCTGTAAGTATTCTCAATGAACTTTTGTCCGCCAAAACCTGGATTCACACTCATCATGCACACCAGGTCCACATCAGCAATCACATCTTCAAGCAATTGCACGTTGGTATGCGGGTTGATCGCGACACCTGCCTTGCAATCCATGGCCTTGATGGCTTCGATGCTTCGATGCAAATGAGGACAGGCTTCATAATGCACCGAAATACTGGCTGCACCAGCATCTCGAAATGCTTTCAAGTAGCGGTCAGGCGATTGGATCATCAAATGCACATCCAAGGGTTTTTTGGCATATTCGTTAATGGCCTCGCATACCGGAAAACCAAAAGAAATATTGGGCACAAAAACGCCGTCCATGATGTCGATGTGTATCCAATCTGCATCACTTTCGTTGAGCATTTCAACATCACGCTGAATGTTTGCAAAATCAGCGGCTAAGATCGAAGGGGCAACAATTGGTGAGTCCATCCTTAAAAATAGAAATAACTATTGAATGAGTAGCTTCTTCGTGCGAATTCCGTTTTTACTTTCAATGCGAACCAAGTAAACCCCGGGTTGAAGTCCCCCAACATCAAGGATAATTAGGTTCGTATTGAGCAATTCCTGCTTCATGACCTCCTGCCCGCTTTGATTAATGATCCGCAATTGACGCAAGGTTTCTTTCAATCCATCCCCAATGAGCAGTTGGACCAATCCATCGCTTGATGGGTTTGGATAAAGCCTGACCTCCGATTCGGCCATGCTTTCCTGCAGGGTCAATAGTTCATAGGCTCGTTGAAAATGAGGAATGCCATGCCCTAGCTGATTTGTAGGGTTTTCGTACTGATCTGCCGAACGAATGATCGCTTCGAAGAGCTCATTTTTCTTTACAGTAGGTACTGCATTGAGCAGTCCTCCGGCTAATCCTGCCACCAGCGGCGCCGAGAACGATGTGCCATTCTGAAACTGATACTGGCCGTTCCAATCAACAACTGCGGTGGAAGAACCTAACGCCGCAACTTCCGGCTTCAGTGCACCCTTTGCATTCGGTCCGATCGAACTAAAGAAGGACTTCTCTCCTGTTCTGTCCACAGCTCCTACAGCCATGACATCCGGAACGTCTGCTGGTGCCAGAATCGTTTGCCAGGCAGAAGCTCCAGCATTACCGGCAGAGTTGACCACCAAGATTCCTTTGTTGGCAGCCCATTGGGCCGCTCGCGATACAATGGCCGTCTCTCCATCCATATCTGATGGCGTATAAGACATCGATGGATCGTCAAAGGCGCCATACGCCAAAGAGCTGTTGATAATGTCTACACCCGCACTGTCTGCCTTTTCAGCGGCAAATAACCAGTTGTACTCCTCTACTCTGTATTCGCCGGGTGCCTCAGTGATCGATAAGACATATGAAGCATCAGGAAATGCTCCCCGGAAATTCCCATCATCAGCCGCCAATACACTCAATACACGCGTACCATGCGTACCGGCTCTCTCCACCTGTGTGCTATTGGTGGTGAAATCATGGGCATACAGAATACGCCCTTCATTAATCAGGTCTCCGAAAGCAGGAACCTGTGTATAGTTAGCGAAGCCATCGTCAAAAACTGCCACCAGTACTCCTTCTCCGGTAAATCCTTGTTGATGCATAGAATGAAGCCCTATCATGGCATGCTGGATGTCCGTTGGGCGATTGACATCAGTAGTCGTTACAATAGCCGTCTGCCTTCTTGGTAGCTCCTGATCATGTGATAACCACAGCCCTGGACCAACATATTCCACTGAGCGCACAAAACTCTGGGCTTCAACTTGCGTCCGTTGCTGAGCATCCATTTGTACGATCACGCCATTCATCCATTTGGTGGTAAAAAAGGTCTCTACTCCCAGATCTCGAATGGCTTGGACGTAGTTAGGTGAAACCGGTAAGTCAGATTCGTCGATCACAAGCCCTTCCTTTGTTCTACGCTCCAGGGCTTTCGCCGATAAAAATTCATGAGGGGCATCTATGCGATAAGGCGAATCTGCTTTGTCATTAAAAAAGACCATGTAGCGATCTTGCCCAACTAAAGGGGCGGCATACGTCACTAAAAGAAACAGTAAGAGGTTAATCCTCATCATTTACATTTCCGTGGGCTGTCAATTCCATGCGGATGTACCGACCTGATTTGATCACATCCACCCCTGCAGCGTCGCATCCGGTTTCGAGCGCACTGGCGCAAAGGCTGTACACATTGAATTCTTTGAATACCAACCCGATGCTATCTGCATACACTTCGGTGCGTTGGTCTGGAACAAATAAAATAAGGCAATCGATCGCTCGGTTATTGATCTCTATCTCTGCTGCGTTCAAAAAGGTATTGAACCCAACAGTGAAGGGTTCATTGAACGACTTGGCTTTTATGATCCGTTGGGCCTTATCATTGAACAGGTTGCGATCCAAGGTGCGGGTTGTGTCTGTCGGAAAGATCATTTTAATAAGAGCGACGTTGTTCTCATTCACCACCGCTCGCTGCTCGGTTATTCTAGCCGACCAGACAGAATCTAAAGCCCAGGATGCATTGCTATCGGGCCGTTTGTAACGATACAAGAGTCGAGCGCTTTCCGCATTGGCCGCATCAAAGGATTCACCTACCACCTCGCGCAATTGGTACCTCAAGGTATCTGATCGGTCAACCGCCAAGTAGCGGATCTCAAACACATTGTATTCCCTAAACTTGCCTTCTTCCAAAAAGAAATAAGACTTTCCTGTATCAGGATCTAAGGGTAGAATGGGATCAAAATCAGTAAACTCACTGCAGGCCAGACAGCACAGCACAAGCAGCACCCAAAATATGTTCAGAATCCGTTTTGTCATACGTCGAAACAAAGCTAAGCAATAATCGAAAATCCTTCAGCTTAACTTCAATAACAACTACAGTTGACAACGGTTTCACCCTAATCGGCGAATTCCTTTCCAGTTGGTCATGAAATTTGCCTGCATTCTTTACTTTTGCCCAAGATACTATTGATATGGCCCTAGCAACTTTCGTAAAGATCAATTCAGTCAATAACCTCAGTGATGCCCGCTATTGTGCTGGCATGGAAGTCAACCAACTGGGTTTTGTTATTGACGAAGGACAAGAAAACTACGTTTCGCCAACCGATTTTAACGAATTGACCGGATGGCTATCGGGTGTTGAGCTGGTTGGGGAAATTCTGACCGAGTCAACGAATTTGACAGCAGCCATCGCTGATTATCCTTTGGACGCCATTCAGGTGATGCATCCTTCTCAGCTGACCGAGGCCTTAGCAACAGGGCTCAAAACCATTTTTTGTTCAGATGATTTGGTCACGGCCCAAAGTGTCCTCCAGCAATATCCCGAGGTAGATTATGTGCTTTGGCAAAACAAGGAAGAGGAGCTTACTGGCCAATTGCAGCATTCCGAACGACTGGTGATTGGAGCAGGCTTTACCTCAGAAAATGTCAAAGAGCTGACCAAGAAATACAAGGTAAAAGGAATTGCTATGCAAGGTGGAAACGAAATCAGACCGGGTTTCAAAAATTTTGACGAGCTTGCAGATATACTAGAAGCACTAGATACCGACGAATACATTTAAGCTATGATTCAAAGAACCCTGATTGCCTGCTGCCTTTTCATTAGTTTTTCCCTTTCTTCCTTGGCCCAAGACCTGACCACCTTCATCTTGGTGCGTCACGCGGAAAAAGCCCAGGACGACGACAGAAACCCCAGTTTATCGGAAATAGGTCAGGAACGTGCTGAAAAACTATCGGCCTTGTTAGGCCCGATGGAAATCTCTGCCATCTATTCAACACCTTACAAAAGGACTAGGAATACCGTTGCCCCAATAGCCGAAGAAAAAGAACTTGAGGTAATGGATTATGATTTTCGAAACAACCAATTGATGGCAGAATTGCTGGAAGCTCATCGCGGGGGAACGGTGCTGATCTCCGGACATTCGAATACCACTCCCATTCTGGTGAATGCCTTACTCGGCGAAGAACGTTTTGGCTGGTTGAAGGAAGATGAGTACGATAAAATCTTTATTGTGACGCTCTCTTCATTGGGAAATGCGAAATTGACGCTCCTGTCCTACTGATCATTCGTTGAATGAAGAATTTCTTAGGGTCTAACTATTCCAGATGGCTATTGATCGCCTTCTACGTTTTGGCTGGGATCAATCATTTCATCAATCCCGAATTTTACCTACCCCTGATTCCGCCTGCCTTTGACCAATTGGTTTTAGTCAATGTGCTTGCTGGATTGGCCGAGGTAAGCTTGGGCGTATTGGTGATTCCTTCACAAACCAGAAAATGGGCCGTTTATGGCATTATTGCCCTGTTAATTGCCTTCATCCCCTCTCACATTTACTTTATTCAGATCGGTGGTTGTGTTGACGCCGGCTCATGCGTCCCCGCTTGGGTGGCTTGGATTCGGTTGCTGATCGTACACCCCTTGCTGATCTATTGGGCATGGCAAGTCAGGAAGACTCCGCTGGCGGATGTTTGATCCCTAAAAAGGCCAAGCCGATCAGCGCGCTGACCAAGGAAATTAAGAAGAACAAGGAGGCCAAGGCGACTGCAGAGGTTTGCTCAATGTTAAAATAGGCATAGCCAAACGCAAAGATCGCCTCTCGAATACCAATGCCGCCCGGCAATGAGATGGGTAAAGAGGCAGCAACAGAAGTTACCAAGAACAAGGTCAAATAATCGATGTATCCAAGCTCTACTCCTATGGCCTTTAGGATGAAAAAGGCACAGAGTACCTGTAGTCCTTGAACACCCAAGGCTTGGACATTCGTGATGCCCAACACCTGCTTATAGGTTGGAAACAGGTATTTAACAAAGAAATAGAATAAAGGATAGGCTAGAATAAGGCCTAGCCAAAGCAAAAAGGCCAAATCACCCATCACCTCTCGGCCCGTACCCAGAAAACCTAGCCCCAAGGCTAAAAACCCCAGTGCCACGACACCTGAGATCCTATCAAGTAAGGTCGCTCCGATCAGGCCTTTGACAGGCAATTGGTAGCGTTTGTTCAATAAATAGACCTTATAACCATCTCCTCCGATGCCTCCGGGCAGGAATTGATTGTATAGCATCCCCAGATAATAAAGTTTTAGATTAAATAGCTCTGATAAGTTCAGTGAAAGGGCCCTGAAGAAGTAATTGAGTCGAAAAGCAGAAAGGATCTTTGAGGCATTGAATGCGAGCCATGCCAGGCACAACCACAACCAATTGGCTTGAAGGAGCTGTTCTTTGAACGCTTCAATGTCAATCTTTTGGCTCACCAGGTAGATGGCCAGCACTGCGATAAACAGCTGAACAAGCACTTTGGCCCATCGTTTAGCCTTTTGCTTCTCCAACAAATGTCTCTTTTAGTCGGTAAACGGTTTTATTCTGAGATTCGAAATAGGTCCTCATCATCAATTCCGCTATGATGCCAACGGTAATGAACTGCAATCCCGCCAAGATCATGATCGAGCCCAGCAAGAGCAGCGGTCTTCCCCAAATGTCAGCACCGGTCACGAACTTGTAGATCACCAGGTAAAGGTCGATGAGAAAGCCTAAGCCCAGCGTGATGATGCCTACCCCGCCAAAGAGGTGCATTGGTCTTCTAAAATACTTCTGGAAAAAGATCATCAAAAGCAGATCGGCCATCACCTTAAAGGTTCTGTTAATGCCATACTTAGACTCTCCATGGATGCGCGCATGGTGGTTGACGTCTACTTCTGTCATCTTTGCCCCCTGAAGTTTCGCCAGTACCGGAATAAACCTGTGCAACTCGCCATACAACCCGAGGTTTTTAGCGATATCAGCTCGATAGATCCGCAAGGAACAGCCGTAATCGCTTAGTCGTACGTCCGTCGTGTTGCGAATGATCCAATTGGCGATCTTGCTTGGAAATTTTCTTAAGACAAAACCATCTTTACGATTGGCACGTACACCCGCGACCACATCCATCCCACTTTCTTCCAATTTGGCCATCATGTGAGGGATATCGGCCGGGTCATTCTGTAGATCACCGTCCATGGTGACGATAAATTCTCCTTGAGCCGCATCGATACCGGCTTGCATGGCCGTACTTTGCCCGTAATTCTTATTGAAGATCAACAGCTTTGTGCGGTCATTGGCCACCGACTTGATGTTCTCAATGGTTTTGTCAGTTGATCCATCATCGACCAGAATCAACTCATAATCAATACCTTCAAGGGCCTCGTACTCCTTTTCACATAAAGGAATGACATTGTCTTCCTCGTTATATACTGAAACAACTACCGATAGCTTCATAACCACATTTTGTGTTGCAAAATAAACGAGTTGAAAAAGAATAACCTAACTCAGCCCGAAACTCTCACCAAAAAACGAATTATCTTTCACCCGAAGGCCGTGATTTTCTCCTACTTTTGTGGCTGATGAGGACACATCAAAACTTACTGATCATACTCGCGCTGGCGACAGCGACCGTCTTTGCCAATATTGGTGGATTGGATGTGTATGCCTTGGATGAAGCCAAAAATGCCGAAGCTGCACGAGAAATGTTCAGCTCAGGAGACTATGTTACTCCATACTATAACGGTGAACTCCGTACTGACAAACCGCCTTTGCACTATTATTTCATGTCGGTTGGTTATGCCATTTTTGGTGTGAATGCCTTCGGCGCTCGGTTCATGAATGCGTTGTTTGGGGTGTTGACCGTCCTCATCGTCTTTTTATTTGCCAAGAAACAGTTTGGTGAACGAACAGCCATTTTTAGTGCTTTGGTGCTCATCACCTCCTTGCACTTCAACATGCAAATGCACATGTCAGTCCCGGATCCTTATTTGATCTTCTTTCTGACCTGGGCCTTTTTTAGCTTTTATGAAGCTTATGCAGAGAATCAATGGTGGCAGAAACTTTCGTTCTATTTCGCGATTGGCTGCGGGCTTCTCCTCAAAGGACCTGTTGCTGTCGGGCTGACCGGCTTAACCGCATTGATCTTCTTGATCGTCCGGAAGGACTTAAAGTGGTCAACCATCTGGCGACTTCAACCTTTTGGAGGGCTTTTACTGACATTTGCCGTGGCGATTCCTTGGTATTGGGCTGTTCATCAAGCGACCGATGGATTGTGGACCGAGGAGTTTTTCTTCAAACACAACTTCTCACGGTATTCTGAGGCCATGGAAGGACATCAGGGAATCTTTTTGCTCACTTTTGCTTATGCTTTTCTATTGGGCATGTTGAGCTATTTACCTTTTATTCCTCAAGCCATTAAACATGCGTTCAAGAACGGTGCGGCCTTGGCTTACTTGCTCACCGGAACAACTGTGATCTTGGTTTTTTTCTCATTGGCCAGTACAAAACTTCCCAATTACACCACTCCTGCTTATCCCTTGTTGGCTCTATTGATAGGTCATTACATCGCCTCCCTTGATGATGCTTTTTTCAAGCGAAGGAGCAATTATGCCTTGTATATTCTCTATGCGCTCATTTTGATTGCACTTCCGTTTGGCATTTATTTCGGTTTACAAACGGACCCGGCCCTGGATCATCTCAAAAAATTATGGATCTACTTCCTTCCTACTGGTCTCTTGGGCCTTTACCTGCTTCGCATTTTGATGCAAGAGAAAGGGCTGCAACTCGCTATTAAGGTCAATATGGCCGTTTGGATGGCGACCATTTTGATATTCTTTTACTTGGCTTTTCCCCAGGTGGATGCAGAAAATCCCACAAGAAAGCTCATTCCGCAGATGGATACAGCATTGCCCATTGTTTCTTATGCCAGGCTCAATCCGGCATTTGTCTTTGAGCTGCAACGTATCATTCCCCGTTATGCGAGCCTCGAGGAATTGAAAGAAGCCATAGAGGATGTACCAAAAGGATACATTATTTCTCGCACAACTTACCGAGAAGAACTCGAACAGCTTGAGGGTGTGGTCTTCATTGATCAAGCCAAGGATACCTTTGAAAACCCTACCTCTTTATTGATGTATTGGGAAAGGGATTAGATTAGTTCTTTAATAACCCGCGCTGAAGCTTTGGTCGGTCTTCGTATCGTTTCATGATTCCTTGCGCCAATAATACCGAGAGAATGCCAAATATGGCACCAAATAAGATGTCTCGACCAAAGTGCTGAAGAATATAGACCCTGGAAAGCCCAACGAAAACAGCAGCAAGCAAAAGCGATAATTGCACGGTTGTGCGTTTCGTTATCAGCATTAAGAAAAAGCAAAGAGTAAAAGCTGATGCCGTATGCCCTGAGGGAAAACTATTGAACGACCTGACCACTACCCCATCTACAAAATGAAGCTGCTCAATAATGGATGCGAAGTAACGCTGAGGACGGGGTTCACCTGCAAATAAAACTTGCTTGAATAGGTGCACAAAGACCGTTTGAAACGCAATGGCCATCAGGAAAGTGAAGAAGCGGTAATAATTTTGAAAGAGAAAAAGAAGCGCCACAAGGCCTAAGACAACCCCGTCACCAACGTAGGTCCAATACCGAAAGAATACATCTCCAACTGCTGTATGCCGTCCGTTCAACCAAAGAACAAAGTCACCATGGGCTGTAAAGGCTAGATAGATGCCAAATAGCACCAATGATCCGGCGGTTAACCATTGAACCGGTTTGCTGATCTGATGAAAGCTCATGCCTTAAATTTAAACCTCATGTACTTGATGGAGGTACCCAAGGCCAAGTATTTTTCCTCAAAATTCGTTTGAATACCTTGCGTATGCATCTGCAGGTCGCTGTCATACAGGTCGAATGTGTAGGACAGATCCCTTATGTCGGTTCGTTCTTCCAACACACTGAGGGTATATTCAAAAAGCCCTTGGTTATCAGTTTTAAAATTGACGACACCGTCTGTTTTGAGGATCTCTTTGTACATCTTGAGGTAGCGTGGTGAGGTTAAACGGCGCTTGATGTCTCGATCTTTTGGACGAGGATCTGGGAACGTTACCCAAATTTCATCGACTTCATTGGTCTCGAAGAATTGATCGATCTGTTGAATTTGAGCACGTAGAAACACAGCATTGCCAAGCTTTTGCTCAATGGCTTGCGTGCTTCCCACCCATAAGCGATCGCCTTTCACATCCACGCCTACATGGTTGCGCTCTGGGTATCGTTTGGCTAAGCCTACCGTATATTCGCCCTTACCACATCCCATTTCAACGGTAATGGGTTGCGCTTTTTCAAATACCTCCTTGTTCCAATTGCCTTTTAAGGATTGGTAGATCGGCTTGTCGTCTTGTAAAACGTTCGGCCTGTCTTGATTTTCGGTGAATCGTTTGAGTTTTGCCCTTCCCATTACAAATCATTGATCTCTGCAACCACAAAGGTACTACCTCCTATGAAGATCAGGTCTTTATCGCTCGCCTGTTTTTGTGCAAAAGCAATGGCCTCATTGACATCTTCGATATAATCAGCTGTTCGCTGAAGCTTGGCTACCTGCGCTTTTAACTCTTCGAGCGGCATCCCTCTTAGTACATTAGGCTTCGTAAAGACCAGATGTGCCTCTTCCGGAAGCCCTTGTAACAGTTCGGTTACTTGTTTCTCTTTGACAAAGCCTAAGACCATCCAAAGCTGATCGTGTGGCAAACTCTTCAACTGAGGAATCAAATAGGCAAAGGCCTCGTTATTGTGTCCAGTATCGGCAATGGTGAGCGGCGCCTGATGCAGTACTTGCCAACGTCCTTTAAGTCCCGTGAAACGCATGACATCTCCAAGTCCCTTTTCAATGTGATGCGCTTCAATAGACCAACCCATTTCTTGCAGCTTAGCAATAGCCGCCAACACCGCCCGCTGGTTCTTCGCTTGATAAGTTCCCTTGAGATCTGAAGGATAGGTTTTTGTTTGCGTGTTCTCCGCAAAAATGAGTTCGGCCCCTATTGCTTTCGCTTTTTGCTCGAAAACCGGGGCTGTTTCTGGATGATGTTCCCCGATAACCACCGGTGTGGCTGCTTTGATGATGCCTGCCTTTTCGGCCGCGATCAACGGAAGGGTATCGCCTAGCATGTCTACATGATCGAAGCCAATGTTGGTGATCAAACTCAATACGGGGTGAATGACATTTGTGGAATCGAGTCTCCCTCCCAAGCCCACTTCGATCACTGCCACATCAACCTTTTGTTTCGCAAAATGATCAAAGGCCATGGCCACTGTCATTTCGAAGAAAGAGGGTTGCAGCTCTTCAATGAACCCCTGATGGTTTGCAATGAACTCGATCACTTCATTTTCCGAAATCAATTCCCCATTGATCTTGATTCGCTCTCTGAAGTCTTTTAGGTGAGGGGAAGTATATAAGCCTACCTTAAGACCAGCCGCTTGCAAAATGGAAGCCAGCATGTGCGAGCAGCTGCCTTTGCCATTGGTGCCGCCTACATGAATACTTTTAAATTGGTGTTGAGGTGATTCCAAGTGGTCACAAAACGCAATGGTATTGCTTAAATCCTTCTTGAATGCTGATTTGCCTTGCCGTTGATACATCGGTAAAGCAGAAAACATAAAGTCTAAGGTCTGCTGATAATTCACGGCGCGAAGATACTAGGCTTGTTAGAAAGGAATCAATTATTCTTGATAACGATTGTGACTGTTCCCTTTGATACACCATTAAATATTCTACTTTGATCCTTTGGCTCAAAAGTAAACTTCATAATCTGTCTTTGATAAAAAGCTACAATATTTTGGTCTCCGATTGACGAACCTGCTCCTGGTTTTAAATAGGCACGTCGGACTATTCCCCGATCATCAACTTCAATGGTGAAGACCATCTTACCTCCTACCTGAGAATCGTCTCTTTCAATCTTTCTTCCAACTAAGCTCCATCCTTCGAGACTATAACTAAGACCATCGGCATCAGCTTGTCCTTGAGTATCTTTATTTCCATCTTTACTGCCCTGATTCCCCATCAAACCCCGTTGATCACCTTGGTTGTTGGAGCTTTGCTCTGTGCTGGCCGAATCAGTTTTCTTGCCGCCCATCAATGCCCGATTATCCACTTTTGGCTTTGGCTTTTCTACCGGTGGCTGTTCTGCTTCTTTCTTCTCTACCGCTTCTTCTTCTTTTTTCTCCTGTGTTTCCTCTTTCTTTTCTTCCACAACAACCTCTGATTTCTCAGTAGTCACTGGGTCTTTGACCACTTCTTTTACCTCCTCTTTGACTTCTTTTGTCTCTTGAGGATCCGTTTTGGTCACCGTTTCCGGTGGTGTAGCTTCTTCTACTACTTCTTCTTCAGCCGACTCTTCTTCTTCAGTCTCTTCAGTGGCATCCGGTAATTCTTCTTCCGCAGTATCTTCAACTAAGGCTTCATTTTCTCTTTCCGTATCACCGCTCCCTTCTTCTTGAAAACCAAGGTTCAATTCAATACCGTATTCAGGAATTGGCGGATCAGGCTCTCTCCAGGCCACCAAGAGCAAGAAAACAAGCACCAAGGAGGCATGGATGATCCCTGAAGCGATCAACCCGAATTTCTTATCCTTTTTTTCTTGTTCTGACATTATTTGGAAGGTCTTGTCACCAAAACGGTCTTTTGCTTCAATTTATTGGCGATACCACCAACATAAGCGAACTCACCAGTAGGCACCGTTTCGTCGATGTACAGACTCAAAGTTCCTTCTTGTTCACCCACTAAGGCATTCAATTCTGCTTCTAAGGTGCTTTTCTGAATTTCGCGGTCATTGAGCACATAACGCAAATCGGCTGTGATGGACAAGCTGTTCTTTTGCATGACAATGCTTGAAGAGGCCGCTGCAGGCAAATTCACCGGCAATCCCGAGGGGGTGATGAATGAAGCGGTCAACATGAAGAAGATCAATAACAGAAAAACGATGTCTGTCATCGACGACATGCTGAAATTTGATTCGACCTTATGTTTTGTCTTGATATCCATTTATTGCGGCTCTTGTAATAAATCAATGAAATCGATCGATGTATACTCCATGTAATGGATCGCCTTCTGCACTTTTGATACCAAGTAGTTATAACCCAGATAGGCGATGATACCGACCACCAATCCGGCTGCCGTTGTGATCATTGCTTCGTAAATTCCAGTAGACAATAACTTTGGACTAACTGATCCCTCTTCGTTCGCAATGGCGATGAAGGCTTGGATCATGCCCGAAACTGTCCCCAAGAAACCGATCATAGGTGCTGCACCCGCAATAGTTGCCAACAACGACAAGTTCTTCTCGAGCTTGTAGACCTCGATCTTGCCCACATTTTCTATGGAAGCCTCAATGGTTTTGAGCGGACTTCCGATCCGACTGATTCCTTTCTCAATCATCTTCGCAATCGGCGATTCGGTTTGGGAACACAGCAACTTTGCCCCGTTCACATCTCCATTGATCACTAATTCTTTGATCTTGTCCATGAATTCAAAAGGCGTTTTAGATGCACGATTCAAATTGCGCAAACGCTCGAAATAAATGTAAATGGCCATGGCCCAAAGGATCACCAGAGGGACCAACCAAAAACCTCCCTTAAGTAAGAGATCAAAGAATGAGATAATACTCTCACTGGATTCAACACTGGTTGAATCTCCTGTAACGACTTCTTGAATGAATAACATATTAATATTTAACGACCCAGATATCTTCTCCAAATTGAGTTTTAGACGTCTCTTTAGACGCCTCTGCCTGACCTCTATCTGCACTGGCAGCAACGGCTACCCGGTGGTAGACAAAATCACCCACTGGCGCCAGCAGGTAAGCATTTTTACCTGATGCAACAATGGATTTGGCTTTGTCTTCGGCAAGGTCTACATCATAGAAACTTCCGACAACAACATAGAAACGTCCGTCAGGGGCAGAAATTGTATATAGTGCTGCCTCTGGTGCCAGCGCCGGTTTAGGTTCCGGTTCGGGTGCTGGTTTAGGCGTTGGTTTTGGCTGAACCTGTTCCTTTTTCACTGGTTCTGGAGTAGGTTCTTCCTTGTCAAAAACAAAAAAGTACAATAAGACAGCGATGACCAGAACGACCAATACAATGACCAACCACAGCAGGCCTCCTTTCTTTTCCTCTTCCTCTTCTTGAGGCGGATCATTAGGCGTTTCTTTTGTATTTTCAGCGGCATCAACGACGGGAACAACGATTGGTGTCTCCTCTTCCTTTTCCTCTTCTTTCATGTCTGAACTTTCAATGGCCTCGGCTTTTTCTTCTTGGACAGGTTCCAATTCATCCACCTGTTCATCCAGATTGACATCATCTAAGGAGATATCATCCAGTCCAAAATCGTCATCTGTGACTTTGGGCTCTTCTTTTTTCGGAGGAACAGGTTTTTTTCTTGGCGCTCCGCGTTTTTTTGATGCGGGCTTCGCCTTGTTCTTATTTTCTTCGTCTTTCGAGCTATTGCTTTTCTTTTTAGCAGCCATAAAATGTTGAGATTGAAAAATGTTTAGTCAAATTAACAAATTCTCACCACTAAACTAAAATGATTATTAGAATCAGAAGGTAAATGAAACGCCACCAAGCACCTGCATGCCTCTTGTGGGATAGTTCAAGTAGCGTTGATACTCCTTCCCTAACAAGTTGTTTAGTTTCAAAAATACACCAATTCGCTGATTGATACTGTAGCGACCGCCAAGATTGAGGTCCAAAATATCGTCTAAGGCTTCCGATTGGCCCGTCTCACCATTCAAGCCATTTAAGCCCGCCATGTAATACAGGTCAAAGGTGAAAACAAGATTCTTCAGCGGATAAAACGTATTGTTAAAATCTATTTTGAAATCTGGTCTGTGCCAGGCTTCAGCCAAAGTCCCTAAGCTGTAATTGAAATAATCAAAGGTTAAGGCCGAGCGTAGCAGGTCTTTCTTTTCAAAATTAAGCGATGACGAAATGGTCAGTCGATCGACCGATTCGGTGTCATAAAGCACATTGAAACGTGTTGAATCGCTGATGTCGTTGGTAATGAAGGTCAGGTCATTGAGTCGTGCATAGGATGCTTTAACATTGAGGTTAAGGCCATCCAACAATTGCATACTGGCTCCCCCGTAGAAATCGGCCGCTTTCTCCGTGTTGCGGAGATCAAAACCACGAGTCAGCCATGGATTTTCTTTCGCCATTGACTCAAAGGTGTTCATTTCCACATCGCCTTCGAAACCGGCATAGACGCGAAGACTTGAATTGATCAGGTATCCTCCTTCAATTGCCGGATAAAGCTTTATTCCGCGTCCGGAATCATTATCTCCAGCAACATTAAAACCAGCGTTTAGATCCAAGGCATTTTTCTGATAGACCACGCGAGGCATCAGGTTCATGTAATTACGGGTTTCTTCAATTAAGTCGTTACGATTAGAGAAGGTAGTGATCAGGTTGAGTTCCGCCTTCCAATTTGCGTTGATCTCGAGTTCGCCACCGAGGTCAAAGTAGAATTTATTTTCACGCGCATCGTTCACATCCTTGAAAAAGCCCCATATCGTCGTGAAATGGTAGTCATAAGGCACATCCTTCCGTGTTCTGTTCACCGAAAACTTGGCAGAAAACTTATTGAATACCTGTTCAATATCATCAGAAGGCAGGTCTAAGACCGGGTTGTATCCATAATAATGTGTATTGAAGCGATTGTAGATCAATGAACCGGCTATCGCATTGGTACCATCAAAAAACTTTCCGCCAACAACAGCTTCTGTTTGGCCGTTCGCTGAGTTCTCTCCTGCTACAGGTCCTCGTTCTGATGACATGTGCCTTACGTATAGATTGTACAAGAAATTCTCTGCCCTCTTTGAGCCCAAATAGGCCTCAAGATACGGTGTGATGTAGTTTCCATAGCCCAGTTTGACGTAGTTGCTTTTCGAGTCATAAACTGGCGCTGCGGAATTATAAGGCACCGTACCGAAAGAAGGCATAAAGGGATTTAAGTTCAAGTCGAATGAACTGAATTTATATTGCTGTAATTCCGGAACTTCTAACTTCGGTAGTTGCGGAATCTTTTCAAAGTTCCTTGTCGCCAAAGGCAACAAGATCTGTCGGTCTTTCCGAATAACGATTTCTGCCTCTTCCAACTCATTGGTTTGAGCGACAAGCCCAAGCGTTAAGGTGCAAAGGAGTGTCAGTGTGATGAGCCTTCTCATTGGTTCCCTCCTTTCTTTTGAATAGTATCCACTTTGATATTGTCTTCAATTAACGATTGATCTGCCAGCACCCGTATGCTATCCAATTTGATTTCCGCTTCGTTGACGATCTCCTCCAACTGCGAATATTCAATAATGGAATTGACTGTGGCTTCTGCCTGGAAATATTCCTTAAGGGCCAAGTAATTATCCGCGATCAGCAAAAAACTCTTGCCCAGCCATAAGTCATAATTCCCGTACTTTTCATTGAAATCAAAGAGTGTATTCAGCGATTGCTGGTATTGCTCTTGTTGATAAAAGATCTTTCCAAGTAAATATTGGGCTTCAGCACCATAGACATCTGCACTTGTGTTTACTGTGGTCAACAATTCATCAATCGCAGCATCGAAATCCCCTTCAGCATATGCCGCTTTTGCTAAGTACAGCTGTGCCCTGTTGTTCGCATCCGCTGAAATATTCGCCTTTTCGATGATGTTTCGTGCGTAGATCCGCATTTGCTCATAATTGCTCAAGCGGTAATACGATTCGAGCAGGCCTAGCCAGGCGTCATTTTCCTGTCGCTTGCTTCTTGCAATTCCTTCTAGCTTCGAATAGTAGTTCGCCGCCTCCTGGTAATCACCGGCTTGAAGTTGCAGCTGGCCAATGCGTTGATACACGACGTCAATGTTATCGATCCGGTTCTCTCTGTCTAACTCGTAGAAAAGAGTGAGTGCCTGGGTCCGGTCATTCAACCTGAAGTAAGACTCTGCACGGTAGTATTTGGCTTGATCTCTCAACGGACTATTGGGGTAATTTAGTTCATAGCCCTCGAAAGCACCGATCGCCGCATCATAATTCTGGCTGAAATAAAGGTTCTTAGCCGATTCTAATTCAATCGTAACAAGGTCTTCATTTTCAGGATTGGCCTCTTTGTATTTCGTCAAGTATTGATTGAACTCAATGTCCTTGTCGTTGAGTCTCAGGGTATTTTGAAGCCCAAGCAAAGCTGAGTTCGCCACTTTGCTGGTCACGTATTGATCAAGAATAAGCTTATAATCCTGCTCTGCTTCTTCCAATTCATTCAAATTGAAATATGCCAATGCCCTGCTTTCGTAAGCATAAGGCACGAACAAGCTTTGAGGCAGTCGTTCGATGATTCTGGTAAAGCCGAAAATGGAGGCCCTGAAATCCTTCGATTCCAATTGGATCTGTGCCTTTTTGTAAATGGCATCATCGTAGTAAATGGAGCTGCTGTACTCATTGATCACCACATCCAACGCGGCAATGGCTTCTTCCGCTCGTTCTTGAAAATCTCGGACCACTCCTTTTTGGAAATAAGCATAATCAATGTTTGGGTTCCCATTGGCGATGGCCCTATCGTAATAAGTGATTGCAGTGGCATATTCCTTATCCACATAATAGCAATCGGCCAAGCGAAGAATGGCATCGTTGTAATTCAATTGATTGGTCGCATTTTCCAAGGCATCTACATAGCGTTTCAAGTAGATCCGTGCATTTCGATAGTCTCTGGTGTTATAGTACGCATAGCCTAACCCGTAATTGGCTTTCAGGTAATATTCGGAATTCGTGTTTCTAGTCTGAAAAACGCGCTGGTACGCATCGATCGCTCTAGGATAAGCGACCATGGTGGCCAGGGCTTCTGCTTTCCAAAAAAGTGCTGCGGTTTGTAAGTTCCTGTCCTTTGGGTACTGCAAGGACTTATCGAAGAGCTGAACAGCTTTGTCGTATTGCGCAGCATTAAAGAATTCAGTTCCCTTATAAAAAGTGACCTTTTGGTAGGCCTCTTGGATTCGAGGAGACTTTTGATCTAATCGTTCAATAAAGGTGATCGCCCGCTGAAAATCATTGGTGCTCAAAAAGGCTTCGCTCAGTAAGTTGTTGGCTTCAGGAATGTACTTCGAACGCGGATAGTTGTTAATGAAACGATCCAACGAGAGAATGGCAAGGGTGAACTTTTGCGATTGAAAATTCACTTTTGCATATAAGAAGGCCGATTCTTCCTGGATGGTTCCGTTGTAGGGTAGTTTGGCTGCCTGATCAAAAGCAGAGGAAGCGAATAACCAATTCTCTTGTTCCACATACAATTGCCCCAGGTAATAGGCCGCATATTGCGCCATTGTATCCTGTTTCAAGGCCACTCGCTTAAAGCTTTCAATGGCAGGTTCACTGTTGCCCAATTTAAATTCTGCATATCCGTAGCGAAAGAGCGTGGCTTCGGTAATGGTAACTGAGCTTGAGGCCCTGAAAAGTTTAAAATACTCAGTGGCTTCAATGTACCTTTCTGTGAAAAAGCCTGCCTCAGCAGCCATCAAATAGATCTGGTAAACCGCCTCGGTCTTACCTAATTCTTCCTCTACGTTCTTAAAGCCAGCCGCATAGCTCAATACTTCCCCAAACCTATCTTGCTTGAAGTAGGCCCCGGTGATCATCACCGGCACCTTATGCTTGTACTCTTCATCGTTCTCCGCTCGGCGGAAATCAACGAGCGCTTTGTCGAAATCACCTGCCTCATAGGCCAAATAGCCGGAATAATAATAGGCGTCTGCTAAAAAAGGGCTGGTCTCACGCTTGGCCAGATCAAAATATTCTGTGGCCTCCTTGATGCGTCCCAGCTCAAAATCACTGTAGGCGATCTTAAAATAGGTCTCTGAAATTTCTGCTTCACTCAGGCGCGTAGCATCTGCTTGCTTAAGGTAACTGGAAGCAGCCTCATAGTCTGTTCGCTCAAATGCATTTAAGCCTAGATTGAAATAGGCTTTAGCCGCTTTAGGATGACTCGGATGATTCTTCACAAAGTCTGCGATCAACTCGGCTCCATCTTCGTTTTCCAGACTTAAGGCACAATAGGCCAAGTAATATTCGGCATCGATCTTTTTTACTTTGTCTTCACCAACAATTAAGTAACGTTCAAATTGATCTCTTGCCGCACTGTACTTCTCTTTGTCCATCAGCTCCAAGCCAAATCGATAAAGTAGATTTGAGTTGTTCTGATGGAAAGTATTTTGAGCTTGTAGTTGACCCAGCACAGCGAACACAAGAACAATCGAAATAAGGTATTTCAGCATAGCTTTTCGGTTCACTTAATCACTAAACTGCTTTCGCAGCCTTTTATTGTTTCTTCTTTCATTCATCAGTGCATTAACTTAAACACCATTTCTTTGAGCAAGTCGCCGTCGCTCTGATTGCCACTCCCTACTCCTTTCGACTTGAGGTCTGCATCGCGCAAAATAGAAATGCATTGGATCACTTTGGCTAAGCTATAACGCTGCAAGGCTGGCATAAAATCTTTCTGGATGACAAATGCTGGCAGTCGAAGCTGACGAGCGAGGCCTGCGGCACTTTTATCTTTTGCACCATGCGCCAGTAAGAGTTTTGTGAAATAGGTGTACAACACGGCAATCACCATAATGGGTGAATTGGCCTTGATGTTTGCTGCAAAGTAATTCACGATTCTGTTCGCCTTGACTACATCTCCTAAACCAATGGCTTTTTGCAGTTCGAAGGCATTGTAATCCTTATTGATCCCTACATACTTCTGAATCAGGGCAGGTGTAATTTCTTCACCTTCCTTCAGATTAAGAGAGATCTTACTGATCTCGTTGCTCAGTCGCTCTAGGTTATTGCCTAGATAGTCTGACAACAATTGAGTAGACGCGCGATCGATCTTGATCCCTTTGGTTTTCACGTAAGTATCGATCCATTGCGGCACTTCGTACTCTTTTACCTTTTGGGTTGTGATCATCACCGCCTTTTTCCCGATCTCCTTTGCCAAAGGTTTTCTACCGTCTAGTTTTTTGTGCTTATGACCAAAAACGAGCACCGTAGATGGAACAGGATGGTTAAGGTAATCAAGCAAAAGCCGCTGTCCTTCTTCTTTATCGATATCCTGAATTTCTTTGGCCTCTTTCACCAAAACCAACTGGCGTTCTGCCATCATCGGAAATCGTCGAGCATTGGTAATGACCTGTGCCATGTTGACATCTTTGCCGTACATGATGGTTTGATTAAACCCTTTCTCGGCCTCGGGTATACAATTCGACTCAATAAAGTCACTGATCTGATCAATGTAGAAGGGTTCTTCTCCCTGCAGAAAATAGACGGGAGCGTATTTTCCTGAACGTAATTCAGCCAAGACCTGATCGGGATGTAAACTCATAGGACTTGTCATCAAATATACACCTTGAATTCAATTTTCATTAGGCTAGACGAAAGAGATTTTGAGAACTTATATTTACGGCAAAATGGAGGAAAAGTGATGGAAGAGTTAATCAACAGAGGCATAGATGCTTGCAAGAAGGAGCAGTTTGAAGAAGGCATTCGCTGCTTTTCACAGGTACTCGAAAAAGAGCCTGAAAACCTAGCCGCTTTGTATAACCGAGCGAGAGCCTTTGCCAAATTAAGTCAATTGAGTGAGTCGCTGCTGGATTTTAAACGGTTGGTCGACATTCAACCGGCCAATGCTGATTATATCGGTGACTATGCCGTTTCACTTCATCTCAATAAGCGAAATGAAGAAGCGCTCAAGGCCTTTGAAAAAGCGATTGAGCTGGATCCAGAGAACCCTTATCGCTATTCCTCTCTGGCTTTCTTTAAAGACAGAATTGGAGAACCCAAGGCTGCGATTGAAGCCTATGAAAAAGCAATTACCTTAGATCCGGAGGATGCGATCGCATTGAACAACAAAGGATTGATAGAGAAAAACTCGGTAGACAGGAGGCGGCAAAAAAGAGCTTCGATAAAAGTAATGAATTGGTAGGTTACCAACCGAGCCGGTCCTCCAGCCTAGAGCCATCACAGGATCAAAAGCACCAATTGTCTGGCCCTGTGAAGAGGCCAAGCACCAGAACAGACGTTTTCAAAAGCCTTTTAACAAAGGAAGGCCTCTCCGATTTTCTGCATTTTGTAAAAGGTATTTTCAATAAAAAGAATGACTAAGTTTCATTCTATCCTTATCCTTTTATAATTTCCTCAAAAAACATCATGAAATCGTTAACCCTCGTTTTTTCATTCTGCTTTGCCGCCCTTACCGTTTCAGGGCAAACCTATTTTTCTAAAGAAGACCAAATCGCTATGGCTGTTCTTGCCGCTCCTGAAGCCGCTCGTGCAGGCGCTCATGTCTTCGGTTTTACTGAACAAGGTGAAATGATCACCCTGCGTGAAGGAACCAACCACATGATCGTGCGTTCGGACGACCCTACCAAAGAAGGCTTTGAGGTGGTGGCTTACCCAAAGGATGTAGAGCCTTTTATGAAAAGAGGACGAGAACTGCGGGCCGAAGGCAAAAACAGAGCAGAAATCTTTGATATACGTGAAAAAGAAATGCATGAAGGTAGTCTGCAAAAGCCCGGTTATGGTTCAACCTTGCATATTTATTACGGGGACAAGGCATACTATGATGCCAAAGAACAAAAGATCATGAATGCGGAATACCGATCTGTGATCTATACTCCGATGGCCACGGCGGAATCCACGGGCTTGCCCGTTAGACCAGATGTCCCCGGACAGCCTTGGATCATGTTTCCAGGCTTGTACCGAGCACACATCATGATCATGCCACCATCTAAAAATTAAAACGCAACCACAACTTATTATTCCAATTATGAGCACTACTAACGGTCAACAAGGTCCGGGTAATTTCATCAGCCAAAAAAAAGCCCGGCAAATGATCAAGGCATACTTTCGGTACAGACAGGAGTAAGAGCAAACTCATCAATTACCATGGAACCCACAGAAGGACCATTATGCCTACGCTTTCGGTTTAGAGCAAATGAAAACCATGATTCAACGGATAGAGGCCTACAATGCAAATGACCCACAATTTCCGGTGGTAGGCGTTCGTGTTTACAATACCCGAACCTTACCGCCAGAGGAGCCTGGTGATGACGTGTTACTTATTCCTTACCTATCCAACAACAAAAACCTCGTCGCTATAGATGATGATTTGGACAATGAAGGCCAACCTATTCTTGATCCTTCAGATGATGACGGAGATGCCTTGAATAATCCTTTATTCTGTCCTCCTTCTTGCCAATAATTCGGGAATGAAAGCTTTTGAGATCGCTGCATTCATTCAGAACTTCATGCCCTTGGTGGGTATTGTACTGGCCATTATACTCGGACGATTCTTTCATCCACGGACACGATTTATCCTCGTGTTTTTGATCGCCAGCCTTTTGGTTAATGTGTTGGTTGCGGAAATGGGTGTTTTTTATCTTTTTGGTCGATACTTGGGAGAACTCTTTTTTTTGGTCATTATCATCGCGTTTACTTGGATGATCTACGGAGAAAGTAATCGGAAACGCAGTTTGCTCTTTTTTGGTCTGATTACCCTTACCCTTCATTTAATCATTCGATGGACTTTTCAACCGAGCAACACTACCCCAAATATCAGTACCGTTGCAGACAATATCGCGCTCATCGCCCTCTGCTTCCGCTACTTTTACCACATATATCAAACCGAAGCCGACCTGAAATTAAAGAGTGACCTCACCTTTTGGATTACTTGCATCGTGTTCTTTTATGCTGCTGGAGGTTTTTTTATTTCGTTGATGGTCGATTTTATAACAAGAAATGGTGGAGAATATGCCTACTTATGGATTGTCCAAAGCACCGTCTCTATTCTAACTTATTTAAGTTTTTCCTACCTCATTTGGTTGATTCATAAACAAGAAAAACGAACATTGACGCGCATTACCTAATGGAGTTTTCAGAAGAGATCATCAACCTCATTATTTTCTATGGTGGCACTTTCGCCATGATTCTGATGGCTGGTGGTTTTGCCACCTTCATTTTCCTTTATCAACGAAAACTGATCAATAAAAAATTAGAACTTCAGGCCATAGAGGATGAATTAAAGGATAAAGAACTGGAGTCTGCTTACGAGATCATGCAGGCCCAAGATGCGGAACGCAAGCGCATTGCAGCGGATATACATGATAACTTGGGTTCTATTATGGTCACATTGAGCATGTACGCCGATGGCCTTTTACAAAACCGTCCCAACAAGGAAGCCATTGCACAAAAGATCTCAGAAGTGAGTAAAATGGCTGCAACGGAAACACGGAAAATCTCCCACGAATTGCATTCCGGTGTTTTGCAATACTTTGGACTACACAACGCCTTGCAAGACCTTCAGGAAACTGTTAACGGTGCCGGAAAGGTCACTATGCAGATCGACTGTCCTGTTATCGATGTGCCTTCAGAAAAAGCCATCAATCTTTATCGCATTTGCCAAGAGTTGGTGAACAACTCCCTGAAACATAGTAAAGCCAGCCAGCTACGTTTCGGCGTTGAGCAATCTGAAAGAATGATTACAATAAGTTACCAAGACAATGGTGTCGGTTTTGATGTCGAAAAGGTCAAAAAAGGACTAGGAATTAAAGGAATTAATACGCGTTTAACTCCTTATCATGGTAAATTGTCCATAGATTCAGGTCCTAAAGGTTCACGCTTTATTATAGAGGTTCCACATGAATAAAACACACAGACTCTTGTTGGCAGACGACCATCGAATTGTTCTCGATGGACTTGACTTTTTATTGAGTGCAGATCCTGAAATACAAGTAGTAGGTAAGGTTGAAAACGGCGTAGAAGTATTGAACTTCCTCGATTCCCATAGGGTAGATGTTGTGGTAATGGACATTAACATGCCCGAAATGGATGGCATTACCTGTGCGAAGCGAATAAAAGCCGAACGTCCGCATATCAAAATAATCATTCTAACACAGTATGCTCAAAAAACCTTTATCACAGAGTTGGCAACGCTTGTGGAAGGCTGTATATTGAAAAGTAACACGGGTCTTCAATTGACCAAAGCCGTGCATCGCGTTATGGGTGATGAACGACACTTTGATGATTTCCCAGAAGATGAAGTATCAAGTGAAATCCTAGGCAAGAGAGAGGTTGAGATCTTACAGCTGATCAGCGAGGGCTTAACCAGCACTGAAATCTCGGAAAGACTCTTTATATCTGTCCATACCGTAAAAACACACCGTAAGAATATACTCAAGAAATCGGGGCAAACCAATACACCTGACCTGATCGCCTGGGCCATGAATCAAGGGGTCTTGTGACTCCTTTTTTGTTCATTGGAATCCCGCCTCAATAGCCGGCCGATCGATCGACCAGATGCAGTAGCTCCTGCCCTTCTAGAAGTTTGTTGATATTGGTACGAAGTAATTCCAGTGCCGATGCTGGAGTAGTCACACTGGCGACATGTGGTGTAATCATCACCTTTGGGTGTTGCCATAAGGGATTATCCTGAGGCAAGGGTTCTTCTCGAAAGACATCTAACGTAGCTCCTGATAGCTGGCCTTTGTCTAAGGCTTTGAGCAGGTCTTCTTCTACCAAGTGGTTACCGCGGGCAACATTGATCAAATAGGCTCCCTTTTTCATCTGTTCGAACAAGCGGGCATTCAAGATGGATTCTGTTGTGGGTGTTACCGGCAGCAAATTCACCAACACATCCAAGTGCTCCAGAAAGTTCGCCATCTGATCCCCTGAAAATGTCTCAACACCGGAGATCTTCTTAGGCGTCCGACTAAAGCCTAAGGTTTCAAAGCCAAGATGAGCTAAATGTTGAGCACAATGCCCACCTAACTCGCCTAAACCTAGTACACCCACCTTCAGGTCATTGTAAGGAATTCGGTCCCATTGTGCTTCTTGTTGATTTTTGATCAGCGAAAGCATGCTTCTTTGGTGCATCATAATGGCCATGATGACATAATTGGTCATGTCGCGCGTGAGGTAAGGATCAACAATGCGGGTGATGGGTAGATGCTCAGGTATTTGTTCGTCTGTAACTAAATGATCGACTCCAGCACCTAACGAACTGATCCATTTAAGGTTAGGCAATTGGTTCAAAACGTGTGCATCTAGTGGTTTCCAGACGAAAAGAGCTTCCACATTGGTCAAGTCGTCTTGTGTTGGCCAAACATGAACTTTGTTAACAGTGTCCAATTGAGACAACCCTTCTATCCAGGGTTGAGGATTCCACACCTTGGTGGCTATAAGTACATCTATTTTTTGCTTATCCATTTTGTCTGCTTCAAGTAAAATCGCCACGGTTTCAGTGCATCCTCTTCGGCATAATCTACTCCTATGCGTGGCGTTGCAACAATTTCATCGTTGTCGTAACACTTTCCTTCCTCAATCCACAAGAGGTTTCCTAAAAGATCTATTCCATTATGGCTCGACGCGTTGATTCCCAATGCTTGACCTACATTACCAGGTCCACAGGAGAGGGTTCTGTCCAAATGCTTTTTCTCTCTTCTTTGATAAATCATTTCTATCCCATCTGTTGGTTCCATTGCTCTAATGAGCACGGCATCTGCTTGTCCTTTGACATTGCATACGACATTCAGCATGTGGTGAATGCCATAGCAAAGATACACATAGGCGTGTCCTGCCGAACCAAACATCACTTCCGTTCGTGCGGTCCTTTTCCCATTGTTTGCATGACAGGCTTTATCGTTTCTTCCGCTATAAGCCTCAACCTCGGTGATGTAGCCGGCCACGAGGGTATCATCAACAGTAGAAACTAGCTTTTTACCCAATAGTTCTTTGGCGATAAGAACCACATCATCCCGTTCGTAAAATTCTCTTTTTAGTCTCACAATAGATTTCGACAACTTTATTGCCAAGAAGTAGTTAAACAAGGGAAACTAAATCAGAATACAAATGAAAAAAGTACTTAGCGCAATTTTTACCTTGGCATTGGTTTTCACAATGAACCAAAGTTTTGCACAGCGTGGCCCCGCACCTAGTCCAACAGTTACTGTAACACAAGACATCGGCGGAACAGAAATGACTCTTATTTATTCGCGTCCGAGCTTAGCCGGTAGAAGCCTGTCTACCTTAGCGCCAAACGGTAAAGTCTGGAGAACTGGTGCAAATGCCAATACCAAAATCAACTTCAACAAGGACGTAACGATTGGTGGCAAATCAGTGGCTGCAGGCGAGTATTCAATGTACACCATTCCGGGAGATGGTGAATGGACAGTGATCATCAATAAAGCCAAAAGTTGGGGAACGCAGTATGACGAATCTCAAGATGTGGTGCGCTTTATGGCGAAAGCAACACAAACGGACAAAAAAGTAGAAACCTTCCGTATCATGATGGAAGATTTTGATAAAGACGGAAAAAAGAGTGCCAACATTGAATTGGCATGGGGAAATACCTCAGTAAAATTTCCGATCGAAGTACAATAAATCAATAGAAAACATTGATCAAGCGGCTGCATTAGTAGCCGCTTTTTTATTTTCGCCTAATCAAATTCAAGCATCATGAAAAATCTTTTTGTTTTAATCGCACTTTGCGCCACAACCTTGTGGGCACAAGGCCAAATTGCAATGCCTGCCCCTTCCCCTACTTTTGAACTTAAGGGCACCGTTGGCTTAGCTGAAGTCAAGGTGGTGTATTCCAGACCCAGTGCCAGAGGAAGAGAAGTGGCAGGAAATCTGATCCCCTATAATGAAGTATGGCGTACTGGAGCCAATGCTTCAACAAAGATCACCTTCTCAAAGGACGTAAAATTAAATGGCAACCCGGTTCCGGCTGGAGAATATGCCCTGTACACGCAATTTACTGAGGAGACCGCAACCATCATTTTAAGCAAAAACTTGAGTTGGTGGGGAGCATTAGGATATAATGCTAAAGATGATCTGCTACGCTTCGATGTTCCGGTTAAACACCCAAGCAGTATGTATGAGACATTTACCATCAGTTTTTCTGACTTCACGATGAATTCAGCCAACCTGAATATGAAATGGGAACATACCAAAGCAATGTTCACCATTGAATCTGAAGTGGACAAATACGTAATGGCAGACATCCAAAGGCAAGTGATCGATGCCATACCACAGAATGCGGGTGTTTATTTCCAAGCAGCGGGCTATTACTATGACACCGAGCGTGATGCAAAGCAAGCGCTAGAATGGGTCAATAAAGCCATTGAAGGAAGTCCGCAGAAGCAATATTGGGTGGTACACTTGAAAGCGAAATTATTGGTTAGACTAGGCATGAATAAAGAGGCCAAAGCGGCGGCTACTGAATCGATGCAGTTAGCAAAAGAAGGTGGAAACCCAGACTATGTCCGACTGAATAAAAGCTTAATTGAAAGCTTAAATTAAAAACACCTACAGCCTTAAATAAGAAGAGGTTATCACTTTTGCTAACCTCTCTTTTTATACATCTACTGTATTACACACGCACATGGCCGTCGCCATACACATAGTACTTGTTGGTCACCAATTGTTCTAAGCCAAGAGGTCCTCTATGATGAAGCTTATCGGTGCTGATGGCTAATTCAGCCCCAACTCCCATTTGGCCTCCATCTGTAAAGCGAGTCGACGCATTATGATAAACTGCTCCACTGTCTACTTGCTGCATAAAAGCACCAGCAGAAAGTGCGTCTTCTGTGATGATACTACTCGAATGTCCTCCTGAGTATTGGTTGATTTTTTCAATGGCTTCAAATAAGTTATCAACCACGCCAAGGACAATCTTCAACTCCAAAAACTCTTCATACCAAATCTCCTCGTCCATAATGGATTCGACGCCATCGAGTTGTTTTGCGACATGCTCGTCTCCTAAAATTTGAACCTTGGCATCCTGTAAAGCAGCTTGAAGCTCCTTCAATTTTGAAGCGAGGTCAGGAAGCGAGGCATGAAAAACACCTTATCCAATGCATTGCAGGCAGATATTTTATCTGTCTTTGCATTGATAATGACTTGCTTCGCCTTTTCCCAATCAGCCTTTTCATCGACAAACAAGAAGTTGTTGCCTCTACCGCTTACCAACACAGGACAGGTGGCATGCTCTTTCACGAAATTGATCAAGCGCTCTCCACCTCTTGGAGCGATAAGATCGATCGGTCGATCTGGTTTCTTTAAGAACTGCTGCACTTCTTCCCGTGGCAGGTTGAGGTAGTCGATCCAATCTTCTTCCAGATCGTTTAATGCTAAGGCCTTGTGCCACAATTCAACAAGCTTCAAATTGCTGTTCTTTGCTTCCTTTCCACCTTTTAGAATAATTTTATTATTGGCCTTGAAAGCGAGAACCGAAGCTTCTATGGTCACATCAGGTCTTGATTCGTAAATGATCATGATGGTCCCGAACGGAGCCGTTTTATTGATGATCTTCAAACCGTCTTCTCGGAGCATTTCACTGATCACCTGATCGACAGGGTCGGGCTTTTCCATGATCTCCTTGACCGCTTGAATCATGCCGTCAACTTTGGCATTGTTCACGATCAATCGATCCATCATCGCCTGATCACCCCCTTTGAAGAGTTCTACATCACGCTGATTCGCTTCAATGATGGCTGCTCTATTGACATCGAGCAACTCCATCATCGTTTTTAAGATAGTATTCTTTGTTTTAGTATCTAATAATTCCATTTAGGCTACAAATTTTGTTCCTACAGTTTCTCCATTAATTACATCCACGATCACGTTATCACGTTTTCCGTTGGCGATATATGTCGTGATCTCTTTTGAGGCGGTTTGTTGAGCTATTTTCAATTTAGATCCCATGCCCCCTCTTCCTTCTGCTTCACCTTTTTCACTCTTTTGAATATAGCGCTCGAGGTTATCGGTAGCTTTGACCGTTCGAATGATGCTGGTGTCATCTCTATTCGGATGACCGTTGTAAAAACCATTCGTATCGGTGAGTAAAATGAGCATATCGGCGTTGATCAATTCGGCGATCAAGCTGGCCAGTTCATCATTATCTGTGAACATGGTGCTCGATACAGATGTAGCATCATCTTCATTCGCAATAGGGATGATTCCTTCTGCAAGCAGGCCTTCATAACAATTGATCATGTTCTCACGCCATACACCTGGGGTAAAATCACGTTTGGTTGCCAATATCTGTGCACATCGCAATCCGTAATCGTGAAATGTTTCATAATAAGTCCGCATCATACGAGGTTGACCAACGGATGAAAACACTTGACGTCGGATTCCTTTGTTATTGATCTGACAATCACCGACAACTTCCTTACCGGCAATCACAGAACCCGAAGAGATCAATACAGGCAATACATCCTGCTCGTAAACCTCAGCGATCTGACGAACGATCTCGTGAATAATTGGCCGTACAATACGGTTATCTTTATTGGTCAATACATTGGTACCCACCTTGATCACTACTCTTTTGATGTCCTTCTTCATTACGATACTAATTCAGAGGCTTCAGTTGTTTTCGTTTCTTCTTGTTGATCGTCTTCTTTTCCGATTTCTACCGCTCGGTGAAATGCGGCGTAAGCGGCATCATGGATCAATTGACCGACATCATTGCCTTCTAGTGAATCCAAAGCTGCTTGTGTTGTCCCTCCTTTTGAGGCCACGCGTTTCATCCAGCCATTTGGACTTAAACTATTTTTGTTGAATAATTCTATCGCTCCCTCAAAGGTCTGGCTAACGAGGGCCTTGCTGTCATTATAGGAAAAGCCCATGCTCTTGGCGGCCTCCATCATGGATTCCATAAAGTAAAAGACGTAGGCAGGTCCACTGCCGGAGATCCCCGTTGAGGCATCGATAAACTTTTCAGAATCGACCCGTACCGATTTGCCAGTAGAATTCAATAAGTCTTCCACCATCCACAATTCTATTCTTGAGATCTCTTTGGCAGCCATGTAAGAGGTCATTCCCTTGCCTACCTGTGCTGGCAGATTAGGCATGGCTCTCACAATTTTTCTGACACCTAGTCCTTCTTGTAAGGTGTCAATGGTTACCCCTGCCATAATGGAGATCACGAGTTGTTGATCGTTCATCATTTCTCTCATCTCTGCCATCAAGCCCTCGTTGTGATAAGGTTTAACGGCCACCATGATGATGTCTGAGATCGGAAGCGTATCTTGTAAATTGTCGTATGCGGTATAGTTTTCCTTGTCCTTTGCCAGTCGATCCACAACTTCTATCGATTTGTCATAGATCATCAGATCTTCCTTTTTCAGAATCCCTGACCTGGCGATTGCGGTTGCATAGGTTAATCCCATGTTTCCAGCTCCAATTACTAATACTTTCATTTTTCGTGTTTTATACGTTTTACAGTAGATATAAATAGGATCATCGGCCTACTTGCGGTAGGTCGATCATTGAAATGCTATACAGGTGGATTTACAGTTGCTGCGTTCGGATGAACAACACTGTTGTCGGGTTGAACAAGTTACCGATTGAATCTTTGTTCGCTCGTTGGCTTTGTCTCATCGTACAAAGCTAACAAGCGTTAGGGAGAAAGGTTCAAAAAATCGAAAAGAAGCTGAAATCGATTGAAATCTTACCAGATCAAAGAAAAAATACCGGAATTTTTATCTTTTAGGACATGATTTGCAGTGCTTTTTGCCCTTTTTCTTGTACTTCTTGCAACACTTTTTAAAAATGCATTCCTCTAGTACAAGCATTTTTCGATCCATTTCATGGAAACAACCGGAGGAGTTGACATCAGGGATTGGCAAATCGTCGTGTGGTACAATCATCTATTTAGATTAAATCTAAATACAAATAAAAGAGAGGATGCTATATCGCGCAATAGTTTTTTACACTTATTGCGGCAGTCCCATGGTGGCGTGCCTTGCTTCTTCTGCCATCCGTGGGTCATGCACATACAGAAGCTTCCTCAGACCCGTTACTTCCAAACTGAAATATTCAAATTCTTCCACCACCTTTCCTGTGATCTCATAGATTCCCTTTCCCCTGAACGGGTGTTTCTCGTTCACTCCCGGAAAATGTGTAGTGTCTAAAAAATATCCCTGGCGATCGATGAAAGTGCCAAAATACATCCGCTTGCCATGCTTTGTGCTTGTGCGTTTGACATGGACGAGATAGCCGACCATCTTGACGAGTTTATGCTGATGCTTGTGCATATCGTTCACCAATACTTCTGCTGTTGGCTGCTCCTTCAGCAAATCGAAAGGATTGCATAGCGGGAAACCCAATAATTCGATCTCATCAAAAGCATCTTCCAGTCGGCTATAACTCAATTTGGGCAATTCAAAACGTTTGGTTTCGGGGTTAAACAGCATTTTCACAGGGTTGCTTTTCTTGGTATTACCCAGTTGAAAATGAGCCTCCCAAAGCAATTCTTTTTTTGTTTTACCCGAGAAACGAAATGCGCCAATACGAATGAACAGGCTTAACTGCTCCAAACTGATGGCTACGCGCTTGAGGAAATCATCCAGGTCGAGAAAGGCGCCACCCTCTTCCCTATTTTGCATGATTGCTTGAACCGTCGCTTTTTCTAGTGCAGCAATGAAACCAAGCCCGATAAAGATCTGCTTACCGTAAATGGTGCATAAATAGTCGCTCTTGTTTACGCAGGGAGGCACTATTGTGCCGCCATGCATCATGGCCTCATGTGCATAGATCTCCGGACGATAAAATCCACCGCCATTATTCAAACAAGCCACCATGTACTCCAAGGGATAATGGGCTTTCAAAAACAAGCTTTGGTAGCTTTCTACGGCATAAGATGCCGAGTGTCCCTTGGCAAAGGCATATCCTGCAAAGCTCTCGATCTGTCGCCAGATCTCCTTGGTCAATTCATCAGTATAGCCTTTTGATTTGCAATTCGAAAAGAACTTGTCTTTGACCTTTTGAAACTCTTCGCGTGAACGATACTTACCCGACATCCCACGTCTGAGAACATCCGCTTCACCCAAGGTCAGTCCTGCAAAGTAATGCGCTACCTTGATCACATCTTCCTGATAGACCATCACCCCAAAGGTCTCCGGCATGATCTTCAGCATTACAGGGTGTGCATCATTTCTTCGCTCAGGCTCACGAAAGCGTAAAATGTATTGCCGCATCATCCCTGACTGTGCCACTCCGGGACGGATCACGGAACTGGCCGCCACCAAACCCAAATACTCATCTACTTTAAGTTTTCTCAGCAACATCCGCATAGCGGGCGATTCGACATAAAAACAACCAATGGCTTTCCCTTCTCTCAATAAGACCTTCACCTTCTCGTCTTGCTTAAAGGCCGGGATATCATGGATATCGAAACGAACATCTCTAGGATTGTTCTTTTCAATGATGGCTAGGCTGTCCTTGATCTTCGCCAAGCCGCGCTGAGCAAGGATGTCGAACTTGTAAAGCCCTACATCCTCTGCGATGAGCATATCGAAGTGAGTCGTTGGAAAGCCCTTTGGGGGCAGATCTGTGGCTGTATACCAATGGATTGGAGCTTCAGAAATGAGAATACCCCCAGCATGTATGCTCAAATGACTAGGAAAACCATGTATTAACTGACTATACTTTATCACCAGTCGGGCCATTTCATCGAGCTGTTGTACAGGAACCTCTGAGATGTAATCGATCTCATGAGGAGGCAAGCCCAACACCTTTCCTATTTCTCGCGTGACCGCTTTGAATTGAAAGGTGCTGTAAGTAGCCAACAAACAGACGTGAGGAAACCGCTTGAAGATATAATCTGTAACGTCTTGCCTGTCTGTCCAGGAAAAATCAATATCGAAGTCAGGAGGGTTCTGACGATACAGGTTGATGAAACGCTCGAAATACAGGTCAAGTTCAATAGGGTCTACATCGGTAATGCGCAATAAATAGGCAATGATCGAATTCGCCCCACTACCCCTGCCGACATAGAAATAATTCTGGCTCCGGGCATACGAACAAATGTCCCAGTTGATGAGAAAATAAGACATAAAGCCTTTTTCCCTGATCAGGTCTAGCTCCAATTTAATACGCTTCATGATGTCTTGCCCCGGCTTTCTGTAACGATAAGTCAAACCGGAATAAGCTAGCTTTTCTAATAAGGCATAATCACCCTGTTTTGTCCCCGTATAGGTTTGTAGGTTCTTATGTGGTTTATCCGTCCCAAATTCAAAATGAATATGGCATTGATCAATGAGCTGCTGCGTATTTTCCACTAGGTAAGGATAGGCTGCATAACGTTCCTTCAATTCCTTAGGTGGGTATAGAAAGTCTCCTTCACTCCCTTCTTCTGACTTAGGCAGTTTGCTCAACAAGGTATTGTTGTCAATTGCCCTGAGTAAGCGATGTGCATTAAAATCGCGCTTCAATAAGCGCAGTTGACCGTCTTCCATTTTGTTGCGGAAGGTCCACGTTGCCAAAACGACCAACTTGTCTTTGTTCATTTGATGTGGCGGATAGATCAAACGAGGCAAATCTTCAGGTTTTATTCCGACAAACTCATAAGACTTCAACTCAAAGCCGGTATAACGTTGGAAAGGATAGACTACAAAGACCTCCTGAAAATCAGGAGCACGCTCAGGTAGTGCTTCTTTGCTGTGCAAGTAAGGCGAGATGAATTCATTGAGTTCATAAAACCCTTGATTGCTCTTTGCAATGGCCACAAAAAGCTGCTCAGCCCCCCTCCTAATGTCGATACCAAGGATCGGTCGAACAGTAAACTGTTCTGCCAAGCGAACGAAATTCAGGCAAGCTGCAGTCGTATTGATGTCTGTCAATACCAGGTCCTTTATCCCAGCGGTTTGGGCTTCTCTGAGTAAATCCTTAGTATTGATGACACCGTATTTGAAACTGTAATACGTATGATTATTTATATACATTTATAATTACATATTTATATATGCTATTTTATTAATATTTATTGATGCCTGTTTGCCAGTAATGGTGGAGGCTCTCCGTTAAAAGGATTGAATCGACCGATGGTCTTCGCCTCCATTCCTGAAGCCCGCATGATTTGCCTATCCCCAAATTTGTCTCTGATCTTATCCATGGCATGGTAGAGATTGATCATTTCTTCGGCATCATCAAAGAGGTTGATCTGATAGCCCCCTCCTACCAAATGACTAAATCGAACACCTATCAACCTGACCAATAGTCTTTTATTGTACAGCTTGTGAAACAGTTCCATCACTTTAGGGATCAGCACATGATCGGCTGAGGTGTAAGGTATCCTCGACTGCAGTGTATAGGTATTAAAATCAGAATAGCGCAGCTTGACCGTCACACAAGCCGTCAGTTTCGTTCCTCTTCTGAGCTGAAATGCCAGGTTCTCGGTCATGGCCAATAAAATGCCTTTGAGTTTATGTACATCAATGGTATCTCGCTCAAAGGTTCTCTCTGTCGAGATCGACTTGCGTTCATGGTATGGAATAATGGGCGAGTTATCGATGCCATTGGCCTTATGCCAAATGCTGACCCCATTCTTTCCCAAGACCTTCTCCATTAGCTCCACCGGCATTTCCTGTATCGTATGGATTCGTTTTACTCCCAGGCTATACAAGGTCTGCTGTGTCTTCTGCCCTACCATAGGGATCTTCGCTACAGACAACGGCGCCAAGAAGGGCTTCTCTGTGCCGTCATCGATCCGCAGCTGATTGTTAGGCTTGGCCTCACCTGTCGCTACTTTCGATACCGTTTTGTTACGCGACATCCCAAAAGAGATGGGCAAACCGGTTTCTTTGATGATGCGATGCCTCAATTCCGTACCCATTTTATAGCTACTAAAGAACTTGTCCATACCGGTCAGGTCGGCATAGAACTCATCGATAGAGGTCTTTTCAAAACTGGGAACGGTTTCCTGTATGATCTCGGTGACCATGTTCGAGTATTCGGTATAAGTGCCCGAATTGCCCCTGATGATCAGGGCATCAGGACAAAGCTCCCGTGCCCTTTTCATGGGCATGGCAGAATGTACGCCATAAGCGCGTGCTTCGTAACTGCAGGAGGCGACCACACCACGGTCGCTTGTTCCTCCGATCAGTACGGGTTTACCCTCTAAGCGATTGTCTAACAACCGCTCTACCGACACAAAAAAGGTGTCGAGGTCGAGATGCATGATGGTATTCATGATGAATAGCCACAAGCCACAAGCCACAAGCTACGAGCTACAAGTTGTAAGGGACTAGATTTAAACTATAGGAATTTAGTATTCAGATTTGAGTTTACGGATTAGTCCTGAAAGCATTTTTTGTACTTCCGTATTCAATTGCATTAACTCATCTACAGCACTTTCTTCGAGCTTTTTGAGTTTAAGCACTATGGTAAGAAATGTTTCTAACTCAAAAGATGAACCTAAGGCAATTTCAAGATACCTCTTATATTCCTTACTGCTATCTCGACTACTTCCTTCAGCTATATTAGCAGGAATCGATATGGCACACCTAGTCATTTGATTTGACAGTCCATATTTTTCATACTCAGGTAACGATTTGACCAACTGATATACTTTGACAGATAGCTCTATTCCCTTCTCCCAAACTTTTAACTTTTTAAAATTCTTCATCTCCTTGGAGCTTGTAGCTAAAAGCTTATAGCTAAAACAACTCCGCCTGCCAACCTTGCTTTACGCGCAAAGGCATTGGTGCCCTACCCTTGCTGGCAATGGTTAGTCTAGATTGCTTGACTGGTCGTTTAAAGTTTATTTTCTGCTTGGGAGTAAGCGCTTTTTTGAGAAGAGCGGACCCTTCCATCACCAAGCTTTCGAAGCCCTGTAACTGATCGTCCTTAATAGGAATATGGGCCAATTTACCTTGGATATCACCTACTGAGCCCAATGCCTTTTCAATTCCTTTTCGATACATCTCTTGCTCGTCTTCACTGACTGCAGCAATGCATGATGGAATACCAATGGCCAGCAGGTTGATCTCTTTGATCAGTCCGGCCATATCTGTGTGTGCGTATTGGTCGTTCAGCTGATGCGCCGCAGTGACCAACTGCATCCCTTGTTCTAAGATCTTCAAATTACTAAAACGCCTCATGGTTTACTTTTTCGATTATTGTTGTTGACTACACACATCACTCTCCAGGAGTGTCTTTACACCCAAGCCGTCTCCACCATGGCAGTAGTGGAGACGTGCGGGTGTTCACCTAAACATATGAAGGCTCCTTCTGAGCCCTCGAACTTACTATTCGTAGAAGCCCAATAGCTCCGACTGGGTCTTTGCTAAAGGCAATGCCGTTAAGCTTTCCCATACCTTAAAAGGTGCCTTTCGTTTGAGCACATGCAGCCGCGATATCCTAAAATGATTAGCATATGCTTTTTGCTCATAGGCTTTGATCGCATGCAAAAACTGGAGTGGGGAAAGGTCTTGCCCGATCACCATCCTCGGATCGTAATTCGGGTTTAAGAAAGCCAAGGAGACCAGCTGATCGAAAAGCGCTAAACGAAGCAAATCGTAAAGATCCTTTAATGACCCTTTATTCAATACGTCAAGATAGACATCTCTTCTCCTCCCATCGAAGCCAAAACCATCTAAGAAGACCTCGAAAGAAGTCATTTGATCTAAAACAGACTGTACCGCTCCAAGGATCTTCTCTTCTCGCTCTTCAAACTGAAAAAAAGAAACCAAACGGATATGGCCACAAGAATTCTGGCCTGGATAAGCGCCATATGCTTGAAAGAAATCCTTCTTGATCTGCTTCACCTCTTCACCGATCTCGGCATAAGGCAAAGCAATGATCAAATACTCACTCAAAGCACTGTAAGAAAACATTGGGTTCGAATTGCTGATCTTCATGATTCAAATATACTAAATATATTAGTATAGTAAACTATTATTTTTAGTATTTAATCATTCTTGTAACATTGCCTCTCACTAGTATTTTTAGCAACTTTCTATGACAGCCTATGCAACATGCATTTGGGAGTGAGGAGAAAATCAGTCGGAAGACCGATAATGGAAGTTTGGAAGGCCTCATGCTCAGTATCAACTGGTGATTATTGTATCTTGATTGGATACCTTTTAATTCTTACTTGACAATTGAAATTCGCGAAGCGCTATGTGTTACGATAAAGAATACCAATTACAGAGTCAATTGAAGCGCGCCTACCATAGCGGTATGGACGAATCGGCCATTCAGAAACTGATCAAAGAGATCGAAACCTTGACCGGCCGACCTGTAATGGGTAACGAAATTGAATCGATGGAGCTCCCCGGATTCTACCATGTCAGCGGCTTTGCTCATCCACCGATGATCGTTTACCCTAGCTTGACCCCACAAAAAGCGGCTGTAGCTGAATGGGGGTTTATTCCTTCCTGGGTGAAAAACAAAAAAGAAGCCTACGATCCGGCTAGTCCGTACAACAACAACCTCAATGCACAAGCACAGACCATGTTTGAGAAGCGCGCTTTTGGCAAAGCAGCCCGTTATGGTCGCTGTGTGGTACAGATCGATGCCTATTACGAATCACATCATTACAAAGGCAAGACCTACCCTTTCCGTATTTTTAAAAAGGATGACTCTCCTATGCTCATCGCTGCCATTTGTCGTAAGGCACGCTTTGTGGATGAAGAGACTGGTGAGGAAGTCGTGAAGAATGTGCTGGCCACCTTAACCTGTGAGGCCAATGAGAAGCTGGCCCGGATCCATAACAATCCGAGCATGATCAAACGAGGGAATGGACACCGCATGCTGGTGATCCTAGATGAAGAACAGGCAGAGCAATACCTAAGGCCATACCCCACTTCTCCTGGTCAAAAAGGAGACCCTGTTCAAGAAAAACTATTTCAGGAGGAGATCAAAAACATTTGCAGGGCCTATCCTGACGAATTACTGGATTTCCATTCTGTAAGAAACCTTCGTGACCGGAAAGACTATCCCTATCTGGGAAATGTACCGGAAATACGGGAAAAATTCATCTGGCCAGAAATGGACTACTCGCGCGTCACTTCGTGACATCGCGAGTGTTTAATTCTAGATTGCTTCGTAGCTCGCACTGACGTCCCATTTCGTTTTTGCCATTGTGAGGGAGTGAAACGAACGAAGCAATCTCTGCACCTCTTATCAATACCTAATTGTGCATTGTCAATTCTTAACTCTTAATTCATAAATGGCATTGTAGTTGTACAACTAACAGGAAACACAATTACTATGAAAAAGCTATTCTTGTTACTCCTATTCTTTTCCTACACAGTTTCACAAGCCCAAGACCAGGGCACCGTTCGTGTGGTAGGCAATGCCGAAGTTGAAGTGATCCCTGACTTGATGCAGTTCAATTTAAATTTTAATGTCAATGCGGATACGCAGGAGGAATCTATTGAAGAATTGAATCAACTGATCGATAAAGTAGTGGCCGCATTAACCCGTTCAGGAATCCATGCCGACAGTATCAAAACGGATAATTTCAGAACCAATGTGGTTGATAATACCTATCGCAATGGCAAAAACTATTTCAGCAGCCTGCAGAACATGTATTTCATCATGAATGCTGATTCAGATGACATCATTGCGATCCTTAATGTGCTCAATGATGTTGAAGGAAGCTTCAACTTTTCTCCTAACCCAATGATCAGTGCATCTTTGAGAAAACAAAAAGAAAAAACCCTCTCACAAGCTGCTTTTGCTGATGCCAAGATGCAAGCAGAACTATTGAGTGCCTCGGGCGCATTTCAAATAGGAAAGATCAAGTCAATCGATTTTCAGAGCAACAGGACTCCCTTCGGATTCAGCGATGCCGAAATGCTCGGAGAAGTAGTGGTCGCCCCAAGAGAGAAGTCGCTAAATTTTGGCAATTATAACCTGGCACCTCAAAAGCTCAGCAAATCGGTAACGGTTACCTACTTCATTGAGCAGTAAATCATACGCCAATAGTGGACGCCTTACTGATTATTGATATTTACTAATGCTTAATTGTCAATTGTTAATTGTTAATTAAGGACATGAAAGCACTTATCTGTCAACAATTTGGAAAGCCGGAGAACTTGAGCTTTGGAGAGTTACCTCATCCTAAGGTCGACCCAAATCAAGTTTTGATTCAGATCAAGGCCTGTGGAGTCAATTTTCCCGATACGCTCATCATTCAAAATAAGTATCAATTCAAACCCGAGTTACCCTTTGCCCCTGGTGGTGAGGTTTCAGGCATTGCGGTTGAGGTGGGCAGCGAGGTCAAACACATTAAGCCCGGAACTCAAGTTTTTGCCTTGACCGGTTGGGGTGGCTTTGCGGAGTATGCAGCAGCCGATGGACACAAATGTTTGCCCATGCCTGAAGGAATGGATTTTATCACAGGTGCCACCACCATGTACACCTGCGGTACTTCCTTACATGCACTTAAGCAAAGAGGAAAGCTCCAAAAAGGAGAAAAATTATTGGTCTTAGGTGCTTCAGGGGGTGTGGGTTTAGCGGCTGTTCAGATAGGCAAATTGATGGGGGCTCATGTGATCGCTGCGGCGAGTGCTGAAGAAAAACTAGCCGTTTGCAAGGAATCAGGAGCCGATGAACTGATCAATTATGAGACAACCGACTTACGTGCTTTTGTCAAAGAACATCACCCCAAAGGTATCGATGTGATCTATGATCCGGTGGGTGATCGTTATGCCGAACCTGCCGTTCGTTCTTTGTCATGGGGAGGTCGCTATTTGGTGGTTGGATTCGCGGCAGGTAAGCCTTCGGCCATTCCAATGAACCTGCCATTGCTCAAAGGTGCATCGATTGTGGGTGTTTTCTGGGGCGCATTTGCTCAAAAAGAGCCTCAAGAGAGCATGCAGAACTTTCAGCAGATCCTTGGCTGGATCAAAACGGGACAATTGAAGCAACACATACACAAGTCCTACTCTCTAGAAGAAGGTGCACAAGCCATCCAAGATTTGATGGACAGAAAGGTCATAGGAAAGAATGTAGTAGAAATAGGAAAATAGTGCCCGGTGCATGATGCCTAGTGCACAGTTACCTACCGTCAATAAGATGTATCCTTGTCAATTTAGGAGACTCTTCATTCCGTCCCGATTATCATCGGGACTCCATTCTGAGAGACGATTCTTTTTACTTTTCGTCATCCTTAATACTAACCGTCATTCAGAGGGAGGTACGACCGAAGAATCTCCCTATCGTTTAGGGAGACTCTTCGCTGCGCTCTGAGTGACGAACCTTTTTATTTTTCGTCATCCAGAGGGAGGAAGTATGACGACCGAAGGATCTCCTAATCGTTTACTCAAACTTTTACCATTTCAATATTTCCGGTCCAAGATCACTCCAGTCAGGGTTATTAGCTTCAATCAATGCAATTTTCCATTTTCTGCTCTTTCCTTTGATATATTTCTCTCTTTGTATCGCAGAATCAATATGATCTAGATGTTCTACATAAACCAGTTTATTCAGGTTATATCGAGCCGTAAAGCTCTTTGGGTCGTCTCTATTCAAATGTTGTCTGAATCTTGATGGAATGTCTGACGTGACACCTACGTAAAGAGTTGTGTGATGTCTATTCGTCAGAATATATACTGTCCCGCCGTAAGTCATATGGTGTGTTTAATGAAATACAGTTTAATAAGCTTTCAAATAAGGGGACTCTTCGCTGCTCTTCTCCTTCGAAGTTCTATGGAGAAGGAGCTCTGAGTGATGTTCTTTATTTAGGTACGTCATCCAGAAGGAGGAAGTATGACGTCCCGATAGCTATCGGGAGAAGGATCCCCCTATTATTAGAAGAGTTCTCCCTGCCGGCAGGCAGGTCTCCCCTTCAGCAAAGGAGAATCCTAGCTCCACCTAATTTCACTCCTAGTAACGATAACCATAAGGCCACCCCTATGCTAACTCAAGACTCACGTCTCAAGACTTGAGACTTAACTCTCTCAACTCTCACCATATTCACTAGAACTAGTGATTGACTGCCAATACTTCCACCATTAGTTTTGCATTACTTGAAATCAGTCTAAATAAGAATAGAGAACCACAGACTTTAGTGATGCAAAAACCCACAACAACCTGGCAAAAGGCAAGAAAATTGGTGAATACACTTCATTTATGGCTTGGTCTTGTTGCCGGCCTCATCCTTTTCATTGTTTGTTTAACGGGGACTATTTACACCTTCAGAACTGAAATTGAAGAAACCATTGCCCGCGATAAATTCTTCGTGGATATACCTGAAAATAGCAAAAGACTCTCTCCTGATGAGATCCTGATCGTTTCGCAAGAGGTATTCCCTGAGATGCAAATCACAACACTAAGTCTGGATGAAAACCCTGAACGTGCAGCACGCGTCTATGTGCGTAAAGAAGGTGAAAGACGTGGTACCTATTACCTCATCAATCCATATACAGGAGAAGTCTTAGGCGATACATCCACCTCTAGTTCCAGTTTCTTCAGTTTAATGATGCGCCTGCACCGATGGCTGGCCTTAGATAGAAGCATCGGCAGACCTATCGTCGGTATCGCTACCATCATTTTTGTATTCCTTACCCTTTCAGGACTAGTCATCTGGACACCTCGCAAAGTAAAAGCTTGGAAGCAAGGACTGACTATCAAATGGTCGGGTAACTGGAAACGCGTCAATCACGATCTGCACAACGCACTCGGCTTTTATTCTGCCATTTTCTTACTCATCATGAGTCTGACAGGCCTTCAATGGTCTTTTGATTGGTACAGATCTGGCCTGTATAACGTCCTCGGAGTGGATCGATCCAAAAGAGCACAACAGGAAGAATTTCAAGCTCAGGAATCCTATGAGGGACAAGAAGCGCTAGCCTTGGAAGCCACTTTAGCAAAGGCGGATCAAGTCTTAGCTTATGACGGTAATTACCGAATTTCTATCCCCTCCAATGAAGCCACCACTATATCAATAACCAAATCAAAAGTAGGCTTTTTTGCTCCCTCGGGAAGTGATCAAATCAAACTGAATCGATACACGGGTGAGGTAGTTGAGCAAAACATCTTTTCTGAAAAACCTTTGAATGAGCGCATTGGCAGTTCCATTAAAGCCTTACACATGGGCTATGTATTTGGGACATTCTCCAAGATCATTTATTTCATTACCTGCTTGATCGCGACAAGTTTACCGGTTACGGGTACGCTGATCTGGGTGAATAAACTGAAAAAGAAAAGAGCGAAGAACAAAAAGCAAGACCTCAGTCCTCGTTACACGGAACAGCCGAAGGGCAAAATGGCCACGGCCTAAATTTAGGTAAATGCTGTTGAGTGCTCAGTGCGTTGAGCCACCCTCCATGTGATTTCACCTTGTTCAGTTGGATCGCCTTTTGGATCTAGTAATTGAAGCAAGCACCAGCCCACCGGCAGGTCTTTCTTTTCCTTTGAATAAGGAGACTCCACGCTACATCCCGATGATATCGGGATTCTGCTCTGAGTGACGTTCTTTATTTAGTTACGTCATCCAGAAGGAGGAAGTATGACGTCCCGATAGCTATCGGGAGAAGGATCTCCTTATTATTAGAAGAGTACTCCCTGCCTATCGTCAGGCAAGTTCGCTGTGCTTCTCCTTTGTAGTACTACGGAGAAGGAGCTCTGAGTGACGACAACTATCGGGCCGCCCCTACGCCAACTCAAGACTCTAGACTCAATATTACTCCTCACAGAACACCCCCTTAGCGAAATACAGCTGTTTCAAATAGAACTCCATGATCCCACTTTGTACTCCTTTATGGGCTTTGAAGAATTGTTCATAATCTGCCATTTTTCCCTCATCTCCTTTAAAGATCACCACTTGCCCTTGATTGCCATCAAAATTGAGGTCGCCTAAGACCTGTACCTCTGGAAGCTTGCGTTCGGCTTCCTTCAACTTATCGAGTGTAAATCGGTTGGTTTTCATGGCATAAGAACCCTCAGAATCGAACTTATTTCGGAACCGCATGATAAAATAGGTGGTCATTTCGACTTCGCTTTCATCCTTATCCCATATCGGACAGAGCTGTCCCATGTCCATAGAAAACGGAATCGTCTCGATCTTGAAACGACCTGCAGCAATGGCAGGATCTGAATTCAGCACTGCCTCCGTGGCTTTTTTGTCTTTGTCAAAAATGAAGATGCCCCCACCGGTATGGAATGGTCCCGCTGCGATCATTTTGCGCTCTTCGATCAAACGGCCAATATTAGCGATATGTCCCGCTTGTAGACTGTCAACTTGCTCTTTAGGCAGCTCTTCCCTATCAGGATTGGTATTGAGGAAGACGAAGGTATAGCGTCCCTCTTGTGCTGCCAATGACATGGTACCGAGGCAGTAAAAAATCAAAAAGTATTTCATGTGGAATGAATTTACCGCTTAAGCGCTTAACGTCATAATCTCCTTTTGTGGAAATGGTGTGATGAGCATTGAATATTTCCTTAAATTCAGTTTTCAACCTTTATCTGTTCCCAATGAAAAGCATCATTTCAAGCCTGGTTCTCCTCTTATCCACTTCCATCTGTTTTGCACAGCAAAGCTTAGATGAGCAACTCAACGGACACAACTTCCGCTTTATCGGTCCTGAAGGCAACCGTGCCATAGCCGTAATCGCTGAACCGGATAATCCAAGTGTCGCCTACATCGGTGCTGCTTCAGGTGGGCTTTGGAAAACCGAAGACATGGGCATCAACTGGCGCCCGATATTTGATCAACAGGACGTTTCTTCTGTCGCAGCGATCGACTTGGCACCTTCTGATCCACAGCATGTTTGGGTAGGTACAGGTGAAACTTTCGTCATTCGTCCGGCTCACGCCATGGGCAATGGCATCTATTTTTCACCTGATGCAGGTAAAACCTGGGAACATAAAGGCCTAGAAAAAACAGGCCGTATTGGACGAGTGATCGTCCACCCGACTGACCCAAAAACGGTATTTGCCGGTGCCTTGGGTCACACCTATGGCCCACAGCAAGAGCGAGGCGTATATCGCACCCAAGACGGTGGTAATACCTGGGAACAAGTCTTGTTTGTCGACGAAGGTACTGGTGTTTCTGATATGGCCATCGACCCGCAAAACCCTGACATCATCTATGCGGCCATGTGGTCGATAGACATCAACACCTGGGGCCTAAACTCTGGTGGTGCCGGCAGTGGTATCTATAAATCGACAGATGGAGGTGATAGCTGGGAGCCGCTGAATAAATATGGTTTACCTTTTGGTGCTGACCGTCCGGTTGGGAAAACCTCTGTCGATGTTTCCCATAGCGATCCGAATATCGTCTACGCTCTTTTTGAGGCGGAAAGTCCTGAAGTATGGCGTTCGGAAGACAAAGGCATGAGCTGGACGCTCATGAGCCAAGACCATGATTGGAACGAACGGGCACCCTATTACACTAGATTGAGAGTGAACACAGGCGATCCTAACGAGATCTACTCGATGACCGTTCGCTTCACCCATTCCTTAGACGGTGGCAAAACTAGAAACAGACGTCCACCTAGAGGTGGTGGAGATAACCACGACATTTGGATCAACCCAAAGAATCCCGATCATTACATGGTTGCCCATGATGGTGGGGTGAGCATTACCTACAATCATGGCAAATCTTTCCAGCGCGTGGTGCTTCCCATCGCACAGATGTATCATGTCGCTGTGGATGATCAAATCCCTTACAATGTCTTTGGTAACCGACAAGACGGCTGGTCTTACATGGGACCAAGCAACTCCCTGGCCGGTTACATTCCGCTTGGCATGTGGAAAGGCGTAGGTGGATGTGAATCAGGCTTTGCTAAGCCAGACCCTGTCGACAACAACATCATCTGGTCAGGCTGCTACGACGGTGGTTTAGATCGTCACGACCTGCGTACAGGCTATTCTCGCGATGTTCGAGTTTGGCCGGAAGCGGGTTACGGTTGGGCTCCGGCTGACATGAAATACAGATGGCATTGGAACTTCCCTTTAAGCCATTCTCCTCATACGAGTGGTAGAGTCTATGTGGGTAGCCAATTTGTCCATAAAACCGATGACGGTGGCCAAAGCTGGCAGGTGATCTCTCCTGATCTAACCCTAAACCTGAAAAGCCATCAGCAAAATTCCGGTGGTGTAGCCATCGACAACCTCATGACCTTTGATGGTTCTACCCTCTTTGCTATTGAAGAATCGAAGTTTGAAGCCAGAGTCATCTGGGTGGGCACCAATGATGGGCAGGTGCAACTAACGAAAGATGGTGGCGAAAGCTGGGTCAATCTTACTGCCAATATCCCCAGCTTACCGGAATGGGGAACCATTGCCAATATCGAACCCTCTCGTTACGATAAGGCCACAGCTTACATCACGGTCGATCTGCATCAAATGGGTGATTTTGATCCTTATATTTTCAAAACCACAGACTATGGGCAAAGCTGGACAAAGATCTCGGATGGTATTCCAAAAAATGAATCCTCTTTTGTGCATGTGGTCAAGGAAGACCCCAAAAGAGAAGGCATGCTGTATGTGGGTGTCGATAATGGCATTTTCATCTCCCATGATGATGGCAGCTCATGGAGTCGATTGAAATTGAACTTACCTCCTGCCCCTGTTTATTGGCTCGAAATTCAAGAACGATTTGACGACCTCGTGGTCGGCACTTATGGGCGTGGCTATTACATCTTAGATGACTTGTCGGCTGTTCGTGGCTTAGACCAAAAGAGCGAGTTGGCTTTTTTCGATGTGCGCGATGCCTGGCGTTTCAATAACCGAGAGAATATCAAAACGGACGGACAAAGCTTTAATTCGGGTAGTAACCCACGCTATGGCGCTAGTTTGAATTATTTCTTGCCTGAAAAACATGAAGGAACAGCTCAAATTGAAATACGTGATGCCAATGGTGACTTGGTGCGTACAGTGAATGCCCGAGCGAATGCTGGAGCCAACCGTGCACAATGGGATTTGCGCTACGAACCCACTTTCCGTCCGCAGCTGCGCGTACAGCCTCCGGGTCGACCTTGGGTGCAGCTCAATGGCGAGGGCTGGCGACCACTGGTTCAATGGGATCTTGATCTAATGGCAGGTCAAAGCGGTCCGCGTGTAGTTCCGGGTCAATATGAAGCCACCTTGATCTTGACCGACAAAGAAGGTAAGGAAACTGGCCGTACCAGTGCCACTTTTACCGTATTGAAAGATCCTCATGCGGAGGGAACGATCGATGATATCCAAGCACAAGTTGAGTTCTCCTTGCAATTGCGCGATGCCATGAATGTGGCGGTCAGCAACATCAATGCTGTCGAAATCTTACGAAAAGAACTGGAAGCCATCATCGCAGAAGGTGGAAACAAACGCACCATTCGAGAAGCGGTACAACTAAAAGCTGCCGCTGAAGAAGTGGCCGGCAAACTCTATGACATCCACTTGACGGGCGCCCGAGAAGATGCCTTCCGCTCTCCAATCAAGCTCTATGGTCGTTTGAGCGCCTTGGCTTCAGACATCAACTCGAGTGGAATTGATTTCCGTCCGACCGATCAACAGGGTGAGGTTTATGAGGTGTTGGATGAGCGCCTACAGGTAGCCATTGAGCAGTTTGACGAATTGATCAATAAGGACATCCAAGAATTCAATAAAGCCTTACAGAAACAAGACAGACGCATTGATATTGAGAAGACAGGTGGGCAATGATCAGTCGATCAGGAAATAAGAGAAAATACACATAAGCGCTCCAATTGGGACGGCTATCGTGCATAAAAGTCAAATTATTGGAAATATATCGTGCACAAAAATGCACGATGGCTAACGTTAGCAACAAGTCTCTTACACAAAACTGATTCCTGTTTGTATGAGTTGATCATATACTTTATGGTCTATGCTATACAAATAGGGAGCCTTATTCTGCGCTCCGGTCATCAATTTCTCATGTCTCTTCAAAATACCTAACTTCATCATTTTTCGCTGAAAATTTCCCCTATCAAGTTTCTGGTCAAGAATTGATTCGTAGAGTCGTTGCAAATCCAGCATAGTAAATTTTTGATCCAAAAGTTCTTTGCCGATCGGTAAAAAATTGATTTGTCTTTTTAACTGACTCAGCGCTTCCGAAATCATCTCCTTATGATCCAAAACAAGGTTGGGCAGTTCATTTACTGGAATCCAAGCGCACTCTTCACTGACAGCATCCGGAGTCGGTTCGGCTTTATTACAATTGATGAGCGCAAAATAGGCGGTAGAAATAAACCGCTGACTGAACCAATGCTCAAGGACAGTCCGATCTGAAGTATTCCACGTTGATCTAAGTTTGTTAATCCCCTCTTGACTGATTTCATTACAATTCCACCCTCTATTGATGGAACTATAGGTTTTAAACTGTTCCAAATAAACCCCATCGAGTCCCGTTCTTTCCTTCAGCACCAGACCTATCACCTCTTCCATTTCCTGTTCTTGTGGTAAAAACCCACCAGGTAAGGCCCATGCATTGTGCTCCTTATACTTAAGCAAAAGGACCTTAAGTGCGCTATTCTGGTAGCCAAACACCACACAATCAAGGGATACACCCGGGACACACTTTTCTACTAACTCTCTTAAAAATTTACTCAAAACAGATGCTTCGATCTTCCAATATTTCAAAGTAACAAAATAATACATATCTTTAATTTGTCATAATGACAAATTAAAGCCTCCCGTGTAAATTAAGTAACTATGAAGACCAAGAATCTAATCCAACTCCTCTTTTCCCTTACCCCTTTCCTTTTACTTACCAATTGTGGCGAAAGATTCACCACAGAGTCGAAAGGCGGGTTCATTAGCGTTATGAATGAAAACGGAAGTACCTTAGGTTTTAGTCCTAATTCTGGCGTGGGCCTATTGACTGTAGACCGATATGCCTTTAAAGACCTCAATCAAAATGGTAAGTTGGATGATTATGAAGATTGGCGTTTACCTGTTGAGCAAAGAGCGGCAGACTTAGCCTCCAAAATGTCTGTAGTGCAAATTGCAGGTTTGATGCTTTACAGTGGGCATCAATCAATTCCCGCCAGAGGCAGACGAGGATCTAACTACGGAGGTAAATCCTATGAAGAAAGTGGTGCATTACCAAGCGACCTTTCTGATGCCCAAAAGAAGTTTCTAACAGAAGATAACCTAAGACATGTGTTAATTACCAGTGTTGAAAGTGCTGCTATTTCTGCTCAATGGAATAATAATGCGCAAGCTTTTGTAGAAGGCATGGGGCTGGGCATACCCGTAAATACAAGTTCTGACCCAAGACATGGAAGCGACACTTATGCAGAATTCAATGAAGGAGCAGGTGGTGACATTTCTATGTGGCCAGGCACATTAGGGATTGCCGCATCTTTCGACCCTGAACTGATGAAACAATTTGGAGACATTGCCTCGAAAGAGTATCGTGCCCTGGGAATTGCTACTGCCTTATCACCACAAATTGACTTAGCCACCGAACCAAGATGGAGCCGGTTTGATGGCACAATGGGTGAAGATCCTGATTTAGCAGCAGACTTAGCCAAAGCCTATGTCGATGGGTTTCAATCTTCTCAAGGGGGAGATTGGGGTTTTGAAAGCGTCAACACCATGGTAAAACATTGGCCTGGTGGAGGACCTGGAGAAGGTGGCCGTGATGGGCATTTTGGGTATGGTGCATATGCTGTTTATCCAGGCAAAAACCTTGGAGATCACCTAAAACCCTTCACTGAAGGAGCTTTTAATCTGGATGGTGCTACGAAAATGGCATCTGCCGTGATGCCCTATTACACCATTTCGGTTGGCGAAGGTGAAGCGGTTGCCAATGGCTATAATAAATACTTGATCACTGATCTTTTACGAGAAAAATATGGCTATGACGGCGTATTGTGTACAGATTGGGGTATAACCGGTGATGTTGCTTCCGTTGATCAATTTCAAGGAAAACCCTGGGGTGTAGAAGATCTCTCTGTTGCTGAACGTCATTACAAGGCGATTGAAGCTGGCATGGACCAATTCGGAGGAAACAATGACATGAAGCCCGTACTAGCTGCTTACGAATTGGGAGTTGCAGAACACGGAGAGGAATACATGCGCAAGCGATTTGAAACTTCTGCGATTCGCCTGTTAAAGAATATCTTTAGAGTAGGTCTTTTCGAAAACCCCTATTTACCTATTGAAGAAACCCAGGCAATAGTAGGAAACCCAGAATTCATGAAGGCTGGATTTGAGGCACAACTACGTTCGATAGTGATGCTTAAAAATCAATCAAGCACACTACCTATAAAAGAAAAACGAAAAGTCTATATTCCACAGCGCTATGTGACCTCAACCATTAATTGGTTTGGTAATGTAACGCCTGCAAAAACTGAATCGCCCTTTAATATGGCGGTGATTGCTCAGTATTACGATGTCGTAGATGATCCGAATGATGCTGACTTTGCATTGGTAGGTATCCAAAGCCCAAATGGTGGTGTAGGTTACGATGCGGCTGATTTAGCAAAAGGCGGTAATGGCTACGTTCCTATTAGTTTGCAGTACGGTCCATATACTGCTTCAACCGCTCGGGAAGTCAGTCTTGCAGGAGGTAGTCCGTTAGAAGATTTCACGAATAGAACCTACAAAGACAAATCCGTTAAAACTGTTAACAGTTCAGACATGGATCTGGTCACTACAACCAAAAGTAAAATGGGTGATAAACCTGTGATTGTGGTAATAAAGGTATCCAAACCGATGATCTTCTCTGAAATTGAACCTAGTGCATCTTCTATCTTGATTCATATGGGTGTTCAAGACCAAGCTTTAATGGAAATCATTTCTGGCAAGACAGAACCTTCCGGATTATTACCTTTTCAGATGCCTTCCAATATGTTAACCGTAGAGGCCCAGTTTGAAGATGTACCTAGAGATATGACAGCCTATAAAGATTCCGAAGACCATACATATGATTTTGCTTTTGGCCTCAATTGGAGCGGTGAAATAGAAGATGCTAGAACTAAAAAATATAGGTAAAGGACTATTCTTAACTGTGTGCATATTGAATAATTCCTGATGAAGAATACGTCAAAATATCGATGTGATGGCAATCGTAATTCTTTAAATCACATCTAAGTGTTTGAACAACTACATAGCTACTTAACAGATGGCCCGGGTATAAGCCCTGATCAATTTGATCGTATAAAAACACATTTTGAACCAGAAACATTAAAGAAAAATGAATTTCTTCTTCGCGCAGGAGAAACCTGTACCTCTATGTATTTCGTCAATTCAGGGTGCATTCGGTTTTATACAACGAATCCTGAAGGAAATGAAATGACCCGATATTTCGCTTTTGAAAATAAATTCGGAACGGCTCTAACCAGTTTCATTAATCAGCAGCCTTCTGAGGAGTTTATGCAGACTGCTCTTAGTACTGAAGTTTTGAAGATCAAAAGACAAGATTTCTATACTCTCGTGAATACTATGCCAGAGATCAGCTCTATTTACAGAAACATGCTGGAACAGGCCTACATCATGTCACAACAACGGATCTATGGATTTCAAGGCTATTCTGCGCTTGAGAGACTTAAATGGCTGATGGCCCATCATCCCAAAATATTAAGTAAACTATCGAGTAAAGTCATTGCTTCCTATCTAGGCGTCACACAATACACGCTAAGCAGATTGAAATCTGAACTATAATCACTTGTTGAAAACGTTGCTATAGAGCAATACTTTCATCTATCCTATTCCCGTCCTTTGTAATCAGAAAAATACGACAATGAGGAATAGTAGTTTTGAGCACAAGAGGCTGATAATTGTTTTGATCGCCTTTTTATTAAGCGGCCTGAAGAGCTATGCACAGGATAAGCAACCTCCCATTCCGGCTGAATTACTATTTGGTAATGAGGCGGTGTTTTCACAGCTGGTTCTCAATCGAAATTTTAGTCCAAATAGTAAATTTTCCTTCTTCAGTTTAACCACCTATACTTCCGGTTACAACCAGAATAGTTATGAAAATGACCTCGCCCTTATCAATCAAATCACTTATGATTTGGGGAAAGGATTTGGTTTTATGGGAGGAGTAAATGTTAACGCAGCAGTTGGTCTCACCCCAGTTATTGGCCCTAAGCATGTTTATGCTTCACGTAAATTTTTGGCGGTATCTATCGTGTCATATTCGATTGATGGAAAACATGACCTGAGCTTTTTTGGATCTTATGAGTTTAAGCCACCTATCAATAAAAAGATATCGCTTTATACGAGATTTCAGGCACTATTGAACGAGAGTTTGGGTGAAAGCCGACATAATAGGAGTTTTATGTATTTAAGAATCGGCTTGAAAAAGCGAAACTTCAATTATGGTCTTGGCGCTAATTTGGATCAATACGGTCCGGATAAAAACTTCACAGAAAATTACGGTTTTTTTATAGGCTGGGATTTTTAGCTTATCGCATTAAAAAACACTTATTAAATGAAAAATATCAAATAAATAAGAAACTCAATGCGTGTTATCCATCGCTATTTAGGGTTCTTCCTAGCGGGAATCATGGTTGTCTACGCTTTGAGCGGTATCGTTATGATTTTTAGAGAAACTAGTTTTCTTAAATCGGAACAGGTAGTTGAAACTCAACTCGAGCCAAACCTGACTGGTGGTGAGCTAAGCCCGAAACTGAGGATGGTCATTGTTATAAGCGATAAACAGGGTGATGTTCTTTTCTTTAAGGACGGATCTTACAATCAGAAAACAGGTTTAGCCATAGTAAAAAAAATGGAGCTCCCATTTCTCTTGGAAAAAATGGAAAGGCTGCACAAAGCAACCACCAATAGTCCTTTATATTTTCTAAATATCTTCTTTGGCTTATCCCTTTTATTCTTTGTTGTTTCTGCATTTTGGATGTACTCACCCAGAATGTCCGTATTCAAAAAAGGAGTTTACTTCGCATTGGCGGGCACTATACTGACTTTAGCTATGATTTTCATTTAAAAAGGCCCGTAGTCGTTAGCAAGCGATATAGTGCATGTCTTTTCTTAACAATCTGAAAGAAATGAACAAAACTTAAACCATTTGTAATATTGAAAAGGTCAGATGCATGTGCCATATATGCGCGTTATCTTCCTCAACTACTCTTTCTACACATCAAAACCTTCTCTTTAATCTTCTACTGACTTGCCCAGTCGACTACGTACTTGGCTAGGTTGCATCGTCCTTTCTAGTACAGGGTTCAAGGCCACATCTTTTGGTTTCAGTAAATGATTAGTGATTCATTGGCTTGGTGCTCTACCTCCGTATGTCAATACAACCTCACAAATAATTTGATATCTTCAATCCACGGTATTTGTTCTGGGTAAACTTAAACCATTTCAATCCTGAACACTTAGGACTTCACAGGCCACACCATTGCATTGAACTCAACAAGAAATAATTGAATTTGAAGGAACTTAAGATTAATAAAGGACAAATTTTACAAAGGAAAGGTGACTTTAGCACACAGGCATTTATTGTTAAATCGGGCCTTTTGAGGAGCTATACGATCGATGAAAAAGGAAAAGAACACATTTTTATGTTTGCACCAGAGGGATGGATCGTTGCAGATGCTTCTTATGAAACTATTCCTTGTGAACTATACATTGATGCACTAGAGGATTCAGTTATTGAGGTAACCACCAAAGAAAAAGGCAAAGAAAATATAGACATTGAACCTCTACTAAGACGTCTTTTTGTACTCCAGAAGCGTGTGACAATGTTAATGAGTTACTCTGCTATAGACCGATACCGACACTTTATTGAAACGTATCCTAATGTTAGCCAACGTGTTCCACAGCGAATGATAGCCTCCTACCTTGGCGTAACTCCCGAAGCTCTCAGCAGAGCAAAGGCCCATCATCTTAAAAAGTAAAAGCACTTTGATTCGTTTTATTAACATACATCAATGCAATGCAAATTGTACCGCTCCATCTTTGCCTTAAAAAACAAGAAAGATGAATACTACATTATGGATTTTACAAGGTCTGTTGGCTTTAATGATGTTAATGCCAGGACTAATGAAATTATCAAACTCGAAAGAAGATTTAAAAGTGAAAGGCAAAGGAAGTATGGACTGGGTGGATGACGTTTCTAGCAGCAACATTAAGCTGATTGGAGCACTTGAATTCTTAATTGCCATAGGATTAATTGTACCCCTACTCGTTCAGGCATTACCTAACTGGCTTACACCCTTATCCGCTGCAAGCGCTACAAGTATCATGATTGGAGCCATGGTGCTTCACATGAAGAGAAAGGACGGCCCTAAAGCAATTACAACTAATCTTGTCATTATGACATTTGCATTGGCGATTGCTATTGGCAGGTTCTTATAAAAAAATCTGGTCATCATCCTGAGGCAGCCTCTGGAATTAATGATTTTAGAAACTAAAATTTTAAGGAAACGATAAACACAAGCACCTTTTTCACTCTATTTATCAGGTGCTTGTGCTTATTCATAGTCCTCATTTTCTTAGTCTAATCTCCTCTAAAACATCAAAATCTACTTTTAATCCTTCAATAGAGTTACCTCCCACTTGTATTCTAAAAGTTCCGGGCTCCACAACCATTTCCATAGATCTGTCCCAGAGGGCCAAATCTTCGGGTTCGAGGAAAAAAGTAATTTTCTGTGTTTCATTGGGCTTGAGCGCTAAACGCTTAAAGCGCTTTAACAGTTTTACAGGAGTCGTCACAGAACTGATGACATCGGATAAATAAACCTGAACGACCTCCTCTCCTGCTACTTTTCCTGTATTGGTTAGCTCGATTTGAATCTCTAAATAGCCATTGCCTTTTGTTTGAACACTCAAATTACTGTACGCAAATGTGGTGTAACTTAAGCCATGGCCAAAAGGATACAGGGGAGTAATCTTTTCATCAACATAACGATGATTGCGTGTAGGTTTGGACGAATAGTTAATCGGCAGCTGACCCACGTTTCTTGGAAAAGTGACCGGTAGCTTCCCCCCTGGGTTAAAATCGCCAAAGAGCGTTTGAGCCACTGCCAATCCTCCTTTTTCGCCAGGAAACCATGCATCCAAGATCGCAGGTACTTTCTGATCTAATCCATTGATGCTCAGTGGACGACCATTGTAGAGCACTGCGACCACAGGAGTACCTGTCGTTAAGATCTCATCGACCAAATCTTGCTGAAGCCCGTAGAGATTCAGGCTGGTCACATCTTTGTTCTCTTCCACCAATTCTTTGGACTCCCCAACTACTACGATGGCTACTTCTGACTCCGCGGCCAGCTTTACCGCTTTGGTGTAGTCAGGCTTCTCCTTATTCCAAAGCAAGAATGCTTTAGCGCCATAACCTCCTTCCCACATATCGAGCACCACTTTATATTCTTGTCCCGCTTTGAACAACATGGGGGCTGTCTCGATATTGGTAGCTCCTTTGCGCCAGTTGTCGATGACCATTTGGCCGTCTATTGCTAAACGGACGCCATCGTCTGAACTCACTCCGATCCAGCCCTCAAAGTCTACATCCGGTATTAACCAACCTTCCCATCGGATAGAAAATTGATCGGGATTAACCCCTTGTCCAGGAGAGGCTTCCCATGTAAATCCTACTTGCCTATCGATCCGGGTCAACACAGGATCACCTTCCAAATTACGATTATTATAAAAACTAGCTTTTAGGCCTGCACTTGACCGATCAGGTGTTTTTAAATTTATAAATGGAATGACTTGGCCTTTGTAAATCAATGGAACCCCTTCTTCATATAGGACTTCAGCTGTTTCACCTAGGAGCTCTTTGACACCTTCAAAAACACTCATTCCTTCGGACCCATCTCTTAGTGAATAACCACCTAACTCACCTTTATTGGCCATCGGACCGATGACTGCGATCTTTTTGAGGTCTTTGCTCAATGGAAGTGCATTGTTCACATTCTTTAAAAGCACCATCGATTTAAGTGCTGCTTCTAATGCTACTTCCTGGTTTTCAACGGAGTGGTGATGCTCATCTATCAATTCTTGAGAAGTAAAAGGGTCTTCAAACAATCCAAGTTTGAATTTGAGGCGTAAAACTCCACTAGCCGCTCGGTCCACCACGGACTCATCCATCTCCCCGGAATTCACCAGATCGATAAGCGTGGTCTGGTACTCTTCATTGGAGAAATCATAAAACTGCATATCGACACCTGCTTCTGCTGCTACTCTGATGGACTCTCTGTTGGTAGAGGTAGTACGGTGACTGGTTCTTAAAAAACGAATGGCGCCTAGATCAGAAACTACAATACCTTGATAACCCCATTCATTCCTGAGTATCTCTGTTAAAAGATGCTCATTTGATGCCATCGGCACTCCATCGATCTCAGAATAGGCCGCCATAGTTCCTAAGGCTCCTCCTTCTTGAAAGGCCTTGCGAAAAACAGGGAGATAGTCAGAACGAACGGAACGTTCACCGAGTAATACAGGGCCGGCATTTCCTCCCGATTCAGGAGATCCGTGAGCAGCAAAATGCTTGGGCTCGGCGATCATGGATGTCTTGGACCTTAGGTCATCGCCTTGGATTCCTTGGATCAATGCTGTTCCCAATGTACTGGCTAAATGTGTGTCCTCGCCAAAAGTCTCGGCAATTCTTCCCCATCGTGGCTCTCTGCCTAGGTCCAAATTAGGACCTAAACCGAAGTGAATACCATGGGCCCTACCTTCTTTGCCAATCACCTGCCCGACCCGTTTCATCAGTTCAGGATCCCAAGTTGCACCTAAACCTATGTTCATCGGAAAGGCCGTGCTGCCAGCACCTGTATACCCATGCAGAAACTCACAAAAGATGATCGCAGGAATGCCCCATCGATTGTGTTCGATCACATACTCCTGCAAAGAATTGATCGTCTTAGCATCTTTGGGATACAGATCGTGGATAGATCCCACGCCTAATCCATCGCTGAACCTTTCTTCTACTGCAACGAGGTTAAGCATTTCATTCGTCTTCATTTCTGCTCCGTTATACATATCCATTTGCCGAACTTTTTCCTCCAGCGTCATCCGAGACAAAAGATCTTTAACGCGTTCTTCAGTACTCAGTGATGGGTTTTGATAAGGTAACTGCTGAGCAACCGTGGTCGAGGCACAGAGTATAAAAACAAAAGTGAGAAGTCGTTTAATGGACATAATAATTGAGTAATGTAAGTATTATAAGCTGCAGTATTATTCTATGTGTTCGGAGCCTGTAGAACTATTTATTTGGTGAAATTCACTTGTGAATGTTTCTAACACTCCTCCTTAAACCCTTCATTCGGAGAATGCTGGTTCTTTTGTGGCCAGGTAAATCCCCAGGTTAGAAATGGTCAGCGGACCTTTTGCATCGATAAATTTTAGTTGAATCGAAGTGGTTGTTAATTCATTGAACCGAAGAATGCGTTGATAGCCAATCGTCGTTTCCGTGGCTACGTTCATGTACTCTTCTCCTTTCTTTACCCACACTTCAAAAGCCTTCACTCGCTGTCCTAGGGCAATGAATTCTTGTAACCTGAGTCGATTGAACGTGATGGGTTCATCAAATTCCAGTGTCAGCATTCCGGAATGAACTCCATCGAGTGTAGACCAATACGTATCCCCTGAGGCATCTGTAACATTCCTCGCTTCAAAACCAGCCCCTCTCTCATCCGATGCAGTTACCTGAGCCCGAGTTGCCAGGTTGTTAGCAAATGTGTGGTCCAATGTTTCTCTAAGCTCCATTAAGGCCGCCACGTCATTTTCGTGGACTAACCCTCTCCGATCGACAGGCAAATTGAGGAGCAGGTTTGCGTTTCTACCGTTTGACTTGTAGTAAATAGCCAAAAGCTGGCTTAAGGACTTGACCTCGTTGTCTTGACTTTCGTGATAGTACCATCCCGGACGGATAGACACATCAGCCTCTGCAGGTACCCAATATTCTCCATCCTCATGACCAAACGGTGACTCTTGGTAGGGCCCAACACCTGGAGCAAATTGTTCTGCGCGGAAAGTTGACCAGTTTGTTTCTCCTGCAAAACCATTTTCATTTCCTACCCAGCGTGTTCCGGGTCCACCATCAGAAAAAATAATAATGTCCTCTTGAAGTGACTTCACCAAATTGAATGTACTGTCCCAATCATAATAAGTCGTTCTGTCTACATTTCGCGTCTCATTTGCTCCTCCATAATAGCCATCGCCACCATTGGCTCCATCTACCCAAAACTCAAAGATCTCTCCATAATTGGTGAGCAACTCGATGGCCTGATTTCGATAATAGGTCACATATTCGGGTTGTCCATACTGTGGATGATTTCGATCCCAGGGTGATAAATAAACCCCCATTTTAAGTCCAAATTCATCACACGCAGCCCTAAGATCAGCCAGTACATCACCTTGTCCATTCTTCCATGGACTATTTTTTACAGAATGCTCGGTAAAGTTCGAAGGCCACAAACAAAAACCGTCGTGGTGCTTTGCTGTAAGGATGATGCCCTTCATGCCCGCTTCCTTTGCGACACGAGCCCATTGTCGGGTGTCCAAGGCCGATGGATCAAACGTAGTAGCTGGTTCGTCACCGTAGCCCCATTCCATATCGGTAAACGTGTTCATGTTGAAATGGACAAAAGCATAGTACTCCATCTCTTGCCATGCCAACTGGGCCTTTGTGGGCAACGGTCCAATAGGATCTGGAGCTTGAACACTAGGTGAACAAGCAGCAAGAGTTAGTACGATGGCCAGGTAGAGGTAGCATCTCTTCTTCATTTCGAAAAATAATCAAATGGATTGATTCCTTGAAGGTGAAAAGCGTTGAAAACAATTCAAGTGTGTAGCAGGCTTTCAGTTTCCCCAACTGGTCAATTCATCTGACCCTTGGGAGAAAATAGAGGATTTCATACCTTCATTAGCGTGAAGAAATCAAGTCTCCTATTCTCCTTCTTAATCATTATTGTCCTCAGTTTCAACTCCTGCCAAACTCAAAAAAGAGTTGAAGTAAGGCTAATGTCATACAACATCAAGCATGGGGTGGGAAATGACGATTCCTTGGACTTATCCCGTGCCTTGGCCGTGATCCAAAGACAAGCACCAGACTTTGTGGCCCTGCAGGAGATCGACCATTTGGCACAGCGCTCAGACAGCATAGATCAAACCGCCTTCTTTGCTAAGGCGCTCAACATGACAGGCACTTTCGCACCCTTTATGGATTTTCAAGGGGGTGCTTATGGCATGGCCACACTCTCTGGCAAAACCATTCGTTCAACCCAACTTCTCCCCCTGCCTGATGGCCTTTATGAGCCGCGATCGGCTATTGTTCAGGAAATTGAATTGGTGGAGGGCGTCACACTCCTTTTCGCCAACGTACACTTCGATTGGATATCAGGTGATGAAGGTGAAAAGAGGCGGAGTGCACAAGCCAAAGCTCTCATCACCTATCTGGCACAGTTTGAAATACCCACGATCATCACAGGAGATTTTAATTGCACACCCGATTCTCCTACCATGCAGTTATTTTATACCGCAGGGTTTCAATTTGCCGACAAAGGGGCAGATCGTTTGAGTTTTCAGGGAGAAAACAAGGTGGAGATCGATCATGTGATCTACCGAAGCACGAAAGATTCTCAGCTAAAGGTATTAATGATCGACCTGCTGGAAGAGCCTATGGTTTCCGATCATCGGCCATTGGTTGCGAAGTTGGAGTTAACTTATTGAGGAGACTCTTCGCTACGCTCTGAGTGACGTTGTCTAATTTATTTCATCATTCTCAATCCTATCCGTCATTCAGAGGAAGGACGAAGGACGACTGAAGAATCTCCTTTTTCACTCAGGAGACTCTTCGCTAGGCTCTGAGTGGCGTTGTCTATTTTATTTCATCATTCTCAATCCTAGCCGTCATTCAGAGGGAGACACGACCGAAAAATCTCCTATGAGGAGATGATACTCTTCATTTGTCTCGAACCTAAATGGACTCAATGGAACAATTCAATTTTCTTATATTCAAATCGAAAATCATTCAAAATCGACCCATGCTTAAAATCAAACACATCACTGTTTTAGTCTTTTTCATAGCGATTACAGCCTGTTCAACCAGCAATAAACAAGAAAAATCAGCCGCAGAAACTGCTACAAGCCCCTGGGAAGTCGATTTCTTCGATGATTTCAATTCCTTCAACGAAGAAAATTGGCAGGATCAAATGATCTGGGTGAACAATGAGAACCATTGCTATGTCCCTAACGGTGAATACAATACACGTGAAGTAAGTGATGGAACACTGAAGTTGCGCGTCATCGACCTAGGTGAAGCGAAACCCTGCAACAACCGTGATGTCAAAACAGGTGAACAACACCCAGCCACTCCCTACGTCGCGGGCAGGATCATTTCTAAAAATCGAAAGGAATTCATCAAAGGTAAATGGAGCGCCAGGCTTCGGGTGGCGAATAGCGGACAATCGGGAATGTTTCCTGCTTGGTGGCTACTCGGTGCGAGAAATAATGAGCCTCCTGTTGAAGATGAAGACGAAAACGTTTGTTGGCCCCTAGTTGGATCTGGAGAAATTGACATTTTCGAACACCATAGCGATGGCGGACCTGATCACTATGCCGCAAGAGCCATCAAAAGCCTTGGCGAATGTCAAAGTGGAGACTGGCAGCAATTGATGTTGGTACAAGAAGCTAAACTCGATGAATTTCATGACTACTCTGTGGAATGGGAAGGAGATGATCTCGTTTTTAGATTGGATGAGCAAGAAGTTTATCGTGCTGAAGGCCAAGGAAAGAACTTCCCAGAGCCACTTTTTGCCATCTTGAATTTCGCCAAGATCAATAATTCACCCATGACCCAAAATTGGGAAATGGAAGTGGATTGGGTGAAGCATGAGTTGAGAAAGAACTAAGTTGAAATCACATTGAACCATACCTAACAGCACTATTGAAAAGGGTTTCATTGAAATGAACTTATCACAATGATCATCTATAAATCAAAGATCAGCCATGGACTTTTAAGCTTTGTGCTTTTGACCTCTGTGGCTTCATGGATGCTCCCAGCCATTTATGGTGCGCCGACACAAGCGCTGGTCATACTGTCGATCGTTATGATCCTAACGATCGCATTTATTTTGCACGCCTTTTTCAGCATACACTACTGGATAAACGATGCAGAAGAATTAAGAATTAAGGCAGGTTTTATGAATAACCTAAGCATCCCTATTTCAGCTATTACTAAAATTCAAAAGACCTCATCTTGGTTGGCAAGCCCGGCAGCTTCATTCGATCGCATCGAGATTCTTTATGGAAAATGGAATTCGGTGGTCATTTCACCTAAAGACAAAAAAGGCCTTATTGCAGCTCTGCAATCGATTAACCCAAAAATCATTGTGGCGGTCTGAGGAGATCGACAGCTTTGATAATTTCACCCCAAAATTTAGCGGACATTTCACTATTTTGAGCCCGCAAGCAACAAACCCTTAACCAAAAGATTCAATGACCAAGACTAGTCAAGCCCTCGAATCGCTAAAAAGTGTCGAATTGAACGGAGAAACCTTCTTCAAAATTGAAAAGTCAGATCGACTGCGCCCTTTCTTTATGAGTATCGTCAGTCCATCCAATCATTGGCTATTCATTGGAAGCAATGGAGGACTGACCGCAGGAAGAAAAAATGCTGAATACGCCTTATTTCCGTACTACTCGGATGACAAGATCATTGAATCGACCGAGATTACCGGACCAAAAACGATCGTACAATGCCAAGAACATGTTCAATTGATCAACTGGGAACCTTTTAGTCAATTCGGTTCAGAAAAATTCAGCATCGAACGAAATCTCTACAAGAATCAATACGGCAATAAGGTGGTTTTTGAAGAAATCAATCACGACCTGCTGATGACCTTTCGTTACGAATGGGCTTCTTCAGACAAGTATGGGTTTGTCAGAACAGCAAACTTGAGAAATGAAGGGGAAAAAGAGCGTGACATTCGCTTGCTCGATGGTTTGCAAAATATTTTGCCTTATGGTGTGGGCAGTGACCTACAAATGAAACAGAGTAATTTGGTCGATGCCTACAAACGGAATGAGCTAGATAAAGCCTCAGGTTTGGGTATTTATGCCTTAAGCGCCATTATCGTCGATCGAGCAGAGCCGAGCGAAGCACTCAAAGCGAATGTTGTCTGGCAAAATGGCTTAGAAAATCCTACTTATTTGGTTTCTTCCAAGCAGGTGCCGGCTTTCAAAGCAGGAAAGCCCCTAACTGAAGAAACCGATGTTAAAGCAGAAAAAGGCGCTTACTTGGTAGAATCGCATTTTACCCTATCCAAGGCGGATTCACACCAGTGGGTAATGGCTACTGACGTCAATAAGAATCACCCTTTTGTTGCTAACCTGATCGTAGACATTACCCAACCGAACATCCAAGCACGCATTCAAGAAGATATTGCACTGGGCACCCAAGAACTGATCAAACTAACGGCATCGGCAGATGGACTACAACATTCAGCGGATAAGCTGAAAGATGTTCGCCATTTTGCAAATGTGATGTTCAACATCATGCGTGGAGGGGTCTTCGATCACAATTATCAGATCGAAAAGTGGGACCTGCTGAAATACCTGGAGATTGCGAATAAGGAGGTTTATCACACACACCACAATAAAATTTCTAATTTAGCTGAGCTGCTGACCCTGGCCGATCTGGAACAGCTGGCAAAAACGGCCAATGATCCTTCGTTCACACGTTTATTGAGCGAATACCTTCCACTCAAGTTCAGCCGTCGACATGGTGATCCGAGTCGTCCATGGAACAAATTCTCGATCAATACGAGAAATGAGGATGACGGGTCAAAGATCTTGGATTATCAAGGAAATTGGCGTGACATCTTCCAGAACTGGGAAGCGCTCGCTTTCGCTTACCCTGACTTTATGGAAGGCATGATCTTCCGTTTCTTGAATGCCTCCACCTTCGACGGCTACAATCCTTACCGTGTGATGAAGCATGGCTTTGATTGGGAAACGATCGAACCGGATGACCCATGGAGCTATATTGGCTATTGGGGTGACCACCAGATCATCTACTTGTTGAAGTTCTTGGAATTTATCGAAAAACATCGTCCAGGCAGACTGGAAGAGCTTTTTACACAAGAAACCTTCACCTACGCTGCAGTGCCATATCAGATCAAGGACTATGCAGAGATCCTCAAAAACCCAAAAGACACCATCATTTTTGACCATGAGTGGGATGCAGAGATCAGAGCAAGAAGAGATTCCTTGGGATCGGATGGCGCAATGTTGCAAACTGAGGGTAAGGTCTACCACGTCAATTTTATTGAAAAAATATTAGCCACTACCCTAGCGAAGATCTCCAACCTGATACCTGATGCTGGGATCTGGATGAATACCCAACGCCCTGAGTGGAACGATGCCAACAATGCATTAGTGGGAAATGGGGTCAGTATGGTGACGCTATACTACTTGCGACGCTTTTTGGCCTTTTTCAATGCGCTCTTGAGCGACATGCCAAATCAACACATTGAGCTGTCTACCGAACTACATGCCTGCTTTACTGCTGTACATCAGGCCCTGGTCCAACACAAAGACAAATTAGAAAAAGGATTCACGGATAACGAAAGAAAAGAACTGATGGATGGCCTTGGGCAGGCGGCATCGCGCTTCAGAAATAGCATTTACAGCAACGGATTTTCCGGTGAGCGTTCGACACTGGAGCTGAAGACATTGGATGAATTTTATCGATTGAGTAATGCTTATCTAGAAAAATCCATTGACAATAACGAGCGAGCCGATAAGCTCTATCATGCCTACAACATCATCGACATCGAAGAAAACGCTGTCAGCGTAGGGTATTTAGATGAAATGCTTGAAGGACAAGTGGCGGTGTTGAGTTCGGGTTATTTATCGCCAGACAAGGTCTTAGGCCTACTCGATGCTCTAAGGAAAAGTGCCCTCTATCGACCAGATCAAAACAGCTACATTCTTTATCCGAATAAAGAGTTAAAAGGGTATCTTGAAAGAAATCAGGTGCCAGCCGAAGAGGTCAACAGCTCTGAATTGCTCCAGCAACTCGTGAAAAACCAAGAAGTCACCGTGATCGAAAAGGACGTAACAGGTGTTTATCATTTCCACGGGGCCATTAGAAATCGTTTTGAATTGGATGCAGCTTTGAAAAAGCTCGATCAAGCCAAGTACGGCCAGCTGGTGGCGAAAGACAGTCAATTAGTGCAAGCCATTTACGAAAAGGTCTTCAATCACAGAACCTTTACGGGTCGTTCGGGTACTTTCTATGGCTATGAGGGGCTTGGTTCTATCTATTGGCACATGGTGTCCAAATTGCTCTTAGCGGTAGAAGAATGTGCCATTATTGCGGCGAAGGAAGATGCAGCAGCCACAGCTCCCCTGAAAGAACATGTTAAAGAAGTGTTTGAAGGCATTGGTGTGCACAAATCCCCTGCGGTTTATGGTGCATTTCCGATAGACCCTTATTCGCACACCCCGTATTACAAAGGGGCTCAACAACCTGGCATGACGGGCCAGGTCAAGGAAGATGTGATCAGTCGTATCATGGAGCTTGGTGTGGAAGTTACAGCTGGTCAGGTGCACTTCGCTCCTACTATTCTTGATAGCTCTGAGTTCATGAAGGAAGCCTCATCTTTTGAATATGTGGATGTCAAAGGCAAATTCGAGACCTTGGCTTTACCTGAAAATGCCCTGGCCTTCACCTATTGCCAAGTACCGATTGTTTATCAATTAGGTGCAGCAGATTCTCTTACGATTGATTTAGCAACTGGAGAATCCGTCAGCCTTACAGGCAATAGTTTGAATGCCGAAATGAGCGAAATGCTCTTCTCAAGAACGGGAGACATTAAGAAGATAGAAGTCACGCTTAGCCATTGACGTATTAGCAGCTAATCTTGCATGAACTTATTACTTCATGCAAGATCCTGTGGCCTGTCATCAATGGAGGAGCACGCTATTGTCAGACTCCTTTTTCAACAGCTGAAAATGATTCATTTTCTTTATTTCAAAGGGAATATCGATGGAATGAGAAATTGATAGTCATACATGTGCCAACTGCAATCTTCCATTCATCTAGCCTCATCAAGAGATATTTTGTTCGAGCCATCTTTATTTGCCTCGTTCCATTAGTGAATTGACGATCGATAGAAAGTACTCCTGATTCAGCACCTGCGCTTGATAATCAACCCCAGACTGTTTAAGGACACCATAAAAGCTTCTTAAATGATTTCTGCTGCCTTTATTCAAACTCTCGTAAACAGTCAAAATATCGGCTTGCGCAATAGAATCTAATGCTAAGTCGAGGTCTCGAATGTCGATTTCTTCGATAAGTGCTCCAACAGCGTAGGCTTTTGTCACACTTGCTGTTCCGTGTGCCATCAAATCATCGTATAAAGCTGCCAACATTTCATTTGTAAATTCACCAACAGCGAGAGAGGTCACAGGATCTTCAATACCATAATTATTGAGTAATACGAGTACGGCGTCCATATGCTGTTGTTCGCTTGATGAAATATTCTGAAAGATTGGTTGTCCCCATTCTGCATGGAGTGAGAGGTAAACATCTCTTGCCAGTTTTTCTTCCTCTCTCATAAAAATCAAACTTTCTGCATAAGCTGTCTCAGCAGTTAGCTTTTCTGGATTAGTATCTTCCTCCTGAGAAAGGCTACAACTGAGCATCAGTAGAGGAGCGATTAATAGGGCTATTTTTTTCATCATCTTTTTGTTTAGTCTATTGCTTTGACTACCCGTAGAACATGAAGTTTATTCATAAAATTTCATCAAGACGCTCAGGGTAACAAGGGTTACAAAAGAGTCTGGAAAGCTTGCGCTACATCCACTAATTAACCTGGATAAACAAGGGCTAGAATAATCCATGCCATTCCCCTATCTTACATGCAATGGAACTACTGGTCATTGTCTTATTATTGATTGCCTTGTTCGTTCTGGGCTTGGTCCTTTTCTTAAAGCTGAACCCTCAGTTCGGTGGCAAAATCGATGATGCGGAATTGGCCAAGCTATCTAAATCCCCACAATGGGGAGGAAAAGTGTTCGAAAATCAGCTCTTAACAACAATGGACATTGGACCCAGTAAAATTCCTGGACTTTTATGGAAGCAGTTGTTCGATCGAAAAGGTCGCAGTCCAAAAAGTCCCCTACCGGTCATTCCTTTCAATCAAGAACGTTGGGAAGCAGATACAGCGCCTAAATTCATCTGGTATGGACATTCCGTTTTGCTGCTTCAGCTCAATGGGAAAACACTTTTGATCGACCCCATGCTTGGACCCAATGCTGCTCCTGTAGCACCGTTCCAAGTCAAACGCTTTAGTGAAAACACCCTTTCCCTCATTGATCAATTTCCCCCGATTGATGCCATTTTGATCACGCATGATCATTACGATCATTTAGATCTGGCGAGTATTCGAAAACTTCAAGACAAAACTCAAAATTGGTTTGTGGCCATAGGTGTACAGCGTCACTTGGTCAAATGGGGCATCCCTGTCGAGCACATCAAGGAATTCGATTGGTGGGATAGTCTTCGATTTGAGAACATAGACATCACATTTACGCCCAGCCGTCATTTTTCAGGGAGAGGCCTGAACGACCGGACCAAATCAATTTGGGGCGGATTTACCTTTACCACTGACAAGTTCAAGGTCTATTGGAGCGGTGACGGTGGTGAAGGCCCTCATTTCAAAGCAATTGGAGAAAAACTGGGACCTTTTGATTGGGCATTTATGGAAGATGGTCAGTACAACGAACTATGGCATGCCATCCACATGTATCCCGAAGAAGCTGTTACAGCAGGAATAGAAGCAAAAGCCAAAGTTCTTACCCCCGTGCATTGGGCGGGCTTTCCCCTGGCACGACACCATTGGAAAGACCCTATTGAGCGCTTTGTCCAATCAGCCAGAGAACAAGGCGTCACCATTTCAACGCCCAGAATTGGTGAAATAGTAGCTATGGAAAAGCCACCCCAAGTTGAGCCTTGGTGGGAAGCATTGGACTAAAAAAATAACCTGCTGTCATTCCATTCAGGTCTTAGCTCTGATCCTTTGATTGAATCTACTCATTTGATTGTTCTTTGACCAATAGCTTTAATGAGTAGGTCAACCACAATAGCATAACCTAGATTTAAAATGAAAGCCCCTATATTTTTCGCTCGGCCAATTATCTTTACCCAAAATCATTACTATGAAGTTTCTAAAGCGTAGCGCTCTTCTCACCATCACCCTGCTCTTGACATTATCCGCTCATCGTCCAAGTGCTCTTTTTTGGGGACAGATCGGTCATCGAACCATTGGTCATATTGCCGATGGCATGCTGACCAAGCGAGCACAAAAGCAGGTAAAACGTGTTTTAGGCCATGAAACCCTAGCCGAAGTGAGCACGTGGATGGACGAAGTTCGTTCTGACAACGCCTTTGACTATGCCAATACCTGGCATTACTGCACCATTCCAGATGGCATGACCTACGAAACAGCACCAACACAAGAAGGTGGCGATGTGATCTGGGCCATTGAAACCATGATAAAAGAGTTAAAAGCAGGTGGACTCAGTCCTGAAGAAGAAGCCATTAAATTGAAATTCTTGGTACACATGGTCGGTGACATTCACCAACCCTTACACGTTGGCAACGGCGAAGACCGAGGTGGAAATGATGTGCGTGTTCAATGGTTCGGCAGCAATACCAATCTCCACAGCGTTTGGGATAGCCGAATGATCGACGGCAAACAGTTGAGCTATTATGAATTCGCTGATTGGATAAACCATCCGGACAAGAATCAGGTTAAGGAATGGCAGGCTGCAACCGTGAGAGATTGGGCCATGGAGTCCATGTCTTACAGAGAGCAGGTCTATGCATTGCCAGAAAACGGACGATTAGGTTACGAATACTCTTATGAAAACTTTGATCTTGTCAAATTGAGGGTATTACAAGCAGGTGTTCGATTGGCTGGCGTATTGAATGACATTTATCAATAGACACTGCCAAAAAACCTTAAACTATGAAATTATAATTAACCCTTATCACGCTATTAATCAGTTCGTTATTATTCGCCCAGAACAGAACAAGCCCGGATGAAGTAGCAACCAACGATGGGTCCTTAACTGTACAACCGATCACTCATGGTTCTGTCGTTTTGAACTGGAAAGACCAAAACATTTTTGTCGATCCTTATGGAGGGGGCGAACGCTATGAAGGCTTGGCTAATCCAACTTTGATCTTGATCACGGATATCCACGGCGATCATTTAAACAAGAATACCTTAGATGCTTTGAATACCGGCGAAGCAACCTTGGTCGTTCCTCAAGCCGTGATGGATCAATTGCCAGAAAACCTTAAAGCGAAGGCTAAGGTGCTTGGTAACGGACAAGAGCTCACTATCAATGGACTAGCGATACAGGCTATTCCGATGTATAATCTTCCCGAAGACGAAACCTCAAGACACACCAAAGGCCGCGGCAATGGCTACGTATTGACCATTGGCGGTAAGAAGGTGTACCTATAAGGAGACACAGAAGATATTCCTGAAATGCGCGCATTGACGGGAATTGATCTGGCCTTCGTATGCATGAACTTGCCTTACACGATGGACATAAATCAAGCGGCAGACGCGGTTTTAGACTTTAAGCCTAAGGTAGTTTATCCTTATCATTACAGAGGAACCGGTGGCCTGGCAGACGTCGCGCAATTCAAGGAAATCGTCAATCAAGGTAACGAAGACATTAGCGTAAAACTGAAAGACTGGTATCCTGGCAACTAAAAACAATGCCAGACAAAGGCTGTTAGGTAAACATGAACCTTTCTGTTGAAACAAGGGTCAGGGCACCGCTAGAGCAAGTTTGGCTTTGTTGGACCTTACCCGAGCACATCATTCATTGGAACTTTGCTGATAACGAGTGGTCCTGTTCATCAGCCAGAAACAACCTCCGTGTGGGAGGAACCTTCGATTATCGAATAGAATCTAAGGATGGCCAATCAGGCTACACCATCTAAGGAATGTACACCGAAGTGATTCGAACGAAACTCATCTCCTATCAATTGGAAGATGGCCGACGTTTTTCTGTCATGTTCGAACAATTAACAGACGAGATACGCCGTGTCCAGCGATTTGAAGCAGCGCCAGCAGAAGATAAGGAAGTACAACAGCGTATCTGGCAAGCCATTTTAGATCGATTCGCGCTTTACACAGAATCAATGGACTAATCCGCTGCGCTAAATGCGTAGCATGCCCTGTTTAAAGGCGTTCACAATAATCCAGCGATACCTATTCACTCACTTACAAACGCAGTATATTGAGGTTTAATTCAGCCGTTTTTGCACTTCAATCATCGAACAGATCTACCGTTTCTAGTGGTTCAAGTATTTTGCCGGCAAAGGAAAATTAGGATTCTCCCCCATCCAGAAAACCGAAACGATAAACCAACGATCTTGGCCTTTTAGTAATTGAATGCTATTGATGCCTCTGGCAAATGGAGTCGGATCATTGGCCTTTTGGCGCGATTCGTAGGTTGAAAAAACATGGGCAATGGTGCCGTATTCGTCCACCTTACGTGCTATTTCTTGCTCAAAAAAGCCTCTCTCCTCAAGGTTTTTCCCAGCCTTGGTAATATAATCCTCGACTGTCCATACTTGATAGGCCGTATTGCCCGAAGGAGCCTGCCCAGAAGGCATTAAACGACCCTCGGGAATAAACAGGCTTCTCATCCGATCCCAATCGCGCTTTTCTCCTGCCGGACCCGAGATCACATCATACAGTGCACCTATGATCGCATCCATTGAAACCACATCGTTCGGGTCTGCCTTTGGAGTTTCTTGGGCCTGGATAAGATTGAAGGCAAGAAGTAATATTGTTGCTAAGATGAGTTTTTTCATAGTAGATCTATTTTAAAACGTCATTCCAAAATATTTCTTCTTAAGATTTTCTAAGAAGAAATATTCCGGAACCTCATTGATATCATCAATAATAGTTAATCGAGATTCCCGCCTGCGCGCGAATGACGTATCATATTTTACATTTCTCCTGCTTGGATTTTTTTAGCCACGGCCTGCACCTCGTCCAATACCCTGAGCAAATTACCGGACCAAAGCATGCCAATCTCTTCTTCTGAATAGCCTCTTTTTACCAGCTCCAAGGTGACATTAAAGGTCTCTGATGCATCATCCCAACCTTCAACTCCACCGCCACCATCGAAATCTGAGCTGATTCCTACGTGTTCAATACCGATCTTTTCAACCAAGTAATCAATATGATCGACAAAGTCAGCGACATCTACCGGAGGTGCTTCGGCATTCACCTTTTCGTTGATCTCCGCAGCATGTTTATCCTGAAAAGCTCTATACTCCTCAATGTAAGCGCTACGCTGATCCCCCTGCATACCTCTCAACATGGCACCAGGCTTGATCTCAAATCCTTCTCTCTCTGCGATCTCAGCCACCACTTCATTCATTTTTCTGCGATTCGCCGCGTTCTTATCTGAATTGACATAGCTTCTAAAAGCGACGGTCTGGACAACCCCACCATTTTCTTTTAGCATCATCAATTGCTCATCATCCAGGTTTCTGCTCACGTCATTCAGTGCTCTTGCACTTGAATGCGATGCGATCACCGGGGCTTTGGTCAGTTGCATCATCTGCATGTTCGCTTCTTTAGAGGGATGTGATAAATCGATCATGATGCCCCATTTGTTCATTTCGGCCAACACTTCTTTTCCAAAGGCACTCAGTCCATTGTGCAACCAAACCGAGTCACGCTCACCCGTATTGGAATCGCTCAATTGACTATGGCCATTGTGAGACAATGACATGTAGCGTGCACCTCGGTCATGAAATTCCTTTACCCGTTCGATCTCCATACCGATCGGGTATGCATTCTCCACGCCTATCATGGCCACTTTTTTGCCAGCGGCAACAATTCGTTTTACATCGTCAGAAGTCAAGGCAAGCTCTATCTGATCTGGTGCAATTTCTTCGGTCAAGCGATGAATGGCATTGAACTTATCGTCAGCATTGGCATAGGCTGCATCGAAGCCTTCTTGATCTAACGCTCTTTGTCCGGTATACACAATGAACCACGCCACATCCAGGCCCCCAGCCTTCATTTTTGGTAGATTAACCTGCGTGCTCAGGTCTTGCGTATAATTGCGTTCTGCAGTGAAATTGGAAGTGTTGATGTCATCGTGCGTATCTAAGGTAATGACGCGCTCATGAATTCCTTTGGCATAGGCATTCAGTTCATCTTCCGTCATGTCGCTTACGGCTTTTTCCTGTGTACAGGATGACGCAAACAAAACAAGGAAGGCCAAAAAGTAGTGTAGTCGTTTCATAGTAAAAGATTAGTTCATCAGTGAACCTAATGGTTTTCTCTCGAAAACCTAAATGCCTTTACACGAATGGAAACATGAAACTAACTAGGACTTCTTCTTAAAGCCATGGCTGATCTGACCCCAGAAGGTTTTAGGGAATTTTGATACTCCAGGGAAACCCAACTTGATCGATTGGCCACTATGCGGTACATACGCCGTCCCGAATAAGTAGTCCCAGACACTTAAGGTAATGCCAAAGTTGATTCCTCTTCTTCGATCGGCCGGGAGATCATGCGCATGGTGCCACATGTGCATATTCGGGTTATTTAGGATATACTTCAATGGGCCTAGATTTACCTTGATGTTGGCATGATTCCAATGCCCTATGGCTAGGGTGAACAGGTGCACATAGAAAAAGTCATCAATACCAAACCCGATCATCGCCAAGGGAATGTATTCGATGGTGCGGTACACGATGGTTTCCATCCAATGGTAACGCAAATGAGCAGCAAAGCCCATCTGTTCCACCGAATGATGTACCTTGTGGTATTCCCACAGAGCCGGCACAGCATGTAGCAGTCGGTGAGTCCACCATTGCACGAAATCTCGCACCACAAACAAGGTCAATAATTGCAAGAAAACAGGCCAGCTACCGATCTCAATCGCCACAAGATTCGTTAAACCCACCGAGGCAAGCAAACTATTGAAAGCGTTCACCACAACCTCCGACATGGCGTTGTAGATGATCAAAGAGAAAAGGAAAAAATTGAAGAACATGTAGAAGGCATCCAACCAAAAGTCCTTCCTGAATTTCGGTTGATCCTTCCGCCAAGGACGTAACCATTCCCAGCCCAAAAAGAACAAAGACAAGCCGATCAGTGCCCAGAAGTAATTCTGCCACCAGGGTTTGTAATCATAAGCAAAGGTGATCTCCTGCCATAAGTAGGAAGCGTAGCCCGAATATGCTTCTTGTATGATTTGCCAATAGTCTTGCATTGCTCGAATTTAAATAAGGATAAGCGAATGTGTGTAGCATTTGTTACAAAAACATCGCCAATGAGAGATGAGCCCTAAGTGCTTTACCTACTCGCCTCCAAAGGCAACTGTCGACTTGCCTATTTCTGAAGCACATCACCAACCAAATCAAATGCAAACCACTCTCATATTTCGCTTTGAAATCACGCTAGAGTGTGCCTATATTCCCGATAGCATAAACTATTAACTAAGAATAAATGAAGAGACTAAAGAAACTGCGTTTACAACTAGCGGTTCTGTTCATGCTCGGCATGGGTCATGTCGTGACATTTGCACAGAGTGATCCTACGGGTGACTCTCCTGTGACAGGTACATTTGCATTGACCAATGCGACGGTGATCACTTCACCGGGTAGCACCTTGACAGAAGCCACAGTTGTGGTAAGAAATGGACTCATCCTAAATGTGGGCCAAAATGTATCCATTCCAGCCAACGCTGAGGTAATCGACGCCACTGGCTTGTATGTTTACCCAGCTTTTATCGATGGGATGTCCAATACGGGAGCGGCACGCCCTGAAAATCCAGAAAGACCAAGAGACCTTTTTACACCAGATCCACCAAACGAATATGCCGGAATAACTCCCGAGAATAGCGTGGTAGATCAATTGGATGCTAGCAGTGGTTCCATTGAAGGCATGAGAAAGATCGGTTTTGCGATCTCGCACACCGTACCTTACGGTAGAATGCTTCCAGGAAGTGGTTCTCTTATTTTATTGAAAGAGGCTGATCATCCTGATGAGATGCTCATGGCAAGAGATGTTGCGCTTTATGCCCAATGGGTAGGTGCACCGGGTGCATATCCCAACAACATCTTGGGTATGATGGCCAAATGGAGAAATCTGTATCGCAATGCGGAATTGAATAAGCAGCACGCCGATATGTACGCTGAAAATCCTTCAGGATTACCTCGTCCAACAAGCAGCCGTGTGAGCCAGGCCTTCTATCCTGTCCTAACCAAAGAAAAGCCGGTAATGTTTGACGTTTCTGGTATGCTAGATGTAAGAAGAGCGATGCGACTGCAAAATGACCTCGGATTCACCCTTATGGTGGCGGGCGTTCAGCAAGCATTTGAATTGGTCGACGAATTCAAGGCAACAGGAGTTCCGGTATTTCTTTCTTTAGATCTGCCTGACGAACCCAAAGAAATCAAATCAGAAGACAAGTCGGATGAAGTAGCCGCTTTAGAGGCACGCAGAATGGAATTCTATAAAAAGCACGTCGGACAGGCAGCGCTTTTGGCACAAGAAGGTATCCAATTTGGTTTCTCTTCGAAAGATGCCAGTAGCGGAAAGATCATGGCCAACATCAGAACCATGATCGAAAATGGCTTATCTGAAGACGTGGCACTTGCCGCTTTGACCACAAACCCGGCTCAAATGTTGGGTATTGACCAAGTGACCGGTACTGTAGAGTCTGGTAAATTGGCCAACCTGATCGTTTCCACTGCGCCTGTTTTCGAAAAAGACGCTCAAGTGAAAATGATGTTCGTGGATGGTGACAAATACGAGTACGACACTAAGGACAAAAAAGAAGCGAGCAAAGCAGCCGCTTCAGCTGGAGATGCAACAGGTCCTTACGCAGCGGTAATCGGTTCTTGGAGCTATACTTTCAGAACTCCTCAAGGAGAGCAAACTGGCAAAATGATCATTAAAAATGGCGCTGCCGGTTTAGAAGGTGTGTTCACAAGCGATGAAGGGTCTCCTGACACCGACATGAACGACATCAGTTTCAGAGATAATGAATTGAGTTTTAACCTGGAACTGGATGCAGGTGGCCAATCCATTTTATTGGTGGTTCAAGGTACTGTATCGGGTACTTCGTATGATGCCCAAGCAACAGTTGAAGCATTCAATGTGACATTAGAAATAAGCGCAACTAAAGATGAAAAATAAGACAATGAGGAAGCTATATACATTCTTAAGCTTGTTCTTCATGGCAGCAGTTATGGTCGCTCAGACCCCTACTGGTGATGTGATGATCAAGAACGGAACAGTGTTGACCGTAACGAACGGAACACTAGAGAACACAGACATTTTGGTCCGTGACGGTAAGATCCGAAGAATCGGAAAGAACTTGAGAACACCAAATGGTGTCATGGAAGTAGATGCAACAGGTAAATTCGTGATGCCAGGCATTATTGATGCCCACTCGCACATTGCCGGTTCAGCCATCAATGAAGGCACCAGCCAGGTGACAGCAGAAGTGAGCATGGAAGATGTAGTGGATCCACTAGACGTTTCCATTTACAGAGCCCTAGCAGGTGGTGTAACATCCATTCACTTGATGCATGGTTCAGCCAACGTGATTGGTGGACAAAATGAAACCATGAAATTGCGCTATGGCACCACTAACCCTGACGATCTACGATTTGAAGGAGCTCCACGTACGATCAAATTTGCATTGGGTGAAAATCCAACAAGAGGTGGTCGTTCTAGAGGTATTCAACCACAATCGCGTATGGGGGTTGAAAACATGCTGAGAAACGCGTTTACGCAAGCCGTAGAATACAAAAAAGAATGGACCGCTTACAACGCGAACAAAGATCCGCGTAAAGTAGCGCCTGAATACGATCTGAGAATGCAAACCTTGGTCGACATCATGAATGGTGACGTATTGGTGCATTGCCACTCTTATAGAGCGGATGAGATCTACATGTTGTTGAAAGTTTTCAGCGATTTCAATATCCCGAAGATTACGTTCCAGCACGCCAACGAAGCCTACAAAGTTGCCCCTGAATTGGCTGCTTTTGGTGCCAGTGCTTCTGTATTCGCTGATTGGTGGGCATACAAGCTAGAAGTATACTACTCTACTGCCTACAATGCGGCGATCTTAACAGAAAACGGTGTATTGACATCCATCAACTCTGATTCAGGAGAATTGATCAGACACCTGTTCCACGAAGCGGCGAAGACGCAGAAATATGGAGAATTGACTGACGACCAGGCCTTGGCCTTGATCACCTTGAACCCTGCTAAACAGCTGGGCATCGATAACAGAGTAGGTTCTTTAGAAGAAGGTAAAGATGCTGACATTGCCATTTTCGACAAGCATCCTCTTTCTGTATATGCCATTCCTCAAATGACATTTGTTGATGGCGTGAAGTATTTCGACATCGCGAATGATGGTGACGATCAGCGCATCTACATCAATCCCGAGTCTAGCATCAGTGAGATCACATTGTACGAAAGACACAATGATCACAGATGTATGGAAGGTGCTTTCTTGAACATGGAAGAATACTTCTCAACCTTTAAAAAATAAATGAGATGAAATCGACAATAAATAAATTATTCACCCTGCTTTTTGCCTTTATCATTTTCGCCGGTAGCAGTTTTGCACAAGAAGATGATCAGGTACTCAAAGCAAGAAGTGGAAAATTTGCATTAACCAATGCAAAGATCTTCACAGTAACCAACGGTGTCATTGAAAACGGCACGCTGTTGATCTCTAATGGCATCATTGAAGCGGTGGGCACGAACGTGACCATCCCGGCCGATGCTGAAGTGATCGATGTGCAGGGAAAAGAAATTTACCCAGGCATGATCGATAGTGGCACCACGCTCGGCTTGTCTGAGATCGGTAGTATTTCTGAAGCGCAAGACTTTAGAGAGTTTGGAGACATCACCCCTCAAATGCAGGCTTTGACTGCTGTAAACCCGAATTCTGTTGCCATTCCGGTAACAAGAGTAAGTGGTGTAACCACCGTATGGACCATGCCACAAGGCGGACCACTGCCTGGTACCGCAGCATCCATCAATTTGTTCGGTTATACTCCTGATCAAATGTTTGCTGGGTCAAAAGGTGTTGTCATGAACTTCCCTTCTACCCCAACAGGCTGGAGAGCAAGACGACTTTCAGAAGCGCAGAAGAAAGAGCGTTTGGAAAGAGCCTTGAAAACCATCAACGATGCTTGGGATAAAGCAGAACTTTATGCGAAGATCGAAAATGCAGATGATGTTCGGGCATATCCTGAAATCGAAGCTTTGGTTCCTGTTATCAAAGGAGAATTAACGCTTTTCGTTGAGGCAAATGCTGCAGCAGACATTACCGCTGCCATTAGTTGGATCAAAGAAAGAGGTTATGAAAAAGTAGTTTTGACTGGTGTAGCAGAAGGATGGAGAGTAGCTGATGAAATTGCCGCTTCCGGCCTATCGGTTATTACAGGTCCTGTTCAGGCCATTCCAACAAGACAATCCGATCGTTTTGATGCGGCATATGCGAATCCAGCTGTTTTACAGAAAGCTGGTGTCAAAGTTGCCCTGAGAACCATGGAAGCTGAAAACGTAAGGAACCTTCCTTACCATGCAGGTTTCGCTGCGGCTTACGGGATGGGTCGTGAAGAAGCCTTGAAAGCGATAACGATCAATGCAGCAGAAATCCTTGGAGTTGGCGATCAAATCGGTTCGATCGAAGTGGGCAAAAAAGCGAACGTTTTTGTCGCCACTGGCGATCCGTTTGAAACTGCCACTAAGATCACTGACCTGTTCATCGATGGCTATAAGGTACCGATGACTTCTCGTCAGATCAGATTGTATGACGAATTCATGAATAGAACACCAGGTGTTGACAAGACAAAGCCTGTGATCGATATCAAGAAGAAATAAGTCCTTAGATTAAATTATTGAAAAAAGCACTGTCAACCGGCAGTGCTTTTTTTATGGCCATCAATTCAACTATTTTTGCGAAATAGATGTTAGTCCTGCGAAAGGGCAGATTCATGAGCAAAAGAGTAGTTGTTGGTTTATCGGGTGGTGTTGATTCTAGCGTCACAGCTCACTTGTTAGTCGAACAAGGCTATGAAGTGATCGGCATGTTCATGCGCAATTGGGTGGATGATTCAGTGATCATCAGCGATGAGTGCCCTTGGGTAGAAGACAGCAACGATGCCTTGGCCGTGGCAGAAAAGTTGGGCATCCCCTTTCATGTGATCGATTTAAGCGCCCAATACAAAGAGCGCATTGTGGATTACATGTTTCGAGAATACGAGCAAGGACGAACACCCAATCCGGATATCCTCTGCAATCGAGAGGTAAAGTTCGATATCTTTTTGAATGCCGCCCTCAAGCTCAAAGCAGACTACGTGGCTACCGGTCACTATGTGCAAAAAGAAACCATTGTAAAAGACGGTAAAGAGGTCCACCGTTTGTTAGCCGGAGCTGATCCAAACAAAGACCAGAGTTACTTCCTCTGTCAATTGAATCAGCAACAGCTCGCTCATGCCCTCTTCCCCATTGGCCATTTGCAAAAGTCTCAAGTTCGAGAGATCGCTAAAGCTGCAGATCTAATTACTGCTGAAAAGAAAGACTCCCAAGGCTTATGTTTTATCGGGAAAGTCAGGCTGCCGGATTTCCTTCAACAACAATTACAACCCAAGACTGGGGAAATCAGAGAATTGAGCGCTGATGCAGCTAATTTCCAATCGTATCAACTAAATGGGAAGGCTACATTTACAACACAGCGTGAAAAACTGGAATTCCTCACCAAACCTTACGAATACATGCCCAGTGATGGTCAAGTAGTCGGTCAGCACCAGGGAGCTCATTACTATACCATTGGACAGCGTAAAGGACTAGGCGTTGGCGGAAGCCCAGAACCACTCTTTGTTATTGAAAAGGATACGGAGCACAATGTGATCTATACCGGACAAGGGGAAAATCATCCCGGCCTCTTGCGCAAAGGATTATTCGTTCCTAGAGGCATGGCCCATTGGGTGAGGCCAGACTTGGCATTGACCGTAGGCGAATCAAAAAAATACACGGCGCGCATACGTTACAGACAAGTGCTCGAACCAGTTGAGTTGTTCAGTGAAGCAGACGGACTCTATTTTATTTTTGACAACTATCAGAAAGGCATCGCACCTGGACAGTTTGTGGCGTGGCATGAGGACAATGAATTGATCGGCTCAGGCGAAATCGCCTAACGATTAAACTTTTCACAGACAAAACTGTCTAACACGAAACAGATTAGAACATGAGAAGAATATCACTCTTACTTTCATTTTTAATTTTCATTGGGGTTTCATCTGCAATCGCCCAAGGTGGCGGGCAAGCCAGAGCCCAGCGACAATCTCCTGAAGAGATGGCTAAAACCAGAGCAGACCTCTTTCAAGAAAAATTTGGTCTATCCGACGAACAACATAAATCACTTTATGAGCTATTGCTTAAAAACCAGCAACAATCTAGAGAGAAAATGATGGCGCTACGCGAATCTGGTGACAGAGAGGCCATGCAAACGGCTATGGAAGAAGCCAGAACCGAATTGGAAAAGGAAATGAAATTGATTTTCAATGAGAACCAATGGGTGCTCTATGAAAAATGGAAAGAAGAAAACCCGCCCATGCAAAGAAGGAGACGCGGTGGAGGAAACTAGTACTTAACAAAGAATGATTCCGTTCAAAGTCCTTTCAGTAATGTCAGGGCTTTTTTTATGCCAATCATTTCATTTTACTTGTCTCATTTTGATACAATTCCTACAGGCAGACTCAACTATACATCTGTGACAACTGCCAATGGTAATGTATTGATCCTGAATGCCGATGATGCCATGCTATTTACTTCGCGCATCGCCCTGCAATCGTCATTTCAGAAAGTGGTGACCGAAAGTCATCCCAAACGACTCGAGAGTATTTTAGAAAAAGAGCACTTCGATGTCATCGTACTCGATCTGAATTTATCTTTTGGATTAACCGGGGGAAAAGAAAGCATCAAAATTTTAAAGAGAATATTTTCATTTTTCCCAGATGCACAAGTTTTGCTGACGGCAGATTATGGTGAAACGGACGTTGCCCTAGAGGCAATACAACTCGGGGCTAAAGACTATTTAGTCAAGCCCTGGTCAAAAGAAAAGTTGATCACCTGAGTTCACCTGCTAATTGAATTGGGGCAACTGAATGCCAGTAGTAAGTATGCACAAAAAAGACCAAAGACAGACCCCCTGACGGAAACAATTGAGCAAATATTCTTTGACGGTAAATCCAAGACCTTTAAAACATTTGTGCAAAGCCTTGAACAACTGAACAAGGCCAATCACTACCTGCTGTTCGGAGAAAAAGGAACAAGACATGACCTGGTAGCCAAAAGAATGCATGACCTTTCAGCACAAGCGGGTCAACTCATCTCCCTTAATTTGGTAGACTACTCCCCCGAAGAGCAAATAGGGCTATTTAGTGGATCAGATGAGGCAAGTGTCATTGAACTGGCCAATGAGGGAACCTTATTTTTAGAATACATTGAGCTGATTACGCCACAAGCTCAAGCCAAATTATTGGATACCATCCAATTCAAAGAGTTCAGGTCTCCGAAAGACATTAAAGGCACCAAGATCGAATTGAGAATCATTGCCAGTTCAACAAAAGCCCTTGCTGAGCTCAAAAACACAGAACAATTAAAACCTGATTTTATCCAGATTTTCGAGCCCCGCGTGGTAGAATCACCGAGCTTGAGAAGTCGGCTGGATGACCTTGAAAAGATGATCAGGGCATTGTTGAAGAGCTTCGGACCACGATATGGTAAACACAATTTTCGACTGAACGAGACGACCTTGCAAGAATTGACCAATTACCCATGGCCCGGAAATTTTCAAGAATTGATTTTAGTCTGTGAGCGAGTATGTCAGACAGCAAAAGGTCATCTTTTGACGACAAGTGATTTTATTCCAGCTGTGGCAACCCCATCAAACAACTCTCAGGATCTCAGCATTGATGAGTTGGAGAAAAAAGCCATCCAAGACGCCATCCGGTTCAATGATGGCAACTTGACAAAGGCGGCAAAAACACTCGGATTGGGCCGCAGTACACTATACAGAAAAATGACAAAATACCGATTGCAGTTAGTTGAGGTGATCCAAATGTGTATATTCATACGTTCTTAATTAACCAAGAGATCAACCTTAACCATTACCCTATTCCTCCTAAGCCTCTGTTGTCAAGCTCAAAACCTCGCCGATATCTCTCAGCGCATTAGAGAGAGTCAGATGATGGATGAAACCGTCGAGTGGAAATACTACGGTACATTTGACGGCCAACTAAGGGGTGTCAATAACGAAATGAGCGCCTATTTGGAGACGCTTGAACCCAACACGACAGTTCGCATGTACCTGGTGGCAAAAACAGACTGCATTGTCTACTTTGATGTTACCGATAGAGAGAATGCCTATGTTTTCGGTACGAGAGATCCTATTAGTCTTGAGAGTGATTTAGGCAATGGTTTCAAGGGAGCTACGTCCATGTTTACCTTTGAGGAGAACTTCATGCTCAATGTGAATTTTGGCCTGAGATGGGGATGTAAAACAATGATCAACACAGAAATGAAGCTCTTGGTCTTTTATGCCAACCGCAATGCGGAAAAGCCTTAGCGTAATCAAAATTCAACCGAAGTCCCTCCCTCTCTGAGCATAAAACCTTTTGGATGCTCTTCGTCATCAAAATGAACAAGTAGTTGCAACTTGTCTCGCTTTCCTTCTGAAAAGTTCAAGTTTCTTGGTTTCATTTTTTTAGCTAAATTCTATGCAAATCTCAGCACTATGGACCCTAAAAAATCTTCACGTCGAACCTTTATAAAAAATTCTGCCCTGGCAGCGACAGCTTTCACAATTGTTCCTCGTCATGTACTTGGTAAAGGATTCAGAGCTCCTTCTGACACCCTCTACCTTGCAGGTATTGGCGTCGGTGGCAAAGGTTACTCTGATTTAGCCGAATGTGCTAAGAGCGATGCGGTTAAAATTGTGGCATTGTGCGATGTGGACGACCGAAGAGCTGAGCGCGCCATCGACCAATGGAAAGGCATCCCCTATTACAAAGATTACCGTGAAATGCTCGAAAAGGAAGAGGCCATTGATGCGGTCACTATCTCCACTCCTGATCACATGCATGCCATACAGGCCATGGCAGCCATGGAACGTAGCAAGCACGTCTATGTGCAGAAACCTTTGACGCATGACATTGCCGAAGCACGCCAACTCACCCAAGCGGCGCACCAATACAAAGTGGTCACTCAGATGGGCAATCAAGGTGCATCGGGCGATGGTGTTCGAAAAATGCAAGAATGGTACAATGCAGGATTGATCGGTGACGTAACCGAGGTTTGGTGTTGGACCAATCGTCCGGTTTGGCCACAAGGCATTCCATTGCCGAAAGAAAAGAAAATGGATGTTCCTACTGAATTAGACTGGGACCTTTGGCTAGGTACCGCTCCGAATAAGGACTACATCGACAACTTAGTCCCTTTTAATTGGAGAGGCTGGTGGGACTATGGAACCGGAGCCTTGGGAGATATGGCATGCCACATCATTGAACCGGCCTTCAAAACACTGCAACTGGGTTATCCTACAGCAGTAGAAGCCTCTGTTGGCTCGGTCTATGTCGGTGAGTTTCAACGTGGCTATTTCCCTGAGAGTTGTCCACCCTCTTCGCATATCATACTTGATTTCCCTGAAAGAGAAGGAAAATCGGCACTGAAACTACACTGGATGGATGGTGGCATTCAGCCCACTCGACCAGAAGGGCTTGGGGCTAATGAGCAAATGGGAGACGGAGGAAATGGAGTGATCATGAAGGGAACCGAAGGTACCATGATGTGCAATACCTATGGCATCAATCCTCGACTGATTCCTACCCAACTCACAGACGAGATCAACGTACCAGAGACACTTGCTCGTGTTCCCGAGGGCCATTACGTCCAATGGGTCAATGCCTGCATGGCGGGTTATGGCAAGCAGGAATGTAGTTCTGATTTTGATATTGCCGGTCCACTCACCGAAAGTATTCTCATGGGCAATCTGGCGCTACGAAGTTTCGACATTAGAAGAAGAGGAAGCAACAACCAATGGGAATACCCAGGCCGTTACATCAAATTACTCTGGGATGGAGATAACATGAAGATCACTAATTTTGACGAAGCCAACCAATTTGTGAAGAGAGACTATAGAACAGGCTGGTAATGAGCAAAATACAGTGTTACATTGCACAGTCTCTTGATGGCTATATCGCAAGAGCTGACCAAGGCATTGATTGGCTAGAGAATATCGAGGTTCCTGAAGGTTCAGATATGGGTTATGCCGCGTTTTATTCCGGAATCGACACAGTCGTTATGGGTCGAAAAACCTACGACCAGGTCTTGGGCTTTGACGTGCCTTGGCCCTACGCAGATGCACAATCTCATGTCATTTCCTCAGCTAAGGATTACCAGATACAAACACCAAATACGTGCTTGGTTCATGATATAAGCCAGGAATGGATCAATAAAATAAGAACAGCCAGCCGAAAAAACATTTGGCTCATTGGAGGTGGCCAATTGGTTTCTCAATTCTTACAACTCGATGCGCTGGATGAATTGATCTTAACGATCATACCCATCATTCTTGGCGATGGTATCCGTTTATTCCCCGATATCCCTCCAGAAACCACCTTCAAGCTGCGCCAGACGACAGACTTTGGGAATGATGTAGTGACCTTGCATTATGTAAGGCGTTAAAATCAATGACATAAATCAGCAGGTTTTATGGCTATAGTCACTACTTGGCGAAGAATTGAAATGTACTTTGAAGCATTAAATGCTTCGCCATGAAAACCTTGATTGCATATTGTAGTAGACATGGCAGCGCTCAGAAGATCGCTCATTTAATGTCACAAGAGCTGCATCACACTTCCGTTCGCTTGCTTGACCTCAAAATGGAGAAGGCTCCCCATAAGATAGAGGATTACGATCAAGTGGTCATTGGAGGTAGTATTCACTATGGGAAAATTCAACACGAAGTGAGGGATTTCTGCACCGTACACCTCAAGGCATTGCTCCAAAAAAGGTTAGGCTTATATATGTGTTACATGCTGGAAGACAAGGCAGAAGAAGAATTCAATGAGGCCTTTCCAGAGTTGCTTCGTAACCATGCCACTGCCTTGGGTTTCTTTGGTGGTGAATACTTACTGGATCAAATGGACTTTATCGATAGTTTCGTCACCCAAAACATCATGCATAAACGCGAGAATGAATTCAGGCTAGATGAAGCGGCTTTTAATTCCTTCATTACCAAAATGAACTTCACCCTTCAATCCTAAGGCTCTTCTACAAACCAATCCAAACAGTTTTCTCCTTTTGGGCTAGTCCTTTATAATTCCCTTTTTCTCCAATTAGCCATTAGAAATGGCTGAAACATGAGAATTCTTTTATAGATTCAGGGGTCCAACATGAACACTGAACAGTATACTTTACCCAAGCAACCCCCTATGTGGGTCTCCTATTTGGTTTGCGGCCGTTTGCTTCATGCGTCTACCTTTTTGTTTTTACTGGAGTCTTACCTCTATTGGCTTCCACTTGAACGTGCCATTGACAATCAATCCACTTTATGGATCTTATTTTGGGCATGGTGCTTCCTTTTTTCCTTCATCCATATATTTCTCGTCACTGCCGACGCTTGGTCGAGGTTTCAAAACTATAAACGAGCGAAAGATCAACTCTTTGAATACGGTTTTCAACCCCGTGTGGTAAACCATTACATCGGCTCGAAATGCCAGCGCTTAGCAGTTGAAACTGCTGCCAGAGAATTGGGCTATGGTCAAAAGGTCAAGAAACAGTTTCGCTTGATGGGGTATCGCTGGTACCACTATATCCCTGATTTTATGATCAAAGACCCGCTGTTTCTAATTAAACCTTACTTCTGGAAAAGGACATTTTTGGAAAAGCATTACACACCTAAATATAATTTTGAAGCGCTATCTGCTCAGCCCCTTGCGGAATGATCAAGACGAGCAACCTCACAAAAAGATATGGGCAACTGACGGCCCTGGAGCAAGTCACCTTTTCTGTTCAACGAGGTGAAATAGCCGGTGTCTTAGGACCAAATGGGGCAGGAAAAACGACCTTGTTTAAAATACTCACAGGGCTCATTAAGGCGACCTCCGGAAGCTTCTCAATTGAGTCAGCAAAACCGAAAAAAATTGGCGCCATCATAGAAAACCCGCAGCTCTATGAATACCTCTCGGCACAAGAAAATCTACAGGCCTTTGCTCAATATCAACAATTGGCCCTAAGCAAAGCAGACGTCATGGCCTTATTGACCTCTGTTGGTCTAGACCCGAATAGAAAGGATCAAGTCAAGAACTTCTCACTAGGCATGAAGCAACGTCTCGGCATAGCAACGGCATTATTGAATGCACCTGATGCCTTGATCCTTGACGAACCTTTTCTTGGACTCGACCCCATGGGAATGAAAGACCTTCGTGAAATGCTCATCAGGCTTGCTAAAGAAGAACATATGGCCATTCTCGTGTCAAGTCATCAATTAGAAGAACTCAGCAAGGTGTGTGAACAATTGCATCTCTTGCAACAAGGAAAGATCATTAACTCAGGGAGAACCGCTGAGATCTTGCACAAAGCAACACAACAGTATCGACTTGTTGGCGCTGGCATTGGCACATCCCCTCTTTTAGCACCTTTTACCAAAGAAATACATGGAGACGTAACTCTCTTTTCATCTACGCCGGCCGAAGCAAAGGCTATTATTAAGGCCTTGATCCTGGAAGGGCATGATATCGAATCCTTCGGTCCAGAACTCAACTTAAACGACCTTTATTCAGACCAATGATGTCATTAGCGAAAATAGAGTTGTTTAAACTGTTGCGGCAAAAGCGCACGCTTTATGGAGTTGGAGTGATCTTCGCGATAGAATTGTTCATCGTAGCCGGTGCCTACGTACAGGGCAAGGACATCCTCGAGCTACTGCTGGAAAACTTATCGAAGAACTTTGTGCTGGAAGGCAACCTGATGAATGGTAATTTGGTCATGTACCTTGTGCTCAACTCACTATGGTTCAACTTTCCATTGATCATGATGATCTTAGTATCCGGTATCTTAACCAATGAGTACAAAGACGGCACCATACAAACCATTTTCTTGCAAGCCGTAAGCAAGCGTCAATTCATCCTAGGCAAATTCACTACTGCGATTGTATTTTCCATATTAGTCAGCCTTTTTGTGCTTGTGACCTCTCTACTTATGGCCTATTCCATTTTTGGAAATGGAGACCTTATCACCTATTTGGCGGGCTTGAATTTTTTTCCACCAGAGCAGGCGCTTCATCGCATTCTCGTTGGATTCGCTTCTGGCATTCTCTTAATGATCTTCTATGCGGTCACCAGTATCAGCTTAGCCGTCTGGTTCAAAGATCAAACGATCACATGGATTCTCTGTGCTTTTGTACTGATTTTCAATGGTTTGTTGTTGAAAGTAGATTTTGGGGTATTTAATCAGTGGCTTTTACCCAAGATGACCAATGCCTGGCAACAGTTCTTTTACTTTAAGCTCAATTGGTCGTTAATTACGCATCAACACCTCCTGCTGTTGTGCTATACCATTCTTATTGGCGTTTTAGGGGGGGTAAGTTTTATGAAAAAGGAAATCGGATGAGGTTATTGATCTGTACGCTTGCCAGCATGATGGCCATGCACTTGTCCGCACAGCAGTTACCTACCTTGCTGCAAAAGACAAAAGATAAAATCGAAGGCGTTGAACGTGCAGAGGGAGAAGTCAGACTTCGGCTTGATGTGGACTTCATCAATATGCCGGAGAAATCAGCACAATTGCTTTATCAGAAAGGAGAACCCATTGCCTATACTTCCGAAAACTTCATCTTCATTCCAAAAAGGGGATTAGACTTGAGCTGGTCCAACCTATTTGCTGTCGATTTTCTGACAGTCGATAGAGGACTCATTGAGGAAGGCGGAAAAGAGCTTCAGGTATATACCATTATTCCGAATGATCAAACGGCAGACTTTGCAATCATGACCATTAAGGTGGACACAGAGGCTTATCAAATCGTTGGCGCTGAGATCTCTACGAAAAATGAAGGCACCTTTCTTTTAGAATTGAGCTATACGACCAATCAAGCGTTACCGAGTCAGGTAATCGCCAGTTTTGAAATGGAAAAGGTCCGCATACCCTTGAATTTCATGGGCAGTGACACCGAAATTGATCGCAAAGCCATGAAGTCTCAAGGACAGAAAACGGGCCTTGTCTATCTAGATTTTACCTGGTCGACTATTAAGCCATAACAGGAAGACTTTGCATAACTGCCTTGGCAGCATTCCTTCCCTCTGCGATTGCCCAAACTACTAGGCTTTGCCCTCTCCTACAATCTCCTGCCGCATACACATTTGACTTCGAGGTTCTAAATCCCGTAGTTTTGATATTTCCAAGATCATTCAGCTCTAAATCGAACATTCCCGGTAATGAGGATTCAGGTTTTGTGAACCCGATGGCTAAAAGTGCCAATTCGCAAGGAATTAATTCTTCAGATCCTTCGATCTCCTTAAACTTGAATGCCGCTTTATCGGTCCATTGAATCTTTACTGTTTCAATGTGAGTCAGCTCACCTGAAGTATTCCCAACAAATCGCTTCGTGAGAACAGACCAATCGCGGGCAACACCTTCTTCATGTGAAGTAGAATTGCGTAGGAGCATTGGCCATTCGGGCCACGGATTTTCAATGCTCCGGGCAGTTGCCGGTTTGTCCATTAGTTCTATCTGGGTCACGGACTTTGCTAACTGTCGATTACTCGTACCAACGCAGTCGGCCCCGGTATCACCACCACCAATGACAACTACATTTTTATTATCTGCACTATATGTTTCATTAACAACCGCTATCTCTTTAGCTATCAATTGGTTCTGGTGCTTAAGAAAACCCATTGCAAACTCAACTCCCTTTAGTGTACGGCCAGGAATTGTAAGGTCTCGAGGTACAGTGGAACCTGTACAGATGACTATTGAATCAAATTGTTTTTCAATACTTTCTGCAGTGATATCCTTTCCTATTTCTACACCAAGCTGGAAACAAATACCGGATTCCCTAAGAAGCTCAACCCTCCGCTCGACTACCTTTTTATCTAGTTTGAAATCCGGAATACCATATCGAAGTAATCCACCTGCTTGATTTTCACGTTCAAAGATCGTCACCTGAAACCCCTGCTTTCGCAGTTCTTCAGCGGCAGCTAGGCCGGCTGGACCAGAGCCAATAACAGCCACTTTCTCACTTCTCTCTTGTTCAACGGTAATTGGCTGTTCCCATCCTTCTAAAAAAGCCTTTTCACTGATCTCCTTTTCAATGTGCTCGATATTGACCGCAGCATTATTCAAGCCAAGAACACAGCTCACTTCACAGGGTGCAGGACATATTCTGCCTGTAAATTCTGGAAAATTGTTCGTTTCTTTCAATACGCCCCACGCTTCTTTCCATTCACCGCGATAAACTGCATCATTAAAGTCTGGAATCTTATTACCTAAGGGACATCCATCTTGACAGAAAGGAATACCACAATCCATACAGCGCGAAGCTTGTTCTTGATAGTCCTTTTCCTTCCAAGACATTGTGAAATCACCAAAATGAGTTACGCGTTCTTCAGGTAATTGCATCAGTTTTGATGCCCTCTTATGCTTCAAAAATCCTTTGACGTCTCCCATTATACAATTGCGTTTTTAAAGTTTCTATCTGCTTCCATTACCCTTTTGTATTCCTTAGGAATCACCTTCACAAATTTTGAGTGACTGATTTCCCATTGTGTCAATAGTTCAAGTGCTCGAACGGAATTCGTATAACGGTGGTGCTTGTCAAGCATCATGTACAAAAAGTTCACATCATCCTCTTCTAGGTATTCTAATGAGACGAGTTCGGTATTACATCTTGAAGTAAAATCAAATCCATCTTCAAAAACATAGGCAATTCCACCACTCATTCCTGCTGCAAAATTCTTTCCTGTCTCTCCAATGATCACCACTCGTCCGCCAGTCATATACTCACAACCATGATCACCAACCCCCTCGACAACAGCCTTAACACCCGAATTTCGAACGGCAAATCGTTCACCTGCTTGTCCATTACAGTATAAACGACCTCTTGTGGCTCCATATAAGGCCACATTCCCAATAAGAATATTCTCATGTGCTTTGCATGGACTTTCCATTGATGGATAGATGACAAGTTTTCCTCCAGATAGGCCCTTACCAACATAGTCATTTGCTTCCCCTTCCAAATTGAAGGTCATGCCATGAGAAAGAAAGGCGCCAAAACTTTGACCCGCTGTTCCTTTAAAATCTGCGGTAATCGTTCCGTCAGCTAAGCCTTCGGGACCGAATGATTTCGCAAATTTTCCAGATAGCATGGCGCCAACTGTCCGCTGTTCTGACCTAATTTCTTGTTGGAATCTAACCCTTACGTTTTGATCAAAAACAGGACTTGATAGTCTTATTAATTGGTGATCTAGCACATCAACCGTTCGATCAGGTTGCTGCTGTGATTTAAATTGCGTCTTATCTTGCCCTAAATATGGATTATCTAGCAATGCACTTAGATCAAGCGTGCCTGTTTTTTCTTGAGCTTTTTCCTTATTGAATTTGAGAAGATCTGTTCTACCGACCAATTCATTCACCGTTCGAACACCCAATGATGCCATGAGCTCACGCAATTCTTCTGCCATCATGGTGAAGAAATTGACCACATGCTCCACTTTTCCGGTATATAAGTTTCTCAGTGTTGGATTCTGTGTAGCAACGCCAACGGGACAAGTATTTAAATGACACTTACGCATCATTACACATCCCTGAACAACCAATACAGCAGTAGCTACCCCCCATTCTTCAGCACCCAACATTGTCGCAATCGCTAAATCTCTAGCTGTTTTGATCTGGCCATCTGTTTGTAGTTTCACACGTGAACGAAGGCCATTGCGCATCAAGGTTTGATGTGTTTCTGCCAAGCCAATCTCCCAAGGAATACCTGCATGCTGAATAGAGCCTAAAGGAGAAGCACCGGTCCCTCCATCATGTCCTGAAATTAGAATGTTGTCTGCGTTGGCTTTGGCAACCCCAGCAGCTATGGTACCCACACCAGCTGCCGCCACTAATTTCACGTTCAATTCAGCCTTTGGATTCACATTCTTTAAATCGAAAATAAGTTGTGCCAAATCTTCGATGGAATAAATATCATGATGTGGCGGAGGTGAGATCAACGTAACTCCTGGTGTTGAATGCCTGATTCTAGCAATGTTCTTATCTACTTTTAAGCCAGGTAACTGTCCACCTTCTCCAGGTTTAGCTCCCTGGGCAATCTTGATTTGTATCTCATCCGCATTAACCAAATAATGAGCTGTCACTCCAAACCGACCTGAAGCGACCTGTTTAGTAGCGGATCTTGCTAATAATCCATCGTCACCGACAGTATATCGCTCGGCATCTTCACCTCCTTCTCCTGAATTAGATTTTGCTCCAATCATATTCATTGCTTTTGCAATGGTGGTATGGGCTTCCTCAGAAATAGATCCGAAAGACATAGCCCCTGTAGCAAAACGCTTCATGATTTCCTTGGCAGACTCGACCTCTTCTAGTGGGATAGACTGTCCTTCTTTGATATCAAGAAGACTCCTGAGCGTTACTTTGCCCGCTTCCTGCTCATCAATGAGTTGACTGTATTGCCTAAAAAGTCTTTTATCGTTGAGTTTGGTAGATTTCTGAAGTAAATGAATGGTCTTTGGATTGAACAGATGTTGTTCCCCTTCCTTTCTCCATTGGTAGATTCCTCCATCTTTTAGCTTCCCTCCATTTTGTAACTTAACAAAGTCTTGATTGGCAATAAGATCAGCTTCTAATTCTTCAAATGTTTTCCCCCCAATGCTATTTCTGGATCCCTTAAAGCATTTGTTAACCACATCATCAGAAAGTCCCAGCACTTCGAAAATTTGAGCACTCTCATAGGACTGCAGCGTCGAAATACCCATTTTTGATAAGATCTTGCGCAATCCGTAATTCACACCCTCTATATAGTTTGAAACAGCCCGTGATTTATCATCTCCAACTATCTCTCCCAAACTAGCAAGAGCCAAATAAGGATAGACTGCACTAGCTCCATAGCCCAGCAATGTGGCATAATGATGCGTTTCCGTAGCGTCACCCGCCTCAACAATGATACTGGCGCGTGAACGCAATCCATTTTTAATCAAATGGTGATGAACAGCCCCAACACTTAGCAAAGATGGTATAGCAAGCTCATCAGTAACGTATCGATTACTGATCAGAAGTAAATTCACACCAGCTTTTACGGCAGAAAGGGCTTGATCGCAAAGCGTATCAAGGGCAGCAGATAAATTGGTTCGCCTGTTATCATAGGTCGCATTTAGCCGCGTACTTTTGAAGCCTAGTTTGTAATTCATCAAAACATTCAATTCATGTTTCTGTAGAATTGGCTGCTCTAATTTGATCTTTTTCGATGTTGGATCATTGTCTTCCAACAGATTGTTTGATTGCCCCAAATAGGTGACCAAAGACATTACCGCTTTTTCTCTGATTGGATCAATGGCCGGATTACTCACTTGCGCGAATAACTGTCTTAAATAATTAGATACGTGTGCACTTCTCTTCGCAAAAACAGCAAGTGGAGCATCATTCCCCATAGACCCTATTGGTTCTGCGCCTGTTTCAGCCATTGGTGTCAATATGAATTTCAGATCTTCCTTAGAATAGCCAAAGCTCAATTGCTCCAGTAATAATTCTTCTATATGCTCAGGCCCATTTCCTTCTTCAGTGAAAAGATCAGCCCCTTCAATGATCAGCTTTTCGTTCCATTCTTGATAAGGATACTTATTGGCGATTCTCTCTTTGATCGTATCGTCTTCCTCAACCGTGTTTTCTAATAGATCAACAAGTAACATTTGTCCAGGCTTGAGCTTGCCTCTTCTCAAGATATCCTTTTGCGGAACGTCTACAATGCCTGCCTCAGAGGCAAAAATCACACGGTTGTCTGTGGTAACGGCATAACGCGTAGGCCTTAGTCCGTTCCGGTCAATACAAGCTCCAATTTTGTTGCCATCAGTAAAGCAAAGGGCCGCCGGACCGTCCCACGGCTCTAAAAAGGTAGCATGGTATGCATAGAAAGCGCGCAATTCTTCGCTGAGATCTTCATCTGCTCGCCAAGCTGGAGGCACCAACATGGCCATGACGCGTTCAATATCTCTCCCCCCTAAAAGCAACAATTCTACCGCCATATCCAAGTTGGCAGAATCCGAAAATTCAGCCTTACAAATGGGCAGCAACAGCTCAATTTCTTGTTTTGTAAAATGAGTGCTCTTCATTAACGACTCGCGACTCAACATTTTATTGATATTCCCTTTGATCGTGTTGATCTCGCCGTTGTGCGCGATATAGCGGAAAGGCTGCGCTAGACGCCATTCAGGTAAGGTATTGGTTGAAAAACGTGAGTGAACGATAGCAAATGAAGAAATAAATCCTTCAACTTTCAGATCTGGATAATACTCGTCGATCTGCCAAGTTCTTAGTTCTCCTTTGTAGATCAAGGTATGCACAGAACATGAAGCCATATAAAATGACTTGGCATCCTCAAAATGCGCGGCATACTTTTCAGCCAATTTCCTGAAAACATACAGCTTGCGATTAAGTGCTATACCCGATGTTTTCTCCGAAGCTTGGATGAAAAACTGACGAACCTCCGGTTCATTTGATTTGGCAAAATTCCCCAGCTGTGTATCATTCGTGGGTACTGTTCGCTCCCAAATGATCTCAAGCCCTAGTTCCTGCGCCGCTAAGTTGATTTGTTTGATGAACAGATGAGTTCCGTGCTTGGGGATAAAGGTCATGGCGATACCATAGGATTCTGGTTTAGGTAATCTAATCCCCTGTTTTTGAGCCTCAGCATGAAAGAAACCATGTGGAATCTGCAACATGATTCCAGCCCCGTCACCAGTTTGGTCGTCAGCTGCAACTCCACCTCTGTGCTCCATCCGATGAAGCATTTTTAAGCCATCGACGACAACCAAATGACTCGGCTTGTTATCAATTTTTGCAATGAAACCAATGCCGCAGGCATCTTTTTCAAATTCTTCTCTGTATAACCCTCTCTGCATATCTCCTATTGTTGGCAATCGTTTACGGTCATTCTCGGGTGAGAATCCGGAAGTATGTTAGGAATTTCGCTTCTTGACGATAGACTGGAAAATCACATTATGGTGATTATATGATGGTCAAAGGGTAAAAAACAATTCCTAACAGCTGTATATCAATTAGTTAGAACCTATTTTCATCCTATGTTCAAAACACCTAACGATCAGTTATTATTTGAGTTGGTTCATTCAATGACCAAATCGGAGAAGCGTAGCTTTAAGCTTTTTGCCAAAAAACATAACAACCAAAGTGAAGCAAAGTACCTGATACTTTTTGATGCCATGGAACAAGCAAATAGCTACGATGAAAAGACTATTTTAAAAAAGCTGCCTGGCGTGTCAAAGTCGCAGTTTGCTAATCAAAAATCTCACTTATATGGTTTGGTTCTTACCAGTCTACGGCTTTCTCACCTCAAAGACGATATTGATATTCAACTCCGTGAGCAATTGGATTTTATCCGTGTTCTTTACAAGAAAGGACTCTATTTTCAAAGTCTTCGACTGTTAGGGAGAGCTAAAAACACCACTGGTGATTATCGTAAAGACCTTTTTCAATTAGCCCTTCTAGACTATGAAAAGCAAATCCGCTCTCAACAGGTCTTTGATCTAGAAGAAAAATATACTGAACAGATTGACAAAGAAACTGAAGAAGCGATGTCCCGATTCGGCAGGGTCCAGAAATTCTTTGGTCTAGCAAGCCGTATGAAGGCCAGATTCATTGAGAAAGGTATGGTAAAGAACGAGCAAGAAATGAATAATCTTCGGGCTCTATTCTACAGAAATCTTCCTGAATATGATGAAGAAAAGATGGCCTTTAATGAAAAATTTTACCTCTATCGTGCATTCTATTGGTTCTCTTACCTCACTTACGACTTTCATAACTGCGTCTTGTATGCTGAAAAATGGGTACACTTATTTCAGCAGACAGGGCTTCATCAAAAGCGTAAAAGCGGTTACCTCAAAGGCTTAAATCGACTTCTACAATCTGCTTTCCGCGTAAATGACAAAGCGAAATTTAATGAGTACTTCGTGCTATTAGATGAGTTTGAAAAAAATAACGCGCCGCTGAATTCCAATGCGAGTTCACTTATTCTCAAATACAAGACTATTCAATCTTTGAATCGTGTCTTCCTTTTTGCAGATTTTGATAAGCAGCAAGATGAAATTATTTCTCTTCTGAAAAAGGTAGATCGCCAGCGCAGCTTCATGGATAAGCACAATCTATTGGTGATCTTTTATAAAGCTGGCGTTTTCTTTTTTGCCCAAGGAGATTACGACAACGCAAGATTCTATTTTAAGCTGCTGGTGGATGACAAAGAATCCCTCAGAAATGATCTGAAAGGATTTGCTCGATTACTCTTGGTCCTCGTTGACTATGATTCAGGAGATGAGGCGTACATCGAACGAAAGATCAAAGCGGCTTATTTACATTTTGAGCAACAAAAATCATTAAATGCTTTCCAGGAAATTTTCATCACATTCCTAAAAGACACCGGTAATATTTACCCTCAGGAACTCAATCAACGATTCAGGGACCTAAGAAAAACCCTGAGTCATTTAGACAACAACATTTTCAATAAGAAGCTCCAGCTCTACTTTGATCTAAATGCATGGTTGGATGCTAAGATACGAAATTTGACTTTCAAGGAGGTTATCGAGGAACAAGCCAACTTAGAATAGGCCTTATTTCTCAATGATCAATCGAAACAAGCCTTTTCCCTCTACGCCGACGTAAAGATAGCCGTCATTCCCCATTTCCACATTGCGCACACGGCCAATGCCCTCAGCGATCTTCTCTTCACTTACTACTTGATTATCCTCTAAGACCAATCTGACGAGGTAATTGAATTTCAATGACCCCACAATTAGATTATTCTCCCAGCCATCGTACACTGCATCCTGCACAAAGGCCATACCGCAAGGTGCAATTGACGGCACCCAATAGGTCACAGGCTGTTCCATGCCTGCCTTTTCTCTTTCATCTGTGATTGGTGCCCCGCCATAGTTTACACCGTAAGTGATCACAGGCCATCCATAATTTGCGCCCTTTTTGACCAGGTTGACTTCATCTCCTCCCTGAGGACCGTGTTCATGCGACCAAATGTCTCCAGTCAACGGATGTGTGGCCATTCCTTGAGGATTACGATGTCCATAGGAGAAAACGGCCTCCTTGGCTCCTTGCTGTCCTACAAATGGATTATTTGAAGGAATACTACCATTATCATGAAGTCTGTAGACCTTGCCACCATCGCGTGTGATATCTTGTGGATTAACATCTCGTGCACCTCTATCGCCAAAAAGGAGATTGACTTCCAGAGAGAGCAAGTGATCTTGCTGAAAAAGAAAACGGTTTTAGACGAGTTGGACTCTGCCTTTTTAAGGCCCTTGAAAGTGGCCTATCGTGCAGAAACCCTCGATCAATTGATCAAACGAATGAAAACGCATCCAACAAGCATTGTCCTAGGGCAAACGGCTATAGAATCTGGTTGGGGACGGTCAAGATTTTTTAAGGAAGCCAACAATGTATTCGGTGTCTGGTCGATGAATCCAAAAGATGATCGGATCCCTACCAAGATCAGGCGAGGTGACGATCAAGTTTTTCTGAAGAAATACCCGGAAATATCCGTGAGCTTGAGCACACCATTGAAAGAGCGGTGATCATGAGTGATGGAAAACAACTGCAGGTGAACGACCTTAACCTGAGTGAAATCAATTCAGCGGAAGACCAATCCATCGACACCTTTAACCTAGAGGTATTGGAATCCTGGGCCATAGCCAAGGCGATCAAGAAGCATCAGGGAAATATAAGTCACGCAGCAAAGGAGCTTGGACTGAGCCGAGGAGCCATGTATCGAAGAATGGAAAAATATGAGCTATAAGCACTTTTCGGTTCGAATCATTGGTTACCTACTGTGCATAGCGTTGGCTATGTATGGGTTGATCTATTATAGCTTTATTGAACTCAATTACATTCGGATCTTCTTCATCAGCCTCTTCATTCTCCTCATGCTGTTTGCCCTTTTCTATTTCATCAACAAGACGAACAGAGACCTTAGTTTTTTCCTCAACGCCGTCCTGCATGATGATTTTACCCTCAAATACCCCGAAAGCAAAAAAGGATCTTCTTTTAATTCATTGTATAAGGCCTTCACCCTCATTAATCAGAAATTGGTCAAACAGACACAGCAAGAGGCTTCAGAGTACCAGTTCATCATTGGTCTGATTTCACAAATGCAACTGGGCGTATTGATCTATGATGATCAAGGAAGGGTGCATCTTAGCAACGAGTCATTTAAGACTTTAATTAATAAGAATCAATTAATTGATATTAAGTAAATTAAAGAGACCAATATCGATTTATATGACGCCATTCAGCAGCTTCAGAGCAACACCAGATCAACCCTCAAGACCAAGTTAAATGAGCAATTGCATCATTTAGCCATTGCTGCTTCAGAAATGAAATTAAAGCAGCGCCATTACAAGATCGTTTCTGTTCAAGACATCAAGAATGAGCTGGATATCAATGAGATGCAAGCATGGCACAAATTGATCAGGGTACTGACTCATGAGATCATGAACTCAGGCTCCCCTATTTACTCCCTGTCATCTTCTTTGAAAGCACTCACAGATCATCCTGACAAGCTAGCTACCATAAAGGAAGGCTTAGAAGCGATTGAACAGCGCAGTAAGGGGTTGTTGGCGTTTACAGAGGCCTATCGCACCTTAACCAAAGTGCCAACACCTAAAGTTGAGTCAATAGATCCGTCCACATTCTTGGGTAGCATTTATCAATTGTTTAGACCGGAAATTGAAAAGGAAGGCATTTTGCTAACATTGCATTTGAACGATAGCGCTTTATTTCAGGCCGACCCGACTCTTCTGGAGCAGGTGATCATCAACTTGTTAAAAAATGCAGTTGAGGCCTGTGAACATGGAAGCACAATTGATCTCGTCTATTCCTGTGAAGACGGAAAAGCGATCATTGAGGTCATTGATAATGGAACTGGTGTGCCTGAAGAGATCGCCGACCAGGTTTTCATCCCTTTCTATACCACAAAGGCCAAAGGTTCAGGTATTGGTTTGAGTTTGTCGCGGCAGATCATCAATTTACACCAAGGGCAATTGACATTTAAATCAAGCAGTCTTGGTACCACTTTTAAGATCGAATTATAAATAGTTTGTTTTGAAGGCCAATTCACTAGTTTTGAAGAAATTTTTGACATGAAGGGAAGTTCGAGAATCCGTTTGATCATCATTCTGATTGTAGTCAACATTGCGCTAGATCAAGTCACAAAGGTGCTTGCAAGAAAACATATTGAATACAACGAAACCATCGAGGTGATCGGTGACTATCTTATCTTCACTAAAGTGGAAAATACCGGGGCATTTTTGGGCATGGGTTCTGAACTATCGCCGGTCCTGCGCGTACTGCTCTTGTTGATATTGCCAAGTGCAGTCATGATCGGCTTGCTTATTTACCTGATTCGCTCAAAAGACTTGACCAATTATAGCCTGTGGGGTTTATCCTTCATCGTAGGTGGTGGATTAGGTAATATTTTCGACCGGATCGTCTATGGTTCAGTTACCGATATGCTGTTTCTAGATTTTCAATTCGCCCATACCGGGATCTTCAATGTAGCCGATATGGCCGTCATGGTCGGTACGGGACTCATTCTGCTTGAGCAATTCATGACCAGAAAAAAAGAACCCAAAACGGCTTAGGCTTTCACAACCCTAGGTTGTTGGTGACAACACCAACAACGGCAGGGAGTTGATGTCAAACAGGTTCCTTCTAAGCCTAACTAAATGGAAAAGGTTGTGGTGACCACACCAACAAAGGCGAGGAAAAAAACAAAACCCTTTCTTAAGCCCTCGTAGGTGTTGCCACCAACGAGTAGGATTGATTTTTTTGCTTAAATTGATAGTGTCATTTTTTAAGGTCATTATTATGCGGTCAATTCTAGGCGCCATTTTATTCGCATTCACTCCCCTTCTTTATGCACAACAGACGATCGCTTTAGGAGTAAGCGAATCCCCAAGTGCTACACTTGAAGACGTTACCTGGATCCAAGGGCACTGGCGCGGCGAAGCCTTTGGCGGTCAGATCGAAGAAATATGGTCGCCTGCCCTCGGCGGTTCCATGATGGGTTCCTTCAAAATGGTCATGAAGGGTGAAGTGAGTTTTTACGAACTCATGCACATTCAGGAAAAGAACGGGACACTCCTACTTCAGATCAGGCATTTCAACCCCGACTTTACCGGATGGGAAACCCAAAACGAATCCGTCAATTTTGCTTTAGTCAAGATCGATGGGGCTTTTGTTTATTTCGATGGACTTACCTTTGAAAAGGTCTCTGCTAACGAAATGCAGGTGCATGTATTGATGAGTGAAGAAGGTGAAGCTACTCAGGAAGCCAGTTTTCGTTATACGCGCTTTGATCCGAATTAAAGAATAAACAACAGCAAGAGGGCTATGATCAATAAAATGGCGATCCACGAAAAGGCTTTCGGCTGTGTCGGAAACTCGTATTGACAAATCGGACAGGTCTTTTCTGCTTTATCTACTGTCATGGCACAAGAAGGACATTCTTTTTGATTGCTCATTGGTCAAATCATTCCGTTTTGAATAATTAATTTGATACTTTCATAAATACATTCAAATCCCTATAAAAAGCAACAAATGAAAACGACGAAAAGAATACTGGGCCTCTTATTGATCACCGGTATATTAGCTTCATGTTCTTCCACAAGCATCATCAATTCGTGGAAAGACCCCAATTCAACTGACAATCCCGATAAATGGGAAAAAGTATTGGTGGCTGTACAGAGTCCGAGTGACCTCAAAAGAAGAGTGGCAGAAGATGAAGTCGCGGCCATGAGTGAGGTCCTTTATGCCTCCTATACGGTATTCCCTGACAAAGCAACCATTCAAAACGAAGAAGCCTTACAACGGAAGATTGAACAAGGCGACTACGATGCGATCATGACAATGCGCTTGATCGACCAGAACAAACAAACATCCTATGTACCTGGCTCCTATACCGGCGGCTATTGGGGTTACCATAGTGGCTATTGGGGTGGTTATTATAATCCGGGTTACTACCGAGAAGACACTTATTATGCCATCGAAACACAAGTCTTTTCGTTGGAAGAAAACAAACTCGTTTGGTCAGGTATCACAAGTACTGTGAATCCTTCAAAGATCGACAGAACCATCAGAGAAGTAGCCATGATGACCTTTAAGCAAATGCAAAAAGATGGCTTTATTCACCCAAAACGGTAAATAGATCCTCCTAACCTTATTTATGAGCAAAGAGATCATTAGTAAATTCTACCAAGCCTTCAAGGCATTGGATGCAGAAGCCATGGCGGCCTGCTATCATCCGGAAGTGCTCTTTGAAGACCCTGCCTTTGGTCAGCTCAGCGGAGCACATGCAGCCAACATGTGGCGCATGCTCTGTCAAAGCCAACAAGACAAAGGCATGGTCATTGAATATGAAGTGTTCTCTGTGCATGAAGCGCATTGGGAGGCGCATTACGTCTTTTCTAAAACAGGAAGAAAGGTGCATAATCGAATTGATGCCTCCTTTGTCTTCAAAGATGGATTGATCATTCAACACAAAGACAAATTCAACTTACACAAATGGGCAGGCATGGCATTAGGTGTTCAAGGCCAACTGATCGGCTGGACACCTTTTTTCAAGAAAAAACTTCAAGCACAAACGAATCGCCTTTGGACCAAATTCGAATCTAACCAGTAATTACACAGTCGGTTTATTGATTAAGCCCATTCATCTTTAACTTCCACTAAATTTTAATCCTATGAAAAAAGTATTTATCGTATTGATGATCGCATGTTTTGGGTTGATCAACCTTCAAGCCCAAGACAAAGAAATCATTGATAATATCATTAAAGAAGCCAGTGAAAATTCTATGCTCAAAGAGCTGGCCTACGAGCTATTGGACAAAAACGGTCCACGTTTGGTCGGCACTCCACAAATGCAATCCGCGCATGAGTGGGCCGTTGCCAAATACCAAGAATGGGGAATCCCTGCCGAAAACCAACAATGGGGAGAATGGCGTGGTTGGGACCGTGGCATCACGCATGTCGACATGATCGAACCTCGCGTGAGATCTCTGGAGGCCATGCAACTGGCTTGGTCGGCCTCGACGAATGGCCCCATCGAAGCCGATGTGGTGACCCTACCAACATTTGAAAATGAGCAAGCATACAAAGATTGGTTGCCTACAGTTAAAGGTAAACTCGTATTGACCGACCCGCATCAACCCACCGGAAGACCTAATTACAACTGGGAGAAATTTGGTAAAGAAGCGTCTATTGAAGCCATGAGAGCTGAGCAGCGCGAAGTAACCTCTGCATGGAACAACAACCTCCGTACAGCAGGAGTAAACAGCCGAACACTACCTGCCGATCTGGAAGAGGCTGGAGCCGTTGGCCTTCTTTCCTCTTATTGGTCGAGAGGGTTTGGCGTAAACAAGATCTTTAGCTCCAGAGCAAAGACAATCCCAACGATTGACATCGGCTTGGAAGATTATGGCACATTGCACCGCATGGTAGCCCACGGAGACACCCCTCGCTTACGCGTTGAAACACAGTCTGAAGACTTAGGCATGGTGCCAACATTTAATACCGTTGCAAGAATTAAAGGATCAGAAAAACCGGACGAATACATCATTCTTTCTGCACATTTTGATTCATGGGACGGTGGTACTGGCGCAACTGATAATGGAACAGGAACCATTGTGATGATGGAAGCCATGCGCATCCTGAAGCAACTGTATCCTAATCCCAAAAGAACCATCATTGCAGGGCATTGGGGATCAGAAGAACAAGGACTGAATGGATCAAGCTCTTTTGTAGAAGACAATCCGGAGGTGGTTGAAGGCCTTCAAGCCTTGTTCAACCAGGACAACGGAACAGGTCGAGTAGTGAACATTAGCGGACAAGGTTTCTTGCACGCTTATGAGTTCTTCCAGCGATGGATGCAGCCGGTTCCAAATAGCATCAAAGGCGAGATCAACACGACTTTCCCAGGGACGCCAGGTGGCGGTGGCTCTGATTATGCTTCGTTTGTGGCAGCAGGTGCCCCTGGTTTTAGCTTAAGCTCGTTGAGCTGGGACTATGGCACTTATACCTGGCACACGAATCGTGATACTTACGACAAGATCGTGTTCGATGACGTGAGAGACAATGTGATCCTTACTGCGATCTTGACCTATATGGCGAGTGAGGACGACCAAACATTCCCTAGAGACAAGGCTGTCTTGCCAATGAGCAGAAGAAGTGGTGAGCAAATGGCGTGGCCAAGCCCTCGTAAGCCGAATCGTTCTGGTGGCAACTAATTCAATATCTTGGCAATAAAATTCAAAAGCCTGATTTCATTAATGAATCAGGCTTTTTTATTACTAACTCCTTAACTTGTTCTATGCCAAATGATAGACTAAGCCTATATAACAAGCAGCTTCAAGATATTCAAAATGGTCAGCTTTGGATGGGACAAAATTTTGCTGACAAATTCAAGCAGATCGATGATTCAAATGCATTTGTAAGTCCAAATAATGGAATTCATAGTGTCGCACAGATCGTTGCCCATTTAACGGCTTGGAAGAAAGACGCATTGCTTAAGCTCAAACAAGGTAAAGGGTTATTAATGGATGATCACCCTGAAAATTGGCAAGAAAATAGCGAGCTGAGCAACTTAGGTTGGGAGCGACTTAAAAGTGATTTTCAACAAGCTAATCAAGATCTGCTGATTGCAATAAATCAACATACTGATGAAATTTTGGATCAACATTATTTTGATCAAGACTATAAAAAAGAGTTCGGTCTAAGCTTCTTATTAGAAGGCTTGATCCATCATGATCTTTATCACTTGGGTCAGATAGGCCTGATCATTCGAATGTTAAAGTCTCATCGGTAAACAATAATCTCATAGTCAAATAACTCAAAACCTAACAAATGAAAAAGTTAATCCTTTTATGTCTAAGCCTATCCTTCTTTGCCTGCACTACTGAGCAAACAGGAATTGACCATGCCCAAAGCATTGCCATTATTGAACAAAGTATTCAACCGAACTTTCGAATCGAAGGAGAAGAAGTGCCAACCTTCAGTTTAGAAGAAAGACTGAAAGTTCTAGGTATCCCAGGTGTTAGTATTGCCTTTGTACAAGACGGAAAATTAGCTTGGGCACGCGCTTATGGCATGGCCGATAGTGCCTCGAATAGGGAAATGACCACCAAGACCATGTTGTTGGCTGGGTCCATAAGCAAACCCGTAGCAGCCCTGCGCGCTCATCAGATGGCTGAGGCAGGACTATTGAGCCTTGATGCCAATGTCAATGAATATCTGAGTTCGTGGAAACTTCCAGAAAATGAATTCACAAGCGATGAAAAAGTCACTTTGAGAAGAATCCTCAATCATACAGCAGGGCTAACAGTTTGGGGATTTCCGGGCTATGATAAAGGCGATGACATCCCTTCAGTGCAAGAAGTTCTTGATGGTAAAGGCAACACAGGTGCAGTAAGAGTCTATAAAGAGCCGGGTGAAAGCTGGATGTATTCAGGAGGTGGCTATACCATCATGCAATTGGTGATCGATGATATCGAGGCCGATACGTTCTATACCAGTATGCAGCAGCATGTGCTTAATAAGATCAATATGACGACCAGCACTTTTGAAAACCCGCTGCCAGAAAAGTATCACAGCATCGCGGCAACCGGCTACAGAGGCAATGGTGATGAGGTAGAAGGCAAATGGCCTATCTATCCTGAAATGGCTGCAGCGGGGCTTTGGACCACCCCTACCCAACTGATCCAGTACGCCATCTCCATTCAGGATATCTACCAAAACAAAAAAGACGGCATATTGAGCTATGAAACGGTCGAAGCCATGCTTACCCCTGGAATGAACAATCACGGTCTTGGACCAAGTGCTGAAGAAGATTTTTTTGGGCATGGTGGTGCTGATGAAGGTTTCAGGGCCAACTTGATCGCCTCTAAAAAAGAACCTTGGGCGATGGTCGTAATGGTCAATTCCGATAACGGGCAGATCATTCGTGAGATAGAATTGGCCATTGCTGTTGCCTATGGTCTTGAAGGCATTACACCTGATGTACGTGGTACGATTGAACTCTCAGAGGAAGAACTGAACGCTTATGTAGGCCTATACAATATTCAACAATTGGGAGATCTTGAGATCAGATTAGAAGATGGTGTATTAAAAGCTTCAGGAGATATGATTGACCCGGAGATCACCTTATTCGTGAGTGAAAAAACGCGTCTTTTTGACAAGTCAGATGGCACTTGGCTGAGCTTCTATTTTGAAGATGGCGTGGTCAAGGGTTTTGATGTACAAGGGTTTAGAGCATTGAAAAAGTAAGTACATAGTACATGGTAAATGGTACATGGTACATAGTATTTGGAGCTAATCAAAAGCTTTGTACTATGTACTTTGTACTATAATCTCAGAGGTTTTCTATTTGCCTTCTTCTCTGCTTGTTGCTTTTTTGATTCCAATCTTTTCTTAACAGCCGCTTTTGAAGGTTTGGTCTTTTTTCTGGGTTTAGGATCAGTAAACGCTTTCTCCAATAGTTTCTGAAAGAGCTTGATCGCCTCTTCCCTATTTTTCAACTGACTTCTGTGCTTCTCAGCACTGACCAGTAGTTCTCCTTCCGAGGTCAGCTTGCTCTTCCATTTGAGCAATAGTCTCTCTTTTTCCCTCTGACCTAGTAACTCGCTGCTCGTCACTCGAAATCGTAAAGTTACCCTCGTTTCCACCTTATTCACATTCTGCCCACCCGGACCTGAGCTTCTTGACGTTTGAAACTGAAACTCGGAGCTAAAGTCTCGTGATGCTATTTCTTTAGGGTTAAATCGCATTGGGTCGTAGTGCGTAGTGCGTAGTGCGTAGTGCGTAGTGCGTAGTGCGAATCTCGTTGATCGATTAACAATTAACTAATAACTATTCAATCAAATAATCAACTACAACTACTTCTTCGATCAAACCACCGTGTGCTTCAATAAAAGCCTGATGCGCAGGATGTGGCAAATAAATATCTCTGTCCTCTTCATCATCAAAAGTAAGCTGAAAGATATGGGTCAGGCCTCGATCTAAACCTTCCGGACTATTATTGAGGCCCCATTCGAAAGCCTTGACCTCATCGATCTCGTTTTCAAGGTTCTTGAAAGCCTCGATTAAAGCATTGACCTGCTGCTCTGTCGCATCTGCCTTGAATTTAAAGCAAACCACATGGCGCAGCTGACCGGCATCACGCATGGCAAAAATGGCGATAAAGGCCATGCCCAGTACAAAGGGAATTAGGAATTTGATTTTCATAGCCATGAATTTACATAAATAGAATGTTACTGCGATCCCGATAAACATCGGGAGAAGCGACTCGGGGTTGACGATCTTTAGCGTTTCTTTGATTAGTCAACTACTTAACTAAATAAAGGAACCTCATCCCCGTCTGTGCGGGGATCTCCTCAATGATATTCGAGTTTGTATTTTGAGATTCCCGCCTGCGCGGGAATGATGACAATAGACTAATACTCGTTATCAGATTTGAGGACTTCTAAATTACAAGTCACAAATTACTGTTAACTTCCTACAAGGCATAAAAAAAGGCGCCTCTTTCGAAGCACCTTTGTGATTTATTGTAAGAAATGAAGCCTATCGCTGAATCCCCATTTTCTCATTCTTGTTCATCACCAAGTGCTCAATAAAGAACTCCATCATGCGGTCAGTAGAAACTGCCGTATGCCCTCGGTCTGGCCCCACCTGCACCTCAAAACTCTTACCGGCATCTTGCAAGGCCTTGATGAGTTGAAGCGAATTAGAAGGATGCACATTGTTGTCCGACGTGCCATAATAGATCAACATCTCTCCTTGTAGGTTCTTTGCATAGTTCATCAAGTTAAAAGCATCATAGCCCGCCTTGTTGTTCTCCAACGTGTTCATGTAGCGCTCTGTGTAGATATTATCATAGTTGATCCAATCGGTAACGGCTGAATTTACCACAGCGGCATGATATACATCCGGGAAGCGTAATAAGCTCATCGCTGCAGTAGTTCCACCATAGGAAGTGCCATAGACCCCTACTCTGTCCTTGTCGAAATACGGTCTGTCATACAATGATTTGATGCCCTCCGCAAAATCGTCTTGCTCAACAATGCCGAGGTTGCCATACAGCTGATCTAGCAGGCGTTTTCCTCTTCCTCGAACATTTCTGCCGTCAATATCAACGACCAAAAAACCGTATTCGGTCAATGGATTCGGAAAAGTAAAGGTCTCTCTGAATTCGTTGGTCGCCGGACCTCCATAGTTTGCCAAGATCAGCGGATACTTCTTGTTCGGATCAAAATTAGATGGGAAATGGATCAACCCATGCAATTCGGTCACACCGTCGGCAGAAATAAATGTAAAGGCCTCAACAGTTTTTAAGCCTAGTTCTTCCCATTTCGAAATGTCACTTTCGGCCAAAATCGCCAGCTCTTTACCCTTATCTGAGATCAGCTTAGTTGTCGGCGGCGTATTATGCGTTTCTTGTATGTCGATAAAATGCTTGCCATCAGGTGCAATATCTACCGAATGATTCATCGTTGGATCGGTCAAACGAGTGTCTTTTGTGCCATCGAGTTTAACACGGTGTAATTGCATTTTCATATGATTATCACCGCTACGTGCCATGTAATAGAGCAAGCCTGCTTTCTCGTCGACGCGAACAATATTGCTTACTTCAAACTCATGTTGCGTGATCGGATTGACCAAGGTGCCGTCCCAATTGTACAAGTAGTAGTTGTTGAATCCAGTTCTTTCTGAAGCCCAAATAAAATGCTCACCATCTTCCAAAACCCTCATTTCAGGGGTGTTCTTCGTAAAGCTCGGCAGCCACTCTTCTCTGACCACTACTCGCGTTTCGCCGGTCTCAGGGTTACCCGCACGGTACTCCATAATGTCTTGCTTGCGGTTAGTACTGTGGTATAAGAAATCTTTACCATCCGGTGTCCAGCTCATGCCATAGAGGTAGGTACCGAGTGGCCCATCTTGAAACCCGTTACCATCGCGCACATCGAATTGCGTCATTTGTTTGGTTTCTAAATCATAGACCAACAGGTCAACAGGTAGATTGGGTTCGCCTACCTTGGGGTACGACATGATCTCTAAGGAATCATAGAGCTGTAATTGATCGAGTAGGACGTAGTATTGCTTAGCTCCCTTTTCTTGGAATTTGTAAAAGGCAATTTTCTTACTGTCAGGCGACCACCACATGGCGGTGTTTTGGCCAAGTTCTTCACCATACACCCAAGTTGCAATGCCGTATTTGTTCATGTTCTCCGTATTGCCATCAGTGGTAATGGCGACCTTACCAGAACCATCAGGCTTGCTCAGGTACATATTCCTGTTTTCCGTATAAGCCTTCCATTGGCCATCAGGCGACTCAGCCGAAGGGTATTGACGTCCTCGAGCAGGTCGGAAACCGCGGGGTCTTGGTTGCACCTGTGGAGGAACCCCCATTTCGGTTACTTTCTTTTTTCTGACATCGTACTGCCACTGTTTGCCGTCTTGCACATAGGTAAACGACTTGCCATCTTCCGCCCAGTCGACATAGAGCGTACCGGGTTTGACGGATCTTCTGATCTGCGGAGCAATCTCTCGATACTGCTCATACCCTGGCATGTTTTTGAGCTTGTCTTGTGCCTGTGCATCGACCAGAGCCATGCTGCCCAATGCAAGGACAATGACTAATTTGAGGGGATTTAATTTCATAAGTTGTTCTGTATAGTACTTCAAAACCTAATACTAACACATTCTGTGCTAAAAAAGTAACGGTAATGTGTAAGAGGCGAAGGTAAGCTTGGATCTAGTGTAGTTCGTTTGTGCATCAAGCTCCAAGCACCAGGCATCAAGCTTCGAACGCCTCCCTTTAGGGCTGGGGTAAAATAGAGTTTACGCACTTGCATTGTAAATCGTCCTCAATCCCCCTAACCCCCTTCACCAAGGGGGAAACGTGGATTCGCAGCGTCAGAACTCAATTAAAAACGTCATCCCCGCGTAGGCGGGGATCTCCACAATTGGTATCTATTCTTTATTTGGGGATTCCCGCTTGCGCGGGAATGACGTTCTAATAATTATCATCATTTAGAAGGAGCCCCGAGAACTCCGGACGACTGAAGAATCTTCCTAATAGGTCAGGAGCCTCCTCATTACTCCCGATACGCATTGGGATTCATTCTGAGAGACAAAAAGGAACCCATTTCCTGATTACCGAATTCGTGCATAACGTAAACACCATGCTTCCATAATTTATGTATTGCCTTATCATAACCTTTGTCCTTGAACTGCCAACGGATAGAAATAAGGAAAACATCAATAAAATGCAGGCAGTATTGTGAGAAATGGTAGGAGATTAGCCTTACCTTCACCCAATGATCAGAAATGGCTCCATCCTCTTGATACCCATCCTTTGTTTCACGAGCAAAGCACAAGACCTACCACATGCTTCCTGGGCTAAAGCGGGTGTGAACAAAGCTGAAGCGATTTCCACACTTCCTGATTTTGCTAGTATCAAAGATGTAAAAACAAAGAAGAGATCGTTCTTTGATCTCATCAGACCCATGGTCAAAGAGGAAAACCAAATCTTACAAAATGAAAACGAGCAAATCCTAGCTCTTTTCAGTGAAATTGAAGATGGCCAGGAGCTTAGCGAGACTGACAAAGAATGGCTAGAAGATATGGCCGCGTATTCTCGAGTGTCTCCATTCGATATGACCGAATCGGCTGATATTCAAGCCTTGCTGAAGAAGGTAGATATCATCCCTGAGTCGCTATTCTTGGCGCAGGCGGCTATTGAATCTGCTTGGGGCACCAGCCGCTTTGCGAAAACAGCGAACAACCTCTTCGGTCAGTGGTGTTTTACGCAAGGATGTGGTATTGTTCCAAGCAAAAGAAAACCTGATCAAACCCATGAGGTACAAAAGTTCGAAACGATCAATGCCTCTGTTAAGAGCTATATGCATCACCTCAATTCTCATCCTTTTTACGAGCCTCTTAGAGATGCTCGACTTGCCTCAAGAAGAGCAAAGACAGCTCCCTCAGGCTATGAAATGGCTGTTGGACTAGAAAAATACTCCGCCAGAGGACTTGAATATGTCAAAGAGGTCAGGTCAGTAATTCGCTACAATAAGCTGGAAGTGATCAAGTAGGTCTACCCCCTTTTAAAGACCAGCTTGTTATCGGATGAATCATCGGCACTGTAGAGATAATCCTCGTAATCGAAGCCCTGTAAGCCCTCAAAGGTCTCTACCCTATTCTTAATGATGTATTGAGCCATCAGCCCTCTTGCTTTCTTGGCAAAGAAGGAAATGATCTTGTATTGGCCATTTTTGTAATCCAAGAATTCGACATCGACCACCTTCATCTTCAACGCTTTCAAGTCCACGGCCTTAAAGTATTCTTGAGAAGCCAAATTGACTAAGGTCTTATCGCCTATTTTCTTGGCTTGTTTATTGAGTTCTTTTGATAGCTTGTCTGCCCAATAGCTGTACAACGTTCGGTAGTCATCAAAAGCCAACCTTGTGCCCATTTCCAATCGATACGGCTGAATAAGATCTAATGGTTTGAGAATACCATAAAGTCCAGATAGAATGCGTAAATGATCTTGCGCGTAGAGCAAGTCGTCATTAGAAAGATCTTCTGCTTCTAAGCCCACGTAGACATCTCCTTTAAAGGCGTAAACCGCTTGTTTTGCTCTTTTCGTATTCTTGGCCTTGGCGAATTTTTGATAGCGGGTTGCATTCAATTCCGCTAAGTTTTCACTCAGGTCCATCAATTCTTGAATTTCTTCCGGTGACTTTTCCTTTAAGACACCGATAAGCTCAAGTGCCTCTTTCTGGAACTTCGGATAAGAGGCTTCTTTATCACAAGGTGTTTCAAAATCCAATGTTTTTGCTGGAGAAAGTACGAAAAGCATAGTGATCTTCTTTTTCTGCAATAATACAAAGCGAACAGAAGAAATGTTTGCCAATCGTATAGATATTGTCTATTTGGTATTGTTTAGTGTCCCGATAGGTACTGGGATGCGTAGTGCGTAGTGCGTAGTGTGTAGTGCGTAGTGCGTAGTGCGTAGTGCGAAAAAATAAAAACTTCACTCTTTAGGGTTGCTATAGTTCAGTTTTGAGTGTTGAATGTTGAGTGTTAAGTTGTTTGTCATCAATCATCAAGCTCCAAGCATCAAGCCGCGAACGTCTCCCTTTAGGGCTGGGGTAGTTCAGTTTTAAGTGTTGAGTGTTAAGTTGTTTATCATCAAGCATCAAGCTCAGAAAGTCTCCCTTTAGGGCCGGGGCAGAATTTAAGGTTGAACACTAGCTCTTCTCAATGCCAACAATCCCCCTAGCCCCCTTCACCAAGGGGGAGAAAAGAATGTCATTCTTAGTAACCTGGCGTCATTGCTAGATCGAAATCGAGATTTCCACAATAAACTGACTCTCCTCCTTTCTAAGGAGGAGTTGAGGTGGTTGTTCGTAGTTGCTGGTTGAATGATACATAAGATCGCCATGTGCTATTCGCCAAGTTGTTGGTGACAACACCAACAAAGGCGGATATTTTGTCAAAACAACACCGATATATGCTCCCTTTAGGGCCGGGGTAGAAACGGAATTTATTGCAGCATTCCCCAATACCAACAATCCCCTTAGCCCCCTTCACCAAGGGGGAAATGAATAGGTAGTGAGTCTTGCCTGTACGTATTGTGAAACAAAAGTCCAAAGACTCAATACCATCTACTGGTTACTAGTATTACCTTCGCAGCATGTTTGATCCTAAGCAAATAGACCTTCCTGTCGTCGAAATCATTGATGAAGTGAATGAAAAACTGGCTTCTCAAAATACCTTGATCGTCAATGCCCCTCCCGGTGCAGGAAAATCTACCCTCCTGCCTCTTGCTTTTCTTAACCTCGACTGGTTGAAAAATCAAAAGATCATCATGCTCGAACCAAGGCGACTTGCTGCACGATCGATCGCCGAGCGGATGGCGGATCTTTTAGGTGAACAGGTCGGTGAAACGGTAGGCTATCGCATTCGTTTTGATGCGCGGGTATCGGAAAAGACTAAAATTGAGGTCGTAACGGAAGGCATTCTCACCCGCATGTTGCAATCAGATAACACCTTAGCGGGCGTTGGAATGGTCATCTTTGATGAATTCCACGAGCGCTCCATTCATGCGGATGTCGCCCTTGCTCTTTGTCGAGAAGCTCAGCAAGTGCTAAGAGAAGACCTTCGCATCTTGATCATGTCTGCTACCTTGAATATGCCTCAACTAACAAGCCTACTCAAGTCAGAAGCCGTAGTGTCAAAAGGCAGACAGTATCCGGTAGATGTGCAGTATGAAGGCGATACGGATGAGTTCATGATGGCTGAAATGTGTGCACGGAGCATTCAAAAAGCAATCAAAGCACATGATGGTGATGTATTAGCCTTTCTACCCGGACAAGGCGAGATCCATAAAACGGCCGACCTATTGAAAGGCAAAGTAGGAAATGTCCGGATTCATTTGCTCTATGGACAACTACCGCAAAACAAACAGCGAGCAGCCATCCTGCCGGATCAAAATGGACAACGCAAGATCGTTCTTGCTACCTCCATTGCCGAGACCAGTTTGACCATTGAGGGGGTCAAAATCGTTGTTGACAGTGGTTTTGGGCGTCATTCGCAATTCGACCCGAACTCTGGACTGTCCCGTTTAGAGACACATCGCATTTCTAGAGATTCTGCTGATCAACGAGCAGGACGTGCGGGTAGACTTTCTCCGGGTGTTGCTTTCCGGCTTTGGTCAAAGGCCACACACAGTCGGTTAACAGACCATATCCTGCCTGAGATCGAACAGGCCGACTTGGCTTCACTGGTACTTGAAATGGCACAATGGGGAATTTCGGACATCCAACAAATGACTTGGTTGACTCCTCCACCAAAAGGACATTTATTGCAGGCGCGCGAACTGCTGCACGAATTGGAGGCCCTAGAAAATGGTAAGATCACAGCACATGGGAAAGCCATGGCAAAACTCCCATGCCATCCACGCATCGCCCATATGCTCATCATGGCAGAGGAGCAAGATCAAGTCGCTTTAGCTGCTGATATTGCCGCCTTATTAGAAGAACGAGACCCTTTGGGACGAGAAGCAGGAAGTGACATCAATGAACGCATTGATGTACTCAGAACTCATAGAAGAGAACAGCGCGATAACCACAAATGGGGTCGATTGGCCAAGATCGCATCCCAATACCGAAAACTTTTTGATGAGCCGGAAGACAACGACCCACACGACCCATACGAAACGGGTGTTTTGATCACTTATGCCTATCCAGAACGCATCGCCCATGCGCGGCCGGGTAATAATGCGCAATTTCAGCTTTCGAACGGTCGAATTGCGGCTATCGGGCATCGTGATGACCTCGCTGCAGAGCCTTGGCTGGCGGTTTGTCATGTCGATGCTCGAGACGGATTGGGTAAGATCCATATGGCCTCCCCTTTGAATCCAAGAGACTTGGCTCCCTTAGTAAAAGAAAAGGAAGTGGTCGAATGGGATACCGATGATGGTGGGCTGAGTGCAACGCTGAATTTGTGCATTGGTAGCATCGTACTCAAAAGCACGCCTCTACCTGATCCTGATCCCGACCGTCTGATCGAGGCCATCCTGGATGCCATCAAAAAAGAAGGCGAAAGACTATTGGATTTCAACGAGGATGTACAGCAGCTGCAAGCGCGTATATTGAGTTTACGAAAGTGGAATCCGCAATCGAAATGGCCAGAAGTTAGCACCGATAGTCTCCTCGTCTCTGCACAAGAATGGCTAAGCCCTTATTTGACTTCTGTACGCAAACCCGAAGACCTTAAAAAACTGAATATCAATGAAATAATCACCTATATCTTAAGTATAGAACAGCAGAATAAGCTGAAAGAACTTGCCCCAGAAAAGATAATGGTTCCCAGTGGTTCGTCGATTAAACTGAATTATCGAGAAAATGGCGAGCCGCCTGTCTTGGCTGTTCGCATCCAAGAAGTATTTGGTTTGGCCGAAACACCTCGGATCAATAATAACCAGCAGCCTGTACTCCTCCACTTGCTTTCTCCTGGTTTTAAACCAGTTCAGATCACCAGCGATCTCAAAAGCTTTTGGTCCGATGCCTATTTTGAAGTACGCAAAGAGTTGAAAAGACGCTATCCCAAGCATGTTTGGCCCGATGACCCATGGAATGAACCGGCTATCAGAGGAGTCAAGCGCAAACGCAGTTAATCGGTACTTCTGTTGAATCGTATTTTAGGAAATTTGTATATTCAATAATGATTAAAGTTACGATTAGGGCTGAAGACCATTTATCTGGAAAAATCACGAAGTTTTTAAGAGAACTAGAAAAAGAAGGATTGACCTACGAAATTCAACCTAATTCGTTTGAAGCCAACCAAGCCGAATTGGAAGCCAATCTTACAAAACTCCAATCAGGTGAATCTAAAACATACACAATAGGGGAAGCCGATTCTTTTCTTGAAGAGGCGATTACAAAATATGAAAGTCGTACTTCAGGATAACTTTCTTAAAAAACTAAATCGACAAATCGCCTACATTGCTTGGGACAAGCCTTCCGCTGCAAGAAAATTCAAAAATGAACTATTGTTTCGCCTAAGGAAAATCCCAAATCAACCCTATGCAAATAGGAAGTCCATTTATTTTGATAATGATCTAATCCGAGACCTCGTTTTTGGCAATTACACGATCGTCTATCTAATTAACGAGAAACAAGAAGTCATTAGTGTTTTCGGAGTTGTAAGAGGCGAATTAACTCCTTGAGGGCGATTCAACCATATAAATATTAAACGAATCTAGTTCAATTAGTTCTTGGTTTCGTTCATTCAAAGGAATTTCGATAATGATCAGAAGACCAAAAATTCTCCGAGACGAACACTGAAATTCCTTGGTTTTTTCGTACCTCTGAATGACGTACTTCTTAATTCCTCGACCCTCCGATTAACTGATAACGGATACCTGATCAACTAATTCCTAACGCTTTTGAGCAGCCAACCACTGCATAATGGTCACCGGCATAACATCAACCACAACAGGCTTACCGTCATAATCTCTCTGGGCTTTATTCGCATGTGAATAGATCCAGGAAAAGTGGCCAGGATAATAATAGTCTTCACCCCCGAAGACGCCAGTGATATCCACCACATGGTCATAGAGGGAAAAATGAACATCCTTTGCGCCCGCATTCATTAATTTTTCATAGATCGGAATCACCGTTTCATCAGCCTTAGTCGTGGAATCATCTTTTGAATGTACAAACCAGATCGGTACTTTCCGGATGCTCTTTGCCTGTTCCACTGAAAAATAGGCGCCACTATAGGCCAAGGCACTGATGTAGCCTGCGGCAAAGTAATTCGGATATTCCAAGATCAACTTCAAGCTCATGTAGCCACCATTGCTACAACCTCCTACATAAATTCTATCGGTATCAATATCCGGATGATCAGCCACAAACTGATCAATTAAGACCTTGAGGGCTTCAAAGTACAGGTCATCGCTTAGGTTGATCACTCAACGCGTTTAATTCCCTTGCGCATCAGTCATTTCGCTAGAAGTAGATTCCTTTTCTTTTTCAGGGAAGAAATGCTTGTCATAAAAACTCAGCATACGCTCCCACTGATCGTAGTAATCACTCTCATCACTCGCCCAGCCTGCACCATGGCCTCCCTTCATGTAGTTTACCCAGGTCACGTCCTTACCCAAGCGGCGCATAGCATAATACAGCTCTCTTGTATTAGTGCCCGGTACATTCCAATCGCCTTCTCCCGTTAAAAGCAGGTGTGGCGTTTTGATGCGGTCAGCATAAAGTACTGCCGTCGTTTGGAAGTACTTCAAGGGCTCATCCCAGAAAGAACCGCCGATGCGATCTTGTCCTACTTCTGCTGCGGCATAATTCCTTGTACCGATCTTAGGACTATCACCCAGAAAGCTGATGATGTTCACCTTTCCAGAAATGTTAATGGCTGCAGCGAATCGATCGGTTTGTGTAATGATCAAGGAAGCAGCATAACCACCATAACTGGTGCCGTGAAGCCCCACCTTGTCATTATCAACCTTTCCCTCTTCTACCAGTTTGTTGATGGCGCCAGTCACGCCCTTTAACCAGGCCTCGCCGGGATAGCCTTCTTCCAGGTCAACTGACGGCCTCAAACCGAAATAGCCTTGGTTGGCGATCATGTTCATAGAAGAACGGTAGCCATTGTTGAAAAAGGTCTCATACACCTCAAGGACCAAAGGGTATTTCTTATTCGGATCATAGTCAACCGGATAATACAGAATGCCTTTCAACTCTTCTCCATCCACATCGCGGTAGGTGATCAGCTCAGACTTTGTCCACTTTTTATTGGCCACCCATGGATTCAAAACTGTCAGTTGCTTTGAGTTGTTGAAGTTCAAGGTGCTGACAAACACATCACTGGGGCGATCGCCGTCAGATAAACTGTAGACCACCTTATCGCTCTCCTTGGCGAACTCCCATCCACTGTAGAGGTCAGAGCTGGTCATCAAATCTTCAAATTCCTTCGTTTGGATGTTATACCGTTGTATGCCACGCATCCACTGGTCTTTCTCTGAATAGCTCACATACAAATAGTTCCCATCGTTTGACCAATTGACCACGCTGCGATTAGGTGCTGTTTTACGCGCCTCTTCATCAGGCAACTCATAGATCATTTCAAGGGCAGAACCATCGGTATTGATGGTCCACCACCCTTTATTCGATGAAAGAAGCATGCGCTCTCCTTGGGGGTGAAACCTAACAATGGAAAACTTTACTGCCTTCTTCCCTTCCTCATCCTCAAAAGCTTTTCCCTTGGTCAAATTGACCGGTTCGCCTTGATAATTGGCCAGGTTTTGCAATAACACATTTCCAGAATCGATCCAGGCATATTGCATGCCGCTATCATCCCAGCGATAGTTTTTGCGCTCTTTGTTTCGCTCATAAATGTATTGTGCCGAATCTGCTCGTTGTAGATCTAAAAACCCCACTTGGTATTCTGAACCACTGTTTCGGGAGTAGCTGGTTTTCAAACGAAAGGTTTCATTGAAACGAAGGTATTGTCCATTCTCGGAAAGGCTGACTCCCCCATAATTCGATTCCGGTAAAAGGTCGTCTACTTTGCCCGATCTCAAATCGATCTTCACCAGTTCCGTCAATGACGAAGTCAAGGCGATCTTATCCCATTTCAAAAAGTCATCCTTGCCATCATACACGACAATAGGCCCTTCAGTAGCTTCCTTGTATTCTGCCATGGCCATCTCAAACCAACCCTTCTTTCTTACCCCAATCATCACAGATTCACCATCAGGAGCGACAATAATGCCTTGATTGCTCGTCAGTATTCGCTCATCCTTCACTTTTGGGTAGCGTACTTTCTCACTTTTGACATCGAAATAGGCCAAGACCAAGGCATCTCCTTGTTGCTCGAAAAAGAACAAGCGACTGCCGTCAGCAGACCAGGTCATGTTGCTAATGCGCGCTTTCTCATCGAAGAGCCTGAGCTGTTCACCAGACGCGGTATTGATCAACACAGGCTCGCCAGCCCTTAGGTTTACATAGCTGGGATCTCTAAAGCGGAAATGATCGGTACCAAAACGGGCTGTACCATCACTAATCACGCCCGCAAGCCAATCTCCATTAGGGCTCAGGGTTTGGCTACCCAAGGATTTTACATTGATGATATCCCCAACCGTAAATGCGGTCTGCTGAGCAACCACTGAAACGGCAAGCAAACTGAGAAAGAGAAATGCAAGGAAGAACTTTTTCATAGGATCAATATTTACAACTCAATTTACGCATTGCCGAATGGAAACCGAAAACAATTTGATGAGAGGGCTTGTAGGAAAAGATGAAGCGCTAAACACTTTCGGCCCAATGAGAAAGCTGAAGTGGTCCATTTTTCTAAGGCCTTTTCAAGAGAAAAGTGGGTACTCCGTTTCTTGCCAAACAAACTACTGAGAGAAAAGAAGATAAAAAACTCGGGTATGCGAAAGCAAATAAAGGTTAACTTGCGCCCGCTTTATCGGGTATATTCCTTCAAAAAGCAGTCTATTACCTTATATGTCGAAATTACCAAAGGCACATCAGTTCGTTGATCTGTCTGATTACGGAAGGCCCATTGCCAAAGTGATCGCCAATAGTTTGAAAGAAACACGTTTTACTCCGGTGCATGTCACCATTAGTTTTATCATCTCAGGTCTGATTGCAACCTATGGGATTTTGACAGGACAGTACTTGATGGCTGCTTTCTTTCTTGTGCTCAAATCGATCCTGGATGCCGCCGATGGGGAACTGGCCCGGGTAAAACAAAAACCCTCCTACATCGGACGTTACTTGGACTCCACTGCTGACATTCTATTGAACGGTGTCTTTATCTTGGCCATTGGCCATGTGGTGCAGGCCGATCTTTGGCTATGTGCAGCCGCCTTCATTGGCTTGCAATTGCAGGGTACCCTCTACAACTACTACTATGTGATCTTACGCAATAAACTTGATGGCGATACGACCAGTAGAGTCGTTGAGCACAAAGCGCCCGTTGCTTTTGAAGGAGAAAGTCAGGCGCAGGTCAATGTGCTTTATCATACCTATAACCTGCTTTACATTGCCTTCGATAAGACCATTTATTTGTTGGACGAAAACGCTGTGGATGGCAAGGTCTTTCCGAATTGGTTCATGACCGCGCTTTCTACCATGGGCTTGGGTTTTCAATTGTTATTGATGGCTTTGCTGCTAGTGGCAGGACTCGAATCCTTTATCCTGCCCTTCTTCTTCTCCTACACGCTGGCCATTTTGGTCTTTATCGCCATCCGCAAGCTGTTTTATTAAACGAATCGATCGGTGATACTACACTGGTCTTAGCGTCTGGCCTGTCTGCCGACAAAGGTAAGCCTACGCTGGTCTTAGCGTCTCGCTGAGACCTTTAATATACCTCTTAGGGAGACCCTAAGACTAGTCAAGGACTATGATGAGGACCTTCCAAAAAACACCCTCAAAACTCCCCTCCTTGTAAGGGAGGGGTTGGGGTGGGTCTTACACTAAACTAAAAACCTCAACTTACTACACTGGTCTTAGCCTCTCGCCTGTCTGCCGACAAAGGCAGGCTAAGATCTTTAATATACGCCTTAGGCAGACTCTAAGAATAGATAAGATATGACCAAATAAAGGCCTTTACCCTATGAGAATTGAGCCCTGTGCACCAAATGAATAAACCTTCTAGGCTACAAAAGACTTTATAAGACATGAAAGTATTGCTCACCGGTTCAACAGGTTACATCGGCAAACGAATTCTACCCGAATTGGTAGATCAAGGCCATCATGTCGTCTGTTGTGTACGCGACCGGCGGCGCTTTTCCGCTCCCGCATCCTTGGCGCCCTCGATCGAGCTCATCGAGCTGGACTTGCTCGACGAAAAAAGTCTTGAACAGATTCCGCAGGACATCGACGCCGCATATTACCTCGTGCACTCCATGAGCTCATCTACCGATTATCAGGAACTTGAAGCCCGCAGTGCGACCAACTTCAAAAATGCGTTGGCGAAAACTCGCGCCAAACAAGTGATCTACCTCAGTGGCATGATCAACGAGAAAGAACTTTCCCCACACCTGGCCTCTAGGAAACGGGTAGAAGAGATTCTTGGTGAGGGCAACTACCACCTCACCACCCTAAGAGCCGGTATCATCATTGGTTCGGGCAGTGCTTCCTTTGAGATCATTCGCGACCTGGCAGAAAAATTACCGGTCATGATCACCCCCAGATGGCTCAACACCCGTTGTCAACCCATTGGCATGCATGACGTTAAAAACATGTTGACCGCCTGTTTGGGGAATGAACAGGTCTACGACCGACATTTCGATATTGGTGGACCGGATGTCTTGAGCTATAAGGAAATGCTCTTGGGTTTTGCAAAAGTACGTAAGCTGAAACGCTGGATCTTTGTCGTGCCTGTCATGACACCGAAGCTGTCTTCTTATTGGTTGTACTTTGTTACCTCAACCAGCTACAAACTCGCTGTGGCCTTGGTCAATAGCATGAAGGTTGAAGTCGTTGCCCAGAATGATGAACTGAATCACATCTTAGGCATAAAGCCCATGAGCTATCGTGAGGCCTTGGAGCGGGCATTTCGAAGCATCAAACAAAACAACATCACCTCCAGCTGGAAGGATTCTTACGTATCGAGTGATGTCAACTTCAACATTTCCGATTACATCGAAGTGCCCACCTTTGGCTGTTTCATCGACAAGCGTAAACGCTATTACGAGAACAAAAGCCACACCATCGACAACATCTGGAAACTGGGTGGCGAAAACGGCTATTACTATGGCAACTGGCTATGGAAGATTCGCGGTGTGCTGGATAAGTTCGTAGGAGGTGTAGGGCTCAGAAGAGGCCGAACCAACCCGGATAGCATCAAAGCCGGAGATGCCCTCGACTTTTGGCGCGTGCTGTATGCCAACAAAGAAGAAGGTCGACTATTGCTGTTCGCGGAAATGAAATTACCCGGAGAAGCTTGGTTGGAGTTTACCTTGGAGGGAGAGCAAGTGGTGCAAACCGCAACCTTCAGGCCCTTAGGTGTGATGGGCAGACTCTATTGGTACAGCGTTCTCCCCTTTCATGGCTTTATCTTTAACGGCATGCTCAAATCCATTAGCCGATAAGTCCGCTCAAGAACTGCCGGACTGCAACTTATATAGGCCGTCCTCGTCTAATAGCAAAGAATTGTCAAACACAATCCCGATGCTATGCGGGCTGCCATCACCACCAGATACGGTGGACCCGAAGTCATTGAACTACAAGAAGTGCCCAAACCGTCAATCAAGTCGAATGAGGTATTGGTCAAGGTCAAAGCCGCAGCAGTCAATTCTGGAGATGTGCGTATCCGTGCCTTAGACGGTGGTGGCGTTCCTCCGGTCATCATGCGGCTGATCTTTGGCTGGAAAAAGCCCAAAAACAGTGTGCAGGGCATGATGTTTTCAGGAGTGGTGGAGGCCGTTGGCGAAGCAGTCAATAAGTTTGCTATCGGCGATGAAATTTACGGCAGTGCAGGAATGGGTGCTCATGCCGACTATGTCCGCGTGAAGCAATTGGCTCCTCTCTTGCATAAACCACAGACCGCCAGCTTCGAAGAAGCTGCTGCCATTTTATTTGGTGGAATGACGGCCCTCTACTTTTTGGAAAAAGCGGGGATTGAACGACTCCAGCAAGGGAAGGTCATGATCTACGGAGCTACCGGTGCAGTCGGTACTGCAGCCATTGAACTCGCCAAGCACTACGGAGCTCATGTGACGGCCGTTTGCAGTCCACAAGGAGCAAGTTTGGCCAAGTCATTAGGAGCCGATACACTCATTGATTACACCAAAGACGACCTCCGCCAGTTGGATGCTTCATTCGATATCGTTTTTGATGCTGTTGGCAAGATCAAGAAAAGAGAGATCAAACACCTATTGACCAAAGGAGGAAGGTACATTACAGTGGGCGGAATGGATGTCGCCAAAGAAACAGGGACACAATTGGCAGTGCTCAGCACTTTATTTGATGAGGGTAAACTTCATGCCAGTATCGAAAAAGTATATGCCCTAGAAGATGCTGCCCAAGCCCACGCCCATGTCGACAGTGGGCGAAAAAAGGGCAATGTGGTGATCCGTTTGGAGGACTAAGTTTGCATGCTGTGCATCAATTGGTCGATGCAAAGATCCACTTGTCTTGATCAACAAATGAAATCTATCCCTATCTTGAAAGGAACTTTTACATCTGCCCAACACAACTTAACTCAAATGAAAGGAAGACTTATCCTCATCTTAGCCCTATTGGGAATGGCTCAGCTGGGCTATGCCCAGTGCGAAAACGTTACGGTCGACCGCGTAGCCAACTACACGGCATTCGCCATTGACTCCTTGTACGAAACCGACGGCGTAAGAAATGGAGATGACTATGATGGTGCCACCTTGTATTTTCCAACGGAGGGCAAAAAACTCAAAAGCATTGTACTTGTACCCGGATACAAAGCCACAGAACGATCTGTCAGCCTTTGGGCGAGGTATTTTGCACAACGAGGCTATGTCGCCATGACCATCGGCACTAACGAATTAAAAGACAGTCCCGCACTTCGCGCCAAGGCCCTGATCGATGGAATGGAGACCATTCGTGCTGAAAACAAGAGAAAAGGTTCGCCCTTGCGTAGGAAGATCGACACCGAGAACATTGCGGTGGGTGGATGGTCTATGGGAGGTGGCGGCGCCCAATTGGCCGCTACACTAGATCGACGCATCAAAGCCGTGTTTGCCATAGCACCCTGGTTATACCCTAGAAATTTACAAGAGTCGGATTTGGAGCATAACGTACCCCTGTTGATCATCAGTGGTCAGGTGGACCCAACAGCACCACCGGCAAGTCATTCCGATATTCACTATACCTATACCCCTGGATCCACCAAAAAAATGCTCTATGAGATTGCTGAAGGGAATCATTCCACACCGCTCTTTCCAAGTACCGGCAACGGAGACGTGGGCAATGTGGCCTTTACCTGGTTGGAAATGAACCTCAACGACAACAACTGTTACGCAGAAATGCTCAAGACGAATGCACTGGACCAACATGCCACCGCCTCAAAGCATCAAACCAATGTAAACTAAACCCGGTCTTTCTGATATCATCCTTCTCACCCTTGCCTCTGGCTCCTTGCAGCTTATCGCTTACTTCTCCTAGAAACTCAAGACTTGTGACCTTTTGCTTGTAGCTTATCGCTCTCCCACTTTCTGAGCTAAGCCATCGTTTATGTGGTGAATTATGCGTTATTTCCTACATGAATAAGAACAAACCCCTGGCTGTTGGTATGGTAATGGGCATGACCATCGGTATCGTTATCGGTCAACTGTTGGACAATACCGGCACATGGTTAGCCATTGGTCTTGTCCTTGGTGCCGGCATCGGTCAGCGAATGAGCCCTAAAACCGACCAAGAGGAGTAGCTTTGAATCCTTATCTAGGTGAACCAAGCAGTAGCACGTCAAAAGCTGTTCTAGTTTTAGCATTGTACCTCAAACCGCTCCTCCTCTCAACTTCAGGCTTCTAACGCATCGTAAACGGAACGACTAGATGGTGTGAAAAGCTTTAATTCTTGCTCCGACCCCCACTCAACACTAATCACTCAACACCTAACACTAAAAACTTCAGTCACCCCCACTGGTCTTAGCGTCTCGCTAAGACCTTTCCATTAAGTCTTTGGGAGACCCTAAGACTGGGTTGAGCACGTAACTCGCAACTCTTCCTTCCTTACAGCTTTTAGCTTGAGGCTCGTTATCCCAATTTGGGAATACCAAACAACCTCCACCCCCTCTAAAACCCCAAATAAACGGTTCTTCCACATTGGTGTACACTTTGCTCGACCAACTGTGAACCAAAACGGATAGATATGAAAAACTTTAAACTAATTACTCTCATGTCACTAGCCTTTTTGCTAACAGGGTGCTTGAAGCCTCCAACTATTTCAAAGCAGAGTTCTATAGGGAACTATGAATATGTTTTAATTCCAAGTACGAACACGCTCTCTTCAGGCTCTGGAGGTGTATATGGAGATACATATGGAGTCTATGGAACTTCGGTTTCAAAGTCTGTAAATCCTTCCGATGTTATTCAAGGAGTATTACTAAAGAAAGGAATGGTCATAATTCCTGAGATTAAACCACAGTTAGCACACAAAACACTCATTGTTAACTATGGTGAAAGTGGTAAGAGATATCTAGCTGGTGGTCTTTGGGGATATACTTTGGAAGTCACCATTAAATTCCTTGATACTAAAACCTATGAGACAGTCTATTCATGTACTGCTGAAGGTCAAGGTAGTACCGAAGCTGATGATATTCGAGAGGCTATTGGAAGGTGTTTATCAGGGCTTTAAATCTTTGAATCATGAACTTCAACGGAGCTAATTGTGATATTTATATCGGCAAAGGGGCTGGTAAAAAGCTTATGAATGATATATCTAGGGCACAGAATTCTGTTAAGATCGTGTCTCCCTATTTATCCCCTGCATTGGTGAATGAATTGATTAAACTTCACGACCGTGGTATTAGAGTAGAGTTAATCACATCGGACGATATACCTGAGTACAATGACAGTTATGAAAAGAATATCCATAAACTCATAAAGCAGAATAGGAATATTGATTATGAGGCTGTTTTGCAAAGGGATAAATGGAAAGATATTTCAAAGAAATTAAGTTATGCCTCAGTCATAGTGACCGTTATTGTGGCATTACTTTTCTTCTATTTGGTAAACCTATTCGTGGTCTTCGCATTATTGCCGGTTTTGATCATGTTGTTAATGATCAATAGTTACCAAGCTAGAATACGGAGAAAGAGAATCTACAATTATTACTATACTCAGCTATTTCCCTTTAAAGTTTATGGTTCATGGCAAAACCGCACTTCGAGTAAAACGACTATTCACAGCAAGATCTATATCATAGATGACATCATTGCCTACCTTGGCTCCATAAACTTCACTTGGAGTGGTTTGAAGTACAATTATGAAAGTAGAGTGAGAACCAACGACCTGAATGCCGTACTTGAAATCAGTAGAGAATTTTCAGAATTAATGTATAAGGCCGATTTACCGGAAAGAGATATTCAGTTATGGGGAAAAGAACTGTATTTTGAACCAATCAATTAAATTGAATTAGTATGAAGATCATCTCGTGGAATATGGCACATAGATCAGAGTCATGGGATTATCTCAATTCATCTGATTGTGATATTGTCCTCCTGCAAGAGGCTACTGCACCACCAGCTTCCGCGGAAGACTGGTCTACCCCACTGGTCTTAGCGTCTCGCTAAGACCTTTCCATCAAGTCTTAGGGAGACCCTAAGACTAGGTGAGTCTATTGAGTTCTTATAAACAATTGAGTAGAAAACACATACTGCATTTTGCGTCCAAAATTCAGGACACGAAAGGAGCAATCCCCCTAGCCCCCTTCACCAAGGGGGAAGATGGCGCCCCATCTGGTCTTAGCGTCTCGCTAAGACCTTTCCATTAAGTCTTTGGGAGATCCTAAGACTAGGTGAAAGTCCCCAAGAGAAGGTTGCCTTGTGTAAAGCGATTCACGATTGCATAATTATTTCATGTTTTCACAAACCATTTTATGAACACCTCCTTATTTTAGCATCTCATGTCATTGCTAGCATTAAAGGACCAATTAGAAGGAAAACTCTTCACCGATAATACCACCCGTAGATTGTACGCTACGGATGCTTCTGCCTACAGAGAAATGCCTTTGGCAGTGGCCATTCCCGCCCACAAGCAAGACCTCATCACTTTGGTGAATTACGCTCGAGAAAATGAGCTGTCTTTGATCCCGCGTACGGCCGGTACTTCATTGGCCGGTCAGGTGGTCGGTGACGGAATTGTGGTCGATATCTCCAAACACTTCGGCAAAGTATTGGAGATCAATGCCGAAGAAGGCTATGCCTGGGTAGAACCGGGCCTGATCCGCGATGACCTCAACAAGCAGCTAGCCGAGCATGGTTTCTTCTTTGCGCCGGAGACCTCTACCGCCAACCGCGCTATGATCGGCGGGATGATTGGAAATAATTCATGTGGTTCTAATTCAGTTGTTTATGATAGCACAAGAGAACATTTACTTGAAGTAGAGACCATATTGGCTGATGGCACCGAAGCCTGGTTCGGTCCTGTTGATGCGAGTGCCTTTTTAGACCGCTGCAACGGTCTCTCCGTTTCGGGAGAATTGCAGAATAGCATCTATTTCGAAACACGGGAAATGCTCAGAGATGAGGCGAACCAAAAAGAGATCGAAGCGGGTTATCCCAAAGCGGATATCCCCAGAAGAAATACTGGCTATGCCCTGGACATGCTCCTGCGTCATACCCCTTTTGCTGAGCAAGGCACTGACTTCAACTTCTCGAGCCTGATCGCAGGCTCTGAAGGCACCTTGTGTTTGGTTACCGCAGCGAAGATCAAGCTGACCCCTCTCCCGCCCAATAACAAACGCTTGGTCTGTATCCATTCAGAAACGATCGATGATGCCCTGCATGCCAACTTGATCGCATTGAAGTATGTTCCCTCCGCTTGTGAGCTGATGGACCATTACATTCTGGAGGCCACCAAGCGCAACCCCATGTACAATGCGCTGCGTTTCTTCGTGGAAGGCGATCCGCAAGCGATATTGGTGGCAGAGCTTAATGGAGAAACGCCCGAGGAGGCAGACCGTAAGGTAGACGCACTGATCACTGAGCTCAAAAATGCTAAAAGAGGCTATGCCTTTCCTGTGATCCAGGGAGAACAGATCAAACAGGTCTGGTCTCTGCGCAAGGCCGGACTAGGTCTATTGAGCAATGTACCTGGAGATGCCAAGGCCGCTCCCGTGATAGAAGACACCGCGGTAGATGTCAAAGATCTGCCCCAGTACATTGCTGACTTTAATGAGATCCTGGCCAAACATGGGCTGTATTCGGTGCACTATGCCCATGCCGGTAGTGGTGAGCTGCACCTCCGTCCGATCTTGGACCTGAAGACCAGCGAAGGGCAACGACTTTTCCGGGTCATCGCTGAAGAGATCGCTACTTTGGTGAAGAAATACAAAGGTTCGTTATCCGGTGAGCATGGCGATGGCCGCTTACGCGCGGAGTTTATCCCGCAAATGCTGGGCGAACACAATTACAAGCTTTGTCAGGAAGTCAAGAAGTTGTGGGACCCCTACAACATCTTCAATCCTAACAAGATCGTGGATGCGCCCCCGATGGACACCTCCTTGCGCTACAGTAAGGACCAGGAAACCAAAGACTTTGACACAGCATTCGACTTTTCCGAAACCCTAGGCATTCTGCGCGCAGCAGAGAATTGCAATGGCTCAGGCGACTGCCGAAAGTCAGAATTAAGTGGTGGTACCATGTGCCCAAGCTTTATGGCCACTCGAGATGAAAAGGACACTACAAGAGCACGAGCGAATATTCTACGCGAGATCTTAACCCACTCAATAGAAGAGAACCCTTTCGCCAACGAAGAGATCAAGGAGGTCATGGACCTGTGCTTGAGCTGTAAAGGTTGTAGCTCCGAATGTCCTTCCAATGTGGACATGGCCAAGCTAAAGGCCGAATGGCAACACCAGTATTACAAAGAGAAAGGCATTCCATGGCGTACAAAGCAGATCGCTGCTTTCTCTCAGAACATGAAACTGGCTTCACTGGCACCTTGGGCCTATAATTTTGCCTTTAGCAATCCCATCACTAGCAAGCTGATGAAAGGTGCTGTTGGTTTTGCTCAAGAACGCTCTGTGCCGCCCATTGCGAAAGAACGTTTTCATAAGTGGCTTCAAAAATTCACCCCAACATTCAGCGATCAAAAGGTCTACATCTTTTGTGATGAGTTCACCAATTTCAATGATGCTGAGATCGGCAAAACAGCTGTGAGGCTATTGGATAAGCTTGGTTTTGAAGTGATCTATGTCGTTCACGAAGATTCAGGTCGTCCGCAATTGTCGAAGGGCCTACTCGACCAAGCCAAACAATTGGCTGAAGCGAATGTGAACCTTTTTGCTGAGCTGGTTTCAGCTGAAACGCCATTGGTTGGCATTGAGCCCTCCGCCATTCTTACCTTTCGGGATGAGTACACCTCCTTATTACGTGGCGAGGAGCAGGAAAAAGCCAAAAGGCTATCGAAAAATGTCTTTACCATAGAAGAGTTCCTAGCCAAGGCAGTGGACCAAGGCGCCATCAAGCCTGAGCAGTTCACCGATGAAGAAAAGACCATCAAGGTGCATGGACACTGTCATCAGAAGTCTTTGAGCTCTATGGTGCCCACCAAGAAGATCTTGCAGCTACCAAAAAACTATAAGGTACAGATGATCCCTTCCGGTTGCTGCGGGATGGCAGGAAGCTTCGGTTATGAAAAAGAGCATTATGCCGTGTCGATGAAGATCGGTGAGCTAGTGCTCTTCCCTACGGTACGTGAAACGCCAGAAACAACACTGATTGCTGCAGCTGGTACGAGTTGCCGACATCAGATCAAAGATGGTACGGCTCGTAAGGCGCTGCATCCGGTAGAAATTTTATATGATGCTCTAGTGTAATCTACCTCCACTGCTTTCCGGCAGGCTTTGCAAAGGGCCAATCCCCCTATTTCACCAAGGAACAATCCCTATGCCCCCTTCACCAAGGCGCAATCCCCCTGCCCCCTTCACCAAGGGGGATAATGGAGTTTTATATCAGGAGATAAAAATTACCTGAATAGGTACGGATAATTGCATTTAGCTCTAAAGTGAAAACGAAGACTCAATCTCCCCCTTTTTGAAAAGGGGGTTGGGGGGATTAGACTCGTTTATTATTTTTAATCAACATCACACACATGAAAAACGAGCAGCTTTCAAAAAAGACTGCTTCGTGCCTCGCAGTGACGTTCCAAAGCAAAATAATCGTATTTCGCATTAAAATTAGGTTTCATCCTCCTCCGTTCCTACGGGACACCTCCATGCCTTCCAAACCGGCAGACTTCAGAGAAGAACAGCTCAAAACTCGTAGCGAGAAGCTTCCCTAGACTTGAAGCCTATAGCTTGCAGCATGAGCCTTTTCAAAATGAGTATTTTAACCTTCCGAACACCAAACTCCCTCCATCGCCGAAAAGGGTCATCGGATCACCACGGAAAAGCTGGGTATTGAGCAGCAGATCAACATTCTGCATCAGTGAAATATCCAAGGCAGGCCCCACGAACCAGGAACCGTCGGCAGGATTCACCATAGAAGACATCGTCAGATTGACCACCGGTGTGATCTGGCCACGAATAGTGAAGAACAGGTTGTGCATGGCAGGACTCAAGGTCTGCGCCGATAAATTTCGGTCTAGAAACCATACCGAGTAATCCCCGGATGGTGCATTAATACCCTGCGAATTGAAGAGATAAGAAAACTGCACAAAGAGGGCTAAACTGTTTGAGAAGGAGTAGTCGGCATCCAAGGTCCCCACAAACTGCTGTTCCCCCAGGCTACCCTGGTCAGGAACAAAATAGGTACCCTCTCCCCTAAAACCCGCACCTTTGATGTCTCCTGCCCAGCCAGCACCCACTACATAAAACTGGTTCTGGTAGCCGGCAAAGCCCTGTAGGTCATAAGTACCCGTATTCCATCGGTAGCGTGCGGCAATGGTACTTTCCTCCAAGGTCTTCCCCGGTGCGTAGGTCAAGCCAAATTGAGAAGTGGCAGAGGTAAAGTAATTGACGGTCACGGCATCGGTGCCTGGCCTTTCTTCGTAATCAAAATCGAAAAAGGCATAGGTATTGAAAATATCATTTGGATTCCAGATGAGCGTCATGCCCCAGTTGATCCGCTCTCTACCAATGATCACTTCCCATTGCTCATCTTGATAGGCGAAGTTGATCCGATCGAAAATGGTATGGCCCAAGGAACGATCTCCTTGCAGCCACACAAAGCTGAGGTCCATGAACCCAGGATCCTCTGCGAGACTGCGGAAGAGTTGCGGTGCCTCCTCCACCAGCTCGCCCCAGAAAAAACGATTCCGCATAGAGGTCTTGAAGGTCCAGTTCTCATTGAGGTACCAGCTGAAATTTAGGCGATTGTGCAAAAAGTTATCTGAGGTGAAATCGAGCGTATCGGTTGGCGGTATGATCTCGGTGTGGAGATACTTAATGTAGCCTGTGAGTTCTTTGTCTGGCAAACCCTCTTGAGCGGCAAGCTGTAAGCTGCAAGCTACAAGGAATAGTAAGGTCACAACCCTTGTCGCTTGTCGCTTGGCGCTCGTGGCTTTTATCCATAGACCATGGAACATGGGCGCTAGACGCTCAGGGAACTCAACCCAGCTCATCAGCCAAAACTTTGCCATCATCTAGCTTGATCAGTCGCTTCGCTCGCTTCATCACTCGGTCATCGTGTGTTGAAAAAATAAAGGTGGTACCTTCGGTCTCGTTCATTTTCAGCATCAAATCCAACAGGTTCTCGGTAGCCTGGCTGTCGAGATTAGCCGTCGGCTCATCTGCCAGAATGAATTCTGGCCTCGGGGCTAAAGCCCGAGCGACAGCCACTCGTTGTTGCTGCCCTCCTGACATCTCATTTGGTCGTTTATGGGCTTTGTCTTCAATGCTCATGGCTTGCAACAAATTCATCACGCGCTCCTTGATCTCTTTCTGTGGCTTGCCAAGCAGCTCCATGATGAAGGCGATGTTCTCATAAGCACTCATGACAGGGATCAGGTTATAGGCCTGAAAGACAAAGCCAATATGATGGAGCCGGAAATCGGTCAAGGCCTTACTCGACAATTGGTCTATCCTTTGGCCGTTCACCAGTACTTTTCCTGACGTCGGGTATTCAAGTCCACCGATCAAATTAAGAAAGGTAGTTTTGCCACAACCAGAAGGACCAATAATGGCCGTGAACTCACCCTTATCGAATGCAAGTGAGATGTCATCAACGGCCCTCACAGGAATGGTATCGGGATTATAGACTTTTACAGCATGTGTGGTAGAAATAATACTCATATCAATCTCTTATGGCACTAGCGAGATCCAGTTTAAAGGCTCTCATGATAGGAAAAAATGATGCAAAAATGGCTGTGAAGACGACCATCACGGTGATCACCAGGTAAAAACTGGATTCGATCATTGGAAAGATCTCAGCCGAATAACCAAATTGCTCAAAGCCTTCCTGAAAACTCTCAAAGTTCATTCCTCTTGTTCCAAAATAGCTGATCAAAAGAAATGACAAGGCATTGCCGATCAGCCCACCCACCAAACACAGATAAAGGGTCTCCAACATGATCATGCGCGCGATCTTCGATTTGGCCATGCCCAAAGAACGTAGCATACCGATCTCTTTTGTCCGTTCTAAGATCACCATGAGCATGGTGTTGATGATGCCAAATACCAAGGCGATCAACACGATCATGACCAAAATGTACTTGAAAATCTCCATCGTAGAGGAAGCGACCGCCATGGTTGGATTCAGCTCCTTCCAGGTTTCAGCACGCAAGCCATTAAGTTGCTCGTTCAAGTCTTCTGCTGCGCGCTCGACAACAGCACCTTCGTTCAAACGAATTGCCGCTTCGTGGAACATGCCGGGTTCGAGCGCTAACAACTTTCGCAAACCCTCTCGCTTGACAAACACATGGGCCTCATCAAAGACCGCATTATTGGTTTTAAACAGTCCACCGACCTTGTAATTCTCATAAGCGATCTCACCCTCAACATTCGCAAAAGAGAGAATGATCTTCGAACCCATCCTAACCTTCAACTTCTCTGCTAATTGCGTAGAGAGAACGATCTCTTGCAGCAGCGAAGCATTTTCAAAATAAGCTCCCGCTTCCAATAAGCTGTGGATCGTGCTCACTTGCTGTTCGCTAAGCGGTTCCACTCCGATCAAATTCACCTGCAAGGCATTGGTAGCAGTTGAGGCCATTGCCGGTGTTTTCAGTCTATAGGAATGATTCCTTATTTCCGAATGGGTGTTCAATAGCGCATCAAGTTCCGCACCGTCAAAGGTCATGTTGAGGTCCTCCATGATCAGGTACTGGGCTTGATGTATCTGAATATCCGCGGTTTCTCGATCAATAGAAGCCATGACCGAGCGTTGCGCGATACCATTGGCCATGGCCGACATAAAGAGTGCACCGCTTAGACCAGCAGCCAAGGCCAGGATCACAGCCATGCTTCTTGTCTTATTTCGCCATATGTTTCGCCATGCCAGCTGCCTGATCATTGCTTTCCTCTTATGATGTCTACAATATTGAATGCATAGATGTTCCTCAAGGGAATAATGCTCGCCAATAGGCTGATGCCCATGACGATCACGAATTGGATGACCATATAGTCAGGGCTGGTGCTAATGGCCAAAATCGGCTCCATGTTCAATTGGCGATAGGTTTCGGCGGCTTCCCCTGTGATCTCGATCGGGTTATACGCATAAAAATATACCACAGGGAAACTTATGATCAAACCGATCACGGCACCAATGGCCGCCAAATAAATGGATTCTATGATCACGAGGCCAGTCAATTGGGAACGCTGCATTCCAATGGCGATCATGATGGAAAACTCCTTTTTTCGTTCCATGGTCATCATGAGAATAGTACCAAAGATCCCAAAGGCGATGACCATGTAGAGAATCCCGATCATCAGCTTCCCGAAAAAATTGTCGGACTCAATGCCAGAGAGTAGCTCCTTATTCATTGATTGCCAGTCGTTGACCGTAAGCAGACTTGTATCGAGCTGACTTAAGTATTCGACTTCCTTTTCTTCTGTCACTTCAGCTGACTTCAGTATGAGGTTGATGTTGGTGACTCGGCCCTCCATGTAAAAGAGGTACTGCGCCGCACCTAGCGGAAGGATCGTTAATCGCCGGTTGAAATCGGCCATGGGATGGTCGAAAACCCCCTTAACGGGGTATTTAGCGGCTGCAGTGACGCCTTGATAACCTTGTCCAAAGAGCACCATCGTATCGCCCACCCCTATCCTTAAGAATTGCGCCAGGTCTTTCCCTATCAGTACAGCCTCATCTTCATCAGTCAAATAAGACCCTGCGATGAGCTTCTCTTTCAATTTCATCTGGCGATCCTTCACCATCGGATCTACGCCTAAAACCAGCACCCCTCGTGTATAAGGTCCTGAACTGGCCAAGCAACCTCCTGTCACCTCAGGTGCCCAAAAATCAATGGTTACATCAGCATTCAAGGCCTTTTCCAAGTCTGATGGAAATGCCATACTATTGATCAGTGTTTTATCATCCCAGTAGAGCTTGTCCATGATGGCCAAGTGACCGGTTGAAGAAGTGATGACATCCGATAGCATTTTGTCGTAGCTACCCAGCTGCATACCACGCATAAAGGTGGCGATGATCACAGCAAAGACGATGGACGCCAACGTTATGTTAGTCCGTTTTCGGTTGCGCCAGAGGTTGCGCCATGCCATTATCATGTGCTTTTTCATTTCACCCGTTTCATGTTTTGTTGTGAAAAAAAGCTTTCTGTGATCGGCACAGAGAAGGTCAATGACTTGGTATACATGATCGTTTGATGTCCCTCTTTGTTCGCAGGGGTCATCACTAATCGAGCAGGCAGTTTTCTATCATCAAATTGTGTGATCTCGGAGGCCTCCATGGTATTGACAAGTTCCATGTCCTCATCGAAGTATTCTCCTTTTAGTTGAAAATAGTCCTCTTTAGCGACCCACAGCTTGATCTTACCCCAAACCACTTTGGCCTCTGGGCTTGGAATCAATTCGATCACGTAACACGATAAGCCCTCGATCATTTCTTCCCCAACGATCTCTTGCTCGTAGTCTTCGACCAAACTGTTCATCTTAACCAGGTCGTCGTTGGTCATGTCTGATCCCATCCAGTTTTGGCTCATCATACTTGGTGGCAGCTTGATCATCCGCGAGATGCTTGGTACCCAGTTCCACATATCGGTTTGTCGCTTTAAAAAGACCTGTCCTTTATCACGCGCTGGGGATTCGATGTAGATCATGAAATAATCGGTTCCTAGACTCCAAGTTTTCATGGTCAGAGTCCGCTCATACCTGGGTCGGACTAGGGTCATTTCCAACACCCCTTCATTACTTTGTCCATTTTGTAGGTCCAAGGCATTCTGAATGATATCTTTCGCGCTTTGTGCCTTGGTTGAGAAACTTGTACCAATGCACAGCATCAAAAAAAATAGGAGCCGCTTGTACATAAGGGTTGTATTAAAATGAAAAAATCGGTCTCTTCGTATGCAATGTACTTTAGAGAAGGCAATTATCCTTGCCTAATCAACACTTTATGAGTCGAAGAACGTTCAAATTCCTGCTTCTTTGCTGCTGTCTGCTAGCCTGTGCAGCTTGCACCAAAAGATCGGATGCCTTGCGCATCGCAACGGCAGCCAACATGCAGTTTGCCATGGAAGAATTGATCGAGGCATTCGAAAATAAATCAGGAATCAAAGCAGAGATGATCCTCAGCTCTTCAGGTAAGTTGACCGCACAAATACAAGCTGGTGCACCCTACGATCTCTTCTTTTCTGCAGATTCTAAATATCCTGAAAAGCTAGCCAGCAGCCAATTGACCAATGCACCGGTCGTTTATGCTTATGGCCAGTTAGTCGAATGGCAAAAGCCGCAGGGTAAGAAGGAACTCTATGCCATGGCCAATCCGAAAACAGCCCCATATGGCAAGGCTACGGAAGACTATTTGGAAGCAACAGGCCGGGCATTGCCTGATGTGGTCTATGGTGAAAGCATTTCACAAGTCAACCAGTTCTTATTAAGCGGAACGGTTGATGCAGGGTTTACCTCCTATTCTTCCGTTAAATCGAAGAAATTCAGCTCAGCTGGTGAATGGATCCTTATCCCTGACTCCTTACACCAACCCATCGCCCAGGCTTATGTCGTGGTCAGCAAGTCCAAAAAGAAATCGGAGGCCGAAGCTTTTGCGCAATTCATTTCGAGCGTTGAAGCAAAAGACATCCTAAGAGCTTATGGGTATCGGGTAAATTGATTATACTGCATCATTTTGACACAACACCTTGAATAGCATCAACGGAAATATTACACGCATTACATCTGAAGGCAGTTTTCAGCTGATCGAGGTGAGTAAAGGAACAAGTACGCTATACGCCATCATCATCAAAAGTGAGCACAACAGCTATCAGAAAAACGACGAAGTGACCTTGCACATCAAGGAAACGGAAATAGCCTTAGCCACCAAACGACTACCGGAGATCAGCCTTCAAAACCAGATCGAAGGTACCATCAGCGGCCTTGAAAAAGACCATTTCCTCAGCAGAATTGTGTTGGACACGGTACATGGACCACTCGCTGCGATCATTACGACCGCATCAGTCGAGCGCCTGGGTTTTGCCGAGGGAAGTCCGGCGGTCGCAATGGTCAAAACGAACGAAGTCATGGTATCAAAAGCATGAATTGGGAACCGATCATATTGACCTTCCAATTGGCTCTGATCGTGACCGTCGTACTTTTTGTGATCTCCCTCCCCTTAGCCAAATGGCTAACGACGACGAAATCAAAAATGAAACCAGTGGTGGAGGCCTTGGTCAGTATGCCCTTGGTGTTACCACCGACCGTTTTAGGTTTTTACCTCCTAGTAGCCTTTGGACAAAATAGTCCCTTAGGTCAATTCTTGAATGAGGTATTCGGTCTACAGCTGATCTTCTCCTTTGAAGGCTTGATCGTGGCCTCTGTGATATACAGCCTGCCCTTTATGGTACAACCCATCCAATCTGGCTTGGCCGGTTTACCGAAAAATCTGCGAGAAGCGGCTTATTTAATGGGAAAAAGCCCTTGGAAAACACTTAGAAAAGTGGAACTGCCCAATATTAAATCGTCCTTACTGACAGGATTGGTCCTAACCTTTGCCCATACCATAGGAGAATTTGGCGTGGTGATGATGATTGGAGGAAATATACCGGGAGAAACCAAAGTAGCTTCTATTGCCATTTACGATGAGGTGGAGTCGCTGAACTATGCAGCAGCGAATCAGTACGCTCTCTTTCTGGTGGTGGTGACTTTCCTCATACTACTTACCGTGTACCTTGTCAATAATCGATCATTTAAGCCACTGAACAAATGATTACGGTTGACATTAAAAAAGCTTTTCACAACGGTTCTGACACCTTCACACTCGACCTTTCATTTGAAATTAAGGAAGGTAGCTTTACTGCCATTTCTGGTGTATCGGGTGCCGGAAAAACGAGCCTGCTCCGCATGATCGCCGGTCTCGATTCTCCTGATGCAGGCCGTATTTCGGTAAAGAACAAGCCCTGGTTTGACAAGAACGGTAACATTGACATACCGCCACAGCAGCGAGGAGTTGGCATGGTCTTTCAAGAGCCTGCCTTGTTCCCAAATATGACCGTGATTCAAAACCTTGAATTTACTTCAAACAACAACTTAGATAGATTTATCTATCTTACTGACATTCAATACTTAATCAATCGAAAGATCAACACCCTTTCGGGTGGACAAAAACAACGGGTAGCCCTGGCACGTGCCTTAGCGCAGCAACCGACTCTTTTGCTCTTAGACGAGGCCTTGTCTGCCTTAGACAACACCACACGCTATGCCCTGCAGCAGACCTTAAGCAAGGTCCATCAGGAATTGCAGCTCACCACACTAATGGTCACTCATGATCAATCCGAGATACTTCGACTGGCCGATCACCTGCTGATCATTGATGAAGGAATAATCGAAAGATCCGGGAAACCAACGGAGCTGATCGCAGGAGGACAGTTAAGCGGAAAGTTTCAGTTCCAAGGAGACCTGATATCACTGAAAGACGAGGGCATACTTTTTATTGCCGGCATACTGGTTGGTAATCAAATGATCCAGGTAGTTATTGATAAGCAAGAAGCGGCAGGCCTTCACATAGGCGATAAAGTTGTGGTTGCTTCTAAAGCCTTTAATCCCATCATTCATAGGATCGGATGATCAAGGCAAGCTGAAGGCACTGTCAGGCGAAATATCCTTCGACTGCTGCTGGTAATTGAACCAGGCCTGTTGGTAAGAATCATTCTTCTTCAGTAATTGATTCTGCAGCTTCATGATCAGTGTATATGGCTTGAATAAGCTTGATTCCAACTCATCGGTCTTTAATCCCAAGAGATTGCACACTGGTTCGCCGAGCAGGAATTCAAGCATTTGATTGACCTTACCTTCCAAAGGGGTTCCTTCAGCCGCCTGGTAGTAATAGCTAACCAAAGAACTGGTCAATTGCTGACCCGCATCAGAGGAAGCAAACTGGCGTTTGCGAATGGCCTTTTCGAGTTGGTTAGCCTCTTTGTTATTCTGAGGCAATAGCTCCTCTTTTAACCCGAGTAATTTCCCAATGTAATTCCAGTACTGAATATAGGCCAAGGCTTCTTCTCCGGTAATGAGTTTGCCCATGCGTCGCAAGCCTCTGATCACCATCAACGAAAAAGACAAGTTGGTGCCCGCCATATCCTCTTGATTGACAGGTTGGCCGAGTTCCTCCGTATTCCAAGGTCCTTGCGAAACGTACCATCGACTTGCCGCATGCATTAAACGTACCTTGAGAATCACTACCAATGCCCTTCCCTCCGCTTGGAAAGCGTTTTTGTGGAATACATCAAAGACGAAATGTGCCGTCTCTGCAAGTCGCTCCGCTGGCTGCTCAACGATTCGTTTCGAACGGACCAATACCTCTGCCCCTTTTGCAGCCGCATAACAATAAGGCAAGGAAAGAAAGCCTAGCAATAACATGATGTCCGAGGCGTGATCGTTAAAAAAAGCCTGCCCTTGACTCAAATAGGCCGTGCCCTTGGCCGCATCCTTCTTCATCTCCTGTATTAAGTCAGTTAAAACGGGCGCTACCTCCAGCTTTTCGAGGTCCTGGTTGACTTGGAGCTGTGCAAGTTGCGCTTGTAGATCCGCTTTTTGCGCAGGAAAGTAATGCGCAATGACATCGTCTGCTTTATCGTCAGTCAGTTGACGCATGGAATCGAGAGCGGTAGACAAGAATGGCGTTTTCATTAAAGGCACAACTGATAATGAGCCACTTGGTTGTTAAGAAAGGAAAGGATTTAAGAAAAAGCATAATTTCCTAATCTTTTCATTCTTCAAACCAGAACAATGAAATACCTGCATTACTTTCTCGCCCTCTGCATCAGCAGTGCGGCATATAGCCAAAACGCATCAAATACGGACATTTGGGGCTATACTCTCAAAGAGAAAAAGGGAAAGCTGAGCCTTTCAGATGAAGTTCGGCTCACCAACAGACCAGGCTATGACAACCAGCCGACCTTTTACCGTGAGGACTTCTTATTGTACACCTCTGAATTTGATGGCCAGACAGACATCATGGTCCTGGACATTTATGAAGGGGCTAAAATGAACTTGACCAAATCTGCCGAAAGTGAGTATTCTGCCCAGATCATCGGCAATTACGATACCTTCGGTGCCGTACGAGTCGGCAAGGATGGGAAGCAACGCCTGTGGATCTTCCATACGAATGGCCAAGCGCCACCAGAGCAAGTGCTATTTGATGCCGAACCTGTTGGTTATTTTGCATGGAACAGCAAAAACGACATTCTGGCCTTTGTACTTGGTGAACCCATCACCTTAGTCAAAGGTAATGCCAATGAAGTGGATGATATCATCGTTACCAGTAAGGTGGGAAGGACGCTTCAGGTAATTCCTGAAACCAATGATTTTGCTTTTGAAAGAACAGAAGAAGATGGCAGTCAGGTGATCTATCGTCTTTATCAGGAAACAGATGAGTTCAGAAAAGTAAGGACCAAACCAGAAGGAGCTAATGACTGGACCATCACACAAGAAGGTACTTACATTACTTCTGTGGGAACAAAACTCTTCAAATACAATCCGGAGAATGATGAGGATTGGATCGAATTTGCTGATCTAGGAGAAAAGGCTGCCAAAGGCATCACCCGAATGGCAGTAAATCAAAACAACAAACGTTTGGCCGTGGTCATCAACAATTAGCAGCGAGAATGTGCGAAGTCCCTAACTTTTTTGGATTTCGGTCAATGAAAAACCTGATTAAATTGTATTATTGCTATTCGAATTTTTCAAGACTTTCAACCACTTAGAAAGAAGCTATGTTCAAGACCTACATCTTTCCTAGCGTATTCGAAGGAAATAACACCGATTTAAGAAACGTTGCCCCTGATTTGATCAACGGGCTTAAAATCTACCATAATGGAGATGGTTACGTGATCGGTAATTTGGCATTAACTGAGGGGATCTCTCCTCACAGAAACATTAATGCCGCACCAGATGAGTTGGATTATAACCTACTGATGAAATCAGGACTACTCATTGCGAATCAAAAATTAGGAAACCCCTTAACGGTAACTTCGGACTTTCCATTCTCAACCTTTCAATTGTACAAAGAAACGGCAGCTAATTTGCTCAATACACAGCACGTTGTCGATTATGATGGAGGCACCTATGGTGGTGGAGGCAAAAAGAGTGTTCAGGTAGAACTGGATCAAGTACAGATCATTCCTGAGGTTATTAGTTGTGCCATAGCCTTGAGAAAAGGTATCCAAAATGCATCGGGTAACTTCTTTGTCATGTCCTTAGGATATGGAACACTAGAAGGCTTGGTTAGCACAGAAGGCGGTATCGTACAGCGAACATCACTATCTACCTTTGGCTTGCGTTATGCGGTTAACTTGTTAGAAAAGGAACTCGCCAAGCAGTACTATTTGGAACTAAAGACAGAGCATCAAATTGACGCTGCCTTCCAAAAAGGCGTGATCTTCTTGAATAGAAAACAAATTGATATTCAAGGCATTAGAGATAAAGTATTAAAGCAATACTATGACGATGTCATCTCTCCTGCCATGAGAAAAGCATTCAATGACAATGACTTTACCATCGCCCATCAAATGTTCTTGGCCGGGGGTGGCGCCATGTATCCGGCCTTAGTGGATTGCTTCAAACAAGAGTTTCAGGACATCCTGGATCTGGAAGTGGCTCATGAACCGCAGAGTTTGGCCAGTAGAGGATACTGCATAAACTCCGCCCAATTGAATGGTGGCGCGAAGGCCAATGCAGTCGGTCTAGATATTGGTAACTCTTCAACGATCGTGTCGGTTTTTAATGAGAACAACTTGGAAACTGAATCATCCATACCTTCTGAGTACTAATGAGTAAGAAAAGCCTCTCCAATTCTAATCCGTCAACCTACATCACCCAGATCAAAGAAGGATCGGTGATCAAAGGAAACATGGAATCTCCACACAGCATTCGTGTGGATGGTTTCGTGACAGGTGACTTGATCTCTAAAGAGAAGATCATCATCGGTGAGCTAGGTGAAATTGGAGGTAATTTGAGTGGAGCTGACATCACCATTGAAGGATATATCAATGGGGATGTCATTTCCAATGGCTTGCTGCAGTTAACGAGTAAATCGAAGGTCTATGGTAAGATCTTCGCGAAAGAAATCTCCATTGAAAATGGAGCCGAACTCAATGGGAAGGTCACGGTAGGCAAAGAAATCGACTTACCTGAATTTACGGCAAGTTCCCCTTCGCGTTCCTCCAAACTGCAGATGCACAGCTCGCCTGACAAGCTTTCGAACGACAACTACACAAGTGCAGCCTGGTAAAGACCGGGCTTTTTTATTTTTAGCCTTTTCCCCTGCCCTTCCTTATTCTATATTTGCCGTCCAATCGTTGAGACCATGAGCAACCCATTAGTACAAGAATTAGAATGGAGAGGGATGATTCACGACATCATGCCCGGAACGGAAGAGCAATTATCCAAAGAGATGACCACCGGCTATGTCGGTTTTGATCCTACGGCAGACTCACTCCATATCGGTAATTTGGTGCCGGTGATGTTACTCGTGCATTTGCAGCGCGCCGGGCATAAACCCATCGCCCTCGTTGGTGGTGCTACTGGCATGGTGGGTGATCCATCAGGAAAATCAGCTGAACGCCCCATGTTGGATGAGTCGGTATTGAATCATAACCTCAATGCCCAGAAAGAGCAACTCAAAAAGTTCTTGGACTTCAATTGCGGAGACAACTCAGCGGAACTCGTCAATAACTACGACTGGTTCAAGGACTTCAGCTTTTTAGGTTTCATTCGAGAAGTAGGCAAGCACATCTCCGTGAACTACATGATGGCGAAGGATTCTGTAAAGAATCGCTTAGAAACCGGCATGTCGTTTACTGAATTTACGTATCAGCTGGTGCAGGGCTATGACTTTTTACACCTTTACCAACACAAGTCGTGCAAGCTTCAAATGGGAGGTTCCGATCAATGGGGTAACATTGTTACTGGAACGGAATTGATCCGAAGAAAGGTTCAGGGCGAAGCATTCGCATTGACTGCGCCGCTCATTAAGAAAGCTGACGGATCAAAATTTGGCAAATCAGAAGGAGGCAATGTTTGGCTGGATCCCGAACGCACCTCTCCATACAAATTCTACCAGTATTGGCTGAATACCTCAGATGAGGATGCAGAGAATTTCATTAAGATCTTCACCTTAAAACCTAAAGAAGAAATCGACACCTTGGTTAAGGAGCACGCGGAGGCCCCGCATTTAAGAGTCTTGCAAAAGGCATTGGCGGAAGACATCACTGTGCGTGTGCATTCGGAAGAAGACCTCATTTTGGCACAGAAAGCATCGAACCTTCTCTTTGGTAAATCGACGACAGAAGACCTAGAAGCCATTGATGAACGTACCCTCTTGTCCGTTTTTGAAGGTGTACCCCAAACCACGATTACGAAAAGCGTCTTGAACGACGCACAAGGCTACATCGATTTACTCTCGGTTGAGACAAATGACATCATCTTTTCTTCCAAAGGAGAAGCACGTAGAATGCTACAAGGCGGTGGCGTTTCCATCAATAAAGCCAAAATCGAAGACATGAATGCCAAACCAGTGGTCAAACTGCTGCAAGACAAGTACTTCTTGGTGCAAAAAGGCAAAAAGAACTACTACCTGATCAGCGTAGTCGACTAATCGTCCTCTCGGGGATCATAAACAATTAGTTCTTCCCGGGCCAAGGCGGAGACTTGAAAGTAGCCCAAAGCTCCATTGCTCAGGTTATTTCTTGGGTTTGCAGGAGGTGGGCTGAACAGACCACCGTCACCATTGAGCAAGTTGCTTAAGTCGGAGTAATAGATATACGCTTCTCTGGTCAAACTATACATTTCCACCCGTGCCACATCATTGAGGGCATAATACCCCGCAATTTCCAGTTCAGCAATATTACCTCCTAGCAACTGATCTTCTGCTACGTAGATATCGGTTGGGAAGTCTCGGACCAAGGTATCATTGCGATAAAACTTAAAGAGGTATTGATCATCTCGATCTTGAGGTTCTTGTGCATTCAGCAAAACCTGATAATACCGACCGGGCACTTGTGGATCGTCAAACTCAGACGGGTCGAACCTAGTGGTCAATGAGTCGATTGCCGTTACCGGCGGCATGGCCTCACGTGCTATATAAACTTGCTCATCGATCCGAACGGTCAGCTGGTATTCGTTCCCCACAATTCCCTCTAAGCCACCGAACGGAAAATAATAACCTTCCAAGGCTGGCGACTGATCGGGGTTATGGGCAAACTGAACCATTTCCCCATTGTTGATCGATACTTCCACGATAGCATCTGTAATGCGTTCGGCACGCCCTTGCGCATAGAAATCACGGCTTCTCGTAAGCTTTACAAAAGCCTGTTCTCGTCGATTGGTGATTAGCCCTTCGATGATCACACGTTCATCCAGCTCATTCAAATCGATGACCACCACCTCTTCGCATGCCAGAAGCAACATGAGCGACCATCCTAAAACCAATTGTAATGCACGTTTCATGGATCAGAACTTGATATTATAGGTGATGGAAGGTAAAACTGGAAACAGATAGATCATTCTCGCTTCTCTCAAGGTACCATCTCCTTCTACTTGTCCATCATCATCCAATGGGATGCTGGTAAACAAGGTGAAAGGATTTTTACGACTATAGACATTGTACAACCCGAAGACCCAAGAGGTTTCTATGTTCTTGTTTTTGCGTGCTTTTTGAGGCACTAAAGTGGCGCTGAGATCGATTCGATGAAAGGCGGGTAAACGATACCCATTTCGTTCCGTAATGATATCAGGCAGATAGCTTTCGCCAAATTCATAGGTTCCGGAAGTCAAGGTGATGGGACGTCCAGTTCCGTAGGTAAAGTTTCCTCCAAAACTCCACTTTGGACTGTGTTCATAGGTCGCGACGATGTTCAAGTTGTTTCTTCGATCATAATTAGCATAGAATACACGCCCTTGATTGACTCCCTCAACTTGACGCTCAGCAACAGACCATGTGTAGCTCACAAAGCCAGTTAAGGCTCCCTTCTTCTTTTGAAGCATGAACTCTACCCCATAGGCGGTCGCATTACCCTGACGATACTCAGTAGGCAAGTCTTGATTGAAGAAGATGCTTGCATTGTCAGCAAAATCCGTCACATTTTGGATGTCCTTGTAATAGGCTTCAATAGAGAGCTCGTAGCGATTCCCTGGGAAGTTCTTGAAATAGCCAAGAGCAAATTGATCGGCCAGCTGTGGCTTGAGGTAGGTCGAACTTGGTGCCCAGGTATTGAAAGGTACTGGTACCGTTCCACTCGAGATCAAATGCGTATTTTGCACCATACGCTGGTAACTCAGTTTAATACTGGTTTGTGGATTGAGCAGGTAACGCGCACCAAAGCGTGGTTCGAAATTCAAATAATCCACAATGGTCTCAAAACTCCCATAAGCGATCGAATCCACTCGTCTCGGATTGATATTGTCCTGAACATCGTCGTAGAGATACAAGGTATAATCTCCAACACTTTGAAAATAGGACAAGCGTCCGCCATAATCTAAAGTCAAACGATCCGATATCTTATGCTTAACCGATACATAAAGGGCATGGTCAAGGGCTTGTTCGTTTTGAAGCTCTGTTGCACCCAGAATAGATGTAGCACCTGGAACGATCTTGCCTGGAGCGAAACGCCTATAGGTCAGATGATATCCAAAATCTAAGCTCAATGACGGAGACAAGTAATAGTTGATGTCTTCCTTAAAGGACAGCTCACTCAAATTCGAATCCCAATCAAAGGAATTGGTGGCGGAGGTAGACCCCAAGCCATAATCAAAACTATTGGCGATCAAGGTGGTGTTAGAGAATACCTTGTCATTGAATAAATGATTCCAGCGGAAAGTTGCGGTTCGGTTGCCCCAATCAAAGCCAAAGGTATCGCCAAAATCAAAATCATCACGTCCGGCATAAAGCGCTAGGAAGAAGCGGTCCTTGTTACTTGCTCTCCAATTCACCTTGGCATTCACATCGTAAAAGAACACCAGGTTGTCTTGATTTGCCGCCCTCAAAAAAGCATCAACATAGGATCTCCTACCCGATACAATAAAAGAGCTTTTGTCCTTTTTTATGGGCCCTTCTAGCATGATGCTTGAGGCCAGTAAACCAATTCCTCCCTCCCCGGCAAAGCGTTGGTTATTCCCGTCCTTCGTTCTGACGTCCAGCACCGAGGAAAGCCTTCCGCCGTATCGGGCCGGAATACCTCCCTTATACAACTCTGAGGACTTGATCACATCTGCATTGAAGACAGAAAAGAGACCAAATAAATGCGAGGGGTCATAAACCGGTGCTTCATCGATCAAAATCAGGTTTTGATCCGCACTCCCCCCTCTAACAAAGAATGCAGAGGTTCCTTCACCCGCCGAAATAACACCGGGCAATAATTGAATCGTTTTGATGATGTCGGGTTCACCAAAGAGTGCAGGCAATTTCTTTACCTGGGCAATGTTGATGTCGTTTCGGCTCATTTGGAGCTCCGTGACATTTTCATCTTCTCGCTCAGAGACAACCACCACTTCTTCCAAGGTTTGGGAAAACTCCATCAATTCTATGTTCAGGGAATAGGCTTCGTTGAGATTGATTTTCCGCTCGACCGACTCGTACCCAATAAAGCTGAAAACAAAGTTGTATTCCCCTGGGGCTAAGGTAAGCGAGTAGAAACCATAACCATTGGTAACGACTCCATTTTGCATTTCTTTGACGAATACCGTTGCACCTAATAATTCCTCTCCCGTTGCCGCATCTCGTACATAACCACTCAATGTCACCCGATTCTGGGCATTCATCATAAAGAGAAAGAAAAAGAGAAAAAGGGCGATGCCCGACCTTAGCATGGGGATGTTGTTTAGAGAATAATTTTGACCAACTAGCTTATGGAACGCTTCGTTTACCTTAAGTCGACAAAAGAAGCAACATGTTTCATCAGGCCTGCTCTTTTTTCTCCTTATTAAGCATTTTCTTGAGCTTATTGTTTTTATCCAACACCTCTAATTCGTGCAAGCTATACTCATACCCGATGTTGAAGATCTCTTTGGATTTCTTAAAGTCAAAAGTGCCATAACTGCGAAGCTCCGCAGGCTTGATGTAAAAGTCACACAATTTACTGCTCGCGGCCACATTCGCACTCAGCGCGAGTACACTGACACGTTCGATCATTTTTCGAGGTCCCGAAAGCTCGGGCTCTTTCACCACCGGCGCCACATTGACCCCGATGATGATGTCCGCACCATTTTCTTTCAATACTTCCGTCGGCATGTTGTTCAACACCCCTCCATCCACATAAAAGTTGTCACCGATCTTTACCGGATCAAAAATAAAAGGGATACAACTTGAAGCCATGACGGCCTTACTCAAAGAACCACTCTTGAGCATCTCTGCCTTTCCTTCATTCAAATTGGTCGTAGAAATGAAAAGTGGCAAATTTGCCTTCTCGAACGAGTCGTCCTTCAAGTATTTCTTATAAACAGACTCGGTCTTTTGGATATTCAACAAGCCGGTAAAGCTAAATGCCGGCCACACCAACTTCAATAAACTGGTTGACTCGAAAATATCCAAGATTTCGTCAGGACTATAGCCGTGTGAGTAAAATGCGGCAGCCATAGAACCGGCACTGGCACCACTGAGCATATCAATTTTGACTCCTGCTTCTTCTAAGGCCTTCAATACACCCAGATGGGCAAAGCCTCTGGCTCCTCCCCCTGATAATGCTAATCCAATTTTCATTTATAAGTCGCTTAGTTTAAAAGTCTCTTTCAGTCGTACCCCTTTTTCGGTCATCTGAACAGTGCAGCACTCATTGACTGCATCATGCTCTAAGAACAACACATAGTCCTTAGCCGCCGCTTCTTTCAAAAATGCTTCTTTCTCTTGAAGTGTCAATAAAGGACGTGTATCATATCCCATTACATAAGGCAAAGGAATATGGCCTATTGAAGGCAACAGATCAGCCATAAAAACGAGTGTCCGCCCCTTATATTGAATTTTAGGTAGCATTTGTTGATCTGTATGGCCATCAGCCGTGATCACTTCAAAAGGCAGGTCATTGTCTCTGGTTACATCAACAAAATTGAGATGCCCACTTTCTTCCATCGGAAGGATGTTTTCCTTGAGAAAGGAAGCCTTTTCTCTGGGGTTGGGTTGGGTTGCCCAAAGCCAATGGGCCTTATTCGACCAATAGCGGGCATTTGGAAAGTGTAATGCCAGTCGATCCTTTTGCTCGTCCACATAGTCGACACCGCCCCCGCAATGATCAAAATGCAAGTGTGTCAAAAACATGTCAGTGACGTCATCGGGGCTAAACCCTGCTTTCTTCAAGGAGGAGTCTAAAGAGGCTTCACCATGGAGGTAATAGTGGCTGAAGAACCTGGCATCTTGCTTATTTCCTATGCCATTATCGATCAGGATCAAACGATCGCCCTCTTCAATCAACAAACAACGCATGGCCCAGGTACAGAGGTTTTTCTCATCTGCCGGATTGGTTCTTTCCCAAAGCACTTTAGGTACAACGCCAAACATTGCCCCTCCATCTAATTTGAAAAAGCCCGTTTCTATAGGATGTAACTTCATATGGCCGAAGATAGAATACCCTTGACATGATTACAATGATCGATCAACTCATTGTAGTCTTGATTTCGTTTGGACATCATGTTGAAAAAGCTTCCGAGCAAGTTGATGGCTTCGTTCGTCTTGAGCGGATCAGCACTCAAAATTCGGTCTTCTCTGGGATGAAAAGCGACATTATTAAGGATATAGGAGTCTAGCGCAAGGGCGATGGTGATACCAATCACCACAGTGATGATTTCGAAGAGATAAGCGCTGATATTTTTCTTTTGTTGATTCATAGGCAAAAAAAAGTCACTCGCTTGAGTGACTTTAATTTAGGTGTCTTGCATTTCTTATTCAATGAATTCTCCCATTCCCGAGAATTTTTCAATTCTGGCATCAATGCGCTCTTGAGGTTTCATTTTCGATAACGCCTTGATCTCGTCTAAAATGGTCTCTTTTAATTTCTGGGCCATCCAATCCGGGTCCTTGTGCGCACCTCCCAATGGTTCTTCAATGATCCCATCGACCAGTCCAAAACCCTTCATGTCTTCTGCAGTCAATTTTAAGGCCTCGGCTGCTTGTTCTTTGTATTCCCAGCTTCTCCAAAGAATTGATGAGCAGGACTCCGGAGAGATCACCGAATACCAGGTATTTTCGAGCATCAATACTCTATCCCCTATGGCAATACCTAAGGCACCACCAGAAGCTCCTTCACCTATGATGATACAAATGACCGGCACTTTCAGCATGAACATGTCCTGAATGTTCCTGGCAATGGCTTCGCCCTGCCCTCGCTCCTCGGCTTCCAGGCCCGGAAAGGCTCCGGGGGTGTCGATCAAGGTGACAATGGGTTTATTGAACTTTTCGGCCATTTTGAATAGGCGCAACGCTTTTCGATAGCCTTCAGGGTTGGCCATACCAAAATTTCGCATTTGACGCTGCTTGGTATTTCTTCCCTTTTGCTGTCCAACAAACATAACCGTTTGGCCATCCAATGTACCAAAACCACCGACCATGGCTTTATCATCCCTAACATTCCGGTCTCCGTGAATTTCCACAAAGTCATCGGTCATCTTGTAGATAAAGTCTAAGGTATAGGGTCTATCGGGGTGGCGCGAAAGCTGTACTTTCTGCCAACGCGTGAGGTTTTTATACGTCTCTTTTTTCAGCAGATCGATTTTCTTTTCGAGCGATTTAACGTCGTCAGCAACATCGACTTTGCTATTTTCAGCTAGCCTTTTCATTTCCGCTAGCTTCTCTTCTAGGTCCACGATGGGTTGTTCAAATTCCAAAAGCATTCCCTTTGATTATGTTTGAAGCTACAAACTTAAGGACAAAACTACTATCCATCTCACTTTTTAAATAAAAACAAGTGTTTGCTCATGCCATGCTTTTAATTGAACAGATAGGTTGTAATTTTAGACATACATGAACTTGAACACGTTAGAAGACTATGTAAGGTCGATCAAAAACACCTTACTCATTTTTTTGGCCATTGTGGGCGTACTTATCATCAAAACACTGGCTGGACTGCTCATTCCTCTTGCCTTCGCGCTGTTCATTGGTTTATTACTAGAACCCCTCATTCAATTTCTTTCCAAAAAAGGTTGGCCTTACTCGATCAGCATCACAGTCATCACCATATTGACCCTCGGCTTTTTATTTCTTATCGGCCTTATAGTATTTGATACTGCGGGTCAGATCGTGGCTCAAAAAACGAAGCTCCTCGGACAGATCAACGAAAAATTCCAGGATATCCTCTCCGGACTGGATTTTATTCCCGGAATTACTGCCTTTGAAACCGATGGATTAATTGAAACGCTCAATAAACTGATCTCCATCGAATTTTTGATCAGTACTTCCGGCATTGTAGCGGGTCAACTGGGTACCTTTACGTTTAACTTTATTCTATCCGCCATTTATCTGGTCGCCATTCTTGGGAGTATCGTGCGCTATGAAAAATACATCGGCTACCTCGAAGGAGATGATGTGATCGGAAAAGAAAAACTTCTCAAGTCCTTTATTGAGGTCAAAACATCGATCGTTGATTACATGAAGGTTAAATTCCTGACCAGCCTATTCACCGGATTATTTTTCGGAGGGATCAGCTGGCTATTTGGGATTGATTTCGCCCTCTTCTGGGGCTTCCTCGCTTTTCTTCTGAATTTCATCCCGACAGTGGGGTCAATTGTTGCCACCATCCCCCCTACTTTGCTCGGCCTGATCCAAATCGATAGTGGAGGCACCTTCCTATTCTTTTTGCTCCTCCTCATTGCCACACAGTTTACCTGGGGCAATGTCATAGAACCTTTGTTAATGGGTTCTACTGTCGCGCTGAACACAGTGACTGTTATTTTAGGCCTTGTGGTCTGGGGTTACATTTGGGGTGTTGCAGGCATGTTGCTTTCCGTGCCCCTTATTGTATTGGCGAGAGAAATTCTAGCGCAAAATCCAGATGCTGACGTATTGGTAAAATTAATGGGCAGGAGTAAAATTAAAAAGCGAGCCGCTTAATCTTGGAAACACCTCTATTTCAATACGAGCATCAAGCCATGGCCACTTATTTCAAGCTGGTCATCGCCTTTGAAGAAGAAAACTATGCCTTGAGTGTTGCAGAGCAGGTCTTTCGGCTGATTGATGAGACAGAACAACGCTTAAGTCGATTCATCCCTGACAGCGAAATCTCACGCATCAATCGATTAAAAGCAGGTGATCAGCTCCTACTGGATGTGGAAACCTGGGAGGTGATGAAGCAGGCCTTTTACGCCCAACAATTGAGCAAAGGAGCCTTTGACATCGGTGTTGCTCGACACATGGACATCTTTCGAGCGACTAAACAGGGTATCCTGACAGAATACGAAATGCAAAATGCGCTTCAAAGGGTCCAAGAAGACAAGAGTAAGTGTGTCTTTTATTTGGACCCCGATCAACCCTTGATCATCTGTGGTGAGCCCGGTATGCAATTCGACCTTGGGGGAATTGGTAAAGGCTTTGTACTCGATTTGGTTAAATCAAAATTAGCCGAATTAGAGGTTGCCAATTTCAGCCTAAGCGCAGGAGATTCCACCTTGCTCTTGGGCAACGAAGTAGAGAAAAAAGCCCATTGGCCCTATCCTATCGCCTCCAAATTTGAGCAACGGATCGTTAAACTTTCGAATTGCAGCATTAGCGCCAGCGGGACATATTATCAGGGAAAGCACATCTTTGATCCAAGAACCGGTGACAACGACCTGGAAGCTCCTTACCAATTGGTTTGGGTATGCGCGAAAACGGCGGTTCTTTCCGATGCTTTCTCCACAGCGGCCTTTATGTTGACCCCGGAGGAAATGCAAGCCTGCATCGACGAAAGCGATGATATTCTTTGGATGGCATACGCTACTCAGGGAAAGCTTCATTTTGTTGGAAAAGAGGATTTAAATTAAGATTTTTAAGGGCAACTCGCATTTTCGCAATCATTGAAATTTAAAGACTATGGACAATTCAAATAGAAGAGATTTCATGAAGAAATCTACCCTCCTTGGAACAGGACTTGTACTCATCAATCCGTTCAACATCACGGCAAACCCTTTAAAGGCTGCAGATAAGATCAATATCGCTGTGGTTGGTTGCGGAGGACGCGGTGGAGGAATGATTTTCAGTAACATTCCCAAAATTCCAAGTGCCAACTTGGTGGCTGTCTGTGATGTGATCGAAAGCAGAAGAGAACGCGCCAAAGAGCGATTCAACGCTCAGTATGATGGCAAAGTAAAAGCTTACGAGGACTTCTATGAAATGCTGGAAAAAGAAAAACTGGATGCCATCGCTATGGCTACACCGGATTTCTGGCACGCACCACACGCGATTGCCGCTTTAGAAGCTGGTATTCCCGTGTATTGCGAAAAGGCCATGTCGAATAACATCGAAGATGCGAAAAACATGGCCAAAGCCATGAAAAGAACAGGGGTCATGTTGCAAATTGGTCGTCAACGCCGTTCGAATGATCGCTACCGATTTACCAAAGAGGTGCTACTAGAACAAGAACAAATGTTCGGTCGCCTCACGCATGCCATCGGACAATGGAATCGATCGAAAATCTGGACACAACAACCGAACAAAAACGACCGGTTGGACATGGCCAAATTGAAGAAATACGGTTTTGACTCCATGGATCAGGTGTACAACTGGCGAAACTACAAAAAGCTCGGCGGCGGCGTTGTTTCTGATTTGGGCTCACATCAGATCGATATCTTCAACTGGTTCTTGGGTGCGTTCCCTCACACCGTCTATGCATCAGGCAATAACGACTACTTTGGATTGGAGCAAGCGGACACCATGGCCACTATTTTAGAGTACGATACCCCGAAAGGCCCTGCCATCGGCATCTACGAAAACATCTCTAATTCACGTGCTAAAGGTGTCTTCGAAAGCTTTATCGGTGATGAAGGCACCTTCAATATTGCGGAAGGAGACGGTAACCAAATCTATCGAGAATCTAGTATCTCGGCTGACAAGTGGAAAAAGTACATCGATAAGGGCTATATCGCCAACCTGGCGGACATGGAAGAATACAAGGAGAAAGAACAAGGAGATTCTGGCATCAAAGCTACTGCGCCTCAGATATCTTATGACATCAAGGACATGAGTGGGATGAGCAAAGTATACAACATGCAATCGCATACCGCCCACCTCTACAACTTTGTTGAATCTGTTCGAGGTGAAGAAAGCTTAAATTATGATGCCATTGAGTCGTATCGTTCGGAGGTCTGTATTTACAAGATTCACGAAGCGATCAACAATGGCGGAGCCAAAATCAAGATCGATCCAAGCGAATACGAAATCTAAATCACTACACGAGTTAGACTTTAGCCTCACCTATGGGTGGGGCTTTGTTGTTTAATCACTACAAGAGATTTAAAAGGATAACTCCTGAACAAGGCCAAAAAAGAAATGACTGCTAATGAAGCTCAATGAGATTGATAAGGTAGAGTTAGAATTCCTTAAACTGGAAGATTACCGCTTCTTAAAAGAAGCGATGATCAAGGCATACCCTACCATGCCGGATGACTACTGGGAGGAATCACATATTGAAACCCTAGTCACCAAATTCCCGGAAGGACAAGTGGTGATCAAAGTGAATGATCAATTGGCTGGCTGTGCCTTGGCCATACGCACCAATCATCAGATCGTCAATAAGAACCATACCTACGAGGAGGTCACCGGCCATTATACCTTCAATTCACACAAACCAAAAGGTGATTTGTTGTATGGCATTGAGATCTTCATTAAACCGGAGTTCCGAGGGTTGCGCCTGGGAAGACGGCTCTACGACTATCGTAAAGAGCTTTGTGAAAAACTGAATTTGAGGGGGATTGCCTTTGGTGGACGAATTCCGAACTACCACGAGTATGCGAATGAGCTCACCCCCAAACAGTACATTGAAAAAGTCAAACGAAAGGAAATTCATGACCCTGTCTTGAGCTTCCAGATATCGAATGACTTCTACCCCAGCAAGATCTTGAGAGGCTATTTGGAAGGTGACACCTTATCGAATGAATTCGCTGTTCTGCTGAAATGGGAAAACATCTACTATGAAGATCCATCAGAAGATGAAAAAGCCTCGAGCTCGAAAACCGTAGTCCGTCTGGGCCTGATCCAATGGCAAATGAGGCCTTACAACGACATCAAGACCTTGATGCAACAAGCCGAATATTTTGTAGATGCGGTATCAGATTACCGTTCTGACTTCGCACTCTTTCCCGAGTTTTTTAACGCGCCATTGATGGCCAAAAACAATCACCTCTCTGAACCGGAGGCCATTCGGCAGCTCGCCACCTACACTGAGGAGATCGTCTCTAAATTTTCTGGACTCGCTATCTCCTATAATATTAACATCATTACGGGAAGCATGCCAGAAGTGATCGACAATCAGCTTTACAATGTAGGCTACCTCTGTCGCAGAGACGGAAGCATAGAGCGTTTCGAAAAACTGCATGTCACCCCTGACGAAACCAAAGTTTGGGGCATGCAAGGAGGTGATTCCTTGAGGGTCTATGACACGGACTGTGGTAAGATCGGTGTGTTGATTTGCTATGATGTGGAGTTTCCGGAACTAAGTAGATTATTAGCAGATGAGGGCATGGAGATCTTGTTTGTTCCTTTTCTGACGGATACGCAGAATGGTTATTCGAGGGTACGCAACTGCGCGCAAGCAAGGGCCATTGAAAATGAGTGCTATGTTGCCATTGCCGGAAGTGTTGGCAACCTTCCGAATGTGCACAATATGGATATCCAATTTGCACAATCCATGGTCTTCACCCCCTGCGACTTCGCTTTCCCAACCAATGGGGTAAAGGCAGAAGCGACACCTAATTCAGAAATGATATTGATTGCAGACGTGGACCTCAACCTGTTGACAGAGTTGCACGAAAAAGGCAGCGTACGCAACCTTAAAGACCGAAGAACAGATCTGTTTGAACTGAAGAAAAAATGAGCAGGCTTAGCGTATAGCCAAAGAGAAGTTTATCAAACGTCCCAATCCTTCTTATGACTTGATACTTTTTTGTTAGGGATCAAAAAAGCTGAAGCAATGGCAGCAATAAACAGGGCGAATACAACAATGATGAACATAGCTAACTATTTGGTGCGAAGATGCCAAAAAATCGGCTTTTGAAAAAGCCCTTGGCAAAGTATTTGAAGACTATCTTAGCCGATGAGCCGATCCTTATGTTATTTGAGCCTGACGCCGATTGAATCTATAGCCAATTAAATCCAAAAGAAGAACAAGTTGCCGCGTTTCCTTTTCATCTGTTGCTTACTGTTCGCTGCTTCAACAGCCTTTTCCCAAAACGTCTATCATCTAAAAGGTCAGGTGACGGAAAGCGAAAATGGAAAGCCAGTTCCTTTTGTGAACATTCTACTGAACGGCTACTATTACGGCACCTCTACCAATCTTGAAGGACGTTTTGAACTGAAGATCAGACCAGATCAGGTACAAAAGAACAATCACTTAAAGATCAGCTGTATTGGATATGAAAATCAGCTCATTGCCCTGCAGACCATCAATTTCGAGCACTACCAACAAATCCAGTTGAAACGCTCTAGCAATGCCTTGGGTGAATTTGTGGTGAAGGGCACCAAGCTCCGGAAAAAAGAAGAAAATCAGGCAAAAAAACTGGTGCAGTCAGCTATTGATCGAATACCTAAAAACAAAGCCAAAGGCCATTATACAGCCGATTCGTTCTATCGGCATTACTGCAAGGAAGACAGTAGCTACGTACGGTTGGTCGAAGCCGCGCTGAGTTTCTATCAGGAGAAATCAAACAAGTCGTTTAGTCAAATACCGGAAGAACGCTTGAACTTTCATTTGGCTCAACTGCGGAGAAGTTTTGACTTTACGGCCTTCGCCAAACTTGAGCACCCTCCCATCTCGTTGAATTTCTTACTATCTAATGACCTTATGAATTATGAATTTCGAAATCCGTTAAGGAGCGCCTTCAATCGGCTAAAGTTCACCATAAAAGACACGACGCAATTCAATAATGAAGCCGTTGTCTTGGTGGATTTTATTTCGGAAAACACAGAACATTCGACCAGAAGTTATAGCGGCATGCTCTACATCACCTTGAAAGACAAGGCTTTCGTGAGAGCAGATATTCAAGAGGCGCAAACAGAAGTGACGAGCTACGATAGTACGTATTCCGTGGTGGAAAAAAAGATCTTTTACCAAAGGATCGACCGACACTATTATCCCAATCGAGTGATTTCAGATGTGGCCGCAACGCATGTCGACCTTCGATATACTACGCAACCGTCGACGCGTCATGAGTCACACATCGAGCTGATGGTCAACAACATTCAGCTGAAGGGTGATCCCGATGGGTTTAGCCGTGAAGAACCCGAGGAGGAACAATTGAATAACATCACATTCGACAGTACTTTTTGGAATGACTACACCGTACTGCAAGCAACTCCTTTGGAGGATCAGATCATTGAAGACCTCTCTCAGCGTATGGAATTAGACGAACAATTTTTGCGCTATAATCAAATGAAAAAGGGAATAAGGGGGATAATCGAAGAACCCGACTTTCTAGAACGGATTACAGCCTCACCGGCTACTTTCCATTTTGTTGTCTTTTGGGCAGGATGGGCTCCGCCTAACTATTACGAGTTGATCGGATCAACTACCACCCGACGACTCATCAAAAAGGGAATCGTCCAAGTGCATCTGGTCTCTCTTGATCAAGCAACAGAACAATGGCAAACGAATCAGGTGATCCATGGATTGATTAGACCTGAATTTCATCAGAGCCAGTACCTCATTGGTCTTGAAGAGGACTTGGTTAGAAAGTTCTTCAAGGAATTTATTCCTACTACCCTTTTGCTTGATGGCGAAGGAAATTTAATAGATGCCAAGCCTAAGCTTCTCTCCGACCCTGCATTTGCTTCCTATATCAACTCTCTCAAATGACCCATTAGTCCCGCGGAAGAACAGACAACTGTAGCTGTTCAGCAGCGGCATTAAAGGCGACGACCAAGTCAACATGTTGCTGCCAGGGAATTAAAAAGCTCTGTTCTGGTCCATCGTGTTGAGAAAACTGCTTTTTGAGTAAATCTATGGTCTTGATACGATTGCCCTGTGCATATCTCAATTCTCCTTGTATCATGTTTTCTGCTTGTGCATAGCTGCCCTGATCGTCCAAATCCAGAAACAGTCCATAGCTCTGTTCTATATCGAGCAGTTTGTTGAACCTGATGACCCCGACATGTTGAAAATAGACCCCTTCTGCAATGGCTTTGGCCAAAGACTGATCCATGAACCGCATTTGCAATTGATCTGTAGCTGACATTTGATCTATCCTCTCGGTCAGATCGGGGCCCGTTTGGTCAAAAGCTCTTCGTCCGTAGGTATTCAAATCAATCTGAGCGGCTCGATCTCTGGCAATGATCTGTTGCTCCAACGTTCCTCTATTTCGAAATTCACGTCCATAGACTTCAAAGGAAACCATCAGCTGCCCTGAAGGACTCCAAGACAATGCATCCAATGCATACAGCTTATTGACCTTGCTTGTTTTCACTTCCTTGAGCTGGTCAAAGTTACCACTCTCCAAGCGATTCAGTCGTTTATAACTGATGGCTGCATTGATCGATTTCAATCGCTGGAACTTATTGTCTGGATCGGTCGCAATACGACTGAAGTAAAAACCCTCCACTGTCGATCTATTCGTTTTAGAATAGGTTCCCACGACATAAGCTGCGTGCTGTTCGTCGTAAATGACTCGAACGTTCATGGCTTGGTTTGACTCAAATGAAGCAGACCTGTGATTTTGAATCAAACGGCCATCCAGCCCGAGCGATCGCCAGATCATCACAGACTCTCCATCTACATTCCCCAACAGCACATAATTCAATGCCTTCGATTTCCGATCATAGTCCAAACCGGCAATGGCCTTTAGCTCACCTGGAATGCCTACCGGTAAGGTTTCGTAACGACCTTGCTCTTTCAGATTAAAAATGACCGGATTCTCGTTAATAAAACCAGTAACCCAAAAGTTATCAAAGTAGCTGGTGATGGAAGATGGAACAAAGGCAGCCGAAAACTCATAACGTGATCGTGTATAATCCCCGAAGGCTGTATTCGCTCGAATAAGCTCAAGATACCGACCGTTTTGAGAGGTAAAAAGCAAACTGATTTCTTCCTCGCCTATTTCTTGAAGCGCAAGACGCAAGCCCTTGGTAAAGGGAAATGAATTGGTCCATACTTCCTTCAAATCGGTATCGAGTCTCGTTATGGTGAGTTGAAAAGCAGTAGACTCAACTTCTCTCAATTCCGTAGAGAAAAGCACTACCCCCATGGAGTCGATTGGAAACACTCGGTAGTTGCCTGATGCAGTATAGCTTTGTCCTTGCGACGGTGATAAAATCAACATAAAGAAAAGCCAGCATAGCGTAGTGCATGCTAACGAGCAGTAGCTCCAGTACATCGACTTCTTTTTTGTGCTTGATCGTTTCGTATGCATCGCCTAACCTTCTTACCGAATAAAACAAAAGCCCAGCCAAACTGACCGGGCTTTTCCATAAATCCGCAGATTTTTATTTCATTGGCACCACAACTTGTCCGTTTCCATCGACAGTCTTCTTTTCATCATACAGGTAAACATCAATCGACTCAGCAGAATCATTGTGAATCGTTGTTTGCCCTTTTGTCGCCTTGATCGTTAAGTTGCTTCCTCTAAATTTAATGTGGAACGAATAGCCATCCCAGTGCTTCGGTAGGCTAGGCGAGAAATACAGCTGCCCATTACGAACGCGCATACCGGCAAATCCTTTGGCAAACGCCATCCACGTACCGGCCATCGATGTCGTATGACAACCCTCTTCTGTATCGTTGTTGTAGTCATCCAAATCCAAACGTGCCGTACGCAGATACATTTCATACGCCTTCTCCTCTCTTCCCAACTTTGAAGCCAAGATCGAATGCACACAAGGCGAAAGCGACGATTCATGCACCGTCATAGGTTCATAGAAATCAAAATTTCGCTCAATCGTTTCCAGATCAAATTCATCTTCGAACAAGTAAATTCCCTGTAAGGTATCGGCTTGTTTGATGAAACAAGACCTTAGAATACGATCCCATGACCAATTTTGGTTGATCGGACGTTGTCCCTCCGGAATGTCATTTACTGGCATGATGTCTTTATCCAAGAAACCATCCTGCTGAAGGAATACTCCTCGTTTTTCATCATAACCCAAATACATAGTATCCAAAATGTGCTTCCATTTAGCCGTCTCCTCCGCTTCTTTGAAATTGAGCTTTTTGAGGAGTCCTGTGAGTCTAGCATCATTCTCGTATTGCTGTAAACCCTCTAAGGTGTATTTAAGGGTCCACAAGGCCATTTTGCTGGTGTACCAGTTGTTATTGACGTTGTTCTCGTATTCATTGGGTCCGGTAACACCATGCATCACGTACTGGCCTTTCTCCTCAGACCAATGCACGCGTTGCGCCCAAAACCTCGAAATCGCGATCAACACCTCCAAACCATATTCGATCAGGTATTCGTCATCTCCGTGGTAATTCACATAATCATAAATGGCATAGGCGATCGCACCATTTCGGTGAATCTCCTCAAAGGTAATCTCCCATTCATTGTGACATTCTTCGCCATTCATGGTGACCATCGGATACAAGGCAGCCCCGTTGGTAAAACCCAATTTTTCAGCATTCTCTATGGCCTTTTGTAGGTGCTTGTAGCGATACAGAACCAAATTCTTCGAAACCTCAGGGTCTGAAGTGGCCAAGTAAAAGGCAAGGCAATACGCCTCTGTATCCCAATAGGTACTACCTCCGTATTTTTCGCCCGTAAATCCTTTAGGACCAATATTTAGTCGCTCATCTTCTCCTGTGTAGGTCTGTTGCAACTGAAAGATATTGAATCGAATACCTTGCTGAGCAGAAACGTCACCATCAATGACAATATCTGATTTCTCCCATTTTGAGGCCCATGCGGCTTTGTGCTCGTCTACTAGTGCATCAAATCCAGTCTTCCCTGCGTCAGCCACTTCTTGCTGGCAAACCTTCACCAATTCATCCTTTGCGAAATACATGGATGAAATATTCGCTGCGTACTTGAAAACCGTGAATGACTTACCTTCTTGAACGTTGCCTTTTTCGGATACCTCGACATATTTCTCCCTCTCCAGTGCTGTCTTACCCGCTGATTCCCATGCTCCTTCAATTGAAAACTCCATTCCTGTAGCCACCCAGAAATCGGTCTTTTTTGTACTGGCCAAGACGTAGGAAAATTCGAGGTCTGCATTCTTGTCTTGTTCTAACCAGAATTTCTCATCATAATTAGAATCGGCATTCATTACATCGAAGTCAACCGAAGGAGTGATCATGGCCTCACCGCTAAAATTCAATGGCGTTACCTGATAAGCGATCGCACCGATTTTTGTCCTGGCCATGCTACAGATTCGGGTGGACTCCACTCTTACCTCTTTGCCTGAAGGCAATTTGGCCGTGAAGGTTCTTTTCAACCAGCCCTCTTTCATGTTGAGCTCTCGACGAAAGTCGCGAACTTCACAGCGGGCAAGATCGAGTTCTTCACCTTCAAAGGAGACCCCTATTCCTATCCAATTCGCAGCATTCAATACTTTAGCGAAATATTCAGGATAGCCATTCTTCCACCAGCCCACGCGGGTTTTGTCGGGATAATAAACCCCAGCGACATAATTCCCAAGTAGGGTTTCTTCGCTGTAGGCCTCTTCAAAATTCGCTCGCTGGCCAAACATGCCATTGCCAATACTAAAAATACTTTCAGATATCTGATTATACTCAGGGACGAAGCCTTCTTCTATGATCGACCAAGGATCGTGCTTGATGTAATTTTTCATCGTTTAAGATTTTCTAAGGTTTTTAAATCAACATTTTTCATATCCGGAACCACCAGATCGGCTTCACCCAATACTTCCGGCTTACCTACTCCTATGCAATACATCCCTCCTGCTTTGGCTGCTTTGACACCTGAGATGGCGTCTTCAAAAACCACACATTGATCAGGCGACATGCCCATGCCTTCGGCTCCTTTTAAGAAGACTTGAGGATCAGGTTTTGATCGGGCTACGGAATTACCATCTACTATGCAGTCAAATCGCCCGGACAAACCAACCGCTTGAAGAATCGTTGGGGTGTTCTTACTAGCTGAACCGATCGCCTTAGGCAGACCATGCTTTTCCAGCAAATTGAGAAAATAAACAACCCCCGGCAAAATATCATCCGGCGTCATTTGGCTGATGATGTTTACATAGATCTTGTTTTTCTTATCCGTGAGGGCCAGTATCTCCTCTTTGGTTTTGGTCATTGACCCCAGTGCTAAGATCTTCTCCATCGACTTGATGCGGCTCACGCCTTTCAATTGCTCGTTCTCCTTTTTTCCAAAAGGAATCCCCAGCTCATCCGCGATGGATTTCCAGGCAACATAATGCGCCGGCACCGTGTCCACGATCACGCCATCCAAATCAAAAATAACCGCCTTGATCTTCATTAAAAATTGGGATAATTCGACTTCATCATGGCTTCAGTCTCTCGCAGGCTTTTGAACACCTCAAAGGTAGAACCTTGCGTGCGTTGAGCCCCTAGCGCATTTGCATACATAGATGCTAAGACAAAATTATCTCCGCCATCTATCAGTCCATATGCCAGGCCACCTGCAAAAGAGTCTCCACAGCCTGTGGTATCCACAACATTTTCCATGTGGATAGACTTCACAAATTCCTCTCGAAGCGATCCATTTTCTTTGGTAAATACCTTGCAGCCTGTTGAATCGGTCGTGATGATCAAAGCTTTTGGTCCTCTGTCTAGAATGTAGTCCGCCATTGGAGCAAGGTGTGCCTGACCAATATCGTCTAACATATCTGTCAGCTCTTCTTCTTTGTATTCGTTTTTATACCAGGTACACCACGACTCCTCGAGGTTCATTTTCAGCACATCGATGTAGGGAAGCCATAGATCGCGCTCTACCCAGAATTTTTTATGCCGTTCCCCACTGATGGCCATGGAATGCGTCGGGCCATGTCCGTCAAAAATAATTGTGCCTTTGCTGTGCTCCTTAAGGTATTTTAACGTGTCCAGCACGATCTCATGATCAGTGATCGGCACAAAAACGAAGGCATCACAATCTAAATAAGGCGCCACATCCTTGGGCATGATCGGGTTCATGAAGGCCGTTTGGCGCTCCTCTCGGAAGTTCTGATCGAGAAATTTCAATTTGATCACATCTCCGGTATCTGACTCATCAGAAACACTGGACATGTCTATGGCCGGATAAGGCGCAAAGATCTCTTTAACTGCCGGCATATCCTTCTTACGGATATTGGAAATGGGATAAACCGTCCCTTTTCCTTCCAGCAAGCGGGCAAGTCCAACTGTGGGATGTGTTATACATCCGTATTTCTCTATTACCTCACCCCGATGAGTAGTGATATGATCGCGGGGAATCGGGCCGACGACGGCCACTTTGGCTTGTTTATTCATCATTAGCTAAAGTAAATCCAGAGTGCGACAATAATGACCAACAAGATAGCAGTCAACAATGTATCAAGTTTTTTGCCAGAAGAATCGGTTTTCACGTTGCGGTCATAGGTCAACCCTTCTGTTTTCTCCAATGGTGGTGCCGCTGTCAATAAGGACACCATGATCAAAATGGCACTACAGATCACAAACAAAAAGATGGCGATATGCAAGAAATTGATCGTTGCAAAGCTATGCAAAAATGATCCTTCCGTCAGGGTATCCTTGTTCAATTCAAGGACAAATCGTGTAGCACCCAGGACAAATCCTGACAACAAAGACGCCATGGCTCCTTGTGCATTCAAACGCTTAAAGAAAATACCCAATAAGAATACCGCAGCAATTGGTGGCGCGATGTAGCCCTGGACACTTTGTAAATAAACAAAGAGCTGATCAGACACATTCTCCATAAAAGGAATCCATGCCAGGCCAATGCCCACCATGATCACTGTAGCGATCTGTCCAATGACCACCAGGCGTTTCTCTGGAGTTTCAGGTTTCCATCTTTTATATACATCAATGGTGAAAAGCGTTGAACACGAATTGAATACTGATGACAAAGAACTCATTAATGCAGCCAACAAGCCGGCAATCACAAGACCTCGGACACCTGCCGGCACCATGTTCTTCACCATCACGATCAATGATTGATCATTATTTTCAAGCGCCAAAACACCTTTTTGAGACAAGGCGTAAGCGATTATTCCAGGAAGCACAAACAAGAAAACCGGTAACATCTTCAGAAAACCACCAAAGATCGTTCCCTTTCGGGCCTGTTCAATGTTTCGAGCGGACAAGACGCGCTGTACGATGTACTGATCAGTACACCAATACCAAAGTCCCAGAATAGGTGCCCCAAACAAAATCCCTGTCCATGGAAAATCGAGGTGATCTATGGGTTGCCACATGTCGAAATAACTTTCTCCAACGGTAGCTTTTAGTTCTCCCCAGCCCCCTAGTTCGGCCAATCCAAATCCTGTTACGGCTAATGAACCCCCGATCAACACAAACATTTGGATCATATCGGTGTAGAGCACGGCTTTTAGGCCTCCAAAAATGGTATAGACACCAGTGGCGACAACGACAATAATTGCACCTGTCCAAAAATTAACCCCAATGGCCTCAAAAACGATCCCTCCGGCAGCAATGGTCACAGAGATCTTGGTCAGGACATAGGCAATAATTGATACCCATGAAAGGTAGGTTCTTGCTGCTGGTGAGTATCTTTTTTCTAGAAACTCGGGCATGGTAAAAACACCTGATCTCACGTAAAAAGGAACAAAGACCCAGCCCAATAGCAAGAGCATAAACCCGGCTAGTATCTCAAATTGACCAACGGCCACACCAGAAGCTGCACCACTTCCGGAAAGCCCCACAAGGTGTTCGGAGCCTATATTCGAAGCAAACAAGGAAGCCCCAATAACAAACCAGCCTACGTTCTTGCCGCCAAGAAAGTAATCTGAGGATGAGGCATTTACTTTTTCTTTGAAGGTGGCCCATGCGGCGATTCCAAAAACGATGACGAAGTAGCCGATCAAAAATGCATAATCGAGGCCTACAAGATCTACCATAGGTTAAAAGTTAAGGTTGAATGTGAATCTACAACTTAATTTAAGTCATAAACACGAACATAGTCAATTTCCATTCTGTTCGGAAAGATATCGTTTGCAATCCCCTCTTTTCCACCCCAGCTGCCTCCAATGGCCACATTTAGGATGAGGTGATAAGGATGATCGAAAGGCCAATCGTCTGATCCATTGCCGGTGTTTTCAAAGCTATGGTACTGCTCGTTATCAATAAACCAATCGATACGGTCTTCATGCCACTCCATGGCATATACATGAAAAACCTCCGAAACGTCTTGTACGATGATCGAATCTCCCTTTTGGGTCCCTTTCATGTGGTTAAAGGAAGCCGTATGCACTGTTCCCCATACAACTCCCTGATCGTAGCCAACATGCTCCATGATATCGATCTCACCGCTTTTTGGCCAGCCACCATATACATTCTCTTCGGGTAACATCCAGATCGCAGGCCAATTCCCCCTACCTGAAGGGATCTTGGCCTTTACTTCGACGCGTACATGTTTCCAGCTTGCCTTTCCCTTCGTGCTTAGCTTCGCACTCGAATAGGTTCTGGTTTCAAAAGAATCCGCTAAAGCTGTAATGACTAATATCCCATCCTCAATACGAAGGTTTTCGGGCCTATCGCTATAGTATTGTGATTCATTGTTTCCAAAGCCGCAGAGTTGTGGACAGCCATCACCCACATGAATGTACCATTTCGAGGGGTCGATCTGCTCCCCTTCAAACTCATCTGACCACAGGAGTTCGGGGCTGTGCTGACAGGAATAAAAAAAGGCACTACTCAATAGTGCCCAAAAAAATATCTTTGTTCTCATCACTTCTTACCGTAAACGCGAACGTAATCAATGATGAATTCCTGGCTGTCAATGCTGGGATCGATCGTTCCTCCCATTCCACCACCCATGGCCAAATTCAAAATGATGTTCTGAGGTTTATCAAAAGGCCACTCCAGTTCGTCCTTGTTCTTGTCATAAGTGTAATAATGCTCGCCATCAACAAAGGCCTTGATCTCTTCAGGAGTCCACTCGATCGAATACGTATGGTAAGTGTTCACCATGTCCTTGACATCCGTTACCGCCGTAATGTGGGTTCCCTCTTTAAAGTAATAGGTTCGGGTATGACAAGAACCGTGATTGATGCCGTCTCCCGTCATGTCATCAATTTCGCTTCCCACACATTCCAACACATCGATCTCTCCACAATAAGGCCATGACAGTTCATCGACGTACTCGTCACCTAAGAACCAACCTGCAGCCCATGTTCCATCTTTAGCCGGTACTTTCGCTCTGAACTCGTATCTACCGTACAAAAAGCTTGTTTTGCCTCGTGTCGTCAAGCGAGCAGAGGTCCACTCTTGCCCCATATCATTCCTTCTGGCTTCAATGATCAAATTGCCATCCTCTAAACGGGCGTTTTCTCTGCGGTCATTTGTATAGTACTGAGGCTCATTGTTTCCCCAGCCCCAGTTACCGACATCATAGATCCACTTGGTGGTGTCCGGAGCTCCGGTCCCCTCAAATTCATCAGACCACACCAACTCCCATTCGTCGCCTTCGTAAGACTGAGTGAGTGATTCAGGGGTTACCTGATGGTCGATCATCTTAGTGAAGTTGACCTGTTTGATTTTAAGAGGACTTTCCCCATTAGAAGATGCATGTAATTTGATCGGGTGCACTCCTGCGTTCAAAGGACTTCCATCTTTACTCACCGTTACGGTTTCATCTGGTGAATCTATCGTCATCGCCCCTGTAATATTATAAGTTCTACCATCTTCATTATCACGATAATCTTCGATCCAAACTTCTCCAATGCCTTCAGCCACAACTTCGACTTGATAACGTCCTGGTGCAGGTACATTGATATCGTATGAAAGAGAACCAGTCGGCGCGCCCAACAGCATTTGAGTCGAATGATCAAACCAAGACCCTTCTTGTGCCACATAGGCGGTAACATCCACCACCACATCAGGGAGTTCCTTTACAGGGTTTACACAACCTAAAAGGGCAAAGAATATACACAATTGAAATAACTGATATATGCGTTTCATAATTTACTCTTTGATCAAAATAGCTTCTAACTCTTCCAAACTCTTTCCTTTTGTCTCAGGAACCTTGGCGATGATAAAGATCAATCCGAGCAGTGCAAAGACCCCATAAATGATAAAGGTCATCGAGCTGCCGATGGTGGACAATTCCCAAGGGAAAACGGATTGTACACCTGCACTTACCATTGAATTGATGAATCCAACAAAGGATATCGCAACGGCCTTGATCGAAAGTGGAAACAACTCGGAGAAAAGCACCCACATGACCGGACCCAAGGACATAGCAAAACAGGCAATAAAGCCGATGATACCAATTAGGACAAGGTTTGCATTGACATCGATGGCTGCGGTGATGAGATTCGACTCATAAGTCTTGGCTTGTTCATCGCCTAATAGTTCCCGAAGTTTTTTCTTGTACGCCACGTCATTTTCAAAAGGTTGATCAACAATGGCGTTCAGTCTAGTCTTGTCCATATCAACCTCCATAGCGGCAAGGTTTTCGGCTTTAAGTACATAAGTGGCCTGACTAAAGGCGAACCCGATAAGGAACATAAATGCAGCAATTCCAGAGACACCAAAAACCAAGAGTTTCTTTCTGCCTAATTTATCAATAACTGACATGGCCAAAATAGTGAAAACCACATTGGTGATACCAACAATGATGGCTTGTTTAAAAGCGGCATCGGTACCGCCTCCTGCTTGTTCAAATACCATAGGGGCATAAAAGAATACAGCATTGATACCCACGATCTGCTGAAGAATTCCGACAACCAAACCAATGGCCAAAACCAATCGGAAAGCTGGCCTGAATACGGCAGTAACAGGGGTCTTTTCTTTCTTAGCATCCGCTGCAATAGCTTCTTTAACGGCATCAATGTCACGTTTTGCATCTTCTTCGGACCTGAACATTTTCATGACCTCCAAGGCTTCGTCATCACGCTTTTTCATGGCCAGCCATCTCGGACTTCTCGGCACAATGTAAAGACCGAAGAAGTAAAGGACTGCAGGAAGTGCCTCTAAGCCCAGCATCCATCGCCAGTTGTGCTCGCCGATACCCAAACTTTCTACCCAGGTTGCATCGGAATCACCAAGCGAAAGAATGAGGTAATTCGTAAAGTAAGCCAAAGAAATACCTACAACGATATTCAGCTGATTAAAGGAAACCATTTTGCCTCGGATCTTAGGCGGAGCGATCTCAGCAATGTACATAGGTGCTAAGATCAGCGAAGCACCAACACCTATTCCTCCAAGCATTCTGAAAATCAAAAAGAGGATAAAATTAGGTGCCAAGGCAGAACCTACGGCAGAGATGGTAAAGATGATGGCACAGGCCTTGAGTACCACTTTACGCCCGTAGCGGTCACTTATGGCTCCTGAAAAAAGCATGGCAACCGCTGCCACAAAGGTCAATGACCCAACGGAGAATCCTAATTGTCCATCTGTTAATTGAAAATCGAGCTGAACGAATTTATTCACTCCTGAGATCACAGAAGCATCAAAGCCCATAAGTAAACCACCAAGGGCAACAATCGCTGCGATCTTGGTGGTAAATCCTGATTTACTAGCCATAGTATGTTATTAAGGTTGAAGTTGAAAAGGAGAAGTTATCAATTCTCCTGAAATACTCTGATATAGTCTACAATGAAGTATTGCGGAAAACTGGTGGTGTTATTGGGTGAACCGGGCCAGTTGCCGCCAACAGCCAAATTGATGATGAAAAAGAATTCTTCTCGGAATTCATTCAATTCAGCAGGTCTTGTGTCGACCACATTGTATTCCCTATCGTTGACCAACCAACGGATCTGATTTTCATCCCACTCGATGGAATACACGTTGAATTCGTTTTGTGCCTGTCCATCAGGTAAGGTGGTCATACGACCGAAATTTGCCCATGCCCCTTCATTTTGCCAATGCACCGTACCGTGAATCTCATTTTCTCTGCCTTGGCCACCGACCATTTCCATAATGTCAATTTCTCCACAAGCAGGCCATCCGACACTACTGAAGTTGCTACCCAGCATCCAAAGTGCGGGCCACATGCCTTGCCCTTCAGGAAGAGCAGCACGAATATCAATTCGTCCGTAACGGAATGATTGTTTACCCTGGGTAATGATCCGCGACGACGTGTAGGGACTACCACTAAAGTCTTCCCGTTTTGCTGTGATCACTAAATGACCATCGACCAATGATGTATTTTCAGGGCGATAATATTGCAACTCGTTGTTGCCCCAGCCATTATCTCCTCTACCGGTTTCGTGCCTCCAATTCTGTGTATTGAGACTTGCTCCCTCAAATTCTTCTTCCCAAACCAATGTCATTCCGTCGTATGAGGTCGGCGATGTTGCTCCTCCTTCAGGAATCTCTAACCCGGGCAATTCAACCACAGGCGGTGTAGGATCTGGATCTGAATCTCCACATGCCCAAACTGTCAAAAGCAGTAGAGCAGAACTCCATTTCAAAGTCGTTTTCATAAAATATTCTTTTGCTTTGCGCTGTTCAAAATACCCGAACACCCTAAGTTTCTATTGAACGCCTGACTACAAATCGTTACTCAATAGATGCCAACGCACGGTCCGAGATTTATTTCAGTGCATAAGATGCTGATGAAACTCGATAGATGCAACAAAAGGCAGGGTAATGACTTTCTCAATTTGTACGAACGGCTACATCAATAATACATCAAAACTAAAAAAATCAATACCTTTAGAGCCAATAAAGAACATAACGTCTGCATTTGCACCTCAACAAACCTGATGCGCTACAAGCACTTATGAAAGCATATACCTCTCTTCTTCTCCTCTTGCTGTTTTCTATCGAATCATTCGCGCAAATCTCCACGTTAGCGACATCCCCTTTCATTCAAAATTACGAAGCAGTGGACTATAAAGCGGGAATTCAAAACTGGGGCATCACCCAGTCCAGTGATGGTAGACTTTATGTTGCCAATAACTTGGGCTTGTTAGAATACGATGGGACTGAATGGCATAACTATCAAATCCAGTACGGTACCAAATTGCGCTCTTTATTGGTCAAAGAAGATAAGATCTACGTTGGGTCGCAGAACGATTTTGGATACTTCCTTCCCAACAAACGAGGGGGACTCCATTACGTCTCCTTAGCGGATTCCCTACCGGCAACTCTTCGGAATTTTGATGAAACATGGAAGATCTATGAAGGCAATGAAAAGCTCTACTTTTGCACTTTCAATCATATTTTCGAAGTGCAGCAAGGGGCAATCAAGGCCATCTCATCTTCTTACCCGCTTGAAATCTCCTTTTATGTAGACCACCAATTAATGGTTCAGGAATGGGGCAAAGGATTAAGCCAACTGAAAGATGCAACCCTGCAACTTTTACCCGGGGGAGCTTTTTTTAAGGACAAACGAATTTCGTCCATCTTACATTACAACAAAAAGGAACTATTGATCAGCACCTTTAATCATGGGCTTTTTCTCTACAATAATGGGAAAATTAAATCCCTGGAATTCAAGGACCTACCTGAAAACCTGATCATTAACGATGCCATTTTATTGCGAGATGGCCGTTTGGCTATTGGCACCCAAACCAATGGGTTGTTCATCGTCTCTCTCCTCTCGAACGACTTACAGCAGATAGACAAGTCCGTCGGGTTAATGGACAATACCATCAACGGCATCTACGAAGACTTGAGCGAAAACCTTTGGCTCTCTTTAAATAATGGCATTTCCAGAATAGATCTCAGCTCTCCCCTTTCCATCATTGATGAACGTGCAGGAATTCAAGGGGCGGGTTATACCGCCATCGAAGCCAATGGCAAGACCTATCTGGGGACTAATATTGGCGCCTATGTGGTGGAAGAAGGAAGGGTTAGGATGCTAGCAGGAACAGAAGGTCAGGTCTATGCCATACAAGAATTCAACGAGCAAGTCTACGTCTCACACCATGAAGGCCTGATGTTTATTGAGGATGGGAATGCACGACTTTTGACCAATGAGAAGGGTGCATGGAAACTCATTCGTGTTCCAAACTCAAATAATCTGGCCATTTTAGGCACCTATAATGGGATCCGTTTATTCGACTTTGACCGTAATCAGGTCATTCGGACATTCGAAGGATTCTCTGAAAGCTCTCGAGTAATGGCCTTTGATGAATCTGACCTTTGGATCACCCAAGGGTATAAAGGTGCGTATCGCCTGTCGCTCGACATCGAAAAAGGCACGATCGAATCGAGCCGCCTTTACAATGCCAAAGATGGTTTTCCAAGTGATTTTTTGATCAATGTATTTGAAATCGATGGTGAGCTCATCTTTAGTGCTGAAAGAGGATTTTACCGATTCAATGCTGCAAATGACCGCTTTATAATTGATGAAGCGTTCAATCAGCTCTTAGGCGACGATGCTGCCATGGTCGATATGGATGAGGATGCTGTGGGCAATGTCTACTTTATCGAAAGAAATAAAGTGGGTCGCTTAACCAAATCAGCTACCGGTGCCTATGAATTGATCACCAATAATTTTGGAGCAGCCAAAAAGCTTTGGAATGACGACCTGGGAAACATCAACGTATTGACCTACGACAAGGTACTGCTTGGAGCGAGAGAAGGCTTTATTCTCTACGAAAGGAAAAAAGATCGTTTGGTAAAGCCTGAATTAAAAATTGCTTTCGATCAAATCCACGTGCTCAACGGATCAGATAGTGCTTTGTATCAAGGTCACGGTGAACTGGCTACGGAAGAACCCTTACGCCTGGCCTATCGAAATAACTCCCTGGGCTTTGCCTATTACAGCCCTGATTTTCAATCCGGTAACAATACGGCCTATCAATATTACTTAGAGAACTATCAAGAAGAATGGTCTGATTGGTCGACTATCTCCTACAAAGAATTTACCAATTTGAAAGAAGGTGAATATGCATTTCATGTGCGTGCAAAGAACATTTTTGACCAGGAAAGTGAAACCATCACCTATGAATTCAGCATTAAACCGCCCATTTATCGGACCACCGTCGCCTACTTGTTCTATGCCGGTGGACTCATGTTCTTGTTCTTCTTAGGTTTTAAAACCTTAGACTACCGCCACAAAGAAGCGACACGTGCACTTGAGGACGCCAAAAACATTGAGCTGGAAGAAAAAAATCAGCGCATCAAGGCGATCGCAGAAGAATCGGAAAAAGAGATCGACCATTTGAGGAACGAAAAACTTGAAGCCGAATTGAAATTAAAAGCGCAAGACCTTACCTCTTCTGCGATGCACCTCATCCAGAAAAATGAGCTGCTGACGCAAGTGAAAAAGACGTTAAAAGGTTTAGACAAAGACAGTTTGGACGATGATGTCAATGCCAAACTCAGAAGTTTGGTGCGGCAGATCGATAAAGACTTGGCTTCAGGTGAAGAATGGGCACAATTCGAGAACAATTTCGATCAAGTGCACGGTAATTTCATTACCCGACTAAAAGAAGCCTATCCAAAACTCACCCCGCAGGAAATCAAGTTCAGTGCCTACCTACGCATGAACCTCAACACCAAAGAGATCGCCAATTTACTGAACATCTCGGTAAGAGGTGTAGAAATAGGTCGTTACCGCGTGCGAAAGAAACTTGAGCTCGAAAGAAAAGACAATTTGAACGATTTCTTGATGCGCTTTTAACGCGAAGAGTCTCGAATGATCACCTTCGAATCAAACTTCTGATTCTTTAAATGTGGTGGGATATGTCGCTTTTGAATGACTTTGAACAACAAGTCCGCTGCCGCCTCACCCATTTGCTCAGGCTCATGGGTAACACTGGTCAAGTGTGGTTCCACGATTTCACAGAGGTTGCTGTTGCCAAAGCCAACGACCGAAACATCCTTCGGTACGTTATACCCCATCTTCTTCAGCTTCAAGATGGCCTCTACGGCAAGCTCATCGCTGAACGTGAATAACGCATCCGGCATATTCTTCGGATCAGCAAACATCTTTTCAATGATGTTATCGTGCTTTTCATCAGGATCAGTAAAGACCACATAGTTTTCATTGATCTCGTAATCGTAAGTTTTAAGTGCCTCCAAATAGCCCTCATACCTTCGTTTGCTAATGCCTAAGACACTAGGGCCTCCTAAGTGTGCCACCTTTTTACGCCCTCTTTTGATCAAGTGCTCAACAGCTTGGAAACCGCCAGCAAAATCGTTGGCCTCCACCGTTGGCATGTCAAAACCAGGCGCTACACGATCGAAAAACACAAAAGGCGTTTCATACGCTTCTAATGTTTCGATATGCTCAAAAATCTTGGTGTCACTAGAAAGCGAAAGGATAACCCCTTCTACTTTAGACGAAAGTAGCGACCGAATTTGGTCCACTTCGTTGTTGTAGTCCTCGTTGGATTGACAAATGATGGAAAAATAACCATTATCACTCACCACTTTTTGTATGCCATCTATGGCTGAAGCGAAAAAGCTAGAGTTGATATGAGGTACCAAAATGCCGATAGAATTCGATCGTTTTGTGCGCAACCCTGCTGCAATGAAATTAGCCTGGTATTTCATTTCCTTGGCCTTGGCCGAAACCAATTTCTTGGTTTCTTCGCTAATGTTAGGATGGTCATTTAGCGCACGAGATACTGTCGATGGAGAAATCTCCAAAGCATTTGCTATGTCCTTGATCGTAACAGCCATATTTAGTTTGCTTTTGGTTAAGCGTGAGTTCCATCGCAATAAGGTAACTTTTTCGATCTTCCGCAACGACAAAATGAAACAGTTTCATGGAAAACTTCCTTTTGCTTTCGATCGTTCACCGTGGCTCCACCCTTGATGATCAGTGGACCCCTAGGAATCAAGACCACCTCCACCTGACTATTGTCCTTTTCCTTGAACCTCACCCCTTTTATACTAAGCGCCTTCGAAGGACATTCCTTGACGACCGACACGATTTCCTCAGCATTAGCTCCAGCTGTATCGATCCAAGGCCGCTGCTTCAGGTTGAAAACCTTTGGCAAGCCCCTTAAACAAATGCCGGAATGAATGCAAAGCTCAGGCTTCCAAACGATGGTCAGTTCTTCTTTGTGGTATTCCTTTTGGTTCATTTGTATGAGTTTTTTATATATGAATATTTATTTATTTATTCATATTAATATTTATGTATTTATTAAGTCGCGCGAGTTCATAGCTCACATATTCTTCCCATTCCTGCTGCGCCTCGGCAATTTTCCCATGTAAGGTTTCTTCATCATATGTCTTGGAGGTAATCTTAAAATCATTCAGCAGTCGTTCAATATTGGCCTTGTAGGTCTTCATTCTTGCTTCTCCCTGCTGCTCAAGCGATGCCAGCTGTTTTCTTATTTTTCGACCATACAATTCCGCCAGGTCAAAATGAAGCTTCTCATGAGCCAATAGTTCCGCATTACCAAGAGTAGTCGTCCAACTCTTCTTCCGTACATAGAGCACCTTGACTTGAAAATTCGGCTTGCCATTTTTTATTCCCCCTCTTACGGAATGAAAAACCGTTGTCAAGGCGTACACGCCATTGCCTCTTCCCTCCTGTGGAATGTAACGATAATCCGACCAGCTCAACGGTCTTTGCTCGTTCCATTCTATGTATTCCGTTGTATCCACGTTTAGATAGCCTTGAGCCCGTGCAGCTAGCGCACAGAACAATATGGTAAAAAGTATTATCTTCCTTCTCACTTTACCAAATAAACGATTCACGAGATTAAAGACAGAAGTTATGTTAGAAATTTTCAACACCATCATGTTCGCCGTTATTGCTGTAGGTGCTCTCGGTACCGCGCACGTTCTTCGAAACGGACTCAATCAAGTCATTACAGGCTTAGAAGCCATGAATGAACGACTATCTGCCATCGAGGAAAAACTGGACGCAGCTGACAAAAGGAAGAGTTGAGCTCTTGATCGGCTCTCCCTAGCAGATAATGTGCTTTAGCCCTAGCTAGTAACCTTTTCGTTACATTTTAGGGCCTTCAAGAAGAAGACAGGCCGAGCTCCTCAATCATTAATTTGGCCACTCGAGAAGATGCACCTTCCCCACCAAGCTTCTTCTCCATTTCTTCGTAATCGGTCAGGATCCTGGATCGTTCCGGTTCTTTCATTGCCTTTTTCAAGGCCTGGGTCATGCGTTTTTCATTGAGGTCTCCTTCAATCAATTCTTCCACCGCCATCTTATCCAAGATCAAATTCACCATACAGATGTAATTGATGCTGATGATGTTCTTCAATAAATAATAGGTCACTACTCCTGGTTTATAACAGACCACTTGAGGCACCTTGAAGAGCGCTGTTTCCAGTGTGGCCGTCCCGGATGTCACCAATGCCGCTTCCGCATTATTGAGCAGGTTGTAGGTCTTGTTTATGACCAGCTTGGCCTCCTGAAGATATGGACGATAAAGTGTTGTATCGACATTATCCGATCCTGCGATCACAAACTGATGATTTGGAAAGTGTTTGATCACCGCCACCATTTTCGGCAGTTTGGTTTTGATCTCCTGCTTCCTGCTTCCTGGAAGCAAGGCGATGATGGGGCGTTCATCCATGTCATGTGCCTTCCTGAATTCTGACTTAGACACCAAGTTCTTTTTTCGGTCCGCCATCGCATCCAATATAGGATGCCCGACATAGTCTACTTCATAACCATAGGATTTATAAAAGTCCTTTTCGAAAGGTAGTATGGCAAATACGCGGTCACACCATTGATGGATCGTATGCACGCGCTTGCGCTTCCATGCCCATGCCTGCGGTAAGATGTAATAGAAGACCTTGGTCTGAAGCTTTCGTTGTTTGACGTATTTGGCTATCCGCAAATTAAAACCGGAATTATCGATCAAAATCAGGACGTCTGGTTTGAATTTTTCGATGTCAGCCTCACAGAAGCGAAAGTTCCTTTTGATCGTGCGAATATTCCAGAGCACCTTGAAGATGCCCATAAAGGAGGTCTCACGGATGTGCTTGGCCAACTCTTGTGCTTCTGCGGCCATTCGATCACCACCCCAAACCCGAAAGTAAGCAGCCGCATCATGCCTTTTCAACTGCTTCATCATATTCGATGCGTGCAGATCTCCTGATACTTCTCCGGCAATGATGTAATATTTCATAGCAAATCAAGCAATAAGAAAATGAAGAATGGCCGTACAAAAATCGTTCTTCTCTATTCTCAGTCTATTGTTAAACATTGAATATCCTGCTAACTTATGCACTCAACTTGATAAACTGATTCATGATAGTAAAGAAAATTCTTCCGATGTTATTCGTCCTTCTCCTTTTTTCTTGTGGAGGGGCGGACCAAGATGTGCACAATTATTGGATCAATAGTTATACCGTACCCTGTGCCTTGGCACCGGACATTCAGTGTCTTCAGTTCCAGAAAGAAGAAGAAATGCTGCATGGCCAATGGCAAACCATGGCTTCTACGATCGATGGTTTTGTGTATGAACCCGGCTATTTATATGACCTTCAGGTAAGAGAGGTACCTCTGGCTACACCAGCAGCCGATGGTTCCACCGTGAATTATGTGCTAGTGGAAGTTGAAGAAAAGATGGTTGACCCACTACTGGCCATGAATTCCATTTGGGTAGCCGATAAGATCGGTGGAGAGGCGTTTGAGGTCATGCGCGGCAATGAAATTCCAAGAATTGAAGTAAACATTCGTGCAAATAGCATTTCAGGTACTGATGGCTGTAACTTCTTCAATGGAAAGTTTGACAAATTAACGACTGATGAAGTTGCCCTTGGGCCTTTAGCTCAAACCAAGAAAGCATGTCCTCAAATGGCCTATTCGGATGCGTTCATGCAAGCCTTAATGCAGTCTACAGGCTATCGGTTGTCAGAGGATCGAGCCGTATTGCAACTCTTATCGGAAGACCAGCCGGTGCTTGAATTCAAACGAGCGCTGTAAGCACCATTGATTACCGGCAAATCATTTGGACAAAGCCTGTTCAAATGGTTTGTTGTTTAGTAGCTTTACGTCAAACACAAGATCATGCTTAAAATTGGCGTACTCGGTGCCGGACACCTTGGTAAAATACATATCAAATGCATCAAAGACATTCCTGAGTATGAGCTCGTGGGTTTTTACGATGCTTCGCAGGAAAACGCCAAGCAGGTTACCCTCGAACATGAATTAAAAGCCTTCGACTCGATCGACGACCTGATCGCAGCGGTGGATGTTGTGGACATCGTAACACCTACCCTTTCGCATTTTACCTGCGCAGAAAAAGCCCTTAAGGCTGGTAAACATGTCTTTATTGAAAAACCGGTAACCAATACACTCGCTGAAGCTGAACGCTTGATTGAGTTGAGCCAAAAAAATGGTAAGAAAATCCAGGTTGGTCATGTAGAGCGCTTCAATCCAGCCTTTATTGCCGCAAAACCCCATTTGAATAAGCCCATGTTCATTGAAACGCATCGGCTTGCTCAGTTCAACCCTAGAGGCTTGGATGTGCCTGTGGTGCTGGATTTAATGATTCACGACTTGGACGTCATTCTGAAAACGGTAGGATCAAAAGTTGCCAAAGTCTCTGCCAGTGGCGTCAATGTAGTGGCCGATACCCCGGACATTGCCAATGCCCGATTAGAATTTGAAAACGGCTGCGTCGCCAACCTCACCACCAGCCGCATAGCCGTAAAAAACATGCGCAAATCAAGATTCTTCCAACGGGATGCCTATGTGGCCGTAGATTTCCTTGAAAAAAAATCGGAGATCGTTCGGATGAAAGATGCTACAGGAGATGAAGGACCCTTCTCAATGGTGCTTGACTTGGGAGAAGACAAAGGAAAAAAAGAGATCATTTTTGAAAACCCCAAGGTAGAACCGATCAATGCGATCAGAGAAGAATTGTACTCTTTTGGGCAAGCCATCGAACAGGATACCGAACCAATCGTTACCATTGAGGATGGCTATCAAGCCTTAAAAGTAGCGCATCAAATTTTAGAACAAATTGAAGCCAATCTACACAAGATCGGCTAAACCAATAAGAAGAATGAATTATGGACAATAGAAAATTACTACCCGTTATCGTCATCAGTGTCATCGCGTTGATCGTGGTGTTAGGACTGTCTTCCAGTATTTTTTACACGGTGCAGGCCAATGAGCGTGCTGTACTTTTTAAAAAATTCTCTGGCGGACTTGACAAAGAAAACGTTATACAACCCGGGTTTAACATCAAAGCCCCATGGAATGATTTGATCGTGTTCGATGTGGCGGAAACAAAAGTGGAAGAAAACATGGATGTGCTGGACAAGAATGGTTTGAGTATTTCTGTCGACGTATCGGTTCGATTTTACCCGCGTTTTGATCGAATTGGTTTCATCTATGAGCGCTTCAGATTGAGCTATATCAATACACTTGTCATCCCAGAGGTTCGTTCCACGGTCCGCCAGGTAATGGGCCGATATACTGCAGAAGAGATCTACTCTACCAAAAGAGCAGAAGTAGAAACTGCCATTCGTACAGAAACTGCAGAAGTATTGGGTAATGACACCAATAACGTCACCATGACGGCCTTGCTGATCCGTTCGATCAACTTACCAGACAAGATCAAGCAAGCCATTGAGAGTAAACTCCAGCAAGAGCAAGAAGCGCTTGCCTACCAGTTTAGATTGGACAAAGAGAAAAGTGAAGCCGAGCGTAAGCGTATTGCTGCGGAAGGAGAATCACAAGCGAATAAGATCATTAACAACAGTTTGACCCCTGCGCTATTGAAAATGAGAGGAATTGAAGCCACGTTGAAGCTAGCAGAATCACCGAATTCGAAGGTGGTGATTGTAGGCTCAAGCGAAGATGGCTTACCGCTGATTCTCGGCAACAATTAAAAAATGACCACTCATGAAACAAGAGACGAATTTTGAAGTTTATTTGATAAATTCGCGAAAGAGGAAATAAAAACAATACAAAACCCCGAATACGTCAAATGTCAAACACAGCGCAAGTTAAAATAGACGGTACTAGCTACGAGCTACCCGTTATTGCAGGTACTGAAAAGGAAAAAGCCATCGACATCTCAGCTTTGAGAGGTCAAAGTGGTGTGATTACCATAGATCCTGGATTCAAAAATACCGGTTCAACGAAAAGTGCGATTACTTTTCTTGATGGGGAAAAAGGTATTTTGAGGTACAGAGGCTACTCGATAGAAGACCTGGCTGAAAAGTCTAGCTTTTTGGAAGTCTCCTATTTGTTGATCTACGGAGAACTTCCTTCAGCTGATGAGTTGGCAACTTTTCGTTCACAAATCACCAACCACACCTTGGTGCATGAGGATGTGAAGAAGATTTTGGAAGGATTTCCATCTACTGCACACCCCATGGGCGTCTTGTCTTCTTTGGTTTGTGCCCAAACAGCCTTTTACCCGGAATCATTAGATCCTAACCGATCTTCTGATGAGGTGGACATGAGCATCATTCGACTGATCGCTAAAATGCCAACCTTCGCTGCTTGGTCTTACAAGAATCAAATTGGTCATCCAGTGAATTATCCGGATAACGGCTTGAACTATACGGCAAACTTCTTGAAAATGATGTTTGCTACACCTGCTGAGGAATACGAAGTAGATCCTGTTGTTGCTGATGCTTTGGATAAGCTGTTGATCCTACACGCAGATCATGAGCAAAACTGCTCTACTTCTACCGTCCGAGTAGTCGGTTCATCACATGCCAGCATGTATGCTTCCATTTCTGCAGGAATCAACGCACTTTGGGGGCCTTTGCACGGCGGTGCGAATCAAGCAGTAATTGAGATGCTAGAGAACATCCGTAAAGACGGTGGCGACACGAAAAAATGGATGGCCAAAGCAAAAGACAAGGATGATCCTTTCCGTTTGATGGGCTTCGGACACAGAGTGTACAAGAATTTTGATCCTCGTGCACGCATCATCAAAAAAGCAGCGGATGATGTGTTAGCTAAGCTTGGTGTGAATGACCCGGTGTTAGACATTGCCAAAGGATTGGAAGAAGAAGCCTTGAATGATCCGTACTTCGTAGATCGTAAGCTGCTTTATCCAAACGTGGATTTCTACTCAGGCATCATTTACAGAGCCTTAGGCATTCCTACGGACATGTTCACGGTGATGTTTGCCATGGGAAGACTTCCAGGTTGGATCGCTCAGTGGAAAGAAATGAGAGAGAATAAAGAGCCTATCGGTCGTCCAAGACAGGTGTACACTGGCGCCAACGAGCGACCATATGTGGGCATCGATAAGAGATAAACAACAAATTCAATCAATAAAAAAGGGAGTCAATGACTCCCTTTTTTTATTTTAAAAGAATCTTATTCTGGGCGCCTTTCCTTTAGTTGGTAGTGTATAACTCAGCAAAAATTCATTTGCCCCTCTTCCAAAAATATCCGAATCGTTGTGTAAAAAGTCTGCTGCATAGCCAAACCTGAAATTTTGAATCTGCCATTCAAACATGGCCGATAAACTAGAACCCGGTCGTACACCAAACCCTAAATAAACTTGCTCTTTGTAGATCAAAGAAGCATTGAGATCAACTTGGACTGGAGCGCCACTTGGAACCCTCAGGTTTACGTAAGGTTTGATCTTAAAGTCACTTGCTCCCAAGTCAAAAACATATCCTGCTAAAAGATACAAAGAGCGTTCCTTGGTAAAGGTAATGTCAGAGTTATCCGCAGTAAACTCGTTGATGGTTAGATAGGGCATACTCACACCCAAATAGTGCCGACAGTTTAACGCAAGAGAAATTAGCGATCAACGAAGAGTTTCGCATCGACCCCAGGGTTCGAACAGGTTCCGCTAGCCCTCAAGATTACGCCAAAAGTGGTTATGTGATGGGGCAATTGGCGCCGGTTGAAGACTTCAGTTACGATGACTTCGCCTTGTCTCAAAGCTATTACATGAGCAATGTGAGTCCTCAAAAGCCCGCTTTCAATGAAGGCTTATGGTTAGATTTGGCCCGAAAAACACGAGAATGGGCATTGGCGAATGGTGAGGTACAGGTGGTTTCCGGACCCCTTTTGACAAAAAACCTTTCTGCTATTGGGGAAAATAAAGTCTCAGCCCCTGAGTCGTTCTACAAGATCATTTTGACCATTCAACCATCCAATATCAAGGCAATTGCTTTTCTCGTCCCAAATGACGCCACGGATTTACCTCTTCAACGCTATGAGATCAGCATTGATCGACTTGAAGAGTTCACGGGACTAGACTTTTTCCCTAGTATTCCGGATGATTTAGAAGATTACCTAGAATCAGGCTATACTGCTAAGCAGTGGCAGTACTGAGTTACTTCTTGCAGTACTTGTTGTATGCCTCAGCCGCCTCTTCTGAACCCAAGGCACGGGACCTGGTGAAATCGTCACAGGCTTTTTTCGTTTGATTCAGGCTGATGCGCAAGGCTCCTCGGTACAAATAGGCCTCCTCGTTCTTGTTATTCAGATCGATCACCACATTGTAGTTGCGATTGGCTTGTTTTAAGTTACCCATCTTGTGTAAAGAACGGCCTTTCAATAAATAAGCGGACTCCTCATCGCCATCTACTTTGATCACCTTATCGAAAAAATTGATCGCCTGCTTAAAGTCGGACTTATTGTACCAATATTTTCCCATGCTAAGGTTGGCGTTGATGTTGTCTACATCAATGTCCAGCACTCTAATGAAATCCTCCTTTGCTCGTTCGATCTGGCCTAGTTCTTCGTAGGCTCGTCCTCTGTTGTAGATCGATTTGATATCCTTTGGCTTGGTGACCAAGTACTCGTCATAGGATTTTATGGCTCCCTTAAAGTCCCCTTGGATAAACAAGGCATCGGCATCTCTCGATACTTGTGAAGTACAGGCTGATAACACGGCCAACACGGCGGCAAATAGGAAGCTTTTTCTTAACATGTTCATGTGAACGTAAATATGGCGCAAAGGTATAGGTTCTACTAAGTATTCAAAAAGAAAAAGGAGCCGAAGCTCCTCTTCCCGGACAGGGTGAAAGCCACTGCCCTTCAACACGTATTGTCCTGCAACAGGCCAACAACTCAAAACAACACTTCCTCTTATTTCAAATTGGACTCCAAAATCCTATCGCACTGATTAATAGGTGTTTAGATATTTTTCCCTATGCTTTTATTTCCCAGAATGGGAGAAAAGGTCTCTATTCGAACCCCCTACCTGTTAGGAAACCGTAAAAAATCGTGAGTTAGACTCTGAATGTCTTAGCGAGATGCTAAGACTAGTATTGGAGACGCTAAGACTAGTGGTGAGGTATGATTGATGCTACTTTATCTGGTCTTAGCGTCTCGCTAAGACCGCATCTCTGAACCACAATACAGACCACATAATTCTTCGCAGTGCGCTTTACAAAATGTATTGTTCTTGATATCTTAAAAACAAATCACACACAACATGGGAATGAAGTATCGAATTGCGAGCACAGACCAGTACTACTTTGTCACATTCACTACAATCGGGTGGATAGACCTATTCACTCGGACAGAATACTGCAACATATTCCTTGATTCTATTCGCTATTGTCAAAAGAACAAAGGCTTGCTTGTAGGTGCATGGTGTATCATGAGCAGTCATATCCATTTAATTCTAGGCGTTGAAAAGAATGGGAATCTATCCAATGTAATTCGTGACCTAAAGAGTTACACGTCACGGCATATCCGAAAATTCATAGAAGCAAGTCCTTACGAAAGCAGAAAAAGCTGGCTGCTTGATCTGATGTATCAAGCAGGGGTAAATAAAGTCAACAACAAGGATTTTCAGCTTTGGCAACAGCATAATCATCCAATTGAATTATCGTCTTCTCAATTGACTTTGCAACGGATGGATTATTTACACAACAATCCCGTTGAAGCCGGTTGGGTAGATAAGCCCAGAGATTGGCTTTACAGCAGTGCTCGAGATTATGAGGATGAAAAAGGAATGATTGACATTACTTTTCTTTACTAATGAGCAAGCGGATATTAGCGATGAGTCTTAGCGAGACGCTAAGACTAGTAGTGGGGTCTTAGCGAGACGCTAAGACTAGTGATGCTAAGACTAGCGGTGTACCAATAAATCTACGCTAAACGGCTACGTTGTTCTCTCGCAGGGCTTCGTTTAAGGAGGTTTTTAAATCTGTACTGGCTTTGCGCTGTCCAATGATCAAAGCAGCCGGCACATTGTATTCTCCAGCTGGGAATTTCTTCGCATAACTTCCCGGAATCACCACTGAGCGCTCAGGTACGTAACCGGTGTACTCGACAGGCTTATCTCCTGTCACGTCAATGATCTTTGATGAGGCCGTCAGGGTGACGTTGGCACCTAAAACGGCTTCTTTGCCAATTCTAACACCTTCTACCACGATACAGCGAGAACCAATGAAGGCATTATCTTCGATGATCACTGGTGCCGCTTGTATCGGCTCCAATACACCACCAATGCCTACACCACCGCTCAAATGCACATTTTTCCCTACTTGCGCACAGCTACCAACAGTCGCCCAAGTATCTACCATGGTCCCCTCGTCAACATAAGCACCAATATTCACATAAGAAGGCATCATCACCACACCCTTGCTGATGTAAGCTCCGTAGCGAGCAATGGCATGTGGTACCACGCGGATGCCCTTTTTGGCATAACCCGTTTTCAACATCATTTTGTCGTGAAACTCAAAAGGACCTACCTCAAAGGTTTTCATTTGCTGAATAGGAAAATACAAGATCACCGCCTTTTTGATCCATTCATTGACCTGCCAGCCATTCTCAGTTGGTTCTGCCACCCGCTTGTCGCCATGGTCGAGGTCTTCAATGATGGTCTTTACCGCCAAGACCACATCCTTATCTTGTAAGAGTGAACGATCATCCCAAGCCTTTTCTATGATGTCTTTTAATTCCATTTCAGATTCAGAAAATTTTTATCTTTAATTACGTTTCATGAAAAAGACCAAAGTTGTCATTGCCTCTATCCTCAAGCCTATCGATGACACACGCATGCTCGAAAAGTTTGGTCGTTCATTGGTCGAAACAAGTAAATATGATATAAATATCATAGGCATTGAATCAAAAAATAACCCCATGGCACAAGGGATCGATTTCCATCCACTCAAAAGCTTTCAAAGATTGAGTCTTGCACGTCTGTTGGCACCATGGAAAGTCCTCAGTATATACCTTAAAGTAAAGCCTCAACTATTAATTATTAACACCCATGAATTACTGATAGTTAGTTTCCTTTACAGAATAATATTTGGTGCTAAAATCTACTATGATGTGCGTGAAAACTACGCGAAAAACATCCGCAGCACTCAAGTCTTCCCCTACCTCCTCAGGTGGCCAATTGCCACATGGGTAAGAGCAAAGGAATGGCTTAGCCGCCCCTTCGTTGCTCATTACATCTTAGCAGAAAAGGTCTATGCCAAACAGCTCCCCTTTATTGGACAACGTTTTACCATCGTTGAGAACAAATACGCCCCTCGCCCGGGAGAAAAAACTGCTTACCGAAACCCTGACCCTAAGCAAATCAACCTGGTGTTTACCGGCACCCTAAGCCAAGAAAACGGCCTCTTTGAAGCGATCGAATGGACCAACAAGCTCCACGCACTCGATTCGAGAATACACTTGCGCATTGTGGGCTATTGTGCCATCAGAAGTGAATTAGAAGCCATAAAAGAAGCCATTCTCCAGTTGGACTTCATCGAATTGAATGGTGGAGACCACCTGGTACCGCACCAAGAAATCATCGAAGCCATAGAAAAAGCCGACTTCGGTTTCGTGTTAAAGCGTAATAACAAAGGTACCAATGACGAAAAGCTGTTGACTAGAATTTTTGAATACACCGCTAATCAGCTCCCGATCTTGCTTATTGACAATCCTCACTGGATTGCCTATTGTCAGCAATTTAATGCGGCACTCATTATCTCACCGTCCACCACAGCAGAAGAGGTGTTAGAAGCCATGAAGGAGGGACAATTCTACGACAAGGGAGATCCAAACGAGAGCTTGTGGTCGACCGAAGAAGGTAAACTCCTTTCCATTCTTCTCTAATTTAGATAAGTCTAAATTGATTATTCACCCCACTGAATACTTAGAAAAATGGTTAAATTTGTAGTATTTAAGCTGATTTAATAGTACTAAATATTTTTTTAGGTAAATCTAAAATAGTAAATTTGCACAAATTAAATCCTGTGTTTACCTACGTAGAAGAAAATTACCTAAAGGCAATATTTCATCTTTCCGACCAAGGAAAGCAAAGTGTCAATACCAACGCGATTGCCATTGAGCTCAGCACTACTCCTGCCTCAGTGAGTGACATGATCCGCAAGCTTTCGAAAAAGAAAGCCGTGCACTATGAAAAATACCGTGGCGTGCGGGTTTCCGATAAAGGCAAGGAAGTGGCTTTGCGCGTGATCAGGAAGCATCGTTTATGGGAGGTGTTCTTGGTGCAGAAGCTCAAATTCAAATGGGATGAAGTGCACGAAATTGCCGAACAATTGGAGCACATCAAGTCGCCCCTACTGATCAAGCGGCTCGATGACTTTTTGGGCTTCCCAAAATATGATCCACACGGCGATCCCATTCCCGATGAAGACGGAAACTTCAGTGCCCTCAAAAAGCAAAGCCTCAGTGCTTCTGAGGTAGGTGCAAAAGGTACAGTGATCGGCGTGGACGACTCCAGCTCTGCCTTTTTGAAGTATTTAGACAAGGTGGGTATCTCCATCGGAACAGAGCTGACCATTGTGGATAAAAATGAATTCGATGGATCCTTGGATATCGAAATGCTCGATAAATCCATTACCATCTCACCCGTAGCGGCTGAAAACATATCAATTGTTGTCGAATGATGAACCCAGCACTGCTTAATTTATTGGTTTTTAGTGGATTAGTGTTGCTCGCATGGCTTCTCTATCGCTCCCGTAATGCCAAAACCGTGTTGCAGAGCCAATTAAAAAAACAGAAAACGCTAACGGAAGACATCCTCAAACAGCTTTATCATGTGGAACAAAGCAAGCGCATTGCTACACTCGATAATCTCTCCGGCGCCCTTCAAGTAACCCGTAAGAAGATCCTTCCGGTAGTGGAACGGATGAGTAGATCGAATCTGATCAATTTACGTGATCACCAGATGACCTTGACAGAGGATGGTCGACAATACGCATTGAAGATCATTCGGATTCACCGCCTTTGGGAAAAATACTTAGCCGAGCGCACAGGCCACAAGGCCAGTGAATGGCACGAATTGGCCGAGCGAAAAGAACATGAACTAACTGACGCACAGACAGCGGCCTTAGAAAGCGCCCTGGGCAATCCCCTATTCGACCCACACGGCGACCCTATTCCCAATGAACAAGGTGAGATCAGTCGCGTCAATTGGACGCCTTTACCTTCTTATGCACGTGCAACTCCTGGTAAGATCGCACACTTAGAAGATGAGCCTGAGGTCATATACAAACAGCTGTTAGACAAACGACTGTTTATCGGATCGCACATTGTGGTACTGGAAACGGACAATAACCAAGTCACCTTCCTTTGTGAAGGAGACAAGCACCAATTTTCAACCATCGTTGCCGCCAACATCCATGTAGAACCTTTGAGCGAAGACGAGATCTTTGAAGAAAATGCCGTACGCCTCTCCTCTTTGACTTACGGAGAAACAGCGGAAGTCATCGGTCTCTCCACAGAATGCAGAGGAGCCAATAGAAGAAGACTACTGGACCTGGGGGTATTGCCTGGTACGCGTATAGAAGTGGAGTTAAAAAGCCCTTTACAGGACCCTGTAGCTTACAAAATTCGTAATACATCTATCGCGTTAAGGAACACCTTAGCTGACTTGATCTTGATCACTAAAACGGAAACAAAATGACAACCCCAAGTGCTGCTTGTGACGATTGTGTATTTCATAATGTAAACATCCTGAAGAAATTAGGCATTGATACTTCGAGCATTGATTATGTCGTTGCCTTAGCTGGAAACCCGAACACAGGTAAGAGTACGGTATTCAATGCCCTGACCGGATTGCGACAACACACGGGTAACTGGCCAGGTAAAACCGTGGTACGCGCAGAAGGCGCTTATCAATACGATGAAAAGAAATACAAGATCATTGACTTACCGGGCACCTATTCCCTCCTCTCCACCTCCCAAGATGAAGAAGTAGCTAGGGATTTCATCCTGTTCGGAAAACCCGATGTGACGGTGATCGTTGCCGATGCCACGCGTTTGGAGCTTAATCTGAACCTAGTGCTGCAGATCCTGGAGATCACCACAAAGGCGGTACTTTGCCTGAATCTGGTCGACGAAGCCAAACGACACCATATCAAGATCGATCAGCGCGAATTGGCGAAAAAGCTAGGCATACCCGTGATCGAGACGGTGGCCAGAAGTCAGCAAGGCATACCGGAGTTGCTTTCCACCATCAGCGATGTGGCATCCGGCAAAGTGGTCTGCAAACCGAGAAAGGTTAAAAGCCTTTCCGGTACGATCGAAGATTCAGTGAATCGTTTGAGTAAGGCCATTGAAGAGCAATTTCCCGGTCTTCCCAACAGCAGATGGGTGGCATTTCGCCTGTTAGAGGGTGATGCACGCATCACGGAAGCAGTGAGAAACAATGAATTAGCGGAATTGATATGAGTGAACAGCAGGAAAAGGAATCCATTATCAAATTGGCCAATGAGCTGCGCTGGAAGCTGGGTGATAATTTCCACGACAAACTCACCGAGGGACTTTATGCTGACGCCTCGAAGATCGCATCAACCGCCATTGAAATGCCCGGTAAAGAGAGAAACTATACGCTCGACAGCAAGATCGACCGGATCGTCACAAGCAGGACCTGGGGCTTCCCTATTATGATTGGACTCTTAGGGATCATCTTGTGGCTGACGATCTCAGGCGCAAATTACCCTTCCGGCTTGCTCTTTACCCTGCTGATCGAAACCGTTTACCCCTTATTGAAATCAGCATCCGAAGGAATTGGACTACCCTTTTGGCTCGATGGACTCTTGATCGACGGCATCTACATGGCTGTTGCCTGGGTCGTCTCTGTTATGTTGCCGCCTATGGCCATCTTTTTTCCGCTGTTCACCCTGCTGGAAGACTTTGGCTACTTACCCCGTGTCGCCTTTAACCTTGACGCGCTTTTTAGGCGCTCTGGTGCCCACGGAAAGCAAGCATTGACCATGAGCATGGGTTGGGGCTGTAATGCCGCAGGTGTCGTCGCTACGCGCATCATTGATAGTCCCCGCGAACGATTGATCGCCATCATCACCAATAACTTCTCGCTCTGTAACGGCCGATGGCCCACGCAGATCTTGATCGCTACCATCTTTATCGGGGCTTTGGTACCTCCGGCATTTTCCAATACGATCGCTTCCTTTTCGGTCATTGGCATTGCCCTCTTAGGTGTTGGCTTTATGTTTTTGACCTCTTGGTTATTGTCTCGCACTGTGCTTAAAGGCGAAGTGAGCACCTTTACCTTGGAGCTTCCTCCCTATCGCCCACCTCGTTTTTGGCAAACCATTTACACCTCGCTGATCGATCGGACCTTGATCGTTCTTTGGCGAGCGATCGTTTTTGCTGCTCCGGCCGGGGCAGTGATCTGGCTGATCTCTAACATCAACATCGGAGAACTGACAGTGGCAGATCAAATGATCGACTGGTTGAATCCTTTCGGTTTGTTCCTCGGTTTGAATGGAGTGATCCTTCTGGCCTACATTGTGGCCATTCCGGCCAATGAGATCATTATCCCGACGATATTGATGTTGACCGTGGCCAACTTGAACCTATTGGGCTATGGGAATGGTGACGGCGTCATGTTTGAGTTAGACTCGACCTTAGCGACTACCGATGTGTTGAAAGCTGGTGGCTGGACCACCCTCACAGGCATTAACCTGATGCTGTTCAGTTTGCTCCACAACCCCTGTAGCACAACCATTTATACCATCTATAAGGAAACCAGGAGTATGAAGTGGACAACTGTCGCCAGCATTTTGCCTATCATCATGGGCTTTGTGGTGTGTTTCTTAGTGACCCAGTTCTGGAATTTAATGGGGTAATGGTGCGTAGTGCGTAGTGCGTAGTGCGTAGTGCGTAGTGCGAAAATATTGTTTTTGGAATCGTCATTCCAGAATCTCATTTTGTGTATTGTGATAACGAATAAATGAATGCTCGTTCCCTACTAAGCATTTATTTTCCGGCATGACGTACAGTTTGGAAATAGTTACCGTCGAATCATCCCTTGTAGCTAGCAGCTTGTAGCTTTAGGCTTAACAACTCAACACTTAGCACTTCTTGACCCCAGCCCTAAAGGGTGCCCTTCAGAGTTTAGTGCGGGGTGTCTGAAGCTTGGTGCCTGAAGCTTGAGGCTTGGAGCTTGAGGCTTGTAGCTTTACACTTAACAACTCAACACTTAGCGCTACCTACCCCAGCCCTAAAGGGTGCCCTTCAGAGTTTGGTGCTTGAGGCCTGAAGCTTGAGGCTTGAGGCTTGAGGCCTGAAGCTTGAGGCTTGGAGCTTGAGGCTTGTAGCTTTACACTAAACAACTCAACACTTAGCACTTCTTGACCCCAGCCCTAAAGGGTGCCCTTCAGAGTTTGGTGCTTGAGACTTGGAGCTTGAGGCTTGAGGCTTGAGGCCTGAAGCTTGAGGCTTGTAGCTTTACGCTTAACAACTCAACACTTCCTCTTATATTTGCGTTATGCGAAGCCTCCAGAACAACGAAGACACGATCATTGCACTCGCGACCCCGCAAGGCGTCGGCGCCATTGGCGTGATTCGGCTGAGTGGCCCTGATAGCATACGACTTGTAAATCAAGTGTTTAAGGGAAAAGACCTGGAGAAGCAAGAAAGTCATACGATTCATTTTGGCACAGTCCGAGATGGCGATAAAATCCTCGATGAAGTTTTGATCTCTCTCTTCATTGCGCCTAAATCCTTCACCAAAGAGAATGTCGTCGAGATCTCATGTCACGGCTCCAACTTCATCATCAAGCAGATCATTCAGCTCTTTATTCGCAAGGGGGCCAGACCGGCCAAGCCCGGGGAATTCACCAAGCGCGCTTTTATGAATGGCCAATTTGACCTGGCGCAGGCGGAGGCAGTAGCCGACCTGATCAATGCCGATTCGGAAGCTGCCCATAGTGCAGCCCTCAATCAAATGCGCGGTGGTTTTTCCGGTGAGATCAAGCAGCTGCGCGAAGAACTGATCCATTTCGCCTCCATGATCGAACTGGAACTCGATTTTGGCGAGGAAGACGTCGAGTTCGCCAGTAGAGATGACCTGAAGGCATTGGTCAACAAATTGCTCAAAGTGGTGAACGCCTTGATCCACTCCTTTGACCTGGGCAACGTGATCAAAAATGGTGTTCCTACTGTGATCGCTGGTAAGCCCAATGCCGGAAAGTCTACTCTGCTGAATGCTTTGCTGAACGAGGAAAAAGCCATTGTCTCAGACATTGCAGGCACCACGCGCGACTTTATTGAAGATGAACTCATCATTGGCGGTGTAGCCTTTCGCTTTATCGACACGGCCGGATTACGTGAGACCACCGACACGATTGAGTCGATCGGTGTGGCGCGTTCTTTAGCCAAAATGAAAGAAGCCTCTTTGATCATCTATTTGTTCGATCTGGCAGACCTCGACATTGTGGAGATGAATCAAGAGATCAATCGACTGGAAAACACGGGGGTACCTTTTCTCAAACTTGGCAATAAGTTGGACAAGGTCGATGAATCAACTGTAAACAAGCTGCAGCATCAGCATCCGGACATGCTGTTCCTATCCGCGAAAGATCCTGAACAGGTCGAGATCCTCAAAAACCGAATCCTGGAACTGGTCAACCTCGACAAATTCAAACGCGGTGATACCGTGGTGACCAATATCCGTCATTACGACTCCCTCCTACACACCAAGAATTCCTTAGATGCAGTCATCGAAGGTATTGACAATCAAGTCACCAATGACTTTGTGGCCATGGACATCCGCCAGGCCCTCCACTACCTCGGGGAGATCACCGGAGAGATCACCACGGATGATCTGCTGGCAAATATTTTCAGTAAATTTTGTATCGGAAAGTAACCACCACCAAACAACCAACCATAAAACAGATATTAAACCTGCTTAAACCCTGAAATAAGAGCTTTATCAGTTGTGTAGGATTATGATTTATTTTGATAAACTACACGTTTATTCGGTACATATTTGTACCTTTATTGTACCTCCATGCGACTGGGGTTTAAAAGACAGGGTTTATCCCTTTTTATTTTGCGCTTAATTGCACTTAATGATACTTATTGACATTTAAAGCTATCAAATGAGCAGTAAAATTGAGGTACAACGTATTTGCCAGTATTGTGAGCAGGAATTTACAGCCCGTACAACCGTAACTAAATACTGTTCCCATAAGTGTAGCCAAAGAGCATACAAAGCCCGTAAGCGAGCCGAAACGATAAAGCAGTCAAATACAGAAACCACACGAATTAAGAGCCAACCTATTGAACAACTGAAAGCAAAGGAGTTTTTAACTGTTCGTGAAGTAGCCCAATTATTAAACTGTTCTGTACGCTCAGCATATTACTACATTGAAAGCGGTACCATTTCAGCCGTGAATCTGGGACAAAGAATGACAAGGATAAAGCGTTCTGAAATTGATAAACTGTTTCAAAGCAATAGCCAACCCCAAATAAAAGAAGTTGAACCCATGCACTACGATATTAAAGACTGTTACACCTTAACAGAGGTGCGGGACAAATACAAGGTACCTGAAAGTACTGTACAGCAGTTAATCAAAAGAAACAGCATACCCAAAATAAAAAAAGGTTGGTACGCTTATGTACCGAAACAGATTATTGATGAATTATTGACCTAAAAAAGTTTTTTTTTCAGGCGATCACTTTTTTTACGATTTCCAAAAAGCTTAAAAGATAATGGCAACAAAAGTAAGTTTAAGACAAAAGAAAATAAGTGAGGGGCGTAAAAGCCTTTACCTTGACTTTTATCCACCCATACCACACCCCAAAACAGGCAAGCCAACACGCAGGGACTTTTTAGGGGGGCTAAATGTGTCGGAAATGTTGAGCTTTGCCTACCTCAATTTATTTGGGTCATCTGTTATAGAGCTCTTTAATTGCTTTGTTATTTTAGAATAATCAAAAATAATCAGTCATGCCTAGAGGAGGAAAACGTGAAGGCTCAGGGAGGAAGCCTTTGACAGAAGAGAGTAAAAAGCTTAGAATACTTGACCCTTACATTGATGAAAGTATTCAAACAATTGCGCAGATTCGAGACAGTTCTAGCAATGATAAATTAAGGCTAGAAGCAGCTATTTGGATACTTGAACAATACATGGGTAAAGCAAAACAGAAAACTGATGTAACAAGTGAGGGAGAAAGGATTTCAATCCCAATCAGCTCATGGGTTTGATGATGCAAATACGGAATATCAATTGATGAGTCTGGAAAATATCTCAGCAGAGCATGCTTTGTGCGTTTTAATGAACAATATCTCAAGAATTATTTCTTTAATGAAGGAGCAGCAGTAAGCGAGGTTAGGATTTAAATCTGACTAAAAAAGGGAATTTATCAAGGCATTCCTTCTAACTATTCTGCCAGTTTTCAAGTAAGCCCAAAAAATTCAAAGGTACCACATCAGTTTTAAATAAGCGTATTGCACTTATGATTTGAACCTAAATATTAATTTATACTTATTTTAAAATCCCATGTATAAGCTGTCAAAGCATTACCGCTATTTGAGTATTCATTTTTTTGATAGATACCAAAAAAATGAAGAATATTATTATCGAGATAAGGGTGTAGGTAAGATGGAGTAGGGCCTTCGAAGGTTAAATCCTTTTCTTGATAATAATCGAAAGTGGCATCACCATTATTGAGCCAAATGAGTTTATTAAGTTTGACTCCTATTGAACCTTCAAGATTCCATTGTTCTGGATTTATTCTCAAATCACTTTTATAACCATACCCGTTCAATAAAATGTCATCATACCCATCGTTATTAGCATCGAAGATCTTAAACTCTTGGAAATCCAAATTCTCAAATTCATGTGAGAATTTGGGTGAAAAACTACCATCCCCATCATTTACCCATACTTCAAAGCCTCTTTTCCCATCTTCTCGCGCTACAACTATATCATCTTTATTATCATTATTCAAATCTTTACAGATAATAGAAGTAGCACCTTTACCAAAAGTGTAAAAATTAGGCTCATTACCTTGGAAAGACAATTCAAACTTTCCTGTGGATACATCAAATTTATAAACTCTAATTTCATGGTCATCTGAATCGGGTATGCTTCCGCCACCATAATCTGCGGTAACGATCTCTGCTAAACCATCTTTATCAAAATCATGAAAATCTAATGCAAAAGGCATTGGTCCTTCAAAATTCAGGATGTCATCTCTTCTTTCGAAAGAGCCATCTGACTTTTGTAAAAAAATATTTATACCGCTATGATTTATTCCTGGAGACCCTCCAGCGTCTTGTAAGCCGTCACCATTTAAATCACCTGAAGTAGTCCCATGAAAAAAACCTCTAGTTTCATCTTGATTTACTCTTCTCCAATCTAGGTCACCATTTTGTAAGATTTCTGCAGTCCAAATGTCAGCACCCCACTTAGTAATGTCATCCCCAAACTCATTGCCATCTCCCACAGTGATGAAATTATCTAGGACTTTAAAATTACGCGGGGCCCAAAATTCAGATTCATAATATACTTTGTGAAAACCCCACTTATCATCTACTTTTTTTAATACAATACTAGGAGCAGGCGCAACATCATTAATACTATTGTAATCGAAAATAAACTCCCCATAAATTGTCCCAAAAAACAGAAAAAAATTATCTCCCGAAGGCGATGAGTAATGAGTATAACCTGTAGGATCAGATATTGTAGATTCAATGTATTTTTTATCAGGTATGTTTGGAGCATCAATCACCGTTACATTGCTGTAAAATGTAATATCATCTTCCATTTGTTCCTCAACAACTGGTGCATCAGCATCATCAGCGCATGAGCAGAAAAGTGCGAAAAGAAGGTATTTTGTATATTTGTTCATTTCTATTTTAATTAAAGGAGTGCCTAGTTTAAATTCCATTCATGAGCATATTTTTCCTTCCAATGACTAACTATTGAATATGAAGGATGTGGAATCTATATCAAAATATCTACCAAAAAAAAAAAATAGAAAAAACGACATAAATCAAAAAGATAACAACGTAATTCGAGTAACAACAGATGTTACCTACGTTGATCAAACTCTTGATACACAACCTTTTGGAAGCCTAATAAGACGTTAGAAAGAAACTTTATACCTTATCGTAATGCTTGGCTTTTGATTTCAATTCGTACTCTGATCAATCGATGATAAGAACACTTTTAAAGAACCACTTTGCTACTCACATTAAAAAACTGATCAAGGAAATAGGTACGATTTATAACCAATGGATTGGTGAGTTCAAATACCTTACTAATTTTGAAGCGTCAGGTTATACCATAATATCACACTAGCATACTCAATCTGAAAACGAGTTTTTTTTGGAGGGGGGGGGGCTGCTGATTTCATCTGGTGTAACCTTCCCTTTTATCGAACTGGGTATAAATGTACATTATTCATTTAGTTAAATATTACTTCATCAAAGCAAGCTTGCTTTGATGAAGATTCTGCTTCTGCCTTTAAAGGTGTTATTCCTCCCAGAGCTTCATGTGGTCTATGACCGTTATAATCCTTCACCCATTCTTCTGCTAAAATCCTTACCTGACTAATGTCTTCAAAAAGATGAGCATTCAGGATGTCCTGCCTAAAGGTTCTGTTAAAACGTTCTATAAATCCATTCTGCATCGGTCTTCCCGGCTGGATGTATTGAAGTTCAATTTCTTGTACTCTACACCATTCACTGAGTTCTAATGAAGTAAACTCTGGTCCATTATCTACTCTGATCTTCTCGGGCTTTCCATGTTCTTCAAAAGCTCTTTTAAGTACTTGGATCACTCCCATAGAAGGAAAAGTAAATTCTGCTTCCACAGCCACTGCCTTGCGATTAAAGTCATCCATGATGTTCAACACCCTGAACCTTCTACCAACTCTGGTAATTGGTCAACCGATGGAGTAGGTAAAAGAAATTGGAAAGCAGTAGTACATTCTGTTTCAGATAAATTTCAGCTTGAAGAAATCCCTACAGTAAATCTATTGGAAGCCCAGATAAAAGATTTCGCTGTTAGTCACCCCGGCACAATCGCAGCGAGTAGAGTTTTCATCCCTAATCAAGAACCTATTATTCTCATCTCGCTGTACGGATTATGGCTACGAACGCATGAGAGTACGAAAAGCAATTGGATCTATGCAGATGCATCAGTCCACAGGCTGATATCTGACCTTTCTGCATTTATTGGTTCACAAAAAGACCACAGAATTATTGCATCAGGCGACCTAAACATTTTATACGGTCACGGTGAGCATGGAAGCAATTATTGGAAAGAAAGGTACCAAACCATATTCGACCGAATGGAAGCCATTGATTTGCCTTTCATGGGTCCTAAATTCCCTAATGGAAGACAAGCTTCACCTTGGCCAAAGGAACTTCCTAAAGAAAGTTTGAATGTCCCTACTTTCTACCACAATAGACAAACACCTGAAACAGCTACTAGACAATTAGATTTTGTCTTTGCTTCAAGATCACTAAAAGATAAAATCAAAGTAACTGCCTTAAATAACCCACATGATTGGGGTCCTAGTGATCATTGTATGATTGAAATAGAATTAAATTTACAATTTTAGAAAGTTTATGCTAGTAAAGCTGTCACAATTGAAGCTTTATTGATTCCTCCAGTTTGATTAACTCTTGGTTTGAAATTATCAGTTTCTGTACCTTATTTGTACCTCAAGATTTTAACTAACTGATTATCAATTATAGTTACTTTTTGTATCGGGAAGTAAGTAAGGATGAAAAACCCATTCTGTTCGCTTAAATAAGGTCTACGCAAAAAAGCTATTGCTCTTCTTGAAAACGTATTCCCTAAACGCTCAGTGGTAACTCTGAATGTCAATGAAATCGCCCAGGATGGTGGATTATTGAATGGCGTAAGCTGGAGCTTATGATCTAATTAAATACTTGGAAAGGTACTTTCTAAGAACTGGATCTTTTGCTCATCCACTCCCGCTTGCTGTGCAAATTTGGGCCAATTAGCCACTGCTGTTTGGACCTCATCAATCACTTGAGCGGCCCTTTTTATATTATTCTCTTTGGCAATATCCAGAAAATCTTGTTTCAGGATTCCCTCCTGCTTACCCCTCACCAGCATGGTTTGGTTCTTCAACCAATAATTCTCCGGATGATAGGCATAGCAAACATCATAGGCCGGTGATAATTGCCATCTACCCTCTTGTTTCAGCATAAAGGCAAAATTCTTCGTATGGTCGTCGCAATTTTTGGCCATCACATTGAATACCATACGTCTGAACATTTGCTCTGCCTCAGGATAGCTTAAACGGAGCAACCGCATCGTTTGAAATACCTGCTCATAGCTATATGCCCCCCTCAAGTTATAGTCGTAATGCTGAATACCGCAAAGCGTCTGCATATGGTGCTTGGTATCGTTACCCTCTCTATCAAACCTTTTGGTCATGAAGTGTGCCCTGTCATTTTCCACCAAGAGCTCCGACGGCATCATGTCTATGCCACAACTAGTGGCCATTAGATAGTAGGCATATTCTATTCTTCCCCAACCTGTACTTTCGCCAAACTGCGCATCACTTACCCCATCCAATTTGAGTAACCAATGCTCAAATCCTTTTGGTGCATTCACCTGTCCTGATCTGACCTCACCTGTTAATTGATTGTAAGCGATGACCGCTTTGGGCCGAGCTCCTCCGGCAGATGTTCCTACTTTCAGCACCTGTTGCAATGCTTGCTTTTGATCTTTCGGTAGCACTGTACTCAATTGCGCTTTCTTTGCCAACAATTGATGAGCCACTTCCACTAAACTCTCTACCTCTATCTTGAAACCTCCCTGTCTGTTGGTCAGCTGTGCCGGTTCGAATTCCAACGCCCCCATTGCCCTTTTGCCAATAAAGCAGAGCTGTTCAACAGGATTCATGCTATTTTCTGGCCTGCCTTGCTGTGTCAACCAAATATTGATCAATTGATTGCCATAGCGATCTGGAAGTGCATCGGCTAACATGCCTGGCAAGCCTTTGAATGTATCATAGGCGTCACCTCTACCCTTTCTTAACTCTGGAAAACGATAAATCTTTGCACCATTTCGAATGGGCATTTTGATGGGCGATAGATCCCAGCCTTTGTCAAAAAACTTAGGCGCATACTCAAAACTTGCCAACTGCGTTGTCTCGCTCCAGCTCACCGCCCCAACGAACTGTCCCCATAGGTAAACCTCTGCAACATCTACCATCCTAGCTCCTCTTGATTATCCCCCGGTGTTTTTTTCGATCTTACACGTTGACGAGACTGCTTTTTGAGCTTGGCATAAGCAAGTGGACTCACCTCCTCTTTGACCTCGAATGCATCCATAACATGGAGCAAGTCTAGCACACGCAATACCTGGATCAACGTGGATAGTTTAACTGCCTCTCCTCTTTCTAATAGGCTGAGCGTAGAACGACTGATGCCAGCCGCCGCTGCTGCCTCATCTTGTGACAGCTGTTGTTGCACTCGATGATGCTTTATGAACGCACCGACAGTCTCTATCAAAGCTGAATCTGTCATTTGAGTCCATTTGTTGTATGATTTATCAGTCATAAAACTATCTCTTAGATTATAATGAATGATTTACCACTCAAAAATAAGTAATCAAATATAGTTTATTTTGAATGATTTACCATTCATTATATAATTTTTATAGACTTAATGAATGCTTTTTCATTCACTAAAAGATATGAAAAACTTTGATCACTACTTATTGACATACTCTTGATATAATTGATCTGTTAGTTGTTGTAAAGCATCTAAATCTAGGCCTTTTAAGATCAATGAGAGCGATGCCTTCGCATCCCTCTTCAAACCGCCTCGCCACATTTTGCCTCCTTTCCTTTCATCCTCTAGACTCAGAGCTGTTTGATAATTGACTTGAAAGTCTGAGATAACAACTCGTTTAGGTGCCTTTCGATAGTTAAGATTGGCTGGTCCTGTCAATTTCGTTTTGAAGGACTGCACCTCTTGAGCAACTCATGAAAAGCTTGTCAAAAGGAGCATGAGTGAAATATGTTTCATTCTTTTCATTTGAAGTGATCGAATCGTTTAACATCAAATGTCGACGAACATTCTAGGGCAATTGACGTATTGTTGCGTTTAAAGTCTCCTCTAATCGATTGCTTTATTCATTCAAAAACCGTTATCTGTACCAGAGAATGATTTCAAACGAAAGAAGATCAACTGAGGCACTTGGGTCATGGGCTTGCATAAGCATACCTAATAATGCAAGTAGTCCTCCAGGAAGACCATATAGCATCTTCAAAAAGGAACATCCCAATTACTTCTAGCATATTCTTCTTTCTCGTTTTAATTTCATGTGACTAATGCATTGAGCTGATAACTAATTTTAATCGAACACTATGACCAATCTCAGAAAGAAATGGATAAAAGGCTTTACTCTATTGGCATTAGTCATCGGAATGGCATTCTTGACCGTCATTGGTTTGGCTTACCAAAAGCAGGATAATCTCATTCAAAAAGCCATTTCCGAACTCAATGAGGGCTTTACGGGTCGTTTTGTCATCAAAGATTCCCATATCTCCCCTTTTGCGAATTTCCCTTATGTCTCGATCGACCTTGAAGGAGTACAGGTATACGAATACAAATCCGATACGAGTGAAGTCCTGGTCGACATCTCAGATGTATATGTCGGTTTCGATTTGATTTCCATCATCAAAAGTGATTTTCAGGTCAAAAAGATCAAGTTAAGCGATGGCTTTCTGAAGCTCATCCAGCATACCGACGGCAGCTTGAATGTATTGAATGCCTTAAGCACATCGGATGCAAAGGAAAGCACCTCGACAGACCAAGACATGGCCAGTCTTACCCTCGACGCCTTTTCCATGGAAAATATCGACGTATTAAAGATCAATGAGGCCAACGAGGTCCTAGCGGAACTCTTCATTGAGGAGCTTGATGCAAGCCTTTCAACAAGTCAGGAACACATCAAAGCCCAATTAACCAGCGATATTCTATTCAACTTGATCATTCAAGGAGACACCTCTTTTCTTCACGATAAACACTTGTCGCTTAGCACAGGAATCGATTATGACCTCAGCAAAGGACTCCTCGACATCGACGCGTCGTCTCTTCAGATCGAAGAAGCTCTTTTCGCTATGGACGGCACCGTAGATTTTGCAAATGCTACCGAACTAGACCTCATCTTTAGTGGAGAAAAGCCCAATTTCGACCTATTCTTAGCCTTTATTCCAGAGGAATATAGTCCTTTGGTGAAACGCTATGAAAACGGGGGCACCGTCTATTTCGATGCCCGTGTCAATGGTTCGGCAGCTTTTGGCAAGACCCCTCATGTAGAAATCGATTTTGGTTGTAAAGAGGCCTTTATAGAAAACATCGCCGTAGAAAAGGAAGTGGATGAGCTCTTCTTTAAGGGACACTTTACAACGGGTGAATTGAACAGCTTGGAAACCATGTCGGTGTCGATAGAGGATTTTACGGCCACTCCGGAAACCGGTTCATTCGCCGGGAATGTGTCGATTAAAAATTTTGCATCCCCCGATATTCAGATTCAGCTGAATTCAGAGTTTAACTTGGATTTTTTAACCTCTTTCTTTGAGATCGAAGAATTGGAAGACGTGTCTGGAAAGGTCTCTTTAGACATGAATTTTCATGATATCATCGACTTGAATGACCCGACCAAAACCATCGAGAGGCTGAACGAAAGCTACTTCAGCGCTTTGAAAGTAGAAGACCTGAGCTTCAAATTACCGGAATACTCGCTCTCCGTTGAAGAGATGAACATCGATGCCTATATGGATGGTCATGAAGCCACCATCAATACCTTTAGCTTGAGATCGGGAAATTCCGACCTTTCCCTCTCTGCAAGCATTTCTGACCTCCCCGCTATCCTACATCACACCAACATTCCGGTTGATGTCGATTTAAAGCTGGAGTCCGACTTGATCGACGTGCAGGAATTTACCAGAACAGCAACCGATAGCATCGGGTTTAACGAGCAACTCAGCAACCTGAGCATTGGCTTTCGTTTCAAGAGTTCGGCGCAAGCCTTTACCGAATCGCCTAATCTACCGATTGGTGAGTTCTTCATTGACAGCTTAACTGCTCAGCTGACCAACTACCCCCATCGATTGCACGACTTTCATGCCGACATCATCATTGACTCGACCGACTTCAATGTCATAGATTTTACCGGCATGCTCGATCAGAGTGACTTTCATTTCAATGGACGATTGGAAAATTATGACCTCTGGTTTGAGGAAAAACCTGAAGGAAAAACCCGAATTGATTTCGACCTCACCTCTTCTCTTCTCCAATTACAGGATGTATTCACCTACAATGGGGTCAATTATGTGCCTGAGGATTATCGCAGTGAACAGCTGAAGAACATTAAGATCCATGCCTTAAGCGAATTGATCTTTGTCGATGATTTACAAAGTATAGAAGTGGAAATCGATCAAATCGACGGGTATGCCACCAACCACGACATGCGCCTAAAAGACTTCAATGGTCGTATGCATTGGGACAGCACCGCCTTGGTCCTTGACGACTTTGGAGGGCAATTCGGCAACTCACAACTAAAGACCTATTTAACCTATCAGCTCGATTCCACCGCAGGAAAATCTCACGAATTTCGTTTGACCAGTAAGCGCTTAGATTTTGATCAGCTATTTTCTTGGATGCCGCCTGAAGACACCACAACAATTGATCATGAAGCCGGATTCAATGTGTTCGATCTACCTTTTGCGAACGCAAATTTCGAGGTGACCATTGACGAATTGAATTACCACCGCTATTTGATTGATGACTTCAACTTGGAGGGGAAAATGCAAAGCGATCACTATATCTACGTTGACACCCTGTCATTGAAAGCAGCCGGCGGCCAAATGGATATGAAAGGGTATTTCAATGGCTCTAACCCTGACCAGATCTATTTCAGTCCAGACATGTACGTTCAAAACGTCGACTTGGATAAGCTGTTGTTCAAGTTCGATAACTTTGGACAGGATCAGCTGGTCTCAGACAATCTGCACGGAAGACTGAGCGGAAGGGTAAATGGCAAGATCCACATGCACCCTGACCTTATTCCAGCGACAGATGTTTCTGAATTAACCATGGACATTGAAGTGGTGGACGGTAGCTTGGTCAACTTCACCCCTTTTGAAGCCCTTGCAAATTACTTTACCGATAAGAACTTGAATAATGTTCGGTTCGACACCCTTAAAAATCAATTGCGACTAGAAAATGGTGCGCTGATCATTCCGAACATGAACATCAATACTTCCCTCGGCTATTTCGAGATCTCGGGTCGCCAAGGCATTGACCTCAATATGAATTACACCATGCGTGTTCCGGTCAAAGTGGTCACTCGTGCCGGGCTCCAACGTTTATTCACCAGGCGCCAAGACATTGACGAAGAGCAAGTAGATGACATCATTTATCGCGATGAAACAAAAAATACGCGCTTTATTTCGGTAACGATCAGCGGTACGCCGGATGACTATGAAGTTGATTTAGGGAAAAAGAACAACCCTTAATTGGCGTCTCCGATGAACCGAAAGAGAAATTCGATCTCAACGGATTCTTTGACCTTGACCATGCCTAAAAATTTAACCGGGGGTTCAAGACCATATTCCCGTACATTGATGGATACCTTTCCTGTGTAGATGGTGGAAAAATCATCACTCATGATGTCAGTGATCTGAATGTCTTCCTGGCGCTCCGTTGCCGCCACTTCCACAGTTGCAATGAACTTACCGATTGCTCCTGATGAAGTCTGATCATAGATCTCTAAACCGTTGAGGTTGATGGCAATGCTAGGAAAGTCCTCTTCATTCAAAAACTCCCTGAACTCTTTGTTCTTCAACGATTGCCCACAATCAAATTCCACCAAAGGAAAGGTGAGTCTTGCATTGGCGATGGATACATAATTTCGATCGATCGCTTCATAATCAATGGAAATGGCATCGCTCTTTTGGGTACTCATGAATTCACATGGAAAACCATTCACGTTCGTTGCTACATGAATGGTCAAGGTACTTTTGGCGTCGAGCCATAAAAGAGATTGGCCCTTCCCTCCTTTTTCTCCTTGTCCGGCCAATGGGCTTGCAAAAAGAATACAGAAGAGAAGAGCCAATGTTTTGTTCATCTATTGAAGAAAGAACTTATTGTACTAGAATCCAATTACTGCTTCAAGAACGATACCATTGAATTTACCATCTTGGAATCTGCTACCGGCAAAACGTCCGCCTGCGTATTCTTGATTCATGTACTCTAATTTCACCAACACATTGTTCGTCATGAACCAGCCACCGCCTATATTCAATCGGCTAATGTCAACATCCGTATTGGCAGCATCTGTTTGGTCACCAGTAACGCTGTTGTAACGACCGCCCAAGTACCATTGCTCGGTAGCACCGAATCGATACAAGGCCTCAAGTCCGAGTTGTGTAAAGCCACCACCTACAGCATCATCGCCATTGTTTACAGTTTCATAGATCCCGAAGAATTCTAAGCCTTTGTATTTCACAAATGGGTTGATCTGAATTGCAGTCTGATAAGCATAACGTGGATTAAATCTTGGGTCGAAGTCAGAGCCTCCGTTGGCAACAGTAGCCAAGGTCTGATAGTAGCGTCCACCTGCTCGGTCACCACCGTAGATATAATCTCTAGTGCCTTTATCAGAGCTCGAATACAATGAACCTGTTAAACGTAATCTTAGGTCGTCATTCATTTGCTTGTCCCAACCCAACTTACCATAGAAGACGAAGCCATCATCTCCCTTGACAGGGCTTTGATTCAAACGACCATTGGTTAAACCAGCCACAATGATCCAATCGGAAGGCATAAAAGTGAATTCCATGAATGGTTCTGTTGTAAAAGAATCCATGATGTAGTTACCAACAAAAGGATTGTAAATAGCCCCTGCGTTGTCAGATCTTCTGAACTGAGCATCACCATAATTGATCTGATCCATACCTACTCGAATGCTGGTGAATTCCATCAAACTAGCAGCGAACCCTTCTTTTATAAAATCTAGCTTATCAATTTGCAAGTACCCTCCTTTTACATAGGCCTCGGTATGGTGTCTAGATGAAAGATAAGTTCGTAAGTGCATGCGCATACCGTCTGCTAATTGAACATCAATATTCAAGTTGGCAGTGGGTAGGTTGAAATTAGATCCAAGATCTACTAAAGGATCACCTGTAATTGAATTTTCATGGCTTAGTCCTTGGAATTGAAGAGCGAAGTCACCACCTATTCTTGCTTTTATACCTTCAAACTTAACGGTATCGTTCTTTGAGGTTTCGAAAACATTGAGGCCCATTTTACCGGGTTGTCTCCAGTACTGCATTGCTTTCCTCTTGTCTAACTGTGCGTATCCTGCCACAGATAAGAACAAGAAGGCAAATAAAAATGTGAGTTTTAGATTTTTCATGGCTATAAATTGTTGATAATTAGATTGAAAAATTATTTAGTGAAGTTTAGTGTGAAATCGATAATTACTTCTTCTCCTACCTTAATTGCGCCAAGCATGGCTGTAGGCCTTTCCATTCCAAACTGAACCATATTGATTGGATGAGATGCCATGACCTTCACGGCACCTTCTTGGTATGTACAAGTTCCTGTGATCTCGACTGAACGGGTGGTCCCCGCCATAGTCAAATCTCCCACCACCACTGCCTGCTCTCCTTCTAATGACTTTACTGAGGTCAGTTGAAATGAAATGGTAGGGTTTTTTTCATAATTGAAGGCTTCATAGGTCAATTTGTCCATCTTCTTCTTCCCGCTTTGAATGGACTCGACAGTTACAGCAAAGTCTAAGGCCTTCAGTGCTGAGATTTGGTTGCCCTCAACAGCCACTTCAATTTGCCCTTTTACCTCTTCGACAGTGCTTTCCCAATCGTGCATGGTCGAAGTGCCTTTAATGACTATATTAGAGGAGTTATCGAGGGAAAAGCGCTGAGCATTCAGTACAATGGGGAGTGAAAGAATGAGTGCTATTAAAATTGTCTTTGTCATGATGGTTTACTTTGGTGTAACATTTGTTACATCTCAAAAGTACCGTCTGAACGGAGGCTCAACGGTGAGCCACATCAGCCAGAAAGCTGTCTTTTACCCATACAAAAAACTGACGAATGTCATCTAAGTGAACACTAAAGTTTAGGCAAAAAAAAAGGGTAGCTTAAACTACCCCTATTAATAATTTGATTATCAATGACTTAAGTAATATCACACTAGGATTAACGTGTCTTTTTACCCGCATTCTTACCATCAACCCAGCGTCCATCTTTCACCTCTCCGAGGTATTCGACGTCTTTATTACTGCGCTCATACTGCTGAATCGCGAAATCAAGCTCTCTTTTGGTATCTCTTCTGATCTTGATGCCTGAGGCGGCACCTTTACTTCTAACTAATATGTAATACCCGCTTTTTAATTCTGGCGGTCTCGTGGCTGGTCTTCCTTTTTTCTCCATTAAATTGTCTTTGGTAAAAAGCTATGAGCGCAAAATAGTAAATTATCGTTTGGCTGCAACTTTCACTTACTGATTAAATCCATTATCATAACCAAATACGAGGTTGTATAGTTCTCTGACTATTGCATTACCGAACCACTAACCGCCACTAACCCAAAAGCCATGCCCAACGTATTGACCTTCTTATGTTTACTCTGGACATTTCAGACCACACCCACAGAAGTAGTCCAAAAACAGCTCGATACGTACAACATGCGCGACATTGATGGTTTTATGTCAGTGATGAGCCAAGACATCAGTGTTGTTGAATTCGGCAGCCAAAATGCCTCAGCCTCAGGTTTTGAAGAGGTCAAGCGCCTCTACACCACCTTATTCCAAGAAAGTCCCGCCTTACATTCTACCCTCCTCAATCGAATGGCCATGGGAAATAAAGTCATTGATCATGAACGCATTACGGGACGCATGGGAAATGACGAAGCCATTGAACTGATCGTGGTGTATGAAGTCAACGAGCAAGACAAGATCTATCGCATCACAGTGTTACGACCTTAGTGCATAGCTGTTTTGGTAACTAAAAAGGACCCAAATCACAAAACTTGTTAAAATCAGGGCTTTCCTCCCCTTTTGGTGTGGGGGATTGCACCTATCATCATGTCGGCATCAGTTCATCTGGAAAAAGGATGAACAATGCCAACGAGTTGTTTTGAGTTAATTGTTGTTTGAGGACCGGCTGACCACCGGTCCTTTTTCCTTTCTCATAAACTTTTAACCACTCATCAACAAGTGATAAGCCCTCTTAAACCATTCCTGCTCTTTTGCATCACAGTTAGTGAACCGAATATGTAAAAAGGCCGTTAGGCTTGAACAAAAAAGAATTTTTAGCACTTAAGAGTGCAATAGTTTTAGTAATGTTAAGGAAAATCATTGGGGCAGTCATTGGCCTCGTACTTTTAGCCGGTGCTGCATTTGTGGCAAAAACTCTTGTAGACAATAATCAACAACCTGTAAGGGAAGTCCCAAAAACGGTGAAGACCGTTTTTACTCAAAATGTATTGAATACGGAGATCCCCATCGTCGTCAAGGCGAATGGCAATTTAGTGGCCTCTCGAAAAGTCGAGATCTTCTCAGAAGTACAGGGCATCTTCAAAGAGTCAAAGAAACCTTTTAAGTCAGGGCAGTATTTCCGCAAGGGAGAACTTCTATTAGACATTGATAGCCGTGAATTTTATACCAGTTTGTTGGCGCAACGCTCGACGCTCTTCGACCTGATCACGACCATGATGCCAGACCTTCGGTTTGATTATCCTGAATCCTTCGCGCATTGGGATGCCTACTTGAGAGCGTTTGATCTAGAGCAGAACCTTAAACCATTACCGGAGCCACTGAACGACCAGGAAAAGTATTTTGTCACTGGCCGACAAATCGTCTCTACCTATTACAACATCAAGAATTTAGAGGAGCGTTACAGCAAGTACAAGCTGCGCGCACCGTTCGACGGTATTTTGACAGAATCGGCAGTCAATCCCGGAACGTTGATCCGTTCTGGCCAAAAACTAGGAGAGTTTGTGTCGATTGGAGATTTTGAACTGGAAGTTGATGTCAATCAAGAGTTCCTTAGCATTCTGCAAGTTGGTGAACCTGTCTTATTGACCGACCTGGCCGGTGAAAGTGAATGGCAGGGAGTGGTGAAGCGCATCAACGGTCGTTTAGACCAAGCAACTCAAACCGTGCAGGTGTACATCGGGGTGCAGGGTGATGACCTGATCGAAGGCATGTACATGGAAGCAAACATTGCTGCCCGTTCTGAAAAAGATGCCATCGAGATCTCTCGTAACCTTTTACAAAATGAAAATCAGCTATTCGCGGTAGAGAATGATCAATTGGTCCTCAAGCAGGTGAACCCTGTCTACTTTACCGATCGAACAGCAGTGATCAAAGGCTTGGCCGATGGCACAAAGATCTTGAGCCGTCCAGTACCCGGAGCTTACAGCGGCATGTTGGTTAAAATATCTCCCTCAAGTTCAACCATAGCGCAATAAGCCATGAGGAACATTATCGCTTACTTTATCAAATATCCGGTTGCCGTCAACGTATTGATGGCTGCCATCGTGATCTTTGGTACACTGGGTATCTTTAAAATGAAGTCTTCATTCTTTCCGCTGAATGAATCGAAGATCATCAACATTTCCATCGCCTATCCGGGGGCCTCTCCTCTCGAAATTGAAGAAGGGGTGGTGTTAAAAATTGAAGACAACCTGAAAGGAGTGATCGGAATTGACCGTGTCACGTCCGTGAGTAATGAAAACTCCGGAACCATCACGGTAGAAATCGAGAAAGGTCAGGACATTGACTTGATGCTTCAAGAGGTTAAGAACGCCGTAGATCGCGTGCCCTCCTATCCAACCGGAATGGAACCCCTTGTGGTCAACAAACAAGAAAGCGTTCGTCCTACCATCTCCTTTTCGCTCAGTGGAGAGGATATTCCATTAAAAACATTAAAAGAGATCTCTCGCGAGATTGAAAATGACTTACGAGGCATTGACGGCATCTCACAGGTTGCCGTCTCCGGCTTTCCCGCAGAAGAGATCGAGATTGCGGTTAGAGAAAAAGACCTGTTGGCTTATAACCTATCCTTTACCGATGTGGCCCAAGCCGTGAGCCGAGAGAATATCTTGGTGACAGGTGGAAACATCAAAACCAATATAGAGGAGTACCTAATCAGAGCAAATAGCCGCTCGTATGTGGCAAAAGAATTGGATTATCTCATTGTACGAGCAGATCCATCCGGAAGTGTCATTCGGTTAAAAGATGTGGCAGAAGTGCGCGACCGTTTTTCGGAAAGCCCAAATGCCCGTTTTTTCAATGGAGAACAGGCCGTAAACATCAGCATCAGCAACACCAATGACGAAGACCTGATCTCAAGTGCTGAGAGCGTGAAGGCCTACATTGAAGAATTCAATCAACGCTACACCAATGTCCGACTGGATGTGATCAGTGATGCTTCGATCACCTTGACCCAACGAACAAAATTGTTAGCAGAAAACGCCTTAGTCGGAATGGGGCTTGTGCTAATCTTTTTGTCATTGTTTTTGAATACCCGCCTGGCCTTTTGGGTGGCGATTGGACTACCGATCGCCTTTCTTGGAATGTTCATCTTCGCGCCGGGCCTTGATGTGACCATCAACGTATTGTCGCTTTTTGCCATGATCATCGTGATCGGTATCCTGGTAGATGATGGTATTGTGATCGCGGAGAACATTTACCACCACTACGAAAAAGGCAAAGGACGAGTACAAGCCGCTATCGATGGCACCATGGAAATGATCCCTCCGATCGTATCGGCCATCCTTACCACGCTTTTGGCCTTTGGAACGTTCTTGTTCTTGGATGGGCGAATTGGCGATTTCTTTGGTGAAGTTTCAGTGGTGGTGATCCTTACCCTATCGATCTCACTGATCGAGGCGTTGATCATTTTGCCTGCTCACATTGCGCATTCTAAAGCCTTGCTCCGAGAGAATCCTGAAGAGAAGAAGACAACCTTTTCAAGGGTCTTCAGTAAGTTGCGACAGATCAATAAGATCGGTGATGCGATCATCAATTTTCTTCGAGACAAACTCTACGCAAAATCTTTGCGTTTTGCCTTGAAGAACCGCTTCCTAACCTTATCCATCGCCTTTACACTACTCATTCTAACCGTTGGGGCTATTGGTGGCGGCGTTATTCGCGTAACCTTCTTCCCTCAATTAGCGAGTGATCAGGTGTCCATCAGCTTAAAGATGCCGGAAGGCACCAGCGTCACCATTACAGATTCCATTCTCACGGTGATCGAAGAGAAGGCTTGGATTGTGAATGAAGAGTTTACTGCCAAGCAAACTGGAAATCGTCAGGTCATCCAGAATGTGATCAAAACATTAGGGCCTGGAACGGCCAACGGCAACTTGAGCATCAATTTATTACCAGGAGAGCTCCGTGACTTCAATTCAGACGAGATCGGCAATGCCATCCGTCAGCTGATGGGGCCAGTTTACGGTGTTGAAGCCCTTACCTATGGCGGTGGGCGTAACTTTGGGGGCAGTCCGATCTCTATCTCCCTCTTAGGCAGCAACATCGCAGAGCTCAAAGCAGCGAAAGCAGAGCTCAAAGAAACCCTAGAGAACAACGCTGCCTTAAAAGACATTACCGATAACGACCCTCAAGGAATCAAAGAGATCAACATTCAATTAAAAGATAAGGCCTACTTACTGGGGCTGAATACGCAAGATGTGATGAGCCAAGTGCGTTATGGATTCTTCGGATTTCAGGCACAGCGATTCCAGCGAGGACAGGATGAGATCAGGGTGTGGGTTCGGTATGATGCGGACAATCGGTCAAGCATCAACGACCTAGACGAAATGAAGGTCAATGCTCCTGATGGTTCCTTGGTCCCATTTGCAGAGATCGCTACCTATTCCATTGAAAGAGGAGAAATTGCCATCAATCACTTGGATGGGAGACGCGAGGTGCAGATCACAGCTGACCTTTCGAGTCCTTCCGAAAGTGCACCCGATATTCTGAATCAGATCCGTACCGAAGTGATGCCCGAAATACAATCCAAATACCCATCGGTGCAGGCCGTTTATGACGGACAGAAACGAGAACAGAATAAATTGACCGACTCCGCAACAACGATCATACCGATCATAATTTTCTTGATCTATATGACCATTGCCTTTACGTTCAGGTCTTACGGACAACCACTCCTACTCCTCTTGTTGATCCCATTGAGTTTGATAGGAGTCGCCTGGGGACACTGGATCCATGGCTTCCCGATCAACCTGCTGTCGTGGTTAGGCATCATTGCCTTGGTAGGAATTATGGTGAATGATGGACTGGTTTTGATTGGTAAGTTCAACAATTACCTCAAAGAAGGCATGGCCTATGACAAAGCCTTGTACGAAGCCTCAAAATCACGTTTTCGTGCGATCTTTTTGACCTCCTTAACCACCATAGCCGGATTGGCTCCTTTGATCTTTGAAACAAGTAGGCAAGCGCAATTCCTAATTCCGATAGCCATCTCCATTGCTTATGGCATCGGTGTTGCAACGGTTTTGACCTTGGTTATTTTGCCGGTGTACTTGTCCATTGCCAATTCCTTCAAGGTGAGTACCAAATGGTTGATCACTGGGGAGCGAGTCAAGAGAGAACAAGTTGAACGCGCCTACATAGAATTAAATGCTGAGACACATGAATAAGCGTTATTTTTTCGCATTAGCTATCCTATTCGTTTTTCAGCTGGGCCACTCACAGGAACAGCTGGGTAAATCTGATGCGCTTCGAATCGTCATGGAAAACAACTTTGACGTCTTGCTGGGTAAAGAATCACTGAAGGTGGCTGAAACCAATACGCAACTCTTTAATTCGGGTTATTTACCAACGCTTTCGGGCAATGCCGGCATCAATTTCAATAGCGATAACATTTCGGCCCAATTTCAGGATGGACGACAAACGGAATTGACTGGGGCGGAATCGAATAGTCGCACGGCGGGATTGGCCTTGAATTACGTACTCTTCAATGGCTTCAATAGAAAATACAACATGGATCGCAACCGTGAACTATTGAATCGAGGCCAATTGAACCTTAGGGCGACGCTAGAAAACACCATTTTAACCTTGTTCAGCACCTACTACCAAGTAGCGCAATCACAGCAAAATGTCTCCAATCTGGAAGAGACCTTACGCATTTCAAAAGAACGCTTAATACGGGCGGAATATGGCTATGATTACGGCCGGAGTTCACGATTGGACGTCTCCAATGCCCAAGTGGATGTCAATACGGATAGCATCAACCTACTCAATGCCAAGCAGGTGCTGGCCAACACGAAACGTGACCTGAATTTCATCCTAGGACGTGATGCCAACGTGAACTTTGAGATCGACACGACCGTTACCTTCAGCAATATTGTTGAAAAGGAGTCCTTTTTTGAGAACATGCAATTGGAAAACGTGCAACTGTTGATCGGAAGATCGGATATCAATGTGAACAAGGCAGCGACGCGCGTAGCACAATCAAACTACTACCCTACGGTGAGTCTGAATGGAGGTTGGAATTACCGCTTAGGCAATAACAACAGGGCGTCTTTCCTGGCAACCAGTACTTCCTCAGGCTTCACCTACGGCGCTAGCGTCGGCTGGAATATTTTTGATGGTGGAACAACGCGAACCAATGCACAGGTAGCTCGGATCAATGAAAACATCAGTACGGTGACCTTAGATCAGTTGGAAACCAATCTTCAAGTGCAGTTTGAGAATGCCTGGGGCGATTACCAAAACAAATTGTTTGTGGTAAGGGCGCAAGAAAGCAATTTAGAAACCAATAAGATGAACTTTGAGCGCAGCGTGGAACAATACAAGCTTGGGCAACTCACGTCCATTGATTTCAGAAATGCGCAACGAAACCTCTTATTGGCTGAAGTGGGCTTGACACAAGCGAAATTTGATGCGAAAAGAGCCGAATTGCTCCTTTTTCAACTCGCAGGAAAGATCACAGAAGCAGAATTTTAAACAGAAGCCAACAGGTCAATGACTTCTTGATTTCCGCTTTCTCGGGCATGGTCTTGGGGAGTTTTCCCTTTCGCATCCTTGGTATTCAGCGCAGCGCCTTTTTCTATCAATAAGCTGACGATGGATAAGTGGCCATAATCAATGGCATACGTCAATGCAGTCGCCCCTTCATAATTCTGTTTGTCGAGCATTGCCCCTTTATTGATCAACAACCTACACATGGATTCATCCCCCTTAAAGGCGACGCCCATCAAGGCAGTATTGCCTTTTGCATCTCTCGCTTCCAAATTAGCTCCTGCAGCAAGCAGCGATTCGGCTATCCCATGATTACCCATATAGGTCGCCATGATCAAAGGGGTAAATTTTCTGGCATCGGCTTGATTGACAAGCGATTGATCTTTGGTCAACAATTGCTCTACTTCAGCTTCGTTTCCCGTTCTTATGAAATTCATTAATTGATCTATCATGCCTTTGTTCTTAGTCTTTAGTTGGAAGCGATTTCATCCATTCCTCTTTTCTAGGGTAAGGATAATCCGCTTCTTTTTTTAATCGATAATAGGAATTCAATCCAGAGATCCCGGCTACATCCGCCTTTTCCAAATTCAAATATCCTTCGCTGGTCAGGATCTTATCATCGATGTGCAGATGGACGACCTCACCAATGATCAGACGTGTTTGGTTCAATTCGATCAGTTGTTCATCAACCTTCCTTAAACCGATCTGGATGGCACTTTCCTTCACAAAAGGCGCCGGAAAGTCTGTTTGATACCTGGGCGTAAAGCCGCAAGCAGCAAATTCAGATTCATCCGCATCAAATTTAGCTGCCGTATAGTGCCCCTCTTGTGTGTGCGACGCAGGCAAGGAATTCAATGTATAGCAACCATTGGCTTCAATGTTCTCATAGGTGTGTCGAGGAACATCGCCTGTTGGCCTGAGTAAGATTCCGATCAATGGTGGATTACTGCCTATATGAATGGCAGATGTAAAGATCGCCAGATTCTCCATGCCCTTGGGCGAGCGAGTCCCAACCAGATTGGCAGGCTTGATTCCTGTGATGGAGTTGATCAGATTCAATCGCTCAATCTTGCCCATGCTGTCCAAATATGCTCTTGTCATCTCCATACTTGAAAAACCCACTGCTTTTGACATTGTTCGTTCGATTTGCCATTGTTTTTCACGGTCGGGTAAAAATCGATCATTTGCTCTCTTTCTATTTCATTCTGGTAAGTTTTATGAGCTAAATCGCTTCGAATTAAAGCGGCAAATCCTATTTTTGGTTATGCAAATGACAAAGCCCTTCACCTTACTTTTCCTTGCCCTCGTTTTCTTAGCAGGTTGCAAGGCCGCACATACAGGACACATCCACACCAAAGAAATTTTAGATGACAGCACCATTGGTGGCGATGCTGGCGAACGCATCGGTCAAAACATGGACAAGCAAGCGGAGGAGCTGGCGAAATTATTGAACGCTAAGGTCGAACGAATTGGCGAAGGCATTAAAGTCACATTTGAAACCGGCCTACTGTTCGATACCAATTCGAGCTACTTGCGCGAAACGTCGAAACAAAATTTAGTCGATCTGGCCAGTGTTTTAGCAAAATACCCGGATACCAACATCCTCATTGAAGGACATACGGACAGTACGGGAGAAGATAAATACAACAAGTGGTTATCAGATCGAAGATCTAGCTCAGTCAAGAGTTTTTTAACAGCCAATAACATCAAAGAAAAGCGCATGGAAACGGCAGGCTATGGGGAAGAAAAGCCCGTAGGTGACAATGGGAGTGCTGAGGGAAGGCAGGCCAATAGACGTGTGGAAATTGCCATTTATGCCAATGCAGAAATGATCAGAAAGGCAAAAGCCGGCCAATTGAATTAATCATGGAGCCAGCGCAGCTACCCGACTAGCAGGTTTTGCTCGATATCGTTCGAAATACGATGCCCTTTGGCAAACACAAAGGTCAGCCGTTGATGAGCCTACCAGTTGCTTATCTCGAGTGGTTTGCCCGAAAAGGATTTCCACAAGGAAAATTAGGGCATCAGCTTCAAACCTTGTATGAGATCAAGATCAATGGACTAGAAGAACTCCTTTATCGGATCAAACGAATGCGACATTAGCCCTTGAACTAACCGCCATTTATTTCTTCTAGTCAACATGAACAGTGCTACTTGACCGCAGCCTGTACTCTCTTCATGAACTCTCCAATGCGGTTGGGTTCTAGCCATCTGGTCACCACCACCATGTTGTTTGTTTTGTCAACCACAATGAAATTGCCACCAAAACCGGCAGCGTAGTAAATGCTCTCGTCATCGACGTCTGCCCATTTCCGATTTCCTTTGTTCAGCCACCACATGTACCCATAACTTGGGTTCGCCTCTGAGGAGACTTGAACGGCATCCACCCAATTTTTTGAGATCATTTGTTTACCATTCCACTGACCATCATTCAAGAAAAGTAAGCCAAAGCGCGCATGATCCAAGGTGTTGATGAAAACGCCACCACCAGAGTGTCCGCCTCCTGTCACTGATTTCATTTGTTGGCCATCTACCGTGACCCAGGCATCCTTGTAGCCGAACCAGCGCCAAGTAGTGGATGCGCCGATCGGATCCATGATATGTTCTTTCAATACTTGAGGCAATGGTTTTCTCCAGACCTGTAGCAGTGAATAGGCCAAGACATTGACCCTAACATCATTGTATTCCATCACGGTCCCCGGCTCATTGGGTTGGGCAAATTTCCAGTCGTCGATCCCACCGTCTCGTGGTGGACGATCTCCCCAGTCTTTGATGCCAAAGAGTGTTCCTGACCAGGCAGAAGATTGATTCAATAATTGATGCCATGTGATCTTTGCATTGTGCTCGCCTTCAAATGTTCCATCCCACACGTAGCGATCCACCTTATCTTGAGTAGAGGCGATCAGCCCTTGGTCTACGGCCAAACCGGCCACCGTGGACAAATAACTCTTTGTGACGCTAAAGGTCATGTCCACGCGATCTACGTCGCCCCACTGTGCCACGATATAACCATCTTTAATGATGACACCGGCGGGCCCTCCTCGCTTTTTTGTTGGGCCCAAGATTTCATGAAAAGGTTCCCTCCTGAATCCCTCCAAAATGGCAATTCGAAGGTCTCTTGACCCACTGTATTCATTGGCTTCGGCATAGGCTACAGCGGCAGCTAACTGCTCAGCATTTAGTCCTAATTCTTCCGCTACACGTGACTCCCAAGTCCCTCTCGGCGGAAAGTATTGCTGTGCATGAACAACAGAAATTGTTAGAATGAATAAAAACGAAAGTAAAATAGCTCGCATGGCATTGATTTTTTTACGAAGTAAAGCTAGGAAAAGGAATTGGCAAGAATCCTTTGATGAGTGGAATAGAAAAGGAGGCCATGACACCTCCTTTTCACCTAATCAAAAACATGCGAACATGTCTTCTTATCATAATCTCTTGAGACAAAGGTAATATCCTCACTCATAAAGTAAAACAGGGTTTACATAAATTGTTAAGAATGTCTATTTCTACTCTCCTGTTCAAGAAACATTGTCATGGCCTTGAAATTCTACAGGCACATAATTCTGTTCAGCCCTACTCATTGTTCTTGAGAATTCGCATTGTATTTAGAAGTAATCCCAACTAAAGGTTTTTCAGACCAACGATCACTTCCATACAATAGTTTATTTTTTATATAACATTTTATACGAAACTTTACACTAATAAATTGCTAGTTAGAAAATAAATAATTTTGTATATATGAAATAAATCAGTATTTTATCTATCTGTATTTAACATTAAACCAAGGAAGAGATGAATTTTACTGGAGTACCCATGCCTGAAAAAGAAAAGACCGTCAACAGCTACCGACCGGTTACCGATTATATGACCAAAGAAGTGGTGACGTTTCATCCTGACCAGAGCATTGCGGAAGCAATGGATACATTTCTTGAACTCCGTATTTCAGGAGCACCTGTTGTTGACGAAAACGATCGCATTGTAGGCATCTTGTCAGAAATTGACTGCCTAAAGATTATGGTAGACGAAGCCTATCACAACCTACCCCATGGGAAGATCACTGTTTCGCAATACATGAGTGAGAAAATCTCCTCTGTTCCGATAACCGCTGATGTACTTGATGTGGCATCCAAATTCCTCAACACGCATTTTCGACGTTTTCCAGTAGTAGGTCAAAATGGAAAACTTTGCGGACAAGTCAGCAGGCGCGATATTCTTAAGGCAACGCGGGACTTAAAGTCCTCTACTTGGTAAAAGCCCGTACATCACGAATTCCAAGCCACAGCAGCTGAATCCTTATTGCACGAGACCTGTTCGTTGTTAGCACGTCATTATTAGGTAGTGGTATGAACGGGCACACTTGACTAGTTTTCTGATCTCTTGATTGTGAATGGAATAGACACTCTTCTTACGCTAAACAAAAATATAGCCCTTTGCTTGTATTGAGCAGCTTTGATGACCTCTTTTGTAATTATACAACTCATTCACTATGCTTAACTTCTCCTTTGGAAAGAAATTCCTCTTCATCTTGTTACTCTTCGCTTTCTCTTCTGCGCAAGCGCAAACATTGGTTTATGATGCTTTCTTGAGTGGAAAAAAAGTCGGTCAAATGATCGTGCAAAAAGAGGTCAGCGACAATAAAACGAGTATTCTGTCGACCACCCACATTGAAGCCCATCTCCTTTTCAAACTAACGGTTGATATAGAGATCGAGTCGATCTACCAAAATGGCATCCTCGTAGAATCAACGGCGGTCTCAAAACAGAATGGCCACGTGCATTCAAAAGTGAGCCTCTATCAAAAGGAGGACACCTACAGTTTAACCGTAGACGGAGACCGCTCGGAACTTAACTATCAGGAACTGCTAGGGGCTGATCTGTTTTACTTTGAGGAACCCAAGCAGATCAAACATGCCATTGCCCTTGCCTCAGGAGAATATTTGACCATCGAGAAGGATGCCGATGACCGCTACTTTTTTGTGCACGATGGTAAAAAAGAAAGTCATCGCTATGAAGACCAAGTTTTGCAACAAGTAGAAATTGAGCATTCCTTGTACACCATTACCCTGAAAAGAACAGCGAATAAGAAAACCCGCTGATCGTCAAAACAATATGCGGTCAATTTGGTCTATCTTTTATGAAGTCCTTAAAATTCACCGTCTACTTTGCCACCATATTCGTTGTTTTTTACACCTTGCTCAGCACAACGGAGATCGCTTTCGGATTTATTTACTTGGCTTTCCTTGTCGCCCAAGGATTACTGATCTATATGGTCTACCGAATTTTAACAGATAATTACAAGACCACTAAGACCTTTAGTGATTGGTACGAAGACAAAGAGTTGCGCTGATCAAGCTGCCATCAGTTTGTTATGTACTTGGAAGACCAACTGCAGGGTCTTGCCGACCATCCAGACGTAACCTCGCTCCTTTTTCATGAATAGCGCGACCAATTCAAGAGCTGATGCATGGTTGGTCAAATCGTCGTTGAATTGGATCTGCACGCTTCCCATTCCAAAACCAACCGTAAATCGAAGCTCTGGCTTCATAGCGCTAGGAATTTGTGCAAATACATATTTCAGTACCTCAACCATCAATTCTTCATCGGCAATGATATCAAACTGTGAGTTGTAGGTAGCAAGTCTGATCTTCTTGTGCGCTACACGTTCAACATCTTTAAGCAACTCGGCTAATTCGATTACAGTGTCTTCTGCATCGAATTGCGAAATGCGGTTAATGAGTTCATGGCGACTCAAGACAGTGTCCTTTTCAGGCTCTTCTTGAGTAGTCTTGTTGATGTACATGTAGGCTTGCTGACCACTTGGTGGTAAGGATTGGTGTACGTCCAATGCGAGCTGTGGCACAGGATACACCTGATTAGGGTTGGACTTATTTTTCATGGCGGTGTTGTTTCAGTGTATCATAAAGGTCTACAGAAAAGCCACAGAAACTCTAGGTAGCACACCGAAACCAATGGCTAGGCAATTCACCTAGTTTAGGATCAATCGTCTCAAAAAAAGTCTAAAGATTTTTTCATTGTGATGTTTGCAAATCAAAAGGAAGACACTACTTTTGCATCACCTTAAACGGAGCGGTAGTTCAGCTGGTTAGAATGCCTGCCTGTCACGCAGGAGGTCGCGGGTTCGAGTCCCGTCCGTTCCGCAAAAGCCTGGTCATATGATCGGGCTTTTTTTGTTTAAAACACACACATTATGTTTTATCTCTACATTCTTCAAAGTGAAAAGGACAATTCCTTCTATGTAGGCTATTCATCCGATCCACAAAAACGTCTTATTAAACACAATACAGCAAAGTCAGGCTATACCTCGAGAAAAAAACCTTGGCAACTCGTTTACACAGAAAGCTTTGACACTAAGAAAGAAGCTATACAGCGAGAAAATTTCGTAAAAGCACAAAAGAGTGCGGCTTTTATAAAAAAACTAATTAGTGAAGCTGGTTAGAATGCCTGTCCCGAGTAACTCGGGAAGGTCGCGGGTTCGAGTCCCGTCCATTCCGCTTAGAAACCTCAGAGTAATCTGAGGTTTTTTTAGTTTAAAGCGATGTGGTCGCGGGCCTTGACGAGCCCACCCCCATTCTAGTCTTAGCGTCTCGCTAAGACTTCCATTTGAATTAAACCAAGTTAGCTCAATTGTAACACATGCGGCAATTACCATTAAACATTCACACTTAAAAAAGATACTACTTTGCATGAAGTCCAAGCGAGACGCTTGGACTAGTTGAGACGCTTGGGCCAGCGCAGGGGCAAACGCACCATCATACCAATTGAAAGGTGGCTTCACTACTCACCTGTTTCTTGAGCCAGGTCTTAAATTCTTCTACAGGAACAAAGAAGTCCAGGTTATCCATGCTGGTCACCTTGTAAAACATCCCCCAATCCTTTTTGCTCATATCATACTGACAAATTGCCTCGGCCTCTACCAGATAACTGATCTTCACACCTCCTCTTTTAAAGGAAATCCGAATGTCCTCTCGAGCCTCCTGATAGGAAAACGCTGGAGAAGCCACCGCTTTTTGGTCAATGACTTGCTTTAAATCCATGTCCTGCTTCATGGCCTAATGATTTAAAGTAGATGGGCCGTCCAAACGCGTAAAATCTTCGTCTTCCCATTGGCCATTGTGAAGAAATGATTCATCAGGCAAATGACCCGATTGCAGTCCGGTAATTTCCAGCCCTTGTGTCGGTTCAATCAATTGGCCCTCGGAATTGATGTATAATCCGACACGTGGCAAAATTGTTATTCGATCTACGTTTTTCATGGCATACGAATTTGTTTGCCAGGTTTAGACCAAATACCGTTCCAAGAGCCATTCTAGGGCTTTTGAAAGGGTTTTAACAGCCCTCTATTCCCAAATCGGGAAAGTTATTCCGAGAAAGTGCTCTCGAACTGCAGGGTTTTCATCGCAAGCAAACGATAGTCTTCATCGTACCATTCTTCATGATCAGAAGTCCTTGTTTCTTTTGTTGCTTGATTTTCTTTTGCTTGCGCGACCTTATCCACTGAAAAGGCGTTCACTGCTGGGTTTACTTGGCTTTGTTCAATTTTCATCATTCGTTCAAAAAATTCATCGTCGATACTCTTCTTAAAAAATCATTCACCACAATCGACCCATAAAAAACAGTCGAAAACTCAAATTGTTCGGAAGTGCATCAAATCGATCTTGACATAATTCGACTAACTTGCCCTTGTGTTCAGCGAACTCAGCTATTTAGATGTGGCGATCGTCAGCCTTGCTGCCTTTTTGCTAGGGCTCTCTAAGTCTGGCATCAAAGGGATTAGCATCGGCATTGTTGCCCTATTGGTCCCTGTTTTCGGAGCCAAGGCCTCTACTGGCGTATTGTTACCCATGCTCATCGTAGGTGATGTGTTTGCTGTGATCTATTACAACCGCCATGCGCAATGGCGCTTCTTGTTCAAGCTGCTTCCGCCCATGGTCATTGGTGTTTTAGTGGCCACCTGGTTAGGTGATCAGATCCCGGAGTCCCTGTTTAGAAAAGCAATGGCGGGTATCATCCTTCTTTCTGTACTCATGATGTTCTGGTGGGATCGACGTAAGTCGACTTCAGTTCCTGACAATCTTGGTTTTGCAGGAGCCATGGGCTTTACGGCAGGCTTTACCACCATGATCGGTAATTTGGCTGGCTCTTTTGCCAATCTTTATTTCTTGGCCATGCAGTTACCGAAAAACGCCTTCATTGGCACTACTGCCTGGCTCTTTCTACTCATCAATTTATTCAAAGTACCCTTTCATATTTGGAGTTGGGAAACCATCAACTGGCAAACCGCTGCGGTGAGCTTTTCCTTTACGCCTGCCATCTTCATCGGCCTTTTCATTGGAGTCCGTTTATTGAAAAAGGTCAATGACCGCCTATTCAGATGCTTTATTCTATTCGCTACTGCTGTTGGGGCATTGTTGATCTTCCTGACTGACTAGTCAAAAAAAATGATTTTGTTTCAAAGCTTTCATTCGGTAGTTTTCACTAAATCTTCAACTATGAGAAAATTTTTCACACTCTTTTGTCTCGTCCTGATCCTTTCTTGCGAGCAGAACACAGCTCCGCAAAGCTATACCAGCAATGATTATGAAGACCTTGTTTCGCTATTTGAAACATGGCGTAATGTGGAAAAACCCACCTTGTACAATGGCGCGCCTGACTACCGTGCACAAAGCATGAAGACAAGGTACACAGCCGTTAAAGGACTTCAAGCAGAGCTCGCTTCAATAGATACCACCAACTGGCCCATTCCACAACGCGTAGATTGGATGATCACTTGGGCGGAGATGAATGGGTTTGACTTCAATTATCGCGTACTAAAACCTTGGGAACGCGATCCAGCTTTTTATAAGTCCGTATGGACCTCCCAAAGTGATGTCCCGGCGCATGAAGGACCAACCCATCATGGCACCTTAGAGCTCTGGACCTATGAATTTCCGTTGAATGCAGAGGCTCGCAATAAAATGCTTACCGAATTGGCTTCTATCCCTTCCTTAAATAGTCAAGCCAAAGTGAATCTTACCGGGAATGCCAGAGACCTCTGGATCGCCGGGATACGTGACATCAAGACGCAAGCCAGTGTATTAGAAAATATGAAATCATTGCCCGGATTGGCCAGTGATGAGGAAGTGATCACCGCGATCGAAAAGGCCAAAGAGTCAACAGTTGATTTTGTGGAATGGCTGGAGGAAAAATCCAGTGAGAAAACAGGGCCTTCAGGTATCGGTAAAGAGAATTACACCTGGTACACCCAAAATGTACGTTTGGTACCGCTGACCTGGGAAGATGAGGTCATGATCTTGAAAAGAGAATTGGCCAGGGCCTGGTCAGCACTCAAATTGGAAGAGCACCGGAATCGTGACTTGCCTGAATTGGAAGAAGCGGATTCTCCGGAGGCATACGATCGCTTGGCACAAAAGGCGGCTAGACAATTCATGGATTTTCTGGAAGAGGAAGACATCCTGACGGTGAAAGACTATTTTGAACCGGCTCTTCGAGAGCATTTAGGCTCCTTCGTGCCCAAGAAGACTCGAAACTTCTTCTACATCACCATGCACTACGATCCTCGCCCACTCTACTCTCACTTCTATCATTGGTTCGAACTGGCGAGAATGGTCAACGAGCCCAACCCGAGCCCGATCAGAAGAAATGCTGTGTTATATAACATCTTCGACTCGCGCAACGAAGGCATGGCAACCGCTGTCGAAGAAATGTTCATGGATGCCGGCATGTACGACGAATCACCTAGGGTGCGTGAGATGGTCTATATCCTCATCGCACAGCGTGCAGCCAGAGGCCTAGGTTCGCTTTATGCCCATGCCAATGAAATGACGATGGAGGAAGCCGGAGGCATTCACTCCGAATACACCCCAAGGGGCTGGATGAAAACTGAAAAAGAGTTATTGATCTTTGAACAACACCTGTATCTGAGACAGCCGGGTTATGGCACGAGCTACGTAACCGGTAAATACCTGATGGAGGTGATCATGGCTGAATATGCCAGGATCAAGGAATTGAATGATGAACCTTTTGAGTTAAAAGATTACTTCGACCAATTGAATAGCATTGGCAATATTCCGATTGCACTGAGCCAGTGGGAAATGACCGGCAATGCTGACCATTTGAACATGATGAAATAAAAAAACTATGAAGAACTATACATTTTTTATCGCACTGCCCCTATTACTTTTTATGGCATGTCAGGAAAGCGCAAAGGAGTCAACAATGCAGGCAGAAGTTGGATTCGAGGCCATCTCGCTACTGGGAGACACCTTGTATGCAAGTAAACCTAGTGAAGCTGTTTTAGCGCAGCTCGAGGAAAAGAAAACAGCCTATAAGAGCGATCCCGATATCGAGAATTTGATCTGGTTCGGTCGTTACATTGCCTATTCAGGCGCCTACCAAGAAGCCATCGACTTCTACACCATGGGCATTGAAGAATTTCCTGAAGACGCAAGACTATACAGGCATAGAGGCCATCGATACATTTCCACTCGACAATTCGATAAGGCGATTGCCGACTTTGAAAAAGCCGCTCAGCTAAGAGAGGGGAAGGAAAATGAAATTGAGCCCGATGGAATGCCAAATGCACGGAATATTCCTGTGAGCACCTTAGATGGTAACATTTTCTATCATTTGGGTTTATCGCATTACTTAAAGGGCGATTATAAAGCTGCTTTGGATGCTTACACCAAGTCATTGAATGCCTCACGCATGGATGATAATATCGTATCCAATTCCCATTGGCTATACATGATCAATCGACGATTAGGCAATGATGAAGCGGCCCAAGAAGTCCTTGAATCCATAAACAAAGACATGGACATCATCGAGAATTTTGCTTACCACAATTTGTGCTTATTCTACAAAGGAGAACTATCAGAAGCGGAATTAACAGCAGCAGCCGATGGCGCATTAAGTGCCAATGATGCCATCAACTATGGCTTGGGCAGCTGGCACCTCGCCGAAGGCAATGTGGAAAGGGCAAAAGAGATCTTTACCGAGATCCTTTCTCATGATGGTTGGGCTTCATTCGGCTTTATTGGGGCGGAGGCTGACATGGCAAGAATGGAGTAACCACGGATCATTCCCTTCTGCATATCTTCTTGAAGGCACAATACTGACAACGCTCAGGATCATCGGTCTGCTGAAATGGAACCGATGGATCAAAGATCTCTTTGACCATCGCATCAAGCCGTTGTGCAAAACCGTTCAGTTCAAGATCTCCTAAAGCTTTGCCGCCATTTAACCATTGAGTCCCGTCCCCTAGTTTCTTCAATACCGTAATGCCCACTTGGGTGGACTCATGGAAATGAGGCTGTGTCAATACCGCATAGAGATAGGCTTGAAAGCCGGATTTCACTTTCGGGTTGGTGAAATACTCGTCTAGGATCTCATCTAGTTCTTTGTTTCTGGCACTGACAAAGTCGGCCTTCCCGGTCTTATAGTCGGTAATTCTCAATATGCCATGCTTTCTATCCATTCGGTCAATGGTACCACTTACTTTGGCTTTCAAACCTCCCGATACAGCAACCAAATGCTCAAACCCTTTTTGCTCTAATCCCACCACCTCGAACGGTGCATCCTGTGCGTCCAGGTTCAATACTTTCTGAATGACTTGCTGCATCACTTTTTTGGTCACATGATCCTTACCACTCAATTTCTGCTGGCGCTGTACGATCTTTTCTTGTCTCAGGGCTTCGTCTAACAGCTTCTCAATCCTTTTTGAAAGTGCTTTGATCTCTTCAGCCGTTACCGTCTGCCCTTCATACTCCTTGTACAACAGCTCCAATACCAGGTGGACCACATTCCCCAAATTCCGCGCATCGATATCTTCCTCTATGGCCTCAACCTCCCTAAAACGTGCTACGTGCTGTAAATAGAACTGTAATGGACAGTTGATATAGGTTGATAGCGACGTGGGTGATAAATAGGCTTTATCCCCTTCAACAGTAAAACGTTTCAGCAAGGTCAACACCTCCGCACTCTTCTCAATAGTGACCTCCACAGGTTGGGGCAACTTATCTACTTGACCATCGTACTTCAATTCTTCTACTTGAATATTGGGTAGTTCCTTGTAGAGTTTCAACTGTTGCAAAATGAAACGGCTCTTTTCACCCGTCGAATCGCCGGAGGTGCTGCTGTCATAGATAAAATGAACATTCTCGGCCCGCTGGATCAAGCGCTTGAAGTGGTAGGCGTAGATGGCATCCTGTTCCTCAAAGGTTGGCAATTGGAAGAGTCTTCTCAGCCCAAACGGAATATAAGAATTCAAATTTCTACCGGCTGGAATCTTTCCCTCATTCGCTGATACCACGACCACATGCTCAAAATCGAGTGTCCTGGTTTCAAGAAAACCCATCACTTGAACACCTTGCACAGGCTCACCTTCAAAAGGTACCTTCACCGAACGGAAATGTTCTTGCAAGATCTTCTTAATCAGCTTTAAGCTCAGACCTCCTTTATCGGACAAATAATCATTGAACTGATTGAGGGACTTCAGTAGGAAGTAGATGAATTCTCTGTCAGTTTGACCTCTATCCTCTTCCTTGAATCGATAGAACAAGGCAGTCAAATAGGCTTTGACTCCGGTATAAATGGAGCCCCAATCGGCCTTGGTTTCAAATAGACGCTTTAACTCTTCTGAATTGAGCATCTCGTTGAGCTCAGAAGCCAAGATCTTGGTCCTCTTCTCTTCTACTGCCCACTGTGTTAGCTCGTCATACAAGCCCTCTTGAAAAATGGCTGCATAGGCATTGGAAAGGAATGGTTTGAGGTCGTATAAATGGATGAGTCTTTCGCCTTGCTCTTCTCTTGACTTGAGCATGATGTCCAAAAAGCTGAGTAAGAAGTCGAAGACCACCGTAGCTTTCAGCGGATATCCCATAGTCACATTGACCTTATGCTCCTCCATAGGTAGAGCATAGAGCAACGGAACGAGGAGTTTTTCATCGGCCAATACGATGGCTGTTTTTTCGGGCCTAACACCCTCCAATAACAACTGACTGACCTGCTCTGCAGCCAGATGCACTTGTCCTATGCTTTGTGGAACAGCATGAAGAACAACCTGCTTTTCTGTGGCTAAACTCTGTGCATCGAAGACCACACTATCGGACCATTTCGATAGGTATTCTCGCATAAATCCACCTGCCTCTTCCTTTGGGTCATTGAGGTAGTAGGCATCCACGTCCCAATAGAGTTGTGCTTTTCCTCCCTTGTGCAAGGCGTCGAAGATGAGTTCTTCAGAGGTTGACAACGCATTGAATCCACAGAAATGATACTGAACAAAACGGTGGTCCAACGACTCCTGCGTGAGGATATTCGCTAGATTTCTATACAGCATGCCGCCATAGGCCTTTTCTTGCTTCACCAGCTGCTCCTGATACACCTCGTAGACTTTACCAACATTCTCCCAGATGCGCTTGAACTTGGTCAAAAGCTCTGTCTTGGCTTGTCGCTCGGTTAGTGTGCGATAACGTTCTACGATCTCTCTAAACTCTTCCGACTGGCCAAAAAGATGATCGATCTCTTTGATGTCCTGCAAGGACCGGTAGATCTTGCGGGCATCAGCCATGTACCGATCGAGTTCATCATAATCTTTGAGAATGATCTTTCCCCAGGCATAGAAATCATCAAACTGAAGGTCCTTTTCTTCCAGTTGGTAGATCTTGTAGAGTTCAAAAAGCAAGGTCAACTCGTCAGTAATGGACATTCCAGTCAATGACTCCACAAACTCTTCAATGCTGTACAGTACCGGCAGCATAAAGTCTTGCTTGTCGAACTTTTCGATCAAGGCTCGCTTGAAGAATAAGCCGCCCCTTTTCGTAGGAAAGACAAAGCAATGGTCTTTAAGTGCTGACAGCTCGACCGTTTGAGACACATGTTCTACCAACTGCTGATGAAAGCTCCTCATAAACGCACCTCCTTTACCTTGATGGGATTGAAGTAAAGCAAATAGCCTTTTGGCTGATACCCCATTGCTAGGATGGCGGCCATGTATTGTTGTACCTGGGCAATGTGCTTGCCGCTCTCTTCACCCGTCTTATAATCTACCACAATTGCTGTTTTACCCTTGATGAGCATTCGGTCTGGCTTCAGTTCCTGACCGTTGTAATGCAGCACACGCTCGTTATACACCTCGTAGTCATCGGAGAACCATTCGTTCACGTCCTCGCTGGTCAAGAGCTTTTCGATCTGCGACTGTACATTTTGCAGATCTGTACCTGAGATCTCACCAGCTTGTAGCTTTTTCCTCATCACCATGGGTAGATCTTCTTTGACACCCACATCGGCAAGCACATCATGTACTTGATTGCCTAGTGTGATGGCCTTGGCCTGATCCGTATCCTGGAGCATGAAAAAGCGCTCCGAATCGTTTCGAATACTTAGTCGATCAAGGAATCTTGATCTTGGATAGACCCTTAATGACTTGATCTGCTCCTTCCTCTCCTTTTTGCTGTACTTGTGGTGCTCCTCCCCCAGTGTAAAAACGGTAAACCCCTCTTCCACCGCTTCTTTCATTTCCATATCAGAAAAAACGGCATGCAACTGTTCGTGTATTCCTTTATTCCGTTGTTTTTGAGGTGCCGACAAATACAATTTCTCCCGTGGTCTCGTGAAGGCCACATAGGTCTTATTCAAAATATCCAAGGCATGTTCCTCCGCTTCTTGCCTGAGTGCCTTTTCAAAAAATGAGCCCTGAAGCTTACTCCGACTAAAGTCCAATGGGATATAAGACAGCTGCTTGTAGGTGTCAGGGAGTTGATTTGTCCAGAATTGATGTAGTCGTGCATTCGGTGAAAAGCTCCAACTCGCGAAAGGAATAAAGACAATGGGAGCTTCGAGTCCTTTGGCTTTGTGAATTGTCAGGATTCGAATCGCATTGCTGATCTCTGCCGTATTGATGGTTTCATCAGCACCTTCTTTTTCCCACCAATCCAAAAAGGTAGTGATGGAATGATGACCGCGTTGGCTTTGCTCCAACACAATATCCATGAACTGCTGCAGGTAGATGTCCGCCTTGTCTTTCAGGTCGAAAAGGAGCAACAGCTGATGCAACAGATCCACCAAAGACAGCTGCTTGAGGTTTTGATACTCCTTTAAAAAAGCTTCAGGAAAACCCGATTCCTTTAAGGTCAAGCGATCTCCTTTTGTGCGCAAATAAGCCGTTTGGGCAGTCCTATTTGTCAATCGTTGGTAAAGGACAATGAGATTAAGTTGCACGACCTCATCTTTTTCCGATCGGAGAAAATGCAACAACTCGATCAGGAAAACGACCAATTCACTTTGTGTCAACCGCAAAGATTCCCCGTTGACGAAGGGTATATTCTCCTCCATAAAGCGCATGACGATGTCAGGGATCTCCTTATTTCGATCGACAAGGATGAGCATGTCGCCAAAGCCATACCCTTGCTGCTCATTCGATCTGATCTGGTTGATCAGGTGATCGATGGCCTGCGTTTTCCAAGATTGCTCATCATGATAGAAGGTCGCTTCCACTAATCCGCCTGCTGCATGCTCTACTTTTTGCTGATGTCCCTCAAAAGCCAATTGAAAGAGGCTGCTCTCTTCAAGCAGGTCCAACCCATTGAGCGTTTGTGGTAATCTGTCGAACAAAGCGTTGTTAAACTCCACCACCTTGTTCAGGCTGCGATAATTGCTCTCAAGATGTTTATCCGTTTCTTCCGAATAAAAGCCCTTCAGGTCTTGTCTGATCTGATAGAGAAGCAATTTCATGTTTCCGCCCCTGAAACGATAGATGGATTGCTTTACATCGCCCACGATCAACACTTCATGTCCTTGCGAAAGCGCATTTTCGATCAAGGGGAATAGATTGATCCACTGAAAACTGGACGTATCCTGAAACTCATCTACCATGATGTGTTTGTAGGTACTTCCAAGTTTCTCGAACATGATGGGAGCATCAGCGACCTCCAAGACATCTTTAAGGATCTTATTGGTATCTGAGATCATCAAGATGTTGTGCTCATCACGATAGGCTTTCACTTCTTGATATAGTGCTTCGAGCAAGCCAAAAGTGTAGATGTTCTTGACAATCGCCGAAGCGGTCAAGTAATCCGGCAGTTGATGGGTTATGTAATTCAAGGTTGCACTTCCGATTTCAGCCAAATATGCTTCTCCTACCTCGCACGCTTTGTCGTAATGTGGGCTTTTCTTAGCCCCCCATTGCATTGACCCCTCGAGGGATTGCATGAAACGTTTTTTAGTAGTGATGTCATAATCACCCTTTTCTATTGCATTGAAAGTGGAAAATGCTCCATTACTACCGTAGTTAAAGTCTGCCTGAACCAATCCATTATCTTCTAAGACCTTAAAAGCCCTTTCAGCAAAACGCTTGGCGGTATTCTCAAATACTTTGATCTCCTTATTCAGGTCGTCGATCACCTTTTCTAATGATGATAAGGAGATCTTTGCTTTCTCAAAGTTTTCCTGAAAATCCTCTGAGAAGAGCCGCTTTCCCAATTTTTTGATGTCATCATCTAGATTCCAGGTTCTGTCTTGATCGATCTTTGATTTGGCGAATTGAGAGAGCCACCTCAGAAGTTCCGGTTTTTCATCCAGTGAGCGGTAAAGATTCTCCAAGCTCTCATTCAGTACCAAATCCTGATTCATTTCCACCTCATAACTCAATGGCAAGTCAAGTTCTCGGGCAAATGATTTCAGCACCCGAGAGAAGAAACTATCGATGGTTGACACCTCAAAGCGGCTGTAGTTGTGGATGATCAACTCATAAGCTTCATCCGCTCTTCGCTTTACTTTCTGTGCGTCAAATTCACTACCGAGTTCATTGAGCAGCGCCTGCAACATCACGGTTTCTTCTCCTCGCGCCAACTCTTGAAGATTTTCAAGGATGCGTGTTTTCATTTCCTCGGTTGCCTTTTTAGTGAAGGTGATCGCGAGGATATGTTTGTAATCCTGAGGCTGCTTGATCAGGAGCTTTATGAATTCCTTTGCCAAGGTGAACGTTTTGCCGGATCCGGCGGAAGCTTTGTAAACCGTAAGTGCCAATGGGTATGTGATTCAGTGAAAACTGAAATTAAGGAAAGCCGAGCGATAGAAAAATCTCTCTAGCGATAAATGTTCAAGGTGCCTCGAATATTTTGTTCAATATTCACCCCATTGATCTCTGCAGCCCAAAAGATCACATAAGAATACTTGCCATCAGGAGCAGGACCACCTTCAAAATTACCGTCCCATGCTTCATTAACATCATTCGTTGAAAAAACAATAGCCCCCCATTTGTTATAGATCTGTAAGGAATAGACCACATCACAATCAGCGACCGCTTTGAATTCGTCGTTTACTCCGTCGCCATTCGGACTGAAGGCATTAGGAACAAAGACATTGGGTCGTCGCTCTCCCTTTTCAATGGTCAACGTTGAGGTACACCCATTGGCGTCTTGAATGACCACGGTATACTCGCCTTCCGATAGGTTGCTGGCTTCTCGGCTATCGTCGTTTGGGGCATTGCTCCAGAAGAACTGATAATCAGGCGTACCTCCTTTAGCATCCACGAACGCAATTCCATCTGAAGCTTGTGGACAAACCGGATCGTTGATCAAGGTATTCAAATCGGCTTCTAGGAGCAGCGGCTCATCGACCACAATATTATCGAAACTCGTCTGGCAACCATTAGCATCCGTGACAATCACTCGATAGCTACCTGCCCTAAGCCCAGTGATTTGCGGAACCGACGTACTTCTATCAGTAGTCTCACCCACCCAATTGAAGGTATAAGGCGCAGTTCCTCCTTGTACCACCAGATCTATTCGTCCATTCGCTTCTTGGAAACAACGCACGGGTGTTGGTACCGGCGAGCCTAGGATCACCAATTCGTCCGGTTCATTGACCGTGTAGGTTTGCGACATGACTTCGCAACCGAGGATATCGCGAATGGTCGCTGTATAATCACCAGCGATCAGACCAGAGATCTCGAGACCGGTCATGCCGTTATTCCAGTCGGCAGTATAACCACCTGTTTTTCCGCCCTGCACAGACAAGGAAATGCTTCCGTTCGCATCGCCTAGGCATAAGGCATCGGTCACCACCGCCGAATCTGTAATTTCAGGATATATCGTGATGTTCAAGGTATCAGAAAAGCCTTCGCAATCGGAGATGGCCGGATTAAATTCTCGATACCAGATTCTACCCGCTGTATTTGTGCCCCAATCGACCATTACCTCATTGTTATAGGGGCTGCTGGTGAATGTTCCTCCTTCAATGAACCATTCGTACTCTGATCCATTCGTTTGAGGCGTGAAGTAGCGCATACTATTTCTATCTGAAAAACACACCTCAGTAGGTGTTGGACTCGATGCCAAAGGGTCTGCCGGCTCCAGGCGTTTATTGATGACAACAGGAAGAGTGATGACCTCACCTCGACAGCCGAGACTATTGATGGGAGTCACACGGATCAGTGCATCAGGTCGAGCAGCACCCCAATCGACCAAAATCTCATTCGTACCCTGCCCAGTAAAGCCCGTTTGACCGACTACTTCCCATTCGTAGGTATTACCAGCCGGACCATTGATGCTGTAGGCCACCCCAAATACATCGGGACAGATGGAAGCAGGACCTTGAATGGCATCTGCTTCCACATCGATGATGGTGATCTCCCTAGAGAATGTCTCTGCATTACCACAGCTTGGATTTCCTTTAGATGCAGTCAATGTGATGATATACTCTCCTGGACTAGTGTAGGTATGGGTTACTTGCTGACCTTCCGCTACAGCACCATCACCCAACACCCATGAGAAGGTATCAAAACGCGGTTCTTCACCAGGTTCTATTTCAAATGTGGCATCGAAATCTATAGAAGCATTGACACAGGCTTCTTCGGCAATTTCACCGATGAATTCATCTTCACCCACAATTTGTAGGTTGAGGTTCTCTAAACTTACCCCAGCTGAATAACCAAACGACTCGGCTTGGCCATAACCATAAACATAGGCAATTACTCCTTCCGGAGCCTTTACGTTATGATTACCCTGACTAATCCGAATGCTCGCATACGCATAATTGCCAATAGGAAGAAATTCTGCATTGACATTAACCCCGTCTAGCTCAACTCCAGCGATCAATGCACTTTGTTCTGTGATCAGTGTCAAATAATATTGATCGATTTCTGCTACAGTGAAGGCACTAAAATTAGCCTCCTTGATTCGTTGCTCAATGGGTGGCACGATGATCATAAAAGGGTCTGCAGCCACGCCATCACATTGCGAACTTCGACTAAACTGCGCCAGACTGATGGGCTTGTTCGCGGTAATCATTCTTTCATCTCGAAGTGCAGGATTCGTAAAAACCTCGCCCGCATTAAGTTGAATCGGCGGTAAACCTGAAATGGTTACTTCTGTGTTGTCTTCCGAGGCAATGATCTTGATTAGATCTCCTCCGGATCTGGATTCGTAAGGCACGTAGACAAAATTCTCTCCCCAGGTAGACAAGGGAAACATCTGTTCAACCAAATGATCTCTAAAACCACCACATTGTCCAACATTCACCCAATAACTCCCACCAAAAACCGCAATATTCTTACAGTCCTCTTCATTATCGCTTACGGCTTGAACATAAGTACCTGTCAGATCACCAGACGACTGAATTTGATAAACCTCACCGGCATTTAAGGTGATCACAAAAGTAGCGCCTGCGGCCCGACCACCAAAGGTGCGTGCAGTTGGTGTCACTTCGATTCGTGTATTGTCTTCCGTCGCGACAATCATCGCTTCTGAAAAACCTGGGGTTTCTGGATTACTTGTTGGACTTTCCCAATGTGCAGTAATGTAGTACTCTCTTCCGAGTGCAGACACTGGAATCAATACAGCCGCATCCGCGCTGAATCGTCTTTTATTCAATTGATAAGCGGAGATGGGCTCATCCGAGCGCACTTGAACTGCCTTATTGGAGGAACCCTCCCCTGTGGCCATTAATGAGATGGGTAATACAACGCGAACGGTATTTCCTGGTTGTATGGTAAACTGATCATTGAAACCTTGGGCCACTACCTCCACATTGGCCTCCGTTTTGGCACTTAGGTATAATTCCAAAGTCACCGTTTCGCCATTGGTGAGGTTTTCCATGTAACCAAACCAAAATTCAGTACCCTCAGTGGTCTGAGCATACGCCGTAGTGGCGCTTAAAACAAGCGCTAAGATGAAGAATAGTCGTTTCAAGTATTGCTCTAGCCTCAGGTAAATTGAAATAGTCGCCTAAATTATGTCCATCTGTCACAAATAAAAACGGAAACCGTTTATATTTTGACACAGTGTTCAACGAAAAGTTTAACTCTTTGTGCATGTTAAAAGCAGAATATTTGCTTCTTGGTTCATAGTTTTTTTGCTTTGAATAAAAAATCGAACAAATGGAGATCAAAGCGAAGATCGAGAAAATATTTCCCACACAGCAGATCAAAGAGTCGTTTAGAAAAAGAGAGTTTGTGGTTGAATACGCCGATAACCCACAATACCCGGAGGTGATCAAATTTGAATGCATTCAAGACAAATGTGATCAACTAGACCAATTTGCAGAAGGGCAACTAGTGAACGTGAGCTTCAACTTAAAAGGCAGAAAATGGACTGACCCTAAAGGAGAGGTTAAATACTTCAACTCCCTCCAAGCCTGGCGAATCACCCCTGAGTCGCAAGATCAAGGGGCGTCGGGTGCTGGAAATGATGCTCCTTTACCGGCAGCGACAGACGAACCCGATTGGCTGAGCGCTGATGATTCTGACGACTTGCCATTTTAGTTTATTTTATGAATGATATAATTATAGTTGGCGGGGGCATTGTTGGACTAGCCACTGCCTACCGCATATTGGAGAAGAACCCAAGCCTAAGCATCACGCTAATTGAGAAAGAAAGCAGCCTATGTCAACACCAAACAGGGAATAACAGTGGCGTTATCCATTCAGGGCTATACTACAAACCCGGCAGTTTGAAAGCCACCAATTGCATCAATGGATACAACCAATTGATCGATTTTTGTCAAAAGGAAGACATCCCTTTTGAGCTTTGTGGTAAAGTGGTGGTGGCAACAGATGCCTTCCAACAGCCCTTATTAGAAAACCTCTATCAAAGAGGCTTGCAAAATGGATTAGATCAAATCACCAAAATAACGGCTGACGAGCTCAAAGAGATCGAGCCACATGTCAAAGGCATCGAAGCCATCAAAGTTCCCTACACCGGAATTGTTGACTATGTCGCTGTGGCAGAGCGCTATGCAGACAAGATCCGCACTGCTGGTGGAGAGATCAAACTGAACGAGAAGGTCATCGGCATTGAAAAAAGGAATGGACATCATGTGATCAACACAACGCAAGGCAATTACGAGTGCAAACTCATGATCAACTGCGCGGGTCTGTATTCGGACAAGATCGCAAGAAAAACGACAGACGAAATCGATTTAAAGATCATTCCTTTCAGAGGGGAATACTTTGAGTTGAAACCTGAAAAACAGTATTTGGTCAAACACCTGATCTACCCTGTACCGGACCCCAACTTCCCTTTTCTTGGTGTTCACTTCACGCGCATGATCAATGGTGGCATAGAGGCAGGACCGAATGCGGTATTAGCCTTCAAACGAGAGGGATACAAAAAAACACAGGTCAATGTACCGGAGCTACTGGAAACACTGATGTGGCCTGGGTTCCAAAAAGTAGCTACCAAATATTGGCGAACAGGTTTTGGAGAGCTATATCGCTCATTCTCCAAATCGGCTTTCACCAAAGCTTTGCAAAAACTGATCCCTGAAATCCAGGAAGATGACTTAATTGCAGGGGGCGCAGGAGTACGTGCACAAGCCTGTGACCGAACGGGTGGCTTATTAGACGATTTCGCTATCGTTGAAACAACGGGAGCCATTAACGTGTGCAATGCGCCTTCGCCAGCAGCAACCTCTTCACTTTCTATCGGTGCAACCGTGGCTGAACTGGCCTTGAAACGATTCAACTAATGAAAAGAATAATCACTTGCTTTCTTTGCCTTCTTACATTCACCGGATATGCACAAGAGTTCAACATCATGTCGTTCAATATTCGTTACGACAACCCCAATGATGGAGAAGACCGATGGGAAGTCCGAAAGCAAGAATTGAGTGAATTGATTTCCTATTATGCACCTGCGATCATTGGGGTGCAAGAGGCTTTGTCTGCCCAAATGAGCTACCTCGATAGCACACTAGTCGATTATACCTTTACTGGTGTTGGTCGCGATGATGGTGCCGAACAGGGGGAGTATTCCGCCATCTTCTATGACAGCACGCGTGTGCTTCTCTTAGATGAGGGCACTTTTTGGTTATCGACCACTCCCGATGAAATCTCCAAAGGTTGGGATGCTGAATTACCAAGAATCTGTAGCTACGGTTTATTTCGTGATCGCAAGACGGAAAATGTGTTCTGGGTGTTTAACACCCATTTTGATCATGTAGGTGAAATTGCGCGGGTAAATTCCGCTGCTTTGATCGTGAAAAAGATCAATGCAATGAACATTGGTCAAAATCCAGTCTTGCTTCTTGGAGATCTGAATAGCGAACCCAGTGCCCCTCCTATCAAACTGCTGAATAACAACCTCAAGGATTCCTACCTAAACAGTTCGAAAGTGTATGGTCCGATTGGCACCTTTTATGGTTTCGATCCGCTTGCACTAGCAGACCGACGAATCGATTATATTTTTGGCAAAGGCGTCCGTTTTACTTCTTACCGAGTGATCGATGACAGAAGGGCCAACAATCGTCATATCTCGGATCATCTTCCGGTGCTTGTGCGTGTAAAGCTTAATTAGTCGGGAGTAAGGCTTGTTTTTGATAAGCCGATGGCGACATTTGAAAAGCCTTTTTGAATACACGATTGAAATAAGACAAGCTGTTAAAACCACAGGCCATATACACCTCTTTCACTTGGATGTGTTGGTCTTTCAAAAGGCTAGAAGCTTTTTTTAGTCGTTCATTATTGATGAACGCGATTGGTGATAAGCCCAACTCATTCTTAAAGACACGGTAGAAATTACTTTCACTCATGTACGCCTTATCACTTAACTCCTCAATGGTCAAGTCCTCATCCAAGTGTTCTCTGATGTATCGAATCACAAAAGCGAGCCGGTTCGAACTGCTCAACTGTATCGCATCCTGATCATAGATTCTTCTGTTCTCTGTTTGAAGTAATCTGACGATAAGTTCCTGAAGACTCATATCAACAAACAGGTCTTTGGATGGATGATTTTCAGTAAAGAGAAAAAGCAGCCTATTGATGATCTGATGCACCGCCAGATCATTTGTGAAATGGAAATTATAATCCGTAAAACGCCACTCCTTTCCTTCCACTCTAGGTGAATGCTCATTGATCAGATCAACCGTCCGACTGATCTTATCCTCAGAAATGGTCATAGCTAAGCATTTGGTGGGGTTATTGAGCTGGGCTTCGGGAAAGTCAATACACATGACTTCATTTTTCGGCAGTATTAGCGACTCCCCCGGTAAAAACTCAAAGGGTTCATTGTCATTCAAATGCATTACTTTTTTCCCCATCAACATACTGGCGAGTACCGTATGGTGAAATTGCAATAGCACCCGTTCCGCTTCTTGATGCGTTTCAAACACATGCATTTCGGCATTTGATAAAGAATACGTGGTCTGGTTTTCTACGAGCGTTTCAAGTCGTCGCCCCTTTAAAAAATTCTCAGGCAGGTTCATGTTCTACAATAAAATGAGCAACCAACTTACAATGAAGTGGTTAGAGCATTCCTGACTTATGTCATGTTCTTATGGTAGAATCGTTCATGTCAATGAGAGAATTGGTCAAGAAAACGATTGCACTTCCATTTAATTTTACAAAACGAGTCTTTCAAAAAATTAAACTCTACTAAAGACTAAAGAACATTTTTAAAACAACAGATAGTTATGAGTGATTTTTTAACAACAACAGCTGAAGTATTACAGAAGCCAACTTTCAAAGACCAATACGACAATTTTATTGGTGGAAAATGGGTAGCACCTACCAAAGGTGAGTATTTCGAAAATGCATCGCCCGTCGATGGCAATGCCTTTACTAAAGTAGCCAGGTCAACTGAAGAAGATATCGAAAAAGCAATTGATGCAGCTTGGGAGGCTGCCAAAACATGGAACCTTTCTTCCGCGACAGAACGCAGCAATATCTTATTGAAAATTGCCGATCGCATGGAAGAAAATTTAGAGGTTTTGGCGAGAGCCGAAACATGGGATAACGGCAAAGCCTTGAGAGAAACAAGAGCAGCAGATTTACCTCTCGCCATTGACCACTTCAGGTATTTTGCCGGGGTCATTCGTGCCGAAGAAGGCTCTGTGAGTGAATTGGATAGCCAGACCGTCTCGATGAACGTGCTGGAACCCTTAGGTGTTGTCGCACAGATCATTCCTTGGAATTTCCCTTTATTGATGGCGGCTTGGAAGGTGGCTCCGGCGCTAGCAGCAGGAAACTGCGTGGTATTGAAACCAGCAGAACAAACACCCGTTGGCATCATGATCTTGATGGAATTGATCGAAGATATCCTTCCCGCAGGTGTACTAAATGTAGTCAATGGATTTGGAATTGAAGCCGGTAAACCATTGGCATCCAGCCCAAGAGTAGAAAAGGTAGCCTTCACGGGAGAAACCACTACAGGCCAGCTGATCATGCAGTACGCTGCAAAAAACATCAAACCGGTAACGTTAGAATTAGGAGGTAAATCACCAAATGTCTTCTTTGAGAGCATCATGGAAGCCGACGATGAATTCTTTGATAAATGCCTTGAGGGAGCAACCATGTTTGCGTTGAACCAAGGAGAAGTATGTACATGTCCTTCCAGACTGTTGGTACAAGAAAGCATCTTTGACGCTTTTATCGAACGCGTGGTGGAAAGAACAGAGGCTATCAAATTAGGTCATCCTTTAGACCCTGAAACCATGATGGGTGCTCAAGCTTCAAATGAGCAATTTGAGAAGATCATGAACTACATTGACATTGGAAAAGAGGAAGGCTGTGAAGTATTAACAGGAGGTAAAGCGGCATATAATGAAGGACTTGAGGGTGGTTATTATATCATGCCTACCATTTTGAAAGGGAACAATAAAATGCGGGTATTCCAAGAAGAGATCTTTGGTCCTGTGTTGTGTGTCACCTCATTTAAAGACGAAAAAGAGGCACTGGAAATTGCTAATGACACGCCCTATGGATTAGGCGCAGGAGTATGGACAAGAGACATGCATCAGGCTTATCAAATATCTAGAAACATAAAGGCAGGACGTGTTTGGGTAAATTGCTATCATGCATATCCAGCACATGCACCTTTTGGAGGATACAAGCAGTCAGGAATCGGTAGAGAAACACATAAAATGATGCTCTCTCACTACCGACAAACCAAGAATATGCTGATCTCCTATGACAAGAAAGCCTTGGGATTCTTTTAATGACTTCAAGAGTAACGGCTTCAGCAAAAGCCCAAGCCACCATTGAGCAATTACGTCACTCCCATGGAGAATTACTTTTCCATTTGAGTGGCGGTTGCTGTGATGGTTCGGCTCCGAGCTGCTTATCCATTGAAGATTTTATGATCAATGAAAGCGATGTCTTATTGGGCACTGTTTGCGATTGCTCATTCTATATGTCATCCAACCTATTTGAGTATATGCGTTATAGCCAAATCCATCTAGACATTATCGAAGGAAAAGGCAGTGCATTTTCGTTAGAAGTCCCCTTAGGCTATCGATTTATCGCTAGAACTCGCCTAATGACCGAGTCAGAAGTAAAGTTCAATGCCTCAAAAACAAAGAAATCGGAACAACTACCCGAATCATAGACTACCTTCTGTTGGTCTAAAGTAGAAGCCCCGCAAATGCGGGTTTTTTATTTATCTTCGCAAGGATGAAACAGCTATCAAAATATCTTTTGGTAACCTCCCTGTTGCTTTCAAGCCTGAACATGGCGAAAGGGCAAGTGTTGATCTCATTACTCCTTGGCGATAAATTGAATTCGGATGGATTGGAATTTGGTCTTGAAGGGGGGTTCAACTGGAGTCAAGTCACTGGGCTAGAAACCAATGATTATAATCGCACATTCAACCTTGGTTTTTATTTTGATATACGCATAAAAGACTCTTGGTCGCTGTACACAGGAACCTTGGTCAAAGCAAGTATGGGGGTCGGAAATTTAACGGTTAATGATCTGGTCACCGTAGGAAGCACTCCTAATCCCGACCCGGGGAGCTATGATCAAGAGATCAGGTATTTTCTAGTCCCACTTTTTCTGAGGTATCATTTTCCTAATCGGATCTATGTAGAAGCGGGGCCACAGCTTGGACTTATGCACCAAGCTTTTGTTGAGTTTGAATCAAGCAGTGACGATCCAGAAATTCGCATCAAAGACTACAACAAAGAAGCCATCAACACCTTTGCATTCGGCTTGGCGGCTGGCATCGGTTATAAACTCCAACCTGGCCCGAAAGGCATGAGCATTGGATTTAGCTATCATCACGGGCTCAGCCGTGTATATGAGTCTATTGACTCTTACAACAGAGGGCTATTTCTCAAATTGAATATTCCTATCGGTGCAGGCAAAGTCGAGAGTGAATCCACTAGTTCGCATTAAGAAAGTCTAATGTGCGCTGTTCAGCATAAGTGAACTCTTTTCCGCTTTGAACAAAGCCGACATGGCCTCCCCTTTCCGGTGCTTCTAAATAAATGTTTTGTGACTTTTTGGCTAGATCATAGGGGAAACAATTCCCTTCCAATAATGGGTCATTGAGGGCATTTAAGATCAACACTTTCTTAGAGATCTTCTCAAGAAAAGGGTATGGGTCACAAAACTCGTAGAACGCCTTGGCATCTTTAAATCCATGCAATGGACCTGAATACTTATCATCAAATGCTTGCAATGTTGACATCTCGTCTAACCCTTCAATATCAATTTCGGGGAATTGCGCCGCCTTTGCTCTGATCTTGACTTTCAGCTTTTTTAAGAATCGCTGCTCATAGACTTTATTTTCTTTGTAATTCAGCGTTTTGGCACTTTCGATCAAACTCAGAGGTGCTGAGATCACAACGGCTTTTCTGATGCTATCAGGTACGGGAAACTTACTTTCCTCGCCCAGGTACCTCAGGGTTTGCCCCCCTCCCATGCTAATTCCAACCAATGCAATTTCTTCATAAGCATTGGCTTTCTCCACATGTTGAATCACAGACCGTAGGTCATAGCTAGCGGCATGATGATACAGGATCTTTTGTTTATTGATCTCACCATTACAACTTCTGTTGTTCCATGCGGCAACGTCCCAGCCCTTGGCATAAAAAAGCTTGGCTAACCCCCTTGCATAATGTCGATCCGAACCTCCTTCTAAGCCATGAGAGATCACGAGCAGCTTCTTATGACCAGCTCTTAACCAATCGATGTTGAGAAAGTCGTCATCAGGTGTGTCAATTTGTTCTCGTTCATAAGCCACCCCTTTCACATTTCTGAACATGCTAGGCAAAATGGTTTCAAAATGTCCATTCAAATAATAAAATGGCGGTCCCTTATAATTACTTTCGAGTAGAGGCATTTTCGTACACTATATTCAAGCGCAAGGAACAAAAACCCTCGAAAAGAACAAGTATTAGTTGAAAAGTGAGTGTAGATTTTATGATGACAAGCAACCGCCTATTCATAGCCTTTCTATTTTCGTTTGCCCTGGTCTCTCTGAAAGGACAGACCGTTTTGATCTTGAACCAATCAACCAACGAACCGATCTATCAGGTCACTATTCAAGAAAAAGGATCTGATAGCGGTGCGGTCACTGACGCTTCTGGTAAGGCCAGCTTAGGCAATTTCGATGCGGGGAGTATTTTGATCTTTAGACATCCGAGTTTTAAACCTGTACAGTTGAGCATGCAAAAGCTTGCTGCCCAAGAGTTCAGGCTGTTTATGGTTGAATCCATTACGGAAACAGGAGAAGTGGTCATTTCAGCGAACAAATGGGAACAGAATAAACGTGAAATCCCACAAGAGATCGCAGTTTTTGAAGCCAAGGAAATCACCTATGCCGAACCGCCGACCACAGCCGACCTGCTCGGTATGAACAGTGAAGTATTTATTCAAAAAAGTCAATTAGGCGGTGGAAGCCCAATGATCAGAGGCTTTGCAGCGAATGCCGTTCTCATCGTTGTGGATGGAGTACGGATGAACAATGCCATCTATCGGAGCGGCAACCTTCAAAATGTTATCACACTCGATCCAAACAATCTTCGAGAAGCGGAAGTCGTGTACGGCCCTGGTTCTGTGATCTACGGAAGTGATGCCTTGGGCGGTGTGATGGATTTTCATACGATAGAACCCAGTTTCAACGACTCCGGTTTAGCCTTTACAGGAAGTGGTTTCGTTCGTTATGCCTCAGCAGCGGATGCCGTCACAGGCAACCTCAATTTTCAAATTGGGACCAAAAAATTCAGCTCTTTTACAGGCATTACCTACTCAACCTTTGGTGACCTTAGAACAGGCAGCAACAGAACGGAAGAATTTCCAGATTTTGGTAAACGATTTGAATACGTTCAAAGACAAGGTGATACAGACGTCGTAGTGACCAATTCAAATATCAACGAACAAATACATTCAGGATATGATCAATTCAATTTTCTTCAGAAATTCCGATGGAAAACAAGCAATTTTTCAGACCTCACCTATTCTTTTCACTACTCGAACTCCTCTGATATCCCACGTTACGAACGATTGATCGAAAGAACAGGTCAGGGCAACCTGAGGAGTGCAGAATGGTACTATGGCCCTCAATTGTGGCAAATGCATTCATTGCAAATGCGCTATTTCTATCCAACAAAACTTTTCGATCAAATGAAGGTCGTTACGGCCTATCAACAAGTAGAAGAAAGTCGAAACGACCGGCGATTTGGTCGTGATCAGCTGAGAACCAGAGAAGAATTTGTAGATGTTCTTTCATTGAATATCGACTTTGAACGCTCCTTTGGATTCAATAATGAGCTTTACTATGGAGTGGAATTGGTTGGAAACCAAGTCGATTCAAGAGCAAAATCAACAAACATCGTGTCAGGTCAGGTTTCTTCAGAAAGCACAAGATACCCTGATGGAGGAAGCACCTATAATTCGGCGGCAGCGTATTTGAGTCTAAAGAATGAATTGAGCCAAAAACTCATCTTTTCTTCTGGACTGCGCTATAGTTTCGTTAAGATCAATTCGAAATTCGAAGATCGGAGTTTTTATGATTTTCCTTACGATGAGATCGATTTAGCCAATGGTGCGCTGAATGGAAGTCTTGGTCTAGTGTATTTACCCAATAAGAACTGGAAGCTCAATGCCTTGGTCTCCAGCGGATTTCGCTCACCAAACATCGACGACATTGGAAAGGTTTTTGATTCTGAACCTGGTGTGGTCATTGTTCCAAATCCCGAGCTCAAACCTGAAACTTCTTACAATTTTGAATATGGAATCAATGCGCAGTTCGACAACGGTTTCGAATTCGGTGTGGTCAACTACTATTCAGTACTCGATAATGCCATGGTCAGAAGACCATTTACTTTCGATGGCCAAAGTCAACTGCTGTATGACGGAGTGTTAAGTGATGTATTTGCTGAGGTCAATGTCGGTGAAGCCTACATTTGGGGGCTTAGCGCTAGGCTTCGTTATCGTTTGTCCAATGGGTTGGCTGTTCACGGAAATGTGACTTATACACAAGGGCGAGACACGGTAGAGGACCTTCCTTTGCGACATGTCGCTCCCGTCTTTGGACAAACAGGCATTGCCTATGAGGGAAGTAAATTCCGTTCCAGCTTTGTGATGCGATTTAGTGGTGGAATTGCTTTCGAAGACCTAGCCCCTTCAGAACAGAATAAGCCTCACCTTTACACAAGTGATGGCGCATTGGCTTGGTATACACTCAATCTGCTTAACTCATATCAGCTCAACGATATGCTCAGCATTAACCTCAATTTCGAAAACTTATTGGATACACATTATCGTCCATATTCTTCAGGAATTAGTGCGCCAGGTTTCAATGCCAGCTTATCTTTGCGGGTAAAATTTTAATTTCAACGATAATCCTCTTGAATTATGGCAATGCACGTAGGAATTGCTGGCAATATTGGTTCTGGAAAAACCACTTTGGCTAAAATGCTCGGAAAGCAATTTGGTTGGGAAGTGTTACTGGAATCGGTGGAAGACAATCCCTACTTAAAGGATTTTTATGAAGACATGGGCAGGTGGTCTTTCCATTTGCAGGTCTATTTTCTTAATAGCAGATTCAATCAAGTGGCCAAAATCGATGCCTCTCCCAACGGTTCAATCCAAGACAGGACCATTTATGAGGACTGTGAGATTTTTGCCAAAAACTTGTACCAGTCGGGGCATATGACCGAACGAGATCATCAAAATTATTTGGAGCTTTATCACTCCATGATCAAACATGTCACCCCTCCTGATTTATTGATCTATTTGAAAGCAGATATCCCTAAGCTCGTAGCCAATATTCAGAAAAGAGGCCGGTCTTATGAGGAATTGATCCGAATCGAATACTTGAAACACCTCAATGAACGCTACGACGAGTGGATCAGCAATTACAAGGAAGGCAAAGTGTTGACAATTGATGTCAATGAATTGGATTTTGTCAGCCGCATCGAAGATTTTGCATTCATTGTAGAAAAGATCAATTATGAACTCAACAGTTTATTCTCATAAGCTGAGCTAAGTCATAAAATAGGATAAAAAAGCAACCTACCTTTGAGGCATTAAATAACTCTACTTTTTTATCTCACTACGTCCCGCTTATTTTTTCGGGACATTTTTTATTCTCCTTTTTCAATGATCTCCCAAGTATGGTCTGACAGCAATTTAGCCGTACAGATAAACGCCTGAAAAGGTAAGCTATTCCCCCACTCTGCAGGTGCCACCATCGACAACACATCTTCTCCCTTCTTATTGGTGTAAAGGTGATAGATTTTACCGATCAAGGGCTGAAAAGTCATTTTGGCTTGGTATATCCTCTCAGAAACTTCTACTCTTGTTTGGATGGTTTCCGCTTGCTTTGCCAAAAGCTGCATCTGTTCGTAGATCTGCTTCATGTCAAGCTCCGTCTGCTCATACATGGCAGAAAGAGACCTTCCCTTGATCTTCCCTTTGTCCTCGGGTTTGATCATTGCACCACCTACAGTGTGTGGGAATGGAATGATCCCCGGATTCTCCGTGGTCATTTCTTCCATCCGCTCCATATCGATCTGGTCGATATCTATTTTTTTACCTGATTTCTTCTGTGCCAATTTGCTTTTCTTTATCCTTAAGGGAATCCTGTTTCTCTGGAACGATCGACTCTTCCATGTATGTTTTTGAACCTGGAAAAGACGTTTTTGTCGCAATATCATAGCCCACAAAAATGGTGGCTGCGATAAAAAGTACGGCGACTATCAAAAAGACCTTTTTTGACCGCTTCATGTGTAGTGAAATCTATTTCTCCTCATAAAGTTCGAGAAATCTGTACTATTTTCAAGAAAAATGGAGAAGGAGGCGACAATTAGAAAAATCATTCACGTAGACATGGATGCTTTTTATGCCTCAGTTGAGCAATTAGACGATCCGGAATTACTCGGAAAACCCATTGCTGTGGGAGGAAGCAGAGAACGAGGAGTAGTGGCTGCAGCAAGTTATGAAGCTCGTACATTCGGTGTTCACTCGGCCATGTCTTCTAAACGTGCCTATCAATTGTGTCCCGATTTGATCTTTGTCAAACCTAAATTCGAACGTTACAAGGAGATATCGGAGCAAATCAGGGAGATCTTCTATGACTATACGGACCTGGTTGAACCTCTTTCTTTGGACGAAGCCTTCCTCGATGTCACCAAGAATAAAAAAGGAATTCCCTCTGCGACGTTGATTGCGAAAGAGATCAAGCAACGCATTAAAACAGAACTTGGTTTGACAGCATCTGCCGGTATATCGATCAACAAGTTCTTGGCAAAAATCGCCAGCGATTACGACAAGCCCGACGGGCTGACCTTGATCGGCCCGGAGAAGGTGCACTCCTTTCTCAAACAATTATCCATTAAAGATTTCTTTGGCGTAGGCAAGGTGACCGCCAAAAAAATGGAAGATCTAGGCATCTATAAAGGATCCGACCTGTTAGAATGGTCTAAGGAAGGACTTTACCTGAAGTTTGGAAAATCCGGTCTCTCCTATTATGATATTGTTCGAGGTAACGATAATCGACCTGTGAATCCTCACCGCAGTAGAAAATCGCTTGGCGCTGAGCGAACCTTTGATGAAGACCTTACCGAACTGAGCCCCATGTTGGAAAATCTTTCGCTCATTGCAGAAGAAGTACAAAGAAGGTCAGCAAATGCCAAAAAACATGGAAAAACACTCACGCTTAAGGTGAAATTCAAGGATTTCACGCAAATCACACGGAGCATGACAATAGAGGAGCACATCACGTCTGAACAAAAGATAATGGAACTGACCGAAAGCCTTTTACGCGATATCCAATGGTCAGAATTTGCCGAGGGCGTTCGGCTTTTGGGCATTACACTTTCAAACTTTGACGAAGAAGTTCCGAAACCTGTGCCTTCCGAGCTGCAACTTACTTTGGAATTCTAATGAACTAAGTAGAAATTAGGCGTTCACTTGTATCACATCTTATGGGAAAAGTCATCATTTCGAGCCACAAAGAGTTTGAATCATACATTGGAAAAGAAATTGGTGTCTCTGACTATTTACGCATCGATCAAGAACGCATCAATGCGTTTGCAGACGCTACACTTGATCATCAATGGATTCACTTGGACGAAGAAAGGGCCAAAGAAGAAGGCAAGTTTGGGGGAACAATTGCACATGGTTACTTGACCGTATCGTTGCTACCCTACCTCTGGCAACAGATCGCAGAAATTCGAAACATCGAAATGATGATCAATTACGGCATAGAAAAATTAAAATTTAACCAGGCGGTAGTAGTTGGCAGTGAAGTCCGTCTTCGAGTGCTGTTGACTTCCTTGGCTGATCTCAGGGGCATTTCAAAATGTCAATTGAATGTGGCATTGGAAGTGAAAGACCAAAAGAAACCTGCCTTTACCGGGGAGTTCATTTTTCTCTACCATTTCAAGAAATAGTTCACCTTTTTCTTACATACAATTCCTTTTGCACTTTTGCCACCAGTGCCTGTTCCTTGTCTCTTATTTCAGTAGAAAGAATGGGTAAGTATTTACCTTCTAGATCCACTTTTTGCTTGATTTCCTCTATTTGGGTACTACTGAGCTTAAAGTCACAATACATGGTGCCCTTACCTGGTTTTATGAACTCGATTTTAGAAGACTTGTCCCAAACGATATAGCCTTTGTCCAGATTCATCATTAAGATAAACACATAAAAAGGGTCTGTCATCGAGGCTAATGAACCACCAAAATGAGTACCGAAGAGGTTTTTGTTCCACCAATGCATCTTCATGATCACCTGAATATGACGACCATCTTCACTGATCTTTTTTACCCATATGCCTGCACCGAGAAAGGGCGGATAAAAATTGATGAGTTTGAGTTTTGTTCTAGTTGAGATTCTGAACATCCGGAAGATTCGCTTAATTTTGACCAAAGAAAACGAATAATCGAATGACAGCAGAAATTCAAACAGAAAAAGGGACAATGACTGTAGAGTTCTATGAAAATGACGCGCCGAATACGGTAAAAAATTTCACAGACCTCTCTAAAAAAGGTTTTTATGATGGATTGACCTTTCACCGGGTCATTCCCAACTTCGTGATCCAAGGAGGTTGCCCCGATGGCACCGGTGCTGGTGGGCCCGGCTATTCTATAGATTGCGAACTAGATGGCGACAACCAATACCACGACAGAGGTGTGCTTTCCATGGCCCATGCAGGAAGAAACACAGGGGGTTCCCAATTCTTCATCTGCCATAGCAGAGACAATACGGCTCATTTAGATCGAAACCACACCTGCTTTGGAAAAGTTGTAGAGGGCTTAGACGTCATCGACGATATCAAGCAAGGGGATAAAATTGAAAAGATCGTGATTCACGAAAACTAACAGAAAGCCTCAAAAGAGGCTTTTTTTTAGCTGCTTTTTATAAAATCTGTGACCAAATAAGCCAAAGATTTTCCTGCCACTAACTCCTCTTCCTTTGTCTTTGGAGCCGCTTCTGCCAAGTGCAGATAAACTGGTTTTAAGGCAGTTGTAGTCTTTCTCACAAAATAGCGCATCTGTTCCAAAGAAAAACCACTTGGGGAAAGCGCGCTACTCGGCATCATCCTAATGGCGTCCATATCTACCTCTAAACCAATGGGACAATCTCTGCTTTGCAAGAATTCAATGGAAGAAAGCAGTAATTTATCAGTATACTGGATGTCCTCTAAAAAGGTATACTTCACTCCTTGTGAAGAATCCATTGACTTCAACATGTTCTCGGAATTGTAATTCTGATGAAGACCAAATACAGCATAGGCGTTCAACACCTTCCGCTGCATGGCATAAGAAAATCCATTTCCACTATGCCTTCCCTCTAGGGCTCTAAAATCTGCGTGCGCATCAAAATTCAGCACATTAACAGGACCTATTTGAGCTGCAACACCAGAAATAATGGGCAGCGCATTATTGTGTCCGCCACCGATGATGATCGGAATTATTCCGTGTGCTACAATCTGCTCAACGATTGGCTGAACCCGTTCATCGATCTGCTCACACATCAGGTGCAATTTTTGGAAATAGTAATCCGAGTTGGGGTCTAATTGAAGCGCTTCAGTTTGTAGATCGACCAAGTCTACTTCGCCTAAAAGCACTAGTTCCTTGCCATCTAAAAAACGATTGCTCTGCACATTCAATAAATAGGGCAAGAATGCACGAAAAGCATTCTCCGCACCTGCTTTCCCTCCGTTGCCCAGTGGACCAATACATTCAGGAATTCCTAAAATCGCAAACCGCACACCCTTTTTTACTAAGGCCGGTAGGTCCTCCACTTTTCTATCCAAAAGCCTGACGCGCTGACCTAAACGATGCTCACCTTTTCTCACTTGAAGCAGACTGTTCAAGGTAGATGAATCAAAAATGTTGAGGTGAGCGAATGACATGACCGAAAATAATGAATTCCCCGACGCGATTGCGCCCGATACGATTTTTAAAAGAATGATTAATTGATAAATTCATCTAAAACTTAAGCCCTAGAACATGGAGTACACCCCTGAGGAAGTCAAGATCTTTATAGTAGAAGACGACCCCGTCTACCTCAAAATGGTCAAGTACATTGTAGAATTAAACCCTGACCACGTCGTTGAAACTTTTCAAAATGGAAGGGACTGTCTTGCAAGGCTCCATGAAAACCCTGCCGTGGTGACCTTGGATTACTCACTGCCCGATCTGCCCGGCGAAGAAGTGCTGCAAGCCATACTTTCATATAACCCCGAGATCAAAGTGATCATCGTTTCTTCTCAGGAAAGCATCAACACAGCTGTAGGCTTATTGAAATTCGGCGCATACGATTACATCACCAAGGATAATGAAACCAAAGATCGCCTCCTCAATTCGATCAATAATGCAAAGCAGCATGCTTCTATGAAAGAAGAGATCGTTCATTTGCGTGAGGAGATCAGTGAAAAATACGACTTTGAAAAAAGCATCATAGGCGATAGTAAAGCCATGCAGAAGGTTTTCAAGCTGATGCAAAAAGCGGTGAAGACGAACATCACGGTGAGCATTACTGGTGAAACCGGAACCGGCAAGGAAGTAGTTGCTAAGGCAATCCACTACAACTCAGATCGGAAACAAAAACCTTTCGTTGCTGTAAATGTGGCTGCCATTCCCGAAACACTGTTGGAAAGTGAACTATTCGGACATGAAAAAGGTGCATTCACTGGAGCCTTAGCGCGTAGAAAAGGTAAATTCGAAGAAGCGCATGAGGGCACCTTATTTTTAGATGAAATCGGTGAAATGGACATCAGCCTACAAGCCAAGTTACTGCGCGTACTTCAAGAGAGAGAACTAACGCGCATAGGAGGCAATGAGGTCATGAAGTTTGACGTGCGGGTCTTAGTTGCTACCCACAGAAACCTGGCCGAAGAGGTAAAGAATGGAAATTTCAGAGAGGACCTTTATTATCGGCTGTTGGGAATCCCCATTGAGCTTCCGCCCTTGAGAGACCGAGAAAAAGATATACTGCGCATAGCAACACACTTCTTAGACGCCTTTGCAAAGGAAAACAACCTGCCCAAGGCAAAACTGAGCCCAGAAGCTCAAGAAAAAATCATGAATTATTCTTGGCCAGGAAATATAAGAGAATTGAAGTCGGTGGTTGAGTTGGCCACCGTCATGGCGGAGGACAGTCTCATCCAAGCGGAAGACATCAACCTTCAGCACCTTCGAAAAGAAGGACAATTCCTTCTCGAAGAAATGACCTTGCGCGATTACACCTTCAAGATCATTCGCTTTTACTTGGACAAATACGACGACAATGTCCTAAAAGTAGCTGAGAAGCTCGATATCGGTAAATCAAGCATTTATCGCTACCTGAAAGAGATGGAGGATAACTAGGCCGAAAGCTCAACCTTTAGGGCTACCGCAATATGCCAAAGTAGTGTCTTCTAATGAAAAGGTTTAGAGATGACACCCTGTACCCTACTGGATGCAGCAAAATGCTCTAGTTCAACCTTCGGGCAACCGCTCAACACAATAACTGGCAAATGCTCTAGCAAAGGGTGTCCGGATAAGGCCTTGATGAAGTCATTTCCAGACAGCTGAGGCATTTCCAAGTCAGTGACCACAAGATCTGTTACATTTCCTTCCAACAACCATTCTAAGGCTTCTCTCCCATTAGCCAAGGTGGTCAATTCATACCTCTCGTTCAAAACCTGATGAAGGATGAGACGCGTTGAAAGGTCATCGTCAATAACTAAAATTCGCTTTTTCATGGACAGCCGTTTCTCAATCCATGGCCAAAGCAATGCCAATACGCGGCAAACTAACAAAGCCTTGTTCTAGTGACGAAAAAGGCTGTTTTCATGGATATCCCGGGGAGGCAACCATTTTTCTCTTCATTTTCGGGACAAGAATTCCCATTTTTAGAAATTCTCATCACCAAACATATAAATGCCACTTTGAAAAAAAGGAAGTTGTACTATGTTTGATGATATAATTCCTGCTCATGAAAAACCTATTAACCTGTTTACTCTTAATCATTGCATTCCACGTTGCCTATGGTCAACAAAAACCCTTAACTGCACTAACAGTAGAAGAGATCATGCAAGATCCGGATTCGTTCATCGGGACGTCTCCGTCTAATATAACCTGGTCCAAAGATGGCCAACGCATTTTCTTTAACTGGAACCCAGCGAATGAACGTTCTTCCTCAACGTATGTGATCGATAGAAAAGGCGGAACTGCCGAAAAATCTGATGATCGTTTGGAAGGTTGGCCCTCTAACTACCGTTGGGATTCAAAAAAAGAGCAGATTGTCTTCGAAAGAGGCGGTGATGTGTTCATCAAGAACATCAAATCGGGAAAAGAAACCCAACTTACCTCCACTAACGCGTCTGAGAATAACCCGGCATTTCACAAGGACGATCAGATCACCTTTATCGCAGAAAACAACCTCTTCTTGATCAACTTGAGCCAAAATTTAACCCGCCAGCTGACCAACTTCAATTTCCCTGAAGAAGAGGGAGAAAGAGAGAATAACAATTCCTCAGGAGGCAATAGCGAACAAGACAATTGGCTTAGAAGAGACCAAGCCTTAACCTCAGCACATCTCAAAGAGCAACGAGATGGCGGTGGAAGAAGAAGGAATTTTTCTCGCTTCATGAATGACAGAGGTGACTACCTCAGTCAAATCGAGGTAGACAATGCCAGCCAAATCCAGCTATCGCCAGATGGTCAATTTGTTAGTTTTCGCGTCTATAAGGCCCCAGAAAATCCCGCAAAACGTACCATTGTACCCAACTACGTAACACAAAGTGGCTACACAACAGACCTCAACGCAAGATCAAAAGTAGGTGGCGACCAGGGCGTTTTCCAGATGGGCATCTACCACATTGAAGCCGATTCCTTTTATCTACTGGACCAAAGCCAATTACCAGGTATCCAAGACCTGCCGGACTATGTCTCAGATTACCCGGATAAGGAATGGGAGAAAAAAGACCGTATCGTTTCAGCAAACGATATCATTTGGTCTGCTGATGGCCAATATGCCGTTGCCCATTTTGCTTCACTCGATAACAAAGATCGTTGGATCATGCGCCTGGTTCCCGAAACTGGAGAATTGATTACCCTTGATCGACAGCGTGACGAAGCATGGATCGCCGGACCGGGCATTGGCAGTGAATATGGCTCAGGCACCTTGGGTTTCATGCCAGACAACAAGACCATCTACTTTCAATCAGAAGCTAGTGGATATTCACATTTGTACAGTTATGATCTCTCCAGTGGTGTCAAAAAACAATTGACCGAAGGCAATTACGAGGTATATGACCCCTTTCTCTCCGAGGATGGTAAAAAATGGTATTTCACGGCCAACATGAAACATCCGGGTATCCGACATTTCTACTCGATGCCAGCCAAAGGCGGCAAAATCACTCAACTCACCACCATGGATGGCAATAATGAAGTAAGCCTTTCTCCAGACGAGTCGCATTTGGCCATTCGCTACTCATACATCGACCAACCTTGGGAGCTCTATGTGCAGGAAAATAAACCAAATACGGAGCCAAAAAAACTGACTGAAAGTCTCAAAGAAGGTTTTCAACAATACGACTGGCATCAACCTGAGGTCACTACCTTTACTGCTGAAGACGGAGAAGAAGTTTACTCAAGGCTTTATAAGCCTGAGAACCCTAATGGCGCAGCAGTAATTTTTGTACATGGTGCCGGCTATTTGCAAAATGTCCATTATTGGTGGAGCAGCTATTTCAGAGAATTTATGTTCAACAACTTACTGATGGCCAAAGGGTATACGGTCTTGGATATTGACTATAGAGCTAGCGCCGGTTATGGCAGAGATTGGAGAACGGGCATCTACCGACACATGGGAGGTAAAGACCTCTCTGATCAAATTGACGGTGCACAATTCCTGATCCGTGAGCATGGAGTTGACCCTGACCGAATAGGCATGTACGGCGGTTCTTACGGCGGATTCATCACGCTCTTCGCCATGTTCAATCATCCGGATGTGATCTCCTCAGGTGCTGCTTTGCGGAGCGTCACCGATTGGGCGCACTACAATCACGGCTATACGGCTAATATTCTGAACAGCCCCATTGAAGATCCTCTTGCCTACAAGAGAAGCTCACCGATTTATTTTGCAGAAGGTTTAGAAGGAAATCTCTTGATCGCCCATGGCATGGTTGACACCAATGTACATTTCCAAGATGTGGTCCGTCTTGCTCAACGCTTGATCGAGCTAGGTAAGGACAATTGGGAAATGGCCTTATACCCTGTCGAAAACCACGGTTTCACTACCCCAAGTAGCTGGACAGACGAATACAAACGCATTTTAAAATTATTTGAAACGACCATTGGTCAAGATTAATTCTACTCTATGAAGCAACTGATCCTCCTGACCATGTTAAGCGCTTTTATGTATGCATGTAGCCCGAAGAATGAGCGAGGGCTTATCAGTGAAAAAGCGATGGTCGTTTCGGCTCATCCTTTGGCAAGTGCTGTGGGGAAGGAAATCATGGCAAAAGGCGGGAACGCCGTCGATGCAGCCATTGCCACCCAATTCGCCTTGGCCGTGGTCTATCCCGGCGCCGGCAATATTGGTGGCGGTGGTTTCTTAGTCGCTCGTATGGCCAACGGTGAGATCGCTACCCTTGACTACAGAGAAAAAGCCCCGCTCAACAGCCGAAAAGACATGTACCTCGATGAAGAAGGAGAAGTGATCGAGGATGCGAGCATTCGGGGGCACCTTGCCGCGGGTGTGCCAGGCACTGTTGCAGGTCTTTATGCTTCCCACCTCAAATACGGTAGCATGGATTGGAAAAAGCTAGTGCAGCCGGCCATTGACCTTGCCGCAAATGGTTGGGCCTTGACCGCAAGAGAAGCCGCCAATCTGAACAGAAACCGAGAAGCCTTGATCACCTACAATACCGTCCAGCCTGACTTTTTCATCGCAGAAGAAGGCACTGCTTGGCAAGAAGGTGACGTGGTCAGTATACCCGAACTAGCCGCCACATTGACAAGAATCCGGGACAACGGAAGAGATGGCTTCTATGAGGGAGAAACCGCACGCTTGATCGTAGAGGAAATGAAAAGAGGGCAAGGCATCATTACCTTGGAAGACCTGAAAAGCTATGAAGCGAAATGGCGCGATCCGATCAAAGGGAAGTACAGAGCATACGAATTTATCTCAATGCCTCCCCCCTCCAGTGGTGGAATTGCCTTGAGCCAGCTGTTCAACGCTGTAGAGGATTACGACCTGTCAAGCATGGATTTTCATGGAGTGGAAAGCATGCATTTGATCGCCGAAGCAGAGAGAAGAGTCTACGCCGACAGAGCGGAACATCTGGGGGATGAAGACTTCTACGACGTTCCAAAGGAAGGCTTAATGAATAAAGCTTACATGCTGGAACGCATGAACGACTTTGATCCGAATCGAGCCACTTCCAGTGACGCTATTGGTGCCGGAAATCCCGCACTCTACGAAAGCAACGAAACCACACATTTATCGGTGGTCGACCCGATGGGCAATGCAGTATCTGTTACGACCACCTTGAATGGAGGAATGGGCAGTAAAGTATATGTTGGTGGAGCAGGTTTCTTGCTGAATAACGAAATGGACGATTTTAGCATTAAACCAGGCACACCAAACATGTTCGGTCTCGTTGGTGGTGAAGCCAACGCCATCGCTCCTGAAAAGCGAATGCTCAGCTCCATGACACCAACCATCATCACCAAAAACGGTGAGCTCTTTATGGTTGTCGGAACGCCGGGAGGTTCTACCATCATTACCTCCGTTTTCCAAACTGTTTTGAACGTGGTAGAATGGAACATGGGCATGCAGGAAGCGGTAAACGCGCCGAGGTTTCACCATCAATGGCTTCCTGATGGAATTTCAGTCGAGCGCAATGGTTTTTCACCCGAAGTAAGAGGTACATTAGTAGAAATGGGCCATCAATTCTTTGAACGAAGCGCCATAGGCAGAGTAGATGCTATTCTGGTTTTACCAGATGGCCGCCTCGAAGGGGGCGCTGACCCAAGGGGCGACGACAATGCTGCAGGATTCTGATTATATTTAATCATGCGATGTCATTATTTATGGCTAGGCCTAATGCTTTGCCATCTATGTTTTTCTGAGCAACTCCCCTCCTTTCCTGCAGAGGACTTAGAAGAATTCTCCTTCGACAGCAAGCTTTATGATCAACCGAATGCTTATCTGATCAGCTACAGGAATTATGACAAGGCCAAGAGCAAACTTGTGAAGGATGAATTGTCTATTCAAGTTCAACTCCGGAATGACCGTCAACATGAGATCAACTTTTTCGCGAATGACGATCTCTTTCTTTCCTATGAATACGACGACCACGGAAGAATAAAAAAGCAGGTCAGGAAAAACAGCCCGCTAGTTGAATCGGTCTATGCCTATGATGACGACCATTTAATTGCCACTGAGACCAACTTCAGGCGAAACGGCCAGGTGCATTCAAAGGTAGTTGTCACTTATAACTCCGATTTTCGACCAATCAAAAAAAGTGAATTTCACGGTGAAGGAAGACTTAAGCATTATTGGGAATTTGCCTATGATCAACAGGGCGATCTGATCGAAGAATCATACTACTCGAGAGAAGACCAATTGAATAGCCAAAAACGATTTGTCAATCGCTATGAACAAGAATCACCGGGTGACAAAGAAGTGAATGTTTATCAAGGCGATCAGTTACTCAGGAAGATCATCTATTCCAATTATCCGGACTCCACCATTCAGCGAACGATCATTTATGAGCAAGATGGCTCACCCGCTGAGCTGCAATTTGAAATCATCTCAGACTCCTTACGCGTCAACATCAAGGGCTATTATGAGCAGAATGATTCTTCTAAATTCAGGTCCCGGTTTCGAGAAATCTTCATTTATGATGACCTAATTGAATATGAATCCAGAACGATTGCCGGCACGAAGGTGAATCGTTTTGCCACCTTCTACAGCTACGATTCACACAAGAATTGGATCAAAAAGATCACTTATGAGAATGGCATCGCCATTCGGGAAGAAATCAGGAAAATAAGCTACTAGAGATGTCCAAAGTGAAGGTTTTCGAAATGCCCGTCGTCGTGGAACACAAACACCTCGATGAAAATCAGCATGTCAACAATGTACAATACCTGCAATGGGTTCAAGATGTTGCCAAGGCACATTGGGAAGAAGAAGCAAAGCCCAGCTGGTTGATGGACTATGTATGGGTTGCTTTGAGTCATCATATCGAGTATAAAAAACCAGCTTTTCTTAACGATCAGCTGACCTTGCGCACCTACATTAATTCATTTGATGGAGTAAAGAGCAACCGTGTTGTGGAAATCTATCACCAGCATAGTGGCGTACTGGTTTGCACATGCCGCACCGTTTGGGTCATGCTTGATCGAAAGAATAATAAACCCGTAAGGTGTCCTCAGGAAATGGTCGACTCGTTTTATGAGTCTAGCGAATGATCACAAACTCTACGCGTCTGTTCATTTCACGGCCTTCCGCTGTGTCATTTGATGCAACAGGACGCGTGCCTCCCAAACCCACGACTTCAATTCTATTCTCCTCGATCCCTTGACTGACCATATATCGTTTCACAGTCTTAACGCGAGCTTCAGACAAAGCCTTCAATAGACTCTCGTCTCCGCTGGCGTCCGTATGTCCTTCCAATCGGATATGGACATCACGGTTCTTATTCATCAACGTAACCAATTCATCGATCTGCTGATGGGCGATATCGGGTTCAAGAAAGCTCGCACTACCCCTTTTGAAAAATACATTCTCTATCTTCACTGCTGTGCCTACCTGCTTGCGCGTCATGCGAAAGGCTTCAACAGCTGTACCAAACTCATTATCCAAGCCTCTTGGGGTTGCGGCAGCAATGAATTTCTCATTGTAATCGAGATACCCTGCTGCTTGGATGTCCACCACAATGGTATCCCCTTCTGGAAAAGCCTTCATGAACTTCTGATCACCTTCGAGTTGATCGGTCTCGAAGGTCACCTTATCGCCTTTGCCTGATAAGGTGACGGTGGCATTCACCGGCTCATCGGTTTCGGTATCGAGCACTTGGAAGGTCATCACAACCATCGGAGGTGTGGGTTCAACTATTTCAGGTACTGTTGGTTGGAGTTTGGGTACTGAATCCTCACGAGCGGCTTCAAGCAAAAGGCTATCTTTCAGAACCATTGAAGATGCTTCTTCTGCAACTAATACCACGGAATCTTCTTCTACTTGATGTGGTTGTCCTAGCGCAAATGTAAAGATATCACCACGCCCCTCACTATTCTGCGTAGTTGAAAAATAGGCGGTCAAACTGCCTTTGGGTAGGTAAAAGCCACGTTCAATGCCTTCAGTGTTTAGTGCAGGCCCAAGGTTCATGGGCTCCGACCAATTTGTCCAACTTCCCTCTTCTCGCACACTCATGTAAATATCGCGCCCACCTAAACCATCTCGTGTGTTGTTTGAAAAATAAAGCGTGCGATTATCGTCCGCCAAAAAAGGCGTTAATTCTTGACCGTAGGTATTAATTGCAGGGCCCAAACCTTGAGGCTGAGTCCATGTGCCATCCTCTTGTTTGAAGGAGACGTAGAGGTCTTCGTTTCCTTCGGAGACGTAAGATTCCATGGCCATGATCAACACATTTTCATCTCTTGAAATCGTTGCACTCAAGTGGCTGGACTTATTTTGAAAGTATTGAATTGAAAGTCGTTCAGGAGTAGACCACTCTCCATTCACTCGTTGGCTAACCGCTATGCCATTGCGTAAATTACCTCCGCCGTTGCCGTCCGGATCAAAATAATTCAGCAAATACATCCGTTCTCCTTCGCTTGAAAATCCAACTACGCCGTTTAACCCTTGATGATTTAAGATAGATCCTCCGTGTTTGAGACGTGTCCATCCGTTAGCTGTTTTATTGGCATACCAAATATCACCCATATCAATCACACCGGCGATATTCTGAGCATGTCCGCCTCGGGTCACGTAGATGGTTTGGCCATCTGGTGAAACAGCCGGGTTAAACTCGTCATAGGGTGAGTTAATGCTGTCAATTTTATCATGCATGAGCTCTTGCCCTGATAATTGAAAAACAAAACTCATTAAGACCACGAGGGCCAAGACTCTACTCAGCATATTGAAGAAACTCCTTGGGAATAAAATTATTACACAAATATTGAAATTTGCATGAGACCAGTTAGCATCACAACCTATAAAATACGTTAAGCCATGAAAAAAAGTTATTTGTTCTCTTCCTGGTCTAATCGAACACGAAGTGTTATGGCTTTGCCGAATAGGGCGATGCCAGAATTTACAATGACCAAAGCCAGGGTACCAATCCAAAACCAATCATGCCAACTAACTGCCTCATATTTGCGAATCAGGGCTTCCCCCATCAGACTCAGCCCGAAACCAATGGTGGCCAGGCCGCTGGCGCTAAACAGTAACCAATTTCTTTTTGTCCTTTCCATCCCTAAAAATAAATGGATTGCGCCAAACGATAAGTATTGGCATGTGCCTCAACAATGTGCGCGATCTTCTCTGAATATCCACCACCCATGCTGGCGACAATGGGAATTTGATGGGCCTTTGCCAGGGAGAGCACCAGTTCGTCGCGCAGTTTACAACCGTCTATACTGAGCCCTAAACGGCCCAATTTATCAGTGGCAAGGACGTCGACACCGCTTTGAAAAAAGATAAAGTCAGGTTGCTGTTCGTCCAGCAACTTTTTCAGGTGCCGATCAAGTAAAGATAAATAGGGACCATCTGTTATGCCATCGGGCAAAGCAATGTCTAGGTCAGATTGCTCTTTGTGCATGGGATAGTTCTTTTCGCCGTGCATGCTAAACGTAAACACATTGCCATCTTCTGCAAATATTTGTGCGGTGCCATTTCCTTGGTGAACATCCAGATCTATGACAAGGATTTTCTTGGCTAGCTGATTGTCCAATAAATAATGAGAGGCGATGGCAATATCATTCAACAAACAAAACCCTTCGCCTCGGTCCGTAAACGCATGATGCGTACCCCCTGCGATATTCATTGCTACACCATGAGTTAAAGCAAACTGAGCGGCTTGCAATGTACCATTCATGATGACAATCTCTCGATCGACTAATTGCTTTGAAAGAGGAAAACCCGTTCGTCTTTCTTCTTTTCTATCCAGCGACAGCCCCTTCAGCTTTTCCCAATACTTGTCATCATGCGTGCGGATAACCAAGGCTTCAGCGAGCGGTTCAGGAGCAAAAAAATTCTCCTCTGTGATGGTGCCTTCATAAAGTAGCTGTTCAGGAAGCAAATTGTATTTCTCCATCGGAAAGCGATGGTTCTTCGGTAAAGGGTGTGCATAAATCGGTGCCCAGGCAATTTTTAGCATATCATGCTAATCAATACAAAGAAGAATTGTTTACGAGATCAGTTATCTTCTTGAAATTGAAAAGAATAATGTGTGGGGTCTAGTTTGAGTGAGGCATTGTTGTAGTCCGTAATAAACCCTTCGATAACCTCGGGTGTAATGGCTTCTACGTTCAATCCGGCGTCTATGCCAATCCCGTAGTCAATTTTTGGATCCACGTCTACGTGTTCGTGAACCTTCACGGCTTCCTCTTCCTCTAACTCATCCATCACCTCTGTGAGGTATAGGCCGATCTCCTCGTCAAGATCATCTAAAGGAGCAATGTCGCCATTTTCGTCTTCTTGGTAATCGATCTCTTTGTAGTTGGGAAATTTCTTGGCCACCTTATGCTGCGCCAATTCAAACACCTCACTATTGTGCTGCATCTTCAAGGTATAGAGTGCCGCATCATAGATCACCTCGCGCCCTTCATAAACTCCGACAAAATAAAAATTCATGAAGTCGTCATTGTTGTCTTCTGACTCTATGACAACATACGATTGACCGGCAGCTTGCATCTCTTCCTTGAGCTTTTCAATCTCTTGTGCATCAAAACCTAAATTTGCGGACATACTAATGGTATTTCATTTCGTGAAATAAGTTAACAGAATTCATCATTCTTTCAAAAGCCATTTTTCAGCTCTTGTTTTAGCTGCTTAACGCGATCATCAAAGCGTTGCGGGTGGTAATCGACTCCTTTATGCCGGATGATCTCCAGGTACTCAGTAAGTTCTTCCGAATGGGCCGTTTTCTTGCTAGTTTTCATGCTAACATATTTCAATGTTGTCCAAAGCACTGTTTTCAAGTGCGTTTCTTGCTCGTCCAACATCAGGTATTCCACAACGACAGTGTCCTCGTTATACCAAATTAAGCGTGTTCTAATGCTTACCCACTCTCCTAACATGGCCGACCTGAGGTAGGCAATGTGGTGGTTGTAAACGACCCAAATGGCATCGAACTTGGCAATTAGGTCGCGGATCTCTACTCCATAAAGTTTAGGTACCTGGTCTTCTCGTGCATTGAAAAAGTAGTCGAAATATTTCGCATTATTCAAATGTTGAAGCGGATCACAGTCTTGAAAACGAATGATGGTGCGCGATCTGGTTTCGGTTGCGTATTGTTTACTGGTATCGAGAATACTCATGGAAGATAGCGTTCTTTCAATATTGTGATGTGATGCTGAACATGTCCGGCGGTGATCGCAGCCAGCGCACGTACGGTGATCGGTTGTCCATCAGCCTTCCCTACCTGATCCAATTGAAGTTCACTCAATCGTTCTAATAAGCAAATCGTAGCAACGCGTAGCGAGACGAACTCGTCGATCATCCCCGCAAAAGGCACTTCGCGTAGATCAACATTCATGAGGTAAAGGTCTTGGTCCATGCCAGGCTGAGCCTGTTTGTCGCCTCTGGCAAAACAAAATGCTCGATAGGTGAACACGCGCTCTACATCATTTAGATGCTGTAGCAACTGCTTGATGGTCCACTTGCCTGGTGCATATGCATAGTCCTGCTTGTCTTTTTTGATAGACCACAACAGGTCCGGTACAGATTTTAGTTGCTTTTTTAAAGCCACCAGAACGTCTTGCTCCCCTACAGCCTGTACATAGCCGGCATAGAAGGCATTATATTCATGCGCATGAGGAAGGTTGATCATTTGACTAGTCTTTATCTATCCAACCCGTATACATGATGTAATGCTCGGGCGTTTTATCAATTACTTTTCTTAATCGCTCATCAATAGCCTTGACCATTTTGGCAGGGGTCCCGGCAAACAGGGTGTTTTCGGGCACAACCGTATTGGCTAAGACCACGGCACCCGCGGCAACCATTGCCCCTTTTTTAATGATGGCATTGTCCATCACAATTGCTCCCATGCCGATCAACACATTATCCTCGATCTGACAGCCATGGATGATGGCACTATGCCCTACGGAAACATTATTCCCTAAAATGGTTTCTGAATGATTCAACGTACCATGAATCACTGCATTGTCTTGAATGTTGCAGTTCTCACCAAGTTGAATTTTGCATACGTCTCCTCTTATGACGGTATTGAACCATAAATTGCTGTGCTTTCCCATTGTCACATCCCCTACGACCGTAGCATTATCGGCTAACCAGCAGGTGCTGTCGATTCGTGGCTTGACTCCTTTTACTCCTTTGATCAGTGCCATTTAAAAATTTATATGTACCAACATGAACTTTTTATTCAAACCATTAGTTACCACAGTGGTTTGACAAAAAGAACTGCATTGAATTAAAATTTATCCTAAGAAAACATAATTATACTCGATATGAAAACTTTAAAATCAACTTTCGCCCTACTAGCTATGCTAGCAATTGTTTGGTCATGCGGATCGAACAGCAATACTGTAGAAACTTCTGAAGCACAACAGGTCACTGAAACCGAAGATGCTCGTTCAATTTCTGTAAATGCAGAGAACTCTGTGGTGACTTGGATAGGATCTAAGCCTGCAGGTAAGCACAACGGAACCATTAGCGTTGCTGGTGGTGAAGTATTGGTTCAGAACGATGCCGTTGTCGGAGGTTCTTTTGACATCGACATCAGTTCATTGGTTGTTCTTGATTTACCCGCTGACTCAGAATGGAATGAGAAACTAAGAGGTCATTTGATGTCTGCCGATTTCTTTGATGCCGAGAACTTCCCATCTGCTCAATTTGAGATCACTGGTGCTACACCTTTTGCACAAGCGCAATTGGGTAACGACAAAGAAGAATTCGCAACAGAATTTGCTCCGGCATCCTTGAGTGAGATCATGGTGGAAAACCCAACACATTTCATTTCTGGTAACCTGACCATGAGAGGCGTAACGAAGAACATTACGTTCCCAGCATGGGTGAGCCTAGAAAATGGTGTGGTAAAGGCCAAAGCAAGCTTCAACATCAACAGAACGGATTGGAAACTAATGTACCAAGATGAGTCTTCAGTAGCTGACAAAGCGAAAGATAAGTTCATCTACAACACGGTCAACGTTGGTTTCGAATTAGAAGCTGGAACGCAAGCGGCAACTATGTAATTGCAAAGGAGGAAATTAATCAAAAGCCTTACCTACCGGTGAGGCTTTTTTTGTACCCTCTTAATCTACTATTTTTACAGCCATTCGAAATCCGTGAAACGCATGATCATTTCAAAAGAGTGGATTACCCAAGCCATCAGTTATGCCGACACGCATTTCGATTACTTTTCTTACCATCAACACAATGACACGGCGTATCCCCACAACGGATACCGACATCTGCTGGCCATTGGTGCTCGAGAAAAACTGCAGTCACCCCAAAACAGCTTTGGAGATCTTGAACAATTCGTTTTGAATGAATGGTGTTTTGGCTACCTAGGCTATGACTTGAAAAATGAATTACACGGTTTAACCAGCACCAATCAAGACAGGCTCGCTTTTCCTGACCTCAATTTTTTCAGACCTTCTTACCTGATCGAAATCGATGGCGACCAGGCAGAATTATTGCTTGGGGATGACCAAATCTTCGAGCAGATCAATGCCCATAATGTGCCCGCTTCTTCGTCCGTGTTTGGTAAGGCCTCGCCGGAGTTTGACAAGAAAAGCTACATCGAGACGGTCAATCGACTCATCGAACACATCGTTGAAGGTGATTTTTATGAGATCAATTTCTGTCAGGGCTTTTTTGGTGAGTTCGAAAGGGTCGATCTCGCCTCACTTTATACGAGATTAAATACGCTGTCGCCTAAACCCTTTTCATGTTTGCAAAAGTTTAAGCAACATGCCATACTCTGCGCTTCACCTGAGCGATTTTTGAAAAAAGTAGGGCAGCAATTGATCTCTCAACCCATTAAGGGCACAAAACCACGAGGCAAAACGCAAGCAGAGGATGAAGCGCTCAAGGTCGCTCTGCGCAACGACGAAAAAGAATTGGCCGAAAATATGATGATCGTTGATTTGGTCAGAAATGATTTGGCAAGAAATGCCAAAGCCGGGTCTGTGATCGTCGAGGAAATGTTTGGCATCTATACCTTCGAGCATGTTCATCAAATGATCTCCACCATTAGGGCAGAAATGAAAGAAGAGACCACTGCCTTAAAAGCCATACAATATGCCTTCCCGATGGGTAGCATGACAGGCGCACCCAAGAAGAAGGTAATGGAACTCACAGAGGTGTATGAACGCAGCAAGAGAGGTGCCTTTTCAGGAGCAGCCGGTTATTTTGATCCCAATGGCGATTTTGACTTCAATGTCTTGATTCGCAGCCTTTTCCTCAATTTGGCAACGAAAAAGTATGGTTTTCATGTCGGTAGCGCCATCACCTACGATGCCCTACCTGCCAATGAATACGAAGAATGCTTCATCAAAGCCAAAGCTCTGTTGGCATTGATCAAGGAATGATCATTTCTGACTGGCCTCGTAGTATTCCATTGCTTTTGGCATCAGTTGTTCTAGCTGTTCTACCCGCGTGGAATGATTCGGGTGAGTGGACATGAATTCAGGGGGTTCGGCGCCTCCTCCAGACATCCGCTCCCAAAACTTAGGCGCTTCTCTGGGCTCATACCCGGCAGCAGCCATTAAATACAGTCCTATTTCGTCCGATTCTGACTCGTGCGTTCTTGAATAGGCCAACATCCCAAACTGTGACCCATACCCTATTCCATAAAAGATCAATTTCTCTCCTAACGAAGGATTCTGTCCCAATGCCACAGCACCAATATTGAGCGCCGTATTAGAGATGGCCCCTTGGTTGATTCTTTCTTGTCCGTGCTTGGCGATGGCATGGGCGATCTCATGCCCCATCACCACGGCAACACCTGTTTCGTCTTGACAAATAGGCAATATTGCCGTGTAAAAAGCTACTTTTCCACCGGGCATACACCATGCGTTCACAAGCGTATCATTCTCGATCAAATTATAATCCCATTCAAAACCTGCCAATGCATTGCTCTGTCCTTTTTCAGCGAGTAACTATTCTGCCGCCGCCTGAATATTTGCGCCAACTCTTTTGATCATGGCTACTTTCTCTTCATCGGTCGATAACTGCACAGAATCGAGGACATGTCCATACGCCTGATAACTCATTTGTAGGATCTGATCGGTACCATAAATTCCTGTCACCTGTTTCCGATTGGTGAAAGGAACTTTCGTGCATGCCCAAAAAAGCGCAATGGTTAAAAAGAAAAGCAGACCGGTTTTGATAGTAGTAGTTTTCATGTTTGTCAAATTTTGCTGAAAGGTAATTTTGCCTTCTGGAAGACACGCGACTTTACCGTTCAGGTGTTAAATTTGATATTATTTCATTTAAAAAGAAAAGCGGGATGAAAATCATTGCCATCGGAAGGAATTATACCGAACACATCAAAGAATTGAACAACGAGCGCCCAATTGAGCCTGTTATCTTCATGAAACCTGATACGGCGGTACTCCGAAATGATCAACCCTTTTATTATCCTGATTTTTCAAGCGACATTCATTTCGAGGTAGAGTTACTTTTGAAGATCAGCAAAGAGGGAAAATTCATCCAAGAAAAATTCGCACACAAATACTACGACGAAATTGGCATAGGAATTGACTTTACAGCCAGAGATCTGCAGACCCAATTAAAAGAGAACGGCTTGCCGTGGGAAAAGGCCAAAGGATTCAACGGCTCGGCCCCGATCTCCAATTTTGTCAGTAAACGTGATTTTGAATTAGATAACATCAACTTCTCCTTAAAACAAAATGGAACCACCAAACAGCAAGGAAATTCTAGTATGATGCTATATACTTTCGATCAAATCATTGCTTATGTGTCGCAGTTCTTTACCTTAAAGAAAGGAGATATTCTATTTACAGGAACTCCGAAAGGAGTCGGCCCTATTGCCATTGGTGATGAATTGGAAGCCTTCATAGAAGATGAAAAAATGTTGCGTGTTGAAATCAAGTAAACGTATTTTCTTATTGGTATTAAGTAGCTGCTTTGCCCTCAACCTCTTCGGACAGTATGAAGGCATAGAAAAGGGCTATTACACCTTTCCTATCAAACCCGATCAGATCAATTTACTTTCTGGTACGATGGGAGAATTGCGTGCGGGTCATTTTCATGCAGGGCTAGACATTAAAACGGAAGGTAAAACAGGCCTTAATGTGCATGCAGCGGCAGAGGGTTATGTCAGCCGTATCCGCGTAGGGCCCGGCGGCTATGGCAATTGCTTATACATAAATCACCCCAACGGCACCACTACCGTTTATGCTCATTTGGAAGCATTTTCTGAAGAAATCGCTGATTATGTACTCAAGCAACATTACAAGAGACAAACGTATGCCATGAATCTTTTTCCGAAAAAAGGGCAGTTCACGTTCAAAAAGGGAGAGGTTATCGCAAAATCCGGAAATAGTGGTTCCTCAACTGGCCCACACCTCCATTTTGAAATTCGAAGCATTGACCAGGAGGTCTTAGACCCGCTTCGTATTGGCTTTGATGAAGTAGTAGACGACATCAAACCTGTTGCCGCATCGCTTGGCGTTAGAACCATGAACACCTCTTCGCGCGTAAACGGGCAATTTGGTTATGCAACATTCAAAACATCAACATTGCGCACCGGGCTTTACACCACCGAAACCATTCACGCCATCGGTACCATCGGCCTTGAATTGTATAGCTTCGATAGACAAAATGGTGCTAGCAACCGCAATGGGGTACCCTTCACTAAAGTTTACTTGGATGACGAGCTGCATTTCACACAAGACATCGACAGCATCAACTTTTCCTATCAGAAAAACATCAATGTACACTCCAATTATCAGTTGATCAGTGCGACCAAAACCAGATTCGGTAAGCTGTACGTAGACGATGGCAATGCATTGGATTTTTATGACGTCAACAACGAAGAAAACGGTCTCATTCAAGTCGAAGAGGGCGACACTGTGAATGTTCGGGTCGTTTTGGAGGATGCCAATCAAAACCGATCCACCTTAGCGTTCCAGATCGTTGGACAGGTGAACGAAACAGTCCAAAACCCCATTGTGACGTCAAAGCAAGACTATTTTGTGCTCGAAAACACACTGATCGTACACCAACCCGTTAGCAACAATCAGGAAAAGATCACCATCTACGAAAAAGAAGGTTCCACGGTCATTGAACCTGATTATTCCATGGAGGATGAACACTTCTACCTGATCGATCTGAAACGTTTTTTGCCACTACGCATCGACTTTGGACAAGGCAATGTCAAAACCTACAACTTCGCTGACCGAATTCCAGCGTCGACACAACATGCCTTTCTTTCTGACACCTACTCGCTCACCTTCGACAAAAGCTCCTTATTTGACACCCTCTATGTGCAAGCCATGCATGAATGGACAGAAGAAAATGACTTTTTAGAGATCGGACAACGTAATATCCCGTTGAAAGGCGCCATAAAGATCGAATGGCAACCCATGGCTGCTTATGACAGCCTCGAAAACTATCAGGTGTATCAGGTCAACAATAACCGGTACCCGAGTTTCGTGGGAGGCTCTTTTGAAGAGAACAAGTTCATCTTCAGGACCTCCAGCTTTGGTAAATTCACCTTGTTGAAGGATGATAAGAAGCCCCTTGTTGAACTGATTTCTACCGCGAATAATCGGGTATCTTTCCGAATAAAAGACGATCTTTCAGGCATCAGTTCCTTTGAAGCAAAGATCAATGGTGAATGGCTCTTGATGCACTATGAACCAAAACGAAATTTGATCTGGAGTGAGCGCTTGAACAAAAACAAACCACTTGAAGGGACGGTTGAATTGGTAGTGGCAGATAATGCCGGAAACCAAACCATTTACGAATTAAAATTAGGAGAATTATGAGTTTACAAGTTGGAGATAAAGCGCCTGCTTTTGAAGGCATCGACCAGGATGAGAACCCCGTCAAATTAGCCGATTTTAAAGGCAAGAAATTAGCCCTTTATTTTTACCCAAAGGACAATACCCCAGGTTGTACGGCACAAGCCTGTAACTTGCGCGATAACTATGAGGCGTTGCTCAATGCAGGATACGCAGTAGTAGGCATCAGCTCGGATTCCGCAAAAAAGCACCAAAACTTTATCAAAAAATACGAACTCCCCTTTCCACTCATTGCCGATGAAGATAAATCAATTCATGAACAATTTGGCACCTGGGTGAAGAAACAGATGTATGGTAGAGAATATATGGGGACAGCAAGAACTACCTTTATCATCGACGAAAATGGCGTCATTCAAGACATCATCGAAAAAGTGAAAACAAAAGAGCACACTGCTCAAATTTTGAAATAACAAAAGCAACTAACGTGAACAAAGCAACTATACCCGAGCTCAAACGCATTGCGTCGCAGGTCCGCCGCGACATTGTGCGCATGGTGCATGCAGTCAATTCCGGTCATCCGGGTGGCTCTTTAGGCTGCACCGATTTTTTTGTAGCGCTCTATTTCCATACAATGGATCGAAAAGAGGGTTTCGACCCCGATGGTAATGGAGAAGACCTCTTCTTCCTGTCCAATGGTCACATCTCTCCTGTATGGTACAGCGTACTCGCTCGGGCCGGTTACTTCGATGTATCCGAGCTTGCTACCTTTCGAAAAATCAATAGCCGCTTACAAGGCCACCCAGCTACGGAAGAAGGACTGCCCGGTATTCGAGTGGCTTCAGGCTCCTTAGGCCAAGGCCTATCGGTTGCCTGTGGTGCCGCCCAGGCGAAAAAACTGAATGGGGAATCGAATTTGGTTTACGCCCTCATGGGTGATGGCGAATTAGAAGAAGGTCAGGTATGGGAAGCTGCAATGTACGCGGCCCATCACAAGATCGACAACCTTATTGCAACAGTTGACTACAATGGGCAACAGATCGATGGACCAACGGATGAAGTCATGTCTTTGGGAGACCTGAAAGCGAAATGGGAAGCATTCGGATGGGTAGTGATCGAAAGCAACGGGAATCAAATTGAGTCGCTGATCGAAAGTCTGGAGAAGGCCAAGTCCCTCACCGGTAAAGGAAAGCCGATCCTTAATTTGATGACGACCGAGATGGGTTATGGGGTCGATTTTATGGTTGGAACACACAAATGGCATGGTGTGGCACCAAACGACGAACAACTTGCTGACGCTTTGGGTCAGCTAGAAGAAACCTTAGGAGACTACTAAACCGACAATCATGACGAAATTTACTTTTACAGAAAAACAAGATACTCGTTCTGGTTTCGGTGCGGGACTGGCAGAATTAGGGCGATCTAACCCAAACGTAGTAGCACTGTGTGCCGATTTGGTCGGTTCATTGAAAATGCAAGACTTCATCGATGAAAACCCTGATCGATTCTTTCAGGTAGGAATCGCTGAAGCCAATATGATGGGCTTAGCCGCTGGCTTAACAATTGGTGGCAAGATTCCTTTCACCGGAACTTTCGCCAATTTTTCCACTGGCCGAGTATACGACCAGATCAGGCAGTCCATCGCCTATTCTGACAAGAACGTGAAGATCTGTGCTTCGCATGCAGGGTTAACCTTAGGTGAAGACGGCGCCACGCATCAGATTTTAGAAGACATTGGCATGATGAAGATGTTGCCGAATATGACTGTGATCAATCCTTGTGATTACAATCAAACCAAAGCAGCAACCATCGCCATTGCCGATCACCATGGACCTGTGTACCTGAGGTTTGGCCGTCCGAAAGTGCCCATCTTTACTCCTGCAGGTCAACGCTTTGAAATTGGGAAGGCCTTGCACCTGATTGAAGGGTCAGATGTTACCATATTTGCAACCGGCCACTTGGTATGGGAAGCCATTGAGGCCGAAGCCGAACTGGCCAAAGCCGGAATCTCTGCTGAGGTCATTAATATTCATACCATCAAACCCCTCGACGTAGAGGCCATTTTGGCTTCTGTGAAGAAAACGGGTGCAGTTGTAACGGCCGAAGAGCATCAAATGAATGGAGGTTTGGGAGACTCAGTTGCACAAACACTGGCCTTGCGTCACCCTGCACCTTTAGAAATGGTCGCTGTGAATGACTCCTTTGGAGAAAGTGGTACACCTGACGAGCTCATGACAAAATATGGAATTGATGCGAAGAATATTGTGAAAGCAGTAAACCGCGTGCTCAAAAGAAAATAGGCCCGCCTCACCAACACCAATAAAACCCGGGGAATCTCGGGTTTTTTTATGCCTTTGCCATAAAGCTAGTCCACCTTGATCAACCAGATCTCTTGATTTCTGTAGGTAAACTTTTTCTGTACTTGATAGCTGGTCTCTTCGCCATTCAATGCTTCAGGAAGGATAAGGAAGTATCCTCTATTCAATTCATTGGTACTGTAGAGCACTCGTTTCTTTTCTCTTTCCAAATAAAAAACCATCCCTAAAGAGAGACGTAAGTCATCATAGCGCCCAATATCTGAACCGGCAGTCATTTCTGCTAACTCAAGCGCAATGCGTTTATTCTCAGCAGAATCTGCAGTGTCTCTTCTGATCTGTGGTACAAAAGAGGAAATCCCCAGCTTCAAGACGACCAGCGCCAATAATAAGGTCACGTATGGGCTACAAATACGCTTGATTTGAACATAAAGAAGGATGAGCACGAGTAGCAACAAAATTGAGGAATACGCAAATGCATCGTTAACCGGTACTAAATCGGGTAAGAAAGGAACGGCGATAAACGCAAGGAATAAGACCACTAGAATGATCACGCTTAACACCTTGATGAAGCGATCGAGTCGTTGGTGTTGAACCGAAGCGCCAAGGAAACTTAGTACAATCACACCAAAGGGCACCAAGGGATATATGTACCTAGCCTTCGCCCCCGTCGAAAACCAATAGATAGGGAAGTTAAAAAGGAAAATGAGAGTACAAAACCAGACAAACGGCTGTGCTTTTAACGTATTCCGTACACTTTTCAACATGACCAACGGCAAAAAAAGCGAGGCCGGAAGTAATATTTTCACGGTCTCGAGCGGAAAGGTGATGAGCTGTTTGAGAAAAGATGAAATACCACCACCGGTAGCTTTATCAGTGGACTCCGATAGCAAGGTGGTCCACCAAGCACTTACCTCTGCATATTTGCCGTACTGATAGAAATACCCAGTGACCAAGCCTGCAAAAACTAGAATTCCGAAGGTATGGGGCAGACTGATCAGTTGCCTAAACCTTTTGCGATGGATGAAATAAACCAGTAAACTAATCGCTGTAAATGGCAGAGAGGTGAGTCCTTTGGTTAGGAATCCAATGGCAGTTAGGACATAGACCAGTGAAAAAAGCCACCAATTCTGGTTTCGTTCACCAAAATAGTAGATCAAAAATATGGACAAAGATGTGATCAACGCATAGAACAGATCGATCTCACCTAGAGCCGAAAAGTAGGTCAATATGTCGACTGATACGAGAAAACTGAAAGCGGTCAGTAAAGCCAACTCTTTCTTGACATAACACCGAACAAAGATGAAGATCAAGACACCACTAATCAGGTGACTAAAAACTGAAAAAAACCTGACGGCCAGCTCACTGGCTTGACCGAACAGCTGATAGGCAACAATCAATACCCAATTATAAACGGGTGGTTTTCGGTGATACAATTCGCCTGCTTGTGTAGGCACCCAAATGTTATCATGGAGCATCATTTCCAGAGCAATGAGCGCTCTTCGTGGTTCTTCCAACGAAAGGGGATAGATTCCGAGATGAAAGTAAAAAGCAAAAACAAGTAAGCCTACTCCAAAAATCAGCGCCCTATTTTCAGCATTGCCCAACTTTTGGTTCCCTATCATTTTCCAAATCTAATGTATATCTAGAATCTAGACCTAATTTTATCTTTAATTACATTTGTGCATGGATGCTAAAAAAGTCTTTCTTGAGCATGTGGCACAAACCTCTCCTTTCCCTTTGATGATCGAAGTGGAGAAGGCTGAAGGCAGCTATATTTATGATAAGGAGGGAAAAGCTTATTTGGACCTGATCTCAGGCATTGCAGTCACCAATATAGGCCACCGGCATCCAAAGGTGGTGAAAGCAATAAAGGACCAATTGGATAAATACATGCATGTCATGGCCTATGGAGAGTTCATCCAGACGCCTCAAAACCAACTGGCACTTAAATTAGCCCAACTATTACCCGCCCAATTGGATTCAAGCTATTTCGTCAATAGTGGAGCAGAAGCCATTGAAGGTGCGATGAAACTCGCAAAACGGGTAACCGGTAGAACAGAATTCATCTCTTGTCGTAAATCTTACCACGGTAGTACACACGGTGCGCTGAGCATTTCTGGAAACGAAACGAAAAAATTTCGGCATCGCCCCTTGCTCCCCGATGTTCGATTCATTACCCATAATTTTACCGAAGACCTAGAGGCCATTACTGAAAAAACCGCCGCCGTATTCATTGAATTGATTCAAGGAGATGCCGGGGTTCGAATAGCCGATCAGGAATATGTTCAGGCATTGAGAGACAGGTGCACAGCCACCGGCACCTTACTCGTGGTCGATGAGATACAAACGGGTTTTGGACGAACAGGTAAATGGTTTTCTTTTGAGCATTACGGTATCGTACCCGATGTGATCGCGATTGCCAAGGCATTTGGAGGAGGATTGCCCATGGGTGCTTTTATTAGTAAACGAGAATACATGAATAGGCTCACCCATGACCCTATTTTAGGACATATTACCACCTTTGGTGGCCACCCGGTCACGTGCGCTGCTTCCTTGGCCACTATTCAGGCCATTGAGGATGAGCACATGATTGAAGAGGTTGAGGCCAAAGGACAGTTTTTAGCAGAACAGCTTCAGCACAAGGCCATCAAGGAGATCAGAAGAAAAGGATTAATGCTCGCCGTAGAATTCGATTCCGCGGAAACAGTTCAGCAAGTCGTTGAGACCTGTTTAACAAATGGCCTCATTCCATTTTGGTTTCTGTCTTGCCCAGAAAGCTTTCGATTAGCTCCCCCCATTAACATGACCTATGAAGAATTGGCCAAAGCTGCTGATCTGTTGAATGCGTCAATTGCTGAAGCGCTAGATTGAAGATTGGTGCTTAAAGAGCCCGATCAATCGGTTCGTTTAAATAACCTCATCTAAAGATCTACGCTGGTAAGCACTGCTTGAAAGGAAAAATCAAAGGCATAAAAAAAACCGATGTTGCTCACATCGGTCAATTTCTTCATAAAAGCGGAGTGTCATTTAATATCCCTAAAGCCACCGTAGTCACTCTGCTTCAGGATTTTTACCTTCTCCGTGCCCATGACTACATAATCGACTCTGAATTTGTCCATGTCTTCAATGCTGCCAAGGCAAATGAGAAGTTGCGCTTCACAACCGATGGTAATGCACTTTTCTACCTCGTTTTCTCTAATGGCAATATTGATCGGATCTGCATCAGCTCGGGCCAATACAATACCGGAATGAGACGCCGCAATTTTCTTAAATGGATAAATGTGGTCTTCCGGTCCTAGGCGATCAACTTGAAACTTCTTCAAGTCTAATTTCTTGATGGCATCGTCTGCCAAGAGGGTAACATAACCGTCCTTCACACCCAAAGCCGCATTCTCAACAAATTCCCCGTTGCCCAAATGCACAGTGGCACCTAACAGCAACCTGCCTTCAGAAGGCTCCTGGTAATTCACCACAGTCGATTAGTTACACCCGACCACTATGACGATCAGAAAAAGTGCGAACAGTTTAGTGAAGTGTTTCATCAGTGTCATTACATGATAGCATGAATATACCCTACTTTTCACGTGAGAAATAGGTCTTACAGCCTATACAATTTACGAAATTCTCTCGACAATTAAGTTATGATTGGTGTATATACAGATATCTGCCGCGATGTGCAGGCTTTCTTCCACAATTTGCTGACTGTCTAAGTGTGCTGCATGTTTTACCAATGCTTCCGCTGCCGCCTGTGCATACATACTGCCTGATCCGATAGCAGCTATTCCCTTATCCGGTTCCAATACATCACCCGTTCCGGAGAGAATGAGGATATCCTCCTTATCGGCGACGATCAGCATGGATTCCAATTTGCGTAAGTAGCGATCCATTCTCCAGTCTTTGGCCAATTCGATCGCTGCGCGCTTCATGTTACCACCATAGGTATTCAACTTTTCATCAAAGCGCTCCAACAGCGTGAAGGCGTCGGCAGTCGATCCAGCAAAACCCGTAACGATCTTACCCCCCTGGAGCTTACGAATCTTCTTTACATTACTCTTCGCTACCGTATTTCCCATTGAAGCTTGGCCATCTGCCCCTATAGCAATGGATCCATTATGCTTAACTGCCAAAACAGTTGTTGATCTAATTTTTGTCATTGTATAAAAAGAAAGTCCCATTAATGAACGGGACTTTTGAATTTTGGTTAAACAAGGATCCGTATTGGATCTTCTAAGTACTGCTTGAAGGTTTGTAGGAAAGCACTGCCGATCGCACCATCCACTACCCTATGGTCGCAAGACATGGTCACCTTCATCACATTGCCGACAGCCAACTGACCGTCTTTCACCACGGCCGTTTGCTTGATGCCCCCAACGGCAAGTATACAAGAATCTGGTGGATTGACGATGGCCGTAAATTTTTCGATACCAAACATACCCAAGTTGGAGATGGTGAAGGTATTGCCTTCCCAATCTTGAGGCTGTAATTCTTTATTTTTTGCTTTATTTCCTAAGTCCTTTACCTCGGCTGAAATGTGAGATAAGGTCTTGTTATCTGCAAATCTAACCACAGGTACTAAAAGACCCTCTTCAACAGCCACCGCGACACCAATGTGAATGTGCTTGTTCAATCGGATACGATCGCCTAGCCAAGAAGAATTCACCTTAGGATGTTTTCTAAGAGCAGCTGCCACGGCCTTGATCACCATGTCATTGAAAGAGATCTTTACAGGTGACACTTCATTCATGCTTTTTCTGGCTTCAATGGCCTTGTCCATGTTGATCTCCATGGTCAAGTAGAAATGAGGAGCGGTAAATTTGCTCTCAGCCAGACGTTTGGCAATGGTTTTGCGCATCTGCGAAACTTTCACCTCTTCGAAGCTTTCCTCGGCTACGATTTGAGGCAATTCGATAGCGGCGGCTTCGGCGCGAGCTTCCACATTGGCCGTCGACACTTGAGCAGGTGCAGCGGCCGGTACAAAGTTTTCAATGTCTCGCTTGACGATCCTTCCTCCTTCTCCACTACCATTTACTTGTGCAATGTCAATGCCTTTTTCTGAAGCTAATTTCTTAGCAAGTGGCGACGCTTTTATTCGACCGTCTGAACTTCCAGTATTTGATGTGCTTACCTCGGCAGTAGTCGTTGCTGGTGCCGAAGTCTTTTCCTCCTGAGGTTCGGCTTTTGCCTGTGTCGCTGTCGCCTTCTTTTCAGGCTTACTACCACCCTGCGCTTCCGCATTGATCAAGGCCTGATAATCTGCTCCGGCCTCACCGACGATGGCAAGTATGCCATCTACTTTGACCGATTCGCCTTCTTCAGCACCGAGGAAAAGCACTGTTCCATCATGGTAGGATTCATATTCCATTGTGGCTTTATCGGTTTCTACCTCGGCCATTAATTCACCGGATTCTACCGTGTCTCCCACTTTTTTATGCCATGCCGCAATAACCCCTTCTTCCATGGTATCGCTCATTTTCGGCATACGAACAATCTCAGCATTGATGGATGAAGTATCAACAGCTTCTTCTGCAACTGTGGTGGTTTCTTCTTCTTTTTCTTCTGCTGGTTCTGCTGATTTGCTTGGTTCAGATGCACCTCCGAGTAGAGACTGGTAATCTTCTCCTTCTTCTCCTACGACAGCCAAAACGCCGTCAACGGCTACTGCTTCTCCTTCTTCAGCCCCCAGATAAAGTACCGTGCCTTCGTGATAGGATTCATAATCCATTGTGGCCTTATCGGTCTCGATCTCTGCCATCAATTCCCCTGACTCTACTTTATCTCCAACTTTTTTATGCCATACTGCGATCACACCTTCTTCCATGGTGTCACTCATTTTGGGCATTTTTACAACTTCAGCCATGCTTTTCTAAAATTATTCGACCAAAAATAGCCCGATTAAAACGATATTCAAACTAATGCAATACTTAATAAATTGTCTAAACAAGTAGTGAAATAACAACCTGTTGAATTGCAGCAGATTATTGAAAAATTACCATATTTGGGATGGTTTGGTTTTTTAACGAACTTGAACCTCACTGACCAACGACCAATGATTGCTAACTACTCCATTACCACATCACCTGAAGTTTTAAAAGAAAAGTATTTCTTAGACGAACTCCAGGCATTCGAACCCAACTTCAACGCACAACCTACCCAAGCCCTTCCGGTGATCACCAGTGAACATCCAGATCAATTGACCGTATTCAACTGGGGCATAATCGGAGACTTTACGCGGAATAAAGCGGTTAGTGATAAATTGCTTTATGCACCATTAGCGGATATTCCTCATAAAGCCTCCTTGAGCAATAGCCTCAAAACCAAACGCTGCGTGGTTCTTGCCGATGGTTTTTATTCATGGAAAACCATCTCCAAAAAGGGACTTACCCCCTATCGTACTGCACTTCCCGCAAACGAACCCTTTGCGATGGCTGGACTTTGGAATGAGTATACGTCGGACGAAGATGAAATGCACTCGACCTTCATGATCATTACGACAAACGCAACTGGAAAAATGGCCAATGTGGCTGACCGAGTTCCGGTGATCTTAACAGATAATCTATTAATTGAATGGTTGAACCCAGACACCCAAGACGGCAGTCTACTCGATTTTCTTAAGAACGAAGAAATTGAACGCTTCCATTCCTATCCGATCAACCCTCGGCTCAAGGACCCTGAATTCAACAAAGAAGAGCTTTGGAAAGAAGTGCCTCCAGCAGACCAATTCGGCAATTTGACCCTTTTCAATTAATCCTTTAGTAAGTTGACCTGAATGTTTTCGAGTTCGATCTCCGAAACAAGGTCTAGTTTCCCCATTTCAAAGGCACGATCTAATTCATGCGCCGGGTAGTCTTCATTGATGGTGTAGTTGCGGTAATTTTGGAATCGGACACCCTTTATCGTCTGTACATCAGAGACTTCTCTGAATCGCACTCCTCCGCCATTGATGTTGAAACTATAGGCTAGGAAATCTACAGTAAAGTTTTTCTGGTGAATCCAATAGATGTAGGTGCTTTCAAAGTTCTCTCCTCCTCCTTCACCAAAAGTGACTTCCACCTTGTAGTAGGGATTGTCCTTAATTTTGACAGAACGCATCAATTGTCGATTGATCACTGGATCATCCAAATGAAAAGGCAGTAAGGCAAAATACACCACCGAATTGGTCGTGTTCTGGTAGTTTTGTTTGTTCTCCTGACTCAGCAGAATTCTCTTTTCATTCACAATGCGTTGAAAAGAGTCTTTTTGATAAATGTCACGCACCCAACCTTCATCTGATTGAAAACTACGCTCATAAACGTAGGCTCCATCTTCAATCCTCACCTTGAAGTGACGATTTCGAAAGTCGAATTCGAGCAACATGTTGTCATATCGCTCCCCACCATGCGTTTCTATTGCTTTACGAATAACCTCATCTGCAGTCAGGCCTTCCTCCTTTGGGGCACAAGCCGCTATGCTCAGCAAACCGGACAACAAGAACAATACGTTAAAAGACTTCAAATACACCATCATGCCTTTTCCATCCTTTGCATACGCACGCATTTCAATAGGGTTACTTTTATTTGTTGAGGTGACCAATATCTTGAAAACTCTGGAAGCTATTCAGTCACTGATCAGAAAAATACGCATGTTAGCTGAGTATTTCGTCGGAAAACCCAAATAAACCTATTTATTTGGTGACGGATTTAAATCGATTGCATGAAGAACGCGGAAATCATTGGCTTGGGCCATTATGTACCTGAAAACATTGTGACCAATGCCGATCTGGAAAAAATAATGGACACTTCTAATGAGTGGATCATTGAACGGACAGGTATTGAGCAACGTCGTTGGTTTTCTCCTGGTGAAGATACAGTGGCGAACATGTCAAAAAGAGCGACAGAGATGGCGCTGAAGGACGCAGACATTGCCGTGGAAGAAATTGAGTTCATTGTTTTTGCAACGATCACTCCCGATTACTTTTTCCCAGGGTCAGGAGTTTTATTGCAACGCGAGCTGGGTTTGCAAGGCATCGGTGCCTTGGATATCCGGAATGCATGTTCTGGCTTTATTTATGGGCTTTCTGTAGCGGAGCAGTACATCAAAGCCGGAACGTACAAAACCATTTTAGTCATCGGCGCGGAGATTCAATCCTCGGCTTTAGATAAGTCGACTGAAGGACGCTCTAGTTCTGTGATTTTTGCTGATGGCGCTGGTGCAGCGATCCTAAGAGCAACGGATAAACCAAAGGGCATTCTTTCCACCCACTTGCATGCCGATGGGGACTATGCAGAAGAACTTTATGTAAAAGACCCCGGCTCAAGCCGAAAGATCCGCTTATCCAAGGAATTATTAGAAGGTAAGACCTTCAACTTGACCATGAATGGCAATACCGTCTTCAAACATGCCGTGAGTCGATTTGCAGAAGTGATCAATGAAGCATTAGCCAAGAATGACCGTACCGTTGACGACATAGACCTTTTGGTTCCACATCAAGCCAACCTACGCATTAGTAATTTCGTCCAAAAACACTTCAACTTACCGGACGACAAAGTGTACAACAACATCATGCACTATGGGAACACGACAGCAGCATCGATACCAATAGCCTTGAGCGAAGCCAATCAAAAAGGACTGCTAAAAGAAGGGATGACAGTTTGTCTTGCCGCCTTCGGTAGTGGCTTTACGTGGGCATCTGCTTTAATTGATTGGTGATCCAATGAACTTCTTGTTTTAACTCACGTTAAGAAGAAGGACTTGGCTTAATATTTGTTCAAGTCTTGTGACCAGCAATAAACTTATGCCCTTTAAACGCTTACTACGTTTTTCGCTTTTCTTCTTCATTACTGCCATAAGCCTTAAGGCTCAAGACGAACAGTTTGAGCTCATTTTCCCTTTAGTGGATGATTCTTCACTAGAAGCTGAGGGACAACTCAAGAATGGACTTCGTGACGGTCTTTGGTCAAGCCACACCGAAGACAGCAGCTTTGTTCAGGTAGGCAGATATAAAATGGGCCTAAAGGAAGGGGCATGGATCGTCTTCGTCAATAAGATCGAAAAAGCAAGGATGCTCTTTTTAAATGACACACTCAACGGACCTTATGTGTTATTTCATAAAAACCGCAACATTGCAGTGAATGCAAACTTCGAAGCAGGGCTACTGCATGGAGATTGGGCTTCCTACCGCCAAGATGGAAGTCCATTAGACGATGGGGAATTCGAGAATGGAAACAAAACAGGTACCTGGCTGACCATGCATCCCAATGGACGGCGCGCCATTACTGCTCGATACGAGGACGGCAAATTGAATGGCCCTTATGAGCAATATGATGAATTCGGAGCCAAGCTTCTTGAAACGACATATAAAGACGGTTTACTCGATGGGAAATGGGTCAAATACGACTTCTATGTAGAAATCCCCATTGAAGTGGGTGAAATGAAAAAAGGCAATCGAGACGGTCGCTGGGAATACTTCAATGCACCCGGTAATACAGCTGCCATTGAGTTTTATGACAATGGAAAGAAAACCGGAGATTGGAAAGCCTTTCATTTCAACGGAAGGATCGCCTCTAAAATTACTTATGTAGACGATGAACCCGTCGGAACTGCCTTTGATTATTTCGAAGATGGCAACACTGCTTCCATTACGCATTACCGGCTGGGACTCCCCGACAGTGTATATGTGGAGTATTTCCCCAATGGAGCAAAAGCCTTGGAGGGTATCTACGACTTAGGTATCAAAACAGGGATCTGGAAGTTCTTTCATGACAATGGAATGATCTCTCACTTTGGTCTTTACGCAGCCAATTTTAAAACCGACATCTGGAAATATTTTAACGACAGAGGTAACCTTATCGCTGAAGGAGAATTCAACAATGACAAAGAATCTGGACAATGGTATTTTTATTATGGAACAGGTCAGCTTGAATCGATTGGTGCATTTAAAAATGGCAATAAGGACGGGCTTTGGGGATATTTCCATGAGAATGGAACGGTAATGAAAGAAGAAACCTGGGCGGAAGGAAAACTTCTCGAGATCACCCCGTATACGGACGAAGAAGGAAATGTTATCCAAAATGGCACCTTGAAGAATGGAAATGGTCTTTTGATCAACTATAGACCGAATGGCAAGAAATTCTCAGAGGGCCAATACGAAAACGGATACCCTGAAGGTAAATGGGTCTTTTATGACGAAAGAGGAAGAAAACTCACCGAAGGAATACTAAAAGAAGGGGTAAAAGAAGGGCTATGGTCGATCTTCTCCAGATCAGGCAACATCATTGATCGAGAACGCTACATCAATGGTGAATTACAGGAAGAACGCGAGTAAGCTCCCGCATTCTCTTTCCATTTTTTAAACATTGAGCGCTGCAGAACTGTTCGATTAGAAAAAAGCGCATGTTTGGTTTATTCAAAAAGAAATCCGAAAAAGAAAAGCTTCAAGAACAATATAAAAAACTGATCGAAGAAGCCTATAAATTATCTCATTCCGATAGAGCGGCCAGTGATCGTAAAACGGCTGAAGCTGACGAAATCCTGCAAAAAATAGATAAACTAGCAGACTAAAGAACATAAAAAAACCACCCTGGCAAAGGGTGGTTCTCTTTTGTCTTTTTTCAAAGACTATCTTAAAAACAACATTTCACGGTATCTCAATAGTGGCCAATCCTCATCATCAAGGATCACCTCTAATTTATCTACTGCTTCCCTGATCTTATCAAAGTATTTCCCTTTGATGTTATCGCAGTAAGCAATGGCTCTCTCTCTAATATCTTCGATATTGTTGACAGTGCCACGCTCCTTATTCATGGCATCCACAGCAGATTGGATGGTGCCCATGTAGCCATTCACCTTATCCAATACGGCAGAAACATGATCGACTGCTAATCCGAACTCTTTTAAGCCTTTCGCATTGTTGATCAACTTGTTTTGGTACTTGATGGCTGCAGGAATTACTTGTGTCATGGCCATCTCGCTCATCAACCTGGCTTCGATCTGTAACTTCAGAATGTAATTCTCAAGCTGAATTTCATTTCTCGCCTCCAATTCGATGGCTGACATCACATTGAATTCTTCAAAGGTTTTCTTCGCCTCATCCGTTATGTAAGCGTCCAATGCTCTTGCCGTATCCTTTACATTTGGCAAACCACGTTTGGCCGCTTCCTTTTCCCACTCTGCAGAATATCCATCTCCTTCAAATCTCGCATGCTTCGACGCTTTGATGTATTCTCTCAAGACATTGACAATGGCAAGTTTTTTGTCCTCCCCTTTTGCCACACGGTCAGTGACGGTCGCATGGAATTGCTTTAACTGCTTCGCCATGATCAAGTTCAGTACAGTCATTGGCTCTGCCACATTTTGGTCTGAACCCACTGCTCTGAACTCAAATTTATTACCCGTAAAAGCAAACGGAGATGTTCTGTTTCTATCCGTGTTGTCAAGGATAATGTGAGGAATCTTATCGATTCCTAATTTCATGTACATGTTATCCCCCTTGTCAACGGTAATGTTCCCGTTATTCTCAAGCTCATCAAGAACTGCAGAAAGTTCTGAACCCAAGAACACCGACATGATCGCTGGAGGCGCTTCATTGGCTCCCAATCTGTGGTCATTTCCTGCAGACGCAATACTTGCTCTAAGAAGCCCTGCATTGTCATGAATAGCCATGATCGTATTCACCAAGAAGGTCAAAAACTGCAGATTCTCTCTAGCGCTAGTGCTCGGCTGGAATACGTTGATCCCTGTAGATGTGATCAACGACCAGTTATTGTGCTTTCCACTTCCATTCAAGCCAGCGAATGGCTTCTCATGGAACAAGACTGCCAGGTCATGACGCTCCGCTACACGGCTCATCACATCCATCATCAAGGAATTGTGATCCGTTGCGACATTAATGTCTTCGAAAACAGGTGCAACCTCAAATTGTGCGGGCGCAACTTCATTATGTCGCGTCATCACAGGAATGCCTAATTTCAAACACTCGATCTCAAAATCCTTCATGAAGTTGTAGACCCTGCTTGGAATAGAACCAAAGTAATGGTCGTCCAACTGCTGACCTCTTGCCGGATGATGACCAAAAACTGTTCTGCCGGCCATCACCAGGTCAGGACGTGCGTTATACAAGGCACGGTCGATCACAAAATATTCTTGTTCGCAACCTAAAGAAGCGCTGACACGGTTCACATTTCTATCGAAAAGCTGACATACTTTCGTCGCTGCTTTATCGACAGCCTCAACAGCCTTCAACAAAGGCGCTTTATAATCGAGGGCTTCACCAGTATAGGAAACGAAGATGGTAGGAATGCAAAGTGTTCTCCCCCAGATGAAGATGGGAGATGATGGGTCCCATGCAGTATATCCTCTGGCTTCGAAAGTAGATCGAATGCCCCCATTTGGAAAAGAAGAAGCATCGGGCTCTTGCTGAATTAAAGCTGAACCTTTGAATACTTCGATTCCTTTATGGGCATCGAAAAATGAATCATGTTTTTCTGCAGTGGAACCGGTTAACGGCTGAAACCAGTGCGTGTAGTGGGTGGTTCCTTTAGAAATGGCCCAAGTTTTAACGGCTGATGCCACCTCATTGGCTGCTTCCGTATCGATCTTTTTACCTTTTTGAATGGCAGAATGCACTTTCTTAAAGGTTTCCGGAGCCAAAGTGGCTCTCATTTTATCGATGGTAAAGACATCGTCTGCGAAGAAGTCTGAAATCTTATCAGCTGGCGCAAAAACTCTGTCCGTCGTACGTTGCTGTACGATGTTTAATGCTCTTTGACGTTGGTTCGACATATTTTTATGAAATAATGTTTAAAAGACAGGTCAAAAGTAGAATAAATACGTAATCCATCCTATATCAGGGTTATTTTTTTATTGAATTCGATTGAAATTACGTTCTTCAACCCTTTTGAAGGTCATTTTGAAACAAAACACTTCTGGAAACCACAAAAATGGAAGAGTTATGGGTGTTTTATTGAACTTGCGGTAGTGATTTACTTATCTTTGCCGACTCACAACTGAGTAATGAAGAAGGTAGCATTTTACACGTTGGGTTGCAAATTGAATTTCTCCGAGACCTCCACCATCTCACGTCAATTTGAAGAGAAAGGCTACCAGAAGGTGGACTTCTCTGAGCGTCCTGATATTTTTCTCATCAATACCTGTAGTGTTACCGATAACGCAGATAAAAAGTGTCGTAAAATTGTTCGGGAGGCCCAAAAGATCAACCCTAATGGCTTTGTTGCCATCATTGGCTGTTATGCCCAGTTGAAACCAAAAGAGATCTCAGAAATACCCGGTGTAGATGCCGTACTTGGAGCCGCCGAAAAATTTAGGCTACTCGACCTCATCGATGACTTCAAAAAACCAGCGCAAACGCATGTGATGGCTTCAGAAGTGAGTGAGGCCAATTCCTTTGTTAATGCATACTCCATCAACGATCGGACGCGTACCTTTCTAAAGGTTCAAGATGGCTGTAATTACCATTGCGCATTTTGCACTATTCCCCTAGCCCGAGGCAAAAGCAGAAGCGATAGTATCGCAAACATCATAAAGTCAGCTGAAGAGATCGCCGCTACTGAGCAAAAGGAAGTAGTATTGACTGGTGTGAATATCGGCGATTTCGGTATCCAAGAAGGCAAAAGAAAGGAGCGCTTTGTCGACCTCGTGAAAGCCTTAGATAAGGTAGAGGGAATTGACAGGTTCAGGATCTCATCTTGCGAACCGAATCTTTTGACGAATGAGATCATTGAATTTGTGAGTACGTCAGCGCGTTTTGTCCCGCATTTCCACATTCCCTTGCAATCTGGAAATAACAAAACCTTGAGGGCCATGAGGCGACGTTACCTTAGAGAACTCTACGAGGACCGGGTAAATAAAATCAAGCAGCTGATGCCGCAAGCGGCTATTGGCGTTGACGTGATCGTTGGTTTTCCCGGTGAAACCAAGGAGGACTTCTTGGATACCTATAATTTCATCAATGGGTTGCCCGTGTCTTATTTGCATGTTTTCACTTATTCGGAAAGAGCGAACACGACAGCGGCTGACATGGCGGAAGTCGTTCCGAAAAAAGAACGCACACGTCGTTCCAAAATGCTCCGAATTCTCTCAGACAAAAAGAAAAGAGCCTTTTATGAATCGCAGATAGGCAGCACCCATGAAGTGCTTTTCGAAGACGATGTGGAAGATGGGATGATGCATGGCTTTACAGAGAACTACGTAAGAGTATCGGCTAAATACGATCCTTTGTTGATCAATGAATGTAAGCATGTCCTCCTCAGCCGCATCAATGAGCGCGGAACCGTGGATGTGGAAGAACCGGAAATGGTTTTCGAAACTCACTAGTTTTATTTCATAGACGATGTAGCTTTGTCTATCTTTTGTTTCAACCAAAAAATAGATGGCAAAATTCTTATCCACTCTCCTCTTTGTCTGTTTGTGTTTTTCCACTAGCTATGGACAGACCGAGGCTTTTAAACGCTTGATCAATAGCATTGAAAAAGAAAACACCTTAATTCCCTCATTGGTCAAGGATTTCGTTAAGATCACCGCAATAGAAGAGCTGGAAGATTCAAATGACCTGCAGTTGTTCTACTACTACTGAACCGCCAATTACTATGGCCTTTTGCTTGGTTTTGAGAACGAAAAAGATTGTCAAATTGGCTATTTCGTGACCCTCGATCCCACCGGACTTATGATCGATTTTGCTCAAACCACTGACCTTTGTGAGATCGATCTTGAAGCCCAACGTCATACCACAAGCGAAGGTTCTTTGATGGGCAACATAGTTATCATACAAAGAGAGGAAGAAACGGTGATCGACCGTGGCGACACTTCGGCTACATTGGACAATGCCGAAACTGAGTTGCTGCTGTACTTCCAGTATTTCGAAATTCAATCGGATGGCTTCCTGATGGAGCTGAGCGCTCCTAAGACCTCTCATGAAGATCGGGAATATGGTTTTGCCTCGATGGAACTACTAGTGGAAGAAGATCTCTCGGAATATAGCAGAAGTGAGTTGCAAGATATCAAAAACGAGATCTTAGCCTCTTATGGGCAGATCTTTGAGTCGAAGCGCATTCAAGAATACTTCGAAGAACAGAGTTGGTACACCCCCATTGGTGAGGTCAGCGAAAAATTAACCGATATCGAAAAAAGGAACATTGCCTTAATAGATAAGCTTCTGCTCAATTAAGCCTTGCCAGCACTTTCATTTCTTTCGGGACAGCTTACTCTTCGCGCTCGCTCACTTTTTAACAGACCTCTTCTGGTCTCATTTAAAAGTTCCCAGCACCGTTAGTCATAATTTACCCTACATCGACCTATGGACATAGTTTAACCCTATATGTCAACTTTTCAACCATTACAACAAACTGAATCATCTTTAGATGATGAGCCTGAGGGGAATTACTCCTTCAGACATTCCACAACATCCATCACGGGCCCGCATGAAAACAATTCGCGACGCCTCAACTCGGTCATTGAGCGATCGGAAATGATCGTTAATCATGCCGATCAAAAACAACGAAGAGTCAATCTGTTCTTCTTCTTTACCCTTTTTGGTTTAGCCGTACTTTTCGCTGGCGTTTTTCTGGCCAGGGTCTTTTTGATTTAGCGCAATTAAGCTTCCCTGTTTAGGTGCAAATACGTACTTTAGTTCAAGGATGTGAATTGAATTTCATCTCATCGAACTAAGTCTTTATGTATCTGATCTTTGACACCGAAACCACAGGTTTACCGGGTAATTACAATGCGCCTTTAACTGATTTTGATAACTGGCCGAGGCTCGTACAACTGGCCTGGCAGCTGCATGATGAGAAAGGGAACCTTCTCGAGGCAAATAACCTGATCGTCAAGCCCGATGGTTTTACCATACCCTACAATTCGGTCCAGATCCACGGGATCACAACCGAAAGGGCGCAAGAGGAAGGAATCGAATTAAAGGAGGCTTTAGGGCTCTTCAGAGAAGTCGTTGGCAAAGCACAGCATGGCATCGGACATAACATTGAGTTCGACTACAACATTATCGGATGTGAGTACTTGCGCGTGGATTTAGAAAACGCGTTGGAGCCACTTCCTCAATTGGACACCAAATTAGTGGCCACCGACTTTTGTGCCATCCCTGGAGGCAGAGGAGGTCAATTCAAATGGCCCACGCTGACAGAACTTCATGTGAAGCTGTTTGGTCATTCGTTTAAAGAGGCGCACGATGCAGCTTACGATGTAGATGCTACGGCCAAGTGTTTCTTCGGCCTCCTAAAGGAGTCGGTTATTCCTCCTGCACCAGGCGTCTCCATTGTCGACATCCGTTATGAGGCTCCAGAGCTTGATGAGGCTAATTTTGCCAAAGCTGAGGAACTCAAAGCAGCAGCAGATACTGGCAAAATTGACAAGGAAGGCCTTGAAGATCTCGAAGATGTTTCCTTTTCACATCTCCATGTGCATTCACAATTCTCTATACTCCAAGCCGTATCAGAGGTGAATAATCTGGTAAGTGCCGCCAAAGAGATGGGGATGCCAGCCATTGCGTTGACCGACCACGGCAACATGATGGCTGCGTTTCAGTTTGTGCGTGCCGCCCTGGCAGCCGGTATCAAACCGATCGTTGGTTGTGAATTCAATATTTGCGCCGACCGAAGCAATAAGAAAACTCAGGACAATGGTTTTCAAACCGTCATTCTCGCTAAGAATCGTGCAGGGTATCACAACCTCGTCAAACTTTCATCGATCGCCTATACGGACGGTTTCTATTATGTTCCTCGTATTGATAAGAACGACTTACTGAAATACAAGGAGAACCTAATGGTCACTACCGGGGGCCTATGGGGTGAGGTTCCTTACAAGATCTTGAACGTTGGGGAGACCCAGGCAGAAGAAGCCTTCGTCTGGTGGAAGGAACACTTCGGAGAGGACTTTTATGTAGAACTAAACCGTCACCAAATTCCAGAAGAGAATCATGTGAACGAGATCCTACTTCAGTACGCCAAAAAGTACGAGGTCAAACCCATTGCTGCCAACAACACCTATTACACCAGAAAAGAGCAAGCAACCGCTCACGATGTATTGCTCTGTGTGAAGGATGCCGAATCTGTAAACAAACCGAAAAAATACATTGGCAAAAGAGGACGAGAATTTCGCTACGGATTCCCGAATGACGAATTCTACGTCAAGTCCCCTGAAGAGATGAAAAAGCTCTTTTCAGATATCCCTGAAGCGATCAGCAACACCAATGAGGTTGTCGACAAGGTCGAAGAGTATGAATTAGCAAGAGATGTTCTTCTCCCTAAATATGACATTCCCGAAGAATTTATACATCCTGAAGATGAAGCAGACGGTGGCAAACGAGGTGAAAACGCCTACCTCCGGCATTTAACTTATCAGGGAGCGGAAAAACGCTATGGAGAAATCACTGATGAGGTCAAGGAACGGCTCGACTTTGAACTGGAAACCATTGAACGAACAGGTTATCCGGGCTATTTCTTAATTGTACAAGATTTCACCAATAAAGCCACTGAAATGGGCGTTTCCGTGGGACCAGGGCGTGGCTCAGCAGCGGGTAGTGCTGTGGCCTATTGCATTGGCATTACCAACGTCGACCCTATCAAGTACGACCTCCTTTTTGAGCGTTTCTTGAACCCTGACCGGGTGTCGTTACCAGATATTGACATTGATTTTGATGACGAGGGCCGCCAAAAGGTAATCGATTATGTGATCGACAAATATGGCAAGAATCAGGTCGCCCAGATCATCACCTATGGCACCATGGCTGCAAAGTCATCGATAAGAGATACCGCCAGAGTTTTAGAGCTCCCCTTACCCGATGCCGATCGAGTAGCCAAACTGGTGCCCGACATCAAATTAGCAGCGCTATTCAGTCTTTCAGACAAGGAACTAAAAAACAAACTGCGCTCAGAACAGATCGTATTGGCCCAAGAATTGAAGAAAGTGGCTGAGGGAAATACGCTAGAAGCGAAAACGGTCAATCAAGCCCGCGTTTTGGAAGGATCTGTTCGAAACACCGGCATCCATGCTTGTGGCGTGATCATAACTCCGGACGACATCACCAATTTTGCACCCGTTGCTTTAGCAAAGGATTCCGACATGTGGTGTACACAATTCGACAACGCCGTGGTGGAAGACGCCGGCTTGTTGAAGATGGACTTTCTTGGCTTAAAGACCCTTACTCTGATCAAAGATGCCGTCAAAAATGTGAAAGAACGGCATGATGTTGACTTGGTCCCCGATGATTTCCCACTCGATGATAAAAAGACTTATGAGCTTTTCCAGCGAGGAGAAACCGTCGGAATCTTTCAGTACGAATCTGCAGGGATGCAAAAGTACATGAAAGAATTAAAGCCCACGGAGTTTGCCGACCTCATAGCCATGAACGCACTGTATAGGCCGGGCCCTCTTGAGTACATCCCATCCTTCATTAAACGAAAACATGGAGATGAGCCCATTACCTATGACTTGCCGGTGATGGAAGAGTACCTGGCAGAGACCTATGGCATCACAGTTTACCAAGAGCAGGTCATGTTGCTCTCTCAAAAGTTGGCAGACTTTACCAAAGGCGAAGCAGATGTGCTGCGAAAAGCCATGGGGAAAAAGAAACGCGATGTACTGGACAAAATGAAACCTCAGTTCATTGAACAAGCCAAGGCGAAAGGACATGATGAAGAAAAACTAAACAAGATCTGGCGAGACTGGGAAGCATTTGCCTCCTATGCTTTCAACAAATCACATTCTACCTGCTATGCCTACATTGCCTTTCAGACCGCATATTTAAAGGCCCATTATCCTGCTGAATACATGGCTTCTGTATTGAGCAACAACATGAACGACATCAAGCAAGTGACGTTTTTCATGGAAGAATGTAAGCGCATGGGCGTCCCGGTACTAGGGCCCGATGTCAACGAATCCAACTATAAGTTCACGGTGAATCTACAAGGTGAAATCCGTTTTGGAATGGGTGCCATCAAAGGAGTCGGTGAAGCGGCAATTGAAGCCATCATTGCGGAACGGAAAGAGAACGGGCTGTACCAAAACATCTTTGAATTTGCCGAGCGAGTCAATTTGAGAGCAGTCAATAAAAAGAACTTTGAATCTTTGGCACAAGCCGGTGGTTTCGACTGTTTTGATTCCTACCACCGCAAACAGTACCTCTATGCGCCCGAGGGAGAGCAAAGTTTGATCGAGAAGGTCATTCGGTATGCCAATTCCAAACAAGCCGAAAAGGATGCCGCTCAGGTTTCCTTGTTTGGTGGTGACAGCGCTGTGGCCACTCCCCTGCCTAAGGTGCCAGACATGGAACCCTTTACGCAAATGGAAAAGCTGAAACTAGAAAAGGAGATCGTTGGCTTTTACATCTCAGGCCACCCCTTGGATCAGTTCAATATCGAGATCGAAAGCTTTTGCAAACCCATCTCAGAGATCAACCGCTTTCCCAATCAGGAGATCGCTATTGGTGGCATTGTGAATGGAGTTCGCAATGGTCAAACGAAAAATGGAAAACCTTTCGCTGTCCTGAGCATTGAAGATTATCACGCCACTACTGACCTCTTCCTGCTCGGTGAAAAATGCATGAATTTTGCTGCCTATTTGCGTCCAGGTGAGTTCTTGTTCATTAGAGGTAAAGTGGAATTGAACTGGAGAAAGAAAAAGGAGATCAATGAAAATCCCAAATTGACGCCTAGTCCAGAAGATTGGGAGCTTCAAGTGGCTAGTATTTCACTTTTGAGCGAACTCCGTGAAAAACTAGGCAAAGGCATTTTAGTTAGGATCAATGCGAAACTAGTGGATCAAGAAATGATCGAAAAACTAGAGCAGCTCATGAAAACGCATGAAGGCAACACAGACTTAAAGATCCAATTGTTTGACAAGGGAGAAAACTTAAGCGTTGATTTGATGTCAAGGCGAGTCAAGGTGGAACCGAACAATGAATTGATCAAGGAACTACAAGCGTTGACTGACCATGCTCAATTAATGACAGTCTAACTGACAGGAACAACGAAAAAATAATGAACTTTTTAAGTAGTTTTGTTGTCTTAATTTTCAGTAAGAATCTAAAACTTAACCTTATATCAGTAAAATGGCGAATGCAGTAGAGATCAATGAGAGTAACTTCGAGGAAGTAGTATTAAATTCAGATAAACCCGTATTGGTGGATTTTTGGGCAGCCTGGTGTGGTCCGTGTCGAATGGTAGGCCCTGTTGTTGAAGAAATTGCCGGCGAGTACGATGGCAAAGCAGTGGTTGGAAAAGTAGATGTTGATGCCAATCAAGAATTGTCTGTGAAGTACGGTATTCGTTCCATCCCCGCTTTATTGGTCTTTAAAGGTGGCGAAGTAGTTGATCAAGTGATCGGTGCGGTTCCAAAAAATGTTTTAACCAATAAGTTAGACGGCGCAATGGCCTAAACTTCATAAAAACAGTACAAATAAAAGCCTCTCCCTGAATTAAGGGTAGAGGCTTTTTTTTTATATTCAGAGGTAATTATTGAAATGCCGTACAAAAAAACCATCATTACGTTGCTGTGCACATCCTTGGTGCTAAGTGCTTACTTTTTCTTCGAATACAAGAGGTTTGAGATAAAGAGAGACGAGACGAGCATCAGCATAGGAACGGAGGCAGTGAATACACTTACCAAAGAGATTGATAGCCTAGTTTCAACTTTTGTTCAACGGGCAGAACTTGCGAAACGACAAATAATTGCATTCAATACCGACAAGGACCTCATCAACAATTTAAGATCTATACGAACAGATTATCGGTATATCTTTGGTGTCACAGCCGCTTTCAAGCCTGGTTTTTTTAATGGAAAGGAGCGTTTCGCTCCATTTTATGACAATGCCCGAGACACCGTCATCTTTATCGAGGAAGTGTATGATTATACCGATACGGCCTTAGCTTCGGCCAAATGGTATACGGAAGGAATTTTATCTGAAAAAGGAAAATGGTCTCAGCCTTATTATGCCCAGGGAGCCGATGAAATGGTGATCGACTATACCCTTCCAATAAAAGTTAAAGGTGAAAATGTAGGTGTATTAGATTTCTCTATTGCCCTGAATACCGTGACCAATCTTGTCCAGGGGCTAACCCTAGGGGAATCAGGCTACGGATTTCTAGCGGATGAAAAAGGCATAATTATGTCTCACCCCAATAAAGAGAATCTGTTGCTGAGCCTATATGAACCCGCTGGAAACCGCAGCAGTCAGGTCGCCAGCACGTACAAGAACAACACCGAGGGGGTAACCAAATACGTTAGTTCCTACACATTCAATGAGTCGTTATTCTTTTTTAGCACTTCTAAGCAAACCGGATGGAAATGCATCATGGTGTTGGCGGAGGCAGACCTATTAGGAAACTCGGACTTCCTTCGTAAAAAAACTATCCAATTGGGACTTGTGCTCGGCTTAGCTGCTACCCTAATTCTCCTGCTCATTTTGAGAATGAAACAGGTCAATAAGAAAAAGTTATGGATTGCCTCAACGGGTTTTTCATTGGTAATGGTAGGCAATATTGTACTGATCTGTCACCTCAATTTAGTAACAGACTTTTCCCTTTTAGAAAGTGATAATGAACGATTGGTCAACCCATCCGTTATCAAAAAGTACGTAGAAAGTTTCAACGAAGAGGAATTGAGCACTTCCAGAAGCAAATACACCACAGTGCCTCTAGGTGTCTACATAGAATCCTTTGAGATCAAAACATCATTTGAAGGAAGCTTGAATGGTAAACTTTGGCTCAAGTATCCAAAGGAACTCATTAAAGAGGCTCCAGTAGATATCTATATCAATAATGGTTCAGCAATTGACATTAGACCCATCATCATTACAAAAACCTATGAAGTCGATAAAGGCGACCATTTACTGGTAGAATTTAACTTCAGAGTAACCTTAGAAGAAGACTTCTCCTATGAACAATTCCCTTTTGAGGAGAATCAATTGAATGTGTCCTTCATTTATCCAGACCCCAGCAAAAACATTCTGTTTGTACCTGACCTAGAAAGTTACGACGTATTAAATCCGTCGGCAAAACCCGGACTCAAAGGCGACTTGAATACTCCCGCATTTAAAACGGTATCGACATTTTTCAGTTTTGAAGAATTTGGCTCAAGAACAAATTTCGGCTCAGGACTTCCTATTGGCCCGCGGCCAAATCTTGTTTATACGGTAGTCATCAAACGCCTATTTGTAAGCCCGATCATCGCCAATATTATTCCCATCATGGTCGTCGCATTAATCATGTTTTTGGTACTTTACATCTCCTCGCGTAAGGAAGAACACAACTCGGGTATGACCGTTATGAATGTCGTACAAAGTGCGGCTGGCTTTTTATTCATTTTGATTGTTTCGCAAGTGAATGAACGAAGTAGAACCCAAACACCTGAAATCACCTACATCGAACTCTATTACTTCTGTATCTATGGCGTTATCGTTTTACAAACCATTTTAACAGCCTCCTTTTTACGTGGATCAAAGGCTCGATTTTTCAAGCACGATAACCTACGGATGAAACTACTTTTTTGGCCCATTCTTTTAACAGCTTGGTATATTTCCACATTGGCCTGGTTTTATTGACATGAGCTCCTATTGCACAGCGGTTAGAACGAATTCCCTTCCTTTGCTGCATCGCACTTACCACGATGAAAGCTATGGATTCCCCCCTAAAGACGATAATGAATTGTTCGGCAAGATGCTCATGGAAATGAATCAAGCCGGTTTATCCTGGGACATTGTCTTAAAGAAAAAAGACACCATACGCGAAGCTTACGCAGATTTTGACGTTGCAACAGTGGCTCAATTTGACGACTCCATGGTCGATGAAATGCTGCTCAATCCAGGCATCATTCGAATGAGAGCAAAGGTGCTTGCTGCTATCGCGAATGCGCAAAGGATTCAGGAGCTGCAAACTTCTCATGGTAGTTTTATGGCATGGCTCGATGCTTATCATCCCTTACCCATCGTCGATTGGGTCAAACTCTTCAAAAAGAACTTCAAATTCATGGGGAAGGAAACCACCAAGGAATTCTTAATGGCGACGAGCTATCTCAAAGGCGCTCATGACGACGACTGCCCTATTCAATCTCTCATCATTAAACAACAACCGAAATGGCTCGATTCGCTGTAAGCTTCATTCTGCTTTTCTTGCACGTTGCTACACTGACACAAGAAGACCAACTCAAAGCATTTGATCCATTCCTCAATAAAACGTGGCAAATAGAAGGGAAATGGGGAAATGCAATGGATTTTAAACAGGAAACCACATTCCGAAAGGCTTTAGAAGGTAACCTGATCATTGCTGAGTCGAAAGGCTATATCAATGAAGGGCAAACCCAATGGGGAGACCGCAACCATGGCATACGACGCTATGATGCTGAAGCTCAAAAACTAAAATTCTACGAATACGATGTATTTGGCGGTTTTACCGAGGGAGAAATAACGATTGAAGGCAAAGACCTGCTATACATTTACACCTATGAAGGACAGACAATCTGTGACAAATGGGAATATGTCAATGAGAACGAATACAAGTACATTGTCGGAACCTACGGGAATGGAAGGATCCAATTGGTATTATTGGAGGGTAAAGCAAAAGTAAAAAATGACTAAAGAAGGCCATTGTAAAAACGTTCCACTTTCCATCACTTCGCATTCCCGCTAATAGAAAACCCATTCGAACAAGCTTCCCTCCTGTGTAGTTTCAGGTCATAAAGAAAATCGTCATGAAGAAGCTCCTCACTCTATTGTGTTTTTTATCGATCACTTTCACTCATTACGCGCAAGATCGCTTGACAGGTGAGTCCTTCACCACCCGTTCTGAGGTGCTGGGCAAGAACGGCATGGCCGCAACAAGTCAACCCTTAGCGACACAAGCGGCCCTCAGGATCTTACAGCAAGGTGGAACAGCAATGGATGCCGCCATCGCTGCAAATGCCGTATTGGGCCTGGTAGAGCCTGCGAGCTGTGGCATTGGCGGCGACATCTTCGCGATTGTGTGGGATGCCAAAACAGAAAAACTTTATGGATTCAATGGTAGTGGGAGATCACCCATGTCCCTCACCCTCGACTACTTCAAAGAAAAAGGAATGAATGGTATACCATTGTTTGGTCCCCTTCCCGTTTCTGTTCCCGGAACCGTAGATGGCTGGTTCATGATGCATGAGAAATTCGGTAAACTTCCCATGACGGACATTCTCGCTCCTGCCATAAAATATGGAAAAGAAGGCTTCCCGGTATCGGAGGTGATCGCCTACGAGATGGCCACCAATTATGAAAACAAAGTAGACTTTCCCGGCTTTGCCGAAACCTACCTGCCCAATGGACGACCTCCGCAAAAAGGAGAAGTATTTGTGAACCAAGACCTTGCCACTACTTATGAGTTGATTGCCAAAGAAGGTCGACATGCTTTCTATAAAGGAGATATCGCCCGTACCATAGATGCCTATATGAAAAGGAATGGGGGCTTTCTTTCTTATGAAGATCTCGCAGCCCATGAAGGCGAATGGGTAGAACCGATCAGCACGAATTACAGAGGGTATGATGTTTGGGAACTCCCCCCTAACGGCCAAGGTACCGCAGCCTTGCAGATGCTGAACATCCTTGAAGGCTATGACATCAGAAGCATGGGCTTTGGAAGTCCTGAATACTTACATGTATTGACAGAAGCAAAGAAATTGGCGTATGAAGACCGTGCCAAATTCTACGCTGACCCCGCATTCAGCAAACTCCCTGTGGACGAGTTGATCTCAAAAGAGTACGCTGCTGAGCGCAGAGCATTGATCGATCCCAATCAAGCAGCCAGCACCTACCCTGCCGGTGATTTGGAAATTGAAACGGGCAATACCACCTATTTGACTGTGGCGGATAAGGACGGCAATATGGTCTCTTTGATCCAAAGTATCTATTATGAATTTGCCTCTGGAATGGTACCAGACGGTCTGGGATTTGTTTTGCAAAACCGTGGTCAGATGTTCAATGTGCAAGACGCCAATCATGCCAACGCCTACGCGCCGGGGAAAAGACCATTCCACACCATCATCCCTGCCTTCATTACCAAAGATGGTCAACCATGGGTGAGCTTTGGTTTAATGGGTGGTGCTGTGCAACCTCAGGGACATGCGCAGATCGTCGTCAACCTGATTGATTTCGGCATGAACTTACAAGAAGCTGGTGATGCCCCACGCATGCGCCATATGGGCAGTTCACAACCTACAGGATCGCGCATGACCAATGGCGGTACGCTTAATCTCGAAAGTGGCTTCGACTACAAAACGGTGCGCGAACTGAGAAAGATGGGACATCGTATTGGCACAGGAGTAGGCATCTATGGTGGCTATCAGGCCATTATGGTCGACCTCATGCGGAAAGTATTTACTGGAGCTTCGGAGTCACGCAAAGACGGACAGGCGGCTGGATACTAAGTTATGAGTTGCGAGGTGTGAGTTATGAGTTACGAGGTGTGAGGTGCGAGGTGCGAGGCGCGAGTTGTGAGGTGTAAGTTGTGAGTTGGCTCTGTGCCTCATTCATGTGATTTGTTTAGCAGATAGTGGCTTGTCTATTCTTTTTACAGGGATTGTTTTATATTGTATGCACGCATTTTTTAACTCATCGCTATGTCCAACAGATCACATACCCTAAGTCATCAAGCATTTTTACTCTTACTTGTTCTTCTAAGCACCATTTTCGCTTGTACGAACGCTCAGAATTCAGCACCGCTCCAAGTGCTCTTCCCATCAGAACATTATGAAGAAGCGCTGGATGGCAGATTGATCGTATTGATCTCAGACCAGGAAGGTACGGAACCTCGGTTTATGCTAAAAGATGATGCCAAAACTGGTCAAGGTTTCGGTATGGATATTGAGAATTGGCAACCCAACGAAGCTGTACAATTTGATAAGGAATCATTCGGATATCCAGTTCAGCGTTTTGAAGACCTGCCATCAGGCGAATACACGCTCCAGGTCGTTTTTCATAAATACGAAACCTTCAATCGCGCAGATGGCCATGTAGTCAAACTTCCCATGGACAGAGGCGAAGGGCAGCAATGGAATCGAGCACCCGGCAACCTCTATTCTACCCCTCAAAAGATCACGATCAAGCAAGGGCAGCTCCCTAATTTACGCGTCACATTGGATCAGAAAATTCCTCCAATTGCTGAACCAGAGGACACCAAATACATCAAACATATCAAGATAAGAAGTGAGTTACTTAGTGAATTTTGGGGACGAGACATGTACTTAGGAGCGCATGTGCTATTGCCTGAAGGCTGGGACACCCATCCAAATGTCAAGTATCCCTTGGCCATTATGCACGGGCACTTCCCAAGCGATTTTGGTGGTTTTAGCACCAGCCCACCGGACCCGGATTTGGAACCTGTTTACAGCGAGCGATTTGGAGTCGACGGCTACAACATCATTGTCGAACAGGAGGCATACGACTTCTACAAAACCTGGACTGGACCTGATTTCCCGAGAGTCATTGCGATCAAAATACAGCACCCTACACCCTATTACGACGACTCCTACGCAGTCAATAGTGCAGCGCAAGGTCCATACGGCGATGCCATTACCTACGAGCTGATCCCTTACATCGAGGAACAATTTAGAGGGATTGGTGAAGGCTGGTCGCGTTTTGTCTACGGTGGAAGTACGGGTGGATGGGAATCATTGGCCGTACAAGTCAAATACCCAAAGGAGTACGGCATGTGCTTCGCCGCATGTCCTGACCCAATTGATTTCAGGGCTTATACATTGGTCAACATTTACGAAGATGAGAATGCTTATTACCATGAAGGCACCTTCAGGAAAACACTCGTAGCTGGACACAGGGATTATTTGGGTAATGTGGATGCGACTTTACGAGACATGAACTATCGAGAGTTGGTGTTAGGCTCGAAAGGTCGATCAGGGCAGCAATGGGATATTTGGGAAGCCACCTACTCCCCCTTGGACGACGAAGGCTACCCTAAAAGAATCTGGGACCCACTCACTGGTGAGATAGACAAAGAAGTAGCCGCCTATTGGAAAGAGAATTATGACCTATCCTATATACTAAAAAGAGATTGGGACAAACATGGTAAGGATTGGAAGAACAAGATTCATCTGTATTGTGGCGATATGGATAATTACTACCTCAATAATGCGGTCTATTTGGCAGAAGAGATGCTGGAAGAAACCTCTGACCCCTATTACAATGGTGAGGTAGCCTATGGAGACCGCGCTGAGCATTGCTGGAATGGCGATCCTGACAATGGCAACCACATCAGCAGGTTGCGCTATCACCAGATGTTCATCCAAAAATATGTGGAAAAAGTAGCCAAAGTTGCTCCTAAAGGCGCAGACCTAAAGAGTTGGAGGTATTGATTACATTCTCCCAATGCCGAATGCATCACTAGTATCAATTGGTCAAAAGCTATGAGAACTCCAATGATCACCCCAGAGGGAATGGAAAAGCTAAAGGAAGAGCTTGATCATTTATGGCGTGTTGAACGTCCCGAGGTCACGAGAAAAGTTTCGTGGGCGGCTAGTCTCGGAGATCGCTCAGAGAATGCCGATTACCACTACAACAAAAAACGTCTACGAGAGATCGACAGCCGGCTGCTCTATCTGCGCAGGTGCATCGACAACTTTAAAATGGTTCAATACCACCCCCATCAAGAAGGCAAAGTCATGTTTGGGGCCTGGATAGAAATTGAAAACAACAGAGGCTTGAAAAAAAGACTTCGCATTGTGGGCTATGAAGAACTCATTGGCAATAAGGACTACATCTCTATCGACTCTCCTATTGCACAGGCATTGCTCAATAAAACCGTTGGTGAAGCGGCAGAGGTGACGACGCCCGCCGCTACCTTTACCTGGAAGATTCAAAAGATCGAATACGAAAAGTAGTTATTGCTTAGCTCTCAACTCGTCTTAGCGTCTCGCTAAGACCAGATCGCACGAGACGTTGTGACCAAATCATAATCCTGCCCTTGTTGATCTTCTTGACCAACAAGATCTCGATTTTACTCCTACTATTCGTTGGTGAAGAAGACCAAGGAGGGCGGAAAGATCATTTTGAAATAATCAGAGCGCCGAGATTAACCTGTTTTTGATTAGGGAGAACAGGATCACAATTGTATTGTAGCTGTATCCGATGAAAAAAACACTCCTCCGCTTACTTGTCATCCCTTTTGTTCTTCTTTCCGCCTGTCAGTCTGATGACAGTGAGCGAGTTGTTCAACAAGGTTATGCAATTGAAAAAGGATCAATCCTTTTTAATGGCGAGCCCATCACACTGAATGGCGTCAATGCCTTGCATACTTTTGGTTTAGAGGAGTTGGGTCTGATGCAAAGCTGGCAAGTGACCATTGTGCGTGAATTCATTGGAAACCTAAGAGAGCAGCCCATCGAAGGATCCCCATTGCAAGGTGCTGATGGTAGCTGGTTACATCCACTTAAAGAGATCGTAGCACGAAACCGAGCGGCGGGAATGGTGACCATCCTCTGCCCTTTCGGATGGGTAGACAACCAGGGAGAACAAGTCCTCTTCACTGGTCTCAATCCCACAGATCAAGTCTTCTACAACGACTATTTGATCAAAATGACTCAGATCGCTAGCTATTTTGCCGGGCAAGATGACGTCTGGCTCGAACTATGGAATGAACCCTATCATTGGAACAACGCCAATAATTATTCACACGCCCGTTGGCGAGAGGACATGATCGAAATGATCGAAAACCTCAGAACGATCAAGGGATTTAACAACATCCTAGTTGTTCCGGGTAATGAACAGGGTCAGTCGGAAGATGCTGTGCTCACCCATGGAAAAGAATTATTGAGTCGTTTCGACAACCTTCTTTTCGACCTGCATGCCTATGAAAAATGGTTGAATAACGCTGATTATGACCAGATTGCTCAACGGTTTGAGCGGTTGCAGAATCAAGGAATCCCCTTTCTTATCGGTGAAATCGGGGTAAGGAATGTTGCAGAACTCATGGAACCCCAAGCTTTTCTCGATGCAGCGCTACAAGAAGGCGTTAGCACCATGGCTTGTTTATGGAAGAAAGAAGCAGCCGATCAGAATGCTTTGCTCAATGAAGAAGGCCAGCCAAATGACTTGAACAATAACCAATGGGGAAGCGCTTTTCGTACGTTCTTGGGTAGCCAATAGGCCTATGTGGCTTTTCGCTATGCAATAACAATCGCTCAAGAAGTCAAAAAAAGAAAGGCATCCCTTTCCGCGATGCCTTCCTCTATGCTTTTTCAATAAGAAGAGTGCCTTACTTTTCCACCCAAAATGGAATATTTGCATGCGCGGTATGCTCTTGTGTATCGTCCACTGAGATGAACAAGCGATAGGCCCCAGGTCCTGGCGCTTTGAATGATACTTCCGCACCTGGCGCTGTGGTGATCAATCCTTGAATCGCTTCCGGCACCTCTTCTGCATCACCACCTGTGGCGTTGGTGGTACTTTCGCGCATGATCTCCCATCGGTAGGTAAGCGCGTCTCCTTCAGGGTCCGTCACATCCACCATGGCGCTGTAGGATTGTCCCGCTTTGAGTTTGATGTTATCGGTGGCCTTTTTGCCTTCCAGCATGAAATCATTCAGTCGCGGCGTTCGATTTTCTGGCCAGGCATTATTCCAAATGTAATGCATGGCATCAACAGACTCTGTTTCGTTTCCATCGGGCATGAACATACCGAACCAAGTAGGTGTACGCTCTTGCTTCTGTCCCCATAGGAAAACATACGAACCGATCACTTGTCCTTTTTGCGATTCGATCGACTTGCGATAGCGGCTTCTGTAAAAGTCGGCTTTGACCGAACTGTTGTTTTCAAGCGGCGCGCCCCATTCCGTATTTCCTACCTCCCAGTAGCCTGTTGCCCCCCATTCTGTGACCATCAAGGGACCATCATAACCTGATTCCTGGATACGCTGAGGCAAGATCTCGATCTCGGCATACATCTGGACGCTTAAGATATCGAGGTCTGGAGCTCGTTCAACTACCAAGTCGACGTATTCCTTGTTCATACCTGCCAAAGAAGTGGTGGTCAAATGGTTCGGGTCGATCTCATGGATCATTTTGGAGATCTCATTCACCGCATCCCACACTTTCGGATTTTCTGAATGATGGTTCAATTCGTTGCCAATTCCCCAAATGATCAAGGCTGGATGATCTTTGAGTTCCATGACCTCTCCCCTAATGCGTTCCAATTGTGCAGCAACCGCTGCCTCATCGTCATAGTCAAAACCCAGGCGTTCGCGGCCTACATCTATTCCCATGGTGACTTTCAATCCATATTCGTGCGCTTCATCAAGCACATCTTTCCCTGAGCGCTGCCCATTGTCCGTTCTCCAGGTGCGCATGGAATTGGCGCCGTGTTCCGCCAATTTTGGGATACTGCCAAATTCTAATCCAGCTCCTTGGATAAAGAAAGGTTCGTCGTTGACGAATAGCTGGTAACCTTCGTCGGTCATTCGGATCTCTGCTTTAGAAATGGCATTGCCGGACTCTGAGGTATCAGTTCCTCCGCATGCCACTAGCGAGAATACGAGAAGTAAAGTGAAAAATGTACGTATATGCTGCTGAAGTAAGTATTTCATAACGGGTTGATTTGTAATGCTTGAAGATGCCAAAAAAGTGGGAAAGCCGAAAGGGAATCTCCCTAATCGGTTACATCAAAAATTGCACATTTACCTTTCCCAAGCTATTTAGAAAAGACGGCCATGCTTAAGGAATTGGGGTTGAGTTCCTGGTCCATGATAAATGCAATAAACGATTTCTAAAATAAACCGGCGTTTTCCATCGCTCCTCGTATCTTCGTAAGAGTTGATAAAAATCCTTCCATGAAAAAACGCACTTACAAACCCAGTGAAAAGCCCAGCCCAGAAGCGAAGGCCTTATCCCTCTTTTTAATGGCTTACAAAAACAAGGACCCTAAATACAAGGAGGACTTGAAACGCATTAACCGCCAGTGGGATCTGTTCAAGGCGGGAGAGCTCAATCAAAAAGACTATTTACGCGAAGTACAGGCCCTACTCAAGTCTCATGGAGGTTATACCGAGGTAGTAGAAAAAACGGTGCGTTATTACATCGATACCACTGGTACATGGACCTTGGAAGGTGAAGAGCAATACCATAAAGACGCACAAGCCGTTGCTGATCGGATTACCAATGCTTGAGGCGTGGTGCGTGGTGCTTGAGGCTTGAAGTTAGATCTTAGACGAAACCCTCCTAAAAGGCCCTAAGAATTATCCGTTTTTAAACGTTGGTAAACGCTTACAAACGGATAACAAAGCGCACATTCGCAAAATAAAAAACCGCATGCAGTGGCTTTAATCGCATTTTTTAAGTAATTATAAGAGATATATCGCTCACTTTTATAAGCGATAGCATACGTTGTGCATAATTTGAAATAGACAAAATGGAACTACCAAAATATCACGAGACTTTCATTCCAATATTGGAGATCCTGAATACTGTTGATTCTTTAAAAAGTCGTGAATTAGCCTCAAAAGTTCGTGATGTTTACTATTCGGATTTACCTCAGGAACTACTCAATCAGAAAACGAGCTCTGGAGCTAACGTACTGCTTGACAGAATTCTATGGGGAAAGTCATATCTAAAAATGGCAAAGTTTGTTGCATACCCCAAAAGGGGAATGGTACAAATCACAGAGAAAGGAAAGAAACAGTTAGTTACTGGACGTTTACCGCTCCAAGACTTGCAAAATGATGAAGACTTTGTAACCCATAGAGAATCGGTTAAAAGCGAAAAAGAAAATGAAATAGAACTTCAATCAGTAAATGTTGAAAACGCTTCACCTCAAGACCTCATTGATTTTGGTTTCTCCTCCATTGAAACCGAAGTAAAGACAAATCTGCTTGAAAGATTAAAAGAAATTGATCCTTACTATTTTGAAAAGGTGATTCTGATTCTTCTCAAAAGAATGGGCTATGGAGATTTCGTTGAAACCACTAAATCAAATGACGGTGGAATTGATGGTATAATTAACGAAGACAAATTAGGTCTTGAAAAAATTTACACTCAAGCGAAGCGCTACAATGAAAATAAAGTCAGAGAAAAGGATATTAGAAATTTCATTGGAGCTATGAGTGGAGACACTAGCAAAGGTGTATTTATAACAACCTCCACTTTTGACGATTCAGCCATTAAAAAAGCACGAGAAGCGCACCATTCGATTATTCTGATTGATGGGGCAAAATTGGTCGATCTAATGTTGCAATACAATGTGGGCGTCCAGGTAAAAACAGTGTATGAGGTAAAAGAGCTAGACAACGACTTTTTTGAAGAAGATTAAAAAAACTATGCACAACAACGGCTATAGCACATGCCCTGCGGGACACGTGCCATAGCCAAATCGTTGGTGCCTGCCTGCCGGTTTATCTGCCGGAGGTATGGCAAAGGCGGGTTGTTCACCAACGGGTATTAAAGTGCATTGGCTTGTTGGTCAAGAAGACCAACAAGGTCGGGGTTTACATTTCAATCATTCACCTGATTTCGTATCAATCTGTCATTCAGAAGGAGGAAGAAGGACGTCCCGATAGCTATCAGGAGAAGAATCTGCCTATCGGCAGACAGGTCTCCTTCTTTTATAAATTGAGATTCTTCGGTTTTGTCGTGCCTCCAAAATCCTCTGAATGACGTTCTATTTTAGTGTTTGGTAAATAGCGATTCGAAAATCCCAAATCTACAATCGTACATCGCAGTACGCGCTACGGCCTACCGACCAAATTCCCTAAGAATAGCGCATTTAAGAACAGCTTATTGGTGCCGTACCACATGCCTCTGAAGTTGGGGTTATCGGCAAACATGATCAAATTACCTCGGCCAATACCGCTTACGATCAAAGAGGCCGTGCCGCCTAGCTTTTCCAGATTGGCTTTGTTCACATAACCACCCAATAATGGATTCTCCGTGTACTGCACCACCGTGCTAAACGTATTCTTACTCGGTGCCATAAAGATGCTATGGTTGCGGTATACTGGCAGGTCTCTGCGGGTATAGCCAAAGCCCAGCGGATGGGTGATGTCGATGTCGGCCTGGTACATGGATCCGCCAATGGCGGTAGAGCCACGCACGTCTCTGGCGGTTGCATAATCTTGTCTGCCTTCAGGCGAATGATCCGGGCTTTCGGCAAAGGCTTCATTCACAAATTTGCTGCGAATGGCCCAGCTGGTCGCAGAGCGGATGGTGATCACGGTACCGCCTTCTCTCACCCACTGCTTGATGCGGTCAATAGTATTCTCGCCCAAGCTGCTGTAATTCCCCGACACCAAAACAAGGGTATTGTATTGGCTCCAGTCCACTCGACCGACATTGTCAGTCCATACCTTGGTGATCGGCATGCCTACTTTAGAGTCGAGCAAATGCCAGACCTCTCCTGCTTCGTAGCTGCTGGTGTTACCTCCGATCAGCATTAGCGCTTTAGGCTGACGTATCGTTTCGAAGTTACCGGAACCCAGGTCAATGCCGCGGGTACTGTAACCGGTATTCACCGCATAGGCAGGGACACCGGCCAACTCTGTGGCTTCCTCGACAAAAGCATGCACCAATTGGGCATCTACCTCTTGTCTCGCCACCGGGATCATCAAGGTGCCATAGCCAAAGTCCATAACGCCATCTGTGGTCTCAATGGCAAAGGGTTTAAATGCGGTATTCACATACAAGCCTTTCTCCAAAAGGTAGTTCAAGGCTTTGGGTGCATAGTATTCATCCCACTCGATCAAGTAAGCATAATTACTTCTATCTACAGCGACATAGCCTGAATTCAGATTCTCTGTGCTTAATTCAGGTCCTTCCAGTGCATTTTTACCGGTATATCGGCTGTAAGGCATATTGTAGGTCAATGCGGCTGTCCAAGACGAGGCATCATAAAAGATGCTGTCGTAGAAGGTGGTTACCGTCTCGAACATGGTACGCACCATGCGGTATTGCGTTTGTGCATTCGGCACATAAAAGGCATTGCCTGCTTGGTAGGTTTTTCCCTCTAAGGTAATATCATCCTCCAAGGCGTAGGTCTTGATGCGGTGACGTAGCAAGAGGTTCAAGAATGTCCTGTTACGGCTATCATCCGCCTGGTCACCAAAGACCCAGCCGCCTCCGGCCTGCTTACCTTCATCCACTGCCGTTTTGAAGTAATTGCTCATGTGGTTGAGCAAGGTTTCTTTTTCACCGACGGCAGCACGCACAGTGGCCATTGAAGTAGTCAGATGGTTTTTGATGGTGAAAGCAAAGGCTACTTTTCCCATGCGGGAATCTTGCAAATGTCCTCGCGAGCTGGCTTGTTCGAAGACCAAACCCAGTGCGCCATGGATGTCCGGATAGGTGGACCCATAGCCAGGGTAACTGTTATCATAGTTCTCTTTGGTGAAATACAGGGAACCGATCTCGTCTAAAGATTCATGGAAGTACTCTGCAAAAAGGTTGTTGAGGCCATCATAGTTATCCCTTGGCACAACAGGATTTTCCGATCCGAATGGTTTGGTGGGCTCGAAGAAATAGGTGGAATTGGTACCCATCTCATGAAAATCGGTCACCACATTCGGGTACCATTGGTGGTAAAAATCAATTCTGGCTTGTGATTCTACGTGAGCCAGTGGCAACCAGTCGCGGTTCAGGTCATACCAGTAATGGTTGGTTCGGCCTCGTGGCCACATTTCGTTGTGTTCGGCATCGGTTGGGTCTGACACCATCGGATCGCCTTTGTAGCTATTCGCCCAGGTAGTATGACGGTCCCTGCCGTCCGGATTAAAGGCTGGGTCGATGAGTAAAACGGCATCTTCCAAGGTATTTCTCACTTCTGCGTGTTGCCCGGCTACGTAATAATAGGCGGTCAACAGTGCCGCTTCTGAACTTGACGGTTCGTTGCCATGCACATTGTAACCCAACAATACGATGGACTTTTGGGCATTCATATCCACATTGTCAACTGACGGATCAACCAGTTTCAAATGCGCTTGCCTGATGTCTTCCAGTTGCTCATGGTTTTCCGGATCGGTCACTTTGAGCACCACCAATTGTCTGTGCTCGTAAGTTTCCCCAATGGTATCCAACACAGCCCGATCGGAAAGGCGCGCAAGTTCGCGGAAGTATCCTACGATGGCATCATGACGGGTATGTAAGGTGCCTATGGGATAGCCCAGGTATTCCTCAGGCGTTGGGATCTTCTTGTCAAAGCGTGCTTCTTTCGGAAAATAGTAATCCGACTGTGCGGCAGCAGAAATACTTAGAAAGGTCAGTAGAGCGAGGAATAGGCTTTTGTATTTCATATGGATAGAGTTACAAGCTGCAGGCTTCAAGCTTTAAGGGGCTCCCTTGCAGCTTATGGCTTGCAGCTTAAAGCTTTTTTATTTCAGGTTGATTCGTGACACTAAAGTTAAAAATATCTGGACGAGCATAATGACCAATTGGATCAAAGTCCAATTTACTTTGAGTAATACGGTCTAAACTGATGTCAGCGGTCAAGATTCCTTCTTGATCCCAGAGTGGACCGGCCAGCACCTCTCCCAGTGGATCGATGATGACTGAACCTCCACGGCTCATTATCTCAGGTTGGTTGGCCAGCTCTTCGATGCCTGGCAGGTCATTGGGGTACATGGCTTTGGTCACGAACTGATTGCAGGCTAAGATGTAGCAACGACCTTCTAGTGCAATGTGCTGCATACTGGACTGCCATTCGTGTCGTGCATCGGCTGTAGGGGCCAGATACAGCTGCACTCCTTTTTGGTACATGGCCATGCGTGCTTCCGGCATGTAATTCTCCCAACAAATGAGCCCACCAAGCTTTCCAATGGGTGTATCGAAAGTACAAAGTGATTCTCCGCCAGCTTCGGCCCAGATCACCCGCTCCTGTGCGGTTGGTTTGATCTTCTGATGCTTGCCGAGGAAAGCACCATCAGGTCCGAAATAAAACAAGGCGCAGTACATTGAGCCTGAGATCAGGTCCTTTTCATTGACCCCTATGGCGAGGAATGCCTTGGCTTTTTTGGCGATCTGCCCGAGTTGTTGACAAGCTTTGTCACCTTCTGCAACTGAGGTATCCCAATAGCGTTGCCAAAGGGCTCTGCCTTCCTCTGTGCGGCTGCCGACAACAGTACCAAAGCTTAAGCCACGTGGATAGACGGAGACGAAGGCTTCAGGAAAGAGGATGAGCGCTGCGTCTTGACAGTCTGCCACAAGCCTTTCTACCTTTTTGATGGTGGCTTGTAGATCGAATAAAACCGGTGCGGCTTGGATGACGGCTATTTTGGTGTTGGGCATGGTGCAAGATAACAGATTCTCATTTTAGCTCTTAGTTCATTTCTCTTTCTACCCCCTAGCCCCCTAAAGGGGAAACAGTCCATGTTAATTACCGTTATTCTAAATGAGCCCGATGCAAATTGGGTGATTGAAGAACATATCAAGCTTTAAATCCAGCCCCAATTCATTCTTATAAGCTCACAGCCTAAAATGAATTTGAATCTCAACTCTCCTCCTTTCAAAGGAGGAGTTGGAGGTGGTTGTTCCTAGAATGTAGCAGACCACCCCTAACCCCCTAAACGAGTAAAGAGACCTTAATTATTGATCGTCATTCCGAAGAAGACTGAAAGTCGACTCAAGAACCTGCCCGTCGGCAGACAGGTCTCGTCATTTCGATTTGGAGATTCTTCGGTCGTTACCTGCCCTCACGGGCAGGCATACTGCCTCTGAATGACGTTCGATTTTATTTTACAAGGAATTGGATAGGTAGTGAAAATTACTTCAGCTGGATATTCGCAAAGACATAAAGCATCTCTGAGGCGATCTGTCGGCTACGCTCATCGTATTTTTCTGATTCTTGTGGAGTCCCGTCAAAAGCCTTGGGATCATCATACATGACTGGGATACGCTTTTCAGCACCTGGAATAAAGGGACAATTAGCATCTGCATGATCACAGGTCATGACTGCGGCAAAGCCATCTGCCTTATTCGCCTTGTCATCAAAGACCTTGGAAAACGCATGAATGAGATCAGCCGATGATGCATAACGAAACTGATAAAGTGGATTCTCACCTTCGCCTGCTTCAATTTGAAAACCATTGTTCTCAACAGCACGCACGGCGCGTTCGTTGAAGGCAGTCACCTCCACTCCACCCGAGAAGCAGCGAACAGGGACTCCATAAATAAAAGCTGCTGTCTGCGCCCAGATCTGTGAAAATTGACTCCTCCGTGAATTGTGTGTACAAATAAAGTTCAGATTAACCTCCTCACCTTTTTCAACTTTGTCTTGAACAAAGTCGATCAAAGATTGAAGCACCTCTTTACGTTCACCAGATACATCAAGCTTCCTGATCTCCACTACGGTGTTTTGGAGCTCAGGAAGCAATTGAACAAAATTCTTCATCCATTCACATGATTAGCAACACCCAGAACCGGGTAAGCAACTGTTCTCCGCATTTTGAAGTTCGGAGAGTGTAAGTTTTGGCTTTTTTGTTGTTCCACCGGGCTTAGCCGCATAAACAGTAATGCTATAAATACCTGTCGCACCTTGATTGAATTCGGCGATTTGCTCGTGAGACAAATACTTTTCTAGAATATCATCCGGAATGGTGATTGGTTTTTCCTTTTGTAAGGTGACCTGCTCAAATCCTGCAGCCTCTATAAATCCTAAATAGTCGGTTCTTTGGATCGCGCCTGCCACACAACCTGCATACATCTCAGCATCTTGTTTCAAGGCATCAGGAAGTTCTCCTTGTAAAACGATATCAGAGATACTAAAATGCCCCCCAGGTTTCAATACACGAAAGATCTCATTGATCACCTTTTCCTTATTGGGCACTAAGTTCAGCACACAGTTACTTACCACAACATCTGCCACCGCATCATTGACCGGCATGTCGTCAATATCACCTTGTCGAAACTCAACATTATGATAACCTAGTTTTTCAGCATTTGATCGCGCCTTCTCAATCATCTCAGGGGTGAAATCTATTCCGATCACTTTTCCTTCGATACCAGTCTCATGTCTTGCGACAAAGCAATCATTTCCTGCTCCTGAACCTAGATCAATCACTGTATCGCCTTTTGAAATGTTAGCAAACTGAGTGGGTAAGCCACATCCCAAACCTAAATCTGCATCTTCCACATAGCCTTCTGTTTCGCTATAATCATCCATCATGATGTTGTAGATCTTATTAGAAGTAGGTGTAGCCCCACAACAGGAGGCCGCATTGTCCAATCTATCTTGAGATGCGATCTTCGCATATTTTTCTCTGACTACAGCTTTTAATTCTTGTTCGTTATTCATCGCCATTATTTTAAATCCTTTAATTCTTTTAACAACACCCCTCGGAGTTAGGAGAAAACTGATCAAACAACTGGTTGAACTCCTTTTTCACTTCCTCCCATCGAGTTGGGTTGATGCAATAACTCATTCTTGTTCCTTCGATCGTTCCTTGGATGATGCCGATGTCTTTCAGTTCTCGCAAGTGTTGACTAATGGTAGCTTGCGCCAAACCAAGTTCTTGCACCAGATCACCATTGATGCATGCATTCGCTTTCAATACATGCTGAACGATGGCAATCCGTGCAGGATGCGCAAATGCTTTCGCGATCACCGCTAAATCGTTTTGGACTTCTGAAAATAGATCTGTTCGCGTAACTCCCATGTGTTATTATTATATCGCAATATTACGATATACCTCGAAATGAAACAAGGGAATTCTTGATTTAGGGTATGAAGGGCTTCTCGCCTTTTTCCTGAGCGCATTCGTTCAGGTTTCACCAGATTAAGGTTAATTTGCAGCATGACGGACAGTCAGGGTACACGAATCAATAAATACTTGAGCGAAGTGGGCTATTGCTCACGTCGAGCAGCGGATAAACTCTTAGAACAGGGACGAATCACCATCAATGGCATAAAACCAGAATTGGGTACTAAAATTCTTCCCGGCGATGAAGTGAAGGTAGACGGTCAATTGATCGAAGATCCGAAAGAGGAACATGTCTACATTGCCTTCAATAAACCTGTGGGTATTGTCTGCACCACTGATACACGAGTAGAAAAGGATAACATCATTGAGTACATCAATCATCCAAAACGGATCTTTCCGATAGGCCGACTCGACAAGCCCAGCGAAGGATTGATCTTCTTAACGAGCGATGGTGACATAGTCAACAAGATCTTACGCGCAAGAAATCATCACGAGAAAGAATACATAGTAACCGTGAATAAGCCCATCAATGATCGCTTCGTGGAGCGCATGGCCAATGGCATACCTATTCTTGGTACGACCACAAGAAAGTGTGAAGTTGAGCAGCTGAGCAAGAACAAGTTCCGTATTGTGCTGACGCAAGGATTGAACCGTCAGATCAGGCGCATGTGTGAATACTTAGGTTACCGGGTCATCAAGCTCAAAAGGGTGCGCATCATGAATGTGATCTTAGACCTACCTATCGGTCAGTGGCGTGACCTGACTGAAAAAGAGATCGGTCAGATCCAAGAAATGGTCAGTGACTCAAGCAAGACTATTTGACTGATGTAAGGATTTTAGGAAAGACATGATTTAAATCAATCCTCTAGCCAGCTTCCGTTGGCGTTTTTCACTAAGGAGAATTACGCTCGAGAGTGCATGATCGCAAAAAAGCCTTCAGTCTTGATAGACGGCAAGTTATTGAACACTAGTTGGTCAAGAAGGTCATCAAGAGCATAGTATTCAATGGCTCCTTGGTCAGGAAGACCAACGAGGGAGGAAATCCAAGATATGGTCAGTGACTTAAATATGACCATTTGACTGATTTAAGGATTTTAGGAAAGACATGATTTAAATCAATCCTCTACTCAGCTCACATTGCTAGCCATGCAAAGGATGCAGCTCATTCATTTTTTTGCCTTTTCGGTTACCCCCGGCTCGTAAAACTCGAACATCGCCATATTGAAAAAAATTAGCCGAAAGAAGAGTTTGTAATAACTGTTGGCCCACTAGAAATGAGCCACAGATTCGAGTGAGAAGTTCAAGGATTTACCTAATTTAAACTTCTAACAAAAAAAGCATGGGACTATTTTGGGACTTGGTTCAACAAAGCCAGATCAGCGATCAACAGGAAAAGGCAGACTCCTTAGAACAACGCGTAGCCTATTTGGAAGATCAACTGCGAAAGACACAACAACTGCTCGTCAGCACCCTTGAGGTGCTCGAAAAACATACCGGAAAAGACATTGATGGTGACGGGCATATAGGCTAAACGCTGTAGGCATCAAACTGTAACTTATGTTACCGCAGTGAAAAACGGTGCGGCATACTTTTGTGCCATCAACTTTTACCGTTTTTACACATGGATATATTAGAAATTCTAGGATACATCAGCGCATCACTTATTGGCATTTCATTGGGCTTGATCGGAGGTGGAGGTTCCATCCTCACCGTACCGGTACTCGTCTACCTTATCGGTATGAATCCCGTGGCGGCCACAGCTTATTCCCTCTTTATTGTGGGTTTCAGTTCATTGATCGGAGCAGGGAAATACACGACCAAAAAATTGGTGAGTTACAAGACAGCGGTGGTTTTCGGACTTCCCTCCTTGGTAGCCGTTTTCCTCACTCGAAAATTTGTCGTTCCTGCAATACCTGAACAACTCTTCCAGCTAGGTGATTTTGTCTTCACAAAGGACATTGCACTTATGGTGTTGTTCGCCCTGCTCATGATCGCCGCCTCGATCTCTATGATCAGAGGAAGAAAAGAGGTAGAAGAAATTGCAGACGAAGCACAGCGTTTTAATTACCCTCTGATCATTGTAGAAGGCCTTGTTGTCGGAGGCTTAACCGGACTTGTGGGTGCCGGTGGTGGCTTTTTGATCATTCCGGCTCTTGTGGTGCTGTCTAAACTGCCCATGAAAATGGCCATAGGCACTTCACTGTTGATCATTGCCATCAAATCAATGATCGGTTTTCTGGGAGACGTTTCCAACATGGAAATTGACTGGGTATTTCTAGGCATCTTTAGTGCCATTTCCGTTGTCGGTATTTTCATCGGTAGCTACCTGTCGAATTTCATCTCCGGAAGCAAACTCAAGCCTGCTTTTGGTTGGTTTGTGCTTATCATGGGGGTATACATCATCACCAAAGAGGTGATTCTGTAACTTCGCCATCTACTGACCAAATTTCCCTTTGAGCTGCTGCAATTTAGATTGCATATCGTCCGCTCGAAGGGTTTTCTTTTTGGGTCCCTTGGGGGCAACCGACTGATCTTTCATGGAAAGTGATATTCGTTTTCGTTCAAGGTCAACTTCCGTCACGGTGACCATCACTTGTTGTTGGACACTCACCACTTCTGCCGGATTACTCACGAACTTATTCGCCAGCTGACTGACATGAACCAGGCCATCCTGGTGCACTCCCACATCGACAAAAGCGCCAAAATTGGTGACGTTCGTTACAATACCAGGCAATTTCATGCCCACTCTTAGGTCAGCGGGCTCATTGACTCCTGCAGCAAACTCAAAGGCTTCAAATTGTTCTCGAGGATCTCTTCCCGGCTTGGCCAATTCTGCTAAAATATCCTGTAACGTGGGTAAGCCAACCCCCTCTGTTATGTAGCGTTTCGGATCCAGCTGTCTTCTTAGTGCTTCACTTTTCATGAGGTCTGAGACATCACAACCCAGGTCTTTCGCCATTTGCTTGACGATGGCATAGGACTCTGGGTGCACTGCACTATTGTCCAATGGGTTTTTGGATTCACTGACCCGCAAAAAGCCGGCAGCTTGTTCAAAGGCTTTTTCTCCTAACCTGGCCACTTTTTTAATCGAGGAGCGATCTTTAAAAGGACCATTTTCCTTGCGATATGCGACGATATTGCTTGCTAATTGCGGGCCAAGGCCAGCAACATAGGTCAAAAGTTGCTCCGACGCTGTGTTGACCTCCACCCCCACTGCATTGACGCAACTCATCACCACATCATCTAAGCTGTGCTTCAGTGCTGTTTGATCCACATCGTGCTGATATTGCCCTACACCGATCGATTTAGGATCGAGCTTCACCAATTCCGCCAAGGGATCCATTAACCTTCTGCCAATCGACACGGCGCCCCTTACGGTTATGTCATGATCAGGAAACTCATTACGGGCGATCTCAGAAGCAGAATAAATGGATGCTCCACTCTCGTTGACCATGACGATAAGAATGGACTTGTCCAAGTTCAAGTTTCGTACGAATTGCTCCGTCTCTCGACCAGCGGTTCCGTTCCCAACAGCGATCGCTTGTACGTTGAAGCGTTTCACCAAGTGCTTGATCGTTTCGCCTGACTCAACTACCTTCTTTTGCGGTTCATTAGGATAAATCGCCTCGAAGTGCAATAATTTCCCTTGTTCATCGAGACAAACCAGTTTACATCCTGTACGGAAACCTGGATCAATGGCCATGACACGCTTTCTTCCCATAGGAGCCGCCATCAAGAGCTTCTGCAGATTGTCGGCAAATACCCTGATTGCTTCTTCGTCAGCCTTCTTCTTCGTGTTCATGCGCAATTCCGTCTCCATGGAAGGACTTAATAAGCGCTTGTAGGCATCATGGATGGCCAGCTTGACTTGTTCCGAAGCTCTGTTACGCCCTTTGAGATACTCTTTCTCAATGAGCTCAATCGCACCTTCTTCCTCTGGCAATAGGTCGAGCATTAAGAAGAGTTCAGCTTCTCCTCTTCTCATGGCCAACAACCGATGAGACGGTACTTGATTGACTGCTTCCTCCCAGTCAAAATAATCTTTATACTTCTGCGCTTGTTCCTTCTTTGAAGTGATCACCCGCGATTTGATCGTCGCTCGCTGCTGGAAATACTTGCGTAACCTATCACGTATCAAGGCGTCTTCATTGATCCATTCAGCGATGATGTGTCGAGCGCCCTCTAAGGCCTCTTCGCCGTCCTTTACCCCTTTATTCTCATCCACAAACTCTTGCTCATTGAACTCTTGTTGTGCCAAGAGCTGCTCTGCAAGTGGCTCAAGCCCCTTTTCTCGCGCCATACTTGCTTTGGTTTTGCGCTTGGGTTTGTAGGGAAGGTAAATATCTTCCAATTTTGACATTGTCTCGGCTGCCAAGATCTCCTGTTCTAAAGCATCCGTTAGCTTTTCCTGCTCGTTGATCGACTTCAGAATGGCTTCGCGCCTTTTGTCCAGTTCTCTGAGCTGCGTCAAGCGATCACGAATCCCGGCTACCTGAACTTCGTCCAGACTGCCCGTTAATTCTTTCCGATAACGCGAAATGAAAGGAACGGTACCTCCCTCGTCGAGTAGTTGAATTGTTGCTTGTACCTGCTTGGGTTGAATCGAAAATTCTTGTGCAATTCGTGCTGCGTAATTGACCATAACTTCTTTTGAACGAAAGCCGAAAGTAAACGCATTTCCGGAAGCGGAAAAAGATAAGAAGACGATATTTGATGAAGTACTATGAAGCGGTGATCAACTCCACTATCCCACGACCTATTTCGCTATTGAACTAGGATCTTCAGGACGCTACTTACTCCATTTTCAAAACGGGCTTGTACCAAATAGACACCAGATGACCATGAGGTGGTTGTCAAGTAGACCGCTCCTTCAGCATTTATCTCATCGATTGCTAAGGCTTCAACATGACCAAGAGGATCGTTTGTAGGCAAGCCGTCACCACTAAGCCAAAGCAAACGTCAGAAGGAATAGAATGGCTCTGTATATATTCAAAATAGGGATCATTGCGGCTAGGAGCAATAACACCTTTCCTAACTTCAGGAATTTGGGTTCCTTGAGTTCGAGCAAGAGAAACCATAGATAGCACAGAACAAAAAGGATTGTCGTTATATTCAGAAAACTCTCGGAGAGCATAAAGGTCCAGTTTTGAGCGATCATGAAATCGACAAAAAAGTAACTGAATAAGGAAAACGGCAACATGTAGAAAAAGATGAACGCCGACCAAAACTACAGGGCAAAATTAAAGGCATCCGTTAAGTACAGTTTTTTGGCGTATAGCATAAAAATGATCAACCCTAATAAGGGGGCTAAGGCAATGATGATCAGCTTACTCACTTCTACCGTCTTCTGGTCATAGATAGCAGCATAGTCATCCATTGACATCGATGAAACAGCCAGATAGTTGTTGACAGCTTCTTCTACATATGAACTATATATTTGATAGTTCATTTGGGTGTTCAAGTCTGATTTGAACGTATTGAAACTAGGCAGTAGAAAATAGAGTAAGTTGGCAATCAAAAACAAGCTCAAGGGCTTCAAATAAGGCACCCTTTTACCCCTTGCATAATCCAATGCCATTACCCCTGGAGCTTTAACCAAGGATTTGATCGTGGTGATCATTTTGCCGTCAAGTTCCAGGTTCAGCAATGTCTCCTTCATCCAGGACGAAAATGCCTTGTCCTTAGGATGCAACACTTTTTCACCACAGTGATGACAAAACTGACCGGCCAGGTCAGCCCCACAATTGAGACAATGACGATTATTGTTCAACTTCATTATTGATTCAATAAATAGAATGAATTCATCGCAAGCAAGCTTAAATTTAGCAAACGATAATTATGGCGAAACTATACGAACAGCTGACGGAAGAACTGACAAGCTTTATTGAAAAGCAAAAGATTTTCTTTACTGGCACAGCAGCGAAGGAAGGAACTGTTAATGTATCGCCAAAAGGAACCGACTCCTTTCGTGTGTTGAACAATAGGCAGATCGCCTGGCTTAACCTCACAGGCAGCGGGAATGAAACTGCCGCACATTTGCGTGAGATCAACAGAATCAGCTTGATGTTTTGTGCGTTTGCTGGTGACCCCTTAATTCTGAGAATTTATGGGCAAGCCAAAACGATTCACCGACAGGATGCAGATTGGGCTGATCTCTATCCATTATTCCCTCCCAATAATGGCGCACGCAATATTTTCATTGTCGCCATTGATCGTGTACAAACCTCCTGCGGCTTTGCCGTGCCCTTGATGGACTACCAAAAAGATCGAACTATTTTGACTGACTGGTCAGCAAAGAAAACCGATGAACAAATGACCTCCTATTGGAAAGAGAAGAACCTTACCAGTATTGATGGGTTCCCCACCGGGTTGTTGGATTGATCACCATTCAAATTGAATTCTTGCAGCGGTGGAAATAGGGTATTTGAATAGCGAGCAATAATGGCTAATATGTGTGTTCTAATAGCAATTTATGAAAGCACTTCGTCTTATCCCCCTATTCTTCATCCTGGCTTTTAGCGCCTGTAGCTCATCAACCAACCAGGATACAGCACTTAAAGTTGACTTCGAAAAGATCACGCTAGACAATGGCTTGGAGGTGATCTTTCATATCGATCGTTCGGATCCTGTAGTGGCCGTAGCCCTTACAGCGCATGTGGGTTCAGCAAGAGAAAAAGAAGGACGTACGGGCTTCGCCCACCTTTTTGAGCATTTGCTTTTTCTAGAATCAGAAAATCTGGGCAAAGGCGGTCTGGACAAAATGAGTGCGCGCATTGGTGGTTCCGGTGCAAACGGTTCAACCAGTCGCGACCGCACCAACTATTTTCAAACGGTGCCCAACGATGCGCTTGAAAAAATGATCTGGGCGGAAGCAGATAAGTTAGGTTGGTTCATCAACACGGTGACAGAGCCTGTCTTGGCCAAAGAAAAGCAAGTGGTTAAAAACGAAAAAAGACAAAGTGTAGACAACAATCCTTATGGTCATAACTCCTATGTTATTGGCAAGAACCTTTATCCAAAAGACCACCCCTACAATTGGCAAGTGATCGGTTCGCTTGATGATCTACAAGCGGCTACCCTAGGGGATGTAAAGGAATTTTTCAGGCGCTGGTATGTTCCGAACAATACAACGCTCGTGATCGCCGGTGATTTCAATCTAGCACAAGCGAAAGAATGGGTGCATAAATACTTCGATGAAATCCCTCGAGGAGAAGAGATTGACGATTTGCCAAAACGACCTGCTGTGGTCAATCAAACTAAAAAACTGTATCACGAAGACAATTTTGCCCGCCTCCCACAACTCACCATGGTGTGGCCTACTGTTGAGCAGTACCATCCCGATGCTTACGCCTTAGATGTCCTCTCTCAGTATTTGTCCAGAGGGAAAAACGCTCCGTTCTACAAGGTCATTGTGGAAGACGAACAACTGGCCGCTAACGTAAGCATGTTCAATTCTACTTCCGAATTGGCAGGAGAGTACCGTTTAACCGTGCGCGCTTTTGCAGATAAAAACCTTGACGATGTGGCCTCTGCCATAAACAAAGCCTTTTTAAAATTTGAAGCAGAAGGTATTCCTCAAAAAGACCTCGACCGCATCAAAGCAGGGCAAGAAACTGCCTTTTATAACGGACTGAGCAGTGTGCTTGGAAAAGGCTTTCAATTGGCGCAGTACAACATCTTCGCAAAAGACCCCGGCTTTGTGACGCAAGACGTTCAGAATATTTTAAAGGTCACGACAGAAGATGTTCTACGCGTTTACAACCAATACATCAAAGACAAAAACTACATCGCCACGAGTTTTGTCCCCAAAGGAAGACTATCTCAAGTCCTCACCGAATCGGTCAAAGCTGAAGTAGTTGAAGAAAAAATCGTCCAAGGCGCAGAAGAGTCATTTGATGCGTCCATTCAAGCCAGTTATGAAAAAACACCCTCAAGTTTCGATCGCTCGGTAGAACCTCCTTACGGAGAGGCTCCCGAGGTGGCCATTCCCGAAGTATGGACCGCTCAAACTGAAAATGGCATGGCCATTTACGGCATTGAAAATGATGAAGTCCCACTAGTACAATTCAATCTGGTCATTAAAGGTGGTTTATTACTTGATGACCCAGAAAAAGTGGGTGTCGCCAACCTCATGGCCGTCATGATGACACAAGGCACAAAGAGTAAAACCCCCGCGCAATTAGAGGAAGCCATCCAACAGCTCGGTGCAAATATCTCCGTATCTGCAGGTCGTGAGGCGATAACGGTTTCTGGAAATACGCTTAAGAAAAACTATGACGCCACCATGCGATTGGTAGAAGAAATCCTTTTAGAGCCTCGCTGGGACGAAGCTGAATTTGATTTGAGAAAACAAAGCACCTTGAGTGCGATCAAACAGCAAGAAGCCAGTCCTAATGCCATTGCTACCAATGCCTATAACATTTTGATCTATGGAGAAGAGAACATTCGATCCAAGAACATTTTAGGTTCTGAGGAGTCCGTCGATCTCATTACCCTTAACGACTTGAAAGCTTACTATGAGGCAAATATTGCACCGAACATTACGACAATGCATGTTGTGGGAGACATCTCAACCGATCAAGTCCTTGGCTCCCTGAATTCGCTTGAAAGCAAATGGCAGGCGAAAGAGGTTACGATTCCTCAATACGAAACCCCTGCTCCACCTTCGAGATCTCAGGTTTACTTTTACGATGTGCCGAATGCCAAACAATCCGTTTTGAGAATTGGGTACCCCGCACTAGCGATCAATGATAAAGATTATTACCCGGCCACAGTGATGAACTACATCTTAGGAGGCGGTGGCTTTGCCTCGCAGTTGACTCAGCAGTTGCGTGAAGGCAAAGGCTATACTTATGGCATTCGCTCTGGCTTCAGTGGAGGCACAGAAGCGGGACCATTCACCATTAGCAGTGGCGTCAGAACCAATGTCACCTATGAATCCGCCCAACTGGTAAAGGATATCCTTGCCAATTATGCCGACGGATATTCTGACAAAGACCTCGAAACCACCAAGAGTTTCTTGATCAAGAGCAATGCACGCGCTTTTGAAACCGCAGGATCCAAATTGAACATGTTGCAGGACATGAGCACTTACGGTTGGAAAAACGACTATGTCAAAGATCGTGAGAAGATCGTGAGAGAAATGACCAAAGAAGAGATTCAGCGTTTGGCGAAACAGTATGTTGACCCGGACAAAATGTTTTATTTGGTGGTTGGAGATGCCAAGACGCAGTTGAAGCGTCTTGAAATGCTAGGATATGGAAAACCTGTCTTGATCAATGAGAACACCAAACCAGAGCAATAAACTAGTGCCTATAAAGGCCTCGGTATCCGGCATCCAGCTTTAGCTATTGCCTAGGTTGTATTCACAAGCAGTAGGATTGGCCATGAACCGGCAAAACGGCAAAGGTCTTTAATCAAAGAATCAGCAATAAAAAAACCCTGACACTTTCGTATCAGGGTTTTTTATTTTTTTAGAATACCTAATTATAGGGAGATTCCCATAAAGCTCATGAATGCAATGCCCATTAATCCAGTAATGAACATTGTGATCCCTAGTCCCTTTAAAGGATCTGGTACCTGAGAATATCTCAACTTTTCTCTAATGGCTGCCAAGGCAATGATGGCCAAGAAGAAACCGATGCCCGAACTGAAGCCAAACACAGAAGCCTCAGCCAATGTATAATCTCTCTGTGCCATGAATAGTGAAGAACCTAAGATCGCACAGTTCACTGCGATCAACGGCAAGAAAATACCTAAAGAGCCATAAAGCGATGGAGAAAACTTTTCAATAGTCATTTCTACTAACTGCACCATGGCAGCAATAATGGCGATGAACATGATAAACCTTAAGAAGGTAAGGTCAATACTCGCAAAGTTCGCCCCTAACCAGGTCAAAGCACCTGCTTTCAATACATACTCGTTCAACAACCAGTTGATCGGTACCGTAATACCCAATACAAATACTACAGCCAGACCAAGTCCGAAAGCAGTAGAAACTTTTTTCGAAACGGCCAAGAAAGAACACATGCCTAAGAAATAGGCGAAAACCATGTTCTCAATAAAGATCGATTTGATACCTAAGTTTAATAAATCCATGATTTTCTGTTTTAATGTTCTACGTAACCTGTTTTTGATCTTTGGATCCAAATGATGAATCCAAGCACGATGAATGCTCCTACCGGTGACACCATCAATCCGTTGGTTGCAAAGTTCTCAATGCCCATGGCTTCGAATACCGGATAACCAAATACTTTGCCTGAACCCCAAATCTCTCTGAAGAAAGCCACTAATAAAATGATCCAAGAATAACCAAGACCTGAGCCTAAACCGTCGAGAACAGAATCATATGGCTTATTTCCCAAGGCAAAAGCCTCAAGGCGTCCCATTACGATACAGTTGGTGATGATCAATCCAATGAAGACAGAAAGTTCTTTGTACATGTCAAATGCATAGGCTTTCAACACCTCATTCACCAAGGTTACCAAGGTGGCCACAATGGCTAATTGAACGATAATTCGAACTCGCGTTGGAATTGCATTACGTAACAACGAAATCGCCAAATTGGAAAATATCATTACGAAGATCACAGAAAGCGCCATCACTAAAGTGGGCTTCATCTGAGTCGTTACCGCAAGGGCTGAACAGATACCCAATACCTGAATGGTAATTGGATTATCATCGTTCAACGGATCGGTGACAAACTTTTTTCGTCGTTTCGATAAAAGACCTTCTTTCTCTTTTACCGGTGCTTCTAAAGTTTCAGTACTCATGCTCTGTCCTTTATTTATTGGTTCATGGAAAGTGCATCAGCAGCTTTCACGTTGTTGTCAAAATAGTTCTTATAGTAATCTAAATATGCCGCAAGCATATTGTTCACACCGACCGCAGTAATGGTAGCTCCAGCCATTCCATCTACTTTATGCGGACCCAATTTAGATTCCGGATTCTTTTCTCCTTTGATCATCGTTACAGAAACCAATTCGTTATTGTCACCAAGGATCTCCTTACCTACATAACGTGATTGGATTTCGTCTTCAGTAATGCGAGCACCCAAACCAGGAGTCTCACCACGGTGTGCTAAACTGATCCCTTGTATGGTATTGAAATCTGCTGAAATGGCCACATAGCCCCAGATCGCATCCCAAAGGCCTGCACCGAATGTAGGCAAGATGTAGGCATCGTTTCCATCAGCTGAATATTTGAATACGGGAAAGAGCCTTTTATCAGCAGGAAGCTTGTAGTTCTTCTCAATATTCACATCCTCCGCAATCAGTTGATTGCCTTCGGCATCCGTTGTTACCACTTCGCCATTGATGTTAGTTACCGTTGAAGAGATCACTTGCTCGTATCGTGCCGTCACTTCTTCTGCTGTCATTTCTGAAAGCATCTCTTTCTCGGCAGGAATAGCACCCAAAATCTGCTTTTTCGTATCCAATTCTACTGCCTTCTTCTGAGTTGGTCCCAATACTTGAGAAACACCAGAAAGCAAACCTCCTAAGACTATCGTCAGTATGAGGGAGAAAACAATAATGTATGTATTAGACTGTTGCACGTGCTAACCTCCTTTTCTTGTTTGCTTGAACGATATAAAAATCAATGAGTGGTGCGAACACATTCATGAACAATACCGCAAGCATGATGCCTTCCGGATATGCTGGGTTGACCACTCTTATTATCACTGTAATGGCTCCGATCAAGGCACCATAAATCCATTTTCCCGTTTCTGTTTGAGAGGCCGAAACCGGATCAGTCGCCATAAAGACTGCTCCAAACGCTAAGCCTCCAATCGCAAAATGATAGTAAGCAGGCATTTCCATGTAGGCATTGGCACCGACTAGATTAAAGATAGTACCCATAGCAAAGGCTCCAGCAAAAACAGAAAGGATGATCTTCCAACTTCCCACACCTGTTGCGATCAAGATCAATGCACCAAGCAATGCCATCAGCATTGAGGTTTCACCAATAGAGCCTGGAATACCTCCGATCATGAGGTTTTGGAAACTAAAGAAATCACCTCCAAAAGGGGCAGATAAGGCCGTATTGGCCTGATTCAATCCATTCACTACAGACTGTCCTCCTACATTTGACGTATCGTAGGCTACTGCTAGAGCAGTTGCACCAGAATAACCATCTATAGGTGTTTTACCTGCCAGCTGTGTCCAAACTTCACCAGAAATTTGAGATGGGTAGGCAAAATATAAGAAGGCCCTGGCCGTCATAGCGACGTTCAAAATGTTCATTCCAGTACCGCCGAAAATCTCTTTTCCGATCAATACACCAAAAACAGTAGCCAACGCCACTTGCCATAACGGAATGGTTGGTGGTACGATCAACGGAATTAGCATACCCGTTACCAAAAAGCCCTCGTTGATCGGGTGCTTTCGAATGATTCCGATGGTTACTTCAACCGCTCCCCCTGCAATGTAGGAGACCAAAATAATTGGCAATACCCAACGTGCACCGAACAGAAGATTATCCAATGAGAAAAACGTCGTTGCTTCTCCAACGGCAATATGGTGCTGATAGCCCACGTTAAAGATTCCCCAGATCAAACAGGGGATCATGGCAATGACCACAGTCATCATCATCCTTTTCAGGTCAATCGCATCCTTTACCTGAACACCTCGCTTACCAGTCGTTAAGGCAGGCTTGAATAAGAAGGTCTCATTCGCTTCCCATAACGGGTAAAACTTTTCGAACTTGCCACCTTTTTCAAAAAGGGGTCTTTGTTTTTCTAATAAGTCGTGTAAAAACTTCATTGCTTATCCGTTTTGCATTAGTTCAAGTCCCTCTCTAACGATTTGTTGAATGTCGTGTTTAGAGACATCGATAAACTCGCACAATGCAAGATCTTCTTCAATTACTTCATAAATACCCAAGGCTTCCATGTTGTCAAAGTCTTCCGACATGATGGCCTTGATCAAGTAGGTAGGATAAATATCCATTGGAGTTACTTCTTCAAAAGTACCCGTTTGCACAAAGGCACGTGGCTCTCCATTGGTATTTGAATCCAACACATATTCTTTGTTCTTTCCATTCAAGAAAGAGAACAATCCCCATGCTCTATGGAAGCTTAATCGCTCCTTCTGAGGTTTGATCCAACCCAAGAACTCTGGCTGATCTCCTTCTGGTATAACAGACAAGGTATTGTCATAAAACCCGAGATATCCATCCTTTTCGATGTGCTCTCCGGTTAACACATTGCCCGATATACATCTGACGTGATCGTTATTCAGGTTACCCTCAATGAACTTGTTGATGCAGGCACCACGATAGCTCTTGTGATATTGCGGTTTGCTGATCTCAGAGCCTGCCACTGCTACCAAACGAGCAGCATCGTATTTTCCTTCTAAGAACAAAGTACCGATCTGCGCTACACCATAAGGAGCTACAGTCCAAACAACATCTCCTTTATTGATGGGATCAATGTGGTGAATCTGTACGCCAACATTGCCCGCCGGATGCATCCCACTAATTTTATTGTGTTCTACTCCAGCGACGTTAGCAAATACCTTAGCTACTTCACCGTGCGCATCGAAATTCAAGTGCACTTTACCATCAGTGAATTTCTTCAGCACATCAACACCAGCCTGAAAGGCTTCCTCTTTTCCTTTTAAGGTAAATCCGGCATCAGCCGCTAAAGGGTGCGTGTCAAAAGTGGAAATGAAGATCGCTTTCGGTTTATCTTCCTGGTTGGCAATCACTCCATAAGGTCGCTGAATAATATTGGGCCATACCCCGCCATCAGCCATTTGAGTGAACGCTTCTTCCTTGGTGAGACCTTGAAGATCAGAAACTGAATACGTCTTGAACGATTCATATTCTACTTCTTTATCGGCCAAGATCTTAATTTCTAAGATCTTCCGTTTTGCACCTCTTTTTACTTCGACAACTTCACCACTAACAGGAGAACAGATCATCACTTCTTCCTGCATCTTGTCAAAAAGCACTGGACTTCCTGCTTTCACATTATCCCCTTCTTTGACTTTGAGTTTAGGACGTTTCATCCCAACAAAGTCAGTAGGTTTAATAGCAAAAGTTTCTGAGATAGGAGTATTAGCGACTGTCTTTTCCGCCTTTCCAGCGAGATTGATATCAAAGCCTTTCTTAAGCTTTATGGTTTTAGACATACTCTAATTATTGAGAATCAATACGATTATTTGAAATCAAGGCAAAAATAGCATTTTTACCCTCAAAGCAAAGGCAATCTTGCCCATTTTGGGGCGCAATTTAGTGCCAAAAACTTTGACAATGAAATTGAATTCAAATTATTGTGTGACCGGTGTTTTTTGGGAACTTTCCTTAATATGATCAGCTACCTTTTCCATCAGCCACATGGGTGTGGAAGTGGCGCCACATATGCCGACCGCATCACCTTCATTAAACCAAGAAAGATCAACTTCGTTTTCATTTTCCACAAAAAAACTTCGTTCATTCTCTTGTTTGCACACGCCGTACAAGGCCTTGCCATTAGAACTCTTTTTGCCACTGACAAAAACGATCGCGTCCATCTCTTGAGCAAACTTCAATAATTGCGGTTCGCGATTCGATACTTGACGACAAATACTATCATTCGCGCTAAAATCGACCTCTTCGAAGGTGCCTTTCGAGGCCTTTATTCTTTCTTCGATCAATTGCTTGATGTGATAAAAACCCTTGGTGCTTTTGGTGGTTTGTGAGAACAAGGTCACCGGTCGGTTAAAATCGATCTGATCAAGGTCCTTTTCAGTCATGACAATGATCGCCTTATTATTTGTTTGGCCCGTCAACCCGATCACTTCTGCATGGCCTGTTTTTCCATAGATCACGATCTGACCATCCACCTGCTCCATTTTGTCAAAGGCGAGTTTGACACGGTTTTGGAGCTTCAATACCACAGGACAAGAGGCATCCACGAGCTCAATGTTATTTTTGAGCGCCAATTGATAGGTTTCTGGTGGCTCACCATGCGCTCTGATCAGTACTTTTGAATCCTTGATCTCTTCCAAATCCTTACGATCAATGATCTTCAGACCTTTTTGGCTCAAGCGCTCAACCTCCATTGAATTGTGTACGATGTCGCCTAAGCAATACAGCTCCCCTTGCTCCATTTCATCTTCCGCCATTTGGATGGCAAACTCGACACCGAAACAATAGCCAGAATTCATATCTATGGTTACTTCCATCTTTTCTTTACTCGTCGCCAATCTTTTCCTTGGCCAAATTTAGTACTTTTTCCACTTGCTCTTCAAACATCAGGTCGGAGGTATCGATCTCTATTGCATCAGGCACTTTGATCAAAGGACTCTCGGCTCTCGTGGAATCAATTTGATCCCGCTCCTGTAGATTTTTGATGATCTCCTCAAGCGCTACTTCTTGTCCAGTCGCCTTAAGCTCCGCCCTTCTTCTTGCTGCCCTCACCTCAGTGGAGGCTGTCATGAAAACCTTGAGCTCAGCATCAGGAAATACAACTGAGCCAATATCTCTTCCATCCATCACTACTCCTCTTTGGCGACCCATGGCTTGTTGCTGTTTGACCATGGCCACCCTCACGGCTTTAATGGCCGCTACCTGGCTCACTTTTTGAGCCACGTACAATTTTCTTATCTCCTCTTCAACATTCTGTTCATTCAAGAAGGTTTCACTTTTTTGAAGTTCTTGGTTGAAGCGAAAGTCGATCTTTAGCTCATCAAGCGCTTGACTTATCGCTTGGTCATCATCTAAAGCGATCTGTTGTTGAATAAAGTATAAGGTTACGGAACGATACATGGCACCGGTATCGATAAAGGAATAGCCCAACTGTGCAGCAACAGCTTTTGCTGTACTACTTTTACCGCAACCCGAAAGCCCATCAATGGCAATGTTGATTCGCTTTTTTTGCCTCATGGCGCAAAGGTAAGCGATGAACTTTAGTCATCAACTAAATCATGTTGAATCCCTTCATATATTTAAACGTAGAAAGTGAATTCTTTAGCCTATCCATAGCATAAATAAAGTAAATGGTGAGCTAGCGTGTAAAAAAAGACCTAATAATGAAAGTAGCCGGCCATATTGTAGACGTACGTCATCTTAAAATCTTCAAAGGGGTTCTCCATATAAGCGAGGGAGTTATCACTGCGGTAGAAGCAGCAGAAGATGTTCCGTCACAATTTATCGTGCCCGGATTCATTGACGCCCATGTACACATTGAAAGCTCCATGTTGGTACCTACCGAGTTTGCCCGGCTTGCTGTGGTGCATGGGACGGTCGCTACCGTCTCTGATCCCCATGAAATCGCCAATGTGGTCGGTGTTGACGGAGTCAATTACATGATCGAAAATGGTCAGCAAGTTAATTTTAAGTTTTTCTTCGGTGCCCCCTCTTGTGTCCCCGCCACTCCCTTCGAAACAGCAGGCGCAACAATCGATGCTGATCAAATCAGAACATTGATGGGACGTGATGAGATCAAGTACCTCGCAGAAATGATGAACTGGCCAGGTGTGCTCAACGATGATGCTGAAGTACTCGAAAAAATAAAAGCCGCGCATGATGCCGGCAAACCCGTGGACGGGCACGCTCCCGGATTGAGAGGAGAACAAGCAGCGGCTTATGTTCAACATGGCATCTCCACCGATCACGAATGCTTTACGGCTGATGAAGCAAGGGACAAACTCAAGCACCAGATGAAGATTGCCATCAGAGAGGGTTCTGCTGCTAAGAACTTCGATGCCCTGGTCGAGCTATTCGCTGAGCACCCTGATCAGTTAATGTTTTGCTCTGATGACAAGCATCCTGATAATCTGGTAGAAGGACACATCAACCTTTTGGTCAAGAGGGCTCTTTCCGCAGGCCATGGGTTCTATGATGTACTGCATGCCGCTTGTATTCTCCCTATAGATCATTACGGCTTGGAGGTAGGTACCCTACAGCCTGAGGATCCGGCTGATTTTGCACTTTACCCCAATCTCGAGGATTGGATACCGTCAGCCACTTACATCAACGGAATTGAAGTAGCGAGGAATGGTCAGACACTGATCGACGGACAAGTAACGGAGCTGGTCAATCAGTTCAATTGCGCTCCGATAGAAAAAACTCAACTCGAGATTCAAGATGAAGGAAAAGACCTTGCCGTGATTGAGGCCTTGGATGGTCAGCTCATCACCAACAAATTACAATTTCCACCCAAGGTTATCGATGGCAAAGTTGTTTCCGACACTTCGCGGGACTTGTTAAAATTAGTCATGGTCAATCGCTACCATGAGGCACCACCTGCCATAGGTTTTATTAAGAATTTCCAGCTCAAATCAGGAGCCATCGCCTCCTCTGTCGGGCATGATTCTCATAATATCATTGCAGTGGGTGTTGACGATGAAGACCTGGTTGAGGCAATTAACTTAATCATCGAGGCGAAAGGAGGCATTAGTGCCGTCACGAATGGTCAAAAGCAATTGTTACCGCTGCCTGTTGCCGGCTTAATGTCAGATCAAGACGGATATCGTGTTGCTAAGGCGTACACACAGATCGATCAGATGGCTAAAAAGATGGGCAGTACCCTTCAATCACCATTTATGACTTTATCCTTTATGGGTTTGCTCGTGATTCCTCATTTAAAGCTCAGTGACAAGGGACTATTTGATGGTGACCTCTTCTCTTTTACCTCTGTTTTTGAAGACTAGTTCTAGAGGATTTGATTATGGTACGAAATATGGTTAATTTCTATCGCTGATACGAGATCAGTGTTTAATGCAAGAAGGACAAAGAAAACCCATGAAAAAACTCCAATTAACATTACTTACCCTTTTATTGGGCTTTAGTGCAATTGGTCAACAATTAAATCTACCCGACGACCCTAATAAAGCGGCTGAGGCCAAACGCAGGTTCGTTATTTCTGTTGATGAAATGAACCTGGAACGCTACAAAGAAGCGGTCAAGGCTATTCAATGGATTGAAAAGAACACTCCTCTTCTCACAGATGGGGTCTACATCAACGGCTACAAAGCCTATGAATCCCTCGCCGAAGCGACTGACGATGAGGGTAAAAAGAATCTGTACCTGGATTCCATGTTTTACTTCTATGAGAAAAAGGGCGAACGTTTTGAATTAACTGATCGGGAGAAGAACAACGAAGCTTATCGTTACTACAAATATTGGAAAGCCAACAAGGAACGTATCGGCGAGGCACTTGAGGCCTATAAAATTGCCTACGAGAATCCGGATCAAGTCATCAACAACAACATCGTTTCTTACATGGACATCGTAAGGCGATACAAAGCCTATGGAAATGCCATCAGCACGCAAGAAGTGTTAGACATCTATGGAAAGATCACCAATGTGATTGACATCAAAAGAAACCAAGGCGAAAGTGAACAACGACTAGAGCAATACAGCAATGTGGTCAATTCCTTGTTCACAGAAATCGTGGGAGACGAAATCGATTGTGCATTTATTGATCAAAACCTGGCTCCTCCACTTGATTTGGGAGATGATCCGCAGCTAGCCAAAAAAGTATTTGGTCTTTTGTTAGGACAGGGCTGCAGCGATAGCCCCTACTTCTTGAAGTCGGCCTTAATGATCCAAAAAAGTGAGCCAACAAGTGGACTGGCCAAAGTGATCGCGCAGCAGTATTACAAGAAGAACGACTTGAACAATGCCTCAGCCTTTTACTTGGAAGCCATTGGGTTTGAAGCAGATCAGGAAAAGAAATTTGACCTGCACATGGACTTAGCTAAGCTCTATGCCGCACAAGGCCTAAAAATCGAATCGCGGCAATTTGCAATGGATGCCAGCAAAGGCAGCCCGGACAATGCCGCACAAGCTTATACCTTTATCGGGAACCTGTATATGGGAAGTTTCAATGATTGCAAAAAATCACAAAGTCAAATAGATGACCGAGCAGTTTTTATGGCCGCTTATGACATGTTTCAAAAGGCTGGTGACCAATACGGTATGACACAGGCCAAGGCTCAATTCCCGACAGTCTCTGATGTCTTCACCGCCAACAAAAATGAGGGTGACCCCATTAAAGTAGGCTGTTGGATCAATGTGCAGACGACAATTAGAACTAGACCCAGTGAATAATGGATACGAAAGAATTACTGAAGGACATCAAATATAAGATCGACGAATTGGTCGACAAGGCAGAGGAACTAGGCGCCGAAACGAAAGAAGAGATGCACGAGACCATTGAGGAATTGCGCGAGCAAAGAGATAAGCTTGAAGAAAAGCTCAAGGATTTCAAATCGAAGAATGAGCCTCGCTTTGAAGAGACGAAGTTTCACCTGCGGAAGGCCGCCGAAGAGTTGGAAAATGCAGTAAAAAAACTATTTAAGAAAGGACCAGGAGCAGAGGAAATCTAAGCTCTAAGTAGGTCAACTAAAAATGAGGAATTACCAAAAGCAATTCCTCATTTTTTATTGGCAGCAATCGTGGCAATTATTCTTGACCCTGAGATACCATCATTTTCTAATTCGCCCTCTATCAGCTTAATCAAATTAGGCAGCAACACCTTGAAGTTGGGATCTTCTTGTTCAATGGTGATTTCGAGTAGCTCTGATTTCCTTTCGATCTTCACCGAAAGAACATTGGCACCAATGTGAAGCGCTTTGATCTCCATGTCATCCCATTTGGATGGAAGCTGGGGAAGAATGGTGACTTGATTGAGGTGTGCGCGTGGTTCAATCCCAAAGAACTGTTTGATGATGGGCACTGCATAGGAGTAGATATTCCAGGCCTGTGTGTGCATTCCAAAGTCTGGACTTACTTCATATATGGAGCCAGGCAGCGCATAGCTAAACGAATTGGTCATTCGCTCTAAATAATCTAATGCGTGATCGGGCCTGCCGTAGTTGTTCTCGGCAATGGCTAAAACACCTGTTGGCAAGGTCATAACCGCACCAGTGTAGGAGAAGATCTCCATTTTTTCTGCGAAACCACCCTCATCAGTACCTGCAGACTCATCACGATCGATACCCGTGACAAAAACTCCAAAGGGATTGGTGTATTGACTCGCCGTGTTCAGTGCCTTTAAGGCTTTATTTGGGTCAGCTACCCCTACTTCCATTGGCGTGTTAACAACCCAATTATGGTATACAACAAAGCCTTGTTTCTTATTCGGATTCAAAGACCTGATCTTTCGCTGAGTAGTCCTTAGTTCCTCTACGGCCCATGGCTTCTCTAAAGTATCAGCCCTGATTATGGCGCCTTCAATCAAATGCCTAGCATCCGTTGCTGTGCCAACAAAATCTGCAAAGGAATTGAACTCCCCTACCCAAAACTCCTCATTGATGATGTCGGCTAGCTGGGTTGCTTTCATTCTGTAGTCTTTTGCCTGCCCTGGGTCTTCCAATACATCAGCCATTTCCGCAGCATCCATGAACGCTTTGTAGGTATAGGCCGCTACATCGATCATTTCCGATTCCAACCCGTGAATCTCCATCATGCCATACCCATCAGCTATTAGGTTATCATCTTCATCATTTTCTTCCAGCAACCAATTCAACCCTGCCTCGACAGTCGGATAATACTTCCGCAAGAATTCCTTATCTCCGGTCCATTTAAATACTTCCCATATCAAGGTGGCGAATTGGGGTGTTTCATTCAGGTTACCAGGATTAAAGACCGCTCCATTGGTGCTCATCTCATGCATGATCTTCCCAGAACCGTTATTCACAGCATTTGATACACTATCGATCAGCTCAATGGTCGAATAAACGATGTCTTTCATGCCCACGGCAATCGCTCCTTGTAAGGCATATTCGGAGTCAGCGCCAAAAAACCAAGGGTAGTCTGGGTTTCCAGCCGTTATGCCACGTCCTAAACCCTCTACATCATTGATCAGCCAGTCGGTATTGTATTTAGTCCATAGAAAAGCCTGATCTAGCGAAGCTGAAGGTGTCTTTAACTGCGCCATCGATTCGATTTGTTTGTAGCGCTCGGCTTTTTCCATTACCAAGTCCGCACTATTTTTCATTACACGATCAAAAGTGTTATATGCCTCTTGCTTTGATCGACTAGAACCAGCGATCACAAATTTTAATACACTTGAGCCACCAGCTTCAATCGACAAATCATATGTTAGCCCTGCACTTTTCCCTTGACCTTTTCTTTCAAAATCGCAAGCGACGGCACCTAAGGTTTGTCCATTGGGTTGATTGGATGAACCATAGATGACATGCCATTCGTTGTCACGGTCCTTACCCTCAACTACACCCTTGGATTGATTAAATATCACTTCATCCGGACCATCAATCATCCCTGTTCGTTCGCCAAGCCATACAGGTCTTAAATCGATCTTACCATCAAAGGTGAAGGTTGCGGAAATAGGTTCATTAGAATTATTCTTAACATGATATTCGATAACTACCGCTCGCTCCCCGTCCGGAACGAAATTATACCGTATGATCTCCAGCCCATTCTCATCAATACCAAATTGATGCTCATTGAAGAAGGGGTAGTTGTTAAATGACTCCACTTGATTCAAGCAATGGTTATCATCATCAATTCTCAAATTCCCCGTAAAGCCATCCATTAATTTGATCGGATGCGCCCATATACCTCCCATTTCCCCTGCAACATGCCAACCAAGATCAGGAAAAGCTCCACTTTGATGCCCCACCATATACGCTTTGTCACCAGGAGTTAGGAAAGGGGAATTCAAATAGTCCTGTTTGCCTGAGATGGATTCAATCGTACCTGTGATTTGATGGAAGATTGACTCTTCAGGTTTCTGAGCACATGCAAGTACAAAAAGCAGGATAACTGGAAGTGTTTTTTTCATTGCCATTATAATAAGATGACAAACTAATGAAAAAGTCAACATGAGCTAGCCAAAGAAAAAGCTCAACCATCGATTCTATCAAACATCCACACAAAATATTGAGCTTCTCTTGCTTCATTTCTACCGCTCTACTGAGCCTTATATGAATTTATAGCAGAATCGTGTATAATTACGGCGGATTAGAAGTCTAGTGGTTTTCCGAGATACTTTTTCAACTCATTCTATTAAACCTTTTTGACCCTTAGGGTCTTTATGTTGGAAACCGGATGAAGTTCTTTTGGTCTCGTCAAATTGAACCCAGAAAAAATGAAGAAGTACCTTTTGTTATTCTTGTTTTGCCCTTTGATGCTGTCAGCCCAAGAAGAGGAGTTTGACATGAGTGCCTTTGAGGAGGCCAGCGATGCCAAAGTATTTGTCACCAACAAGATCCTTGGCTTGAGCCCAACCAAACTCCTCAACCTGAGCTTCGACTATGCAGGCCAAAACACCTGGACCACTTCAGCGGGCGATGTCTTCCCTGGTAATTTTCCAGAAAGCGAATCTACTTTCAATAGCAATTATGGCCTGAGGTTAGAGACTAATTATCCGGTCATCTCGAATAACCGATTGATCGTGAACGCCTATTTGAATTATTGGGAGAGCCGCTATAATGCTAATGGATCTGAGCCACCTGTTGCTCAGTTCTTCAATAATAACCCGTTGAGAACAGCTGCGATGGGAGCGGTCATTTTCAAACCCTTGAACGACAGGCAATTTCTGCTTTTCCAGGTAGAAGGTGCTGTCAATGGCAACTACAATTTCAATGACATCAATGTAGACTTTGCAAAAACTAAGTTTAGTGGATCAGCACTTTATGGCTGGAAGTCGAATGACTACACCAACATAGCCTTTGGTGTATCCCGAACCTATCGAGGTGGACGCCTACTCCACCTACCTGTTTTTATGTTCAATAAGACCTTCAATGAGACCTGGGGACTTGAAGTACTACTCCCCGCAAGAGCTTACCTGAGAAGAAATTTTTCCCCCAAGTCATTCCTTATGTTAGGAGGAGAATTGGAAGGCCAGAGCTACCACTTACAAGGTCCTGCCTCTAACACGTTTCAAGGAGATCTCGCCAATAACGATTGGGAATTGCGCAAGTCAGAGATCCGGACTCGAATTTCATGGGACAGAGCGATCACGGATTTTATCTGGTTCAATGTGCAGGCCGGAACGATCATTACCTACCGCTTGGACGTCGACACCACGTCTACGTCACCTGATGCATGGCTAACCAATAGCCTGGGAATTCCGTTCTATTTCCGATTCGGTATTCAATTGGTGAGTCCTTAATTTTATACCATTAAAATTTGACAACATGAAAAGACCTATTTCCTTACTACTCGTATTACTAACCCCATTGCTCCTATTGAGCATGGTTAGTTTTACACAGAGCCAAAAAGATAAGGACCTGATTCTTGGTAATTGGAAACCGAGTAACGGACGTTCAGTAGTACAGATCTACAAAGGCAATCCTGATAATGGAGAAAACCCCGACAAGTATTACGGTAAGATCGTTTGGTTGTCTGAACCCAACGATGAAAACGGGAACCCCAGAACAGACATCAACAATGACGACAAGGAGCTACGAAAAAAAGCATTGAAAGGCCTTGTGATCATGAAGGACATGGAGTTTGAAGAAATAGACGGGAGAGTTGTGTATTGGGAAGGTGGTACCATCTATGACCCTAATAACGGTTCTACTTATGACTTTGAAGCTGAGATCGACAAGAAGAATCCAAATACCATGGATGGCCGAGGGTTCATCGGCGTTTCCTTGTTTGGAAGAACTGATACCTGGACCAGGATGGTGAGGAAGTAGTGCGTAGTGCGTAGTGCGTAGTGCGTAGTGAAAAACAATAAAGGAGTGACTTCTGAAGAAGCACTCCTTTTTTTATTCTTGTCGTAAAGACATTATCGGGTTGGTTGCCGCTGCTTTGAAGGACCGGTATCCTGTCGTCGCCAAGGCGATCAGAACTGAGGCACCAAAACTTGTAAGAAATATCATTGGGACAATTTCAATGCTATAGACATATTCTTGCAGCCACGTGTTCATCCCATAATAGCCTAATGGTGCTGCTATCAAAAAGGCAATCCCCACCAGTTTTAAAAATTCGATCAAAAAACTTATGATCAACCCATTGACCGAAGCCCCAAGCACCTTTCGAATACCCAGCTCCTTCAGTTTTTGATTCGCCATGAAAGCGACTAAACCATAGAGACCCAAACACCCGATGAAGATGGCAATACCGGCAAAAGTGGTGAGCATTTGTGACATCTTTTCTTCCGTTTCATAATAGTTGCGGATGTTCTCATCAACAAAAATGTATTCAAACTCATATTCAGGATAAATCGAACGCCAGATCGACTCAATCGCGGCAATGACATCAGCCGTACGTTCAGGCTGTACTTTCACGCCAATGGTGCGGTAATCACTGGCATCAGAAAAAATAGCGGTTGGCTCAATCGCCTCACTTAAGGTAATTGCATGAAAATCCTGTATCACACCAACAATGGGCAGACGCCTCCCCCACATATCGATCTGTTGACCCAGTGCTTCGGTTGGATCATTGATACCGATCTTCTTCAGATACGATTCATTGACCACTACTTCTTTTAAAGTGTCACTTTTTGAAAGCCAGTCTCCTGCCACCAAGCGTAAGCCATACGTCTCCAAATAACGATCATCAGCACTTTTTATGTAGGTATTGATCTCTATTCGTGCAGTGTCGGAAGTGTTATAAAACGAATTAGTGGCACTAATAGAACCACTAAAAGGAGGTGCTGAACTAATGGCGGCTCCCCTAACACCAGGTATAGCGCCTAATTCTGTTCTCCACCTCTTCTGTGTCTCAGGAGAAGCATCCATTAACTGAAAGGTAAGGATCGATTCCTTCTCATATCCCATGTCCACAGAATTAAAAAAGCTCATCTGCTGAACAGCCACTACAGTACCGAAGATCAAAAGCTGACACAGGAAGAATTGAAACACTACTAAACTTCTTCGGAGTGTTAAATTACCTCCTCTCGTAGTTAAACTGCCTTTCAAGGCATTGATCGGTCTAACAGACGAAAGAACAATCGCAGGATAAAGACCTGCTAAACAGGAGACCAACACGAGTATAGCCAGTAAGTATAAGGTGACCGAAAGATCGGTAAGCAAATTGAGTTGGATACCAAGGTCAAAAAAGTCATTGATGACGAGGGGTAATAACCTCTCGGTCAAGGCAACAGAAAGCAATACAGAGATCAAAGTGATGAAAAAAGTCTCTCCTAGAAACCTCATTACCAACTGCTTACGACTAGACCCAAGTACCTTGCGCATACCGACTTCCTTGGCTCTTTTTACCGCCATGGCGGTTGACATATTGATGAAGTTGAAGCAGGCTGTAATGATCAGGAATACTCCTATGGCGCTGTAGGTCCAAAGCATTTGCTTGGAAGCAGACCTTCCACTGAAGGTGCCATAGTCCTCATCAAAGTGGTAATTGGTCAAAGGAACGATCTCGTAGGTTCTCCACTCACTCGCGTTGTTTCCATGATATTTATCCGTAAAGGAAGCGAATTGATCATTGATCGATTCAGCCGATACACCGTTCTCAAGTTCAAAAAAGATCACATTGTCGCTGCTGATACTCCCCCAACTCCCCATGGTTTCTCGTCCGTCTCGTAGAGTGGCCATAGACATCATAAAGCCAAAAGGAAAGTCGGAGTTCTCCGGTGCATTTTCAGCAACTGCGATCACTTGAAAATCTCTTGTTTTATTGAACCTTACGGTTCGGCCAACAGCAGATGCATTCGGGAAATATTTATCCGCCAATTCTTTTGACAAAACAACCATATTGGGCTCATCAAAATTCTCTAGGCTACCTTCAATCAGTGGCCAGGTGAACATATCGAAGAAGGCAGGCTCTAAATAGACGAGGTCAGGGTTTTCCTCATAGTAATCAATGGAGCCGTCGGGCTTTCCGATGGAGATCAAGCCGTACCTGAAATGAGAAATCAATGTGGCATTTGTCAATCCAACAATATCGTCCTTCACCACATCGATCATCGGTAAAGGCACTCCACCCTGGCTGTATTCTCTACCATCCACCATATCGCGATGCCCTACACGATAAATCCTCTCTGCTTTCTCGTGGTATTGGTTGAAACTGAGTTCTTCCTTTACGATCAGGAACATGATCAAACTACAGGTCACACCCAAGGTGAGGCCGGACACATTGATCAAGGTAAAGACCTTGTTCTTAGCGAAATTTCTAAGCAGAATTTTGATGTAGTTTTTGATCATTTCGATAGTATGTTCAACTGATTAATTCCAAGAATTTTTTATTCGCTTCTTAGAGAATCTACGGGATTTATTGTAGCGGCTTTCAAGGATCGAATACCTGTCGTAAGGCCTCCAATAAACAATGTAAATGCAATGGAGACCATAAAAACCCAGAGATTCAAGTCGATCCGATATTCGAAACCAGAGAGCCAGTCGTTCATAAAGTAGTAACCCAGCGGTATAGCAATCAGGGAGGCAATGAGAATAAGTACCATCAATTCTTTGGAAAAGATGTTCAAGATCTGTCCAACAGATGCACCTAGTACCTTCCGAATACCGATCTCTTTGGTTTTTTGATTGGCCATAAAGGCCACCAAACCATAAAGCCCTAAGCAACCGATCAAAATGGCAATACCGGAGAAAATCTTATATAGTGTTAATGTATTGGCTTCCTCCTGGTATTGTCGTTCAAGGATCTCTGTAAATTTAGAGTAATCAAAAAGCACATCAGGATACTGCGAAGTCCAAACTTGCTCCAGATGAGCAATCAAGTTCTTTTCATCCTTCTCGTTCACTTCGTATCGCAAAGCTCCTTCGTAAAAAAGCTCTTCAAGCTTCACAAAAATTATAGGATCAATCGCTCGTCCGAGATTGTTATTATGAAAGCTCTTGAATACACCAATGATCGTCTTACTCCCCATAACGCCAGAACCGATCACCTTTCCCACGGCATCATTCGGATCATCAATCTCCATCAAACGCATAACATCTTCCGATATCATGGCTACATCAATAGTGTCATTCTCTCTGAAGTTTCTGCCAGCAAGAATTTCTATATCGTAAAGAGGCACATAGTTTTGATCTACTATCTTGTACGCTGCATCCAGATCGGCTCCGCCTTGGGCCAATTCGTAGCTAAAGGTAGAACCAATGTTATTACTCGATTGTGGGCTGGCATAGTTATAGCTGACCATGTCAACTCCGGCGTAAGCACTGAGTTCATTGTTCATGGTCCTTAACTTTTCCATCTCCTGACTGGGTAATGGAAATGTAATGATTCCTGATTTTCTAAAACCCAGGTCTTTTGTCTCAAAATATTTCATCTGTGAGATCACCACCAATGTACAGATCACCAAGAATTGGCTGATCAAGAATTGGAAGACAACCAGCCCTCTTCTGACATTCAAATTTCCCGAAACGGAACTTTGACCTTTGCTTCTCAGCGTTGCCACAGGCTTTAATTTGGAAAGCACGACAGACGGATAAAGGCCAGCCAAAAGCGTCACACCAAACACGATACACAAAACGATCAGCAGTAAGACAGAATCATTGAAAATGTCGAGGGACAAATTATAACCAATAAGACCCTGCATGTTTTTCATGATCAGTTCTGAAACCCCCATGGAAATCAGGACGGCAATTGAGGTGATCAAAAAAGTTTCCCCTAAGAATTGTAAAATGAGTTGGTTTTTGACACCGCCCAGCACTTTTCGAATCCCTACTTCCTTGGCTCGCTTAATTGCCAGCGCCGTTGAAAGATTAATGAAGTTCACGCATGCGGTTAATATCAGGAATATGCCAACAGCAAGAGGAATGGCCAACGAATCTTCTTCAACTGCCAGTTCACCATAAGTACCCATATCAGGACTAAAATGAAACTCCGAAATGGGCTGAATAGAGAAAGACTTATTCGTATCTGATTGCTCATCGGGAATGTATTTTTCCACAATGTCGGGTAATGAGGCTTCCACCTGTTCTGGGCTTACGCCTTTTGCCATGAGCAAGTAAACATGGGCATTTGAAGAAGTACTATTCCAAGCCTCCGGCTGGTAAAATGGAAAAATTTCTTCCACAGCTTCATATTCTATCATGAACTTGAATGGAAGTGAAGTATTCAATGGCGGGTCAGCGACTACCCCGGTGATGAAAAAGGTCAATTCATTATTCAGTTTCATCTCTTTGCCTAAGGCACGGTCAAAACCACCATCTGTGATACCGAAGTATTTTTCTGCCATAGATGTTGAAATGACAGCTGATTTTGGCTGATTCAATACCGTTTCCGGGTCTCCTATCTTCCAATCATAATCAAATACGTTGAAGAACTCTTTGTCCACAAAAGCAATACCATCTGGTTGCTCAAAATGCAGCCAATCAGTACTGCCTTGCTGTACACTTACTTGGTTCTCGCCTATGTAAAATGTTCGGACAGGAAGGCCCAGATCAGGATGCTCCTGTTTGAATACCTTGGTAAATGGGTTCGGCATTCCCGCTTCTACTTCCACATTATTAGGACTCACGTCCGTTTTAATGAATCGATAAATGCGATCATAATTGGTCTGGTATTCATCAAAACTCTTTTCAAAGATCACAATTTTGAAAAGTACCAGAGCAGCACTGATCCCCAAAGCCAACCCAAATATATTGAGTAGGGTAAAAGTGCGATTGCGCGAAAGGTTTCGAAATGCGGTGATGAAGTAATTTTTGAGCATGGTTTCTGGTTCTGACACCTCTTGAATACCAAAGCATGTGCCAAACTTATAAGTAATTGGCATACTGTTACTTATGAATTATAAGAAAAATGCATAGTACTAATTTCGTTTGTTTTAAATACATTTAACTGTTTGTTTTTGATACAACTTTTCTATGGCTAAGACCGAAGCGAAAATACTGGTAGTAGATGATGACATTGATGTCCTCAACTCCGCAAGATTATTCTTGAAACAACAATTCACCGTGGTTCAAATTGAGTCTGACCCCAACAACATCCCTTTACATTTCGAGCGAGATGCTTTTGATGTTGTACTACTTGACATGAATTTCCGAAAGGGAGAAAATGATGGTACGGATGGATTACATTGGTTGAATGTCATTCTCGAGATCGATCCCAACACCATAGTCATTTTGATCACCGCTTATGGCGAGTTTGAGTTGGCCGTTGAAACCATTAAGTTGGGCGGTACCGACTTCATCACCAAGCCCTGGAAGAATGAGAAGCTCTATGCGACCATTACCTCTGCACTGCAATTGCGCAAGAGCAAATTGGAAGTTGACCGCCTCAAGAATACGCAAAAAACCCTTGAAGGTGATATTGAAGCGCAGTACGAGCATTTTCTTGGTGAAAGCGAACCCATGCAACGTGTGTTTTCTCTCTTAGAAAAAGTAGGACCAACGGATGCAACGGTGCTTATCCTGGGAGAGAATGGAACGGGAAAAGGACTGGCCGCGCGTGCTTTGCATCGCCTTTCCGAAAGAAAGAATGAAGTTTTCATCAATGTTGATCTGGGTGCCATCAGTGAAACGTTATTTGAAAGTGAACTCTTTGGGCATGTCAAAGGAGCCTTTACTGACGCCAAAGAAGACAAACCCGGAAGATTCGAATTGGCATCAGGGGGCACCCTATTTTTAGATGAAATTGGCAACCTCTCCTTGCCTCTACAGGCCAAACTCCTCACCGTGCTGCAAAACAGAAAAGTCAGCCGCGTAGGCTCCAACAAAGAGATTCCAGTGGATATTCGATTGATCTGTGCGACCAATATGCCGCTTTATGAGATGGTGAAGGAAGGAAGTTTTCGTCAAGACTTGCTCTACCGCATGAATACGGTCGAGATTCGTATGCCCTCTTTAGCGGAACGAAATGATGACATGGAATTGCTCGTTTCTCATTTTTTGAAGCAATTCGGTAAAAAATATAACAAAGAAAAAGTCAGAATCGACACCGCCACGATCAATAAACTGAAAAAGTATCCTTGGCCAGGAAACATAAGAGAGCTGGAACATGCCATCGAACGGGCAATCATTCTAGCCGATGAAAATAAACTAGGGCCAGAAGATTTCCTTCTGAATACAAGAAGAAACCCAGCCAGTCAGGAAGAAGACCTTCTTAATTTGAATGAAATGGAAAAAAGACTCATTCTAAAAGCCTTAGACAAGAACAATGGCAATGTCACACGAGCCGCCAAAGATTTGGGCATCGATCGTTTGGCATTATATCGTAGATTACAGAAATATGGATTGTAGAGCTGCAAGCCTCGAGCTGCAAGCCATAAAGGGAATTACCTATCGCTTGTTCCTTGAAACTCGTAGCATAAAGCTTATGGCTTAATATGGTATCAAAACGTTTCGCATTCTTGGTCATATTACGCATCGTATTGTTGATGCTGACGATGGTAGCGCTAGCTTTCATTTTTGCCCGTTCAGACCTCTTTTTTAATCAAGTCATTCTTCTTGGAGTCATCATTATCCAAGTAGCAGAATTGATTCATTATGTTTCCTTTACCAATCGAGAGCTTGCTCGGCTATTACTTGCCATTCGGTACTCAGATTTCAGCATTTCCTTCAAAGGAAAAAAACACGGCAAATCATTTCAGGAGCTCCAAGATGCCTTTGTGGAGATCATCGAAGCGTTTAAGAAAGTCAGCGTAGAAAAGGAAGCCCAATTCAAATTCCTTCAAGTGATCATTGAAAACATCAAGGTGGGCCTGATCGCGATCAAGGAAGATTACGAAGTGGAATTAATGAATCAGCAGGCCACAGAGCTACTTGATCTAGAGCAACCCAAGTATTTTAAACAACTCCTTCAGCTCAAACCCGACTTCGTAAAAGAGGTGAATGAGATGCTAGATAACGAGAGAAAGCTGATCGAACTGAATAGGAAAGGCAAACAACTGCAAGTCTCTGTTCAGGTCAACCGATTAAAGATCCTTAACCTACGCTACACCTTGATCACGTTTCAAAATATTAAAAGCGAAATTGAAACGAAGGAGATTGAGGCATGGCATAAGCTCATTCGTATACTTACCCATGAGATCATGAATTCGGTTACACCGATCACCTCGATGACTGAAACCATGCTGATGATGTTGAATGTCGGAAAAGAACCCAAAAAGAATGACCAGATAGACAAGGAAACGTTAGACGATATCCGTTTCTCACTACAAACCATTCAACGCCGTAGCGATGGATTATTGCATTTTGTTGATGACTACCGGAAATTGACTAAAATCAAGAACCTTCATGTCGAGGTGGTCGATATGCACGAACTTCTGACGTCAATTGAACAACTCTTTAAAGCAGACATGAAGGAGACGAATATTAACTTATCCGTTGAGGTTCAGAAAGGCATGCGCGTTAGACTCGACCGTACATTGATCGAACAGGTACTGATTAATTTGATCACCAATGCCAAACATGCTGTTCAGGAGTCTCAAGAGGCTGAGATCAACATTCGGGCCTTTTCGGATCACAAGTATCATTATATAAAGGTTTCTGATAATGGCAAAGGAGTTGATCTAGACAAACAGGAGCAGATCTTTATCCCTTTCTTTTCTACAAAACCACAAGGCTCAGGCATTGGCTTAAGTCTTAGCAAACAGATCATGAAAAAGCATAATGGTGACCTTACGGTCAGTTCAGCACCAGGGATTGGCGCAACTTTTATCCTAGAATTTTCCGCCTGATTGCTTAGCTTAGTCTTAATGATGAAAAAAGGGATCATTGTATTTTTCTCGGTCGTATTAACCATCTTCGTCTTCTTCAATTTTATCCTCGAAGACCTTGTTAAAAATAAATTAGACGACCTGCTCAACAGCACCTTTGGAGATTATTATGCACTGAGTTTTGACGAAAACTTCACCCGTTTAACCCCTTCAGGTTTTTCATTTGGCTTCACCGATGTAACGGTGACCTCAGATACGACCAATGAATTGATGATGTCGAAGTTTGCTCCTGTATTTTTCACGGCTCAGCAGTTAGCCGTTAATGACATCAGTATTCTCAACCTCTTGCTGAAATCAGATATCGACATCACTTCTTTTGAACTTACCGATCCGGAATTGGTCTTTTTGATCACTCCTAAATCAGCAAGACCTCCTCTTGTTGAGACCGATAACGAAGAAAACACAACCCTAATCAGTGAAATTGAAGCAGGCACTTTTTCGTTAAAAGGAGGTTCTGCAGCCTTTGTTTTTGCCAACCATCCCAAAGACACCCTATATGCTGGTAATGAACTCAATGTCAGTTTGAGAAAACTCAATGTATTGATCAATGAAAAGGGCATAAAACCTGAACAGATCACTGCCGAAGGATTTACCCTTAGTTTGCAAGATGCACTGTACAATCCAGCAACATCACCTTACACCTATCGAATGGATGAAATGCATCTTGATTATGAACAAGCGCTCTTCAGATGTACCAACATCGAGTTAATCCCTAAGCGCTCTTTGTATGCCATGACGGTTGACGAGCAGTATCAGAAAACCATGTTTGACATTTCCATTGGCTCTTTTGAGTTGGAGGATATCCAATTCGATTCCTTGAAAAACGCTGGTGCATTACGTGCGTCGACTGGTCTTCTAAAAGACGCCACATTTAGTCTTTTGCGTAATGCCAATCACCCCTTGGCTCCAGAAGCGAAAGTGCTGATGCATGAATCATTGGCCAATAGCACCTTCCCTATCGATATAGATACCCTATCGATCGAAAATGCAACGATCGACTATCGATTGATCCCTAAAGGAAAGGTCAAAAGTGGTGAGGTCGTCTTACGCCATATCAATGGCTACCTTGCAGGAATTTACAGCGAGGAAGATAAAAAAGACACGCTCAAGTTATTTCTCGAAAGCGATTTTCTTGCCCATGGTAAATTTTCTTTCGCCGCTGACTTTCCACTGAACGCAGTACCTCAGCACACCTACCAAGGGCACATCAGTCAACTTCCGTTCACTGACCTGAATGCCATTGTTACCCCTATGGTCAATGTCCAGCTCAATGAGGGGATGGTAGAAGATATTTATTTCACAGGAGTATGTTCTGACCGCATCACTTCAGGGCAAATGATCTTTGACTATGACAATTTAAAAATGCAGGTCAACAACGCGAAAAAGCAAAAAAGGAATTGGTTGGTTTCAGATGTTGGTAGCCTTATCGTCCGTCATCAATCGAAGAAAGACAAAGATGGCCGATCAAAGGCTGTGGACTATCGCTACGAGCGCCCAACTTATCAAGGGCATATCGGCTTTTACCTGAATGGCCTTTTGGATGGCATGATGAAGACGCTATTGCCTACTCCTGCTTACAAGGCAGCGATCAAAGGCATGACCCCTTCCCTCGATTAATGTTTGCATTCAAGCTACTTTTTACATTTCTGTTGGTAATTTAGCTTACAATCTGAACGTCATGGAAATATTCACTATTGTCACCATTTTGACTGTACTCTCTGCCTTATTCGCGTACATCAACATTAAAGTGCTTAAGCTTCCGTTTACGATCGGCTTGATGATCATCGCCATGGTGTTCACCTTGGTGATTCTGGTGTTGGGTTACTTCGACAGTAATATCATCAAGAGCTCAAAAGCCCTCATAGGGGCCATTGACTTTGAAGAAGTGTTGCTTGATGTTATGCTGAGTTTCTTACTCTTTGCCGGTGCATTGCATACCAAGCTCGATGAATTAGCCAAACACAAAAGTCCGATCATGTTGTTTGCCACGGTAGGCGTCTTGATCTCCACCTTCCTGGTAGGCGGTATGTTCTACGGCATTAGCCTATTGGTAGGGCATGAAATTCAATTCATTTATTGCCTTCTTTTTGGAGCGCTTATCTCTCCTACCGATCCCATTGCCGTTTTGGGAATTTTAAAGGACGCCAAGGCACCGAAGAATCTTGAGGTGAAAATTGTTGGTGAATCCTTATTCAATGACGGAGTAGGCGTCGTGGTGTTTTTAGTCATCTTCTCCATAGCCCAGAGTGGTTTGGCAGAAGTAGAAGCCAGTGAAGTGGGTCTACTCTTTTTTGAAGAGGTTTTTGGTGGCCTAGGCTTAGGACTCATCTTGGGGTATTTGGGGTATCGTGTAATGAAAACGATCGATCACTACGAAACCGAGGTGATCATCACCATTGCCTTGGTCATGGGCACCTATGGATTAGCCTCCTACCTGCATTTTTCAGGACCTCTTGCCGTTGTAGTGGCGGGCATCTATTTGGGCAACAAGTCGCCAGAACAGGCCTGGTCTAAAACCACACAAAACTATGTCGACAAATTTTGGGAACTCATTGATGTTTTCCTGAACGCCCTGCTTTTTGTGTTGATCGGATTTGAGCTGCTCATCATCACCATCAATGGTGAATACATGCTTTTGGGACTTCTCGCTATACCGGTTACCCTTTTAGCACGATTCATTGCGCTTTCAGGTCCTATTATGCTCTTTAAAAAGAAGCTTGATTTTGTACCCAAAACCAATCTCATCATGACTTGGGGTGGTATTAGAGGAGGAATAAGCATCGCCCTAGCCCTAAGCATGGCACCAGAAATGGAACGAGACCTTTTTGTTACGGTGACCTATGTTATTGTCGTCTTCTCCATTATCGGACAAGGCTTAACGATCGGTCCACTAGTGAAAAAAGTATTGAAACAGAACAATCTGGATGCGTAAAGCATAACGCGAAACAAATCCCAGACGAATATAACCCGTCACGTCGCTGAGAAACTCCAAAAAACATTATATTGTAGGTGTTCAACATTTTTTAATCTGTATGAGGATCTTTTCAAGACGAATCGGCGATTGGGCACCCTTATTTTTTTGTTTGGTCATGTGCCACTGTCCATACATCTCTGCGCAAGAAGTTAATCCGGTTTACATTCAAGATTGGCGTTTAGGTGGTACAGGAAGAGATACCGATGTCAACAGCCTAAGCACCTCAGACGGAGGATTTATTTTAACAGCAAGTTCTTTATCAGGAATAAGCGGAAATAAAGAGACGGCCAATAATGGCGATGACGATTGGTGGATCATAAAGCTCAACGAGTCAGGCGACAAGTTGTGGGAAATAAACATCGGAGGCTCTGGTGAAGAAGGCTTTGAAGGTGGTGCTGCTGAAACACCAGATGGGCACATCGTTTTTACAGGAAGGACAAGATCCTCAATCTCAGGTGATATCCAGACACTCAGTCTTGGTGGCGATGACATAATGGTGATCAAGATTGACGGTCAAAATGGAAACAATACGATCCATCAAGCCTTGTGAATCGATAACGACATCCGCCGTTTTGGAAGCTGCATCTGCCTTATCCGGTGCAGTTTCTTCCTCATCACTTTTCGGCAAAAAAGGATTCTCTCCTCCTTCACGTAATATGGCGAGATAAGGTGTACGAGTAACCTGAACATTATACGAACTCATGTCTAACCAACCACTGGCCAAACCATAATCTACGCTGGCTAAGAAGTAGAGATAATCTCCTGACTCATCCCAAACCGGAGAAATAGCATCCGCCATCTCATCGGTGATCGAGATCGTTTCTTTAGTGTCGAAATGATAGGCCTTCACCATCTTGAACTGGTTGGGTTGCAACTGAACGTAGGCGATCCATTTCCCATCAGGAGACCATTCCGGATTCAAGGTACGGTCTGGATGAGCATACAGATCGGTTGCTACCTTGGTCGTTTTGCCCGTTGCTACATTTAATACCACATGGTATAATCCGTATCGGTATAGGTAATATGACTCCCATCTGGCGACCATTGCGGACGGAAATAAAAGGTTTGATTCGGTAGTGTGATCACACGTGGTTCTGTTTGACCATATTGATCACTGATCATCAACTCGTATTCTCCCTATCGATCATTGAACCAGGCAACCTGATCTCCTTTGGGAGACCAAATGGGTGCTCGATCTGCTTCATCACTTGTGGCAGTTAAGTTTCTCCAATTGCCCTCCTCCTTTGGGACGGTGATGATGTCCCCTCGAAATTCAAAAATGGCGCGCTTTCCTGTTGGAGACAACTGGGCATTCAGCAATTGCCCTGCATTGGCTTCCACCCATCGTGGAGATGCCCAGTTCATGTCGCCTTTAACCTCAATGGCCAAAGTAGTTGTCTCATTCGATACCGGATCTAATAAATGCAAGCGCCCACCCTGTTCATAAACGATTCCACCAGGACCTGCATCGAGATTCTTTACATCAAAATCGGCATGGAACGTATGCTGAACTAACTGTTCACTTTTTGGATCGTAACTCCAAATGTTGTTGGCATAGTCCCGTTCCGACAGAAAAAAGACTTTGCCCTGATGCCAAACCGGACTGGTATGGCGTTCATTATCCGTTTGAGCGGGTCTCCGTCAAGTTATAGTTCTTTAGATCAACGATCCAAATGGGTTTGGCCTGTCCTCCTCGGTAATTCCTCCATTCAGGGTCCCAGAATGAGATCTGCTGATAAGCGATCATCCGTCCATCCTCAGAAATTTGACCATCCACAGCCCTTGGGATGGGTAACTCTTCGACATGTCCCCCTTCAAGGCTAACTGTATAGAATTTAGATTCTTTGGTCGGCACGCTCTGTCTGCCCGAGCTGAATAGCACTTGACCATCCGGTGTCCATCCGGTAACATTGTCACTGCTCGGATGAAAGGTCAAGCGCTTCGGTTCGCCACCGGCACTTGGAACTACATAGACATCGGCATTCCCGTCATACTGACCTGTAAATGCGATGAACTGACCATCCGGTGAAAAATGCGGATTGGTCTCTCCGCCGATATTCGATGTGAGCCTGAAGGCTTCTCCTCCCTTTATCGGCACCTTCCAAAGATCGTTGGCATAGACAAAAACGATCTCCTCATTTGCGATCGTAGGTTGCCTCAGCAGCATGGTTTCCTGTGCAAAAACACCTAGACTAATAACCAGCAGGCCAATGAAACAGATAAAACGTTTTGAATAGTTAATCATGGTTTGCAGTTTTAAGTCATTAAACTACGCAAAATTCATCAGCGAACAGGAGTGACAATTCAAGAAAAGGCCTCGAATAAAAAGCCGGTTCTTGTTTGATGCATCACCTGAATGAACGAACTTCCACCATACCAACTGCCTCAACCATGATCAAAAAAGTGTGTGTCTATTGTGCTTCAAGCGACAATATTGATGATGATTACAAAACGGCTACCCAGGAATTGGCAAGAGCCTTAGTTAAGAACAATACCACCGTTGTGTATGGCGGTGGCGCTAGGGGCTTGATGGGTGTCCTCGCCGATACAGTACTGGAAGAAAAAGGCCGAATTATCGGTATCATGCCGCACTTTATGAAGGAAGTGGAGTTTCATCACAAAGACGTGAATGAATTCATTTTTACAGCTGACATGCATGAGCGTAAGAAACAGTTCATGGTCGGGGTCGATGCCTTAGTCACCTTGCCTGGAGGTTGTGGAACGTTTGAAGAATTAATGGAAGCCATCACGCTGAAGCGATTAGGTATTTTCACCAAACCCATTGTGATCTTGAATTACAAGGGCTATTATGACCAATTGATCCAAATGCTTGAACATTCAATCAGTGAAGGCTTTATGGGGGATATTCATCGTGACATTTGGACGATTTTTGAAGAGCCCGGAAAGGTCATTGAAGCCATCAACGGGGCAAAGCCTTGGTCAAAAGATGCCCTCAAATTTGCACAAACGTAAAAAAGGCATTCAACACCATAATCCTGCTGTTTAAGGCACTTTTCTCTTTTAAATTGCAAAAGACTGAAATTCAGTTTATCATTCAGCGATTTTTATGGGCATTTGCTTGCTTTGAAACAACGATTCATCACCATATTCCTGCTCCTTTGTTCACTACTCTGTGGTACGACAGATGCCTTCGGGCAGTTTATCGGTGAACAAGAACCCATCACGCTATATGACGAGAATCAACTCGCCATCAATCCCAATCAAGTCAAGGTGTTCAGAGATGATATGGAAAGCAAAACGCTCGAAGACATCAGGGCACTGCCCCAATCCGAATTTCTAGACCTAGATCAGATCACCTTTTTCGATCGCTCCAAGCCGCATTGGGCAGTACTCAAGTTGTCCAATGCTTCACAAGAAGCAATGCACTACGTGCTCAAAGGAGGACGAAACGCCAAGGAATCGTATTATATCATCAATGAAAACGGGGAGGTCAACCAAAAGCTCAGCGGGTACTTCACACCCATGAGACAGCGCGACATTCAACAGAATTACATCAACATGGTGAACTTGGAAATCCCTTCTTTCGAGGAGGTAGAAGTTTACGTGAAAATTGAAAGCCTTGACGGCCTTCCGGTGGCCATAGATTTTTCTCTAATCCCCAAATCACAATGGAACAAAGAACGATTACACATCAATTTATTTCACGGAATCTTCAATGGAATACTGCTTATCGTGATTCTTTTGTCCATTTTCTTTTACAGCACAACCCAACAGATCGTTTTCCTGAATCTTAGTGCCTACGCACTTTTTACCTTTGTTTACTTTTTGCATGTCAACGGTTTCATCGAATTGTTGTTCATACCAAATCAGGCCAATTCACTTGCGGCTTTTTGGTTATTGCCTTTCCTGATCGCCGCCGCATATTTCAGGTTTGCCATGACCTTCAATGAAACAAAACAGAACTTTCCATTTTGGGATAAGCTCTTTCATTACCTCTCGATTGGAAACGTGATCCTTTTTGTGCTGGCATCTGGCTACCTCCTATTGACGAATGATTACTACAACACCGTACGCGTAATGCAGCTTTTGCTATTCACTTACATCGTTTTGGGTACCGTATTTCTCTTCACCATCTACCAAAACGGGGCCTTGATCAACAAATACTTTGTGTATGGATCCATGTTTTTTATGTTCTCATCGCTGATTTCAATTGCTGGCCAGTTTCTCTACGTCAATAATGCCTTGCCTCTATTCGTTCAGGTCGGTTTTATCGTCGAGCTTTTGATCTTTAGCCTGGGTATGAGCTACAAATCCAAAAAAGAGTTTGAGGAGCATGACATCACGCAGCGTTCGTTGATCCTTCAACTACAACAAAACGATCGATTGAAGGAGGACATCAATAAGAAACTGCGTGAAGAGGTAGCCCAGCGCACTCAGGAATTGAGAATCAAAAACGTCGAACTCGTCAAGGCGAAAGAAACGGCCGAAAAAGCTACCGCATCGAAGTCGGAATTTTTATCCGTCATGAGCCATGAGATTCGAACCCCACTGAATGCCATCATCAGTTTGTCGCACATCATGGAACTCGACAACAAGGAGCAAACGATAGCTGAATACATCGATGCCTTGAAATTTTCGGCGGAGAACCTCCATTCACTCATCAATGATGTATTGGACTACAACAAGATCGAAGCCAATAAATTGAGGCTCGAACAGGTTGAATTTTCCCTGATCGATCTGCTGCGCAACATTTCGGAGATCTTCAAATATAAGGCCAAACGCAAAGGCATTGCGCTCCAAATTGAGATCGGTGAGCACACGCCTGACCGACTCATTGGAGACCCTACTCGTTTGACCCAGATCTTTAATAACCTGCTCGGGAATGCCGTCAAATTCACCAATGAAGGACATGTCACACTCAAAGTCTTTTTGGCTGGTGTGAAGGATGAAAAAGCCATGATCCATTTTGAAGTCCTCGATACGGGTATTGGAATTCCAAGCGACAAATTGGAGTTGATCTTTAATGAATTCGAACAAGCAAACAATTCCACCACCCGCGAATATGGTGGCACAGGCTTGGGCTTATCCATTACCAAAAAACTATTAGAACTGATGGGTAGCGACATTAAAGTAGATGCCGAACGGGAATTGGGCACGAAGTTCAGTTTCCAAGTACCTTTTGAGATCAACAAATCCTTTAGCATCATTTCTTACGGTGATATTCACGCAGAAAGAGAATTGAATGGCGCCAACATCTTAGTGGTAGACGACAATGACATGAACCGTTTGGTCTTGAATAGGCTATTGACGATTTGGAATGCCAGTTTTGAAGAGGCTGCTTCTGGACTAGAAGCGATTGAACTCTGTGAAAACAAAAGGTACGACTTGATCTTAATGGACATTGAAATGCGTCCTATCAATGCATTTGAGGCATATGCCAAGATTAAAGTGGATGGAAATCCCAATATCGACACGCCTATCATCGCGATGAGCGCCTATCAAACCAAAGATTTCGACCAAGACATTCACGCTACTGGCTTTGTTAGCTTTGTACATAAACCATTCGACCCGGATGAGTTGTATGAAAAGATCGTACTGCAACTGAACCAAGAAAAGGTGAATTAACGGTTTCCATCACCAGCAATAGGTCTGTTGCTGCACACTTGGCCAATTGCTTGCTTTTATTAATTTTCATCAATAAACACAAAAACATGACCTCATTCTTTCCATCATCCTTGTTCATTATTTTAATTCAGCTCGCCTTTTTATCAGGGTTTATTTATGTGGTGATCATCCTACTCAGATTAGTAAAATCGCAGGTTGAGATCAACTCCCTTAAAAAAGAAAAGCTAAAAGCCGAAATCGATCAGCTCAAGTCTAAAAATGGTCCACAATAGCCAATAATTCACTGAGCATCATTGCCGTGGCTCCCCAAACTTGATGGCCTTCCACGTCGAAATAGGGAGAATGAATGGTGTATTGCCCAAACCTCATGGGCTCCAGCCCTTGCTTGGATTCATCTCTGAGTTGTGTCAAGCTCACTTCTAGGACAGACTCAACTTCTTTTTCTTCTAAACGATACGTTGGTGACTCAGGCAGAAAGCCCACAGTGGGCAGTACTTTGAAGTTACTCGCGATGATGAAGAGTTCAGACAAAGTACCCAAAAATTCGACATGCTCTTTTCTGATGCCCACCTCCTCTTCTGTTTCCCTGAAGGCTGTTTCAATTAGATCTTTGTCTTGTTCTTCTTTTTTGCCACCAGGAAAACTGATCTGACCACTGTGATGTCCATCGTACTCCGGTCGTTTGATCAAAGGCAACCAGAGGTCGTTGTCACGCTCGAACAAGATCATCATGACCCCACCAAGTTTTGCAGGGAAATTTGGGTTTTCTTGAAAACGAGACTCTTCAATAGGACGAGGAGCCATCAATTCCTGAGCAGCCCTACCCGGAAGCTCATCATTCAAACGCCATATTAACTTTTGTTTCCAATCTTCTGCTGTTGGCATAGGAACAGATTTGTTATTTCAATAGAACAAACTAGTTTAACGATTATTCGTTTTCCTAATGAAATAATAATTCAAATGGTTCAAAAGTGCTTGGTGCTCCTTCTCCTCTTCTCAACTCCTGTCCTTGGTCAACAGGAACAGCTCAAAATGGCCAAATTGCAATACAGTGGTGGCGGAGACTGGTATGCGAATAAAACGGCTTTACCCAATCTGGCCATCTTTTGTAATGATGAGCTCAAAACCAATTTCGATCAAGGCAATTATTCTGTTCCTGTCAGTTCCCCGGAGCTCTTCGATTATGCGTTCATCTACATGACCGGGCATGGCAATGTGGTGTTTAGCTCCGCTGAAGCTGAAAACCTTCGGAATTACCTGATTTCAGGTGGCTTTTTACACATCGATGATAACTATGGCCTCGATGCTTTTGTAAGATTGGAAATGAAAAAGGTCTTTCCGGAGCTGGAATTTATCGAACTGCCCTTCGATCATGAGATCTACAGCCAAAAATTCACCTTCGATAAAGGACTTCCCAAGATCCATGAACACGACAATAAACCTCCCCAAGGTTTTGGCCTGATTTATGAAGGACGATTGGTATGCTTTTATTCTTATGAAAGCGATTTGGGGAATGGCTGGGAAGATCAGCGGGTCCACAATGACCCACAGGCCAAACGGCTGGAAGCACTTCAGATGGGTGCCAACATCATCTCCTACGCATTCACCCAAAACTAATTCTCATAAAACTAATCGATTAGTTTGTAAACTAGCGAGATAGTTTTAATATTGAAGGCTAGATGAACTGATCAGTTATGAAAGAACTTACTAAGGCGGAAGAACAAGTAATGCAAATCCTTTGGGATATTGAAAAAGGTTTTGTGAAAGACGTATTGGCGAAAATGGAAGAACCCAAACCCGCCTACAACACAGTGTCAACGATCATCCGAATATTGGAGAAAAAAGGATTCGTCGGATACAAGGCATACGGCAAAACTCATGAATACTTCCCTTTGATCGATAAAACGACCTATAGTAATTTCTACCTGAAGAACTTCTTAGGGGGGTATTTCGGAGGTTCATTCCAACGACTTGTCTCTTTCTTTGCGAAAGAAAATGACATGGACATCAAGGAGGTAGAGGCGCTGATGCGACACGTCAAAGGAGATCTTGACGACGAAAAGTAAACACGATGCAGAAGCACCCCACCATAGAACTCTTAGAATCGCTTAATGAAGCAGTGATTTACGCCTTAGAATCACTCACTTGCTTGGCGATATTCTTTCTGATCTACCATTTCTTGCTTAGAAAAGAACGTAGCTTTCATTATAACAGAGGATTTCTTTTGGTGGCACTGGTACTCTCGTTCAGCTTTCCATTGATGAATTTCAATTATGACCCGAGTCAAACACCCGGCGTCCTCAATTCGATACATCAGGTAGGCAATGGCGTCAGCGATGAACCGATCATTGAAGCACAAAAAGCCTACTCTTATACCATTACTGCTAAGTCGCAACGACCATTTTTATTGTGGTGGGAAATTCTACTCATGGTGTACGTTGTAGGTGTATTGATCAAATCATTGCAATTGTTTGGACACATCCGTTCGATCAAAGAGGTGATTTGGTACAAAAGACATAACACGCGTTACAAGGAAAACTATTTCCTCGTAAAAACGCAAGGCACATTGCCAACGTTCGCTTTTTTCAATTACCTCTTTTGGGACGATTCATTGATCTTAACTGCGCGTGAGCAAGACCAAATACTCAACCATGAAAAAGCTCACATCCGCGAAGGGCATTCCTATGATGTGATTTTTATCGAACTTTTGAAAGCCCTCTTTTGGTTCAACCCCTTGCTCTATCTCTACAAAGGCTTATTGGAAGAAGCTCATGAATATGCAGCAGATCGAGCCGTGGCGAAGCAAACAGGCGCCAGTGAATACACGAATGTGTTGGTGCGAATTGTCTTTCAAAAAATGGGCATGGACTTGGCGAGCCACTTCAATAAGAATAAAGTGCTCAAGCGGGTCAACATGCTGAAAAAAGAACGACGTGTCAGTTGGTTGAAACTTTTTATTCCTATACCTGCTGCCGCACTGCTGTTTTTCGTCTTTTCTTTTGAGCCACTTCACATCAGTAACCAAATACAGGTGGGAGAAATGGAACAAGAAGCGATGGCCAGTAATTACCAACTCACAGCGAGTCCTATTGGCGGCGTACAAGATTGGATGAATTTCATGGAGCAAACCATCCAATATCCGGAGGCTGCCCTAACAGCGAATATCGAAGGAGAGGTCAAAATCTCTTTCACAGTAAATAAACGTGGCAAGCTGGAAGACCTTTATTTCGACAAGGCATTAGGCTACAACACAGAAAAGGCCATCATCCATGCCTTGGAACGCTCAAGTCTATGGAATCCTGCTGTTGCGAATGGTGAGCGAATCGATAGCCGAATCACTTTACCCATTACGTTCAAGAAAGGCTAATACTTGCGTTTGAAGATCTCGGAGTAGATAAACGCCTTGCGTGCCGTATCCGGATTTCTTAAGTCATCGATGAATGCATGCTGAGGGGCCTCTTCTTCAAACTCTTCGAATCGTTCGAAATCTGAATCCATGGAACGATGCGATGAACGCCCTTCATTCACAACAGCTTTTGATTCTCTTCGTGGTAAAGGCCTTGTCTCTGGTACTACCGCAGGTGCCAATACTGGCTCCGGTTTTGCCTTCTCCTCTACCGTCTTTAACCCTGTGAACTCTTCAAATAATTCCTCAAACGTGGGACGTCTCTGTGGCTCTGAAGCTGGAGCAGCCGGCTGTGGTTGGCTGGACCTCGAACTGGGGCGAGATTGCTTTTTCGGCTTTTTCTTTCCCTTGGAAAAAATGAAGTAAATGACAGCAAAAAGGATATACAGAAGGGTAGAAATGTCGAAATCCATGGTATTAGCAAATCTAAGGATTTATTCTAATTTTGCTAGCTATACCCGCTGTTAGAACCGCTACTGGATGCAACTCACCAAACTCGAAATTAAGGGATTTAAAAGCTTTGGAGATCGCGTTGTGATCAACTTTGACGAAGGAATCACAGGGATAGTTGGGCCCAATGGTTGCGGCAAATCCAACGTAGTGGATTCCATCCGATGGGTATTGGGTGAGCAAAAAACGCGGATGCTTCGCTCGGAGAAGATGGAGAACATCATCTTCAATGGAACCAAAAAGAGAAAACCCACCCAGCTAGCAGAGGTTTCTTTGACCTTCGAAAACACCAAAAACCTGCTGCCTACGGAATATACGGAAGTGACGATCACCCGGCGCTATTATCGATCTGGTGAAAGTGAGTATTTGCTGAATGGCGTGAGTTGTCGTTTGAAGGACATCACCAACCTGTTCATGGATACAGGAATTGCCTCCAATAGCTACGCCATCATCGAACTGAAAATGGTCGACGACATCTTGAATGACAAAGACAATTCAAGGAGAGAGCTGTTTGAAGAGGCTGCGGGTATTTCAAAGTTCAAAAAGCGCAAGAAGGAAACACTTAAAAAGCTGAAAGACACGGATGATGATTTAGACCGTGTAGAAGATCTGCTTTTTGAGATCGAAAAAAACCTCAAGTCACTGGAAAAACAAGCCAAGCAGGCCGAGCGCTATTACCAGATCAAAGAGGAATACAAGGCAGAGAGCGTAGCCTACGCATGCAAAGCTGTAGCCGACAAAAAGGGAAAGCAGCTGAACATTGAAAAACAGCTCACCCAAGAGAACGACAAAAAGCTCGAGATCACTCAAAAAATCGCCACTCAAGAAGCGCAGATCGAGAAAGGGAAAGCGGATCTAGTGACCAAAGAAAAGCTACTGGCATCGCGTCAGCGTAGCTTGAATGAGCATGTACATAAGATCAGGCAATTTGAAAGCGATCGAAAGATCAAGAACGAACGCTTGACCTTTCTGGAGGATAAGAGTGATAACCTAAGAGAGCAACTCGAAGCCGACAAGAAAAGTAATGAGCGGGCCTCTTTCAGTTTGGATAGCCTGAAAAACGAACGAGAGACGGTAGAACAGGAAGTCAAGACCGTCGAAAAAAGATTAGCAGAATTGCGCATTGGGTACGAAGAGCAAAAAGAGATCGCCGAAAAAGATCAGCAAGCCTATCAAGTCCAAAACAGTGCCCTGGGGCAACACCGTGAACAACTCTATCAACTCAGGAAAGAGCAAGAAATCAAAGAGATCCAATTGAATGCCCTAACCACTGAGTTTGAACGCACTGAAACCGATACTACAGAGCAGGTACAACACGTTGAAAGTTTTGATAAACGTATCAGAGAGCTCGAAGTAGAACTAGAACAAAAAGAAGCCCATTTAACCAAGCGGAAAAAGGAAGAAGAAAAACACCGCAACACCACACAAAAGACGGAAGAGACCATTCAGGTGATCAGAGAAGAGCTGACCAAAGTCGGCAGGACCCTCGACGCCAAGAACAACGAATACAATCTGACCAAATCCTTGGTTGAAAACTTAGAAGGCTTTCCGGAAGCCATTAAGTTCTTGAAAAAGAAAGCCAATTGGAATAAACAGGCTCCCCTCCTGTCCGACGTCTTAACCTGCGATGAAAAATACCGAGTGACCATCGAGAATTACCTCGAGTCCTACATGAATTACTACATTGTGGACAATGAGCGCCAGGCGTTTGAAGCGGTCAATATCCTCAGCGATGCCTCGAGAGGAAAAGCCAATTTTTTCATTCTGGATGCTTTTGATCACTACGAACCCAAAAGCTCCAAGATCTTTGATAACGCCATTCCAGCAACCGAGATCGTTGAATACGACGCCAGGTACAAACGCTTGATCAGTCACATCCTCGAGAACGTCTTCATCGTAAAGGGAGGCCCTGGAGAGATCCCTATTGACGAAGAAGCCGTTTTCATCACAGAGAGTGGTAAGTATACGAAACGAAAGTTCAGTATTTCCGGGGGTTCTGTTGGGTTATTCGAAGGTAAACGGATCGGACGTGCCAAAAACCTCGAAAAGCTCCAAAAAGAGATCAAAAAACTGGAAGCGCAATCCGTTGACATCAAAGACCGTCTTGATGAGAAGCAGCGGGAATTGGCTCGGCTAAAAGCAGACACCTTTAAATCTGAGATCGATGGCTTACAGCAAGCTTACAATCAAGTCAATGGTGAGTATATCTCGATCAAGACCAAGAAAGAGCAGATCAGTCAGATGCTCTCAAACCATGCCACAAAGCGTGAAGACATCAGTAAAAATATTGCCACACTCAAAGACGAGTTGACAGCGATTCGACCTCGAATCGAAGAAGAGGAAAAAGCCTTCTCCCATTTGGAAGCCACCATAGAGGAGTTGGCTTCTAAAGCGAAAAAAGAGAACGAACTGCTTACAGAAAAATCGCAGGTCTACAATGAACAGAACATCCTGTTCCATCAAAAAGAGAATAAGCTCGAGAGCATCATCCAAGAGATCGCATACAAGGAAACGGCCTTTGAAAGCAGCAAGCAGCGCATCGAAAAGAATCATCAAGAGCTAGAAAAAAATGAAGGCGAGATCAAGCATCTCATTGCCAATTCCGAAACCAATGAGGACGAACTCATCGCCATGTACGATGAAAAAGAGAGCATTGAAAAAGGAGTCAATGAAGCTGAAAAAGCCTATTATGCCCACCGAGGTGATATCGATGTGGCAGACAAAACCTTAAGAGAATTACAGCACAAAAGAGAAAATGCAGACATGCTCTTGATGGAGCTGCAGAACAAGCTGAACGAAACGAAACTTGAGCTCAATTCCGTAAAAGAAAGGCTTTCTGTTGAATTCAATATTGACTTGGATGAGATCCTCCGTTCTTCGGTTGAAACCGAGGACGACCGCAGTGTGGAAGAACTGCAGGCTGCGGTGCTCAAGAAAAGAGACAAACTAGAGCGCATGGGGCCTATCAACCCTATGGCGATGGAAGCCTATGATGAGATCAAGCAGCGACATACTTTCATCACCGAACAACGCGATGACCTGGTCGAAGCCAAAGACTCCTTGATGACCACCATCAGTGAGATCGATACGGTGGCACGCGAAACCTTCATGGAAGCCTTTGCGAAAATCAAAGACAATTTCATTAACGTGTTTCGCTCGCTGTTCACCGACGAAGACGATTGCGACCTGAAACTGACAGACCCTGAAAACCCATTGGAATCGGCCATTGAGATCATGGCAAAACCAAAAGGAAAAAGACCATTGACCATTAACCAATTGTCTGGAGGAGAAAAAACCTTGACAGCTACTTCTCTCCTCTTTGCGATCTATTTATTGAAACCAGCCCCTTTCTGTATCTTCGATGAAGTGGACGCCCCTCTGGATGACGCCAATATCGACAAGTTCAATAACATCATTAAGAAGTTCTCGAATGAGTCGCAATTCATTATTGTCACACACAACAAACGCACCATGGCCTCTACCGATATCATCTATGGCATCACCATGATCGAACAAGGAGTAAGCCGTGTTGTACCGGTCGACCTAAGAGAGTTGGCAGATTAATGGGTTAAGGTTTATATTCGACCACAACAAAATTCACATGAGGTATTTTCTTATTTTCATGGTAGCAGCCTTCTGTGGCTGCGCCGCAAGCTCAGACATCATGCAAGACGATTCGTTATCTTTTCTCGCCTTAGGTGATTCCTACACCATTGGCGAAAGCGTTGCTGAAGACCAACGCTGGCCCGTACAATTGGCAAAAAAAATGACTGAGAATGGCATATCGGTGCAGGCACCTCGCATCATTGCCACTACAGGTTGGAGGACCGATCAGTTGAAGCAGGCCATCGAAGATGCAAATGATTTGAAAACACCTTATGAGATGGTTTCCTTGTTGATCGGCGTTAACAATCAGTACCAAGGTCGATCGGTCGAAAGTTTTGCCCCCGAATTTGAAGAATTGCTCCAAATGGCCATCGCACAAGCCGGTGGAGTCAAATCCAACGTTTTTGTCGTTTCAATTCCCGATTATGGAAAAACTCCTTTTGGGGCCGCGAAAGAAGAGGAGATCGGAAAAGCCTTAGATCAATACAATGCGGTATCAAAAGAGATCTGCGAACGGTACGATATCGCCTACTACGACATCACTCCCATTTCCAGAGAGGCAAAAACGTCACCTGAACTTGTTGCCTCAGACCGTCTTCATCCTTCAGGAATAATGTACCGACGATGGGTGGAGTTGTTCTATCAGGAGGTCATTAACCAAGTGAAGCAATGAAAAGACTTATTCTAACGACTGTTATCGCACTCTTGTGTATGACGGTGAACGCTCAAACCACCGGACCTGAAAATGGACATTTGATCATTGCCGGTGGAGCTTTGCGCGATACTGCGGTATTCAATCAATTCATTGAGCTGGCGGGCGGCAAAGGAAAAGCCCATGTAGTCGTCATTCCGACGGCAGGAGGCTATGACGTTGACGAGCAGCGAAAAGCGGGCCTGATCAAGCAATGGAAAGCCCGAGGGGCTGCTAAGGTCTCCGTTTTGCATACCACAGATCCGGCGGAAGCCAACACGGAAGCTTTTGCAGGTGTCATCGACGAAGCCGGTGGGGTTTATTTTCCAGGAGGACGTCAGTGGCGATTAGCCGACGCTTACTTGAATACCTTGGTGCATAAAAAACTAGATGATCTATTGAGTCGAGGTGGCGTGATCGGCGGCTCATCTGCGGGAGCAACTATCCAAGGCTCCTATCTCGCACGTGGTGACACTCGAACGAATACCATCATGATGGGCGATCATGAAGAAGGAATGGCCTTTGTCAAAAACATCGCGATCGACCAACATACACTGGCAAGAAACCGTCACTACGACATGTTCGAAATCATCAACACCTATCCCGAGCTATTGGGCATTGCGATCGATGAGAACACAGCCATGCTGGTTTCGGGGAATTCTTTTGAGGTGATCGGTCAAAGCTATGTCCTGATCTATGACGGTACGCATTGGGACCAAACGAAAGGAGCTTTTGTCAAAAACGCTGCTAACCAAGATCGCTTTCATTTGCTCCGCAAAGGGGGGAAATACAACATGCGGACAAGAAAAGTAGAGCGATAAAAAAAGCCTCGTTCCGAGGCTTTTTGGGTCTAGTTTGATTGTGCTTCATCCGGCAGCATGAACGGGAGCTGCACCTGAATCTTCATTTCGTCGTGACACTTAATGGCACCACCAAAATCTTCAGGAGGCTCTAATCCAAAGTCGCTAAACTTTGCCTGATCTGATTCGGCAATGATCCAAACTACACCATCTTCAATTCGAGATGTAAATTCAAACAGTATGTCAGCATTTCTACCGGCGATACTGATGTTCCCTTTGATCTTTTTCGGTCCGTTTCCGATCTTAGAAAAGCCATAGGCAAAAAAGGTAACCGTAGGATTCTCATCAGCCCTCAATACCTTATGCGCTTTTTTGCTCATGCGTTTATTGTTCTCATTGGCAATGGTCTCAGCATCTACGTTGATGATGACCCTCGATATATTGGTCAGGCTGTTTTCCTTCACAACAAGCTGTGCATCCCCTTCCAACTGAGAAGACTTTAACATCCAATCAGAGGTATTGGAAGTACCACTCAACACCATATGACCGGCGTCCGGAACAATAACATATTTTTCCTGTGCTTGTAGGGTAAGAACCACAAAACAGGAAAGAACTAAACCGACTATTCTTAATTTCTTCATGACGCTTTCCTTTTGTTGTGATGAAATTACCAGACCTATCTGGCAATTGATTTGATAGGCGTCATGCAAACGATTGACTTATGTCATGGTTTTGAAGACTTTTCCAGTACGAATTGCATCTTTAGCTGAACATCTTCGGCCGTTTTGATGGTACCGGCCAAAATACTAGGTGCCTGCATATCGAAATCTGAAAAGGTCACATCACTTTCACAATAGACAAATAGCTTTCCCTCCTTGAACTCATAGGTATAGGCAAAATCGATGTCTTTATCATAACCTGCGACATTCAAGATACCACTGGCTTCGCCGTTAGGGCCCATGTCGAAAGCAATGAAGGAGATGATTGGATTCGCCTCTGCATTCATTGTCCTATAAGCGTTCTTATTCAAGCCATTCTTTTCACTTTCCAGTGAAGTGGTTTCTAGCGTGATCACCACCTTTTTAATGCCCGTGATCTTACCGTTTTCCACATAAAGCTCAGCGTTGCCTTTTACTTGCTCAGAAACCAATTCCCAATCGTGCAGATTAGATGTACCGATCACTTGAATTTTATTTCCAGCGGCAGCTAACTCGTACTGCGTTTGCCCCAAAAGGCCAAAAGAAGAGAAAAATGCGAGAATGAATAAATAGTTCTTGAACTGCTTCATGACATAAAAATTTAAGACAACAAATTAGTAAGGTTAGGGCAAATTTCAATCCATTGTGGTCATCAAAGTGAATGACTTACCTTATGTTTTCAACATCCATGAAGTTTTCTGAACTTCATCAAACTTTTTGCCAACTGAGCGCATCATACACATGACAAGTCGAAAATGAAACAAGTAGACCTTATGCCATCATCTGATTTCCTGATCACTGCAGCACGTAACGGAGATGTAGTGGCCATCAACCAACTCATCAAATTATGGCAGAAACGCATCTACAATTTTGCATTGAAATACTTCAATGATCATGACCAGGCCATGGAAGTGACACAGAAGACCTTCATTTCGATGAACAAGAATTTGAATAAACTCAATGACAACCAACGATTTAAACCTTGGCTCTACCGCATAGCCACCAACTATTGCCACGAGGAGGTCAGACGGCAATCCAAAAAATGGGTGTTGCCTTTTATGAAGGTGCAAAAGGACAAGGACCAGCAACAGATCGCAGCGGTAGTACAAATTGGGCACCTCGGAAATCCTGAAAGTGCCTATGGTAACCAAGAACTCAAAGCCTTGCTGAAGAAAGCCTTGGGTACACTACCCGAGGAGCAGCGATTGGTCGTCATCATGAAAGAATACGAGGGGTTGAAGATTCGGGAGATCGCATTAGCGATGGATATCTCAGAGAACACGGTAAAGTCCAGACTTTATTACGCATTAGGAAGCCTCAGGCAACGCCTTGAGGAATGGAAAATCACAAGAGAAAACATTCATTATGAGCTTTAAACCAACAGACGAAGCATTGATCGCCTATTTATACGGCGAAGCTTCTCAAGAAGAGACGATAGAGATCGCTAGGTACCTCAAGGCACATCCTAAAAAAAAGGAACGCCTTCAGGCATTAAGCGATACACGCATCCTTTTGAGTGAATGGGAAGATGAAGCTCTTCCTGAAGATATGTCGGTCAACATGCCGGTTTCAGGTAAAAGTGAATGGGCTTACTGGCGTCCCTTCGTTGGAATTGCTGCTAGTTTATTACTGCTTTTGACTTTCGCCTGGCAATCCAATTTTGGCCTTAGCTATTCCAAAGAGGGATTCTTCATCGGCTATCAAGAGATCAATCAAGGTCTTTCTGAAGAACAAGTGACAGAATTGATCAGACAAGAAAAACAAGAAACCATTGATCAGTTCATGGCTTATATGCGCGAAGAGAAAGACTCATTGAATCGACAGTTCGATGTGATCCAAGCCTCGATCACTGAACAGCCTAAATTGGTCTATGCTGCCGAAAAACAAGCCTTAGTAGACGATATGCTCAACCTGAGTGAAAACTTAGAGGCGAATTACAGAGAGGTCATGCGAGAATTAGTGATCACCTTTTCAAACAATTTTGAAGCCCAACGCATCGAAGACTTACAAAGTATTCAAGCCGCATTCAATGAATTGGAAGACGCCACCATTGGCAACCAATTAGACATCGAAGATGAATTGATCAGACTTTCTGATCGACTCGATGCGGTCATCGCAAGCCTTAACAACAAATAAGCATGGTCAACAACGCAACCTATCTGATAATCACCTGGACTTGGTTTTTCGCCATGACCTCACAAGCGCAGAAGAGCAAGGCCTTTGATGCCATGGAGCGCGACAGCGAGATCACTCGAGTGGCACTTCAAAACCATCTCAACCACTGGAATGAAGCCCCGCTGCTCAATCGCGTGGAAGGAATTACTATCGCTTACCGTTCAGGCGAAGGCCTTTTCGTCGAGATTGAAACAGTCAATGCACGCATCTTTTTGGATAATCAGTCGAAATGGACTCCTACAGACGACGAGCAGCTGCTTGACACCTTTTACTCCAATGAGGTCATTGGGTTACAGCAAGATCGTCTGATGAACTGTCTATCCCAATTCATCGAAGACTTTCATAACTACTTGCCCAAAGTAAAGGCCGAGGAAGATTATCGCTTCGCTTTCAAGGTAGCTGATGCAACCGCTAACGAGTTGACCGAAGCGAATAAACGAAGACATTATCAGCTTATTCTGAGTCTCAATGCGCAATCATTGAACGAATTGATTGGACAAAATGACGCGTCAAACAAGCTAATAAAAGCATTTAAAAAAGAAGTAAAACCACTCTAAATATCAACAAATGAAAAACAACAAACGTAAAAACACCATCCTGTGTATCCTCCTACTCTCCTGCTTCGGCCTTTTTGGTCAAGTGCCTGTTGTGGTGGATGGGTATAGAGCCACATCTCTTTTTGGACAGAATGCGCAAGACCTGAGCAAGCTCCCTAAAATGGATCGCGACATTGAGATCCTTAAAAACGTGCTCAATGACATGTTCAATCAGCGCGAAAGTGACTTTTACAGCAGCTCGGTTGCAGAGGGTATTTATATCCCAAAAAAGGGTGTCATGTTCACCATGTCTAACAACAGAGGCTTTGGAGAAGTCATCATGAGAGAACAAGTGATTGCAAGACGTCAAGCCGAAATGGATGAAGAAAAAACAGTGGATGAGATCAACAAGGGGCTTGAAGAAGACCTTCGAGAAAAATCATTGCTGTTTATGGCCAACTATGCCAGCTTATTGAGCGAATTATCTTCAAGTGAACAGGTAACATTGAACATTGACTATACATTTCTTGTAGAATACAGAGTATCTGAAAAAGATAAGAATACAGCTCAATCCATCTATTTCTCTAATAGGAACGACAAGTCAAGCAAACGAATGATCAGTACGGTGAGCAAAAAGGATCTGGATGATTTCCTTTCTGGAAAATTGGACCAAAAGGCCCTTGAAGCGAAGATCAACGTCAAAACGGTTGACGCATCGGCGACTGATGCACCGGACATTAAGATCATGGCTGGGATTATGGACAACCTATTCAACAACATGGCCGATGGAAAAATCAAAAGAAGAGGCAGAACATCGTACACTTACTTTGAAGATTTTGGCCTGATGTATAACCTTAAGTTCTATCAAGGAGGTGGTGGCGCCACTACCATCACAATGTCATCCGGAGGTCAGGTGGTCAACGGTAGAGTGACCTCTACTTCATCGAGGAGGAGTTCTGGGACCACTGTAGTTACCGGCAGCATGGCCGACGAGGAAGAAAACGAGGAGGAGTTATTAGAAGCTTTTGAGGAGTTTCAGCAAACCCTTAAGGAAAACATATTAGAATATGGCAGAACGCTAAGAAGTGTGAAACCAGATGAAGTGATCATCGTTAACATAGACCTCAGCAACGGGTTCCGAAAATCGTCGTTACCCCGTAGCATCCAAATGATCATTCCAAAAAAGCTAATCGAGGATTATGCCAAAGGGGGTATCACACTTGAAAAAGCAGCAGCATCTATTGATACGAAAACCCTGAGTCAATCCAGCTCCTCAGACTTCCCGGCAGTGTTTGAAGAAAGAGCCATACAGGAAGCGTTGGAAAAAGCGGAAGAGGTGGTAAGAAAAATCCAAGGACAAAACTAGATTGTGTCACACACAAGAGCCCGGTTGGTCACCGGGCTTTTTTTATTTTCCTCTTTTTTGGATTTCACCTTTTGTTTACATTCATGCATGAAGACAGTCAAATACATCGGCTTAGGTATTTTCGTGGTTTTGGTGCTCATTCAATTCATCAATAGACCAGAACGCATTGCCTCCCCTCTTACGGAAAACGATATTATCGAAATTCTACAGGTGAACAGTGAAATGACAACTTTTTTGAAATCAAATTGCTACGATTGTCATTCCAACCAACCCCGTTACCCCTGGTACTTTAACGTAGCCCCAATTAGTTGGTCCTTGGCTGACCACATTGAAGACGGAAGAAGCCATCTGAATTTCTCAGAATGGGGCACATACTCTGAAAAGAAAAAAGACCACAAATTAGAAGAGATCATTGAAGAAGTCGAGGCTGGTGAAATGCCCTTGGCCGCTTATCGCACGATGCATCCTGATGCCCGTTTGACCCAAGCGCAATTCGACATGCTAAAGGCCTGGGTAAATGCAGAGCGCAGTAAAATCGACCTTACAGGCGAAGAATAATCATTCTTGTTAGAATGCATTTCCTCGTGTACAGGAAAACTCTTGCTAAGACTATTAAAAGAAACAAAGTAACTGAGAGGAAAGGTAAATGAGTCATCAGAAGTTGGCTCTTTTTTTATGTTTTGCCGTCCTTTTTTAACTATCTCAAACCTCTGTAAAAACTAACGGTCCCAGACAACACACTTATTTGGTAAACTGACTGTGTCTTACAAAATTGAACTCTATTTTTAGGACACTTTTTATTCTATACTTCTGTTAACAACGCATGACCGATCAAAAGATCAAAACCATTACCCTCCCCGTTACCGGAATGACCTGTGCGGCTTGTGTTAACTCAGTCGAAAAAACGTTACAAGCACAGCCGGGAGTACACCAAACCGAGGTGAATCTCGGGACACATGAAGCAACATTGGCATTGGATGCCGAAGTGGATGAGAAGGCCTTGGCTAAAGCACTCGAAGCGGTTGGCTATGGATTGGTCATTGCTGAAGATGAAGACGAATCACAAGAGCTCTTCGCGCGTGAGCAGCAAAAACGTTATCAAGCCATTCGCACCAATTTGATCGGTGCTTCAGTTCTCACCTTGCCTGTCTTTGTGATCGGTATGTTACTACCGGAGATGGCCTATGGTCCATGGATATCGCTTGCCTTTGCCACTCCCGTAATGGCTATATTTGGTCGACAGTTCTATCAAAATGCCTTCAAACAAGCACTGAATAGAACGGCAAATATGGACACCCTCGTCGCTTTGAGTACGGGAATCGCTTTTGTGTTCAGTCTTTTCAATACGGTCTTTCCTGAGTTCATGCTGCTGAATGGTTTCGAACCGCACGTGTATTACGAAGCGGCAACGGTGATCATCACTTTCATCCTATTGGGTAAATTCTTGGAAGAACGCGCCAAATCCAAAACGGGTACAGCCATTGAAAAACTGATGTCCTTGCAGCCAAAAATCGTCCATCGCATAACCAATGGTCAACAAGTCGATACGCCATTAAAAGAGATCAAACCGGAGGACATCTTGGTCGTCAAACCCGGTGAAAACATTGCTCTAGATGGTGAAGTGATCGAAGGCAGTTCTTTTGTAAACGAAAGCATGATCAGCGGGGAACCCGTTCCTGTCGAAAAGACCGCTGGAAAAAAGCTATTTGCAGGCACCATCAACCAAAAGGGCAGCCTTACCTATCGCGTGGAAAAGACAGGAAAAGAGACCGTGCTTGGCCAGATCTTAACGATGGTCAAAAAAGCCCAAGGGTCAAAAGCACCTGTGCAACGCCTGGCAGACAAAATAGCAGCCGTTTTCGTTCCGATAGTGCTGGGTATCGCGCTTCTGACCTTTGCCGGATGGTTGATCTTCGGTGGAGCCGATGCCAGCGTGCAAGGCATGCTGGCTGCCATCTCCGTGCTCGTGATCGCCTGTCCCTGTGCGCTTGGATTAGCCACTCCTACCGCCTTGATGGTAGGGATTGGAAAAGGGGCGCAGCACCAGATCCTCATTAAAGATGCTGAATCACTCGAATTGGCCCATAAAGTGAATGCGGTGGTCTTTGATAAAACGGGCACATTGACGGTCGGCGCTCCTAAAGTTGTTGGTATCGAATGGCTCAATGAGCAAGCGAAGGAACAGAGTGACCTATTGGTGACCATAGAAAAGCATTCGGAACATCCGCTGGCAGATGCCATTGTCAACGCCTTTGAAGGAAGATTAACCGGTGAGCTAAAAGCCGAAGATTTCCAAAGCATTACGGGCTCTGGCATGTCGGCAAGTTACCTGGGTAAACGTTTTTATATTGGTAAAAAGGGCTTACTTACTGAACATAGCATCACCATCGACGAGCACTTAATAACACAAGCCAACACTTGGGAGGAACTATCAAAAACCATCGTTTGGTTTGCGAATGACACCCAAGCCTTAGCCATCTTAGCCATCGAAGATCCGGTCAAACAAGAAAGCAAATCGGCGATTGACCAATTGCATCGACAGGGCATCTCTACATATCTATTAACCGGGGATAATCGCCAGTCAGCTCAAGCCGTAGCGGATGAGTTAGGTATTGAAAACGTCAAAGCAGAATTGCTTCCTTCAGATAAATCGGCATTCATCAAACGACTACAAAGCAAAGGCAACACCGTAGCCATGGTGGGAGATGGCATCAATGACTCAGAAGCCCTGGCTGTGGCAGATGTGAGCATGGCCATGGGAAGTGGATCTGATATTGCCTTAGATGTTGCACTGATCGCTTTGATCGGCAAACATTTGGATGCGGTGCCGCGTGCGTTAAAGCTTTCTTCTAAGACCGTCAACACCATCAAGCAAAACCTGTTTTGGGCGTTTATCTATAACGTGATCGGCATTCCGATCGCCGCTGGTTTGCTTTACCCGATCAATGGATTCATGTTGAATCCCATGATCGCGAGTGCCGCTATGGCTTTTAGTTCAGTCTCTGTTGTGCTGAATAGCTTGAGATTGAAGTCTGTGAAGCTATAATAGCAGATTTTTATACCGCTAGAGCTTGCTTCACGGTGACCAACCCTTATCACCTATCCTCATTCAGAAAGAGGACGAAGGACGACTGAAGAATCTCCAAAAAAGTACTCACGGTTAGCGCGCCTGCCTGCGGAAAGCAGGTTTGAAACGTATGCATATTTACATGATGAGTGATCTACCGCCCCTAGCCCCTACTTCGCATGGAGGGGAATTTATATCAGAAGTGGTCCTCGCCCTTAGCGACCTATTTAAGCAAGTAGAACAGTTCAGAAGCTACAGTCGCACTTTACGTTAGGTCTAATAAAATAATGAAATTCATGTGCCGATGTTGGTGTTGTAACTAACATCATAAACTTGAGATTAGTACTTGTTGGTGACAACACCAACAAGGGCGAAGAAATATAAATTGTTATCTACCACCCCTAGCCCCTCCTTCGCATGGAGGGGAATTTATATCACAAGTCATCCTCGCCCTTGGCGACCTATTTAACCAAGTAGCACAGGTCAGAAGCCACGTCTGCACTATAAGTTCGGTTTAATAAAATAATGATATTCATGTGCCGATGTTGGTGTTGTCACCAACATCATAAACTTGAGATGGAAACTTGTTGGTGACAACACCAACAAGGGCAGAAAAAGCCAATCGCGTCTTTATGTGTGAACAACATTTATTATCTTTTTTCTATGATAAACACACAATTCATCTTTCTCGAGATCGCAATCATTGCTGCGATCATTTATGGCATAAGCTTAATAATTCAAATCATTCGAACACCGGAGAAAGGAAATAGAGTGGTTAGAGTGATCTTACCTCTTATTGGAATTTCTATTTTGGTATTTTACGCTATCCGTATTTTCGAACAAAGTGGTGCGAACTTTTAGTAAAATCAATTTTTGAATTGAATTGAAAAGACAAGACAAAAAAAGCCGGGTTTCCCCGGCTTTAGTATTTTCTATTTCGAATAACCTAGGCACTGAGCACCAGGCACTATTCTCCTAATTATTATTCCCCTTCTCCATGTTCAAGCTTTCGCCCTCTTTCATGGTTTGCGGTGGCATTTCATCCGTCAACTCATATCCCAGCGTTCTCCCCTTTAACGTAGCAGGTAAGCCCTTTGCCATCCATACTGGCATTGGCTCTCCCTTGAGGTAGTGGTCGAAGAATTGACCCATTCTGATCGAAAGATCCTTTCGATTTCTTCGCTCACGCAAGTTATGGGCTTCGTCGTTATAGACAACCATCCATGCTGGCTTCTGCAACCTTCTCAACGACATGTAAAACTCGATCCCTTGGTACCAAGGCACCGCTCCATCGGCATCATTGTGCATGATGAATAATGGCGTTTCGATATCAGGTACTGAGAAGATAGGAGAATTCTCAATGTAAAGGTCAGGTCGTTCCCAAAGGGTAGCTCCTAATCTTGACTGCGTCTTTTCATACTGGAACATACGGCTCATACCGGAACCCCAACGGACACCACCATAGGCAGAGGTCATATTGGACACTGGGGCACCGGAACCCGCAGCTGCGTAAATATTTGTCTTTGTGACCAAGTGAGCCACTTGGTAACCTCCCCAGCTTTGTCCCTGGATCGCCATTTTAGTTTCGTCAATAAATCCTTTGGCGACAGCCGCTTTAGTTGCCGGAATCACGTGATTCTCAGCCGAACGTCCCGGGTGACCGATCTCATACTTAATGTCCGGTACAAGGACCACATAATCATTACTAACATAGTAAGGAATATTGATCGTTGATGCGCTTGGTGCCGGGCTAGGATGACTATGCAATGAATTGGATCTTCTTTCGTAGAAATACACGATCATCGGGTACTTTTTATTCGGATCGAAATTCTCTGGCTTGTACATGATGGCCTGCATCACTTCACCATCGTAACCGGATTCAAATTCGATCAATTCTGCTGTCCCCCAATTCCAAGGATCCTCTTGTGCATCCAGGTCCGTGATCTTTCTTGCGGTTGGAATCGCATCGATACTGTTGGCAACATAGATCTCTGGGTATTCTTCGTAGGTCGATTTCCTCAGCATGACGCGCTCTGCCTCTTCAGCCTTCGTCAATCCACTAACACTCATGTCCTCTACCAAAATATTCGTTGGAGTAGATCCGTTGGCCAAATCGCCTTTGGCATAACCAGAGGCCTTTGTCCATTCATTAAAAACGGAAAGTATAGCTGGTACAGAAGTATCAATAAAATCTGCTTCTCTATCTAAATTGGTGTAGCGATAAACAATTTTGTTTGCGCGTCCTGCTCCTTGAGTCAAGTTCACAGGATCACTCATGCCCGCAGGGTCAATCGCCCAGAGATCATAGCGGTCGTTGACAATGAAACGCTGATCATTTTCTGTCCAGCCAGCAGCACCATAGCCTCCCGCCAAAGATGGTGAATCATGCAATTCATTTTGGAAAGAGACCTCCATATCGGATGTCAAATTGCGCGTTGTCCCCGATGCCATATTTTTCGCATACCAGTGGCCATCTTCTGAATTGAACCAGGTCATGTAATTCCCGCCTGGTGACATGGACGCAAATCCAATGATGCCCTCTTCGATCAAGGTACGTTCGCCTGTGTTGACATCTACCTTGTAATAATCTCTCGGTAATTGTGTATCCCAGGTATACTGTACACGAGATGCTTTGTCGTCCATTCCCAAATAATAATCCCAGTCGTTGTCATAATCGACATAGACCGATTCCAATTCAGGATCTTCCAGTTGAACAATAGCACCATCTGCTGCAAGAAGTGCTTCATAGCTTCTATTTCTTTCTCTTCCTGCCTGTAGTTTTTGCATCGGCTGGATATATGGATCGAAATATGACCACACATCTACACCGGGACGCTCCTCCTTCAAGATGGTTGTATCAGTTTCATAGTCGTAATCGACTGGGCGAGGTGCTGTTCCAAAATAAAGTCGTTCGCCCGACTCAGAGAATCGAATACTGCTGTTATCACTGACCATCCAATTCGTTGGAAGTCCTTTGGAAAGCGTATCCGCCACAATTTGTGCCTCGCTATCGCCTTCCATCCAGTGCATTAGGCTGTAATACTGGTGGTCGTCGTCTTTGTCGTTTGCTGTGGCAAAAAAGGCCATGCGCTTGCCATCTTCGGTCATGGACATTTTTTTATAGCTTTCCATGCCTGTGCTCAGCGTTATCAATTCGCCACTAGCGGTATTCATGGCATGGATACCTGATGGATTCAAAGAATCTACCTCGTCGTATTCAAAGAATAAATACCCGCCATTATCGGCAAGGGCATATTCCATAACACCCGTAAAAGACCGCTTTTCACCACTTGCCATGTTGAAAAGCACCAATTCTGTCCCTTTGGACTTCGCTCTTGGATCTTCCGGCTCCTCCGCTACTTCTTCTACTTCCTCTTTTTTATTCTTGCGCTTCTTTTTCTTTTTCTTCTTGTTGTCTTCCTCAGGCGCTTCTGCCTTCTTAGCAGGCTTCTTCTCTGCTAAGGGTTTTTCATGCAACCAGGCGATCCATTCCTCAGAATCACTTGGTAGCTGATAGTTTTTCACTCGTGCGATCTTCGTCATTTCACCATTGCTCAGATTGACGATATAGAGTGAATCTTTTGGCATTTTACTGCTCGCAGTTTTCTTCAGTTTAAGCACACGCTCCTCGGCATAAGCAGGTTTAACCTCTGCTGCAACAAATTGTGAATTTGCACTGAACGCATAGCGCGATACACGATCGATGGTGATGACCTCGTCGGAATTCAGGTTTTTCAATTCCAAAACGGCATCGCCTACTTGTGGCGCAATGCGATAGGCAACCCAATTACCATCCTTGCTTAGGTTTACCGTTTGTATACTTTTCCAATCATCATAAACATCATGGGTCATGGCCTGCTTTTGGGCAAAAACTGCCGCATTTAGCAAGCAAAGCACGAATAGGTAGCTTAGTTTTCTCATAATTTTTTATTCTTTGTGCATAGTGAGTCTTACAAATATAAAGGTCTGGTGGTGTTTACAAAGACTTATTATATTCATGGCTCTTCACGCATTAAAACTGCATTATGTACAAGAAAACAATACTATTTGCTGTATTCTACCTGTTAGGAGCGGCAGTTATCGCTCAAACGAGCATCGATGAAAAAACCAAAGACTTTGAAAAGCGAGAGGGCTATTTCAACTTCTATTGGGACGAAAAAGCTGGAAAGGTCTGGTTGGAAATCGATAAACTAGACACCGAATTTCTTTACGTCAATTCACTTTCAGCAGGCATCGGTTCGAATGACATTGGCCTTGATCGGGGCCAATTGGGTGACACGCGGATTGTGGAATTCCGACGTGTCGGACCGAAGGTACTCATGGTTCAACCAAACTATCGCTACCGGGCGAACTCAGACAATGCCGATGAAGTACGAGCCGTAAAAGAGGCCTTTGCCGAATCGGTCCTATTCGGATTTAAAATCGAAGCCGAATCAAACGGGAACTTACTGATCGACCTCAGTCCTATGCTGCTCGATGATGCCCATGGGGTGGCCTCAAGCCTCAGCAGGAGTCGTCAGGGAAACTACCGAATGGACGCGGGTAAATCAGCCATCTACCCTCCTATGCTTAAGAACTTCCCCCAAAACACCGAATTGGAAGCAACGATCACCTTCGTTGGACAAGCGACAGGCGGCTACATTCGTTCTGTGACACCCACATCAAGCAACGTGACCGTTCGTATGCACCATTCGCTGATTCAGCTACCAGATAATGACTACGAACCACGAAAAGCTGATCCACGAAGTGGCTACGGAGCCATCAGCTATTTAGATTACGCCACACCGATTGAATCCAATATTGTCAAGCAATTTGCCAGAAGACATCGCTTAGAAAAGGTAAATCCTAAAGCGAAAAAAAGTAAGGCGGTAGAGCCCATCCGATACTATGTAGACAGAGGAGCTCCTGAACCCATCAAATCAGCCTTGATCGAAGGTGCTCGCTGGTGGAATCAAGCCTTTGAAGCCGCCGGCTATGAAAATGCATTTTTGGTCGAAGAAATGCCCGTTGGTGCAGACCCACTCGATGTGCGTTACAATGTGATCCAATGGGTGCATCGTTCAACACGTGGCTGGTCATATGGCTCGTCCGTTACAGATCCAAGAACAGGTGAGATCATCAAAGGCCATGTAAGTTTAGGCTCATTGAGGGTGAGACAAGATTTCTTGATCGCTCAAGGTTTATTGACACCCTATGAGAATGGAACGACACCAGATCCTGAATTACTCAAAATGGCATTAGCGAGACTGAGACAGCTATCTGCTCATGAAGTGGGACACACTATTGGCTTGAATCACAATTACGCTTCAAGCTACAACGATCGTGCCTCGGTAATGGACTATCCGCATCCGCTGATTGAACTACGCAATGGGAAGATCAGCCTAGACAACGCTTATGATGTGGGCATCGGGGAATGGGACAAAGCGGCCATTACTTGGGGTTATCAGGATTTCCCTGCTGGCACCAACGAAGACAAGGCATTGAACGACTTGATCGAACAGCAGATCAAAAACGAACTCTATTACATCACTGACGCTGACTCCAGACCTATCAGTAGTGCGCACCCTTACGCACATCTTTGGGATAATGGAAAGAGTGCCGCTGACGAATTGAATCGACTGATGGAGATCAGAGCGCAAGTATTGAATAACTTCTCTGAAAAGAATATTCCTGTAGGCGCCCCAATGGCCGTACTAGAAGAAGTATTAGTACCGATGTACATGATCCATCGCTATCAGTTGGAGGGAGCAGTAAAAGCAATCGGTGGCACCTACTACAACTACAAATTGCGAGGCGACAGCCAGCCTGTCCAACGGGTGGTGCCAAGGGCAGAACAGGAAGCCGCACTTCAGGCGTTGATCAATACGGTTCAACCGGCAAATCTTGCCTTTCCAGAGCAGATCATTGCCATGATTCCTCCGCGCCCACCAGGCTTCGGACGAAATCGTGAAACCTTTAATGTGCGCACGGGATCGACCTTTGACCCGGTAGCTCCAGGCGAAACCATTGCAGGTGCGGTCATGAGCTATATTTTCAATCCGCAGCGGGCCACCCGATTGGTCCAGCAAAAAGCCATGGATAATGAACAATTAGGACTAAGCGAAACCATAGAAATGATCAATAATGCCATCAATTCCGCAAGTCTAACCAATGGCTATCAGCAAGAATTGAATCGTGCGGTGATCGATCAATTCACCACGGCCCTGATGCGTTTGGCGGCTAACCGTCAAGCGTCTGCCACTGCACGTGCCATTGCCATGAATAAGCTAATGGAATGGTCGACCTATGAGCCTCAACAAGAGGTGGGCATACAAAAAGCCTTTATGTTGGCTCAGGTACATAAGATCAATCAATTCTTGGAAGATCCGGCAGAGTACGAGACCGTGAGTGCCTTAAGCCCTCCAGACGGCTCTCCGATTGGCACCGATCTCATGGATTGGTGTACCTTTGAGAACAATTAAACTAATTCAACTAAAGTTACTGCAAGGGATGTCTCGATCTCCCTTGCAGTAGCTTTTTTCATTGGCTTGGTTACTTTATAGCAAACCAGACGTCTGAACTGAGAGAAAGAACAGCATGACAAAAAGAAACATTGTAGGCCTAAGTCTGATCGTCCTATCGCTCATTTGCCTTTATCCGGGACTCACCTTACCGATCCTAAACATCAAAGTAGGTGCAAGCATCCCTCTTCTAGGAGAGATCGAGCTGTACAACAGAACGCAAAGTGTCGTGACGGGGATCGAATTGCTCTACGATAACGACAATGCGTTTGTCGCCACCATGATATTGATCTTTTCGGTGGTGGTGCCTGTCCTTAAGGCCGTCATTCTTTTCATCGTTTTAGCGTTCAAAAACTGGAAGTTTCGATTGAACGCCTACAACTTTGTTGCCCTTATTGGCAAATGGTCAATGGCCGACGTCTTTGTCGTCGCTACCTTTTTGGCTTATTTGGGCACCTCATCTGATGAAGGCATCAATTCACAAGTAATGGAGGGTCTTTATTACTTCACGGCTTACTGCATCATTTCATTGCTGGCGATTCAGGTGATCGATGTAAAAGACATCAAAGCCCAAGGAGGCAACTTCATCAGCTAACCCCTCCTGCGACCGCCGCCTCTCGCAGCCCCTCCTCTATTGATACTGCCTCTGTTGAGCTGCTGTCTGTTATTAAAGGAACGGTTGAGCTGCTGACTTTGTCCAGTCGAAGGTCTTGCCTTGGTGCCATTACCGATATTTTTTCTGTTGCTGTTGGCATTGTTCCAAGCCCCCTTATTGTCTCGCTGAAAAACATTCCCATTCTTATCGGCCAAGACGTTGTTGGGTCGCGAACTGGGTTTAGTCGTTGGCCTGGTTCGATTATTTGCATTTGGGCGATTCTTGAGCTGACTTCGATAATTTTGATTATTCATCGTTCGAACGCCATTCCGATTGTTGTAGAGGCTTCGTCTTTGCCCGGCACGATAGCCGGCACGGTAACCCGCTGCATAGCCTCGGTGATACCCGTGGTAAAAACCGTGTCGATAGCCTGGATAAAATCCTCTTGGACCCCAATACGGTCGATAATAAGGATGAAAACCCCAACCGATCCAGCCATAGCTAATGCCTACGCTAAAACCCCATCCGGTATAAGGGTTCCAATGCACGCCAAAACCATAGGTTACCGGCCTTGGGTAATAATAAGCGCCGTACCATGGCCTGTAATACCAACCTGTTCCGTACACCACCACACCACCATAGGCATAAGAATGATAATACCCCGGCGTATAGCCCACATATACCACTGTTGGCGTTGTCTCATAGACATACACGTACTTGACATGATGAACAGGACTGTCCGCAGGTAAATCATCCACTTCAGCGGGACGCTCTGTAGACACCTTATAGGTGCCTTTTGCAGAAGTGGAAGTGAACCAAATCCCTTCATCTACGCAGTAATATTGGCCCTCTATCCTCAGTACCGTTTGTGGTGAATTCTCCGCATAGGCAACCTTTGTTCCTGTCACCTCTTTGAACTGCGGTTCACCATCAAACGTCACTTCAATGGTCTTATCTAGGTCTACCTCGGCCGTTTGAGGAATGGATTGTTCCAATAAGGCTTCCTTCGATTCGATGGTCCCGGGAACACTAGCCTTTATCGAACTGATCGATTCCTCCTCTGGAATCTTGGCAAAATCATCCGGAAGATCACCGGGTTCAACGAATGTCCAACTGCCATCTGCTAATGATTTCGAGGTGTAAAAACGACCTGCAATGAGGATATAATGTTGCTGCTGGTTGATGTCTAAAACGATATCATTCTCCGTATTCTTAACATACAATAGATTGGTCTCCTTTATCTGTTGGTAATCCGGTTCCCCCTCAACAAGAACCAACTCGGCCGGCACCGTGCTCACAATGAGCTCAGGTGGTGAATTCGGTGATTCTTCTTCCTCACCTTCTTCTTCCTCGGGAGCATTCTCACTAGCAAAGGTCGAAATGGCCTTTGGGACACGCTCGACCGATTCCCAGCCCGTAACGATCGATTCGGATTGATACCAAAAATCACCTCCTCGTAAATAGTATCGATTTGCCCCTTTCTCTCGAGCGATAAAAAAGGGTGAATTGACAACGTATTCAACTTTTCCTTTCACATCATCCTTCAAGATAGGGTCTCCATCAATGATCAAAAGCACAGCATCATTCGCTCTGTAGTAGATGGCTGGCGCTTCATGATTCAGACCTTGAACTCCGGAACCTGCTAATTCAAGGTCGGCCAAACTCGCTTTCAAGCTTGAAATACTGATTTCCGGATTCCAATTGGTGATGCCCTCCACCAAAAACACCTTCAACTGATCTATTTTATCTTCTGGTATTTCCTCCGGAAATTTGGTCTGCTCAATACGAATGTCTTCGAACACAGCAATGCCCGCGTCAAAATCAGTTGCCAATTCGGCTTTTAACCATACCGCACCGAATAGCAACTCTCCCTCGTCATCCTTAGCGCTAATGGCCATGCGTCCTTCTATGGTTTTTCCAACCAATCCATTCAATTGGGGCTGATACAAGGTGATTTCTTTTCCTTTTTCAGTAGTCAATATTCGTGGCCAACCGAGGGGCTCAGTTGATTGGGAAGCGACTGTAAAGACTAAAAAGAAGCAGATCAGGAATAAAGCAGTTCTCATGTGGGGTATTTTCTTAAAGATAAGTGGCTTTTTAAAGAACATCACTTCCACGAAATGAATAAATTGTCATACGCCTTGATTTCAAAAGCATAAGTCCATGAAAAAATCCCTACTTCTTGTCCTCCTGTTAGCTTTAATCACTTCTTGTGGTCCACCATCCAATCCATTCGACATGCTCATCATCAATGGCAGTATCTACGATGCCGAAAAACAGCAATTCTTTAACGGCGACGTCGGCATAACCGGAGACAAGATCGTCGCCATTGGTGATTTACAAAAGCGTTCTGCGAAACGCGTTATTGATGCTCAGGGACATGTGGTGGCTCCCGGTTTTATTGATGTACATGCCCACATCGAGCAGATCATGCGACTTCCCGCAGCAGAAAGTTTTGCCAAACAAGGTGTGACCACTGTATTGGCCGGTCCAGACGGAAGAGGACCTGCGGAGCTTGGTATTTTCCTAGACAGTTTAGCGACCTATGACCTTGGGATCAACACCGGATGGTTGGTTGGCCACAACGCTGTAAGGCGTGCAGTGATGGGCACTGAAAACAGAGCACCCAGTGAACAGGAACTTGAGGCCATGAAATTGCTGGTCGATCGGGCAATGGATGCTGGTGCTTTCGGTATTTCGACTGGACTCAAATACGTACCCGGTGCCTATGCCACCATAGATGAAGTCATCGCCCTATCAAAAGTAGCAGCGGCTAAAGGGGGCATCTATACATCACACTTGAGAGAAGAGGGGCTTGGTTTACTTGATGGTGTTCAAGAAGCCATACAGATTGCCAGAGATGCTGAGATTCCTGTGGTACTCACACATCACAAAGCCATCGGAAAGCCCATGTGGGGTGCCAGTTCAAAGACTTTGGCCATGGTCGATTCGGCTCGGAATCTAGGCTTGGATGTCATGATGGACCAATACCCTTATACAGCCAGCTCAACAGGACTCTCTGTGCTGATTCCGGCATGGGCCATGGCCGGAGGAAATAGCGCATTCAAGGAACGAATAGCTGACCCTGCAACACGTAGAAAGATCCATGAGGAGATCATGTTCAACATTGAATATGACAGAGGAGGCGCCGACCTTGATGTCGTCCAATTTGCAAGCGTAAGTTGGAAACCGGACCTGAATGGAAGAACGCTGAAAGATTGGGCCATCGAAAAAGGGCTTGAGCCCAATTTCTCGAATGGAGCCGACCTGGTGATCGAAGGCCAATTGAATGGGGGTGCTTCCTGTGTTTTTCATGCGATTGGTGAAGAAGATGTGCAACGCATCATGCAACATCCGATGGCCATGGTCGCTTCCGATGGCGGGCTGGTAGTACCCGGCCGTGGACATCCACACCCAAGAAGCTATGGAACCTTTCCTCGAGTATTGGGCTACTATGCCAGAGAACAACAACTGATCAGTTTGGAATTCGCGCTCTATAAAATGACGGGCTTGCCAGCCCAGCGAATGGGCTTAACAGACCGAGGTTATATCAAAGAAGGACTAAAAGCAGACCTTACGATTTTTGATCCGGCAACTGTACGGGATGTGGGAACCTTTGAAGACCCGCACCACTACCCTGCAGGCATTCCCTATGTGTTGGTGAATGGTCAGCTTGTCGTTGATCAAGGAGAATTAACCGATCTGCGGGGTGGCATTGTGCTTCGAAACAATTAATTTGGTAGGATGAAGAAGATTCTTTTTGCGCTTTTCCTATTCATCGGTTTTCAACTGCAGGCACAAAAAGCTGCCGAAGCAGACCAACTGGTTCAAAAGTTCTTTGAACAAAAGAACATTCCGGGACTGAGTGTATCCATCATGCAAAAAGGAGAACTTGTTTTCTCAAAAGGATACGGCTTTGCCGATCTAGAAAATAAAATCCCGGTTGATCCCTCGCGTACCATGTTTCGCATAGGTAGTGTATCGAAAACACTGACTGCAGCTGGGTTAGGACGTTTGTACGATCAAGGAAAGATCGATCTGGATGTTCCGATCGAGCGCTACGTTCCTGTTTGGCCTAAAAAAGCACATCAGATCACGCTTCGTCAGCTCGCCGGACATCTTGGCGGAATTCGACACTATGCCAGCGGTGAATTCATGAGTCGCAAGGCCTACGAAACGGTCACTGATGGGCTGGGTATTTTCGTCAATGACCCATTAATGAATATACCCGGCACGCAATATGCCTACTCGACCTACGGTTGGAGTTTGATCTCTGTTGCCATGGAAAACGCTGCAGCGCCCGAAGCGAGTTTCTTATCGATTGTCGACTTTCTCAGTATCATGCAGAGCGAAGTCTTCGACGAAATTGGCATGAAACATACCATGGCTGATCTCGCCACTCAACAGATTCCGGCAAGAACCAAATTTTATCAAGTCAACGATGGAGAACTTGTTGAAGCCCCCTATGTCGATAACAGCTATAAATGGGCCGGTGGAGGATTCATCGGAACAACAGAGGACCTCTGCAAATTCGGTCAGGCCCACATGGAAGCCGGCTACTTAAGTGCCAAAACGTTAAAAACCTGGATGAGAAGCCAAACGACAAAAGATGGAAAACTGACCAATTATGGCATCGGCTGGAGAACCTTTGATCGAGAGAGTGGAAAGACATTCTATGGCCATAGTGGCGGTTCTGTTGGTGGCATTACCTACTTTTTGATCCATATCCCCACACAAACGACGCTAGCCATAACAGCAAATGTGGACCCACTCAATTACGAAGGTATTCAGTTTCAACTGATGGAGCTCTTTACTAAATAGTCATGAGACATGTGTTTTGTTTCTTGAGCTTTGGTTGACAATGTTATTTACAACTTCATAACGAACCTGCATGCGCAAAGCACGAGGTGAAGCCATCTTTCATTAATGTTGAATTGATTTCATCCATCCCTTGGGGTTGGGGTATCCATAGTACTCAATGTTTAGCGCTAAAAGTGATAAGAACGTCATTGCGAGCATCGACTGCAGGGAGAGTCGAAGCAATCTTTTTCAATGCTCAATGTCAACTGATGTACGTAGGCTTTACTCCTATTTGAAATTTTCATCACCCTTGAGAGTTGGGGGTAACACCTACTTTCAGAGCACAAATCTAAGTGAGCACGTTATTGCAAAGAACCCCATGCAATCGGGAGAAGAAGCACTCTTTTATTCATGCGGAATGCTTTAAAGCGATCCTATTTGAAAGTTCACACCCAAACTTTCAACTAAAACCTTTGGAGTTTAACTAATTATTTAATTCATTTACCTAAACGATTAGTTAATCTACAAGCTCTATGAAAAAATTATCACTCCTATTCCTTGTCATGATTTGTGCATCTTGCGAAGATGACCTTGCTACTCGACCTGATGGTTCTGACCTACAAGCGGCAGAGGTTATTGTTGACCTCGATGTAGAAACAGATCCTTCTGAAGATCAAGTATTTCTTGTGGTAGAAGAACAACCTTCATTTCCTGGCGGCATGAAAGCCTACACCAAGTACTTAGGAGAAAACTTGAACTATCCGGCAGAAGCCAAAGCCAAGGGCATCGAAGGCAAGGTGTTTGTCACCTTTATAGTGAATAAAGACGGATCCCTTTCAGATCACCAACTGCTCCGAGGCATAGGGTACGATTGCGATGAAGAAGCCTTACGCGTATTCATGGAGTCACCAAAGTGGATACCTGGCAAACAACGAGGACGTGTAGTGAAAACGCGTATGCAAGCCGCAGTAACTTTTGAATTGGGTCCCAACGGAGAAACCATGTTGGAAATTCAAGAATTAGAAAGAGGCAAAAAACAAGAGTCACAAGAAGAAACCGAAGTGATCGTTGAAGAACTTGATGTTCAAAAACAGTAGCCCAAAGGAATACTCAAAACTATTCAGAAGCTGTAATGCTTCAAGACTTATAAAAACGATTTAGGTCATTGCCTGAATCGTTTTTGTATTTAAATACCTCTTTAATGAGTGATTTAAAACCTACAATTTCTCAGTTACAGAAAGCGACGACTCTGGAGTGGCCCAACTCTAATCCATTAAACACACTTCTGTTAAATCAAGCACATGAGTAGATGAAGAGCCAAATGAATTAATAGGTTAGCCTATTCTAGATTCGTTCAAAGGACTTTTTTCTTCTCTTTTAATCACTACCTTTCTGAAAATCAACCCAGGCTAAATGCTTCTTGACAGGAGTGGCATTTGCTAGTAAATGCTAACTCTTATGCCTCCAGCAACGCATGATGTTGCACATCATTTTTCCATGCCAAAAGCATTTAAAATCGTATCAATTGGCTTGTTACTTATTTTGGCAATTCAAAATAAAGCAAAGTCACAAAATACAGCAGAGGTTAAATCGACCACCCAAGCAATTTACGTAGACGCAGGTCTTATCCCCATAGTCGCAATTCATGCCTTAGTGAACTACGAAAAACAACTGATCAAAAGAGATAAAATTCAATGGCTAGGACGTCTAGGTATGGGTGTGGCCGCTAACCCAGATGGCGGTTTTGGCGGTCTCCTTGGTGGAACAATGCTTACTGGAAAAAGGAATTCACATTTCGAAACGAATGTAGGCCTATTTGTCGGTTCTGAAGTTGGAGATGTATTTACAGCATCTCTTATTGAAATTGGCTATCGCTATCAGAAACCAACGGGAGGATTCCTCTTCAAAGCGAAGCTCGGCAACCTAGGGCTAGGCTTTGGCATTGGATATGCCTTTTGACCCTGAACTATTTCGCTGCCTCCATTTCCTTCAATGCTCTTCTTAAGATCTTGCCGACATTGGTTTTGGGCAGCTCTTCAATAAATTCGATATGCTTCGGCTTTTTGTAGCCGGTAAGTTCTTCCTTACACCACTCTTTTAATTCCTCCTCGGTTAGGCTTTGGTCTTTCTTTACCACAAAGGCTTTCACCGCCTCGGTTGAGCTTGCGTCCGGCACACCGATCACGGCGACCTCTAAGATCTTTGGATGATCGGCCAATACATTCTCCACCTCATTCGGATAGACATTAAAGCCGGAAACGTTGATCATGTCCTTTTTTCGATCTACGATCTTGAAGAAGCCCTCCTCGTCCATAGTGCCAATATCACCTGTGCGGAACCAACCTCCCTCAAAAAAGACGTCACTATTGTCTTTGTTCCAATAGCCGCTCATTACTTGAGGGCCTTTGATGCAGATCTCACCGATCTCACCCTGCGCTAGCTGCTCTCCCTTTTCATTGCAGATCGCCAGTGCCGTTGACGGTACAGGTAGCCCAATAGTACCCATTTTATGACTACCGTCCAGTGGATTGCAACTGGCAACCGGCGATGTTTCGCTCAATCCATAACCCTCTACAAGGTCTGAACCGGTTACCTCTTTCCACTTTTTGGCAACGGCATCCTGAACAGCCATTCCACCACCGATGGATCCTTTCAAATGGCTGAAGTCCACCTCGCCAAAATTTGGTTGATTCAGTAATCCGTTGAACAAGGTATTCACTCCTGTAAACAAAGTGAATTGATGTTTCTTTAATTCCTTGATGAATCCCGGCATATCACGCGGATTGGTCACCAAAACGTTCTTCGCACCAATATGCATCATAAAGGTCCCATTCACGTTCAGCGCAAAAATGTGGTACAGTGGAATAGCCGTGATCATCAGTTCAACCTGTCCTTCTTTCAGTAAAGGCCTGAACCACTCATTGATAATAAAGGTATGTGCTACCACATTGCCATGAGAAAGTGTTGCTCCTTTGGACAAACCTGTCGTACCTCCTGTGTATTGCAAAAAAGCAGTATCAGAGGAAGTAATTGACGGTTTTGTGTATTTCATCCGCGCACCTTCTTTGAGCACACTGCTGAACTTCGTAATGTCGTTAATGCTGTACTTAGGCACCATCTTCTTAATGTGCTTGACAACAAAATTGACCAGCTTACCTTTCAAACCACCCAACATGTCGCCTAGCTCCGTAACGATCACATGGTCGATGTGAATCTTTTGTAAGGCAACCTCAAGGCTATGCGCAAAATTAGCGACGATCACTACCGCCTTCACCTCTGCATCGGCAAACTGGTGCTCCATCTCCCGGTGCGTATACAAAGGATTGGTGTTCACGACAACAAGCCCCGCTTTAAGGGAACCAATCAAGGCAATGGGATACTGAAGGCAATTGGGCATTTGAATGGCGATGCGGTCACCCTTGACCAAGCCTAATTTATTTTGCACATAAGCAGCAAAATGATCAGAATAACGATCGATCTCGTGGTAGGTAAGTGACTTACCCATATTCTCGAATGCCTCACGACTTCCGAACTGTTTAAATGCTGAATTGAAAACCTCTAATAAATTCTCCGGTCTGTCTGTGGTCACCTCCGCAGAGACACCAGCCGGATACTTCTTTGTCCAGGGATGATTTGCCATTAATTATTCGTTGAATGGCACCAAATATAAAAGAAAAGCCTTTGCAATCGATTGTGGACGATAAAAATTACATCCATCCGTTCAACGTGCACTGCATCATTCCTTACCTAGCCATTCGTCGATCAGCTCCATGGTTTCATGATCAGAAGGTTTGGGCGCAAAGACCGAAATGATCTTAAAGTCTCTGTCGATCAACAGGTAACGCGGGATTGTCACGAGTTTGTATACGTCGAGTAACGATCGATTAATTACGAATTCGCTCCTTAGCTCTCGCTGATGTTTGCCGAGAAATGCTTGCCATGCCTCCAGATCAGAATCGATAGACAAAGGCAAAAAGATGACCGGTTCGTCCTTGTATTGGGTTTTCAGGGCTTGAAGCGATGGCAATTCATCGATGCAGGGGCCACACCAGGTAGCCCAAAGATCAACATAGATCAGATTTCCCTTGAACTCACTCAAGTTTCGCTCTTGACCTGTGGCGTCTGTAAAGATCAGGTCAATGGCAGGTTGGCCCATGAGCAACGGTGCATAGGCCTGTTGTACTCGATTCGCCATTTCATGATATTCACCGGACGGATTGGCAACCAAATAAGCAGATAGTTGACTGGCATTCTCTCTGGTAAGGCCTTCCAATTCCAACTGCTTTACCAAAGCACCGAAAGCATCATAAGACTGCATAGCTGGTGTAAAAGAAAGGTCTGCAAAAATACCGTTGTCCTGTAAATGGCTATCGACCAATTCGTAGAGCATTTCCCGGAAATTAGGGTGTTGCATGTGGACATCTTGCATGATGTCCTTTGCCAAAGCATTCAAGTAGTCTTTTGAAGGGAGGAGAATTTCAGCTTTTTGGATTTCATTTGCATCCCAATAGCCTTTGAATGACCCGTAAATAGGAAAAGAGAGCAAGGTATTGAGTGCATCTAAGCGTAAACGAAGTATTTCCATGCGTTCAAATTCATCTGGCCCGTTCAGCTTCTCCAATTGCTGTTTTCTACTGGCAAATTCTTCTTCAGCCAAACGCTGAATGTCATGTATATCCGAAGAATGAATGTTTCGTCCGCCTGCTAAATAGGAGCCCACCTTTGGAAAGGGCACAGTAGCCAGATAGGCCTGCAAGTGGGCATGATCACCTTTAAAAATCGCCTTTTCGGGATCCTTATAATCAAGGGTCAGCTGAAGTTCTTCACCCGGCTGTAAGTACAGTTTATTCCGGCCGAGCGAAAAATAAGTGGGCCGCTCAAGTTTGAAAACAAGTTCAAAACGACCGTCATTGTCCAAAACAATGACGTGATCTTCTCCTAATCCAAAATCCGCCGCAGGCGCATTGGAGACCAAGAGCTGTTCTGCATTGCCCCAATTGATGAGTTGACCAGACAACGTGACCTGCTCTTCTCCCGTCCGATCACAGGAACTCATGGCAATCAGGCTCATCAGGATAAGCACAAAAGCATTTATTTTCTTCTTCATGAGCATGCCCAAAGATAACCAAATGATCTTTTCATTGACGCAGATAAATTGGTTAGGCAAGGTTAACGAAAGACCCAAGTGAGCCATGCGCTTTTCGATTGGTTGTTGGTGTTGTGACCAACAACGGCGGAATGAAAAATCAAAACTAAGTCCTTCACCCTTTAGGGAAGGGGTAGAAAATGAAATGTATAACAATAATTCTCCATGTGATCAATCCCCCTGCCCCCTTCACCAAGGGGGAGAAAACAACCTCATACTAAGTGACGTGGCGACCTAGCAAGATCGGCATGGAGATTTGCCTAAAACAATGACTCTCCTCCTTTCAAAGGAGGAGTTGGAGGTGATTATTGGCTGATGCTGGTCAAATGATCCATTTAAGGGTTATTCGATTGGTTGTTGGTAACAACGGCAGAATCAAAAATCAAAACTAAGTCTTACACTCTTTAGGGAAGGAGTTGAGAATAAAATTGATACCAGCATTTCTCCATGTGACCAATCCCCCTGCCCCCTTCACCAAGGGGGAGAAAAGGAAATTACATCCTGGGTGAAATAAAAAAAGGAAGCCATTGAGGGCTTCCTGTAAAGCTGTAGGAGAAGGATTCGAACCTCCACGGAGCAGTTAGGCCCGAGACTTCGGGATTTATGCTGAATTCTCCACCCTCGAGAAAGGAGGGCACGGCTGCCTGTTTCGTCACCCTACAGTATTCGTTCATCTTCTGATGAGCGATTAATCCGTTTGACTATGTATCAAATGTATAGTAAAACACTCATTAATTAAAATATCATTAACTATACAGTATAATTATTACACTATAAATAATAAACCTATATTTTTATTATCAGTTCCATAATTTAACCCTGCAAAAATGCCTGATCATTACGAAATCGATAACGTTGACCTAAAGATCTTATCCATTCTTCAGCAACAAGCCAAAAAACCTTATACCGAGGTAGCTAAGCTGGCTCATGTATCGCCAGGAACTATTCATGTGCGCATGAACAAGCTAGAAAAACTTGGCGTCGTAAAAGGAGCCTCCTTGGACCTTAACCTCGCCAAACTTGGGTATTCCGTTGGGGCGTTTCTTGGCATCTTCTTAACCAAGAGCTCTTTATATGAAAAGGTGGCCGATCAATTAAAAAAAGTTCCTGAGATCACCTCCATTCACTACACCACCGGTAACTACAGTATGTTCGTTCGTGTATTTGCCAAAAGCACAGATCATCTGAAGGACATTTTGCACGATAAGGTGCAAAAGGTAGAAGGAATTGAACGCACAGAAACGTTCATCATCTTGGAGGAAACATTATCACGCAGTATGATGTTAACATAACCAATGAGCCCATCTCATTGAACTTTTTAATAAACCATTGGTAAAAAAAGAAACCACGAAACCTTTGCATTTAGTTTAAGGTTGTACCTTTGCAATTAGAATCAGTCTAAATAAGATAACATGAGTAATGATGATCAAATCTTAGAAGAGTTCACCTCCAAAGAATACGAGTTCGGATGGACCGTTGACCTGGAAGCTGATGAGGCTCCGAAAGGATTGAGTGAAGAAATCATTCATTTTATTTCCAAGAAAAAAGAAGAACCAGAATGGATGCTTCAATGGCGTTTAGACGCCTATAGAGCATGGCAGAAAATGGCCGAACCCAAATGGCCAAATGTGGATTATCCACCTGTCAAATACCAAGACTTGATCTACTATTCTGCTCCTAAGCAGAAAAATAAGCCAAAATCGTTAAGCGAAGTGGATCCTGAGTTGATCGCTACTTTCGAGAAATTGGGGATTTCCTTAACTGAACAAAAAAGACTAACCGGTGTCGCTGTCGATGCTGTCATTGACTCGGTATCGGTTGCCACAACTTTTAAGGAAACGCTCGGTGAACTAGGCATTATCTTTTGCTCATTTTCAGAAGCAGTGAAAGAACACCCTGAACTGGTGAAGAAGCATTTAGGCTCTGTGGTTCCGGTAAAGGATAATTTCTTTGCTGCCCTAAATTCGGCGGTATTTTCTGATGGGTCATTCTGTTACATTCCGAAAGGCGTCAGATGTCCGATGGAATTGTCGACCTATTTCCGGATCAATGCTGCCAACACAGGCCAATTCGAACGCACATTGATCGTTGCTGAAGAAGGATCCTATGTTAGCTACTTGGAAGGATGTACCGCTCCAATGCGAGATGAAAATCAATTACACGCTGCAGTAGTCGAAATTAAAGCAGCAAAAGATGCTGAAGTAAAATATTCAACTGTTCAGAACTGGTATCCAGGTGATAAGAACGGTAAAGGGGGTATCTACAACTTTGTCACGAAACGAGGTATCTGCGAAGGTGATAATTCAAAGATCTCGTGGACGCAAGTAGAGACAGGTTCAGCCGTGACATGGAAGTACCCTTCTTGTATCTTGAAAGGAGATAATTCCCAAGGAGAATTTTATTCCGTTGCGGTAACCAATAACTATCAGCAGGCAGATACGGGCACTAAAATGATTCACATTGGAAAGAACACCAAATCAAGAATAGTGTCCAAAGGAATCTCAGCGGGTAAGTCTCAGAACAGTTACCGTGGACAGGTTCATGTATTGAGGCGCGCCGAGAATGCGAGAAACTTTTCGCAGTGCGATTCCCTACTCATGGGAGACCAATGTGGCGCTCATACCTTCCCTTACATTGACATTGAAAACAAATCGGCCCAGGTAGAACATGAAGCAACTACCTCTAAGATTGGCGAAGATCAGATCTTCTATTGTCAGCAAAGAGGAATTGATGAAGAATCGGCTGTGGCGCTGATCGTTAATGGCTACGCCAAAGAGGTTTTGAACAAACTACCAATGGAATTCGCCGTAGAGGCACAGAAATTATTAGCACTGACCCTAGAAGGTTCAGTAGGATAAAAAAGAGTAAACTAAGCAAGAGTGATGCTATCAATAAAAAATCTTCAAGCAAAAATCGAGGACAAGGAGATTCTCAAAGGAATCAACCTAGAAGTTAAGGCGGGTGAAGTACACGCCATCATGGGTCCTAATGGTTCTGGTAAAAGTACATTGGCCTCCGTTTTGGCTGGCCGCGAAGACTATGAGGTGACTGGTGGAGAAGTAGACTTCTTAGGTAAAGACCTGTTGGACATGGATGCCGATGAGCGCGCCCGCGAAGGTGTTTTCTTGGCCTTCCAATATCCGGTAGAAATCCCTGGCGTGAGCACCACAAACTTCATGAAAACCGCCATCAATCAGGTTCGTGAGCATAGAGGCGAAAAAGCCTTGGATGCGGTGTCCTTTTTGAAGCTTATGAAAGAAAAGATGAAGTTGGTGGAGATCGATCAATCACTTTTGAGCCGATCATTGAACGAAGGCTTTTCCGGAGGTGAGAAGAAACGAAACGAGATCTTCCAAATGGCCATGCTGGAACCTAAACTGGCCATTCTTGATGAAACCGATTCAGGCCTCGATATCGATGCATTGAAAGTGGTTTCACATGGGGTCAACACTCTGAAATCTGCAGATAATGCGACTATTGTGGTAACACACTACCAGCGCTTGTTGGATTACATAGTACCTGACTTTGTCCATGTACTCTACAACGGACGTATTGTGAAGTCAGGAACGAAAGAATTGGCCTTAGAGCTTGAAGCAAAAGGCTATGATTGGATCAAAGAAGAAGCAGAAGCCGCTGTCTAATTCATGGAAAAACTAGCAGGACAAAAAGTATTGGATGCCCTTCGAGTCCGTTTCAATGCATTTGAAGCGTCGCTGAATGGTCATGCAAATTCAAAAGCCCATCACATCAGAAAGGATGCCTTTGATCAATTAATGAAAAAAGGCCTTCCTCCGGTCAAGGACGAAGAATACAAATTCACCAATCTAACCAAGGTGTTGGAGAAAAATGTGAGTTTTGGCCAATCTGAGGCTTCTCCCCTCACCATATCAGCTACAGACGTTGATATTCCGGGACTTGATGCCTACCGCTTGGTATTCGTCAACGGACAATTTGATGCTGAAGCCTCCTCATCAATCAATATCGAAGGCGTGAGCATCTCACCTCTTCAAGATACCTTAGCAGAAGAAGCAGACCATTTTAACCAAACGGCGTCAGCAAGCGATGACAGCTTTGTGGCGATGAATACCGCCTTTGCTCAACATGGGCTAAGCATTAAAGTGGCAGCGAAAACAGTGGTGGATAAACCAATATTTCTTCAATTCATTGGAAATGAAGAGGATTATAGTGTTCGGAACCTCTTGTCTTTCGGAGATCTTGCGGAGGCAACGATCATAGAAAAGTTTGATTCGGGCTCTGGCGCGAAATTCTCAAATGCTGTCAACGAAATTACCGTAGGGGCGCAAGCGAATATCACCTACTTCAAACTTGAGAACGATACAGCAGATAGCATACACTTTGCCTCTACCTTCGTTTCTCAGCAAAAAGACAGCAAATTCACGGCAAATACCATTGCCCTGAACGGTCAAATGGTCAGAAACAACCTCTACATTAAACTGGAGGGAGAAGGTTGTGAAGCGTACATGAATGGCTTGTACCTGCTAGAAGGTAAAACCCATGTCGATAATCATACAGTGGTTGACCATATCCAACCTAATTCTTATTCCAATGAGCTTTATAAAGGCATCATGGATGGTCAATCGAAGGGTGTTTTCAACGGAAAGATCTTCGTACGTCAAGCCGCACAAAAAACCAATGCCTTTCAATCGAATAAGAACATCTTATTGACCAACGATGCGACGGTGAATACAAAACCGCAGCTAGAGATTTGGGCGGACGATGTGAAATGTTCGCACGGCTGTACAACCGGTCAATTAGACGAAGATGCCCTATTCTATCTCAAAGCACGTGGAATCAAGCACGATACAGCAATGGCCATGTTGTTGCATGCCTTTGCCAGCGATGTCATGGAAAATCTTGAAAACAAAGCAGTTCAAGATTATGTAGAGGCAATAATTACTGAACGACTCGAAAAATAACATGGCCAATACATTAGTAGCAAGTCAACTCAATATTCAACAGATCAGAGAAGAGTTTCCAGTACTTCATCAAGAAGTGAACGGCAAACCTCTGATCTACTTTGACAATGCGGCTACTAATCAAAAACCTCAACGCGTGATCGACGCATTGTCACATCATTATGCAAAGGACAATGCCAACATACACCGTGGGATTCATACCCTCGCTGAGCGTGCAACTGCGGCATTTGAAGATACCCGACGAATACTTTCGGAGTTCATCAATGCTCCAGAAACAGAAGAAGTGATCTTCACAAAAGGCACCACAGAAAGTATCAATTTGGTGGCAGCCACTTATGGCCGAAAATTTATTGAAGCAGGCGATGAGATATTGGTTTCCGCAATGGAACACCACTCAAACATTGTCCCCTGGCAGATGCTCTGCGAAGAAAAGGGAGCCGTACTGAAGGTAATGCCCATTACCCCTTCCGGAGAACTGATACTAGATGAGGTTGAGCAGCTGATAACAGACAAAACAAAAATTGTCGCCTTCAATCATGCATCGAATACTCTGGGTACGATCAATCCGGTGAAAAAGATCACCCAATGGGCCCACAACAAAGGAGCAAAAGTACTGATCGACGGGGCACAATCGGTCTCTCATCTAACCATAGATGTGCAAGACCTTGGGGTTGATTTCTATGTTTTTGCAGCCCATAAAATGTATGGCCCTACCGGCACTGGGGTTCTTTGGGGCAAAAGAAGTTTGTTAGAAAAAATGCCTCCTTACCAAGGCGGTGGCGAGATGATCAAAGAGGTGAGCTTTGCCAAGACGACCTATAATGACATCCCCTATAAGTTTGAAGCAGGAACACCAGGCATTGCCAATGTTGTGGCATTCAAGGAAGCCGTCCGATTCATTCAGGAACTCACGAAACCAGAAATCGCAGCTCACGAAGCCAGTTTATTGGCTTATGGTACCGAGCAACTGGAACAAATTGATGGGTTACGCATCATTGGCCAAGCGCATGACAAGGTCAGTGTCATCTCATTCGAAGTCGAAGGCATCCATCATTTCGATTTGGGCATGTGGTTAGACGCAAAAGGAATCGCTGTCCGTACTGGACATCACTGCACGCAGCCTTTAATGGATTTTTATGGCATTGAAGGAACTACCAGAGCCTCTTTTTCAGTTTACAACACGACAGAAGAAATAGACGCTTTTGTGCGCGCACTGAAGGATATAATCAAGAAGTTCAGATGAGTCAGAGCATAGCAGAAGTACAAAACGAGATCATCGAGGAGTTCTCCATGCTAGATGGTGATTTGGAAATGACCATAGGCTACATCATGGAGCTGGGCGAGCAGCTGCCCGTTATGGATGACCAACAAAAAACAGAAGACAATATTGTAAAAGGTTGTCAGTCTAAGGTCTGGTTAAATGCCATTTCTGAGCAAGACAAAATTCGTTTTGAAGCCGATAGCAATACGGCTATCACCAAAGGTTTGGTCAGCTTATTGGTTCGAATTTTAAGTGGTAGAACAGCGAAAGAAATTGTTGACTCAGATCTTTTCTTTATCGATAAGATCGGTCTAAATCGTTTCATCGGTACCCAACGGTCAAATGGTCTTGGTGCCATGATGAAGCAGATGAAAATATATGGACTTGCGTTTTCTGCAAAGTCCGCCAACCATTAAGTAGTGACAATTTAGAATTTAGAGTTCATGTCAGACGGTAGTGTAAAAGAAGGATTAAGAGATGAAGTGGTCGCCGCGATAAAAACGGTATATGACCCTGAGATCCCTGTTGATGTTTATGAATTGGGCTTGATCTACGAGATCAACGTCTTTCCAGTCAACAATGTCTACATCCTCATGACATTGACCTCTCCTTCTTGCCCTGCGGCAGAAGTATTGCCTGATGAAGTCAAACAGAAGGTATTGGCCATAGAAGGAGTAAATGATGTAGAGCTGGAATTGACCTTTGACCCACCGTTTACTATGGAGATGATGTCCGAGGAGGCCAAACTCGAATTAGGTTTTATGTAAAAGAATAATTTTAAAGATATGTATCCAGAACATTTATTAGTACCATTCAGACAAGAGCTTACCGAAGCGGGATTTGCTGAATTAAAAACCGCTGAAGCGGTAGACGAGCACTTCAAAGATCATAAAGGAACCTCTTTGATCGTGATCAACTCGGTGTGTGGATGTGCCGCAGGTACAGCCCGCCCGGGAGTAAAGATGGGATTAAAATTAGCTGATAAAGCGCCAGATCAATTGATGACCGTATTTGCCGGTGGTGATATTGAAGCGACAGCTAAAGTGAGAGAATACCACCTTCCCTACCCTCCATCTTCTCCATCCATCGTCTTGTTTAAAGATGGTGAATTGGTGCACATGGTTGAAAGACATCATATTGAAGGACGTTCTGCAGAGGTGATCGGTAATCACTTGGCAGATGTCTTTGAAGAGTACTGTTAGCAGTAATCAACCCCAATACAAAAAGGCTTCTCTAGAGAAGCCTTTTTTATGTGATCAGTAGTTTGGTATTTCTTGGTTATTAACAACTTCAATCGCCTTATTTTAGGTCCAACCTGTAATAAGAAGAATTACTAAAGCTTGTTAAAAAATCACTTGCGTTGAGTAAGCGGATGAGGTGCTTGTTCTGCGTTTGCCTCAATTGGGTGATCGGAGCCTCCAATAAAAGTTCATCATTGCAATCGAAGATCTTGATGATCTTCAAGGGTGAAACTTCTTCCAACACCCCTGTTTCTTCATCGATAACAAAGGTAGGCTCATATGTAGTGACCTTCAGCTCCTTTTTAACCAAATCGATCAGCTCATTAGCCTCTTTTTTTGTCAACTTACCTTCATCTACTGTTGAATGGGCAAGTACCAGTGTGCAAAATCCTACAAAGAAAATGACCGCCAAAATCACGCGTCTTTTCCAAGTGTCGTTGTTAATAATCATTTCATTCATTTTGTTGTTATTTTGAGTTTTTATGGTTGCCGACCAAAGCAACCTTGCCCATTAATAGGCAACGCTTATGCCACTTTCATTAAAGTGTTGATTTATAGTGATTTAACAAATTTAATAACACTTGTTAACACTAGATTTCGTACGTTTCCGAACAAAGCTGTCACATTTTCGAGACAAGTAACCTTTTAGCATACAACTCGTATGCCTAATAATTCACACATGAAAAGCCCTGCAGTTTAACACCACAGGGCTCTTTACCTTCTTCGATTACACTTGTTTAGTCAAGTGAAATGGTATGATAAAAACTTCTGCCTTCTGCAGTAAATTGGATTCTGTAACTTCCATTCGATAAGTCAGAAATGTCATATCGCTGAACTTTAGCATCTCCTTTTTCGATCTCACTTCTATGCACTACATCACCGTATTGATCAAAGATCGTCATTTGCATGTCTAAGCACTTTTGACCTAGATAAACCTTCAAACTTGTGTCATTGTGCTTCACCATGGGCTTAGAGATCATGATGCCTTGCCCTTTATTCAATGAGGCAGTAAGCTTTGTTACATTGATTGGAAGAATTTCTAACGACTCTTGATTTTCGATCTCCAAAGTCAATTGACCTTCCTCCATTTGCTTTAGGTTAAAGACCTTACCGTATACATCGCTTTTCGCTTCATCTGCAAAAAGTAATTCTCCTGCCTCATTCCATAGGCTGATCTTTGTACCTACTTCAACGTTTTGCATATTCAATACAACCGCCTTCTTGTTTTCGGTTGTCAATTCAATTGTTCTTTCTTTTTCAGTTGCCTTGGCTAAGAAACCGGAAGCCAACATGGCGATTGCCAATAGGGTTGTTTTGATTTGAGTTTTCATTTTTCTGTTGTTTAGATCCCGACAATTATCGGGATGAGTTGTTATTTGATTTTCAAAACCGCATGACCATTAGCGATTTCTTATTCAAATGAACGGCAGATCTGCCCAGGGTTTGTCACCCTTTGGTAAAGGGATGTCACAAAATGTCATGGTTTCGAGTAAAGTTGTCAAGAAGCTAGTCCTGTTTTAAAAACCCCAGTCAGCCGCCATTTTCTCAGCAGCAATAATACCCGACAAGGTAACGCCAGGGATGCCTTGGCCAGGATAAACTGTGTCTCCAACCATGTAGGCCTTGTGCTTGTCCAAACGAGCGTCTAACATTTGCCAAGGCTTAATGCGCATGTATTGGGGATAGCCACCAACAAAACCCCACTTACGACCTGTCCACTTGGCCCAAGACTTAGGCGTAGAAGAATGCTGGTAGATGATCTGCTCTCTTTTCAAAAAATCCGCTTGCTCTAAGGCTTCAATAATGGCCTCCTCTGCCCTTTTGTTGTCAATGATCAAATGTTCCGGATCGGGGCTGTGTGTACTGATCGACATGACCATTTGATCGGCTTCATCCGTTCGGGACTTATCTTCCGGGTGATTGAGGCTAATAAAAATAGAAGCGGAACCCGTCTCAGCTAAGGGCTGGTCCAGATGAATCTGATGATGGATACTATCGAATTCTCGATGCGGTTTAAAGCCTATCCCCATTTGAAAAGCAGAATTCAACTCCTGTGATTGCATCACCTTTTGTTGTAAGTGTGACAAACGGTCATCCTGAAATAATTCCAAGGTGTTATTGATGGGTAAACCTGAAATCAGGTATTCAGCCATGTACTCCTCTTTACTGGATTGCACCAAATAGCCCTCCTGCGTCCTTTTGATCGTTTCAACCCCTTCACGCAATTTCACCACGCCCTCATGTTTCTCTATGTAGTCAACAAAAGGTTGCACCAGCTGAAGCAAGCCTCCATCGACATAGTAATTTGGAAAATTGGTATAGCAAAGTGCGGTTGCCCCAAACAGAAAATTCACTTCTTCCATTTGATTCTGCGCGGTGATGAGCAGCTGCTCATTTACAAAATCAACAAAACGCTCATTCTCATGCAAACCGTACTTGATCAAAACCGATTTGACAGACAGAAATGCATTCGGCACATTCAGCACCTGCTGTAGGGTAACATGCCTGACAGCATGAAGGAGGTCTTTCACTTTTGATGGTGGAAACCGCTTTTGTTTTAACGAAGTGGACCATACAAATTGACTCACGGCATGGCACTCCTTCCAAAATGCGCGTTGTCCTTTTCGACCAAATACACGCTCCGCCTCTTTGATCCATTGTTCCAGGTTCTCGTAACGGTTGATGATCGTCCCATCTTTTAACCTGACTTGCATGGGCAGTGCTAATTTCCGAGCATTGATCTGAATACCTGTTTCATCCAAAACCGCCTGCAGCGGTAACCCTTGACCCAAGCCGACCAAAGTGGTGGCTCCGGCTTCAAAAACGAAACCCTTTCTCCAATATGAGGTCGTACATCCGCCTGGCAGGTAATTCTGTTCGAGAACGGTGACCCGCTTTCCTTGCTTAGCCAAAAGCGCTGCAGCGGTTAAGGACCCCATCCCACTCCCAACAATCAGAATATCAGTACGTTGTACCATTGATGCAATTCTTGTTTAATTATTTTATTAGAAAGTTGAACAAAAATAAATAACGTTATGTTCGTTAGGTATTGAAATTAAGTGGTAAGCATACTTCTTACTCAATCTAAACTAATCATTGATGAAAGTAGCTGTTTTCCGAAAGGAGCATTTTAATGCGGCCCATAGACTGCATAACCCGAATTGGTCAGACGAACAGAATGAGCAAATATTTGGTAAGTGCAACAACAAGTATTATCACGGGCACAACTATGAATTGATCGTCAAGGTCATTGGTGAGCCTGACCCAGGTACAGGTTATGTATACGACATGAAGGTCTTAAGTGATTTGATCAAAGCGAACATTACGGATCGTTTTGACCATAAAAACTTGAATTTGGACACAGAGGAATTCAAAGACCTTAACCCTACTGCCGAAAACATGGCAGTTGTGTTTTACAATATTTTGAGAGATAAAATAGAACCTCAATACGATTTAAAAATTACCCTTTACGAAACTGAAAGAAATTATGTTGAATACCCAGCTTAATGGATTAACCATAGAGGAAATAGGTGACGAGCACGTAGGCACCTCATACGATACGCCAATGAAAGCCGACGCTTTCGACATGGACGATAACTTAAAAATGGATCTTATCGAGGACAAATTCCATGAGATCATGGAGATCATGGGCCTTGACTTGACTGATGACAGCTTGAGCGGTACTCCCAGAAGAGTGGCCAAAATGTACATCAAAGAGATCTTTAGTGGATTGAATCCAGCTAACAAACCTAAAATTGCCCTCTTCGATAACAAGTACAAGTACGAAGAGATGCTTGTTGAAAAGGACATCACGTTCTATTCTAACTGTGAGCATCACTTTGTGCCGATCATAGGCAAAGCGCATGTTGCGTATATTTCCAATGGACAGGTGATTGGATTATCCAAGATCAACCGTATCGTGGAGTACTTTGCCAAAAGACCTCAGGTACAAGAGCGATTGACGGTACAAATTGCCAATGAATTGAAGCAAATTTTGGGAACAGAAGACGTGGCCGTGATCATCGATGCAGAACACCTTTGCGTTTCTTCGAGAGGTGTGCGAGATGTGAACAGTTCAACACTCACTGCCCAGTTCCATGGTAAATTCAAGGAAGAGGCGACCAGAAAAGAATTTCTAACCTACATCAACCAGAAAGTGAAGTAATGCGAAATTTATTGATCATAGGCGCAAGTTCAGGTATAGGAAAAACCATCGCAGAACAAGCGTTGGCGGATGGCTACCACGTCATCTCTGCATCCAGAAATGCTCCTGAGCTTTCGCAAGTAGAACATCATACAGTTGATATTACGGCAGGATCCATTGATTGGTCATTCTTACCTGACGAGTTGCACGGCTTGGTCTATGCACCGGGAACAATCAATTTAAAGCCTTTTCATCGTTTTAAATTGGAAGAGTTCCAGCAAGACTTTGACATCAACGTCTTGGGTGCTGTCAAAACCTTACAAGGAGCATTTAGGAGTTTAAAAGCTGTTGATTCTGCCTCCGTGGTCCTCTTCAGTACAGTCGCAGCAAAACTAGGAATGAATTTCCATGCGTCGATCGCAGCTTCAAAAGCAGCGATAGAAGGATTAGCCCGTACTGTAGCGGCAGAATGGAGTCAACATCAAATACGAGTAAATGTACTAGCCCCATCATTGACGGACACGCCATTGGCCGAGCGCATCTTATCGACCGAAGAAAAGCAGGAAGCCTCCAACAAAAGGCATCCGATCGGCCGCTATGGACAACCACAAGATCTGGCGAATGCAGCCATGTACCTGCTCTCCGAAGGAAGCTCTTGGGTTACCGGACAAACCATTGGTGTAGATGGAGGTATGGGGGCACTAAAACCCTAAGCAATTGATTTTCAAATAAATACATCAAAGCCCGAGCATTAAACTGCTTGGGCTTTTTTCGTTTAACTAATTCAGTTTGATGTTCTTTCGTTTTCTTAGCTAGACTACTATCTTTGCGCATCTTTAAAAAAACGACTTTAGAATATGTCTAATTTAATTTATGTGGTCCCTGTCTTGGGCTTGATCGGATTGCTTGTGATGGCAGTCAAATTCAAATGGGTCAATGCACAAGATGCAGGAGATGATAAGATGAAAGGTTTAGCCAATCACATCAGAGAAGGTGCATTGGCTTTTTTAAGTGCTGAATACAGAGTTTTAGCCATTTTCGTAGTGGTAGCCGCTGTCTTATTAGGCGTCATTTCCATGCTGGTTGAAACTACGCATTGGTTCATTGTCGCAGCCTTCGTGATCGGAGCGGTCTTCTCAGCACTCGCCGGAAACATTGGCATGCGTGTAGCCACCGCTGCCAACGTACGCACCACGCAAGCGGCAAGAACAAGTTTATCAAAAGCATTGAAAGTCTCTTTCACGGGAGGTACGGTAATGGGTCTTGGTGTTGCTGGCTTAGCAGTATTTGGCCTTAGCTTGATCTTCATCATCCTATTCTTCTGGTTTATGGGAGGCACATGGGCGATGGGCGATGGCATGTTAGCTGATGTAAAAAGCACAGTGGCAATGACCTGGGTATTGGAAGCCCTAGCCGGATTCTCTCTTGGAGCAGAATCCATTGCACTTTTCGCCCGTGTTGGCGGAGGAATTTATACCAAGGCAGCCGATGTTGGCGCTGACCTTGTCGGTAAAGTAGAAGCAGGAATCCCTGAAGATGATCCAAGAAACCCAGCGACCATTGCGGATAACGTGGGAGATAATGTTGGTGATGTAGCCGGAATGGGTGCCGATTTATTCGGTTCTTATGTTGCTACCGTCTTGGCTTCTATGGTATTAGGAAATTACGTGATTAGAGACATGGGCGGTTCTATCGATGACCAATTTGGTGGCATCGGTCCTATCCTGTTACCTCTTGTGATCGCAGGTGTTGGTATTCTTTTCTCTATTGCGGGTACTTGGGTGATCAAGATCAACAATGAAGATGCAAAAGAAGCTGAAGTGCAAAAAGCATTGAACATGGGCAACTGGGGTTCAATCCTCCTGACTGGAATTGCGTGTTACTTCTTAATTGATTTGTTATTGCCTTCGACCATGACCATGGCCTTATTTGGAGAAGGCAATGTGGAAATCACTTCCATGAGAGTATTTGGAGCCGTATTGGTCGGTCTATTTGTTGGAGCAGCGATTTCCTACATGACGGAATACTTCACTGGATTAGGAAAGCCTCCTGTTATGGCGATCATTCAAAACTCCTCAACAGGTGCTGCAACGAATATCATCGCCGGTTTGGCAACGGGTATGAAATCAACATTTGGCCCAATTTTACTTTTCGCAGGTGCTATCTGGGGAGCCTATGAATTAGCAGGTTTTTACGGTGTGGGTATTGCGGCTTCAGCCATGATGGCCACAACCGCCATGCAGTTAGCGATCGATGCCTTCGGTCCTATCGCTGATAACGCAGGTGGTATTGCCGAGATGAGTGAATTACCTGAAGAAGTAAGAACACGAACTGATATCCTCGATTCTGTAGGAAACACAACTGCAGCCATTGGAAAAGGATTTGCGATCGCTTCAGCAGCCTTGACTGCCTTGGCCTTGTTTGCCGCTTACGTAACCTTTACAGGTATTGATGGGATCAATATCTTCAAAGCTGACGTCTTGGCAGCATTATTCATAGGAGGCATGGTACCCGTGATCTTCTCCGCTTTGGCGATGGAATCAGTGGGTAAAGCAGCCATGGAAATGGTGAAGGAAGTAAGACGCCAATTCAAAGAAATCCCTGGTATTCTAGAAGGAACTGGAAAACCAGAATACGACAAGTGTGTGGAGATCTCAACCAAAGCCTCTATTCGCGAAATGATGCTTCCGGGTGCGATCACGATCATATTCCCGATCTTGATCGGTTTCATCATGGGACCTGAAGCCTTGGGTTCTTACATGGCTGGTGTTGCGGTTTCAGGTGTGCTTTGGGCCATCTTCCAAAACAACGCCGGTGGTGCTTGGGACAATGCCAAAAAGTCGTTTGAAGCAGGTGTTGAAATTGATGGTGAAATGACTTTTAAAGGTTCTGATGCCCATAAAGCAGCGGTAACTGGAGATACAGTAGGTGATCCATTCAAAGATACTTCTGGTCCGTCCATGAACATCTTGATCAAATTGACCTGTTTGGTAGGTTTAGTGATCGCTCCTATTTTAGGTGAGATTTATGCAGAAGAAGGTACTGACCTACACGTCAATACCGAAGCGATCGAACTGGAATTGGAAGAAAGTCCTGAACAGATCATCACGGAAGTGAAATAAACGATCAGAAAAAAAGAAAAGCCCACCTTAATCTTGAGGTGGGCTTTTTTTATACTTTTCAATTTGCTCTAATTCCTGATCAGAAAGTTCTGAGCAACGAAAACATTCGATTCACTTCGGCTCAAATAAGCCCCTTGCATGGTTAAGATTCGGCCCTCACTCACCACCCGAGCAGTCGCCCGTTCTCCGTTGATCGAAAGATCGATGGTAATGATGTCGCGGCTGTAGATGCTACTGTAACGGATCCTAACACCCACACGATCAGATTTATCATCTTCGTACAACTCATAGGAATTCATTTCCCCTTCAAAAGTGATCCCTCCTACACCGTTCCATCCCAAACCGGCCGCGCTTCCCAATTGCATGTGGATATGACTTCCATTTATGGCAATGAAGTTGATCGAAGAGGTTGCTTGTGCGGTTTGCCCTTTCTTACCGATCAAGAGGTTGGCTTCTAACACAAAATCCTTCGCTTCTAGCAACTCCTTGCCCCTAGCCTGCTTGGCCAAAAACTCTTGATTTTTGAGCTCCTTTCTTTCTTGTCGTAACTCTTTCTTAGACTTCTCTTCCTGTGCTGATAATTGAACGCTCATCAACAAAGCCAATCCAATAATAATCCATCTCTTTTTCATGATACCTCCTTTTTCAATTGGTATAATTACCTACTCAATTCTTATGCCAATGGCTAAATAGAGTCATTCCGATTGAAAAACATAATTTCACTATACGTTTGTTCTCAAATTGGGAATAAAAATCCAACCGCTATGTCAAAATGAAACAAGATAAATCTTGGCCACTTTGGCATCAATTCATTCAGTACTTAATAGCTTTACCGCATGAATTACCTTTCCGTAGAACAGCTTTCCAAAACCTTTGGCGATCGCACCATTTTACACGACATCTCCTTCGGAGTAGCGCAAGGCCAAAAAGTAGCCCTCGTGGGCGTGAACGGTTCCGGGAAATCCACACTGCTTAAAATACTTTCCGGACTTGAAAGTCCCGACCGAGGGGCAGTCGTCTTCAAAAATGAAATTGTGGTCAGGCACCTCTTACAAAACCCAGAATTTCAAGCCGGCCAATCCATTCTTGACGCTGTATTCGATGCGAAAGACCCAAGCCATCAGCTCCTCAAACACTACGAAAAAGCCATGCTCAAAAACCTTGCTGGTGAGGAAAACCACGAGGAAGTGCAACGTTTGTTGATCCAGATGGATGAGCTTAATGCTTGGGAACTGGAAACGCAAGCCAAGCAGATCCTGGGGAAGCTAGGCCTACACGAGCTTGACCAAGACGTCAGCACATTAAGTGGTGGTCAGCAAAAAAGAGTCGCCTTAGCCCAAGCCCTCATTCATCGACCCGACCTGCTGATACTGGATGAACCCACCAACCACTTAGACATCGAAACCATTGAATGGCTGGAAAACTATCTCAGCACGGCTAATATGGCCTTGATTCTCGTCACGCACGATCGCTATTTCCTCGAAAAGGTCACCAATCATATCGTTGAACTTGAAAAGGGTCATCTCTACAGCTATCAGGGCGATTACTCATACTTCTTAGAGAAAAAAGCAGAACGACAAGCTCAAGAGGCCAGCAGCATTGACAAAGCAAAGAATCATTACCGCAAGGAACTTGACTGGATACGAAGGCAACCCAAAGCCAGAGGAACAAAGGCCAAATACCGTGTTGATGCTTTTGAAGATACCAAGCAAAAGGCCTTTAGCGCTCAAAAAGACGGTGAACTTCAATTGGGTGCTAAGGCCGCTCGACAAGGCAAGAAAATCTTAGAGGTGGAAGACCTCAGTTTTGGGTACAACCAGGACCTGTTGATCAAAGACTTTAGCTACATCTTTCAGCGAAAGGAAAAGGTAGGTATCGTGGGCCCGAATGGCAGCGGCAAAACTACTTTTATTCAATTATTGCAAAAGGAGTTATCGCCAACCACCGGTGAGGTCATTAAAGGAGAGACCACCAAGTTTGGATACTATCGGCAAATTGAACCCAACTTCGACGAACAACAAAAAGTCATCGATTTTGCCAAATCTATTGCCGAGGTAGTTGAAGTAGGCAAAGGCAGAACCATTAGCGTCAGTCAGTTCCTTACCCAATTTCTTTTTCCACCAGAAGTACAATACAAGCCCATTAGTATTCTGAGTGGTGGAGAAAAAAGGCGTTTGCAATTACTTCAGATCCTGATCAAAAGCCCGAATTTCCTGATCCTTGATGAACCGACCAACGACCTTGATCTTTTGACCTTGAACATTTTAGAGGATTACCTCGAAAATTTCGAAGGCTCCATTATGATCATTTCGCACGATCGTTACTTCATGGATCGTTTGGTAGACCACCTTTTTGTTTTTGAAGGAAAAGGACTGGTCAAAGATTACCCCGGCAATTACACCGATTGGCGGGCTTCACTAACCGACCAACCCAAGTCGACGGACAAAAAGAAATCGACGGTAAAAGAAGCTCCAAAGGCAACAGAAAAGCGGAAACTATCTTATCAAGAAAAGCGAGAGCTTGACAGCCTGGAGAAAGAAATGCCTGTTCTTGAGCAAGAAAAGGCCAAACTCATCGAGCGATTGAATCAAGAAACTGATCACGAAAAACTCATCAGTATCTCAACCGAAATTGAATCGTTAACCGAACAATTGGACGCAAAAGAGCTGCGCTGGCTCGAGCTTTCAGAATACGGCCAATGAGCTGGTCTATAGAGCTTTGGCCTCATTCGATCCGGATCATTGAACTATTGTCATCAACAATGCGTACATTCAATACATGAGTAGCACGCTTTTAATCGCCATTGTTTCATTCACCTGGGTGATTTATTCCATCAGTTTGCTGCATTACCGAAAGGTCAAAAGTGCAAGAAGTGGAACAACTGAACGCATGCGAGACCTGCCTCTGTTCTTTATGTTCTTGGTGGGACCCTTGTTCTATTTTTTAATGAAACGCTCTGATCGTGGTGATCGCCGACGCTTTATGGAAGGCAAAAGAAGGTTCTCTTAACCGAAGAGCATGTTTCTTTAGCTCAATCAAACGCCCATTTCGCTCATTTTCGAGGTAGGGTATCTCAAGGAAACGACCGACCAAAAGATCCTTCAGCTTTTAACCAAAAGCTTTCCTAACTTAGTATGAATGAAAACTATATCGATCCAAGCAAGTCTACTTGCCTTAGTTTTTGCTACGGCTATAGGTTGTTCCCCAGAATCAAAAGAAGCAGCTGACACTTTTACCGTCAGCGGTACTGTCGAAGGCCTCGACACCGACTACATGTCCTATGGCTATCGTAATGAAGAAGGCAAAAGAGTGAGCGATTCAGTACTTGTCAAAAACGATCAATTCACGTACACCGGAAAGATCAAAGAGGCTACGCACATTATTTTTTGGCCCAATGTCGAACGCACCATCAAACGCTCAGGAAGAGGGTATTACCCTGCGAAATCCAGCCAATTCGCGTTTCTAGCCAGCCCGGGAGATCAAATCACCTTTACGGGACAGGTCAAAGACTTCATCGACGCCTACCCTTCCGGCACCAAAGCCAACGACGAATTGGCAAGTATCAACCGACGCATATTTCCGCTAATGAATGAGTCGATCAACCTTCAATTGGAGATCAATCAACTTGACGAAAGCGACCCAATGGTTGTACAGCTTCAGGCCAAAATGGCGGCCTTAGACAGTCAAGTACTCAACATGAAAAAAGAATTTGTCCGTACAAACACCAACTCCCAGGCAGCTGCCTGGTACTTATCCGATATGATGGTGAGAAGTCAGGTGACTCAAGAAGAAGCCATCAGCTTATTCAAAGGGCTGGATGAGCAGTTAGCCGACTACACCTTCTATGATGCGGTCGACTTACGGGTGGAAGGGATTGAGTCGACTCAGGTGGGAAAGATCATGCCGAATTTCACCACAACGGCCACTTTGGACAGCACCCGATTCGAACTGAATGACCTAAGAGGAAAATATGTACTCATTGACTTCTGGGGAACTTGGTGCGCACCCTGCATTGGCGAAATGCCAAAGGTGAAAGCATACAAGGAAAAATACGCAGACCAATTGGTGGTTTTAGGAGTGAACAATGGAGACACCATGGAAAAAATCAGGGAATTTGTTACGCCAAAAAACTATGACTGGCAGCAAATTCTAGATAAAGACGGCACACAAGACCTCGTATTAAAATTGAATGTGGCGGGTTTTCCTACAAAATTCATTTTGAGTCCGGAGGGGGAAATTCTTTACCGGTTTGTCGGCGATACGGAAGAAGCCTTCGAAGTACTCGACGCCTTATTGCGTTAATGCAAGAATTTGTCCTAAAGAGGAGTAACCTCTGATAAAGCTGAATTCAGAAACTTAGCCTTCGGTTTTTTTGTTACCACCTTCCATGGATAGAGCCTTCATCAATACATTATTCCAGCGACAACAAGAGTGTCCCACTTGCCCTCCGCAGCGTGTGGTTTCTGAATGGTTCAACAGCCTTTTAGGAAGCCTATTCCCTGACCTCGCCGAAGAAAAGTTCACCAGTGCCAAAGAGTTTGCCCTGCACATCGAAGGCATCCAACTGGAATTGGAACAGATCTTATCGCATATACCGATTGAACTCAGCCGTCAACCCGAAGAGATCGCCGGATTGCTTTTCGATCGATTGCCTGAGCTTTTGAGTAAGCTCGATCAGGATGTTGAGGCATTGCTAGCCGGAGACCCTGCGGCCAAATCTAAAAAAGAGGTGATCCGCACCTACCCCGGATTTTATGCCATTGCGGCTCAACGCATTGCACATGAACTCTATCAATTGGGTGTACCGCTCATTCCTCGGTTAATTACAGAACACGCCCATAGCAAAACGGGGATAGATATTCATCCGGGAGCTCAGATCGGGCGCCACTTCTGCATCGACCATGGAACAGGTGTCGTCATAGGAGAAACGACCATAATCGGAGATCATGTCAAGATCTACCAAGGCGTAACATTGGGTGCGCTTAGTGTAGAAAAGAAAGACGCCGAGAAGAAACGACATCCTACCATTGAAGATCACGTCGTGCTCTATGCTGGAGCCACCATTCTGGGTGGCCAAACGACCATTGGCAAACATTCAGTGATCGGTGGCAATGTGTGGCTCACACAAAGTGTACCGGCAGAAAGCAAGGTCTATTACAAAGCACAAATGACCAATACGGCAGGCGATATCGACACTATCATCTATAAAGGCCAAAGCACATGACATTAGACGCATTGATTGGGAATACACCGCTGGTCGAATACCAGACCTTGGCACTGAAACCCGGTGTACGGATTTTCGGAAAACTCGAAGGGAATAACCCAGGAGGTAGCGTGAAAGATCGTGCGGCCTATGGCATGATCAAAGGAGCCTTGGACAGGGGAGAGATCAAAACAGGTGATCGACTTGTCGAAGCCACTAGTGGCAATACGGGCATCGCCTTGGCCATGATCGCGAGCATTATGGGTGTCGAGATGACCCTCATCATGCCAGATAACTCCACCCGAGAACGCATACTCGCCATGGAAGCCTATGGAGCGAAAGTGATCCTTACCCCTGCTGCAAAAACCATTGAATACTCCAGAACCCTCGCCGAGCACATGGCGAAAGAAGAAGGCTTTCATTTACTCAATCAATTTGGGAATGACGATAACTGGAAACAACATTACAAAAGCACGGGTCCTGAAATTTGGAGAGATACGCAAGGCAAAGTAACCCATTTTGTTTCCGCCATGGGCACAACCGGCACCATTATGGGCGTTTCTAGATATCTCAAGGAGAAAAACCCTCAGGTTCAGATCGTGGGCACGCAACCGACGGATGGGTCAAGCATTCCTGGCATTCGGCGTTGGTCGCCAGAGTTTTTACCCAAAATATTCGAAAGAGAGCGAGTAGATCGGGTCATTGATGTCAGCCAAGAAGAGGCTACCGCACAAACCCGATGGTTAGCCAAAAATGAGGGCGTGCTGGCTGGCATGAGCTCAGGAGGTGCGCTGACCGCTGCCTTGAAAATTGCCGATGAAATTGATGAAGGCTTGATAGTGCATATTGTTTGTGATAGAGGGGATCGCTACTTGAGTTCTGCGCTATTTGGTTGAGATTGGCAAGACCCAATTGAAGGATCTCAACACTTTGTTCGCGTCGCCATGGCAACCAAAGAGCCATTTTCCAATGATCTAAAGAGGACAAAGGCTCCTGATAATTGACAGCGAGCAGATGCGTGTGTTTGTAAGAGGTGGCAAAGGCAAGAAAGACCGCGTAACGATCCTCTCTCAGAAAGCGCTCGGCGTACTTAGGGAATATTTTAAGAAATACCGGCCAAAGGTTTATCTCTTTGAAGGTCAATCGGGAGGGCCTTACAGTACTACAAGTCTCAGAAGTGTATTTTCTAAAGCTGTAAGAAGTGCTGGAATTGACAAAAAAATAACACTTCATTCTTTACGTCACAGTTTCGCAACGCATTTGTTAGAAAAAGGAGTAGACCTAAGGTATATCCAAGTCTTATTGGGACATAACTCAAGTCAAACAACTGATCCCGATAGCTATCGGGATATACTCATATTACACATAAAGGATGGGAAAAAATACAATCACCTTTGGACAATTTGGAACTAGATCCTTAGCTTTAATAAGTGAGCGTTATACCGCCATATTGGTCGGCTATCGCTCACTTTTATTAAACTATATGAAATATATCGCTCATTTTTGTGAGCGTTAGCATACGTTAGCGGTAATGTAAAACCACTCGACATAAAGACCATTAATTAAACAATGAACGATAGCATTTTAATAAAGAATACAACCATTGTGAATGAAGGAAAATCATTTATTTCAGATGTTCTTTTGTCAGATGGACTGATTCAAAAAATTGGAAATATTGAACCTGACCCGAACCAAAAAGTAATTGATGGAACAGGAAAACACTTGTTCCCAGGAATCATTGACGGACAAGTGCATTTCAGAGACCCAGGACTCACGCACAAAGGAGATTTATATACCGAAAGTAAAGCCGCGATTGCAGGCGGTGTGACTTCCTTTATTGATATGCCAAATACAGTCCCAAATATATTAACTGTAGAGAGCCTAAGAGAAAAGTTTGAAATCGCTTCCAAAAAGTCTTTAGCGAATTACTCGTTTTTTCTTGGTGTCAACGGAGAAAACATTGATGAAGTAATTAAGACCGACACAAGCCAATTTATTGGTGTTTCTGATGACGGCTTGTACTTTACAAAAAAAGGAAATCTACTTGCCGACAATCCAGAGACAATGGAAAAACTGTTTGCTAACTGCAAGTCAATAATTGCCATTCATTCAGAAAAGGAAGTAATTGTAGAAGAAAACGAAAGGATTTATAAAGAAAAGTTTGGAGAGAACATACCAGCTCAATATCACCCAGTTATTAGAAGCAGCGAAGGATGTTATGAAGCAACCAAGAGAGCAATTGAATTGGCTAAAAAACACAATGCTCGATTACATATTTTGCACTTGACCACAGAAGCTGAAACACACTTGTTTCAAAATGATATTCCCTTAACAGAGAAAAAAATCACGACAGAAGTTTCTGTTCACCACCTATGGTTTACTAACAAAGATTATGACCGATTGGGAATGCTGATTAAATGGAATCCTGCCATTAAAACCGAACAAGACAAACAGGGCTTGTTGACCGCTCTAGTTGATGACAGAATTGATATTGTTACAACAGACCACGCACCACATACATTGGAAGAAAAAGAGCAACCTTACTTTCAGTCAATGTCAGGAGCACCAATGGTTCAACATTCTTTGAATTGTATGTTGGAATTTTACAAACAAAACCTCATTTCATTAGAGAAAATAATTGAGAAGATGTGTCATAATCCAGCGATTCTTTACAAGATGACCAAAAGAGGGTTTATAAGAGAAGGATATTATGCCGACTTGACATTGGTTGACTTGAATAGGAAATGGACAGTAACTAAAGATAATTTACTTTATAAATGTGGTTGGTCACCATTGGAAGGAACGACTTTTCAAACGGAAATCAAACAGACCTTTGTGAACGGAAATTTGGTTTATGATAACGGAATATTTTTCGAGCACGTAAAAGGAAAAGAAATAGAATTTGGATAAGAAATAAAGAAAACACTACCGCTAACATTGGCTATACGTAATGCGGGCGAAAGTGCTGATTTGACATTAATTACATTAAACAAACTTTTCGGTGAGCGGACAGTGAAGTGCCTTGAAATCCCGCACTACGCATAGCCGAAACCGTTGCCCCGAATGAAAAAAAGATCGTCAAATGTTCCCGTTTTGGTAACATTCGTTGTAATTTTGAGTAAAAAAAATTGATGTGAAAATATTTTCGCGTGGAACCTTAAGGGATTTTTGGGAAAAACACGGTGACTGCGAATTTCAATTAAAAGCGTGGTATCGTGAAACAGAAAAATCTAATTGGGCTTCCATAAACGAACTGAGAAGCGACTATCCCAGCGCTAGTATTTTAAAGGACAACCGAATTGTGTTCAACATCAAAGGGAATGATTATCGACTGATTGTAAAATTCAACTTTGAATACAAACTCGCATGGATACGTTTCATCGGAACTCACGCTGAATATGATAAGATTAACGCAAACGAAATTTGATATGGACATTTCACCAATTAGAAACGAAAAAGATTATAAAAAGGCACTCGAGAGACTCGAAGTGATTTTTGATGCGAAACGAGGAACAAAAGAAGGTGACGAACTGGAGATTTTGGCAATTTTAATCGACAGCTACGAAAATGAAAATTTCCCTATCGGAATGCCTGATCCAATTACTGCCATCAATTTTAGAATGGAACAAATGGGATTGAAACAAAAGGACTTGGTGGAAATGATTGGTTTTAAAAGCCGAGTCAGTGAAATAATGAACAGGAAGCGCAAGCTGACTTTGGACATGATTAGAAAGCTAAATACACAATTACGTATCCCTACTGAAGTGTTGATTCAGGATTATTGAATAAGTAAAATAATACTAAGGGCAACATTGAGTAAAATGCATAAGATCCTAACGTCGCTTACGATAGCTTACTCTGAGCTTAGTCGTTCTCTGCTACTTCTGAAGTTTCTTGATCCCGATGGCTATCGGGACTATGGTTCGTCACTTTAGATACAACGCAAAAGCTACAGTCTTACCTTAGACGAGTCCTTGGCACGCTAGGGAAAATGTGGAGTGAAAACCCAAAAATCTTTCTTAGAAGATGGCCAGAATGTGTGCACTCCATGAGTGAGTATGTTATCTTAACAGCATTAGATCTTTTTTTTTCTGAGCTTAAAAACTGAAGACATGCAGAAAATCTCTTTTTGGCAACTATGGGTAATGACAAGCGTACTGATGACAATGCCCGCATTGAGCAGTGCGCAGGAAACTGAACTCACGCTTGATGACATTTTCGCTACACCAAGAATAACGGGCACAACCCCTTCGCGGCCGGTTTGGTCACCGAACAGCACACACTTCGCCTTTTCCTGGAGCGAACCGGGACAGTCTGGACGCGGCCTCTGGGTATCCGCAAGCGATGGACAAGAAGTGCGCCTCATTTCGAACACATCAGCCGCCTCGGTGCGTGATATTGCATGGTTTGACGCAAACACCATTTTGACCCTTCGAGGCAATATGGTCTGGCAGACGTTGCTGAACCAAGGAGAAGACCGGGAGTTAATGGCTCTCAAGCCTGGCGCATATAACCTATCGAAATCACCAAGCGGCGAACAAATTGCATATCTAATCAACGGCGACCTGTGGCTTGCTGACCTCGTTTCCAAACAGAACTACCGGCTTACTGATATTGGTATTGCCAGTCTTTCGAACTTGCAGAAAGGACGCTACAGCCGTGCGGAACGTGAAATCGGTCCGGGTATCTGGAGTGGACCAACCTATAAATGGTCGCCGGATGGTAAGACCATTGCCATTCACGTGGTTGACAGACGTGAGATGCGAAAGGTACCTTTCCCGAATTACCTTGCTACCGAAACCGAACCCAACGAGGTACGTAGAAGTTACCCGGGCGATCCAAACGAGATCCGAAGAGTAGGCTTACTTGATGTAGAAAGCGGAGATATCACCTACCTCGATTTACCAGATCCGCATGCCAACCAGGTCATCGACTTCAACTGGTCATCAAGTGGAGATTTGCTAATTGATACAGCATCCGATACGGCAGTTGAACGTAAGTTATTCGTCGTTCGCCCAGGAGAAAATGAACTGCGTGAGATCTACCGAGGTGTTAGAGAGAGCCGCATATACACCTCCTTTGGATCCACTTGGCATCCGGATGGAAAGCATGTCATTTTCCTTAGTGATATGGGTGACCGCTACGGTCTTTACACGATCGACGCAACTAAAAACAATGACCGTCCGCAGCTATTGACAGATCCGTCATACGATGTACTTTCTGCCCCTAGTATTGCTGGTGATGCCCTTTTCTATACTGGCAACGGGGTTAACCCTTACGAACAACATGTGTATCGCCTCAAGTCGTCTGGTGGTGCTCCCGAGCAGCTGACACGTCTTGCAGGTCAGAACTCAGGCTACCCCTCACCGGATGGGCAGCACTTGGTGTTCATGCACAGCAACGATACCTCTCCTGCTGAGCTGTATGTGGCAGGTAGCGAGGGTGACGACGCCGTAAGATTAACCCACTCACCCTTATCTGCCTTTACAGAGCGCACTTGGACAGCTGCGGAATACGTAAGTTTCCCCAGCCTTGTAGATGACTACACGCTCCATGCCCGCATCCTGAAGCCTACCAACATGCAGCCTGGCAAGAAGTATCCCGTGCTGTTTGGCCCTGTCTATTCAAATACAGCGAGGAATCGATGGGCCGGTAACTACAGCCTTGTCCAGCAACTGTTGGTCAAAAAAGGATATATCATTGTGCAGGTAGATTCACGGGGCAGCGACGGGTATGGCCGTGCATTCCGTGAAGAATTCCTCTTAGGCTTTGCCGACCAGGACATTGAAGATTATGCAAGTGCCGTTGCCTACATGGAATCATTGGATTATGTCCATCCTGATCGCATCGGCATCTGGGGCAGCAGCTATGGTGGCACACTCTCCGTTTATTCGCTGTTAAAGAAGCCGGGGTTATTCCAAGCCGGTGTTGCAGCAGCAGCGGCTGTTGACCCGATCTTCTTTGGTACGGACGATGTCGCTATCGTTCGAACTCCACAAACCCACCCAGAGGTTTTTGAAAGAAAAGCACTCAAATACGCTGCAAATCTGGAGGACAAACTGATGTTCATCCATGGTATGCAGGACCATGTGGTACCCTTTAAAACAACGGCTGTGTTAGCTGAAGAATTGATCAAGCAGGGCAAGGACTTCGACTTTGCCTTTGCACCGGGCGCAACACATGGATGGAGCGGCCAGCGATATTATAACCGCTACCTCTTTGGTAAGCTTATCGCATTCTTTGACCAACACCTCACTGAGCCGCCTAAGTAGATGTTTGAAGTTTGCTTCAAGTATGAAGATTGAAATTGTTTTTGGTGCATTTTTGATGTAAATTTACATCAAACGTTCAATGATGTCTAGACAAAGTATTTCATTCACGGAACCCAACGATAAGTGGCTTAAAGCCCAAGTTGAAAGTAAAGAATACACGAGCAAAAGCGAGTTGATCAATGACCTTATTCGACAAGCACGTCAACAACAAGCACAAATCAATTGGATCAGAAATAAAATTGAAAACGCAGAAAAAAGCGGGTTTACTGATAAAACACAATCTGAAATCTTAGCACTAGCAAAGTCTAAGTTTAATGGCTAATTATAAAATTAGCAACACTGCAAAGGAGGACTTAATAAGGATCTATACCTATGGCGTGATCCGTTTTGGTGAAAAACAAGCAGAGAAGTATTTCAACGCCTTCTTCGAATCCTTTGAAAAAATAGCTAAAAACCCATTTGCCTATGAAGCGGTAGATCACATTAAAGAAGGATATAGAAGATGTATCTCGGGTGTCGATACAATTTACTTTCGATTTAATGATGATAGTATTGAGATTATAACAATCATTGGGAAACAAGACATGGAGAATTTAAAGTTTGACCTTTAGCATAATTTAGAGCTTCGGTAAACTCCCATTTCACTAAACACAGGTAAAATAAAAATTAAGGCTTCTGTTACATCATCTGATCTCTGCAACTAGAGCGTAAAACTGAATGTAGAAGCTCAGAGAACAGGCAAACCTTGTCTATTGATCCCGTTGAAATGGGCATGACCTTGGAGCAAGTAGTGAGTGAAGTCGAAGATCAGGCCTATTATCCTGAATTATTCCAACAAGCCTTCGCTTCAGAAGAGGTCACCTCAGAAAAAACACCAAAAGCGCTGGCACAATTCGTACGCAGTATAGTAAGCTATTCCAGCAAATGCGATGAAGGCAGAGCGCAGTCGCCCTCACCAGGAGCGAACTTTCCAAATTTCACCGCAGAAGAGAATTTGGGAAAAAACATCTTCTTTAGGACGATCACGAATGGTGGTGGTGCCTGTTTTGGTTGCCACACCACAGAAGCCTTTGTAAGCGCCAATCCAGGGCCTCAGAATAATGGCTTAGATGCGATCTCATCTGATGATTTGGGTGCCGGCGCAGTATTTTCAAACCCAATATTTCTAGGCAGATTCAAAACGACCAGTCTTCGAAACATTGCATTGACAGCACCCTATATGCACGATGGTCGCTTTGCTACCCAGGAAGAAGTTGTGGAACATTACAATAGTGGTATCCAAGCTCACCCAACCCTATCTCCTGCCCTCACTGATGCGAACGGCAATCCCATTCGCTTGAACTTGACAGATGCGGAAAAAGCTGCCCTAGTCGCTTTCCTCAACACATTGACAGATGAAAGTGTTGGCATAGAAGAAAAATGGAGTAATCCGTTCAACTGAAAAAAGTAGCAAGCGCCCTCCTCCTTCATTCGATTCCATAATTTATTTTCCGCGCATTTTTATGTCCGCTTTTTCTAAGTCATCTTGTAGAAAAAGCAATTGTCATGACCATCGATCAACTCTCTGAACAATCCATAAAAAAGAATAAAGCGGATTTTCTGTACCTCATGCTGGCCTTTCAAGAAGTATTGGAAGCGATGGGGGAATCGGCATTGGCTGAATTTTTACCCTGGGTCAATGAAGAAATTGAAGAAGTTCCAGATCATTTGGACCATGAAAAATTGATCCAGGCCTTGAGCATTTCTTTTCAATTGCTCAACCTGATCGACGAGAACAATGCAACCCACCACCGCAGAAAGGTCGAAAATCATGTAGCTGCTGAAGAAATTCAAGGCTCCTGGGCTGAGACTCTGGCTCATTTGAAAGCACAAGGCTATGATCAAAAAGAGATCGTGAAGGAGTTGAAAAAGATCCGTGTGAGCCCTGTTTTAACCGCACACCCAACGGAAGCCAAACGGATTACAGTATTAGAGATACATCGTGAATTGTACAAAATGCTTGTGCGCCGCGAAAACCCGAACCTATCCGTTTCCGAGAAAGAAGATCTAAGGGAAGACATCAAAGGGCTCGTGGAACGCTGGTGGCGTACGGGAGAGATCTACTTGGAGAAACCTCGGCTTGAAGATGAGCGCAGCAACATCCTCCATTATTTCAGAAATGTCTTTCCCATTGCCCTCAACCTTGTCGACAGAAAACTGCGCAGTGCATGGAAGCATGCCGGCTTTGACATGGACTTACTAAAAGACGCAGAAGATTTTCCTCGGCTCGAATTTGGTAGCTGGGTCGGTGGCGACCGAGACGGACATCCCTTTGTGACGTCTGAATTCACCAAAGAGACCTTGAGCATTCATCGACAGGAGGCCCTGCTCATTCACAAGCAAAGCCTTGAACACATGGTCAAACAATTGAGCTTCTCCGAACACTTGGTGGAAGTACCGTCTTGGTTTCAAACGGCCATCGGAGAAATGAGTAAGGCAGTTGGTCGAAAAGCAAAGAAGATCATTCAGCGTAATCCGGGGGAACCCTGGCGTCAATTTGCGGGCATGATGCTGTATAAGCTGAACAATAGCCTTGTTGATAAAGGAAGAGAAGAGATCAAATATCATTATGCCCATGAATTGCTAGCCGACCTTGCTGTCCTAAAAAAATCGCTTCGTGAGATCAACGACCATCAGTTGGTCAACCAGATCATTTTTCCTGTCGAACGAAAAGTCATGTGCTTTGGCTTTCACATGGCACAACTAGACATTAGAAACAATAGTGCCTACCACGAAAAGGCCTTATCATGGATCTTGAATGCAGCCGGATTTGAAGATGCGAATTACGGTGAGTGGTCAGAAGAGAAACGATTAACGTTCTTGAATGAAGAACTCAAACTGAATCGTCCTTTTCTGCCTCCTGGTTTTCCTTGCGAGGAAGAAGCAGGCAATGTCATTGCGTATTTCAAAGTGATCAAAGACCACACCGATCAATTCGGACCAGAAGGCATTTCATCCTTTATCGTCAGCATGACCCGTAGCTTGAGTGATCTTTTGGTCATGTTCCTGTTCTTCCGCGAAGTGGGACTAGACCATCGACACTTTCAAGTTGCTCCACTGTTGGAGACCATTGAAGACCTAGAAGCGGGACAAGAGATCATTGACGCCTATTTGAAGCATCCGATCACACAAGAACGCTTCCTTGATAAACCAAAGATTCAGGAGATCATGTTGGGTTATAGCGACAGCAACAAAGATGGAGGTATTCTATCCAGTCGCTGGACCATTTACAAATCCGAGGCGAAGCTAAGTACCATTGCCAAAGCCAATGGTTTCGAACTGAGCTATTTCCATGGCCGCGGTGGAACCATCAGCCGTGGTGGTGGTAAAGTGCATCGTTTCTTACACAGCATGCCGCCAAATTCCATGAGTGGACAGATCAAAATGACGATCCAGGGTGAGACCATTGCCAATCAATACGCCAACTTATTGAACGCAACCTATAACCTAGAAATGCAACTTTCTGGCCCATTACGTCAGGTAATGAATCGAAAAGATGATGAATTCTTCAATGATGCGGCCAGCATTATCAACAAAGCCCAACAACGTTCTCAGGAAAAATATAGGTCCTTATTAGAGCACCCACAATTCATTCCCTTCTACCGTGGGGTGACGCCCATCGATGTGCTGGAAGAAAGCAAGATCGGCTCACGGCCTTCACGCCGAACGGGCCAAACCTCTTTAGACGACTTACGCTCGATACCCTGGGTATTCAGCTGGAGTCAATCGCGCTTTGGCCTTACCGGTTGGTTTGGATTGGGTTCAGGTATTGAGGCCATCAAAAACGAAAACCCGGCAGACTATGAAAAGCTGAAGTCCTTGGCTCAAGACTGGTCGTTCTTCAAATACTTGATGATCCAATTAGAGACCAACTTGCTGAGTGCTGATAAAGACATCATGCTGGCCTTCAAAGACCTGATGCAAGACCAAGCGGTCGCCGAAGAAATGATGCAGATCATTTGGGAAGACTATGACAAAGCCCTGTTTTTTGTCGATGACATCCTCGGAGGAAATAAAACCGAAAGACGTTTTGCGAAACTCATGGACAATGAGATCAGAAATAAAGGCCTTGCCCCTCTCCACCAGGTGCAATTGGCCGAGATCAAAAAATGGCGCGCTTGTCCATCGGAAAACGAGGATCTTAAAGCGAAATTGCTGCACAAGCAATTGCTGATCGTCAATGCGCTCGCCGGTGGCTTGAAGAGTACAGGGTGATGGTGCTTAATGCTTGGTACGTAGTACATGGTACTTAGTACGTGGTACGTGGTACATGGCACGTAGCATGTAGACACTTGGTACTTTGTACTTCATCTTACCCTTATAGCTTAACGCTTAAAGTCTACTCTGCCGTTCATCAAATCTTTTTGATTGACGTTTTTTCATCAATTAACTTAGATAAAAAGCGATGTCATGAAAAAACTAGGCAAAGAAGACATTCAACAAGCAGTATTCGACTTATACGACGACTATGCACACAACAAGTTTGATCGCAGGTCATTCATTGAGAAACTCTCAGTATTCGCTGTAGGCGGATTGACCGTGCCTTCTTTGCTCAGTGCGATTATGCCAGATTACTCCAACCCTGATGTGCGTCCTGACGATGAGCGCATCTCCTCAGACTATGTGATGTACGATTCGCCTAAAGGTGGCGGAGAGATCAAAGGACTTCTTTCTAAACCAGCGCAGGCAAAAGGAAAGCTTCCTGGTATTGTTGTTGTGCACGAGAACAGGGGCTTAAACCCTTACATTGAAGACGTTGGACGAAGGTGTGCGGTAGATGGTTTTCTATCCATCGCACCAGATGCATTGACCCCATTGGGAGGCTATCCCGGCAATGATGATGAGGGCCGAACACTGCAACGCAAAAGAGACCGAGGCGAAATGTTAGAAGACTTTATTGCTGCTTACGATTTCTTAAAATCGCACCCTGATTGTGATGGCAATATCGGTGTGGTGGGCTTCTGCTTTGGCGGCTGGATCAGTAACATGATGGCAGTAAGAATTCCAACCCTGAACGCTGCCGTGCCTTACTATGGCTCGCAACCAAGTGCAGAGGAAACAGCAAAGATCAATTCCCCTCTATTGATCCAATATGCTGGATTAGATCAACGGGTAAATGCAGGATGGCCTGCATATGAAGAAGCATTGGTCGCCAACAACAAGAGCTTCGAGATGTTCATGTATCCTGAAGTTAACCATGGATTTCATAACAATACTACGCCACGTTATGACGAGGCTGCGGCCAAGTTAAGTTGGGAACGCACGATTGCCTTCTTTAAGGAAAACTTAGGCTAGCAGTTCTTTATTACTTTGACTTAATTCTGTCCAATTGGAATGGCAAAAAAGTTAAAGGTTTGTAGTTGTTGTTGAGTGACCTGCGGTTGTTTATAGCGATTAGGAACGTTGTCCCAGCCTTTGTACATCTTGCCATCGATGTAATAATTGTCAGCTGTCATCTCAGGTGTACTATTCGGTGTAAGCGAATAGGCATTGCTTGGCGCTAATAAACCTGCCTTATCGCCATTCAATAGGTATTCTTGCACTCCATCACCATCTAAATCTGTTTTCACCCAAGTAAGCTGTAAGATCCTGCTGTAACTCCCGTCAGCCGCCATGGCTTGAATTTCTCTATTAAATCCTTCAATGATCTCGGAGGCTTGAGGCACATCTTTTCTAACTGCAAAATGTAGCGACCTGGTCATGAGCACGTGACTTCCAAAATCCAGCTTGGCATTGAGTTCATCCGATTGGTGTTTCTTAGCATATTCAACCAAAAGCGCATCCACCAACATGTAGTCAATTTCACCCTTTAGGAGTTTCTCTAAGTTCTCTTGATCACTCGCCCCTGCAACAAAGGTTGCACCATTCGACTCTTCTTCTTGACCGATAGCTGATCGCACCATCAGGTCACCATAAGCATAATCCGCAACGACCCCAATGCTCTTTCCCGTAAGATCATCGATTTCATCTGCACTGACATCTGCACCTTCCCTGCCCACCAGAATGATTTGATTGTACAGGTATGGGATTGAATACAGCATCACCTCTTCGCGCTGCTTATTTCGCCAAAGCGCAGCACTTCCATCGTATTCCTTTTTTACAATGCCGTCGATCACCTCTGTAAATTGCTTGATCTCGAATTCAACATCACGTCCCGATCGTTTAAGTGCGAACTTCACCAAATCAAGTGCGATGGCTCCCTTTTCGTCCACATTCGTAAAGGGTGGCCAAGGGTCACTGGCCAATTTTAGCACTGGTTCTTGTGCTGTCAGGTTGAACGTAAGAGTGAATGCACAGGTGAGTAAAAACAACTTCTTCATAATCTTCTTTGTGGAGGAAAGTTATGAAATTAAACCTTACAGGTAGAGGGAAATAGCTGTTTTAAAATGACTTCAATGGCACTTTTCCGCAATAAGTCCCTTACCTTTGCCGGCTGAAAAAGGAGAAACTATGATCGCAGTACAAAATATTTCTCTTGCTTATGGCAAAAGAGTACTCTTCGATGAGGTAAACATCAAATTCACTGGCAACAACTGTTATGGTGTCATTGGCGCTAACGGTGCCGGAAAATCGACATTTTTAAAGATCCTTTCAGGAGATGTTGACCCGAATTCAGGTACTGTCACGCTTGAACCTGGCAAACGCATGGCCGTGCTCAAGCAAAATCACTACGAGTTTGATGAGAACACGGTATTGGACACAGTGATGATGGGACATACCGTGCTGTGGGAGCTCATGAAAGAAAAAGATGCGATCTACATGAAGCCAGACTTCTCAGAAGCTGATGGCATTAAAGCATCGGAGCTGGAAGCACAATTCGCCGAAATGGATGGCTGGAATGCAGAATCGGATGCGGCGGCATTATTGAGTGGTTTGGGCATCACAGAAGACTTGCACTACAGTTTAATGAAAGACCTGAATGGAAGTCAAAAAGTGCGCGTGCTATTGGCTCAGGCACTTTTCGGTAATCCAGACCTGCTTATTCTTGATGAGCCAACAAACGACTTGGACATCCAGACCATTGCCTGGTTAGAGGATTTCTTACTGGAATTCAAGAACACCGTGATCGTCGTTTCTCACGATAGACACTTCTTAGACACGGTATGTACCAACATTGTTGATATTGATTTTGGCCAGATCAGACTCTTCACCGGAAACTACAGCTTCTGGTATCAATCCAGTCAGCTTGCCCTCTCACAACGCTCAGCAGCGAATAAAAAAGCCGAAGAGAAGAAAAAAGAACTGCAAGAGTTCATTTCTCGATTTGCTGCCAACGCTTCCAAGTCGAAGCAAGCTACGAGTAGACGAAAATTATTAGATAAGATCAATGTCGACGATATTCAACCTTCGACCAGACGATATCCAGCGATCATCTTTCAACAAGAAAGACAAGCCGGTGATCAGATCCTAGAGATCAAAGACCTGTCCTATTCAACTAGCGAAAAAACACTTTTTTCCGGACTTGATCTCTTCGTGAACCGAGGGGATAAAATTGCTGTCTTGAGTAAGGACAGTTTGGCTACAACCTCCTTCTATCAGATCCTGATGGGTGAATTGAAGGCAAGCACCGGTGAATTCAAATATGGCCAGACCATTACGAAGGCCTACTTGCCAAACGAGAATAGCCATTATTTTGATTCCACCATGAATTTGATCGATTGGTTGCGTCAGTATGCAGAAGGTGAAAAGGACGAGGTTTATATCAGAGGCTTCCTGGGTAAAATGCTCTTCTCCGGAGAAGAGGTATTTAAAAAATCCAATGTGCTCTCCGGAGGAGAAAAAGTACGCTGCATGGTGTCTCGCATGATGCTGCAACAGGCCAATTTGCTGATTGTGGATGAACCCACCAACCACTTGGACCTGGAGTCCATCCAAGCGTTTAATAATGCCCTGCAAGAATTCCCGGGTACAGTCCTCTTCAGTTCACATGACCATACGTTTACCAATACCGTAGCCAATAGAATCTTGGAGATCGGCCCGAAAGGTGTGCTGGATAAGCTAAGCACCTATGACGATTACATTGCCAATGATGAGTGGATGGCCCAACGAGAGGGAATCTATTAGGGAGACGGGGGGCGGAAGTCGGAGGTCTGGGGTTGGAAGACAGAGGTCAGAAGACAGAGGTCAGAAGTGGAAAAGCAGAAAATAACTATGGCCACCGTCCTACTCTGCTAGAGCAAGACGGTGGCCAAAAGTATAATGCTGGGCCAGAAACATGCACTTTTCGGCCCTAAATCCAGCTTATTCCGTTCGGAGTATTTGTGCCGGATTTATCTTTTTCAATTTCCGTATCTGCATGTTGATGGTAAGGAAAGCCACACCCAACAATATCACAATGGAGCAGGCTATTGGGACGAAACCGATGGTTGGGTAGTATGCATAGACTGACCCCAGTAATTCTCTAACCAGAAGAACACCAGCAGAAGCACCGATCAATACGGCGAATAACATGACAAACCGGTATTTCTTAATGGCAGTCAAGCTGATCTGACGACCATTTGCACCCAATACCTTTCGAATACCAAACATCTTCAACTGGCTAGTAATGTTTACATTGACCAAACCATAGAGTCCCATGGCCGCAATGAAGATGGCAATAGAAGCAGTAAATAGCATGACGTTTCGAATCCCTCTACTCTCTTCGAAGTGATTGTCAAAAGCAGCTTCTTGAACGGCTACACCAAACAAATTATCATCGGCAATTTCAGCCAATACACTTTCCATTGCTTCTCGCTGCAAATTGATATTGCCATCCACCATTTGCGCCAAATAGGAGGTATACTCTTCTTCCGGAATCGCTTTCATGGCCAATCCTCTGATCTTCATATCAGGTGACCAATAGAAAAAATCTTCTACCACGCCAATGATAGTATAATTCACCGAATCCTGTACCACGGTCGTGCCGTCTGGATCAAATTCTAACTGCAAAGACCTTAAAAATGACTCATTCACGATCAACTTTTGGTCCAGATCACTTTTTAGCATAGGATCAAATAATCGCCCGGAGGCAATACGCAGTTTCAGCAACTCAGGATACGCTGCTCCCACTTCCAGGAGCTCTGCATATTTTTTAACCTCTCCATTGATGAATTGAACACCATTGAGGGTCTCACCTACTCTTGCTTTGGTTCCTGCGATGGCTTCAACATTTGGGTCATTTAGAAGCTTTTCTTCAAAAACCTCTCTGTACTGTTCATCCGGTATGGGCACGACCAGCTTACTGAATTGGTCGTAACCCCAGTCTCTCTCTTCATTGACACGGTTGGTATGCACGAACATTACGGCGGCGATGATGGTGATCAAGGCCAAGACCATTTGAAAGCTTAGGAAGAACGAACTCAAATACCCTTTGCCTTTCTGTAGATTTGTCTTTTTAAGGATACTTGTGGGCTTGTAAGCTGATGCAACCACTGCCGGATAAATGCCGGATAACAGTGTCACCAAAACAAGTATCGCCAATAAGAAGTACCAAAAATTCTGGTGCGAAAGTAAGTCCAGTTGCAACGAACGCCCTGAGATCTCATTGAAGGCTGGAAGTAAGAAGGAACTCGATAACAGGACACCAAGAAAAAGTGAAAATGCACAGAGTAAAAAATTCTCTATCAAAAATTGCATAACCAATTGACTACGCAGCCCACCAACAACTTTTCGGATACCGATCTCCTTTAACCGATTCATGACCATGGCGAGCGAGATATTGATGTAATTGAATACAGCAAGGATCAACATGAATAGGGCGATTGAAGCCAAGAGGATATTCGGCGCTCTATCGGGTGCGGAGCCTACCCCTCCAAACATGCTATTAGAATTGATCGCCATGGTTCTGAGCGGCTCCAACTCAAAGTACTTATAAGGATTTACCTCATTGTCTTTATTGTGCAAAGGCAGAAGCTCATCCATAGCCGCGATCAATTGACTTCCCTGAACGTCTTCTTGTCTTTGGATAAAGAAGTTGGTATTCCAGCTTTCCCTGGTCTTACTGAGCATTTGTTCTAAATGTGAGTAATTCACCAATAGGTAATTCTGTAAGCTCGAACTTCTGGTACCGGATTTCATGACCGCACCGACCGTAAAGACCTTCCATTCATCTCCCAGCTTCAATTCAATTTGTTGGTCTATGGCCAAGCTTTGTCCAAAAAATCGTGCAGCAGCTTCTTCATTGATCACTACCTGATCCGGTTGCTTCAATGCATTGATATTGCCCGCGACAAGTTGGAAGCTGAACATGTCCAAATAGTCTTCATCAACAAATAGGCTGTATGTACTCGTCTCCTTATCATTCACTTTGGTGCCAGCTCTGTAAAAGTTGTAGCGAGTAGATCGCGCAATACCCGGAACTGAATTCAATATCTCTTTCGTCAACACATTGTCTGTGTTTCCACTTCTACCGGTATTGAACTCCAGTTCTTCCCAATGCGTCACCAGGAATAGATCATCCTTATTGGTGTGCATGTAATCCTTATTGTAGCCTTCTTCAATGAATTTGAAGGCCACAATCGAACAGGCAAGTGCAATCGACAAACCAAGTACGTTGATGGTTGAAGGCATCCGCTGTTTCCAGAGGTTACGCAAACCGATCTTGAAGTAATTTTTAAGCATTCCCATGTTGTTTAGTTTTTGAGTTTTTGACCTTTTTTTAATGTTTGACCAGCGAAACAGTCGAATGACATCCCAAATGAAGGAGCGCTTGGCAGCAGCAGGACCTTTCTCTGCTAATCGCCAACAATAAAGCTCGTGCACATCGCCTTGCAGTTGTTCCAACAACTCCTTGTTGCAGTAAAACTGTAAAAAGCGATCTGCCCATTTGGGCGGTTGATATTTCGAGTACTTCGTCACTAAGCGATTGAGTAAATGGGCATTGTTCCTAATTGACCATACAGTTTTTCTCTTACCGCACGTACTTCATCGATCGTCTGCCTTCCGGCTGCAGTGAGGGTATAGAAGCGCTTACGCCTTCCCCCTCTTTCTTGCGTCGCTCCACCCATTTCAGAAGTCACCAAGCCTTTTTCCTCCAAACGATTCAATACCGCATGAATGGCGCTGATGTTTAATTCTCGTCCAGTCTGCGATTTCATCTCTTGTAGTACGCCTACTGCATATGCTTCATCTCTGAGCACGCCAACTAACAGAAGAATCAATTCTTCTAATTCGCCAATGTGATTTCCTTTACTCATAACATTTACAAATGTAGAAATAATATTTAATCTATTTTTGTAGAACTAATATTTTTTCATAAAGTTTCTTTACTTGGGCAAATGTCCCACCCAACTCCTTTAGTGTCCATCATCATGGCAGCCAAAGACACGGCCCCCTATTTACCCGACTGCCTTGATTCGATCATCGCTCAAACCTATTCAAACTGGGAGCTCATTGCCGTTAATGACCACAGTAGCGATGCCACAGCAGAAATACTACGGCACTACGCCAAAAAAGAACCTCGCATCAAGGTTTATGACTCCAATAGGCCTAAGCTCATCCCTAGTTTAAAATATGGATATCATTACATTCAAGGGGATCTGGTCAACCGTATGGATTCTGATGACCGAATGCCTCATGACAAGATCGAGACGCTGGTTGAGGCATGGCAGCAATATGGTAAAGGTCATTTGATCGCTGGCGGAACGGAGCACTTTGTCGATGAGGGCGAGGTCGGCGGTGGATTTCTTCGGTATGAGCAATGGTTGAATGCAGTCGCCCGTGACAATCGTCATGACGAAGAGATCTACAAAGAATGTGTAATCCCCTCGCACAGTTGGTTGATGCACAAGGAGGATCTGGACAGCATTGGTGCCTTCGAGCCTGAGACCTACCCCGAAGACTATGACCTGTGCTTCCGCATTTATCAGTCGAAGCTGAAGATCATTGGATTAAATAAGGTATTGCATTACTGGCGAGACCGTGGCGACCGGATTTCCAGAACCTGGAAGGAATATGAAGACAACCGGTATTTCAACCTGAAGCTCAAATACTTTTTAGCCATTGACCGAGACCCTAGCCGCCCCTTGGTACTTTGGGGAGCAGGAAAAAATGGAAAAGACATGGCCAAACTGCTACAATCTAAGGGACAAACGTTTCATTGGGTATGTCAATCACCCAATAAGATCGGCCACGACATCTATGGCATTACCTTGCAAAGCATTGATAGCATACGATCACTTATAAACCCACAAATCATGATCGTAGTGGCGTCACCTAAAGGCAAGAAAGAGATCAAAGCGTTATTAGGCAGACAAAAAAAAGAACCAATAGTGGACTATTGGTTCTTCCTTTGATCGTAGCCTGATCATTACCTCCTTCTGATCTGACGATAAGGGAATACCACTGCTGACTCGTTGCCGTCTTTACCTACAGCGGCTACTCCGAAGTAATAATTATCGATCACAATTCCTTCTAAGGTATGCTCATTGACTCCGGATACATACACAAAGTTATCCCAGGTCGGAGAAGTGGTTAATCTAAAATAGATCTTGTATCCGGCGACATTCGGATCATCCGATGCTTCCCAGGCCAAGGTAGTAGAAGGACGCACGGCCCCACCAATTCTTACGTCTTTTGGCGCAGGTGGTGCCCAAGCCAATCCCGCCAAAGATATTTCGTTGACAGCGGTCAGTTTCTCGGCATAGCCAAAATTCACTCCTTCGATTACGTCACCGTATTTGATGCCATTTTCTTCACGAATGTCTTGGTGCTGGCGATTGTAATTCTCATGAGCCTCCATGATTCGAACGCCGGCATAACCGAGGTCGTTAAATGGTCGGTGGTGGCCTCCCCTTCCAAATCGGTCCAAACGATAGATCATCATAGGATTCATTTCGGGCATATAAGTTTTAACCTGCTTGTGGATGTATCTTGCCAATTGACGAGAATTACCGTCTACTTCGCCACCCGTGAATCTTCTTGCTCTTCTTTCTTGCTCTGACTCATTGGCCGGTGTCGGTTCCGAGAAAATCCGGAAGGTACGGTTGTCGATCACTCCATCGACTCCTTCAATATTCCCGATCATGTCGTTGTTGAGTACACCCACAATATTCCATTCATTTTCTTGTGCATACTTCGCCAAACCAGCACCACCAAAAAGCCCTTGTTCCTCTCCTGAAAGCCCAACAAATGCAATGCTATGTTTGAATTTGTACTTCGAAAGCACTCTGGCCGCCTCAATGGTACCCGCCATGCCTGACGCATTATCATTGGCTCCTGGTGCATCAATTTCATAATTCATGGTATTGGAAGCCCTAGAATCGATATCTCCTGACATCATCACGTAAGAATTGGGGTAGTCAGTACCACGCAAAACAGCCACCACATTCACGATGTAAGTATCTTTCGGCACCCGCCTGTTACCTTCCTGCGTAACGAGGTCCTTCTGATAAAAAACCTCCAAACATCCACCACAAGCAGCCGAGATTCTTTCAAACTCCGCCTTTATCCAACGACGAGCGGCACCAATACCTCGCGTCTCAGACACTGTGTCAGAAAAGGTGTTACGCGTACCAAAATCAACTAATTGTTGGATATCCTTTTGAATGCGTTCAGCAGATGTGGTCTCTATGATCTCATAGATCCTTGTATCGATGGCCGGAGGGGCTTCCTGAGCACGCAGCCCTGAAAAGGCACCCATGGTGCAAATGCTCAAAAGGAGTAGTCTAAAGCTTCTCATATTCATTTCTATTTATGCCCTGAAAATAAGGGTAGAAAGTCAGCTGACGAAAGAAATCTTTACAAACGGAAAAAGTTACACTTAATGCAAAGAAAAGGTAGGGGAATCGATTGCGTTGATTGTCTTATACATAGAGATTCCTGTCGTTTAATTAAAAAAGTATTCGCTCATAAAAACCTGGCATCAGGATTGCCGTTATAAAAGAGAGGAAAATTACACGGATGAAAACAAAAACAGTATTATTAACAGCAGCAGCAGTCGCAACAGGACTTGGTATCCTAGGATTGGCAAGTAAAAAGGTTTCACTTCCGAAAAAAGGCACAGTGAAAAAATAAGGGAACTTATTAAATAAGGTTAAAGCGGAAAAAGCCCCTACTCTTAGGGGCATTTTCATGTCTAAACTTTACTATTTTAGCGCCGGTTAATCCTTCATGAAAAAACTTACGCTCGTCTTTGTCCTTTTGTTAAGCCTTCAATCAGTGAATGCGCAACGCACAATGGTAGCTTTAAACCCCAGTAGCTACATCGATACTGCCTTGGTCTTTATGGAGAGGGAACAGTATCCGACAGCTGATAAGTACTTCATGCTGGCATTGGAAAAGATCGATCTCCTTTCTGCAGACTTCTGTTTCTATTTTGGTAAAAACTCCCTCTTATTAGGAAAATATGCACAAAGTATCGATTGGCTCAATAAGTACTTGGAGCTAAAAGGAAGCCGTGGACAATTTTCCAGAGAAGTGATCAGCCTGTTAGATCAAGCGGAACAAGGCTATCGCAATTCAAGTGCGCCAAGTGACAAAGCCGACATCAATAGTAAGTTTTTCTACCTGAATACCATTCCCTGTGAAGACGAGCAAGCCATCATGTGTCCGATCTGCAAAGGACAAGATGTGATCATTACCCGCGACCGCCTCGGAGAAAAACTCTATAAACAATGTCCCTATTCCAATAATGGGGTATTGACCTGTCAAGAATACAATCTCCTCATTCAAGGGTTGTTAAAACCAAAGAACTAAGCAGCCTTTTGCTTTTTTTGACATCTTTTCGTTATGGCAGTAAAAGACTATACGCCAAAGAACATTCTCATAGAATTCTTTATTGTAATTCTTGGCATCACCATCGCCTTTTGGCTTTCTAATGTTGGAGAAGACAAAAAAGAACGCAAGTTAGAAGAGGTCTACTTAAAGGACATCAACGCTGATCTTACAAAGGACCACTCAGATTTAACCTATTCTATCAAAATGAATAGCGAAAAGCTCAAGGTACTTCAGGCCGCGATTAAGTACTATCAGGAGAATTCAAGTCGGCTGGCGCTAGATACGGTTGTACAGTTTTCCGGTATTGTTGGAAGCTATTATCATTTCACTCCAAATGATTATACCTACCTCACACTCCAACAGAGTGGTGATTTTAAGATCATCCTTGACAATGAACTCAAAAAGCACTTGGTCGAAGTTTATCAGACCTATAAGTTCATTGAAGCGGAGCAAAAGAACTTATTGGATGCACTCGACCAGAATTATTTCCCAACCTTGATGAGCAAATACGACATGATCTCAGGTACCGTTGAGGACCCTGATTACTTTAAATCTGCTTCCTTTAAGAATACACTCGTTTTTACGACGGAGGAAACCACGCGGCTCATTCAACTCTACGAGATGGCCTTGACTAAGCTGACTAAATTTCAGGAAACCTACTTGAATTAGGAGATCTTTTGCAACACTAAGGTTACCAATTGCTCCACCGTTTGCTCATGCTTTGAAGAGAAATCCCCAGTGGCCCGATTAGCGATCAAGGCATTCAGGCTGATCATTTCATGTCCTAGCATCTTTGACAGGGCATAATAGCCAGCCGTTTCCATTTCAAAATTCGTAAATCGACCAAAAGGACTCTCGATCGCCGCGAACTTTTCTGGTAACTGCTCAATGGTTAGCGGCAACCGTAACTGACGGCCTTGTGGGGCATAAAAGCCTGGAGAAGTGATCGTGACTCCTTGGTACATCGAATCGCTAAACTTCGCCAACAGTTTTAAAGAGCCCTTGGCCATGTAGGGCGTAAAAGGCAAACCCACCAGACGTTGCACTTTATGGCAAAAATTAACCAATGGCTCTTCTGCTTGGTATGCGTAGAAAGACATCAAGGTGTCCAAGCCAATGGCTGCAGTGGAGACTAAAAAAGCATCCAGTGGAATATCAGGTTGAATGCAGCCGGAAGTCCCTATTCGATAGATGTTTAACGACCTCAGCTTTCGTTTTACTTTCCGTTTGGCAAAGTCAATATTCACCAAGGCATCAAGTTCTGTTAAGAGCAACTCAACATTGTCTGTGCCCATTCCAGAACTGATCACTGAAATTCGCTTGTTACCAATGGTTCCGGTGTGCGTCACTAACTCTCGGTTAGTCACTTGATGTTCTATCTTATCGAAATGCCGGCTGATCTTCGCCACGCGATCCGGGTCTCCTACCACGATCACTTCGTCACCGATCATGTCCGGGTGAAGATTCAGATGATACACTCTACCCTGAGGCGAGATGATCAATTCTGAATTGGCCAATTGTTTACGCATCAATCTAGTTTTGCCGGTTCTCTCTTTACCCCTTTCAGCGGATTGTAGTGGTTGGTGTTCTTTTGATAAAAACCGGTTCCGTCGTAAGGCCTTCTGGCCGGATGTTGTCGACATTCTTCAGAACAGCAACCGTCCATTAACCAGCCAGCCTCCTCGGACATGGGCATGTGTCGATTACACTCAGGATTGGCACAGTTTACCATGCGATCTGTTGGCACTCCAGAGATGTAGCACCGACTGATGATGCTTGGGTTAACGGTATTCACATCCGCCGTGATCCGGTTATCAAACACATAACACTTGCCTTCAAAGTCCTTCCCTCCTGCTTCAATACCATACTTGATGATACCTCCATGGAGTTGATAAACGTTTTCGAAGCCTTGTTCCAGCAAGTAGGCAGAAGCTTTTTCGCACTTGATCCCACCTGTGCAATAGGTGATGACCTTTTTGTTCTTCAAGTGCTCCAGCTCTTTCACTTTTTCAGGAAAGTCTCGGAAGTTGTCAATATCGAGGGTCAGGGCATCTTTGAAGCGCCCCACATGGTGTTCATAGTTGCTACGAACATCGAGGATGATGGTATCTTCATCTTTTTCTTCTAACACCTTCTTAAACTCTTCCGGCTCAATGTATTCTCCGGTCTTTTGACGAGGGTTGATCTGTCTGAGGCTGGAGTGCACGATCTCAGGCTTGACGCGGACATGCAACTTGGCAAAAGCCATTTTATCATGTGCCTCCACTTTAAACTCCGTATCGGCAAAACGACAATCAGCATGCACATAGTCCATGTACTTTTCACAATCCTCTTTGAGTCCGGATACCGTTCCGTTGAGTCCTTCCGGTGAGATGATGATCCGCCCTCTCAGGTTGTTTTCAACACAGAATAAATGATGTTCTTCTCTGTATGCTTCATAATCCGTTATGTCTGCATAACAGTAATACAATAAAATTGAATACTTCTTTTCCATTCCTCTGCCCTATTGCTTGTAGGGTGATTTATTGATACAAAAAAATTCTTATACTTCTTGCGCAGGGTTACCAAACACGGTCTTGCCCTTTTCTACATCGGCAATCACCACTGACCCTGCCCCGATTCTGGCATTATTGCCAATCTTAACACCCGGCACGATCGTTACTCCTGAACCGATGAATACGTTATCTCCTATTTCGGCACTGCTTCCAACCACGGAGCCCGCACCTACCTGCACAAGATCGCCGAGCTGAGCAGCATAGTCAATGGTCGCTTGAGAGTGGATCAAACAATGATCCCCGATCTTCGCATTTGCTCCAATCACCACGCCACTATTGATGAATTCACCATGCCCTACATGCGCAGAAGAAGACACCTTTGCGTTTTTATGGATCGCATTCACAGGCATTTTCTTACGTCTTTCCTTCATCAATTTCACCAAGCCTTTTCTCAGGTCACGATCGTCGACTGCGATAAAGCCTTCGCATTTTTTACCAATTAATTTCAAGAAACCGTCATCATCCATGCTTCCCAAAATGCTCAACTCGCCTAGGGTGGTGTCATGCAATTCTTTATTGTCATCTAAGAAACCATAGACCATGATGTCGTTGCTTTCAAAGATCTCCACTGCTGCTTGACCGAGCGCACTGGCTCCAAAAATAATTACAGGGTTTTCCATCGCGTTTAATTCAGGTCACAAAGGTAATTCTTTTCGTTCAAAATCAGATACCTGACCTAATTATCCCCGTGGAGAAGGTGAACACCGATACGACATTCCAAACAGCGCTTTGGCTCGCAATAGTGTTGAAACAGCTCATTCAAGGCTTGGCTGTCGAAGGCATGGGCAGCATTCCATTGCAAACCTTTCCAGAGTCGTGTGACGCGATTTTGTTCAGGAGCTAATTGCGTCAATAAGTTCAACGCTCGCTCCATGTAGGCATACTGATCTTGCTGAATGGCATAGGCAGCCAGCAAAGGCGCAGTCACGTTGATCAGCAGGTGCCTTAGGGTGTTCTTGGAAACCTTGGTGATGAATTGTTTAGAGACTTTATCAGGGCGCAGGTGCGTTTGCCAATAGGGGCTAAGTTCGGCTTGCATCTGTTGCATCAATTGATCTGCACTATCCAAGGACAAGAACCTATCCCAAAGATTCTTTTCTTGGAACACGATGGCTGCCAATTGTACCAGGCGCTGAACCGGTTGGTTTTGGGGTCGTAAAGGTGCAAACTTCCAATGGGCAATAGGTAGCGCTTCCAAGTCTTTGAACTTCTGTTGGAAGAAAAGAAAGTGTTGTTGTAAGCGTAATACTTCTTCGTCCTTAGCGGTCACATCCAGGAATCCAGCAGTCCCCAACAACAGGGCTTCTATTTCCTCCAGCCGATTCAGTCGGCGTATCCATTTGTAAGAAAGCTTACGCGCCACCAGCAGCATTGCTTGATCATTTGCTTTAAAGCCCATGGCTTTGGTAAGCATACGGAATGTCACTTCCTGCCAATCTTCATTCACGCTTCTCAACTCTTCTAATACCAACCCGGACTTTCTTTGCAAGCGTTCCACCAAGACGCTTTCTGCCATGCCTAAGCGCTTGATCGCCGGCACTTGATTTAATTGTGTCGCACATGGAATGGGTGCCGGGTTTTCGATCAATAACTGGTAGCGCTCATAGAACTTCGGTTTGATGCACCCCTTTAAGGCTACAGTCGGAATGAGTTCTTGTTGGGTAGTTCGCACCTCCTTATCATGTTCATAGACCACATGCAGGACCACGGTATCGTAATGAGAGTCTCGCTGATGCCCATGGTGGTACCAATCGGAGGATTTGACATGAATTTCAACCGCGCCAAACCACTTCAAACCATCAATAAGTACCTTAGCCTCTTTGAAATCAGGACCATCGTGCAGGTTACGAAAACCGGGATCAAGGATGGACAGTTGCTGTCCGGAGGTCGTTTGAATGGGTTGGGTAAATAGCTGATGACGCCAAATGTAGTAAAGGAAATCTTCTCGCATGTTCAGTGTGTGTTTACACTGAATCTAAAGAAATTTTGTCAAATATGCAGTCATTTCATTTCGTAAGGCTTCCGCTTTTTGCCCCGCTGTTTTGGCAAAATCGCGTGTATCATCTGCGTAGATGATGCCTCTGGATGAATTAACCAGTAAGCCGCATTGGGCATTCATACCGTATGCCGATACTTCTGCTAAGCTACCTCCTTGCGCCCCTACTCCAGGAACAAGTAAGAAATGATCTGGAATAATCGTTCGAATATGCTGTAGTGCGCTTGCCTTTGTAGCACCAACCACATACATCAGCTCTTCGGCACTCCCCCATTCCTGGCTTTTTCTGAGCACCTCTTCGTAGAGCTCTCCTCCTGCCTCCAATTTCAGGTTCTGAAAATCTTGACCTCCAGCATTGGATGTTAAGGCCAGTAGAATGACCCACTTCTCATCAAAATCTAAGAAAGGTTTCACAGAGTCCTCTCCCATGTAGGGCGCCACCGTAATGGAATCGAATGGTATTTCCTCAAAAAACGCTCTCGCGTACATTTTTGAGGTATTCCCAATATCTCCTCGCTTGGCATCGGCAATGGTGAACACCTCGTCGGGCAAGTAAGCCATCGTTTTCTGCAAACTTTCCCAGCCTTTAAGCCCGTGGGCTTCATAGAAAGCAATGTTGGGTTTGTAGGCGACAGCATAATCAATGGTTGCGTCGATGATTTGCTTGTTGAAAGCAAAAATAGGGTCTTCTTCAGCAAGCAAATGTGTTGGGATTTTTTCAATGTCCGTGTCTAATCCGACACAGAGATAGGATCCTTTTTTTTTGATCTGCTCAAAAAGCGCCTGCTTGTTCATTAATTCCTCAGATCGGTGACGATGTCCACCTTGTACTTGGTATCATCAAATTGAAAGAAGCCATCAGCGAAAGACTGATTAGGCGTAAATTTGGTCACGATGAATGATGTGGGAATTCCATCATAGTCGATGAGGTCCCAAGCTTTCAAGTACGCATCCTCTTTTCCAACATACATGATGATGGTCGTGAAATCAGCATCCGGATCGGTCGCATTGAGTTTGATCACATTCACAGGCTGAGCATCGAATTCATCTTCTCCCACAAATTCAAACTCAAATCCCTCTTTGTAAATGTCATAGATATTGGCAGGGTTAATGGCTTGCTCATCCGGCTCGAAATTACTGATGGTCAATTCTTCCCCTTCCATGATGTATGTCCAAAGCGTTGGTCCATCACAAAAGATCAGCTGACCCTGAAAGTCAACAAAGAATTTTTCTTTGGATACGGCTGCCTTGCCACTGTAGGTATCCTGGCCGTTCATGCCATTCTCCAGCTTTTGATTAAAGCTGATCTCAAATCCGGGCATGGCCTTGTAGGTGGCACTCATTTTATCGAGAATGCGCTTTGCCTCACCTTCCTGTCCCCATACTGCACTTGTCATCATCACCATGAAGCAAGCGAAAAACAATTTTTTCATAACTCTTTATCTATCCTCGATCAATTATTGTTTAGTTCATTCAATAATTGTTCCAAACTATATTCATCATGAATGAGCACCTCACGTGCTTTGGATCCCTCAAATGGCCCCACAATTCCGGCGGCTTCGAGTTGGTCGATAATTCTTCCTGCACGGTTGTAACCCAACTTGAGCTTCCGCTGGATCAAACTCGTACTGCCTTGCTGATGCGCAACGATCAGCTTGGCTGCCTCTTCAAAGAGCATGTCACGATCTGAAAGATCCACATCACCTGCACTGCTATCTGCCTCCTCACCCACAAATTCAGGCAACATGTAAGCCGAGCTATAGCCGCGTTGTGATCCGATGAATTCGCAAATCTCGTCAACTTCAGGCGTATCGACAAATGCACACTGAAGGCGTATGATCTCTGACCCCATAGAGAGAAGCATGTCTCCCTGACCGATCAGTTGATCTGCCCCGCCTGCATCTAAAATCGTTCTTGAATCGACCTTGGAGGTTACCCTAAACGACAACCTGGCAGGGAAGTTGGCCTTGATGATCCCTGTGATCACGTTGACCGAAGGTCTTTGTGTGGCGACCACCAAATGGATACCAATGGCTCTGGCTAACTGTGCGAGTCTGGCGATCGGCGTTTCCACTTCTTTTCCAGCCGTCATCATCAAATCGGCTAACTCATCAATAACCAGTACGATATAAGGCAAGAATCGGTGTCCCTTTTCGGGGTTCAGTTTACGGTCGACAAACTTCTTATTGTATTCTTTGATGTTCCGGCAAGCGGCATCCTTGAGCAAATCATACCGTTGATCCATTTCAATACACAACGAATTCAAGGTGTAGATCACCTTTTTGGTATCGGTGATGATGGCATCTTCTGAATCAGGCAGTTTCGCTAAATAATGTCGCTCAATTTTATTGAAAAGCGTCAATTCCACCTTCTTCGGGTCAACCAATACGAACTTCAATTGCGAAGGATGCTTCTTGTAGAGCAAAGAGGTTAAAATCACATTCAAACCCACTGATTTCCCTTGACCGGTAGCTCCGGCCATCAGCAAGTGAGGCATTTTTGCCAGGTCTGCTACAAAGACCTCATTTGAGATGGTCTTGCCTAAAGCAACAGGCAAGGCCTTGTCAGAATCCATGAATTTGTCTGTGGAAATGACCGATCGCATGGACACCATTTCTTTGTTCACATTAGGCACCTCGATACCGATGGTTCCTTTGCCCGGGATAGGTGCAATGATACGAATGCCCAGTGCAGCCAAGCTCAAGGCAATATCATCTTCCAAGTTTTTGATCTTGGAGATCTTAACACCGGCCTCAGGAATGATCTCGTACAAGGTAATGGTAGGACCAATGGTGGCTTTGATACTTGAAATACCGATCTTAAAATTGGTCAGCGTCTCAACGATCTTATCCTTGTTGGCTTGGAGTTCATCTTTGGTAACGGAGATCTTGCCCGTTGAATATTCATTCAACAAGTCAACCTTTGGGAATTTATAACTGGCCAGATCCAAAGTGGGATCATAATTCCCAACTTTCTCAACCAATTTCTCTGCCGCTTCTGAGATCTCCACCTCGAAGGCAGGCTCATTCTTTTGGCTAGCTTGCTCGTCCGTTTGTTCTTTCGAAGGCGTAATTTCTAGGGTTACCTCTTCTTCTTTTTGTACTTCTTCTTCACTTGGTGTACCATCGTCCTTCCCAAGATCGGTCTCTAATTCAATTGGTTTTTGTTCTTCGGATGCGGTAGGTTCTATTTCTGAGAGCTCCACAGCCAGATCAGCAACTTCTCTTTCTTTCTGCTCTTCTTTTAGTGTCACCACCCATTCAGCAAGCTCGGCTTCCGCTTCAGCCGCATCTTGTTCTTCGTCATCCTCCTGATTATCTTGAGCCTCCTCCTCATTGACAACCCCACCAGTCGATTCAGCTGAGTCTGCCGTTTGTACAGGCGCGGCGGCCTTCTGCCATGAGAACACGTTCGTTATATTGAAATAAAAGATGATGAACACCAACAAGGTAAAGACCAAAAACAGGACCGTTCCAAATCCCAACAAACTGTCAAAATACACCGATAACTGATACCCTATTCCACCACTATAAAAACTCCATTCTGAAACTTCATCCCCTGACTTGATCATGGAGCCCATGAGCAAGCTGGTCCAACACATGAAAAACAATGCGAAGGCAGTGGCCCGATCGAGTTTGATGAGTTCTTCTCCCCAAACGATCTTGTAGCCCAGAAGAAACAATACAGGAGGCACCAAAAAGGCCCCTATACCAAACCAGGAAAAGATGAGTTTATGCGAGACCAAGGCGCCCAACAACTTCATCCAATTGCGTGCTTCTTGACCTAAGGCTCTTACGGTCTCGTCATCAGAAAAGAAGGCTTCGACCACACTCTGATCGGCCTTTCCGGTAAATAAATAGCTGATGCAGGCCACAAAGATGAAAATAGAGACCAAAAGCAAAAAAAATCCAACAGAAAGCTGCAGTCGCCGGTCTTTCAAAAATGGGATCTCAAACTTCTTTTTAGGGCTTTTTTTCCTCTTGGATTTCTCTTGGTTCGACTTAAATGTATTGGAACGATAAGTATTTTGGGCCATTGAAAAATTGTAAACCTGATAATACGAAATTAATTGATTTTTTAGGAATCAACGTATGCTAGTTCGCTTTATTCCTTCGCTTCCATGCCAAAATTCCTTTATTGATTTTTTTGAGCATCGCGGGACCCTCATAAATGAACCCGGTGTAGACCTGAACCAGTTTTGCTCCAGCTTCCAGCTTTTCGATGGCATCTTCCGCAGTTGCAATACCACCAACACCGATGATCGGAAAGGCTCCTTTTGATCGCTCTGATAAATAGCGAATCACCTCGGTAGACCGCTTGCGTATTGCCTTTCCGCTCAACCCTCCAGCTCCGATCGCTTGAACGGTCGATCCTTCTGTGGTCAATCCCTCTCGCGAAATCGTTGTGTTGGTAGCGATCAAACCATCCAGCTTGATCTCGAGCATGATCTCAACGATGTCGTCCAACTGCTCATTGGTGAGATCCGGTGCAATCTTTAATAGAATCGGTTTTGTTGATGAATATTGCTCTCTTTCCTCTTGCAGTGTTTTTAATAATTCCTTTAAAGGCTCCTTTTCTTGCAGCGCCCGAAGGTTTGGGGTGTTGGGTGAACTCACATTGACGACAAAATAATGCACGTATTCGTAGAGTGCATGAAAACAACTCTTGTAATCTTCCACCGCTTCTTCATTCGGCGTCACTTTGTTCTTCCCAATATTTCCACCTATGATCACATGCCCTTTGTTCTTTTTTAAGCGCTCGATGGCGTCTTCCACTCCCTCGTTGTTAAAGCCCATTCGGTTGATCAAACTTTGATCGGCAGGAAGGCGGAACAATCGAGGAGCCGGATTACCGGGCTGGCCAATGGGGGTCAAGGTACCGATCTCGATAAAACCAAAGCCGAAGGCTGCCAATTCATCGAAGAGCTTAGCATCCTTATCAAAACCCGCTGCCAAGCCGACCGGATTAGGGAATTTGATACCAAAACATTCTGTTTCAAGCTCAGCAGATTTGAAATTGTATAAGCGGTCGGCCAGCGTGGCAATTCCCGGAATACGGAACAGTCGTTTGATCCAGTTGAATGAAAAATGATGCGCTGCTTCTGGCGACTTGGAGAAAAGAAGGGGACGTAAAAGGAGTTTGTACACAGTGGAAATTTTAGCAAAAATAGGAGATGTAGCAGTAAAGGGAAATGTTCTTACTTCTCTTTTTACAAATACCTGTCTTTCGCTCTTCACATTCGTCTAGGAAAGCTATCATCTCTTCTCTACTTTGCATAAAGAACGGAATTGTTCATACAATCCACTGAAACCCGATGCCTATGTCACAACCATTTGAGTTTCTAAAATTCACGGATAATGGCTACCTGAACACAGCCATCTATGTAGCGGCCATTTTCTTGGCTGCAATGATCTTATTGAAAATTCTTCGCGTCATCATGAATCGGTTTATCCTCAAATCGAGTGGTGACCTGAGGGTGGACCCTACCCAATTCAAATTCCTGAACAATGCCTTGGGTATGGTCATTTTCTTTAGTGCGGTCACGGTCATTTTCATGACCATACCCAAGCTGCGGACCTTGGGTGTCACTTTATTCGCCGGTGCCGGTATTTTAGCAGCCATCGTGGGCTTTGCCTCTCAAGCTGCTTTTTCAAATATCGTGAGCGGTATTTTCATTGTGATCTTCAAGCCCTTTCGTGTTGGCGACATTGTCAAGATCAGCAACCTATATTCAGGAGTAGTAGAGGACATCACCTTACGCCATACTGTGATCTCAGACTTTGAAAACAAGCGACTGATCATACCCAACTCCGTGATCAGTGCCGAAACGATTCACAACTCCAATATTGTGGACAAAAAGGTCTGTAATCACATCTTTTATGGCATCAGCTATGACTCGGACGTTGACCTTGCCACCTCGATCATTCAGGAGGAGGCCATGCACCATCCAAACTTCCTTGATAACCGAACTGACGAGGCCAAAGCTGAGGGAGAACCACCAGTGATCGTGCGATTGATGGAATTTGCTGAATCCAGCATTCAATTGAGGGCGAGTGTATGGACGGAAGGACCGCTTGAAGGCTTTGAATTAAAATGCGATATTAACAGAACCATCAAAAAACGATTCGACCGTGAAGGAATTGAAATACCTTTCCCCTACAGAACTATTGTCTATAAGGAGAAAAAGAAGGAAGAAAACTGAGCCGACACAAGCCGCTAAGAAACTCAACCAAATGCCTGGCTCACTCATCTACACCGGTGAGCAACATGTAGACGAGATGCTCATCGAGATGATTCGCTTCAATGCTGAAACGCTCGAAGAACGAAAGATCGGCCTGGACGAACTTGCCACTACCCCCCAAAAAGGAAGTGTGTTGTGGTTGAACATCATCGGGCTGCACGAAACAGATAAAATCCGCACCGTAGGCGACCAATTCAATATCCATAATCTGGCGCTCGAGGACATTCTCAACATGGGTCAGCGGCCTACATTCGACGAATACAATGAACAATTCTTTCTCGCGACCAAAATGATCAGAGTAGTTGACGATGTAGTAGTGTCGGAGCAATTCAGCCTGATCGTAGGCGAAGGCTTTCTCATTACTTTTCAGGAAAAGGAAGGCGATATTTTTGAAGGGGTTCGCAACCGATTGAGGAATGTGAAGGGCAAGATTCGCTTGAGAGGAGCCGATTACCTCGCATTTGCTTTGCTCGATGTAGTCGTAGACCATTACATGGCCATCATTGATGAATATGGGGTGGAGATCAATGAACAAGAAGTTAAACTGATGGATCATTTTGATCGTGAGATGATCAACGAGATCAACCTGAGTAAAAAAGAAGTCAACTATTTGCGCAAATACGCTCGGCCGCTCCGTGATAGTATTCTCAACTTCAATAAATCAGATCATTTCCACATTAAATCGACCACACGCCCCTTTTTGAAAGACCTTGTCGATCACATCACACATGTCACCGACACCATAGAGGTGTATCGCGAGAACATCAACGATAATTTCAACACCTACAACACCTTCATGAACAACAAGTTGAATGACGTGCTGAAGGTGCTGACGATCTTTTCCGTGATCTTTATTCCGCTCACCTTTATGGCTGGCATTTACGGAATGAATTTTGAAAACATGCCGGAGTTAAGCGAGCCTCTTGCCTATCCTATCCTCTTGGGTGTGATGGTTGCAGTTGCCATTACCATGATCTTGTATTTCAAAAGAAAGAAATGGCTCTAATTGGAGTGCTAGCTCCTAGGGTGAAATTCTTGAATGACCTGACGTAGATAATCACGATCGAGATGCGTGTAGATCTCTGTTGTGGTGATTGACTCATGCCCCAGCATTTCTTGAACGGCACGCAGGTCCGCACCTCCCTCGATCAAATGGGTAGCAAATGAGTGCCTAAAGGTATGTGGACTGATGGTTTTGTTGATCCCCGCGGTTTTCACCAAATCTTTGATGATCATAAAGACCATTTGACGACTCAATTGACGACCTCTTCTGTTCAAGAATAAGATGCCTTCAAACCCTTGTTGCACATCGAGGTGCACGCGTACTTCACTTTCATAGATGCGGATATACTTCAAGGCTTCCTTTCCGATGGGCACCAAGCGTTCCTTACTCCCCTTGCCCATCACCCGCAAAAACCCGACATCCCAAAGTACATTGGCCCGCTTTAGATTGATCAATTCCGATACCCGTAAACCCGAACTGTAGAGCGTTTCCAACATGGCTCGATTGCGTTGGCCTTCCGGTTTGGAATGGTCGATCGCCCCAAGGATTTTATCGATTTCTTCTAAGGAAAGCGTATCCGGCAATTTGCGTCCAAGTCTGGGTGCCTCTAGCAAAGTGGTTGGGTCCTGGTCGATCTCTCCCGCATAGAGCAAAAACTTAAAAAAGGACTTGAGCCCGGAGGTCATTCGGGCTTGGGAATATGCACTGAGTCCTAGTTCGTTGATGAATTCCAGAAAATCCTGTAGTTCAACAATCGACACCTGCAATGGGGTCATATCGAGCTGCTTCAATTCAATAAACTGCTTCAGCTTCTCGACATCTTGCATATAGGCCATCACAGAGTTCTCACTCAGTCCACGCTCCAACCGGAGGTAGTTTTCATACTCTTGCAGGTAGATGTCCCAAGCCATGTTCAAGTATAGTGAAAAATGGTTATTGGTTATGGGTACATCAAAAAACAGTCATCAGAAAACAGTAAACCCAGCGGCCCGACTGGGTATTATTTTAGGAATTGAGCCTTTATTCCTACTTCAAGAACAAAAAAGAAAACAAGACAAGCTAAAGGTAAATTTGAGTAGACTCGCGCTATAATCCATCTTCCATTTTTACCTCAAAGAGAACAGGTGTATATTGCTAACTATGAAAATCTTGGTGATCAATGGTCCTAACCTCAACCTTTTGGGAACAAGGGAAAAAAGCATCTACGGCGAGCAGTCGTTTGAGGAATTTTTCGCAGCGCTAAAAAAGCAATACTCTGAAGTAGCACTCTCCTACTTTCAAAGTAATGTGGAGGGTGAATTGATCAACAAACTGCACGAAGTAGGTTTTGATCATGACGGCATCATCCTCAACGCCGGAGGATACACCCATACTTCTGTTGCTATTTCAGACGCCATCGCTGCTATCACCACGCCAGTGGTCGAAGTACACATTTCCAATATCCATGCACGTGAAGCATACCGTCACACTAGCCTCATTACGGCCCATTGCGCGGGTATGATCACCGGCTTTGGATTGGCCGGATATGAAATGGCATTAGGTTATTTTATCAATAAAAATTGATTTACCTTCGCGCGATTTTTTAACAAAACAACATGCTAAATTTCACGCAAATCATCTCAGTCACGCTTATTCTCTTTTCAGTGATCGATATTTTAGGTTCTATCCCCATCATCATCGACTTGAGGAAAAAGGCCGGACATATTCAATCCGGAAAGGCCACCTTGGTCGCAGGCGTGTTGATGATCCTCTTTCTGTTTGTCGGCGATAATTTACTCAAGTTGTTTGGCATCGATGTCGGATCATTTGCCATTGCAGGTTCCATTATCATGTTCATCATCGGTATGGAAATGATCTTGGGCCATAACTTCTTTAAAAACGAACCCTCTGCTTCCAAAACAAGCTCGGTGGTTCCTATTGCCTTTCCCTTGATCGCCGGAGCAGGTACCTTGACAACGATCATTTCATTGAGGGCAGAATACGAAGAACTGAATATTTTGGTCGGTATTGTGGTCAACCTCGTCTTTGTCTTCATCGTCCTGAAATCGACCAATTGGTTGGAACGAAAGATCGGAGAAAACGGAATCGGTATCTTGCAAAAAATCTTCGGGATCATCTTATTGTCGATTGCCATTAAGCTATTCAAGGACAACATCCAAAACCTATGATCATCATTTATACAGACGGCTCTTCGCGAGGCAACCCCGGCCCCGGTGGCTACGGCACCGTGATGAAGTTCAAGGAGCACCGCAAAGAGATCTCTGAAGGCTTTCGCAAAACCACCAATAATCGCATGGAGCTGCTGGCTGTGATCATCGGATTAGAGGCTATAAAGGTGGCCAATGCCCCCGTCAAGGTGTATTCCGATTCTAAATACGTTATCGACTCTGTGGAGAAGGGATGGCTATGGAACTGGATCAAAAAAGACTTCAAAGGCAAAAAGAACAAAGACCTTTGGTTGCGATTTGCCGAGATCTATAAGAAGCATCGGGTCACGTTTCAATGGGTGAAAGGCCATGCGGGTATTGCAGAAAATGAACGATGCGATCAACTAGCCGTTGAAGCTGCAGAGGGTAGTGGTTTGAAGGTTGATGAAGGGTTTGAGTCGGGAATGTATTCTTAGTTGGAGGGCCGAGGTAGGATGTATGAGGTAGGATGTATGAGTATCGATGACCGAAGTAAGAATGGTGAATTTTGAATGTTAAATGTTGAGTGAAGAGCGTTGCCAATTCCACATTCATCATTAAGCATTAAAAATTATCAAGTAGGAAGTAAGAGGTAAGAAGACCGATGACCGATGACCGATGACCGATGACCGATGACCGATGACCGATGACCGATGACCGATGACCGATGACCGAAATTAATGTTAAGTTTTAAGTGCTAAGTGTTGTGTGGTACCAATAACCATTAATGGATAACCAATAAACAAATCAACAAATCAACACATTTTCAAATCATCAAATCACTAATGCTGAATTTTGAATGTTTAATGTTAAGTGGAGATAACCCTAATTCAACATTCATCATTAAAAATTAAACCTTGCTATGCGAAATAGCCATTTTCAGTTCAAGCAATTCAGAATTGATCAAGACCAATGTGGCATGAAGGTGACCACGGATGGCTGTTTTTTTGGGGCAGCAATTCCTGTCACTCCAAATTCAAGACTGTTAGATATTGGAACAGGAACAGGCCTCCTGAGCCTCATGTTGGCACAAAAAGCGGCAGTTGCCATTGATGCCATTGAGATTGATCATGCCGCCTTTTTGCAGGCCAAAGAAAACATCGACAATTCCCCATGGTCTGCTCAAATCAACCTACAGCACACCTCATTGCAAGCTTTTGAATCCACTGAAGCCTATGACTTGATCATTTGTAACCCTCCATTTTTTAAGAACAGCCAAAAGGGGGCAAATGAAAACAAAAACAAAGCGCTGCATGCGAGCCTGCTGACCATGGAGGACCTTGCCGAGAAAGCGAAAACCCATTTGAAGTCGGATGGTGAGTTTTGGGTCATGTACCCCGAACAAGAGATGATTGAGTTCATCAAAATGGCCGAGAAGAACACCCTCTATCCGATAGCAGAGATCCTTTTGCGTAATGTGGCTTCCGATCCTGTGTTTCGGAAAATCGTCGCTTTCGGTTGTCAATCCACTTCTGAACATCAGACAAAGGAGGTCGCCATTCGAACTAAAGAGGGCGCCTACACAACCGATTTTCGTTCTTATTTGTCAAACTATTACCTTCATTTTTAAACCACAGTCAACCTGTAATCCTTACACCATGAATGAAGCATTCCAGATTCCTGAAGGAAGCCATATTGGGCATGTCCATTTGAAAGTCGCCGACCTCGACCGAGCCATCGCCTTTTATTGCGACCTGCTAGGGTTCCAGGTGAAGCAACGCTTTGGTGACCAGGTTGCCTTTATTGCAAGTGGTGCCTACCATCACCACATTGGGTTAAACACCTGGCAAAGCAAAGGGCAACCAGCAGCCCCCAAACAATACCCCGGACTTTTTCATACGGCCATAGTGGTTCCACAACGCAACCATCTGGCGATCATGTATCAACGGCTTCGCGACCATGGCTATCCGTTTACAGGCTTTGCTGATCATGGCGTTTCTGAAGCCTTGTACTTGGATGATCCGGACGGCAATGGTGTAGAGCTTTATTGGGATAAACCCCAGGATGAGTGGCCGATCAATGAAAATGGCGAGCTGGACATGTACACCCGCCCCCTTGATCTTGAGGCCTTGGTTGCACTGCTGTAAGTCGGATTGGCAGATTATCCAAATTACCCTATCTTGGCAACCATTCGGTAGACTTATGGATATTTTAGGAATTGATGTCGGCGGTAGCGGCATAAAAGGAGCAATTGTTGATACGAAAAAGGGAATTTTGATCTCCGACCGGTTCCGAATCCCCACACCAGAAGGACGCAAACCCAAAGACATTGCCGCGGTGATCAAAGAAATTCAAGGGCATTTCCAATGGAAAGACAATATTGGTGTTGCTTTTCCTACCGTAGTGGTCAACAACAAAGCGAAGTTTCACAGCAACCTGGATGAAAGCTGGATGGGGGTACAAATTGATGACCTCTTCAACGACTATTGTGACGACAACACCTTCAACATCATCAACGATGCCGATGCTGCAGGAATGGCAGAGATGAAATTTGGCGCCGGAAGGCATCATCTGGGTACGGTCATTATGATCACCATAGGGACAGGCCTCGGTAGTGGCATGTTTTATGATGGCGTGCTCGTACCGAATTTTGAATTGGGCAGACTCTTTTACAAAAATGGGAAAGTCATTGAACATTTTGCTGCTGACTCAGCTCGTAAGAGAGAAGAATTATCTTTTGAGGTCTGGGGCAAAAGGCTCAATAAATTTCTCAAGCACGTAGAGCGAATCACCACACCTGACTTCATCATTTTGGGTGGCGGTGTCAGTAAGCACATTCATAAGTATCGGGCACAGATCAAGATCAAGACCCCTTACGTAGTGGGAGAAAAACAAAATAACTCAGGCATTATTGGTGCTGCGGCATATGCAGCTGAGCATCATAGGTGAATCTCTTGCCTGGTCAACTCCGCATAGGTCAAAAAACGATGCGCCCGCATCATCTCTTCATGGGTTGGTTTTTCAATATGTCTGGGAATGGGCAACAGGCGTAGGTCTTTTTTATCAAACGGTGGTGAGACCTTCGCACCATAAAAATGAGGCAACAGAATCTTTGAACAGCTGAAGGCGATGCGTTCAATCTCAAAGGCTTCAAAATGATTTTGTAAACGGCCATTGATCCCTTCAAAAAACTCAAGTCCACTGGCCAATCGAATGCGAGACCCAGCCCTCGATTTTCCTTTTGTTTTCAAGTGCTTGATCTGGCTCACGCCTTGTTTCTTACGCACCATGTAGGCGGTAAAGACCTTATGCGCAAGGCAATCCTTGCCATGAAAAAGACCAACAGTCGCCATACTCGACTGAACAATGCACAGGACATAGTGAAATACTCTGTCCCATTCCGGCTGCCCATTGGCATCGAGCATCAGGTCATAAGGTAAACGAATAGCGATCCTCTCTTCGTCGGTCTCCCACTCGTACCGGTGCTTCTCCTGTACATATTCAGGCGTTCCCAGCTCAGCCGATAATTCCATCAACAGTGATGCTAACTCCTCTCTTTCTTTGATGATCTCTGATTCCATTTGGATAGCAAATTAAACAGAATAGCACAAAGCACATGAGATTTCTGTTTCGCCTTAACAAGAACTAACTTTGCCTGTCGTTTCACCTAACAGAATGAAGAATAAAAAGAAGTTTCACGTCTTCAAGTACCTTTTCCTCTTGCTCTTATCGGGTGTAATGGCCATCTTCGGCTTCATTTTATCTGTGATCTGGGGGTTTTGGGGGCCACTCCCCTCCGACGCACAACTCGCTAATATTCGACAAAGTGAGGCTTCCGAGGTCTTAGATCACAGAGGTGAACTCATTGGCAAATACTTTATTTTTGACCGGCAGCAGGTCAGCTTCGACGAACTCCCGCAGCACTTGATCGATGCACTGATCGCAACAGAAGATGCCCGATTCTATGAGCATCAGGGAATTGACCAGCGGAGTTTGCTGCGCGTACTCTTCAAATCCATCCTGATGAATGACGAATCTGCGGGAGGCGGAAGTACCTTATCACAGCAACTCATCAAAAACCTCTACCCTCGTCAGTCCCACGGCCTGTTCACCATGCCGGTGAATAAGATTCGGGAGGCCTACTTGGCGACACGATTGGAAAAAGCCTACACCAAAGAAGAGATCTTAAGCCTCTATTTGAATACGGTACCCTTTGGCGACAACACCTTTGGAGTTGAGAGTGCAGCAGAAAAGTTCTTCTCTGCCCATACGGCTGAGCTGAGTTTGGACGAAGCCGCCGTGATCGTCGGAATGCTGAAGGCTTCCTATGGGTATAATCCACGGGTTTTTCCAGAAAAAGCCCTGAAGAGAAGGAATATCGTTCTCGATCAAATGAAGAAATACGGTTACCTCAGCCATGAAGAGACGCAGATCGCCCAGGCTAAACCCTTAACGCTGAGCTATCAAGCCTTTTCGCATGACAAAGGCATCGCCCCCTACTTTCGTGCACATTTACAAAAAGAATTGGAGAAGATACTGACGGACTACAATCAAGCAAACAACACCAGCTACAACCTCTTCACTTCAGGCCTGGTGATCGAGACAACTTTGGATAAAGACATGCAGCAAATGGCCGAAAGGTCAATGGAAAAGCACTTGACGGAGTTACAACGCGTGTTCGAAGCAAGCTATGGCCAGCGAGCGCCATGGATGCGGTCAGAACAGCTTCTTCAGGATGCTATTGAAAGAACTCCCTACTACAAACAGCTTTTAAGTAAAGGGTTATCTGCCACCCAAATTCAGGATTCGCTCAAACAACGAAGAAAAATGGAACTATGGGACTGGGGTGGTGATCAGCTTGTAGAGGCCAGCCCAATCGATAGTATTCGCCACTACCTGAAGCTGCTGAACGCAGGCTTGATCAGTCTGGAGCCCTCCTCTGGCGAAATAAAGGCTTGGGTAGGCGGTATCAATTACTCGCATTTCCAATTTGATCACGTGATCCAAGCCAAACGACAAGTAGGGTCTACTTTTAAGCCCATTGTCTACACCGCAGCCTTGGAAAGCGGCATTAGCCCATGCGAATTTATTCCGGCGCGAACGGTCACCTATACGCAATACGATGACTGGACCCCCACCAACTCCAGCGATATTGACGAAGAAAAAAGCTATGCGGTCAAAACTGCTCTCGCTCAATCCATCAACACCATCGCAGTGAAATTATTGACCACAACAGATATTGGCCCTGTAACTACACTGGCGCGTGAGTTAGGCATAACCTCGACCATTCCAGCTGTTCCTTCTATTGCGTTGGGCACACCAGAACTGAGCATGTACGAATTAGCAAAAGCCTACACGGCATTTGTCAACCAAGGGAAAACGGCTTCTCCTTTTTTCATTCGTTCGGTCAAGGACAAAACCGGTAAGGTGCTGGCTAATTTTGGGCCGACAGTAGCTGCAGAAAGAGTGATCTCCGAAGACACCCGCCAAGCCATGATCGAGATGATGAAGGGCGTGGTCAATGAAGGAACAGGAAGACGCTTGCGATGGAAATATGGATTGGAAAATGACATTGCAGGTAAAACCGGAACAACGCAGGATAACAAAGACGGTTGGTTTGTTGCCCTTAGCCCTAAACTGATCACACTAACCTGGGTGGGTAACGACGAGCACAGGATCGGGTTTAGCAACACGACCATTGGACAAGGGGCTAACTCCGCACTACCAATCTACGCTTTGTACCAGCAAGAGATGAATGCAAACACACGCATGGCTCGGTATACAACTGCTCGTTTCGCACCGCCTTCCTTACGTGTTTTGGAAACCTTAAATTGCGATCAAGAAAAATCACCTGGCTTCCTGAAGAAAGTATTCACCAATAGTGACAAACCGAAACTCAGTGGGGTTCAGATCGACACCACAACCACTGATGCAAAAAAACCGGGCCTTTTCAAACGGATCGGCAATATCTTCAAGAAAAAGAAGAATTAATCCGCTTCAAGTACCACTTCCTCTTCAATAAAATCGAAGCCAAGTGTTTCCAGCTCATTTAAAATAGGGTTATAAAACTCCGGTGATATCGGAATCTGGACGCCTCGCGCCTTGATCTCCCCTTTAAGCAATTGCTTGGCAGCAATGCCCAATGGTAGCCCGACAGTTTTGGCCATGGCTGTGATCGATGAATTCTCTCCTTCCGCAACCATGGCAGAACGAATGCGTTTAACCTTGCCCTCTTCTATGTAATCGAACAAATGCCACATCACGATCTGATCTTTTTGATCGGGTCGAATGGTCCATTTCTTTTTCAGAATATGCTCGAGGACCTGAGCAGGTGTTCCCTTCAACATGCCTACAGGCTCTTCTTCAAATAGATTCAGCCATCTCAGTTTGTGCATCTCTGGTCCATTGGCATCGAGCTGCATGTAATGTGCTAATTTCAATTCAACCGAATCGTGGGGATTATAGCTCAAAAATGAATTTAGGAACTGACGGTGCGTCATCTTGTCTACTCCTTCCATTTCGTAGGTATCATCCGTCGCGCCGAGTTGGACAAAAATATCCCATGCCTTGCAATAACCAGGTCTTCTCAAGGTACCCCGATAAAGTGTTTGAATACCGTGCAGATCATAAACATCCAGATATAGCAATGAATCACGATTGGCCAGCCCTTCAAAGTAGCCATGACCTGGGATATGGATCATCTCCGTGCGTCGAAAAAGCTTGTGGTAAGGAATGTACTTATAACGCCCCTCCTGAATGAACTTTACAGTACCTTGACCTGCCAAGACCACATTACGTGGATTCCAGGTAAACCCATATTGCCACGGATTATCGTCGTTTTGATCTGGGGCCAGAAGCCCTCCGGTGAAGGATTCGAAAGCTCTCAGCTCCAAGCCTTTATCTATGCGAATATGATCGATCACCTTCTTGGCCGACATATGATCGATCCCGGGATCTAAACCGCATTCATTAAGAAAAAGTAAGCCTTTCGCCTTGGCGGCGGCATCCATGGCTTTCATGTCAGGCGACACATAAGAAGCAGTGAGCAAATGCTTGCCATGGTGAAGACATGCTTCCGCAACGATGGGATGAAAACGTGCAGGCAACATGGAAATGACCACCTCGTTCTTTGCGACCAGCGCATGACATTCTTCCTCCTTGTTGATGTTAAAAGCGACAGCCTTGGCTCGAGGATGGCCCTTGGTCTTTTCTTCTGCCAGCTGTAAGGCGTAGTCTGCAATGGTCAATTGCCAATCGTAGGTTTCGGCATTATCAAGCAGGTAGTTGATCAGAGAAGTCGAAGAGCGCCCGGCGCCAAGAATCAAAATGTTGTCCATAAAAAGTCTTTGTGCTTGAATTAGCCGAAAAAGAAAACCATAGGCAAACGCAATCGGTATTAATCGTGAGAATCAAGAATTTTTCATATTCTGAATTAAATTCGCACATGACCGGAAGTATTAAAAGAGAAGTACTCATCACCACTGTTGCACGCGAAGCACTGGAAACATGGCAACGCGAACTGATCGAAAAAGCGGAAGAGGCTGCAGCAAATGCTTATGCCCCTTACTCTAACTTCCATGTTGGAGCAGCTCTTTTGACTGAAAAAGGGAGAATCGTACAGGGCAACAACCAAGAAAACTCGGCCTACCCCTCAGGTTTATGTGCTGAACGTGTGGCGGTGTTTGCTGCACGAGCGCAGTTCCCAGACGAAAAGATCAAGGCCATCGTTGTCACTGCCAGGAAAAAGGAAAGCGAACACTTCATTGCCGTTACCCCTTGCGGTAGTTGTCGCCAAGTACTCAGCGAGGTGGAAGACCAGCAGCAGGCACCTATTGTGTTGATGATGACCAGCACAAATGATGAGTTGTACGTGTCCGAGTCAATTGAAAACCTCTTGCCTTTCAAGTTCTCAAATAAATACTTGTCCTGATGGAGCATCGCATCAAATTCGAATTCAATGCTCGCTACGAAGTACTGGGCGAGCTACATGAAGGCGTAGAACAGCTTTGGTTTGTTTGCCATGGGCATGGACAATTGGCCAAGTACTTCATCAAGAAGTTCCAGGGGATCGATGATGGGAAAACAGTTATTGTGGCACCAGAAGGACTGTTTCGCTACTACTTACAAGGATTTACAGGCCGGGTAGGTGCCACATGGATGACCAAAGAAGATCGCCTTTCAGATATCCAAAACTACCTGACCTATTTAGCTGCCGTGATGCAGAAGGTCAAAGATCAACTGCCGTCAACCGTACGAACCACTTTATTTGGTTTTTCACAAGGGGCAGCTACGATCTCGCGCTTCGCTACCCAAACAGATGTAGACTTCCAAACCCTGGTGCTTTGGGCTGGCATTTTCCCGCCTGATCTCCCTCCCTTGACAAGTACAGAAAGGCTGAAGGGAAAAAGAACTTATTTCGTCATAGGTGATCATGATCCCTTCGCCACTGCTGATCGATTGAAAGAACAAGAAAAAATTGCCGAGGAATTAAAATTAACCCCCGAACGGATCACATTCGAGGGTGAGCATGAATTGTATGAGAAAGTTATCTTGCAAATTCAGAAAGATAACTACCTCCAATAACTCGATCGCAGGTAAGTTGTTAACAGCTTTTCAGGAATGATGGCTACCGGCCCCTTATAAATACCTCCATTATCTCCAATGTCTTCTACTCTAATGGACACGACATTACGACCGCTTTTGAGCAAGCCCTCGGGAATATCATAGACGCGTAGTTCCTGAAAACTCCTCGAGCGACCAAGGCCTAAGCCATCATAAGTCTCTCCAATTTTCTCTCCATTGAGATAGGTTGCGTCAAAATCATCGATGTAGCCCGCGACGAATACCATGCGTTCAAGGTTGGAATTCTCGGGAACAACAAACTCGTGACGGTACCAGGCAATATCACGGTAATTATAGATGCCTTTTACTCGCCAATTGGCCGGCACCATAATAAGTTCCCAATCCTCATCTTGATAATCAGGATCAGCATAGTCCTTGTTATCGCGTAACCTGAGTTTCCAAAGACCTTTCAGATTAATGACCTCTTGGTAGTCGTCATCCCCAACGAATAAACCCACATCACCACTGTAGATCCCTCCTTCGCCACCTTTGTCAAATACACGCACAGCGATCAAATTATCGCCTCCAAAATTGATCAATTCATCAGGAATCCTATACTCCCTTTTCGCTTGAAAGGCGGTATAATATTCAGGTGGAAAACCGCCGGAAAAGCCGATTAGTTGGCCGTTGAAAAAGACCTGATCTGCATCATCAATGTAGCCTAAGCTTAGGTAATGCACTCGGTTTTGGAGGAATTCATCACCACTCACATGCAGTCGATACCAAGCATAGCCATCGTAGCCGTTAAAGCCCTCTCTCTCCCACCTTCGCGGTACGTAAATCTCTTCCCAGTCGGTATCATCATAAGCGGTCGTCGCCCATTCCTTATGATCGCCAATGGAAAATTTCCAATCGCCTCGTAGGTTATACAATCGATTCAGCTCTTGACCAAAGGCTGAAAAGGATGCCATTAATAAGAAAAGTGTGACCAATTTTTTCATATGCTCATGTTAATAGAGTGCTGCGTGGCACTAGTTATTTTGTAGTTCTTGACCTTTGAACTCTTAACAAATCACGGAAAAATAAGAAGACCACATGTCATATGAGGGTAATCAGTTGTCACAAATTGTCACAGCTTAGAGAAATAGACGGTAGACGATAGACCATGAAAGCTGTAGATTGGACGATACGGTCAGTCATTGAGCTAAGGAGGGAAATCGCACGATTTTCCCTGTTTTGGTAATCGTTCTGGTGTCATCGTTCACCCGACATCGAGCGTCAAGGATCAAACTACCAGCTTATAGCCCACCCCATGAACAGTCAAAATGATCTGTGGGTCATTGGGATTCTGTTCAACACGCTGCCGTAACCTGAGAATGAAATTGTCAACTGTGCGAGTGGTAGGTTGCGCATCATAACCCCAAACTTCATTCAAAAGGTCATAACGACTGACTACTTCATTTTTGCGCTCTAACAAGAACTGCAGGATCTCAAACTCCTTGTACGACATTTTTACTACACTATCGGTGTTATGCGCCTGATACTGTGCGAAATCCAATGTGAGTTTACCGATGTGCTGTGGGCCTGTTAAGCCTCTAGGCGCTTCATTAACCGTTTGTCGGCGAAGGATGGCCTTTACCCGGGCGATCAACTCCCGTAGACTGAAAGGTTTGGTCAGGTAATCATCTGCTCCCAATTCTAGGCCGAGTACTTTATCGATCTCCTCACTTTTGGCCGTTAAGAAGATCACAGGAGTCATATCACCATTTTTTCGCATGGCTTTGCACACGTCAAAACCTGACATTTTTGGCATCATGACATCTAGGATGACCAAGTCGTATCGCTTTCGACTGACTTTTTCTAGTCCTTCAGCCCCATCAATGGCTACTTCGACCTCATATGACTCAAATTCGAGGTTATCCTTGAGGCCCATGCGCATGGCTGCCTCATCTTCAACAATTAAAATATTAGGCATCAGTGGTTGATTTCATTGGAAAAAATAATGTAAACGTACTCCCTTTACCAACTTCGCTCTTCACCTGTACCTCACCATCGTGAGCTTCTATGATGTGCTTGACGATGGATAGGCCCAGCCCTGCTCCTTTGGTATCATGCACATCGCCCGTGGGCACTCGGTAAAACTTTTCGAACAGTTTGGACGATTGGTTTTTCGCTATGCCAATCCCTTTATCAGACACCGCGACAAAAGCATGGCCATCTCGGTTCCCTGTAGAAACCGTTAATTCCTTTTCATCCAAACTGTATTTCATGCCATTATCGATCAAATTAACCAATACTTCAATGATGGCTTCCTTGTCTGCTTCAATGGGTAGGGCTTCCGTTGTTAGCTCCATTGTCAATCCAAAGCCATTATTCTCTAAATGATAGGAATAGGTATGCAGCACTTCTTTGACCACTTCATTCAGGTCCAAGCGGTCACGTTCAAAAACCCTTTTGCTTGCTTCGATCTTCGAAAAACTCAGAATACGATTGAGCATATTGGTTAGCCTCCCCACCTCCTTTGTAATGATCTCATAGTAGGTTTTCTTTTTGGCCTCGTCCTTCACCCGGTCCAAAAGCAAGGTCTCGGCAAACATATTGATCAGAGCCAGAGGGGTTCTAATCTCGTGCGAGACATTGGAAACGAAATCTGCTTTTTTCTGCGCCAGTTCCATTTCACGCTGTACATTTTGAAAGACCAATACCACCCCAATGATCAATACGAACATGAGTATTCCCAAGGCCATCAAATTCTGATCCCTCCGCTTGTTCACGGCCTCTTGTATCGTGCCTCCAGCGCGAGCAATGCCTACTTCAAAACGTGGAAGCAGATCAAGTGCTTGACTCATGATGTCACCCGTGAAGTTCTCTGCCGTCGAATAGACTCGGAAATCGTCCGCAATGCGATCACAAGTCAAAATAAAGTCGCCTTGTGACAATTCTTGAAGCTTGGGTACCAGTGTTTGGTCAATGAAGGAGACAGCATTGAAGAAATAGACATTGAGATAGTAGCTATCGTCAACAGAATTGACAAAGAATTGAAAATCAATCTCTTCTCCTTGATAGGTAATAAAGCCGTCGACCGGTTGTATCTTCTGAAATCCTCCTTCTTTCAAATAACGCACCAAGCGATTGACAATGTCTTCATTTGCATCGATCAGGCTATCTGTCTTAAGCTGAAAGTCCTCTTCGAAGAATCGAGGACCGACTCCCAAGAGTCCTCCTTCTATCCCATCAATTTCCTTTGTATAAAATGCACGGAAAAAGCGATAGGCAGTCAATTCATTCATTTGTTGCTTGGGATCCATTAGAAGCCCTTGCTTATATTGAACCATAGGCTTTAGGAGCGTTGTCAAGATCTCGTCGGACTTGTCCTGAATGGATTGATTGACCGAAAACAAAACTGATTCCAGTTGTCTTTGATAGATGGTCGTGAGCTCCTCTTCGTCGCTAGTAAGCGAGTTAAGCTGATAGATGCCGTACAGCACCACAGGCACTACTAAGATGATCAGCAGTAAAAAAATGGAGCGCTTACTTGAATTCGTCAACCTTCGTGTAATTTTACAATGAAATTAAGCATTCCGCTTATCCTTGATAAATTTGATGACATTCTTTTACAAGTCATTGATTTCTGCAGACTTCTTCATATCTTTGCAGCCCTAAAATTAAACATTAAGAAATGCTTAAAAATTACGAGACAGTATTCATTTTGAATCCCGTTTTGTCTGAAGATCAGATGAAGGATGCTGTCGGCCAGTACGAAGCTCTTCTCAAAGAGAATGGAGCTGAGATCGTGAACAAGGAGATCTGGGGCCTTAAGAAGATGGCGTATGCCATCCAAAATAAGTCTACCGGTTTCTACAACTTGATCGAATTCAACGCCGACCCTGCAGCCATCGCTACTTTAGAGATCGAATTCAAAAGAGATGAAAGAGTGATGAGATTTTTAACTGTGTCTTTAGACAAACACGCAGTTGAATACAACAACAAGCGCAGATCTGGCGCATTTAAGAAAAAGAAGGAGGTAGCAGCATGACACTGGTAAACGAACCTGTAAACAGAGAACAGCAGAAGAAAAAGTATTGCCGTTTCAAGAAGAATGGCATCAAATACGTGGATTATAAAAATCCTGACTTCTTGCTTCAGTTTGTGAATGAGCAAGGCAAGATTCTTCCAAGAAGATTGACCGGAACAAGCTTGAAATACCAAAAGAAAGTTACCCAGGCTGTAAAAAGAGCAAGACACATTGCTTTGATGCCTTATGTAGCCGACGGTTTGAAATAAGTGTAAGCTAAAACTGATAAGAAAATGGACGTTATATTAAAGACTGATATTAAAGGTTTAGGCTACAAGCACGACACCGTAACTGTAAAACCTGGTTATGCCAGAAACTACTTGATCCCTCAAGGCTTCGCTATCATGGCGAACGAGTCAAACAGTAAAATGATGGCTGAGAACGTGAGACAAGCTGCTCACAAAGCAGAGAAGATCAAGGCAGACGCTGAGGCAATTGCCAATGGCATCGGTGACAGTGTACTCGAGATCAAAGCAAAAGCTGGCGACAGTGGTAAGATCTTTGGTGCCGTAACCACTTTACAAATCTCCGATGCATTGAAAGAAAAAGGTTTTGACGTTGATCGTAAGAAAATCTCTTTCAAAGGCGAAGTGAAGATGGTTGGTGACTATGAAGCAGAAATTGACTTGCACAAAGAGGTCAAAAAAGATGTTGCTTTTAAAGTGGTAGCTGAATAAGCACTACTTCAACGATAATTAAAAGCCTTGGTTCTCACCAAGGCTTTTTTTATGCCTTGATCTAAGATCAATTAAAATTTAACTCAACCTCAACCGATTGCAATTTAAATGCTTGAGACGAGGTTGACACAGCCGCTTTTTTTTTCTTACTTTCAACAGGCTCAAAAGGAGCATAAATCCAAACCAACCATAACCAAAAAACCAACGCCTACCATTTATGAAATCCGGACAAAGCAGGGTAGTAATTGAAAACGTAAGCCCAGAGATCAACCATGGCCAGCATGCTGCAAAACGTGTCGTAGGACAAGAATTTCACGTTTCTGCTGATTTACTTGCTGACGGTCATGACGTAATCAATGCCCATATCAAATACAAAGCAGGAAATGCTCGCAGCTGGCAATATGCACCCATGCATTTGGTGGAGAATGACCGTTGGGAAGGCAGTTTTCAGGTAAAGAAACAAGGACCCTACACGTACACCGTGGAAGCTTGGGTTGACTATCCCCTTACCTGGCAACACAACATTGAACGAAAGATCGCAGATGGACAACATGTGCACGTCGAATTACTCGATGGTATTCAATACCTAAAAGCAGCTGCTCAGCTAGACAAAGCCCATGCCGACTACTTGAATGGTTTGGTACAGGCCTTTGAAGACAAGAAGCAATACAGTCATGCGATCAACGAAGCCCAGTCCAAAAAGCTTCACCAGATCTTTTGGAAGAACCCAACAAAGGAATTCGCTACCACTTACAGCATCAAACTTCCTCTTTACGTCGATAGAAAAAAAGCACTCTTCAGTACATGGTATGAATTTTTCCCTCGGTCTACGGCAAAAAAAGTGGGCGAACACGGCACATTCAAGGACTGCTTGGACGTGTTGCCTTATGTATCGAACATGGGCTTTGATGTGCTCTACTTCCCTCCCATTCACCCCATAGGCACTGATTTTAGGAAAGGAAAGAATAACAGCACTGAAGCCAAACCCGATGATGTGGGAGTACCATGGGCAATCGGTAACACCACTGGTGGCCATAAAGACATTCTGCCTGAGCTTGGCAACTTTGATGATTTTAAGCAGCTAGTCGCTTCGGCAAAGAAGCAAGGCATAGAAATCGCCCTAGATTTTGCCTTGCAGTGTTCTCCAAATCACCCGTATGTAAAAGAAAACCCAAGCTGGTTCAAATGGCGTCCCGATGGTTCGGTGCAATATGCCGAGAACCCTCCAAAGAAATATCAAGACATCTACCCCATCTATTTTGAATCAAAAGACTGGGAAGCGATGTGGGATGAATTTGTCAGCATCGTCCTCTTCTGGAATAAACTGGGCATCAAGATCTTCCGAGTCGATAACCCACATACCAAACCCTTCGGCTTCTGGGAGTATTTGATCGGAGAAGTGAAAAAAGTGGATGCGGATGTGCTTTTCCTTTCTGAAGCCTTTACAAAACCTAAAACCATGCAACGCCTGGCCAAGGTTGGTTTCACGATGGGTTACACCTATTACACCTGGCGCAATAACAAGCATGAACTGATCGAGTACATGACAGAATTGACCCAAGGTGAAATGAAGGACTACTTCCGACCGAACTTTTGGCCCAACACACCTGATATTAATCCTTGGATGCTACAGGGAGGAAATGAAAACCTGTACATCATCCGTCATATGATGGCGGCCACGCTCTCTTCCAACTATGGCATGTACGGTCCCGTTTATGAGCAGATCATTCATGAAGCCGTTGTCGGTAAAGAGGAGTATTTGAACTCTGAAAAATATGAAGTCAAGCATTGGGATTGGTCAAAGACGAATAAGCTGACGCACTTGATCGGACGAATCAATCAAATTCGAAAGGAAAACAGTGCGTTCCAATACACCAATAATATTCATTTCTGCACCATTGAGAACCATCAATTACTTGCTTACTTCAAGCAAAGTGAGGATGGGGAAAGCAATGTGCTATGCGTGGTCAATCAAGATCCTTATGGCCGTCAGAGTGGCTGGGTACAGGTACCGCGTCACCTCATGAAGGTGAAGGACGGACAGCCGCTCCGCATGAAAGACCTGATCACTGGAAATAGTTACATTTGGCATGATGAATGGAACTACGTGGAATTAGATCCTTATCAATTGCCGTATCATATTTTTGCCATCGATTATTAAACCGAACACATGGCCTCAAGCAAAGCATTTCATGATAAATGGGTAGAATCTTTTAACTCACCTGACTTCCGAGAAGGGTTTATCGGGAAGGTCCTGCTCAACTACATGATGAACACGCGCTGGTATGCTGCGAAAAGCCAGCAGGTAAAAACCATTAAAATCGAGCAGCAAATGCCTTTTGAGATGGATAAAGGCGAAACCGTATTCTTCATCACCATTGAAATGAACTTTGCCGCAGGTTTTACGGAATACTATTTCCTCACCTTGGGCTTTGTTCCTTTAGATACAGCGGTCGACTCTAAAGGAGTCATCGTGGAAACGAACTTGGGCAGTTTCAAGGGAAAGATCATTGACTCACTCTACCACGAGCCTTTTCGAAAAGCATTGTATGAGCAGCTGATTAGTCAAAAGACATTGACCAATGGCGAAACGAAATTACGCTTTGAACGAGGAAAGGCCTTACGATCTAGCCCACCCTATGAAACTTCGCAGGTGATGGGCTTTGACCAAAGCAATACGTCTATTGAATACAATGGTCAATACTTTTTCAAAGTATACCGTCGATTGTTCCAAGATGCTAACCCCGACCTTGAGTTAACAAAATTCTTATCGGAAGAAGGCACCTTTGCGAATAGCCCAAAGTATGGAGGCAGCATTAGTTGGATCAAGAATGAATTCGCCACACTCTCCATTGGCATCATGCAGGAGAAGGTGGCCAATGTGGGCGAAGCATGGAACCACACGCTGGACATGGTGAGTGGTTTCTTCGATCGTGTACAAGCGACCGATGCACCCATTGCAGAGATTCAAGACATCCCATCCTTTGCTTTCAAAGCCCCGAAAGACCTAAAGTCGGACCTGCGTTTGCTCATAGGCGACGACGTGATACAGAAGATTGAATTGATGGCGCAACGCATCGCCGAAATGCACATTGCTCTTTTCGGAAATCGAGTGGACACCAAATTCACCCCAACGACATTCAATGGCGATTACACCGTTTGGTTGAAGAATAGGATCATTTACCAGCTCAATGCACGATTCATTTTAGTGGAGGAAAACATTGAAAAGTTGAAAGGTTTGGCCAAAACGTATGCGCAAATGTTCATTGACAACCGAATCAACATCACCTCTCAGTTTTTGGCTTTTGAGGAAACACGCCTGAACAGCTGTCGAATCAGGATCCACGGTGACCTCCACCTTGGGCAGATCTTAATGACCGAAGACGAAGACTTCTACATTATCGATTATGAGGGGGAACCAGAAAGCACCATCCGCGATCGAAAAGTAAAACAGACACCGTTGAAAGATGTGGCTGGGATGTTGCGCTCCTTTCACTATGCGGTGTATGCCGTTATTTTTGATCCCAAAAAGAAATTCACTCTTTCGCAGGAACAGCTATTTGAAGCCGGCGAAAAGTATTACCGTGCCATTTCGGCCATATTTTTAAACAAATACGTCTCCACGGCCATGTCCCAAAATCTCAACATTAGCTATGCATCGGAGATCAATTACTTACTGAAATACCACTTGTTGGAAAAAGCAGTCTATGAAATAGGCTACGAGTTAAAAGCGCGTCCGGATTGGGCGATCATTCCACTTACGGGTATTAAACAAATTTTAGAAGACTAATCATGGAAAAGCATCAATACGTTACGACCCATTCACTGATGACCGATTTTGACAGTGACCTTTTCAAATCTGGAAAGCACTTCAGACTATACGAAAAACTAGGTTCTCATTTGGTGGAAGTGGGTGGTAAAAAAGGCACCCTTTTCGCGGTTTGGGCACCCAACGCTGAGCAAGTACAGGTTGTGGGTGACTTCAACTTCTGGAACGGAGAAGGATATGAGCTTTATCCAAGATGGGACGGCTCAGGCATATGGGAAGGATTCATTGAAGGCATTGAGCGAGGCACTGTATACAAATACAAGATCCATTCCAATACCGATGGACAAGTACTTGAAAAAGGTGATCCCTTCGCACTGCATTGGGAAGTACCTCCTAAAACTGCATCCATCGTCTGGGAATTGGACTACAAGTGGAAAGACAGCAAATGGATGAAGAACCGTAAGCAGTTCAACGACCTGGACAAACCGTATTCGGTCTATGAAGTGCATTTGGGTTCCTGGAAACGAAAAGCGAACGGCGAATCGCTCAGCTACCGTGAATTAGCCGTTGACCTGGTGAATTATGTCAAGGAAATGGAATACACACACGTGGAATTCCTTCCCGTAATGGAGCACCCTTTCTTTGGTTCATGGGGTTACCAATGCACCGGTTATTTCGCACCCTCATCGCGCTACGGAACGCCAGAAGACTACATGTACATGGTCGATGCATTTCACAAAGCTGAGATCGGTGTCATCCTGGATTGGGTACCTTCGCATTTCCCATCCGACGCACATGGCCCGTTCAAATTTGACGGGACTCATCTATACGAACATGCCGACCCACGCCAGGGATACCATCCTGACTGGAATTCATACATCTTCAACTATGGTCGAAATGAGGTCAGGGCATTTCTGATCTCGAGTGCGATGTGCTGGTTAGATCTTTTCCATGCAGATGGTTTACGAGTAGATGCTGTGGCCTCTATGCTTTATTTAGATTACTCTAGAAAAGAAGGTGAATGGATACCCAATGTACATGGAGGAAGAGAAAACCTGGAAGCGATCAGCTTCCTGAAAGAACTAAATGAAACCGTGTATGAGTTTTCAGATGGTGTACAAACCATGGCAGAAGAGTCAACGGCATGGCCGGCTGTTTCCCGTCCTACCTATTTGGGTGGACTTGGTTTTGGTATGAAATGGATGATGGGCTGGATGCATGATACTTTGGAATACTTCAACAAAGATCCGTATTACCGACAGTACCATCACAACGACATCACCTTTAGCATGAACTATGCCTTCACGGAGAACTTCATGCTTCCCCTTTCCCACGACGAGGTGGTGCATGGCAAAGGCCCATTACTCGATCGCATGCCGGGAGATGAATGGCAACGTTTTGCCAACCTGAGGTTATTGTATGCTTACATGTACACACACCCTGGCACCCAATTGGTCTTTATGGGGGGTGAAATTGGACAGTCTTCAGAGTGGAATCACGACCAAAGCATTGACTGGAGATTACTCGATTTCGAACCACACCGTGGCATCCAAGAATTGACCAAATCGCTTAACAAGCTGGTGAAGTCAGAAAAAGCGCTACATGAACAGGCCTTTAGCGCTGATGGATTCGAATGGATTGAGTTGGGAGACTATCAAAACTCTGTTCTTTCCTACATGAGAAAGGGCAAAAACCCTGAAGACGATCTAATTGTGGTGTGCAATTTCACACCCGTTGTTCGAGAAAACTACGGTATTGGAGTGAACGGCGGTACCTGGAAAGAGGTATTGAACACTGACGACCAAGCTTTCTGGGGGAGCGGCAAAAGGAACAAAACGCTAACTCCTAAAAAAGAGGGCATGCATGGAAGGAAAATGTCATTACACCTGACTGTTCCTCCTTTAGGTGCAGTGATCCTGAAACAAGAAGTGCCTAAGGCAAAGAAGAAACCAGTTGCCAAATCGAAGAAAGCATAGTTAAGAAGATTTTGTAGAGAAGATATGCATCGGTATTTATGTATTCATGGCCATTTTTATCAACCTCCGAGGGAGAACGCATGGCTAGAGAAAATTGAAGTACAACCATCTGCCTTTCCTTACCACGATTGGAATGAACAAATCACGAGGGAGTGCTATTATCCAAATGCCTTTTCACGTGTTCTAAACGATGAGGGGAAGATCATCGATATCGTAAACAATTACGCACGCATGAGCTTCAATTTTGGTCCAACCCTCCTCTCTTGGATGGAGCAACATGCACCGCAGACCTACGCCGCCATACTGGCCTCAGATCAGCTGAGTCAAGGTTTCTTCGGTGGCCATGGATCGGCGATGGCACAGGTGTACAACCACTTGATCATGCCACTTGCCAATAAGCGAGACAAAGAAACACAGATCACTTGGGGGATCAGAGATTTTGAAGCAAGGTTCAAACGAAAGCCGGAAGGCATGTGGCTTGGCGAAGCCGCTGTGGATACGGAAACACTTGAGTTACTGGAGAAACACGGCATCAAGTTCACCCTGCTTGCCCCGAACCAAGCCGCTAGATTTAGAAAAATCGGTGACAAGACATGGACCGAGGGTATTGACCCCAATCGGCATTATGTCTACAATTTACCAAATGGCAAAAAGATCGCTTTGTTCTTCTATGACGGTGAGCGATCTCAAAATGTGGCGTTCAAGGGTGTCCTTCAAAACGGAAAAAGCTTTGCCCATGATCTATTGGAAGGTTATCGTGGAGAGTATGATAATGAATTTGTGCACATCGCTACAGATGGTGAAAGTTATGGTCACCACCATGCGAATGGGGACATGGCCCTCGCCTATTGCTTGCGCTATATCGAAAAAAACGAATTAACCACGCTCACCAACTACGGGCAGTACTTGTCCATGTTTGCACCGGAATATGAAGTGGAGATTCATGAAAACAGTTCTTGGAGCTGTGCCCATGGGGTCGAGCGATGGAGAAGTAATTGTGGTTGCCATACAGGAGGTGGCCCAAACTGGAATCAGAAATGGCGAGAACCTCTTCGCAACGCCTTAGACCTCATCCGAGATCGGATGGTCACCATTTTTGAAGAAGGATTAAAGAATTATTGCAGCGCCCCTTGGAAAATGCGAGAGGATTACATCGATGTGATCATGAATCGCTCAAAACAACAGGTTCAATCCTTTCTGAAGAAGCACATCAAAAAAGAATTAAGCTCAAATGAGCGCACGCACGTCATGCGCTTATTGGAAATGCAACGGAATGCCATGCTCATGTACACCAGTTGTGGGTGGTTTTTCAATGACATTTCTGGTATTGAAACCATTCAGGTCTTGCAGTATGCCTGCCGGGCCATTCAATTGGCAGAAAGCGAATCTCAAGAGCAGTTAGAAGAAGACTTTTTGGCCATACTAAAGACAGCCCAAAGCAATGTGCATAATGAGGGCAATGGAGCTGACATCTACTTACGTCAGATCAAGCCATTCATGCTCTCACTGACACAAGTGGGAATGCACTATGCTGTGGCTTCCATCTTTGCAGACGATCCGGAATCGCTGACCGTCCTGAATTATGATTGCAAAAGTGTTTTCTTCGAACGAAAGAGTGCAGGTATCCAGAAATTAGCTTTTGGTACCACGCGGGTGGATTCGAAAGTAACCACATCCAAAAAAGAATTCAGCTTTGTGGTGATCTACCTCGGACAGCACCATTTGATCGGCGGAACTTCTCAACGTTTGTCGACTGAGCAATTCAAGCCCATTTCCGATGCGTTGGAAACTGCCTTTACCCAGAGTAATGTGGCAGAAGTATTAAGGATCATTCAGAAGAATTTCAAGGCACACACCTTCTCCTTCTTTGGGATGTTCAAAGATGAGCAAATGCACATGCTCGACAATTACTTGGAACAGAACTTAGAATTGGCCTACGATTCCATGAGGAGAATCTATGATCGCAACTACAACATTCTCAATGTGATGCGTCAGAACAAGCTGCAGATTCCTGAAACGCTGAAACAGAACATCAACAATGTGATCAATTATGAGTTCAAAGAACTCTTCAGCAATGGGAAGTTCTCCTTACAGAAAATGGAAGAGTTGGTGGAAGAAACCGAGAAATGGAACATCCAATTGGATCACGAGCACATCAATGCGAGTTTGAATAGAAAACTTGAAGAACTCTTTTTGATATTCTCCAGAGATACGTCGAAACTAGATACCCTGGATGATTTGCTTAAAACCATTGCCCTATATAAAAGAGTCCGGTTGAAGCCCTTGTTGGTCAATTTGCAGAACCAAGTATTCAGCTTCAGCAAAGACTTGTTCGGGAAGAGTTCTAAAGCCATCGACGGCCAGCATGTGGTTGAAGAAAAAATCAAGGCCTTGGCTGTAGAAATTGACATTGACCTGAACAACATCAAAGAATTGGTCGCTTAAGTATGGGCCGCCATTGAAATTCTAGTCCAAGCGTCTCGCTTGGACTTTTTGTTTGGGTCTCAGCGAAACGCTAAGACCAGATAGAGACGCTAAGACCAGATAGAGACCGCAACATAGGTCAGGGTCTTTAATGGAGAACATTTAGAAACGAGAAAAGCCCGGGTAAACCCGGGCTTTTGAATAGTTGGCAGTCACCAAGGCAGTGACCACCCGTTCTCAACGAGAACTCACCTATGGATCTTTAAGGCTTACAGTACAACTACTGAGTTGTCCTCAAAAGACAAGTTGTTAGGCACATACTTGTCTGCCTCCCAGTCATTCTCCCAAGTCTCACCGTCAATCAGGTACCTGAATTGATATTCTTTACCTGTCTCTAATTTAACAGTAGCTTTGAAAGCGCCAGTTTTCATTTTCTTCATTTCAATTCCTGACGTATCCCAGTCGTTGAAATCACCTACAAGAGATACTTTGTCTGCACCATTTGCAGCTTCTTTCGGTAAGTTGAACGTAACGTTCGCTTCCGGTTTTGTTTTTAAGAATTGCTTTTTGATCATTTCAATAAAAATTTCTTAAGTCAAAGGTTCGCGTTATTTGGATGTGCAGCAAAAAAAAGATTGAAAAAGTGGTGAAACGTTTGCATGATTTAAGCATTCTAAACTATTATTAATCAATCAGTTTCACATAACAAACGTTTGTTCTTGCGTCAAAAGGGCAGCCAACGATTGCATAAACAAGACCTCTGCAGGTGGTTGGCAAATGATTATCTTTGAATCATGTTCAGAACAGCGATCGAAACCATTTCTTATGACTTCAAGCTATCGCATGATGCAGCCTTGGTTTCTATTGGCTCTTGCTTTAGCGATACCATCGGCCAAAAGCTAAAAGCAGCCAAGTTTTCGATAGATGTAAATCCCTACCGAACCGTTTTTCATCCCATCGCCATCTTTGAGCTGATCCAACATAGTCTATCAAAGTCGAGCATTGAAGAGAGCAACATCATCGAGCGAGATGGCCTATTTCTAAGCCATGAACTGCATTCTTCATTTGTGGCAAAATCCAAAGAGGGGCTGATCAGAAAATTCGATAAGATCAACAAGAGGGTCAATAAACGACTAAAAAAAGCAGATGCCTTGATCATCACCTTTGGCACTTCATGGGTTTTTGAGAAAAAACGAACCCAAGAGTTGGTATCAAATTGTCACAAAGTACCACAGCAAGAGTTTAACAAACGGCTGCTAAGTCTTGAAGAGATCATGACCGGATTCTTTGCCATGAAGGAAGCACTCGACTTGATCAATCCTTCATTGAAAATACTATTGACGGTAAGCCCTGTGCGACATACCAAAGAAGGTTTAGTGGGGAATTCCGTAAGCAAGAGTAATCTCTTGTTGGCTTGCCACTACCTTGAACAAATGGCAGCTAACGTGCATTACTTCCCTAGCTATGAGATGCTGATGGATGACCTGCGGGACTACCGGTTTTTCAAGCAAGACCTTATTCATCCCAATCAACAAGCCATTGATTATATCTGGAATAATTTTGCCAGCGCATTGCTGACAGAAGAAGCTAAGGCCATATGTCAGGAATTGGACAAACTCAATGAACGCTTGACGCACAAGGCCTTTAACCCAACAAGCGCATCACATCAGGACTTTCTCAAACAGACACTGGAGAAAGCAGAAAAACTAGGTGAAATAGTCGACCTCAATAAAGAGATCGGCCTACTCAAATCAAAGATCTACCATGACTAATAAACAACAAACCAACGAACTCATCCATAGCTCCTCACCTTACCTTCTGCAGCATGCACATAATCCAGTCAACTGGCTTCCCTGGGATCAAGAAGCATTGAACAAAGCCAAGGAAGAGGACAAGCCCATCATTGTGAGCATCGGCTACTCTGCCTGCCATTGGTGCCACGTGATGGAACGCGAAAGCTTTGAAAACGAAGATATTGCCGCTATCATGAACGAACATTTTGTGTGCATAAAGGTCGATCGAGAAGAACGTCCTGATGTAGACCAAGTTTACATGGATGCCATCCACGCCATGGGGCTTCAAGGCGGTTGGCCATTGAATGTCTTTCTACTACCTGATCAACGACCCTTTTACGGAGGCACCTATTTCCCTCCTAAGGGTTGGGCACAACTTTGTAATCAGATCGCCAGAGTTTTTGTTGAACAGCGTGAAGAGCTAGAGAACTCAGCAGCTGGCTTTATGAAAAGTCTTGGCGCTAGTGAAGTAGATAAATACGGCTTATTACTCTCAACCCATCCGTTCAGTAGGCAACATCTCGGACAGATGTTCTTGAAGCATCAAGAACACTTCGACCGGGATAAGGGAGGAAACAAACGAGCCCCAAAATTCCCAATGCCGGTAACTTATCGATTTTTGCTATTTGAAGGATTTACCAATCAAAATGACTTGGCTACTGCACATGCACTTCGTACAGTAGATCACATGGCCTGGGGAGGACTTTACGATCAAGTCGGTGGTGGCTTTACACGTTATTCAACGGATATGGATTGGTTCGTTCCGCATTTTGAAAAAATGCTTTACGATAACGCCCAGCTGCTCACGCTGTACTCAGAAGCCTATCAGGTCACGAAGAATCCATTCTACAAACAACTTGTCGAGCAGTGTGTAGATTGGCTACTGCGAGAAATGCGAGACTCTTCGGGTGGTTTCTATTCAGCACTTGATGCTGATTCCGAGGGAGAAGAGGGTAAATTCTACCTTTGGACACTCCAAGAATTTGAGGATTTACTTAGTCCGGATGCTGATTTGATGGCTGATTTTTACAACATCACAGCCGGCAACTGGGAACCTGGTAAAAACATTCCATTTCGTTCTGGCCCTACTGCCACTTTTGCCGAAGTACATGGGCTCGAAGAAGACGAATTGAATGACATCATCAGGGCGACGAACATGAAGCTTTTAGCCGCACGAGAACACAGGATACGACCAGGGCTCGATGATAAGGTGCTGACCTCTTGGAATGGTCTTACACTTAGCGGTCTTGCCCATGCGTATGCCGTATTTGGAGAAGCAAAGTACCTTGACGCTGCTCGTGGTTTGGTCGACTTTTTGACCACACACATGATCACATCCGATCATAATGTCTACCACAATTACAAGTCAGGCAAAACGAGTATTGACGGTTATTTAGAGGATTATGCCGCCCTCATTCAAGGCTTCATTGCCTTTTATCAAGTAAGCTTTGAAGAAAAGTGGCTGGAGCTTGCGAAAAACTTGACCGAACGGACGATTTCAGATTTCTATGACGAAGAAGATGGCTTTTTCTTTTTCACCAATAGCCATGCCGAGCGTTTGATCGCCAGAAAAAAAGAGATCTGGGACAATGTGATTCCGTCATCCAATGCAATGATGGCCGAGAACCTGCTCGACTTATCTATTCTTCTGGACAAACCGGAATGGAAGAACTTATGTGAAACCATGGTGAATCGCATGGACCGCGCATTGAATATCGGACCACAAGATGCTGCTCACTGGGCAAGGCTTTATGGTCGATTATCTTTTCCTACGGCTGAGATCGCCATCATCGGTCATGACCCGGTACAACTCGCTCGAACTATTCAACAGCACTACCTCCCCAATAAGGTAATTGCAGGAAAGTCAATGAACCAAAAGAGCTCATTGGCTCTGCTTCAAGGAAGAGAAGCCATCGATGGGAAAGACACCTACTTTTTGTGCTATGACAAGGCCTGCCAACTTCCGGTCCATTCAGTCGATGAACTTATTGAGCAGATCGCTTTGAGCACTAAGGAATAAAATGTAATCTTTCATTTCAAAAGAAATTCATTGAGTCTTTTACAGCTGAATCTTGATGCCCCTGACCCCGAGGAAACGCTCTTTGTTGATGTAGCGCTCCCATTGCCCATTCCGCAGCTCTACACCTATCGTGTACCTGTGGAGTTCAATGAATTGGTTAAAAGTGGCATACGCGTGATCGTTCAGTTTGGAAGACAAAAAGTGATCACCGGTGTTATTTTCCATGTCCACTCCAAGCCACCGGAAGTCTATTCGGCCAAACCTTTGCTCGATATATTAGACGCTACACCAGTATTGCATCAAGTACAGCTCAAATTTATGCGATGGCTTGCCGACTACTATTTATGTACGTTTGGAGAGGTCTTGAATGCAGCCTTACCTTCTGGACTAAAGCTGAGTAGCGAATCGCGCATTCAACTTCATCCTGAGCACAGCTGGCATGAATCCACCTATGCCTTTGACGACAAGGAATTGCTACTTCTCAATGCACTTGAGAACAATGATTCCATGACCTATCAACAGGCTGCTGATGTGATCGAACTCAAGAGTGCATTCAAGTACATCAAATCACTGGTCCAAAAAGAAGTGGTGCTGATTTATGAAGAGCTAAAGGAAAGATATAAGCCTAAAAAAGTAAAAATGATCAAGCTCAATGCTGAATTGGCTACAGATCAATCCTTACTCGAAGAAGTATTCGAATCGCTCAAATCAAAGCCTAAACAGAGTGATTTGTTGTTGAAGTATCTTCAGGAAATTCCAGTGTATCAAAAACCCGAGCTCAACGACACAGGGCTCGAAAAGAAAGTACTGATTGAATCGGGCTTCTCACTCTCTTCACTCAATACGTTGAAGAAAAATGGTGTTCTCGAGGAATTTGAGCTCATCATTTCGCGTTTCGGTGAATCGACCGATGCAGCCTTCAAGGACATCAAGCTCAGTGAACGCCAAGAAGAGGCCAAAGCCGAGATTTACCATCATTTTCAAACGAAGTCCACTGTGCTGTTGCATGGCGTCACAGGAAGCGGCAAAACGGAGATCTACATTGAAATGATCAAAGATGCGATTGCCAATGGAACGCAGGCGCTTTATTTACTACCGGAAATTGCCCTTACCGCACAGATCGTCAATCGATTAAAAGCTGTTTTTGGAGATCGGGTGGGTGTTTTTCATTCCAAATTCTCTGACAACGAACGTGTTGAAGTATGGTATGGCCTAATGGAAGGGCGTTTCGATTTCATTGTGGGGGTGAGATCCGCCATCTTTTTACCATTCGACCAGCTAGGTTTGATCATCGTAGACGAAGAACATGAAAACTCTTACAAGCAATTTGATCCGGCTCCACGATACAACGCGCGCGACGCAGCGCTCTATTTGGCCCACATTCATGGCGCAAAAACCGTCCTCGGCAGTGCAACACCTTCCTTGGAGTCTTATACACATGCGAAACAAGAGAAATATGGCTTGGTAACCTTAAACGAGCGTTTTGGGAAGACGCAATTACCCGAGGTGCATACCGCTAACTTGGCCAAAGAAAAAAAGCAGAAGTCCGCGACAGGAGACTTTACCTCGGTGCTCATGGAGCACATCCTCGCTTCTTTGGACAATAAGGAGCAAGTCATCATTTTTCAGAACCGACGGGGTTACTCCAGCTATGTCACTTGCGACGACTGCGGCTTCATCCCCAATTGCCATCGATGTGCTGTTAGTTTGACCTATCATCAATACAAAAATCAACTGAATTGCCATTATTGCGGGCATAAAGAGGTGGTCCCGGTGACCTGCCCTGCTTGTGGAAGCACCAATATCAAAACCGTGGGCATCGGCACTGAAAAAATAGAAGAAGAACTCAAATTACTCTACCCTGAGGCACGCATCCAAAGGATGGACCTGGAAACGACGCGTTCCAAGTATGCCTACCAACAGATCATCCATGAATTTGAAAGAGGGAACATCGATATTTTAGTCGGCACACAAATGGTCAGCAAAGGACTTGACTTCGACCATGTGAGTTTAGTTGGCGTCTTCGATATCGATCGGATGATCCATTTCCCCGATTTTCGATCGATGGAACGCACCTTCCAGCTCACGACGCAAGTCAGCGGTCGTGCCGGGAGACGGCAAAAAAGAGGAAAGGTGGTTGTCCAAACACGCGACCCAGAGCAACATATTTTACGTTGGATTGAAAACCACGATTATGAGACTTTCTATCAAGCGGAAATGGAGGAAAGAAAGAATTACCATTACCCTCCTTTCACCAAAATGATCCATCTATCGATCAAAAGCAAAGACAAAAACCTAACCTACGACGCTGCCCAGTTCATTGCTAACCTCTTACGCGAAGACCTTGGCCCAACGCGAGTACTTGGACCACAAGAACCATTGATCAATAAAATTCGAGATCGTTTTCTAATGGATGTCTTCCTGAAGGTAGAACGAAAATACAGCATGGAAGCTGTGAAGGAACGCATCATGGCCGCCAAACTTCAGATCCTACAAGAAAAACGTTTCAGTAGAGTAGAGATCATTCCGGATGTTGATCCGTATTAATGCCCAGATTCTTGCTCAACTAGGCACTACTTTTTCAACGTATCTTCTTCCTGATCGTCATCAGTGTCTTTCAATTCATTCGGCTTAACCGTAAAACTGACCGTATCATCTTGTTTCAGCTTTGTTTTTGTGGTCTTTTCCTCTCCGTCGAAAGACGGATCTGTGGGTAGATTTCGTTCTAGAAAATAAGACAATCGGCCCTTGTTGAATTTTTCTACCCCTTCGGCTATTTCACCTCCTGTGGATTTGCTGAAGCGAATTAATCCCAAGGTCATGATGATACCTGTCAGTACGATAACGATCAAGATGACATCGTTTTGGAAAAGCTCAGAGGTCAATTCATCCGGGATGGAAAAGAACAAAAGAATGGTGATCAAGCCACGAGGTGAAATCAATAGCTCCGGTAATATGGACTTTTTCATAAAAAAGACCTTCAGTACAACAAATCGGATGATAAAGAAGACAGCAGTTATGCCCAGTCCAAGTCCTAAAATCTGAAGATCCAAGAGCCCGGTAATGTCAATCGTATAGCCAAAAACAACGAAGAAGAAGGTTCTGACCACAAAAGCTGATTCTCTTGTGACCAGGTGAAGGTCTTTCAGGATTCCTTTGATCACTTTTGGGTTGATCAATTTCTTCAGCTTCCCGATAAAAAAGAGTTTTGAATTATTCAATAGTAAGCCGAATACTAGAATAACGACCAGAGAGGACAAATGCAGTTGTTTACCAATTGCGTACATCAAAATGAGTACAGCGATCAACATGAATAACTTGACATCACCCTCCAGTCGTTGGAATAACAAGATGAGCAAATAGCTAATCACCACAGAGATCACCACCGTCAAAACAATGTTGCCGATGATACTGTAGACTACCTGATTGGCATTCTCGGCCCCAACATTTTCTACGACAAAATAGAAGAACATGATCCCTAAGATGTCCGAAAAGGTCCCCTCATAGATCATGAATTCTTTTTTCTCAGGCAGTAAACTGCCAACACTCGGGATCACGATGGCGCTACTCACGATAGAAAGGGGTATGGCATAAACAAGAGATATCATCGGATCCTCTTGATAGAATTGATTAATGATGAAAGAAATGACAAAGGCGCAACCCAAAAGTGAGATCAAGGCCACGGTGAAGGACTTCCAAATGATGGGCCACTTGTCTCGGGTGAGCTCCAGGTCGATCGCCGCTTCCAGCACGATCATGATCAATCCAATGATCCCCAGGACCTCGAGTGTATTAAAGATCAAGCCTCCGGGATCATAGTCATAATAATCCATTCCCAATTTGATCCCTATACCAAGAATGATCAGTAAGATCACGCTAGGAATATTTGTCCTCTTCGATATGTAATTGAAGATGTGTGAAAAAATGATCACACAAGCGAGGGCAATAATGAGGTTGTAGGCGTTCATTTAGAAAAATTAGGTCTTGTCAACTGCAATATATACGCAAAAAGACGAATTAATTTTCATTTATAAGAGTTATCAGAGTGTCATTTTATCCTAAGATGAATAAATCGTACTTTTGCCAAACTTTTTACGGCCATTAGCTGTCTGAAGTAAAAGTGCACAGAATTTAAAGCAGAATGGAGAACAAACCGACCAAGCTTTCAGACGAAATACTAAAAGAAATCGAAGAGATGGGCGAGAACCACATCATGACTTCGATAGAGACCCCTTTACGCGATGATGCGTTTGAACTTTCAAATGAGGAAAAGATCGCTCGAATCCAAGAATATTTCGAGAAGATCATGCACACGCTAGGGCTCGACCTCACTGACGACAGTCTTCAGGGTACTCCTAAACGAGTAGCCAAATTATTTGTGAACGAGCTGTTCAAGGGTCTTTCGCCGGAGACCAAGCCTTCGATGTCGACCTTCGAGAATAAGTACAACTACAAGCAAATGCTGGTAGAAAAGAACATCACTGTTTACTCGAACTGTGAGCATCATTTCCTACCCATCGTAGGGAAATGTCATTTGGCCTACATCCCGAATGGCAAAGTGATCGGATTGTCCAAAATGAATCGCATTGTGGATTATTATTCAAGAAGACCACAAGTTCAAGAGCGTCTGGCATTACAGATCTTGCATGAAATGAAGCAAGCCTTAAATACCGAAGACGTAGCGGTCTATATCGATGCGGAGCACATGTGCGTCAGTTCTCGTGGAGTCTCGGATCAAAGCTCCTCCACAGTCACCGTCGAGTATAGCGGTAAATTCACGGAGGAAAACACAAGAAATGAGTTTTTGGCCTATATCAAAGAACCATTGAAATGAGCCTGATCGAACAGTATCCCATTTCGATATACAACTCGCTCAAAAAAGAAAAGGAAACATTCAAACCTCTCATTGAAGGACGAGTAGGCATGTACGTCTGTGGCCCTACTGTTTACAGTGATGTGCATTTAGGCAATGTGCGAACATTCATGTCCTTTGATGTGGTATTCCGTTACCTGAAATACCTCGGCTATAAAGTCCGCTACGTAAGAAACATTACTGATGTGGGCCACCTTGTCGGTGATGCGGATGAAGGGGAAGATAAAATAGCCAAAAGAGCACGACTGGAAGAAATTGAACCCATGGAAGTTGTACAGAAGTACACCAACGGATTTCACGACGTCATGCGCCTTTTCAACATACTAGAACCTTCCATTGAACCCACCGCTACCGGTCATATCGTCGAACAGATCGAATTCATCCAGCAGATCATCGCCAATGGCTATGCCTATGAAGTTGATGGTTCTGTTTATTTCGACGTAAAAAAGTACAATGAAGATCATCCTTATGGCGAACTCTCCGGGCGTAATGTTGAGGAGATGATCTCAAACACCAGAATACTTGCCGGTCAGGATCAAAAGAAGAACGGCCTTGACTTTGCGCTTTGGAAAAAAGCAGAAGGAGGACATTTAATGCGCTGGTCCTCACCATGGGGAATTGGTTTTCCGGGCTGGCACTTAGAATGCTCTGTAATGAGCACCAAATACTTAGGCGAAACGTTTGACATCCACGCTGGTGGAATGGACCTGAAATTCCCTCACCATGAAGCGGAGATAGCCCAAAACAAAGGATGTTGCGGAAAAGGTGGCGCCAACTATTGGCTTCATGGCAATATGTTGACCGTCAATGGTCGAAAAATGGCCAAAAGTGAAGGAAATGGGTTTACCCCGGAAGAATTATTGACCGGTAACCACAAGTTGCTCGAGCGTGGTTATTCTGCAATGACGGTCAGGTTCTTCATGCTCATGAGTCATTATGCCAGCACATTGGATTTCTCAAATGAGGCCTTGCAGGCAGCAGAAAAGGGTTACAAGCGTTTAATGAGCAGCATCAACCTGATCGAAAAATTGGAGCAAGCGGGTAAAGGTGCTGTAGACCAGGACAAAACGGCGGCATTTGCTGCACCCATCAAGCAAGCGTTCAAGGACTTGAGTGATGATTTCAATACAGCGAAAACCATTGCCAACCTGTTTGAAATGGCCTCTTCTATTAACCACTTTTATCATCATCCAGAAGAAATCAAGGCCATTGATGCCGCCATTTTTGATGAAACGATCAGGCATTTTAAAGGCATTGTTTATGACGTATTGGGTTTGGTCAACGAAACAGTAGGAGGTCCACGCGCTGAGTTGCTAGATGGTGTCATGGATGTGGTGATCGAAATGAGGAAACAAGCCAAATTCGCTAAAAACTACGCCCTTTCTGATCAAATCAGAGACAACCTGAAGGCCATTGGAGTGCAACTGAAGGATGAAAAAGACGGTGGCATGACCTACACGATAGATTGATATGATATTATCCGGAAGAGAGATCAAAAGAGAGATGGGCAAGGGCATCAACATTGAACCTTTCAACGAGGCTCAGTTGAACCCGAACAGCTACAACCTGAAGCTTCATAACGAGCTGAAAGTGTACAGTGAACCGGTATTGGATATGAAAACGCCCAATCCGGTACAATCATTGACCATCCCTGAAGAAGGCTTGTTACTCGAAACAGGAAAACTTTATTTGGGTCGAACCGTGGAAAAGACGGAAACTTCCAAGTTTGTGCCGATGCTAGAAGGCAGGAGTTCCATTGGTCGCTTAGGCCTTTTCATTCACGTGACCGCCGGCTTTGGCGACGTCGGTTTCAACGGATTCTGGACCTTGGAGATCTTTTGTGTCCAGCCCATTCGCATCTATGCAGGAGTTGACATTTGCCAGATCTTTTACCACACCATAGAAGGTGACTTCGACACCTACAGCAATGGCAAATACCAGAACAATGAAGGCATACAGGCAAGTATGCTGTACAAAGATTTTAGCTAGTTGCTTTGCGACGCATTTTTGAAGCCATATTGATCTTTCCCATTCGAGTGTATCAGTATGCCATTTCACCATTGCTAGGTGCAAATTGTCGCTATACACCTACATGCTCAGCCTATGCAGTAGAAGCCATAAGAGAGTGGGGTCCTTTGAAGGGCTTCTGGATGGGGATCAAACGAATTGGTTCCTGTCACCCTTGGGGTGGAGAAGGCTATGATCCGGTACCTAAAAATCCAAATCGGCATGCTTCAGATCAAACGAACCAAGGCTAGCAATTCAGATTTTCGCTTTCTGGTCAGTTTATTGGATGCAGAACTGGCTGAAATAGATGGATAAGAGCATGCTTTTTACGATCAGTTCAATTCCATTGATCAGCTCAATTACTGCCTTGTGGCCTATGCTGATGGAAAGCCCGTAGCCTGCGGAGCACTCAAGTCGTACGATGATGATCACATGGAGATCAAAAGAATGTTCACCCTAAAGACCGCGAGAGGCCAGGGTTTCGCTACCGATGTCGTCCAATCTTTAGAAAGCTGGGCAAAGGAACTTGGCAAACGCTATTGCCTCTTGGAAACAGGGAAGCGGCAGAAAGATGCTGTGGCCTTGTATCAAAAAAATGGGTACGCGATCGTACCCAATTATGGCCAATACCAAGGTATTGAAAATAGCGTATGTTTTAAGAAGCTGATTTAGTTCATCCTAATCGCACCAATTCCGGCTTCCCAGAGTTTCTTATTAAAACTTGGAATGGTTTCTTGAAGCCATCCGTCGGCCTGTTGCTTGTAAAAAGCCCATTGGGTATCTAACTCAGCTTTTCGATCGCGGCTGGATTGATTCACCCGAGGAATAGAACTTTCTGTTGCGTTGATCATAAACATGTACTCTGCCGTGAACTTATTGGGGAAGTTTTCAACATCATCATAGGCCTTTGATTTCCGCTGGACCATTTCTTCATCCCAAGTCTTCAAGGCCGCTACGATCTCCTCTCCTTCCTTTTTCAAGGTTTCGTTCTCGAGTAATTGGGTGATTTCGTTCAATTGTTCTTGAATGCCCTTCATTTGATTGACCAAATTGTGCATCGTGCGCAATTCACCTTCCACTTCATTCATGAATGCATCATGCTCAGTGTATTGTGTTTGATCGATGCCGTACATCGGATTCGGCAGTATGGTGGCAGTTGTCTTGTACGATTTACCTTGTACGTTCAATGTGATTTCGTACTCCCCTGGTGGCACCTTATGTCCGCGATAGCTTGCTTCGATATAAGCGGTCGGAATTCCGGGTAGCGTTGGGTTGCGTGTATCCCAAACAAATCGATTCAGTCCTTCCTGAGCAGGTATTGTGGGTTCTGGAGACGGCCCGCCGGCATAGCGTTGGAAACCCTTTTGTCCTTTAGAGCTCAATGTTCTAATCACCTTTCCATTGGCATCTCTAAAGGTCATCGTGACCTCTTCATTGTTTTCCATTTTAGGCAATTCGTAGTACAGCACCACGCCGTTCGCCGGATTCACTCCCTCAAACGTGGAGGTGCCATCTGAGCCGTTTCCATTCAAGGCACTCCCCCATGCTCCATACACAAGTTCTTCAGGCTGATACAGTTGAACCTCACCGGCTTTTTCATATTGCGCCAGTAAATTCAAGTTATCCAAAATCCAGAAGGAGCGGCCAGAAGTGGCTACAATCAGGTCGTTTTGATGCACCATCAGGTCATTGATCGGAGTGACAGGCATATTCAATTGAAAGGGTTCCCATGCCTCTCCTCCGTTCCAAGAAAGGTAGATTCCCGTTTCTGTACCGGCAAATAGCAAGTCTTTGCGTGTTTTGTCTTCGCGCACAACGCGTGTGTAAGCACCCATCGGAATACCTGTCGAAATGTTCTTCCAACTTTTACCATAATTGGTGCTTTTATAAAGCGCCGGTGTTTTGTCACCCCACTTGTATTTGGTAGTGGCAATATAGACCGTTGCTGGATCATGAGGAGAAACCTCAATCGCATTTACCAGTGTTTCTCCGAGTCCTTTCGGCGTGATGTCCTGCCATGACTCCATATTATCTGTCGTGATGTGGACCATGCCATCATCACTACCTGTATAAAAGACTCCTTTTTCATGTGGTGATTCAATTAAGTACGCAATGGTGCCATAATTCTCCGCCCCTACGGCTTCATTTGTGTAAGGAGCACCTCCATTTCCTTGCTTTTCATCGATATCTCTTGTCAGATCGGGTGAAGCCTCCTCCCATGTCACGCCATGATCTCTTGTCCTGAGTACTAACTGAGCCGCATGATAGAACGTACCCGGCTCGTGCTTTGACCAAATGATGGGCGCGTTCCAATTGTATAGGTACTTCATGTCGCGAGCTGCTTTTCCAAGGTATTGAATGGGTGCAGCCATTACGCCTGTGCTGGCTTTTGCTTTAGTATCCAGTAATTCAATGGTACCCAAATAGCTTCCTCCCATGACATACCTTGGGTTATCGGGATCAAAAGCCAAGAATGCGCTTTCTCCACCCGCAGAGGCCTCCCAGTCCTTCACCCCGATGGTGTAACCCAAGGACTGGCTGGCAATCTTGACCGATGTATTGTCCTGCTGGCCACCATAAATATTGTAAGGATACTGATTGTCTACATTGATGCGATAGAATTGAGCGGTGGGCATATTGTCTTGAGGTGACCATGATTGACCATAGTTAAAGCTGACCGCAGCTCCTCCGTCATTGGCAATGACCATGTTTTTAGAGTTCTGTGGATTGATCCAAAGGTCATGATAATCGCCATGCGTCCCTGATAGCCTTTCCCAGGTTCTACCGCCATCGATCGACCTCAATGCCGGAGCACTAAGCACATAAACCGTGTTTTCATCATTTGGATCGGTGAACACCTCTGTATAATACCAAGCGCGTTGCGTCAATTGATTATCACCACTGACCATACGCCAATTTTCACCCCCATTATTGGACACGAATAAGCCTCCTTTATCCGCCTCTGAGTCACTTTCCACTAGGGCATACACCTTGTCAGGATTTGCTCTACTCACAGAAATTGCCATTTTACCCTTTTCCTTAGGCAATCCTTGTTCTATTTTCTTCCAGGTCTTTCCACTATCGATGGACTTGTAAACACCACTGCCTTCTCCTCCACTGATCACTACCCATGGCTTTCGTTGGTGCTCCCACATGGTGGCATATAAAATATTGGGTGCCGACATGTCCATCGACAGTTCACTGGCTCCTGTCATGTCATTCACATATAAGGTCTTTTCCCAAGTCTCTCCACCATCCATTGAACGATAGACACCCCGTTCTTCTGAATTTGCGTTGAGTCTCCCCTGTGCTGCCACATAAACGATGTCTGGGTTTTTCGGATGAATGACAATGCGTGCGATCTGTTCAGTTGATTCAAGACCCAAGTGCTGCCAGGTTTTCCCACTATCGGTCGACTTGTAAACGCCATCTCCATAGGATGTCATTACACCACGCGGTGCATGTTCTCCCATCCCCACATAGACCACATTTGGATCTGATTCAGAAACGGCGACGGCCCCAACAGAACCTGTTTTAAAGTAGCCGTCAGAAATGTTGTGCCAGCTCATGCCGGCATCCTCGGTTTTCCATACTCCACCACCGGTAATACCCATGTAATAGGTCATCGGGTCGCCTACAACACCTGTTGCTGTGACTGACCGACCTCCTCTAAAAGGGCCTATGTTACGGTATTTGAGGGGCTGAAAATAATCATTGGCCGATTGGGCGAACGTGAGTAATGAACAGAATAAAACTGCTGTGGAAAGGAAAAAGCGCTTCATATTAGGTTGATTAAAACCAAAATATAGCCAAAAGAACAGAGATGCTTGCGCTATTTAGGAGCTAATTTATTCCCACTTGGAAATCAAATGTCCCAGTCGTCATTGATCTGCGCAATGTTATGGTGAGCGGTCATGTCGTACTGGCAAGGCACCACCGACACGTAGTTGTGGTCCACCGCCCAAACGTCCGTGTCATTTCCTTTGTCATTGTTGACAAAATTACCGGCTAACCAGAAGTAAGGTCTTCCATAGGGGTCTTTCCGATGATCAAACTCTTCTTCCCAGTGCGCCTTGGCCTGTCGACAGATCTTAATGCCTTTGATCGCTTCGTTTTGCTTTGGGGGAAAATTCACATTCAAGGCTACGCCTTTACCTATTCCCTTTTCAAGAACTTGCCTGGCAATGTGTTGGATGTGTTCAATGGTATGACTAAAGTCCGCGTCATGCGAAAAATCGGCTAATGAATAACCAATGGAGGGATATCCTTCAATGGCCCCTTCAATGGCGGCAGACATGGTACCGGAATACAGCACACTAATGGCCAAGTTGCTGCCATGATTGATACCGCTCACTACTAGATCCGGCACTCGATCTTTCAGCACATGATGCTTGGCCAACTTCACACAATCGGCAGGAGTACCAGAACACTTGTACGCCTGAACACCGAGTTCCTCAAAGATATCTGTCGGCACCAATCGTAAGGGCTTACCAATGGTAATGGCATGACCCATACCAGATTGCGGCCCATCTGGCGCCACCACGATCACTTCTCCTATGGTGGTCATTGCTTTGGTCAATTCAGCAATACCCCGGGCGGTAATTCCATCGTCATTAGACACTAAGATCAAGGGTTTCGACATAGCAAGTATTTTCCTTCTAAGTTCGAAACTTATTTCTCTTCAAAAAGGCTTGTCGGATTAAAATGTGTTGAGCTCGTTAAAATAATTCACCAGCTGAGCCACATCGGCCACGCGGTCCATCTTGATGTTCTCTTCTTTGATGTACTTTTTGAGCTCTTTTTGATGATCACCAAAAGCAGCGATCACGTCCTTCCGATTGTTACTCAGTTCAGTAATATTCGCTTGCTTGTCCACTAAGTAGAGTTTAAAGGCCAAATATTGAGTCGTGAAGGTAGTGGGGAAAGGATTATTAAAGGCGCCAAAACGACTGCCATAAAACCCATTATTCGCTGCATTATTCCGGTTAGCGATGTACTCACGAGCGAGTAAAGAGATCTCTCCCTCCAAGATCAATTCAAAGATCGTAGGACGCTTGTATCCTGAAGCATTGGCCAGCGGCAATACATAAAAATTGCGGTAGAGCTCCTCTTCTTCCAAATAAATAGAAAAGGTAATGAATTGACTTGCATGATAAGTTTCGATCTTTTTGTTCCATTGCAGCTGGATGGAGTTCGTTTCCAAGTCATATTTGACGGTTCCCTCTTTTTGCTGTCCATCAGACAAGGTCACTGATCCGACGTACCAATTTTCTTGAGGGAAGGACTGCGCTGCTAGTGGATAGACCGATACAAGCAACAAGAAAAACACGAGGTATTTTGCTGATGTCATTGTCAAACTTGTGGATGTTTCTAGTGAAACGATCAGTTCGCTGCTTTAGTTTCTAAGGCGACGTATTCCGTGATCTCCAATCCATAACCGATCAAACCCACGCGCTTTTTAGGGTTATTGGAGAGCAAGCGAATCTTTTTGACACCGAGGTCTCTTAATATTTGAGCGCCAACACCATAGTCTTTTTCGTCCATCTTGACACCAAACTTCCGGCTTAATGGCTTTTCGGTTATCCCCTCTGCCTGGAGTGTTTTCATCTCATGAAGCAGGCGTTGGCCTCGAGTGTGTTGATTCATGTAAAGCACCACCCCTTTTCCTTCCTTCTCGATCATGCGCAAAGCATGCTTGATCGGATTACCGGCGTCGTGCTTGAAACCGAAGATATCTCCTAGTGTACTGGAGGAATGCACCCGTACCATCACGGGTTCATTTTCGGTCCATTCGCCTTTTGTTACAGCCAAATGCACCTCTTGGGTATTGATCTGACGGAAGGCTTGGAGGTGAAAATTCCCATATTCGGTCGGCAGGTTAATGGCCATTTCTCGCTCGATCAAACTCTCGTTTTCGAGGCGATAGGAAATCAAATCTTCAATAGAGACCAATTTGAGCTCGAACTTTTCCGCTACTTTTTTCAAATCTGGCAAACGCGCCATAGAGCCATCTTCATTCATGATCTCAACCAATACACCCCCAGGTTTAAGCCCCGCTAAGCGCGCAAAGTCCATGGAGGCTTCCGTATGCCCGGCTCGTCGAAGCACCCCGCCTCTTTTGGCCCGTAGAGGAAAAATATGGCCGGGTTTGCCTAATTCTTCAGGCCTGATGCTCGGATCAACCAAGGCTTTGATGGTCTTGGCTCTATCGGAAGCGGATATTCCGGTAGTACAGCCATGTCCTATTAGATCAACAGAAACCGTAAAAGGCGTTTCATAAGCGGCAGAGTTATTTCTAACCATTAGATCCAAGCCTAATTCATCGCACCTGTCCTCCACAATGCCTGCGCAGATCAGCCCGCGACCATGCGTGGCCATAAAATTGATGATCTCAGGTGTTACTTTTTCAGCAGCACAAATAAAATCACCCTCATTCTCTCGGTTCTCGTCATCGACAACGATGATGACTTCACCATTTCGAATGGCTTCAATTGCCTCTTCAATCGTATTCAGTTGAATTTCTTCCGCCATTAATTCTGTTTTATGCCTGCAAAGTAAATGAAAAATAGCCCCCTATCGAGGGATGACTGTTCCTAATTCGTTATCCACTTCAACCAGCAGTGATTTCAAATGTTTGTGCACTTTGAGCAGTTCGTTTTGTTCTTCAATATCCGTAGCCGTTTTCAAGGCCTGATCATTTTGTTCGATCAACAGCTCAAGCTTCTTCTTTTTAAGTCGGAGTACGATCTTATAAGCAGCATTGGGAAGGTCTTCTGATTCGTGCAGCGTGGCGATACGAAATTTCTCTTGCCACCCGTCACTCACAAAATATTTCATCTCCAACAGATCGATCACCACTTGACTCATGGCCGGATCTTGAGGCCCGATGAATCGGTCCGGCTCAATCTTGTCCCCTTTTGCCAATATTTCAGCGGCTTTGGAAATTGTGCGACTGATGACCTCATCATCAAAATTGATCTCTTCTATCTCCTCCAGGATAAACTCTCCGATACTGACTTCATCATCAAAAGACTCATTACCATAATTGATCAGCATCCGTAAACATTCCTTCTCGACATAATAGGAAGTGATCTTGATGTCTGTTTTATCTTCTTGTTCCAGGGGAGGCAGTATCGCCTCTTCGGCTTGCTGCTGGTAGCGCTCAGATTGCTGATCTTTCTTTCTCTTTTGAATGAGAATCTTATTCAACTCAGAAATCAGGACCTGCTCCTGAATGTCGAGCTGGTCGGCACAGGATTGGATGTAGACCGAACGTTTGATGCCATCTGGAATCAATGCTACTGATTCAACCACTTCCCGAATCACCTTGACTTTATTCGCCGGATCGATGGATTTGCCACCATCCGTGAGCACATTCGTTTTGAAGGTGATGAAATCTTGCGCCTCATTGATCAGGTAGCGCTTGAAGGCTGCCGAATCCATCGTCTTGGAAAAACTATCCGGATCTTCCCCTTCTGGAAAAACAACGGCCTTAACATCCAGGTCGTTCTCCAAGATCATGTTGATTCCTCTGAAGGAAGCCTTGATCCCAGCGCTATCCCCATCGTAAAGCACCGTGATGTTCTTGGTGTAACGACTGATCAACTTGATCTGCTCTGTGGTTAAAGACGTTCCGCTAGAAGCGACGACATTTTCTACCCCTGCCTGATGCAGTGAAATTACATCTGTATACCCTTCAACCAGGTAGCACATCTCTTCATTGCGAATCGCTTGTTTTGCCTGATGGATACCATAGAGTACATCGCTCTTGTGGTAGACCTCCGTTTCAGGTGAATTGATGTACTTGGGTTCCTTTTTGTCTGACCTCAGGGTTCTTGCCCCGAAGGCGATGGTCTTTCCAGAGACATTGTGAATGGGAAAAATGACCCTTCCCCGAAATCGATCGTAGATTCGGCCCTGGTCATTTTTAAGCACCAAGCCCGCTTTTAATAGCATCTCCTCTTGATGTCCTTTGGCAGTAGCCGCTTTCAACAAGCCATCCCACTGATCGAGAGCATAACCTAAGCCGAATTTCTCGATGATGGTCTGATTAAACCCTCGTTCCTTGAAATAACTTAATCCAATCGACCGTCCTTCCTCGTGTTCCGTCAATAATTCCTGATAGTGCTTGGCAGCAAAATTGAGTACAATAAAGAGGCTATCCCGTTCATTCTGAGCTTGTATTTGCTCATCGGTCATTTCCTCTTCCTCCAGCTCAATACCGTATTTCTCGGCCAAATACTTTAAGGCTTCGATGTAATTGATGCCTTCGACCTCCATCACAAAAGAGATCGCATCTCCGCCCTTCCCTGATGAGAAGCATTTGAAGATCTCCTTTGATGGACTGACGTAAAAGGAGGGCGTTTTCTCATTGGTAAAAGGACTCAGCGCTCGGTAATTGCTCCCTACTTTTTTCAAACTCACAAAATCACCGATCACATCGATGATGTCGATGCGGTTCTTGATTTCCTGTATCGTTGAGTCGCTTATGGCCATGATGTTTCAAATATAAGACGGCAAAAGGCAGCTGAACTATATTGACTAGAAGATGTTAATTAAAAAGTCAAACTAATGCATTTTATTTACACCACAAATACAAACCCATGGAGCTTACAAAAGAGAGTGTGCTGAAGGCCTTGAGCCATGTTGATGACCCGGACATTAAAAAGGACTTGGTCACCTTGGGCATGATCGAGAACATCCAGATCGAAGGAAAAAAATTATCCTTTACGGTCATGTTGACGACACCAGCCTGTCCATTGAAAGAGCTCATTAAAACGAATTGCTTAAAGGCGATCGAAGAGCACATTAGTGCTGACCTCGAGGTATCCATCGAAATGAGTTCGCATGTGACCACCTCTCGCGATCAGGGCCCTTTGCTGCCAGGCGTTAAAAACATTATTGCTGTAGCATCTGGTAAAGGTGGAGTGGGGAAATCTACTGTTACTGCGAATTTGGCTGTTGCCCTTGCCCAATCCGGCGCCAAAGTGGGGGTGATTGATGCCGATATTTATGGCCCCTCTATTCCAACCATGTTCAATTGCGAGCATGAGCAACCGGGCATCAAGCAAGAAGATGGGAAAAACAAAATTATACCTATTGAGCAATATGGGGTAAAGCTGATTTCGATCGGCTTTTTGACACCTGCGGAAAATGCGGTGGTTTGGAGAGGTCCAATGGCCAGCAGTGCCTTGAAGCAATTCATCGCAGACACCGAATGGGGTGAGTTGGACTACTTATTGATCGACCTACCTCCAGGCACTAGTGATATCCATTTGACCTTGGTACAAACGGTTCCTGTTACCGGTGCCGTGATTGTCACCACTCCTCAAAAAGTGGCGCTGGCAGATGCTCAGAAAGGGCTCAATATGTTTCAGCAGCCTCAGATCAATGTACCCGTGCTTGGTGTAATAGAAAATATGGCTTACTTTACACCAGAAGAATTACCTGAGAATAAGTATTATATCTTTGGTAAAGAAGGAGGTAAAAATTTAGCTGAGAAGGCCAAAGTTCCCTTCATAGGAGAAATTCCTTTGGTTCAGGGCATTAGAGAAGGTGGGGATATGGGGTATCCTGCCATTATGCGTGAAGGACCTGTTGCCGATGCGTTTGGTCATATCGCCGAGCGGACAGCACAGCAAATAGCCATAAGAAATGCAGAGAAGGCTGAAACCAAAAAGGTAGAAATAAACGTTTAAAACGCATGTTAGATAGAATTGAAGCAGCACTTGAAAAGATCAGACCATTCCTTTTGGCTGATGGTGGAAATGTAAAAGTGCTCGAAATCACCGACGACCTGGTGGTTAAATTGGAATTGGAAGGTGCGTGCGAAACATGCCCTATGTCTGCCATGACCATGAAAGCCGGTATAGAAGAAGCCATCAAACGTGATATTCCTGAGGTTAGACAAGTGGTAGCGGTCAACGCGGCTCCTGTTGCTTAAGCCCTAAATATTGTGCTACAGGTCTAAAAAAAAGTCTAGTACAACAGACCACGTCAATTTCTTTTGTCAGCTGCATTATTAATTATCTTTACGGTCTGTGAGATAAAATTTATCTTCACCTAAAGCGTTACCATTGCAATGAGCAAAAGACCATTCACTCTGCTTACTTTTTTGAAGAATATCGGCTTAATGATCGCCATCGGTGCATCCTTGCTTTTGTTCTTTTTTTATGTTTATCTACCACTATCGACCAACCACAACGAAACCATAACCGTACCTGATGTTGAGGGTATGGCCTTCGAATCGATCAACGAGTTACTTACAAACAGGGACCTGCGTTATCAAGTAACGACGGATTCTGGTTATGCAGAAGACATGCAGCCTTTGGCCATTCTGAGCCAAAACCCTAAGCCTGGTTCTAAAGTGAAGGAAAACCGAATGGTTTACCTGACATTGAATGCTAAAGTTCCACCTCAAGTACGCATGCCCAACCTGATCGGTACCGATTCGCAAAATGCGGAAGATATTTTAGAGAGTAATGGGCTTAAACTCGGGGTGATCAGTTATGTACCCGACCGAAGACTAAACGCCGTCATTGAACAGCGCATGAATGACGAAACCCTTGAAGCGAACACCTTGATCTATAAAGGATCAACCATTGATCTGGTCATTGGGAATGGAGAAGGAAACACCCGATTTGCGATGCCCGATTTTATTGGAAGAACTTTGGAAGAGGCAAAATTCCAGATCAGTGCATCAGGTTTAAAACTTACTGAGATCTACTACATTGAAAATGACACAGTCCAAGGACCCATTGTTTACAAACAGCTACCGCCTGTGGGTAGGGAGATAAGAACAGATGATCTGGTTGAGATCTGGATCAATCAAGTGGACCCAGATAAAGAAAATAACTAAGTCGTTTGCGTCTCTTTTTTACCATATTATGCCTAAGCCTTTTACACGTTACGCAGGCACAACTCATTGAAGTACCCCTCACGTACAAGAATACCCAGTCAGAGACCAAATCAAAAAGCTTCGTTTCGGAGAGCACTCAGAGTGTACAACCCTTGCCGTTTTGGGATGACTTTTCTACTGCTGGACTTTGGCCGGACCCTGAAAAATGGGTGAACTCCGATAATGTGAGGATCAGCAATTCTAGCGGAATCAATCCACCCACACTCAATGTGGCCGTCTTTGATGGTGTTGATGCATTTGGAAACCCGTATAACGCGACATCTTTGATCAATGGAAAAACAGATAGCTTGACCTCTAGCTTCATCGACCTCTCACAACTCGGCCCCGAACAGGCAGACTCTGTTTACTTAAGTTTTTTCTGGCAGGTGAACGGTCGTGGTGAATTGCCGGAGCTTTCCGATTCGTTGGTTTTAGAAGCCAAGGGACCGAACGGCACTTGGCAACGGCTTTGGTCATTAAAAGGAGGTTTTGACAAAGAAAGTGAAGAGTTTCGGCAGGAATTGATCAAGATCGATCAAGACTTATGGCATAGTGAGTTTCAGTTTCGTTTTCAGGCATATAGCAACTTAACCGGACCTTTTGACACCTGGTTGATCGATTACATCTTTTTGAACAAGAGCAGATCGACATTGGACATTGCCTACTTAGACAGAGCCCTGACGAGAAGGCCCTCCTTTTTGACAGCACCGTATGCGGCCATGCCAACAGAACAATTCTTCTCCAATGCGTCTACCTATGTGGTAGAAACTAACGCCGAATTCTATAACCTCAACTCAATATTCCAGCCCATACAGTACTCCACCGTTGTCACAGACCTTGTTTCTGGAAATACAATACAAACCTTGAACGATGAAGTGTTGGCCAACCCACTGCCTGGAGCTTTTGAGCGCAGAACATTTGATTCCCCCGGGCTAAACCCTGCCCTTCTCAACCCGAATGCTGACTCTCTACTATTGGAAACAAGCTATTACATCAACTCAGGAGATACCTATTTTATCGAATCGATAAGTTCATCCAACGATACAATCTTCGCCTTCAATGTCGACTACCGAGTGAACGATACCGTGAAAATGGTAACCGTCCTGAACGATTATTTGGCTTATGACGATGGAGAACCGGACTTTGCCGCGGGTATTAATCAACGAGGTGGTCAATTGGCCTATCGTTTTTACGCAGAAGAAAGGGCCTTGCTTACACACGTGGACATCAACTTTCCCTTGGCCCAGCAAGTTGGACAACCCATCGAATTGTTTGTTCGCAGGGAATTGGACAATGATCCGGAATCTGTTTTGTATCAAAACTCCTACAGCGTTTTACGGGCTGAAAGCCTTGGGGACTTAAGAGCTTATGCTCTAGACAGCCCTATTTACGTGCAAGACACCTTTTTCATCGGCTTTGGGCAAGCAACCAATGAGTTTTTGGCAGTAGGGCTCGATAAAAACAATGATTCTGGAAGTGAAATGTTCTACAATGTGTCTGGTCGATGGCAAGCAAATGAATTCGTTGAGGGTAGTTTTCTCATGCGACCTCGTTTTGATAAGGCGGTGGCCGCGAATTTCCCGGGTCAATCGGGAGACGCCGCACCTGACGTGAATATCTTTCCAAACCCAAGTACAGGCCGCTTTTACATTGCCGGTGAAGCAAGCGATATTCAGGTATTCGACAATTATGGGAACCAGCAAAACTTCATTTTAGATACACGACAACGAGGAGTTTGGGTAGACCTTTCCAGAAACAAAAAAGGCATATATTTGCTCAAATTTTTTATTGATGGCAAGCCCGTTGCTAGGCGGGTAATTTTATCAGACTAGTATGAAAGAAATAACTGCTGCAGCCCTCTTGAGTAGAAAGAACAAAGGAGATCAATTCCTATTCATTGATGTGCGCGAAGTATGGGAATTTGAGGAAGAATCGATAGCAGATCAGTGTTGTCCTCTTGGAGAGTTACCTCAGTTCCTTGATAAGCTAAATGCCTACAAGAACCAAGAGATCATTTTGCACTGTAATTCGGGAGACCGGTCTAAAAAAGCGCAGAAATACCTAACCCAACAGGGGTTCAAGAAGGTTTACAGCTTGACAGGAGGTATTGAAGCCTTTCGTCAGCTCGTTTGAAACAGCCTCATCCAATCCCTTGGATTCTCGTTGAGAAAGGTTTGGATGCCCAGTGCTTCAGCCGCCAAGGTGTTTTTGGCTTTATCGTCAATGAACAAGCACTCATGCGCAGATAACTGGTGATCATTGAGAATCAACTGCCAAGCCCCTGCGTTCGGTTTGCGCTCCCCAATTTCCTGAGAAAAATAGACCTGCTTAAAAAATGAACGTGCTGGTCTACCCTCCGACATGTATTCAAACACACGATCGAACAGCCTTACGTGAATGTCGTTGGTGTTGCTCATCACATAAAGGTCATACTGCTTAGCCAGCTTTTCTAGCATGTCAATTTTGTCCTTGTCAATCTTGCCAAGCATGGCATTCCAGGCTGCATCAATTCGCTCATCAGGGCCTGTAAATTCAAAAGCTTCGCGTATGTTGGCACGAAAAGTTGGGTCGTCAATTTCGCCGATTTCGTAGGCCTTGAAAAACTCTTGTTGTGAAAAAGCCTGAATTTCCTCTTCACTTTTGTTGAACAACTCTGCAAAAGCTCGCGTTGTCGCTCCTTCGTCCAAATCAATGATCACACCACCGAGGTCAAAAATGATGTGTTTAATTTTAGCTAAGTCGGCCTGCATTTGCTTTGTTTAATTTGGCGCAAATATGTAACATTGCACTCCAATTTTCAAAGGTCTCCTAAGAACTTTGGATAGGGCCTACAACACACCCTCAATAAGCAAGCTTATTTACGGTCGGCAGGCTCAGTTGGTTAGCGTATCTGATCCCGATTTATCGGGAAAAGTCCATGGCCTTGACGTGCAAGCAGTCAAGTTGATGCACGAAGCGTCAGTATTTGAGCCAAAAGAATAATATTGTCGAAATTTGCAAACGACGTTAAATAAAATGCAGGGCCTATAACTCAGTTGGTTAGAGTATCTGACTCATAATCAGAAAGTCCCTGGTTCGAGCCCAGGTGGGCCCACAAGTAGCACAATCGCATGGTTGTGCTATTTTTGTTTATGATCAAGATAGAAACTCAACATAAAGACCTGCTGCTCGAAGCATTGGAAGAATTGATGTACAAGATTTCACTGGAGTTGTCCTCACTCAAAGGAGAACCGATGGGAAAGCAACGAAAAGCGCTTACAGTCAAACAAGAAAAAATCGAAGAACTCCAGCACCAGATCTCTCAACAGAACTGATCAACCTTCAACAAATCCTTCTGCTTTGTACTTAGGGTTTGGGTATTGGTAGAACCCCTCTCCTGTCTTAACGCCCAATTTACCTTGGTCAATATAGCTCTTCAATAAAGCGGCAAAAGCCTGGCTCTTTTTATCAGATTGAGCACTGGTTATGTGCCAGGCCGTATCTAAGCCCACAGTATCCAAAACGCCAAAAGGACCCATTTCCATTTTAAAATTACCCATCCAGCTGCGATCAATGTCTTCAATGGACCCAATATCCAAGGTTTTGAGCGATCCGGCAGCACCGATTAAGGCCATCAGCATGTAATTGAAAATGTAACCAGGATTTTCCTTTTTGACGTACACAGGAGTCTGCCAAAGCACTTTACCTAATTCCATCAATACTGGTGGAATCCATTCTTCCGTTCCGGGGTGAGGCATTACGTCCACGACATTGGCATAAAAAACATCATGAAAATGAAAATTACAGAAACGTTCAGGTCTACCCGATGCATCGGCTAATTGTGAGCCCAATAAATAGGAAGTGTTGGAGGTAAAAAGGGTTTTCTCAGGACATAAGTCACCAAACTGAATCCATACTTTCCGTTTTAATTCCAGGTTTTCGGTCACTGATTCGTTAAGGAAATCCGCATCGTCTGCTGCTTCTTCTGCCGATGTGGTAAACGTCAACCGAGCTTTGGCTGCCTCCGCTTGTGCTTCGGTCAATTTTCCGGATTTGATCAGGTAATGAAGAATACCTTCTTGGGTTTTTATTGCCGAATCAAGCGCAGTATCCTTTATGTCGTAAATGGTGGTTTCAAATCCACTTATCGCTGATTGGAGTCCTACCCTTAGGCCTAAGGTTCCCGCTCCGAGAATGAGGACTTTGTTGATGTCTTGTAGTTGTAGTTTCATTTCTATTCCTTTTTTGTTTTCGTCATTCCGAACCTGTCTCCCGCCAGATCGACTTTTTTTCGGAATCTTTTCAATCAGATCCTGAAATCAATTCAGGATGAATTTCTAAGCATTTGTCTTCACTGCGAGGAACGAAGCAGATTATTAGATTGCTTCTTCTCCCTATTCGGGATCATCGCAATGACGTTCTTTTTATATTTTCCCTTTCTCCAACGCCATCACCGCATTGGCGCCGCAGGCTTGAACAGCATAAATCAGCTGAGCGAAGCGAGGATCTTGCGTTAATCCTTTTTTGTATCGTGCGTAGATCTGTTGAATGATCACACCAATTTTAAACGCACCAAAAACATAGTAAAACAACTGATCCGTTAAATCATAGCCCGTTTGTTCTGCATACCGCTCAACAAATTCCTTTCGAGTAAAATTACCTGGCAGCCAGGTCAAACTAAAGGGCTTGAGGACATCCGAATCTCCCGCCTCGGCCCAATAGGCCAAAGAAGTACCCATGTCCATTAAAGGGTTTCCAATGGTCGCCATTTCCCAATCCAACACCGCTTTGATGTCGCTAAGATCCGCTGGATTCAACACGAGGTTGTCGTATTTGTAGTCATTGTGAATCAGTGAAACTAAGGTCTGCTCTGGGAGGTGCTTTTGAAGCCAGTCTGCGGCCAGGTCCATGGATTCCACTTGATCGGTTTCGGCTTTGTAATAGCGCGCAACCCAACCCTCTACTTGACGCTGGGTGTAGCCTTCTGGTTTGCCAAAATCTTCAAGTCCTGCGGCCTTTAAATCAATTCGATGTAGGTCGGCCAAGTGATCAACACATGCCGTAGAGATGGCGCGCATGGTGTCGGAAGAGAGATCAAGCTCTTTTGGTGGCTTTCCGCGCAGGATCACGCCTGTTACGCGCTCCATCAGGTAAAAATCGCAGCCCAAGATGGTTTGATCATCACAGAAGACGACAGGATTCGGGGCTTTTGGATAGAAATTCTCCAGTGCTTTAAGCACTCGATATTCACGACTCATGTCATGCCCCCCTTTGATATTTGCACCAAAGGGCGGTCGCCTTAAAACGTATTCTTTCTCTCCTGACTTCAGTAGGTAAGTGAGATTGGAAAATCCTGATGGGAATTGACTGAGCTCCAGTTCACCTGAAAAACCCTTTAGATGCTCTGTCAAATAACCCGTTAACTTTTCGAGATTCAATTCCTCTCCCTGGCGTATGTCTTTTGGTTGGTCTATCATATCGCTGTCGTCATGGCGAGGAAGTGAAACGGGCGAAGCGATCTACTTAATCGCAAAAAGACTGCTTCGTGCCTCGCAGTGACGTTTATTTTAATCCGTATCCCTTGAGTATATGTTTGGCTAAACTCGACTTATGCACCTCATCCGGCCCGTCATAGATTCTGGCTCCTCGCTCATGCCGATACCAAAATGAAAGTAAGGTATCGTCAGTTATGCCCAATGCTCCGTGCACTTGTATCGCTCGATCCAGCACTTTCATCAGTACATTCGCTACATAAAACTTGATGGTAGATATTTCTAATCGAGCAGCCTTCGCTCCTTCTTCATCCATTTTTCTTGCTGTATTCAAAACGAGCAAGCGAGAAGCGTCGATCTCGGCTCGAGACTCTGCTATCCAATTTTGAATGGTCTGTTGATGACCAAGTTTTTTTCCATTGCCCAACTCACGTGAAGCGGCTCGTTGACACATCATATCAAAGGCACGTTCACAAACCCCTATCCAGCGCATGCAATGATGTATCCTACCCGGACCCAAGCGATATTGCGCCATCTTAAAGCCTTGTCCAACTTCACCGATCAGATGGTTCTTAGGAACGCGGACATCATGCAACCTAATTTCTGCATGACTGAAATAACCTCCCCCTGAATCTCCCATGATCGGAATATTCCTGACCAATTCGAATCCCGGAGCATCTGTTGGAACCAAAACCATGCTCGCTCTGGCATACGGATCTGCGGTTGCATCGGTCACCGCCATCACCACGCAAAAAGTTGCCCCATCGGCAGCTGTCGTGAACCACTTGTGCCCGTTCAAAACGATCTCATCTCCGACAAAAACAGCGGTCGTCGCCATGTTCACCGGGTTAGAGCCGGCAAATTCAGGTTCTGTCATGCCAAAGCAGGACCGAATCTCTCCATCCATGAGCGGTTTCAAGTAGCGCCCCTTCAAGTCTTCATTAGCAAATTGATGCAATAACTCCATGTTGCCTATGTCCGGAGCCTGACAATTCAGCACGTAATGCCCAATTACTGAGGTCCCCAAAAGTTCTGAAATTTGACCAAACTCCGTCATGCTCAGCCCTTGGCCTCCCTCTTCTTCAGATAGATGCGGTGCCCAGATTCCGAGACTCTTGGCCTTTTCGCGCTTAGAAGCTAAAGTAAGGGCTGTCTCGGACCAATCGTCTTGCAACAAATGCAACTCTGTGGGATACAGTTCCTCTTCCACAAATATCTTGATCTTCGGATAGAGCTCCTTGAGTTTATCGGTAGCAAATAGTTGGTTCATTTGGATATTGGTTTTCAGTATAATAGTCAATCAGAAATCAGCTCTAGTCTCAATACGCATGTCCCACCTCTAGGTTCTATATCGTAAAACCACCATCGGCGGTGATGACAGCACCTGAAATGAACTGAGAAGCATCGGAAGACAAGTAGAGTGCAAGGGTCGCTAAGTGCTGGGGTTCAGCCAACATGGGCAAGGCTTGTTTCTTCATGACCATCTTGAGAATTTGATCGTTCGATGTTAAGGCCTCGCTAAATTTTGTTTTGATAAGACCAGGGCAGATCGCATTGACCCGAATGCTATGGGGTCCCCATTCTTTCGCCATGACCTTCGTCAGTTGAATTAATGCCGATTTACTCACAGAATAAAGCCCCAAGCCGTGTCCAGGTGTGATGCCTTCGATGCTGCTGATGTTTACCACTGCTCCTCCGCCCCTTTCTTTCATGCTTTCTAAGCAGTACTTGGCGAGGTTAAGAGGCCCTTTTACATTTACCTGCATGATCTTATCAAAAGCCTCATCTCCCGCTTCTTCTATTGGACCAAATACTGGGTTTGCGGCCGCATTATTGATCACAATATCTACTCCGCCCAAGGCTTTAATCGTATGCTCTGCTAAGCGCCGAATGTCGTCGTCATCGCCCATATGGCAAGCAGAGGCAGAGGCCTGCCAACCTTGGGAAAGGATCTCCTGAGCAACGACATCTACGGCTTCTTGTTTTCGACTGCTCACCACCACATGAGCTCCTTGTTGGGCCAAGGCAACGGCCATTTCTTTTCCTATGCCTTTACTGGCGCCAGTGACAATTGCCACTTTACCAGTCAAATCAAATTGATTGATGTATTTCATATAAGTGAGTTCCTTGAAGGGTATCTAAGATAAATGATTTAATTTAGTATGCATGACGAGTAATTGGTTAAATTCCTTTTCATGCTCATCGAACAGCTAAAGCATTGGACACATTTTATCGCTCCAGGATAAGAACTGATCGAACACCTAAAGGAAAAACCAACGAGAAGAACGATTAAAAAATCAACCTATGAAAGCACTCCTATTTGAAAACATCGGTTTACCGCAAGAAGTACTCCAACTGAAAGACATTGATAAACCCAAGCCCGGGCCGGGTGAAATCTGTGTAAAAGTTTCCAAGGCCAATATTGTACCGGCTGACATCATGTTCATTCGAGGCATGTATGGTTTAAGGCCGCATGTGCCCCAAATAGGGGGCTTTGAGGCCTGTGGAGTAGTCGATTCTTGTGGCGATGGTGTCGAGATGCCGGTTGGTTCTCAAGTCATTTTTACGCAGCAAGGTGTCTGGGCTGAATACGTTTGTGTCGCCGCCAATACGGTTATACCACAACCCCCAGGCTTGCCTGATGATGTAGCTGCACAAGCCTTCATCAACCCGCTAACGGCTTATGGCATGTTGATCAAGGCGGATTTGGAAGAAGGTGACTTTTTACTCATTACTGCCGCTGCCTCGGCTTTCAGCAAGTTTGTGATTCAATTCGCATCGACAAGAGGTATCAACGTCATAGGAACCGTCAGAAGAGATGAGCAAAAAGAAGAATTGCTTGCCTTAGGCGCCCATACCATTATCAATGAGAAAACAGAAAACCTCTTTAAAGCAGTTAAAACAGCGACCGATGGCGCAATGGCAAAATCAGCCTTCGATGCTGTTGGCGGTGAACTGGGTGATAAGGTGCTGAATTGCCTTCAAAGTGGCGGCTTATTACAGGTCTATGGACTCTTGAGTCTACAACCCATTCCTTTGAACAGTGGCCTTTTGATCTTCAAAGATCTGCATGTTCAAGGTTTTTGGCTGACCACCTGGTTCATGAATTTATCTGGAGACGAACGTCGAAGTATCGTACCGAAGATCCTCGGAATGCTCACCAAGAACGAACTAAAAACAGCGGTTGAGGCAGAATACAGCCTCGATGAGTGGCAAAAAGCCATTGCCCATATGGAAGGAGAAGGACGAAAAGGCAAAATTCTATTCGACCTGTCCAAATGAAAAAGACCTTCAGCTATATTGGCTTAGGCCTGCTGGCTGTCGCAATCTTTCTACTGGTTACTTCATTCTACTCCGATCTATCGGTAGAAGAATTAAAGAGAACGTATGCCAATTCCTATTCGGAATTTATCGAGATCGAAGGCACCAAGGTCCACTATCGAATAGAAGGAGAAGGACCTCCTTTGCTCTTGCTTCATGGGACAGCCTCATCCCTACACACTTGGGATGGATGGACATCGCAGCTCAAAGACCGGTTCCGCATCATTCGCCTTGACTTGCCCGCTTTCGGTCTAACAGGACCTTCTACAACTCGTGATTACAGCATAGAAGCTTACACTGCATTCTTGAATGCGTTCGTAGAGAAGATCGGATTGGAGCGTTTTTCACTGGCAGGCAATTCATTAGGCGGAGGCATTGCCTGGTCTTTTGCTGCAGAGTTCCCCAATAAAGTGGAGAAGTTGATCTTGTTGGATGCCTCTGGGATTCCAGATGACCGCGAGGACCCTGCCGTATTTAAACTGGCCAGAAATCCTGTTTTAGGAAAACTCCTTGAGTTCATCACTCCTAAGTCATTCATCAAAAAGAACATGAAAGAGGTCTATTTCGATGATGGAAAGGTCACTAATGAATTGGTCACTCGCTACCACGACATGGCACTTAGAGCCGGTAATCGCGTTGCTTTTCGTGACAGAGCCCGTGTAGTCAATCCAGATATTACCGATAAACTACCTTCAATTTTGGCCCCCACATTGATCATTTGGGGTGCGGACGATCAGTGGATCCCCGTAAGTAACGCCACAACATTTGCAGAACGCATTCCTAATGCAAAAGTCGCAATAATCGAAAATGCAGGACATGTCCCTATGGAAGAGACCCCGGTAACAAGTGCAAATATTGCCCTGAAATTCCTATTGAATCCTTAACTTCAAAAAAAGCCTAATGAAAAAGTTCGCTTCACTCGTACTAATCTTTATTTCGTTTGCCTCCTGCCAGCAGCAATCGTCATGGTTGACACCCGCCACACCTGAAGAAGTTGGTTTTTCTTCTGAAATACTGGGAGAAATTGACGACTACATTAGGTCAGCTGTCAATGAGGGAATCATTCCGGGCGGTACTTTTGTCATCGCAAAAGAGGGCAAAACAGTGCTCAATAAGAGTTTTGGAGCCATAAATGAAACAACGCCTTATCAGAACGATGATATCTATCGTTTAGCCTCCATGACAAAGGCCATTACCAGCGTATCCATCATGCAGCTGGTCGATGAGGGGCTGATCGAATTAGATGCACCTGTTTATCAGTACATCCCAAGTTTTTCAGACATGGTGGTCCTAGACGAATTTGATCCTTCTGACTCGAGCTTTACCACCGTACCGGTGCAAAAAGCAGTGACCATCCGCAATTTGCTGACGCATACCTCGGGTATTGTTTACGGCAGTTTCAACCCCGGTAAACTCATGGCGGTCTATGAACAGTTTGATATGAACGTCGGCTTTTCGCATCCCGAATGGACTACAGAAGAATGGATAGATCGACTGGCAGAAGTGCCCTTAGCCCATCAACCGGGTGAACGATTTTCCTATGGATTGAACATGGACGTGTTGGGAAGGGTGATTGAAGTGGTCTCAGGCCAACCCTTGGATGAGTATTTCGCCGAACATGTTTTTGAACCAGCGGGTATGATGGACACCCATTTCTATTTGCCGGAGGATAAATTCTCACGATTGACTCCTGTGATGTTTAAAGTAAATGGGCAATGGATGACTGCCGAGAAGATAGGACAAGGAGCGCTTGCTGCCTACCCAACTGAAGGACCTCGGAACTTTTTTGCTGGTGGAGCCGGCTTATCGGGTACAGCAATGGACTACACAAAATTCATTCAAACCCTTGTTGAAGGCGGTGGGGACATCTTGTCTGAAAAAGCATTGGCTATGATGACAACAGATCAAATGCCACTAGTGCTCAACGATTATGAGAATGCTCGGCTAAGCCCTGATGGTTCCTTCTGTTTAGGTTTCACCTTGTATCAAGACAAACCAAGCAACCGCTCCCCCAAGAGTCCTGGGACCTATGAATGGAGTGGCTATTTCAAACAAAATTCTTCATCGATCCAGCAGAGCAGCTGGTTTTCACGGGCATGACCCAAATCGCTGGTTTTAGCAACAATCAATTCTGGGAGGAGTTGTATGCACTCATCTATGAGGGCATCGTAGATTAACGCTTGCTGATCTTATTCAAGCTGATCTGCTTTTGCTGAGAACACTTGAAGCGATCGCTGGATTGCTTTGCTTTATGCTTGGTGCTTCTGCCCTGTACTCTTTCACGCCACATTCGAAATGAGCTAGGTTTCATTTCCTTGCGCATCAGTTTAATGACTTCTTTTTCGGGTAGCCCAAATTGTGCTTCTATGGCATCAAAGGAAGTGCGATCTTCCCAAGCCATTTCAATGATACGATCAATCTCTCGAGCGGTTAATTGCATAATCACTAAATGGAGAATGATACGATTTGTTTAAAAAAAGAAAGCCCCGACGCGTATCGACAGGGCTTTCAACCATCAACTTAACCAGTTCACTAAAGCATAGTGACTTGCTCTTTAAATGACGTCAAAGGAATTTTAGTGGCTTGAATGGCTTCAAAGCCTCCTTTGATGTTTGTAATGTGTTTGAATCCGTTGGATACCAAGATGGACGATATGATCATTGATCGATAGCCACCTGCACAATGCACAAACCAATGGGTGTTTTTGTCTATCTTATCCAATTGGTCCCAGACAAAATCAAGCGGGTAATTTTCCGCTCCATCAACATGCTGTGACTCGAATTCACTTTGCTTTCTGGCATCCAAGATATTGATGCCCTCATTAAACCGTTGAGCTAAGGCTTCGGCTTCAATCTCTGCAATGGTAGAAACAGGATCTCCAGCTGCGCTCCAAGTTTCAATTCCTCCTTTGAGGAAACCCAAGGTATTGTCGTAGCCTACACGCGAAAGGCGAATAACAACCTCCTCTTCTTTTCCCTCCTCCGCAATAAAGACGATAGGTGTTTGCAAATCGTTGATCAATGCGCCTACCCAAGGAGCAAAATTATCGTCAATACCAATGAAAAGGCTATTTGGAATGTAACCTTTAGCAAAATCATCTTGGTGACGAGCATCAATGACGATGGCTTTGTTCTTTTCTATGGTTTGTTTGAACTCTTTCAGATCTAGCGGTAGCACTCCACGGTGCAGCACATTGTCGATACTATCGTAGCCCATTTTGTTCATGACCGCGTTCTTTGGAAAATACTGCGGTGGAGCCACGAGGTCGGCTGTTACTTCTTTGATAAATTCTTCCTTACCCATGTCAGGACGAAGGGCGTAATTGAATTTCTTCTGATTACCCAAAGTGTCCACCGTATCAGAACTCATGTTCTTTCCACAGGCAGAACCTTGGCCATGACCCGGATAAACGATGACATCGTCTGCTAAAGGCATGATCTTGAGACGAAGTGAATCATACAGATGTGCTGCCAAATCCTCTCGGGTTAAATCGGTTTTTACCGCAAGATCAGGTCGACCAACATCTCCTAAAAACAAGGTGTCTCCAGTAAAGATGGCATGATCCTTTCCTTCTTCGTCGATCAAAAGGAAAGTGGATGACTCCATGGTATGTCCAGGTGTGTGCAAGACCTTGACCTTGATTTTACCAATAGTAAATTCTTCATTGTCCTTTGCCACTACAGCATCAAACTGGGGCTGAGCCGTGGGCCCAAAAATGATTTTGGCACCTGTTTTTGCAGCCAAGTCAATGTGCCCGGAAACAAAATCTGCATGGAAATGCGTTTCGAAAACATATTTGATCTTTGCGCTATTCTCTGCAGCTAGGTCCAAATATGGTTGAACCTCACGTAATGGATCAATGATAGCAGCTTCTCCATCGGATTCAATATAGTAAGCGGCTTCTGCTAAACATTGAGTGTATAATTGTTCTACTTTCATAGTGATATATTTTTCCAAAGTGGTAGTCCAAAATTGGAAATCCCGAGGAAAGTTTTCTGTAACCTCTGTTACGCCCAAGTATGATTTAAATCATGGTTTTTAGCTACTTTAGGCTATGAAACAGCTCGTCCTCTGCCTAGTTATATGTATTCTTTCTGCACCAATCAGTCTATCACAGGAACGTTTCAGGACGAATGACCGGCTGATTTTTGGCTCAAAAGAGGAAAAAACAGCTTCTATAAGTTTAGGAGATATTGACAATGACGGCGACCTGGATATTGTCGCAGCCAATGGTCGTCACTGGCCTCAACAAAACCAAGTGTATTTCAACAATGGAAACGGCATCTTCACTGTAGCCATGCCGTTAGACCTCATCAAGGAAACATCCTATGCTACTGAACTGGCTGACCTCGACGGAGATGGCGACCTTGACATTGCTGTGGGTAATGACATGGCGCCCAATGCCATCTACCTCAATGACGGTCGAGGAAACTTTAGTCGCAACGGCACCTTTGGTGACGAGTATGCACCTACGCGCAACATCACTTTAGCCGATATGGATGAAGACGGCGATATCGATATCCTGATCACCAATAGAGGACGCGTCAACCAGATCTGTTTGAATAATGGAAATGCGTCCTTTGATGAAGTACTCAGTTTTGGCTCTGCTGATGATTCTACTATAGATGTCGCCATAGCAGACATGAATAAAGATGGCCACAACGACCTCATTTTAGCCAATAGAGATGGGCAACAAAACTACATTTACCTCAACAATGGCCGCCTAGATTTTCAAGAACGGATTCCTTTTGGTTCTGGAAAAGATGAAACCCGATCTGTGGCAATTGCGGACCTCGATAAGGATGGATACCTGGACATCATTACCGCAAACATTGGTGAAGCCAATGCCATTTATTTTGGAGATGCACAAAATAGCTATGCACGAGCAGTCATCATTGATGCCTCCTCCGACCGATCCTATGCCGTTGAACTTGCTGACCTAGATGCCGATGGTAAACTGGACGTTGTCTTCGCAAATGGACGACAGCCCAATACCCTTTTCCTGAATAAAGGGAAAGGACTGGAATGGCAGAAGGTCAGCTTGGGGGAAATGAATTTTGCAACTTATGACATCATTGCAGGAGATCTCAATCAAGATGGATTAATCGATCTGATTGAGGCAAATTCCGACGAGTTAAACCATTTCTACTTCAATAGAGAAAACTGATCGGTTATTCTTCGTCCTCTTTTCTGACGGCATCTTCATTCGAACCTGTATCCTTATTCGGGTCTTCCTGCTCTTCTTTCTCTTTCTTTTTGAATAGACCGAATATCCCTTTTTTCCTTTTGGTCGTATCGGCAGCGGTAGAATCTACCAATTGTCCCTGATCAGTAGCTGAAGGTTTTGGTTGAGGCTTCACTCGTAAAAAGTACCCGCCAAATTTACGGTTATACTCTTCCTGCTCTACATTAAAACCACCGCGTAATAAGGGGGCATGCTGCACCTGAATTGGTGGGGGCATGGAATCGTATTCGGCCATAAGCTGTCGGTAACGTGCCGTGTCAATAACCTCCGCCACAAGACGGTCATATCTTGTCCTGTTGAAGTGAACCAAGTCCATTTCTTGTCCATCCAATTGGTAAAATGGTTTCTTTTTGAAGAGTCGATCGAACAGATAAGGATTTTCCAGTACAGGTTTTTCTCTGCCTTTGAAGATCTTGGCAACTAGATTTTCCTTTTTCCAACCCTCATAGGTAAAGCCATACTTTTTATAGGGATGTACTCGGCCTCTCTGTACCCTAAATCCTTTTCCAGACGTGCCAGAAATAAACTTTTCCATGAGGGTGTCGCCTCGAGCAGCATCAAATCTGTAACCATAGGGCCGTTTTGACACCACTGTCCCATCGACTTCGGTAAAAAGGGAATAGGCCTCCCTCTGCTCATATTCATCCAGAATAAAAGCACTTTGATATGCAGGACATATCATTTGCAAAGCGCACGACGAGAACAGGCACGCTAAAAGCAGGCTAATGACGGTTGTTTTGTTAATTTTCACCCAAAAGGGACGTAAATTTAACATTTTTAGTCTCTCAAACTAGAAAAGACAAAAAGCAACACATGAACGGTAAAGTTCAGCCTTCACATCATTCCTTTTGGCTTTTTGTGGTAAGTTTAAGCGAACTATGCGATCATTCGATTACATCATTGCCGGTGCAGGCGCTTCGGGTTTGACCTTAACTTCCCTTCTCTTAGATCTTAAGGACGGCAACAAATCAATTCTTGTGATCGACAAGGACAAAAAAGTTCGTAATGATAGAACCTGGTGCTTTTGGGAAAAGGAGGAAAACCTTTTCGAAGACCTCGTTCATAAACGCTGGTCAAAGGCATTGGTCAAAGGAAGCCACTTCGAACAAACCTATACGCTGGCCCCTTATGCCTACAAAATGATCCGTGGAATAGACTTCTACGATCACCTCATTCCTAAGATAAAGGCTACACCTAATGTCGAATGGATACAGGATGAAGTAATCTCCATTGCCCCTGATGGCGAAATAAGAACTGAAAAAGAGGTGTTTAAAGGAGAGCTGGTCTTCAATAGTACCATCAATTACGGGCAGCTGAATTTTAACAATGCCAATAATGTGCTTCAACACTTTAAAGGCTGGTTCATTGAAACCAAAGAACCGCAATTCGATCCGGATAGAGTGACCTACATGGACTTTTCTGTAGATCAAGAGGGAGACTGTCGATTTGGTTATGTGCTGCCCCTTTCCGCACAGCAGGCCTTGGTTGAATATACTGTTTTTAACAAAACCCTTTTATCGGAGGAGGCCTATACGCAAAGACTTGAAAACTACATTACGAGCTTGGGCATAAAGCAGTACAAACTAATGGAAGAAGAAGCAGGGGTCATCCCGATGACGGATTATCCATTCAATATCCGGGTGAGTGATCATGTCTTCAACATCGGCATTCTAGGAGGTTTCGCTAAAGCAAGCACAGGTTACTCTTTCCTGCGGGCACAACACATCCTTAAAAAAATGACAGCCAACGTGGCCCTTGGTCTTGCCCCTGATCATGAGCTTCCCCATCAGAAAAAACGATTCAAAGCCTATGACGCCACCTTATTGGATGTACTGACGAAAGGAAAATTCACCGGTGAGGATATCTTCACCAATCTTTTTGAGAAAAATGGCGCCCAAGCGGTATTCAAGTTTCTGGATGAAGAGACCAGCCTAAAAGAAGAAATCAAGATAATGTCCTCCACTCCTATTTTAGACTTTGGTTTTTCTTTTGTGAAGCAACTCTTCAAATAGCTATATTCATCCATGCTCGAGCTTTGGCAGGAATATTCGGTATATCTTTTCCCCATTTACGTCTTAGCGCTGATTTATGCGGTAGCCAGCTTGCTCTTAGAAAATAAAAATCCGCTCAAAACCCACTCCTACCTTTTGCTCTTGCTGCTGTTGCCGGTGCTTGGCATTATCATCTATTTCTTCTTTGGTCAGAACCTACGGAAACAGAAAATCTTCAATAAAAGAAAGTTGATCAATCAAGCCTTTGGCGAAAAATACGTTGAGCAACACCTAGACAAACGAACACCCTTAGAAATTCCTGAAAACTATCGACCTTTCAACAAGTACCACAAGTTGATCAACTTTTTGATGCGTGACCTTTCTCCCCTCACCCTTTACAATAAGGTGCGCATCTTAAAAAACGGTGAACAAAAATTCCCTGCAGTAAAAGAAGCGATTCTCAAGGCCAAGGAACATATCCATTTGGAGTACTATATTTTTTCTGATGATGATGTGGGTGGTGAATTGACGGAATTACTCATGCAAAAAGCGAAAGAAGGCGTTCGCGTAAGAATCATTGTCGATGGTGTCGGCTCCTTAGGTTTGAAACGAGCATACTTTAAAAAAGTAAGGGCTGCGGGTATTGAGATCTATGAATTCATGCCTGTTTTGTTTCCGTCATTCACTAGTAAGATCAACTATAGAAACCACCGTAAGATCATCGTCATCGACGGAAAAGTCGGTTTTACCGGAGGCATTAACCTTGACGACAGGTACTTAAATAATGGCAAACATCAACTGTTCTGGCGAGACACACATTTGATGCTTGAAGGAGAAAGTGTGAAAACGCTGCAGTTTCTATTTATGCTGAGTTGGCAATTCGTTACCGGTAAAGAGTTGAACGATGGCCCCAATTACTTCCCCAGCTTTAAAGCTGCGGGAACACAACCCGTTCAGATCAATGCCAGTGGTCCCGACTGGGAACTAGCCAGCATCATGGAATCCTTCTTGCTGGCCTTTAATGCGGCGGAGGAACGCATTCGAATCACCACACCGTACTTCATCCCTACGGAGAGCATCATGAATGCCTTAAGTACTGTAACAAAAAGTGGAGTAAGTGTACAGCTTATGATTCCTTATCAAAGTGATTCTTGGATCGTACAGGCGGCCTCACTCAGCTACGTAAAGCAGTTGTTGCGTCTGGGGATTGAGGTTTATTTTTATACCAAAGGATTCGTCCATTCTAAGGTGATCATCATCGACGATAACTTTGCTTCGGTAGGCACTTCTAACATGGATTATAGAAGTTTCGACCTCAATTATGAGGTCAATACCTACCTGTATGATAAAGCCTTGATCAGCACACTGCATGCTCAGTTTGAAGAAGACATGAAAGACTGCCAACAGGCAGTTCTGAACAAATGGATGGCCAGAAAAACACCTGCTAAATTGAAAGAATCGCTTTGCCGCTTATTGGCTCCGTTACTTTAAACCCATTACAAAATCGATAAAAGATGGACAACCCGCTACTGCTCTTGATCAGCCTAATCCAGTTCCTTTGGGTTCAAATGGCTCCTTCAACGCCCCAAGAATTGAGCAAGCAAGAACCATATACTTCCTATTTTTCCGGAAATCCGATCGACAAAAAGGTACAGCCCGACTTTGGCATTACGATGATGGGCGGTAGGTCAGAGCATGATGCCGCAATGAAATGGTTCTTAGCAAAGGCAAAAGGAGGAGACGTGCTGGTCTTACGGGCCTCAGGAAGCGATGGCTACAACGAGTATCTCTACTCAAAGCTAGGTGTCGAAGTGAATTCTGTGGAAAGTTTAGTAATCAACAGCCTCGAAGCAGCAAACCATCCCTACGTTATTGACAAGATCGAAAAAGCAGAAGTGATTTGGATGGCAGGTGGAAACCAATTCAACTACGTCAATATTTGGGGGCAATCAAAAATGAAACGTGCCATCAATCGACACATCAATAAAAAGCGAGGAGCCATTGGCGGTACAAGTGCAGGAATGACCGTACTTGGGAAATGGTATTTCAGCGCGGAGAATGGCACCATTCAATCGGAAGAGGCGCTTGCTAACCCCTACCATGAAAAACTGAAGCTCGGCAATGACTTCCTGGAAATTGACTTGCTTCAGCACACCATTACGGACACCCACTACGCAGACCGAAACCGACAAGGAAGACATGCTGCGTTCATCAGTAGAATTGTAAAAGAAGAAGAAAAACGAGTTTTTGGTATTGCCTGTGATGAATACACCGCCGTCTGTATAGAAGAAGACGGCTTGGCCAAGGTCTTTGGAAAAGCGCCTGAAAAAGCCAATGCCGTTTACTTTATTCAATCCAATTGCAGCAATGCCTCCCTTCCAGAAAAGAGTGTACCTAATCAGTCATTAACTTGGATCGCCAGCAAAAAGGCCCTCTCTGTCTACCGCATCATGGCCGATGCATCGGGAAATGACCGCTTCGATCTCAATACTTGGGCCGATGGTAGTGGTGGGGAATGGTTTGACTGGTATATTGACAATGGAAATTTGATAGAAACCCCGGGGCTCGCCCCAAATTGCAAGAAATAGATATGAAAAACGATTACGCAAGTTTAGCAACGCTGAAGTTCTTAATGCATGATGTGCACAATGCCCAAGAGATTTATGAACAACCGCTGTTTGCGAATTATGATCAAGAAGCGGCTAATCTATTTCTTGATGCCATCAAAGATTTTTCAGATGCTGAGCTGTTTCCATACATCAAAGAGATGGATGAAAAACCAGCCTATTTCAAAGATGGGCGAATTCACATCCACCCTCAGTTTGAAAAGATCTTCAAACAATCGGCAGAATTAGGCTTGGTGAGTTCGTTCTTCCCAGAACAAATTGGAGGCTTACAAATGCCCAGTATGCTATTTCATGCCGCGTACTTTTTGATGGAAGCAGCGAACAACCACGTGACCGGATATTTAGGCCTCACTGCAGGCGCTGCAAATTTGATCGCATCTTTCGGCAATGATGAGCTTAAGTCGACGTATCTACCCAAAATGCTAGAAATGGAATGGACAGGCACCATGTGCCTTACTGAACCTCAGGCAGGAAGCTCGCTCTCAGACATTGTAACCACCGCGAAACCTCAGCAAGATGGTAGCTACAGCATCAATGGACAAAAGATCTTCATCTCTTCAGGCGACCATCAATTTGCAGAGAACATCATTCATCTGACCTTGGCAAGAATAGAGGGCGCTCCAGCGGGCACCAAAGGCGTGTCTCTTTTTGTAGTGCCCGCAAAAAAGCTAACGGCGAAAGGCCTAGGTGAAAGACAGGTGATCACAGCAGGTGAGTTTGAGAAACTTGGGCAACGAGGTTACTGTACCTCTCATTTGGTATTTGAAGACGCAGAAGGCTATTTGGTGGGTGAAGCGCACAAAGGCTTGAACTACATGTTCCAAATGATGAATGAAGCCCGTATCGCGACGGGCAGAATGGGTGCCGGGATCGCTTCTGCTGCATACTATGCCTCCTTGGCTTATGCGAAAGAACGCCCTCAAGGAAGAAAGCTAAACGCCTCAGGTAAAAAAGACATTGAAGCAGGACAAACCTTGATCATCAATCATCCGGATGTGAAGCGCATGCTGCTTTTTCAAAAGGCGATTGTTGAAGGTTCAGCTGCCCTGATCTCTCAAGCCTCGTATTATGTCGATAAAGAAATAACCGCCTCGAATGAGGATGAAAAGCATCATTATCATTTGCTATTGGAATTACTCACCCCGATCACCAAGACCTATCCTTCCGAAAAAGGATTAGAATCCGTAAGCCAAGGTCTACAGGTACTGGGAGGATATGGCTTCTGTATGGATTTCATTCTACAGCAATATTATCGAGACATGAGGATCATTAGCATCTATGAGGGAACAACCGGTATTCAATCGCTCGATCTCCTTGGGAGAAAGGTAACCTTAGAAAATGGCAAAGCCCTCACACTGCTTGCGCAAGAGATGCAGCAAACCATCGGTGCAGCAGCTCTATATCCTGAACTGAGCCCTTACGCTGAGGAACTAGGAACCAACTTGGCAACTGTGCAGCAGGTCCTGGGACATCTCTTACCCATTGCTAAAACCGGCAACTTTGAGAAATTCTTAGCTGATGCCACACCGTTCATGGACATGTTTGGTACCATTGTGGTGGGTTGGCAATGGTTAAAAATGGCCGCTGCTGCGCAAAAGGCATTGAACGATAAAAACACTGCGTTTCAAACGAGTTTCTACGAAAGTAAGATCCACACGATGCAATTCTTTTTTAAATACGAAATGAGCCGTACGAAGGGACTCGCTAAAACCATTATGAACGAGGCCAATCTCACTATTGATGTTGACCTCGCCTATTTTGACTAACTGATTTACCTTTTCGTAAAGCTTTGATAATCGTGGATTGATGTTTCTTTATCAATCCCGACTTACCTTTGGGTGTGCTTAAAAAGAATTTTGAACTGATCATTTTGTTGTTGGTCTTGAGCTATGTCTCATTCGCCAAGATCGCTGCCATTCAAAAAGAAGATAAACCCATCGTAGTGCTGGTTTCATTTGACGGGTTCAGGCATGATTATGTGGAAAAATTTGATGCACCAAACTTTAAGGCATTTATCGATGAAGGAGTAGCAGCCCAAGGGCTCATTCCCTCGTTCCCAAGCAAAACCTTCCCCAATCATTACAGTATCGTGACGGGTTTGTACCCTAGCCACCATGGCTTGGTTGACAACAGCTTCTACGATCGCGACCTTGGCCTTACCTACACCATCGGGAACCGCAAGGTAGTCGAGGATGCCCGGTTCTATGGAGGGACACCCTTATGGCAATTGGTGCAAGAACATGGAATGAAGTCCGCTTCCTATTTTTGGGTGGGATCCGAAGCACCGGTGAAAGGAAGATTTCCCGATTACTACCACATCTACGACGGGGCAATCGCCAACGAAACACGAATTGAGGCAGCCATGGAATGGCTTAAATTACCTGCTGAGCAGCGGCCTCAATTCATTACTTTGTATTTCTCATTGGTCGATTCAGAGGGTCACCGTGCTGGTCCAAATGCTGAATCCACTAAACGCTCGGTATTAGAGGCTGATCGCCTCCTTGGGCTATTAATGAAAGGAATTGAAGATTTACCGCTGGACATCAATGTCCTTTTGGTCAGTGACCATGGCATGCACGAAATTCCACCAAGCCCTGACAACTACATCTCTATTGAACAATTACAAACCGGCCTTAATAGATCGGACTATAAATTTGTTTCTAATGGTGCTCATGCTCACTTCTACGTGAATGAGCAAAAGAACATCAAAAAGATCTACCGTGAGTTAAAGAAAAGAGAAGAAGGCTATCAGATGTTTTTAAGAAAGGATTTCCCTAAAAAATGGCATTACCAAGGCAATGCATCTCGCATTGGTGACATCATAGTCACCATGAACACCGAGCATTATTTGAGTTCATCAAGTCGCATAGAAGGAATTGTCGAAACCCGCTCCATTAAAGGTGAACACGGCTTTGATCCTTATGAAATGCAAGACATGCAGGGCATTTTCTATGCCAATGGCCCGCAGCTTAAAGAAGGATTACGGCTGTCTACTTTTGAAAATGTTCACATCTATCCTCTGATCGCGAAACTGCTCGGAATAACTGAATTGCCTGAGATTGATGGGAAGCTGGAGGTTCTTCAAGAGGTCATCAAATAAGAATACCTGACCTACATCATTTCCTACATTCTATGCCATTGTGTATGTTTGTAGGCAATCATAATTATGAGCAAATCAAGTTCTAAAAATTTACGCAATATCTGGTATGTTGCTTGTCATAGTTCTGTACTGGAAATAGGCAAGACCATTGAAAAAGAGATCGACGGGGAAAAGATCTGTTTTGGCCGTGCAAATGATGGAAAAGCCTTCGCATTGAGAAATCAATGTCCTCACAGAGGCATACCATTGACCTATGGAACTTTTGACGGCTGTGAAATCGAATGTTGCTATCACGGTTGGAGATTCCAACCCAATGGTGTTTGTTCCAAAATACCGGCGCTCCCTCCACAATCGAAACTTGATGTATCTAAAGTAAGGGCTCCCTATTACTTGCTTAAAGAAATGCATGGTTTGGTCTTGATCTACCTCCCCAAGGACATTCGAAAACCGGAGGACTTTGACGAAACCCTACTCCCACAATTCCCTTTGAATGAAAATCAATCCTTCGACCTGGTGACGGCCAAAACGATGGATTGCGGACTTGATCATTCAGTCATCGGACTGATCGACCCTGCGCATGTTCCTTTCGTTCATCAGTCCTGGTTTTTTAGAAAAAAGACGAACCTCAAACTCAAAACGAAAAAATTCGCCCCCTCACATTTGGGCTTTACGATGGTCAGGCATGCCCCAAGTAAAAACTCAGCGGCTTATAAGATCTTGAAGAAGGAGCAAACGACAGAGATCAGTTTTCAGATTCCTGGTATACGCATTGAACACCTAAAAGTAGGTGAAAATGACATTGTGATCATGACCACCCTTACCCCTGTCAATGAGCATACAACGGAATTAACGCAGTTCATTTATACTGACATCAAGTGGATCAAGTTCCTCAAACCGATCTTCTATCGGTTCGCAGATACCTTCATTCAGCAAGATGTTGATGTCTTTAAAAAGTTAAAAGAAGGGTTGAACAACAATCCTCCTCTCATGCTCATGGGAGACCCGGATATGCAAGCCAAATGGTACAATGCCATCCGAACACGGTATGAGAAGTGCCAAGAAGAACACGTCCCATTTGAAAACCCGATCAAGGAACAAACGTTATATTGGCAAACCTAAAAACGTCACAATGAAGTTATACCACTCCGCTTACCTACTAATTGTTAGCCTTTTTATCCTTTCCTGTGAGAGCGATAACGGTCCAACCATTACGGACGAGCAACGCCAGTTGATCATGGGTGATGATGGAGCAGGGGTACGACTTCTCGGGTTGGAGGGCCCAATCACCATAGAGCGAGACGATATTCATTCGAACCTTAGGGAATTGGACTTGGACCAAAACAATGACATTGACCTAATCCTGCGGGCTTATCAAGACTTTTTCGGTGACAAGGGTTTGGTGATTTCCACTGCGAATGAAGCAACAAATGCTGAGGTATTGGTGAATGCTGACGGGTTCGTGGTGCCACTGAATGGTGGTGATATCATTCGTTTTGAAGAGGGCGCCTGGGATTCGGTAGAGGAAGCACCACTCGGTGTTTACGATCCTACTTCTCGCAGCACCACGGGCTTATGGAATGGCCTTGACAATAGGTTTGTGGCCTTTAGAATGCAAGATGGAAACACACGCTATTTGGCGTGGATAGAATTAAGTGTGTCGGACCATGACAACTACAGCTTCCATAATTATGGCATTAAGATCGTGCCTTGATTTCCGCTAACTCCTGCTGTGTTTTCTTAGGCAGGCTGGCAACGATCAAATCATAGGATTCATCCGTAAGCTCCCTGATCAGCTGGTCACTCACTGTTCCATCAGTAAATACAGAGTTCCAGTGCGTTTTATTCATGTGCCAACCCGGCTTTATGCCTTCGCATGTTTCCCGTAGTTCAATCGCCTTTTCTGGTGTCGATTTTAGATTGATGAACTCAAATTCGTCGATGCCTGTAATAGCAAACATCTTATTCATGACCTTGAACACCAAGGTATCAGGACCAAATGGGGTCAATTCGGTTACGCCAGACTTCTTTAAGCAGAATTCCCTAAATTCATCTATGTACATAGATCGCTTTATTATTCACTTACTGAAGTTAACGCTTATTGGACTTTCTCCAATTTTTCTATGCTTATCATGTCAGAATGATGAAGAAACTACCTTGTCAATCATTGTAGGGGATCTTTCAAGCATTGACGAATTCCAAACCTTCGATAAATCAGAAATGACTTTGGTGGGACAAACCAATACTAATGAGATCAACTCAAAAACCTTTAGCGACCAAATAAATATCGATGGCGATGGCACTAAGGACCTTCAGGTTGTTTATGAGGAATTCCGAGCATCTTCAGGCTACTTGAGGTATAATGCCAAGGTCATTTTAAGGAATCCGGGAATAGAAGTCTATGGTCGAATAATGGAGATCTGGGGAGGACCCAACAGAGTTGTCTCCATGGCTCTTGCAGATCAAGAAATACTCATAAGGTCTGAAAAATGGGGTCAGTTTGACGATTCTACAGTACACTTGTTTTTGAAAGAGGAACAAAATGGAGAACCCATTAATCAATTCAATTTCTTTCCAAACCCTAATCAGAATGCCTACCTACTATTTAAGGTTAACAAAGAAACTCCAATTATTGGCTAGTTGCATTTGAAACAGAGCGAAGAGCTCTGGCAACTGGAATACTTAGATATTGGATTTAAACAGTTTGATTAACGAGTAATAAACCGCACGATCATCACCGTCAAAGCGATCAGGAACATGATGATCGAGATCTTGTTGATGCCGTGCATCATCTTCAAATTGAAGTTCGAAGGTCTGTTAGGATCTTTCTTTCGAAAGAAGTACTCGAAAACCGGACCAAAGTCAAACGCTTCTTTTGCTGTTAACTTTACTCTTTCTTGTTTTTGCTCTTTCTGCTGCTCTTCCATGCTTATGCGTTTGATAATTCAACAACTTCCGGTTCTAACCAGTTGCCATCTTCTCTAATGATTTCAATTAATTCATCGACCGCATCGGCTGAAGGTACACTCCTTTTGACAACCTCTTGTCCGCGATAGAGTGTGATCTTCCCTTTTCCTGACCCGACGTAACCGTAATCTGCATCGGCCATCTCACCTGGACCATTCACAATGCAACCCATGATACCGATCTTGATTCCCTTCAAATGATCCGTTCGTTTACGGATCTTGGCGGTTGTTTCCTGTAAATCGAATAGGGTTCTGCCGCAACTAGGGCAAGAAATATATTCGGTCTTGGTCATGCGCGTTCGTCCAGCCTGCAATATGCCGAATGCTGTTTCGTTCTTAAGCTTTAGTTCAGCCAAGATGTTTTCAGTGGGTTCTACGGTCATCATGACGCCGTCGCCAAACCCGTCAACTAGCAAGCCTCCAATATCTGTCGAGGCATCGATCAAGAATTGTTCCTGCTCGGCAATGGTGTAGTTCCGCTCAAAAACAACCGGGCTTTTCACCTTTCTCGCCACCAATTCAAACATGAATCTTCGAAGTGCCGGCATGGCATGCGCATTGGTCGTACGCAAGAGCAATACCAAATTGTCCACTTCCAGCAAGTCGAAATCCGCCGGATCAAATTCGTCGATCGTGATGCGTAAGAAGTTGAGTTCCTCTGAACAATCCTCGGCAGACTTTAGTGTATCCACCGTATACAGTGGATAACGACTTTTTCTATCAGCTAGCCCCTTCCAAACCGTATAATCAATGACTTCACCTAACCCATTTGGCAACATAAAGGGAGAAGGGTTCGATCCAGTATAGACATAATCGACTCCTTGATCATTCATGCGCCATTTGTCGGGTTCTGGCAAGTAAAAGTGTCCGACTGACTTCAGGTCTTTGACTTGAAGCTCGGTCAATCCTGAAAGATCTGCAATAACACGAGGGACATTTCGATCGCCAAAATTCGCAACTTCTCTCGTTTCTCTTTTGTGGTAAAGGAATGGGTCAATGGGGTTTCCCTCAATGGCTGCTATGGGTGCATGCCCAGCGCGTCTAATGTAACGATCGACCAACTTCCTTGCCACTGGTGCTTCAAATTCCGGTGCTTCAGTCAGAGAAACCCGAACCGTATCGCCCAAGCCGTCTTCGAGTAAGGTGCCAATACCGACCGCAGATTTGATTCTTCCATCTTCTGCTTCGCCAGCTTCCGTTACCCCCAAATGCAAAGGGTAAGGTTTTAAGCCCTCTTCCTCCAGTTTATGAACCAATAAGCGGTAAGCCTCTACCATCACTTGCGCATTCGACGATTTCATAGATAACACGATCTGATCGTAATCCATTTCCTCACAAATACGCAAAAACTCTAATGCCGATTCCACCATGCCGTAAGCCGTATCTCCATAGCGGCTCATGATACGGTCAGAGAGTGAGCCATGGTTGGTCCCAATACGCATGGCCGTGCCGTGCTTCTTGCAAAGCTCAACCAGTGGCTTAAATTTTTCCTTGATCCGATCGAGCTCTGCCTGGTAGGTCTCGTCTGTATAGGTAATCTGCTCGAATTTCTTCTTGTCAGCGTAATTTCCCGGGTTGATCCTGACCTTTTCAACGATCTGAGCAGCGACCTCAGCGGCATTTGGGGTAAAGTGAATATCCGCCACTAAAGGAACATGACAACCTCGTTTACGCAATTCTTCTTTGATTTCCCTAAGGTTTTCAGCCTCTTTGATGCTTGGTGCAGTGATCCTCACTAATTCACAACCTGAAGCCACCATGCGCAGTGTCTCCTCTACCGTACCCATGGTATCCATGGTATCCACTGTCGTCATGGACTGCACAACAATAGGGTTATCGCCACCGATCACCACATCGCCCACCTTCACAGGAATGGTCTTTCTTCTTGAATATTGGGTGAGACTGTTGCAGTATTTCTTAGAATCGCTCATGACTTTCTTTCGGCTGCAAAGGTAACCTCCATAGGCTTAAAAAGTTAGAATTGGCAGGAGGTTTTTCAGAAGGATCAAGGATTTTGGAACAAGTGGAACGCCTTAAAAGGGAAAGGTATTATGCGTTCAATAGCGAAATTTTTAAATTAGATAATCAATTTAAACGCACATTATGAACTTCTATCATTTGCTCGACATCATTTTTGTGATCTATCTGGGACGAATGCTGTTCTTTTTAATCAAGGCCATTGGATCAAAAGAGAAAGACAGAATTAAATTGCAATTACTCTTCTTTAGCATAAGTCTAGTACTTGCCTTATCAATCAGATTCTTACTCTATCCAAAGCATTGAGCATATCAAGTTAGCGAGACGCTAAGACTAGTGAAAAAGAAACATCATGTATTTCGAATATATATTGAACATCATCTTAGTAATCTATCTTGGCAGGAGTTTGTACTACCTTACTTTAGCTATAGAATCTAAGGAGAAGGACAGAATTAAATATCAAGTACTTTTCTTTAGCGTCACCCTACTATTGGCCTTATTGATAAAGTTTGTATTCTATCCATTAAATTACCTAGAAAGGTCTACCATTTGGTCGTAAATGGTGGGCCTTTTTTAGAACCCTCTGGTCTTAGCGTCTCGCTGAGACCATTGCAAAAAGTGAAAGCATCAACGAAAACAATTATCCTCCCCCTAGCCCCTTCCGAAAGGAGACAGTGTTGATACAATTAACTAAATATCCCCTAGCTGTGGCCTTAGCACTATCTCTTCCACCACCGTTTGCTTCGACAGTGCATGTGCTCCATAAATGGCGTCTGCAATATCTTCCGGTTTCATAAATCGATCTACCGGAAGCTCTACACCCTCCCAACTTGCGGTCAACGTAGCCCCCGGTAAAATAGACGTCACACGAACACCATGTGGTTTCATTTCTTCCCTGATGGCCTTTGTGAAACCCAATAATGCAAATTTCGAAATAGAATAGGAACCTCCATTGTCGTAGGCCTGGATTCCGGCAATAGACCCAGTGGTGAAAATATGCCCTTCCTTTCTCTCCTTCATCGATCCGATCAGGGCCCTTGTCAAGTAGTAGGCACTGTACAAATTGGTTTCGATCATTTGCTCCAAGCTGCCATCTGCCTCTTCATGTACAGCGCCGGGAATGAACAGCCCTGTATTATTGACTAGTACATCCACTGGGCGTTGAAGTTCCTTGATCATTTGAGCAAAGGTCATAACCTCCTCTTTTTTTGACATGTCGGTAGCACGAGTGAATAGTGCTCCTTCGTCTAGTTGTTCCATTTCAATGGCTAAGGACCTCAAATCTTCTTCTGACCGCGCGCAGGTCACCACGTCAAATCCATTCTTGAAAAATTTTTCTACCGTTGCCCTACCAATGCCTTTGGTTCCGCTACTGATCACTGCAAGTTTCCGCATAAATGAAAGTTTAAAAGAATAATAAACTAAACCTAATGAATGTTTTTTCTTCAGGAAGGAACCTTTGGAGATAGTTTTCTTATTTTTCCAGTATACTGCAGAGAGTAGCGAGTATGAGCAGACTTGGTCAATACATTTTATTTTTAGGAGCCCTTTTTAAAAACAGGGAATCGTTCAAGACCTACTTGCGACTTACGCTGGACGAATGCATCTACATCGGCATCAACAGCATTGTGATCGTGAGTATTGTGTCCATTTTCATGGGGGCGGTTTCAACCGTGCAAACAGCCTACAACCTAGTGAGCCCATTTATTCCTCAGTCAGTTGTTGGCTTGGTCGTTAGAGACCTGACCATTTTGGAATTGGCACCAACCATCACGGCCATCGTTTTTGCCGGCAAGGTAGGTTCAAGCATAGCTGGAAACTTAGGAACCATGCGCATCACAGAGCAGATCGATGCCCTTGAGGTCATGGGAATCAATTCCGTCAGCTACTTGGTGCTCCCCAAGATTTTAGCCACTGTTTTCATGTATCCTTTCTTGGTCATCTTGGCTGGCGTTCTTGCCATAACAGGTGGCTATCTTGCAGCAGAAGTAGCCGGTGCCTTAAGTCCTACAGATTATTTCACCGGTCTGAAAACCTCATTCAACGAATTCAGTGTCTATTTTGCGCTGATCAAATCGGTCGTGTTTGGATTCCTGATCTCCTCGATCGCTGCCTTCATGGGGTTTTATACCAAAGGTGGGGCATTGGAAGTAGGCCAATCGAGTACAAAAGCAGTGACCGTGAGTTGTATTGCCATTTTACTTAGTGATTTTGTTTTAGCGCAATTGCTTTTGGTCAGATGATAGAAGTCAAAAATCTTTCGAAGTCATTTGGTGAAAAGGTCATCCTGACCGACATCAACGCCATTTTTAAGCAAGGGCAAACCAATTTGATCATTGGCGCCAGTGGATCAGGAAAAAGTGTGCTGCTCAAAAATATCGTTGGCCTTTTTAAGCCGGACTCCGGTGAGATCTTATATGACGGCCGTGATTTGATCACTGCCGACCGCGACATGAAAACAGAGATCCGAAGAGAGATCGGTATGCTCTTTCAGGGTGGTGCTTTGTTCGATTCCATGAACGTTGAGCAAAATGTGAAGTTCCCGTTGGACGTTCTCACCAAAATGCCGGAAGATGAAAAGCTTGACCGCGTCAATGAAGTCCTTAAACGCGTGAAGCTCGAAAACACCAACGAACGAATGCCCTCAGAAATTAGTGGAGGTATGCAGAAACGCGTAGGCATTGCCCGAGCAATCGTGAATAAGTCACAGTACCTCTTTTGCGACGAACCCAATTCCGGTCTAGACCCAAGGACATCAATCAAGATCGATCAATTGCTGCAAGAGATCACAGAAGAGTATCAACTGACCACCATGGTCGTCACGCATGACATGAACTCCGTGATGGAGATCGGTGAGCATATCATCTTCATTTGTGATCGACGGAAACTATGGGAAGGAACCAATGAAGAGATCATCCATAGCGGAGTGGAAGAGCTGGAAGATTTTGTCTTTGCGAATAAAATGATGCGTAAATTCAAAAGCATCTGACTAGAACAACGCACTGACCTGCACCCTCCCCAAATGGATGGCATCATTCTCGCCCGATTTTCTACCATCATAACGTAATACCAATTGTAAGCCACTACCAATGCGTTGCTGCCAACTGAGGTTGCAAGTGAGGTTGCTGCCAGGTCTGAGCGCCTCTAACATCTAATAGCCAACAGGTGAGGTTTCGGTTCCCACAAAATCAATTTGGATGTAGTTCAGGTTTGCACTCACGGTGGAAGTCGCTGCTTTGGAGAACCGCGTTTCTAAACCCACTTGTCGAATACTCGCCGTCTCGTTTGTGGATTCGGTCAAGGTATTTGCCTTTTCTTTCCATGCCACAGTGCTAACAAAACGCATGCGGCTTGTCGGTTGCCAAGCCAAGGTCGGCTGTACCGTCACTGTTTCTACTGAATAATTACGATTGGTCAGCACATCCGATGCGTTAGAGCGTATTCCTTCTATGTAATTGACATCAAAATTCAGTGCTTTGTTGATACCCCAACGTACATGAGCTTTGATGTCACGATTGACCCGCTGTTCGAATCCATTGAATAACAATTGCTTGTTTTGTAATCGCGTATATCCCAGGTCTGCTGAAAACTTTGTATTTGTTCGGTTGTAAAACAAGGTAGATCGCAGCGTTTCTTTAGTCGAAATAATGTCCTCCTCAGCCACTTGAGTTGGCCATAACCGATTGGCAAGTTCTTCATCGATGATCTTGGAGTTTAAGGTCCAGGCTGAAACGTTCGAAAAATGCTCTAAGACCTTTTTAAAGCCTCCTTCATCTCTCCAAGTACGAGGAAAATTCAGATTAAAGCGGTAATTGATGATGGTATTGTAAGCGTCAACGAAAGTATCTGTTGGTACAAAAATCTTCGCATAGTTCTTTTCGTCTGGATTTATGGCGAGGTAAAACTCGTTGAGGTCTTGCACTCCATCCCCATTGTCATCACGCCAGGTATGTATTCCTTCACCCGTAGGTACGGGGATAAAAATAAACTCCCTTCTGAGCTCACGACTATTGGAAAGGTTATAACTAAAGTCTGATCGAATGATTCGATCGAAAAATGCCGCGTTCCAGTCGAGCCGTCCCATGATGGTTTCCTGATCATTCCCTGAACTCAAGGTTGTCAAGTTGCGGTAAGTCAATAAAAGCTCCAAACGATTGTTCGGATCAATAGCTGAACGTAAGAAGAAATTATAGGTCTCGGACCGGGTGTTATCCACTAAGTCACCATTGAGCGGTAAGCGGTCTTCTCGTAACTGCACCTCCACTCCATAGGTGGTTTGGAGCGTATCGGCATTTTTCAAATAGAATGCATGCTCTTCAAAATTCATTGCCGTACTGATCACTTCGTTGGAAAGTCGGTTGGTCACCGCATTGCGATCGATTTGGTATCGGTATCCCGGAATCAGCCATTTACTTCGGTATGAGGCATCCAATGAATAGCGAAGCCATTCAGAATCATTCTGCACCTGTTCATTTTGCATGGTAAAACCATCCAAAGCCAACCGAAAACGTCCGATATCTTTCTGTCCTGTGAGGTAATGTTGCGTGCCATCTACGGCTTCACCTCGCTTGCGAAAAACAAAACGATAATCTAAGCCATTGATCAGGTCCTTCCGCACCGACAAATCCGCATTGACAATGTTTTCCGCAAAAGTGGTTGTGAAATCACGCGGATCATAACTCCAATCCCGATCGAATTCGATGTACCTCACCCGGTCGATGAAGGAAAAATTGCGGTCATTGAATTCATAGCTTAAGCCTGCATTGAGCTTATAAGTCCCCGAATTACCTAAGGGCCGATTGTCCGAATTCATCATCACCTTGTAGGCATAACCATTGTCATCTTCTGCATCTAAAGATGAATATAAGTTGAGGTCGTTCTTAGAAAGTGACATTTCTGTTTTGACCTCTTCGTATTTGCTCAGTTTCAGCCCAAAATTACCTGTAAACATGGCTTTCTGATTGGGTGCATTCGATAAAGAAATTGGCTCAAATTGACCCTGTCGAATGCCATTAACCGGTGGAACCCATTGGTAGATGCGTCCATTGGCCGTGGCATTGGCCAGCATGTAATTGCCATTTCCTTGACCCACTTCAGAAAATTCTACGCGGTAAAAAGCACTATCAGGGTTTGTTGAATATTCATAAATCTCATAAACCTGATTTTGTCCATCCAAACCATTAGTTTTTCGGTATAAAATGAGGTCTTGGGTAAACCCAACACTATCCACCCTTGAGGTAAAGGCATTCTCTAGGTCGTCACCAACATTAGCAAGTACTAGTTTTTCTTCTTCACTTAGGTCAAAGGCAAGCGGCTGCACTCTATTGTCTTTTTCAGAGTAATAGTGCAGGCCAAAGGAAACTCGCTCATTACTTTGCTGATGGGCCGCCTGAAAAATGAAACGGCTATAGTTTTGATCTGAAAACTCATAATCGACCCGTATTCGTGTAAACTGTGTGATGACCACTCGATTGGTAAAGGTGATCTCGGCAAGGTTGTAGTCGATGATGTAGTCTTGATCATACCCTCGTTTTAGCTGTTTACCATCGATAAACACTTTCTCAGAACCGACCAAAATGATCAAAAAACGCTCATTTTTTGGCCCTTGCACGCGGTAAGGCCCTTGGACCCCTTCAATGGGTTGAACACTTACCGACCCAAAGCGTCCTTTTGCTACCGAACCTGCGAGTGATGTCTCAGCTTTAAAGCCATTCTTTAATGCATACGTTGATGAAAACTGCCCACCCTGAACGTTCTTATAGTACCGTAAAAAATTAGACTTTGTATTGGCCAACACCACATCTCCTGCCTTCACAGACCAATTGTCGTTGTATAGCTGAATGTAGACATTATCAAAATCCTATAATTGTTGGGTGTTTCCTTCCGGCTGGAAGGGCACATTTTGATCCGTGATGACCGCCCGAAGATTCACGTTATCCGATAGTTGCCCTTCCATCTGTAAATTCAAGGTAGAATTCACAAAAACGTCTTGCCTGTTCCCAAAAGAGACCCCACGGCTGATGCTCCCTGTCTTCACTATGTTGCTCGTTTTAAAGATCTCTTCTCTTTTAGGAATCACCAGCGCCTCCTGATAACGAAGTGCATCCTTGAATAAAGCGGTCGAATCATAAACGGCCAAGGTTCTATTTGCTCTCGGACTATGGAGGTCAAAAGGAAGCGTTCGGTAACAAACGTAGACGGAATCTACTGTTGGCTGCTGAAACGTGATCGTATTGGTTTCCAAATCGAAGCTAAACCGAATGGCTTCATCTTTGGGTAAGGAAATAGAAGAAGGTAAGACGGTAAGGGAATCAAGTACTTGTGGCCCACCGGTCGTTTTGATCCATTTGCAATCTTGCCCACTCAAGGCGTAGGCGAACAGAAACGCAAGGTTGAAAATAAAAACTTGACGAGCTTTTAGCTCCACGATCAATCAATTAGTGGAAATTCAATGAAGAAGGTTGTGCCTTTACCTTCGAAAGACTCAAACCATATACTCCCACCTGCATGTTCTACCCCACGTTTAGCAATTGCAAGACCTATGCCCGAGCCCTCTTTCTTCGTGCTAAATTTAGGAATAAACACCTTGTCTTTGATGGCCTCAGGTATTCCACTTCCTTCATCTGCTATGGCAATCCTTACCTTTTTCGGCAATTCTTCTACCCTTACATGAATTAGCGCCGGTTCATCAGCCTTGCTCGATTGAATGGCATTGAGAATTAGATTGTTGAAAATGCGCCCTAAAAGCTTCTCATCGGCCATGATCCAAAGCTGATGTGCTGGAATGTTTTTGTCGATACGAACGTCTTGTGCAGAAAACAAGCCGATGGTCCGTTTGAGCACCTGCCCAACATCCATGCGTTCATTCACTGGTACCGGCATTTTGGCAAAGGCACTAAAGGTGGTGGCAATGTCACTAAGAGTATCTACCTGTTCGAGCAGGTTATTGATCGGCTTTTCGTAGGCTAGTTCCGAAGCAGGGGCTTCACTCAACACCCTTTTTAGGTGCTGCAATTTCAACTTCATCGGCGTCAGTGGGTTTTTGATCTCATGCGCCACTTGCTGTGCCATTTCTCTCCATGCACTTTCTTTCTCGCTTTGTGCCAAGGCCTTTTTACTCTTTTCTAGGTTCAACAACATGGTATTGTACTCACGAACTAGCAAGCCGATCTCGTCGTCAGCCTGCCAGATCAAGGGTTCATTCTCCTTGGTCAAAGTAGTTGAGCGGATCTTCTGGGTGAGGTAAGTGAAGGGATAGGTAATGACGCGTGAAGCCAAAAAGGAAAGAATCACGAAAACCACAAAAATGAGGGTAAAAGCATTCAGAATATTGGAAAGGATTTGCCGCTGCTCATCGATCAACTCTTCTTGAGAATCAAAGAACGGCATACTCAACACACCCAATAATTCTCTGGTATCGCCCCCAATGATGGCGTAATAGGTCGCTTTATAATTAATATTGCCTACCTGCTCCAATTGCAACTCCCCAATGTTGCTCGATTCAATGATACTCGCCACTGCCATCGGATTGGCAAAGGGTGCCAATAAATCATTGTCAAATATGAGTCGTTGATTCGTTGCGATCAGTTGTCCTTTGGTGTTGAAGAGGTTGATGTCAGCACCAGCATACTGGCTAATCTCAGAGATCCTGTTTTCAATCTCTTCACCATTCGTCTCCCTCGATATCAAGAAATAATAAAGTGGGTTGCTCAAGTTTTCAGCTGCACTGCGAGTGGTATTCAGGTACTTCGATTCGAGGTTTTCCTCAACTGTTTCATTGACCAACTGGAGTACAATGATACTTACCGTGATCAATGGCAAGAAGAAAGCAAAATTCAATAAAATCTGAACCTTCGTTGAAATCGTCGTTTGTTCTTTTCGCGCATTGATAAGCAAAGAGATCAAACCAAAAATGGTCATGATGAGGGCTATCATGAACAGAAAGAAGATGGAAAAATTGGTCACCTTATAGGCTAAAGGGTAGACCGGGCTACTAATGACCAAGTGTGTATTCTCTTCTGCCAGCTCAAAGACGGTATGGGAATACCCATTTTCTATGGCACCCCTAAGTTCTCCCGGTTCCTCATCCAGCAGCTGAGCATTAAAATTCCTTCTGTAGTTAAAGGTTCCATTTTGCTCTTCGATAGTGCCATTCTTAAAAAAAGCATAACTCAGGTCATTCTTTAGGTTGAGACTTGCTTCCTCATCAAGCAGCAATCGAGGTAAAATACTGTTATTGAGTTGTCGTTTCCGGTCTAGTTTTAACACAACATACCCGATCAAAGCGCCGTACCGCTTCACCTCACAGAAGAGGTAATACTGCTTAAGCGATTGCGGGAAATCGTCATTCAAAAAGTAGAGAAAGTCAAATTCCGTTTGATTTTCCTCGATCGCGTAGACCTCTTTCAACACATCGACATCAACGGCCGTGGCATTGATCGGCTTCCCGTTACCATTATACAAGAGAATTTCAATCTCATACTTATCAAAGTAATCGCCGAGGTACACTCTTCGAATCTTTTGTTCGATCAAATCTTTAGGCGAAAAGGGGTTAGAGATATTATTCTGAATTAGGATATCACTTTCTATGCTCAGTCTTGCCTGATTGAGCAGGTATTCTGCCGTGATGTCATTCTCGGATTGTAGATCAATGGCCAAGGCCGTTTTATTCAGCCTGAGTTCTTCCACAACGGTTTCATTCAGTACGACCAAGGCAATGGCTGACCAAATAAAACATGACAAGAATAGATGAAGAAAAGAGCTGTAGTTCAATTTGCTCAATTGCGAAGCTAAACCAAAGAGTAGGATCAAGGCGCAATAGAGGAAAAGTAACCCGATAATGCAGATCGCTGAAATTGAAGTGAAAGCAAAAACCAATAGGGCTAGCCCACCGGCAATTCCAAACCCTAGAATCATTTCTTTCTTTTTAGGAGAGAATTCAGCCCTCAAAAGCAACAAGTGGATCATCATGACGGGTAAGGTGGCATTGATAAAAACAGCGAAATACCCTAAGACCTTCGAAACAGAAAAGCCGATCTCCTCTGCCACATCAAATGACCATTGGCCATTGATGATCATGGATTCCAGTTGATAGACAAAATGAAGTGTCAATACCAGCGCTAAACAACCAATTGCCATAAGATGGAGGTCTTTGAGCTGCCGAACCTTTTGATTGCTGTGGACGAATAGAAAGAGGACCCAGCCTAAAAACGTCAAAACATTGAGCAATAGGTCACCGATAGAAGGTTGCCAAATGCCGTCAGCATAATCAAAAGGGTCAAATATATGCCAATCAATAATGCTCAGCGGAAATTCATAATAAACGCTAAAAAACCGGAATAGGATCAAAAAGACAGCCAATAAACCCGCACCTGAGAACACTCCTCTGCGTACTGCCATCTGATGGGCATAGTGATAACCGGCGCGTAAAAAGAAGAAAATTGCCGCCAGGTAAAGCAGCAAAATAAAGTAGTCGTACACCGGATAATCGATCTTCATTAGGGGGCTACCTTCAAATGAAAAAAGAAATATTCCTTCAGGAGAAAAGATTTTTTTATCACTAGCTGCATCGGTCGACAAGGCATATCGCGACCTTCCGAAAATGCGTGCATTCATACCATTTTCAACAAAATCATTAGAAATGGCGGTGCTGGACGTTAGTGGCAGCAGCGTGAAGATCTCGATCACACGATTCTCCGCACTATTGATAACCTTTCTCTTTACCACAAACTCCCCACTTTTTAAACTTAGAAATTTATAGAGGTAGGTGCCTGTCAGTGTGCCGTATTTGGGTACAAAACGATTGGTGCTCCAGTAAATGACCTCACCATTCTCAAACAAGAAAAATGGCATTGCCTCGTCGGTTTCAAAACGGCTAAACAAGCGATCGAGGCTGACAATGGCTGTGACGCTGATGTCTTGCAAATGCTCGTCCAAGCGACTCAGTTCTCGGTGTAAGTTTTCGGTTATGGCGGTTTGCGGGTCAACTCTTCTCTTTTGATCAGAGAAAATACCCTCATCGATCACCACGGTAATGATGAGAATAAAGATGCAGGCAATGATCCAGCGATGCGTTCTGAGTTGAGCGTTTATGATCAAGTATCTCTATGTATAAGCCAATGCTTAATCTAACAATTATTTACGTGCTAGCGACACATTCAACCTAAGAAGCAAGAAACCGGCCAAGTTTTGTTACCAAGTGCTTGACGTTAGAGCATTATATAAGAGCCCCTTGATGGTCAAAAAGGATCCGCACGATTGAGCGGTTGTTGAAGCAAACCAACCGCGGCTTATAGATGACATTGAAGTTTTTTGTAAATTCAGTACGGCACGCAAATTCAAAAAGAAAATGGCCTTTAGCGAACACCAAGCAGAGCGCATCCGCCAAAAATTAGCCAAGGCGGGCATCACAGCAGAGAAGCGCATGATGGGCGGCTTGATCTTTATGGTCAATGACAAGATGTGCGTTGGCCTCGACATAGACAAACAAACCGGGCAAGACCGATTGATGGTGCGCGTAGGCAAAGCCAACCACGACCAACTGATCTTTCAAAAAGGAAGTAAAGCCATGGACTTCACCGGTAGGGTCATGCGCGGTTTTCTTTTCATCGATGCCGAAGGATTCGACCTGGAAGAGGACCTCGACTTCTGGATAGCCAAAGCCTTGGTGTTTAATCGGGAGATCAGCTGATTTTTGTTTCGATGGGCGTACAGCGAATCACGAATTGCATATTAGTCACTTCCTTTATACACCACCCTTATTGGTGATAACCTTCCTCTGTTCAACTCCTATACATAAATCAGTAGTCACTCACAAACAGTGGTTAAGAGTATCAAGGCAAGATCAACTTTATCGCTTACGTTTCAATTTATCTATCGCATGTCGCACATCGCACAATCACTTCCCCTTATACTTCATTCCCCCAAAGGCATAGAGGTAGAAAATACGCGAGTAGCGGAACATGATCGGATAGAGTAAGACCACCTCCGAGATGATCGCGATCATATAGACGTTTTCGCTGACCGGATGAAAAAGGAAATAGATCAGAAAAGCTGAGACCAAGAAAAGACCGACAGATAGTGCATAGCTGATGTACATCGCTCCATCAAAAAAGCGTGGCTCTTTCTCGAAATTAACTTGGCAGTGTGGACACTGCTTATGAATCTTAGTGAACTTGTCTAAATTGTAAGCACCGAATTGAAAAAGTTTACCTTCTCTACATTGCGGGCATCTACCCTGCAAAATTGCGCCTAGCTTGGATCTTGTTGACATTACGTTTACTTGCTCTATACCATAACAGTGCGATCACACCAACGACCAGATAAGGTGTAAAAAAGAGATAGAGAATACCAAAGTTCAAGTTCGCTGCCACCGAAGTGTCACCGGCACTCACCTGCGATTCAACCGAACCTCTACACATGGCACATTGTGCCAAGGCATTGACGTTGATCATCACCAAAGCAATGATGGATAATATTACTATTCTCCCCTTCTTCATGTTGTTCAAAGTTAACATTCAAAAAGCATCTATCCCATTAATGTACATAATAAGGACTGATCATTAAATATACAGCAACTCCTGTTACAGATACGTAGAGCCAAATAGGGAAAGTATACTTCACGATCCGCTTATGCTTATCTATCATGCCATTCAAGGCATAAAAGAAAGCCAGCAACACCAACGGCACCACTCCGATGGACAAGACAATGTGAGAGATCAACAGGGTGTAGTACACATACCTAATCGCCCCTTCACCTCCATATGGTGTAGACTCTGCACTCGCATGGTACAAAACGTAGCAAACCAGAAATACGGCACCTAAAAGGAAAGCTAAGCCATTAAATTTACGGTGCAGCTCAATGTTCTTTCGTTTGACCGCTATTAGTGCCATTACCAAAGCTATAGCCGTCAAGGTATTGATCACCCCAATCACATCAGGCAATACATAGACCCAATCACCTAAATCCAGTTTTGTGGGTAAGCCTAAAAGTACTGCCACCGCTACTGGGATGGCTATGGAAAATATCCTTATCCATAGCATTGATTTTTTGCTTGCTAACACCTCCGCCATGTTACTCTACAATTTCAGTTTTTAATATGCGTAACTCTAAGATCAATCGGTCTGTTTCGTCCCGCTCGGTAATATTGTAATACCCCCTCACTTTGTTCTCCTTATCCAATAGCACCACACGGTTATCCAAATTAGACATGACCATATCACAGTATTTCAATCGAGCCCAGGCCATTGAATCCAAGGCCTGCCGCTTCCAGAATTTATCTTCAAAGTACACTCTACTCTGATAATCCTCTATTTCTTGTACACCCATGCTGGAGGTGTTCACAGAAGTGATCAATTCCACTTCAGGGTCATCACCAAAAACATCTTGCACGCGCTCCAGCTCCTCTAAACGAAACAATGTCAAAGGACCATCCACTCGTTCAAAATGAATGATCTTTAGCTTTCCATCTTCAACGAATGGAGAGTTTACATAATACTGATGTTTGGCCCTATCTAAACAGGGTGTATCCAAACTATCACCAACTCCTTGCTCATAGTAAACCGGGATGGTGAATTCATTCCTTCCGAATCCTTTGAGAAAAAGGAAAACCAGAATGGGGAGTAGTAACAATAAAAACAGAAAAAGAGCTTTTTTCTTCATGGGCTATAAACGAAAAAATCAGGCCAATGGATTGACTTGATTTGAATTTTTATTCTTTGTGCTGATTATTTCGCATCATCCATTTGTTCTGTACCCGCTGGCTCATAATCCACAATTCCTCGTGAATCTTTTACCGCTGCGCCTTCCATGTTGACCAAGGCAACGATCAACCAGATGATAAACATCATGGGAAGAATGATCGAATAGATCAATCCCTTTACCTCATGACCTAGGTGCATGAACTCAGAGACAATGTAGAAAGCTTTGACGATCGTGAGGGCAACGAAGATCGTAGACCTTAAAAACCCTGCGTCCATTGTAAAGGCGAAAACATATTCTATTCCTGTGACAACGGCCAAGATCAAGGCGACTTTCCATATGCCCCAGATCACAGATTTGTCAGCGGGTTGTACTTGTATGTTGCTAGTTGCTTGTTCCATAATAAAAAGTCTTTAGATCAGATAAGGTAAAAGAAGGTGAATACAAATACCCAAACAAGGTCTACAAAGTGCCAGTACAAACCAACCTTTTCTACCATTTCATAATGTCCTCTTCGCTCATAAACACCATTGGCTGCATTGAAGAAAATCAACACATTCAATAGTACCCCTGAGAAAACGTGGAATCCGTGGAATCCAGTAATAAAAAAGAACAAGGCCGCAAAGGCTGGTGGACCGTATTGATTAAACGTCAGATTCGCACCGAAGATCTCATAGTTCTCTCTCCAAATTCCGTTCACAACAACATCACCGATTGTAGCTGTATCTGTGCCCGTGATGAAGTGAGACCATTCCCAAGCCTGGCAGCTCAAAAACGCAAATCCACCAATAATTGTCCATAGCATCCATTTCACTACATTCTTTTTATCCATTCGATGTCCTGCTTCTACGGCCAATACCATGGTCACAGAAGACATGATCAGAATGAAGGTCATCAAACCGACAAAGACCAATGGAAGCTCTACCCCATGAAAACCAGGGAATGCCTCGTATACCTTTTCAGGGATTGGCCAATATTCAGTCGAAAAAACAAAGTCTTTTGGATCACCCACATACGCAGGGGCACTCCATCGTAAGAATGCATAAGTAATTAATAGGCCCGAAAAAGTAAAGGCATCTGATAAAAGGAAAAACCACATCATCAGTTTACCGTAGCTCGCCTTGAAAGGCGCTACTCCTCCACCCCAAAGGGTTCTTTTACTCATTGTAGCAGTAGTTGCCATAGAACAATCAGTTAGTTAATGATTTAAAAGCAAAAATATGAATAAATAAATCCAAAGTCCTCCTAAAAAGTGCCAGTATGTGGTACACATCTCAATGTTCAACATATTTTTAGAATGAACTTTATACTTGAAGGCCATAACGACCATGTAAATCAAAAAGATAATACCCGAAATTAAGTGAGCGGCATGCAAACCGGTAAACACATACATAAAGCTTCCTGCAGGATTTCCTACAAAGAAGACTCCTGCTTCTACCAATTGGTCCCATGCTCGTAATTGTCCAAATAGAAAGATCACACCCAAAAAAGCCGTAATGCTTAAAGACAATTTCACTTGTTCCGGCTTATTTCGTTTGGCAGCAACATAGGCCCATTGCATGAATACTGAGCTCAATAAAATAATTCCCGACGTAATCCAGAGCATGCTCGGAATGTCGTATTCCAACCAATCACCATCTGCTTGTCGCACGATATGAGCAGACGTAAAGGCCGCAAAGATCATGATCACCGTTACGATGAAAAGCCACATCGCGAATTTCTTTGGATGCATGGAGAGCGGTTGCTCTACAGGTGCGTCTACTAATTTATAATCCTCTACCATCATTTCACCATGTCTAGTAAAAACGCAATTTGAACGATCGGCAAATACAAGAAGGAACCAAACATGATCCTTAGTGCCGATTTTCTTGATTGATCTTTCATCAACTTGATCGTTGACGCTAAGAACAATACTCCACAGACTGTCGCCACAACAGCCGAATTAGTTCCTGTGATACCGAAATACATCGGTAGCAATCCTAATGGAATTAAGAACAACGTATAGGTCATGATCTGAAAAGCCGTTTTCAAATCTTTCTCGCCCTTTACTGGCAATAACTTAAAGCCTGCCTTTTTATAATCTTCATCCGCTACCCAAGCAATGGCCCAAAAATGAGGGAACTGCCAGATGAACTGTATACCAAAGATGATCAATGCCTCATGCGAGATCATTCCCGTTGCTGCTGTCCAGCCCAAAAGTGGAGGAAGTGCGCCTGGAATGGCACCAACGAACACAGCGATTGGTCCTACTCTCTTGAGGGGAGTATAAACAAATGAATACAAGACCATTGAAATACTTGCCAACAACACCGTTAAAGGGTTGGTCCATTGGGCGAGAATTAACAAGCCAACAATAGCTACTATAACAGAGTACCAAATGGCCTCTTTCTTCGTCAGGCGCTCAGTTGGCAAAGGTCGAGAAGATGTACGCTTCATGACCTTGTCCAGATCTTTTTCAATCACTTGATTGACTGTGCAGCTGGCGCCTGAAATCAAAAATCCTCCGAGAAAAAGCATGGTCAATTGTACCCAATCGACTCTGCCTCCCATGGCTAACGTATAGCCAAAAGCTGAAGAGAAAGACACCAAAAACGATAACCTCGTTTTCAGCAGCTCTACATAAGCCTTCGCTTTAACAGCGATGAGACTCATTTGTCCAACATTTGTCGAATTTCCTGTAATCATTTCTATATAGTCACTTCATCTCTTTTGCTGTTGATCAATAAAACGAGATAATATTGAATCCCAATGATCAACGATCCGAACAGCAAGTGTATTGGTTGAATAAATGCCGGTATCGCAAAATACGCCATCAACGCTCCTGTAGCGATTTCAAAAATTACCACGCCCAAAAGTAGGTATATCCATGTCTTGAACGCTTGAAAAGCTACCGACTTCATGAGCACATAAAATAAATAGACGTGCAAAGCCAACAAGAGTAAGGAATAGGATCTGTGTATAAGAAATGTCGCACCGAGCTCCTCGATCCATTGCGCTCTTGCAATGGCTGAGTCAGCTACAACATCAATGGCTTCTCTCACTTGAGTACCAAGTACTACCTGTATCGTGGTTAACACTAAACAAGCAATTCCTAACCACAAAGCTTTTTTGGGTAACGCAACTTTTGCTTCGATTTGCTTTCTCGATCTGTAATAAACGTAGATCAACAAGCAAACGATGGCCAAAGCCAGTAACATGTGAACGGTGATCATCCATTGTAACAAGTTTGTACTTACCACAATTGAACCAATCCAGCCCTGAACGCCTACCAATACAAATGCAAGAAATGAAAGAACGGTTACTGTTTTGTCGGACCTCCAATAAGACAAGGAAGTCACAAACGTTGCAAATATTAGTAAGCCAATTAATGCTCCAATCAACCTGTTGACATATTCTGTCCAGGTCTTTGCCGCATTGAAATCTTCCTCTACCAAAATAGAAGGATCATTCTCTATTTGTAAGGCCAAGTCATCAAATCCTAGGCCTTTCAAGTAGTTGACAAACTTTATATTCTTCTCAGCCCTCTGCTGAGCATAAATTGCTTTATAGTTTGACGGAAGTTGAGCGACCTCCGTAGGGGGCACCCAACTTCCGAAACATTTAGGCCAATCAGGACATCCCATCCCTGAACCTGTGCTTCTTACGATACCGCCAATGGCGATGAGCAAGAAGACTGCTATGATCGTGACGGCTGAAAACCGTCTAAATAATCTTCCTTTAGTGTTCGCCTTTTGCATCCACCACTACTTCCTCCGCTGCTTCTTCTTTCTCCAAGGCAATCATATCATTTTCATGAGGTAGATTGGATTCCATCGTCTGAGAATATGGCACCGTCTGCGGGATGAAGTCATCCTCTGCACCTGGTTTCGAGTAGTCATAAGGCCATCTGTACACCTGTGGAATTTCACCTTCCCAGTTACCATGACCAGGATTGATTGGTGTTGTCCACTCCAAGGTATTCGACTTCCATGGGTTAGCTGGAGCTTTTCTTCCTCTGTACATGCTGTAGAAGAAGTTAAATAAGAAGATCAACTGACCCACGAAAGTGAAGATCGCCGCTGCAGAAATGAACATGTTCAGATCTGTAAAGCCACTGAATGCATCAAAGTTCGTGAATGAATAATATCTTCTTGGGAAGCCAGCAATACCGATGTAGTGCATTGGGAAGAACACTGAATAGATACCCACAAATGTCAACCAGAAGTGAACATAGCCTAAACGGCTGTCCATCATACGACCGAACATTTTTGGGAACCAGTGATAAACACCCGCCAATAAACCAAAGGCTGACGCCGCACCCATTACCAAGTGGAAGTGGGCAACAACGAAATACGTATCGTGCAACTGAATATCAATGGCGGAATTTCCTAAGAAAATACCAGTAATACCACCAGATATAAATACTGAGACCAAGCCTATTGAGAACATCATGGCTGGGGTAAAGATGATATTACCCTTCCATAAGGTGGTCAAGTAGTTAAACACTTTAACCGCCGAAGGTATCGCAATGATCAATGTCAAGAACATGAAGATCGATCCTAAGAAAGGATTCAAACCAGACACGAACATATGGTGAGCCCATACAATGAATGAAAGGAAAGTAATTCCCATCATTGAAATGATCATGGCTTTATAACCGAAGATCGGCTTACGCGAATTTGTAGCAATGATCTCGGATGTAATACCTAATGCAGGTAACAATACGATGTATACTTCAGGGTGACCCAAGAACCAGAACAAATGCTGATACAAAATTGGGCTACCACCTACGTTCGATAATGCCTCACCACCAATGTAGATTTCAGACAAATAGAAAGAAGTACCAAAACTTCTATCGAACACCAATAACAAGGCTGCAGCAAATAGCACAGGGAATGACAAAAGACCGATAACCGCTGTCAAGAAGAATGCCCAAATGGTCAATGGCAGTCTTGAGAAGGTCATTCCTTTTGTTCTTAGGTTGATCACAGTGGTGATGTAGTTAATACCGCCTAACAAAGAAGATGCGATAAAGAACACCATTGCCACTAACCAAAGAGTCATACCCAAACCGGAGCCTGGCATTGCTTGCGGCAAGGCCGATAAAGGTGGATAAACAACCCAACCCCCTGAGGCTGGCCCTGTTTCAATGAACAAGGAAATGAACATGATCACTCCTGAGACAAAGAAGAACCAGTAAGACAACATGTTCATGAAACCTGATGCCATATCTCTGGCACCAATCTGTAATGGGATCAAGAAATTCGAGAATGTACCCGAAAGACCTGCTGTCAATACAAAGAATACCATGATGGTTCCGTGCATCGTTACCAAAGCCAAATAGAAGTTTGGATCTAAACTTCCATCTACTTGAATCCATTTGCCCAAGATGGGTCTTAACCATCCTAGATCAGCATCCGGGAAACCGAGCTGTAATCGGAAGATCACAGACATGGCTGCACCAATAAATGCCCAAAAGATCCCTGTGATCAGGAATTGTTTGGCGATCGTTTTATGGTCTGTTGAGAAAATATATTTCGTAATAAATGACTGCTCGTGATGCTCGTCATGATGCTCTTCGTGCACGTGTGCGTCAATTACTGCTGCTTCTGTTGCTGTAGACATAGCTTAATTAAATCTTTTTATTCGTTGATTCCTGCAGTGACAACTGCCAACTCCTTCAAATTATCAGGTACCTGACTCATATATTCAGGATTCTTAGAAAGCCATGATTTTTGTTCTGCTTTCCACTCTTCGTACTCTTCCGGCTCTAGAACGATCACATTCTTCTTCATAGAGAAGTGACCTCTACCACAAACCTCAGTACACGCCAACTCATAATTGAAATCAGGATTTCCCTCTTCAATTCGCATCTCTTCTGTTGTTTTGTTCGCAATGAACCAAAACTGCGTTGGCATACCTGGCATCGCATCCATCTTCACTCGCATATGAGGAATGAATACAGAGTGCAATACATCTCTTGCTCTGATCTTTAACAAGACCGGCTTCCCTTTAGGAATCACTAGGTCTCTGTATTGAAAATCATCAAATCCTGCACGATCAGAAAAATCCTGACCATGCGAATTGACCGCGTCGATCAAGCGATAATCATAGTCACCCACTTGGTTGTCCATTCCGCCATAGCGCAATGACCAAGCGAACTGGTATCCCATGATCTCAATTTGTTCTGAATCTTCTGGCGCTTCACTCATGATGCCATCCCATGCCATCCAACCAGAGATCACTAACCAAGTCAACACAATCGCCGGAACACCTGTCCAGATGTACTCCAACTGATTGTTGTGAGGATAGAATAATGCTTTTCTGTTTTTGTTGTAACGATACTTCCAAGAGAAATAAAACAACAACACATTGGTCACAAAGAACGTAATGAATGTGATCCACATGGTTCTCCAGAACAATTTATCAGTCAATTGACCATGTTCTGAAGCCACAGGCGGCTCATACGCGTCAAAGTTGGCCCATGAGTACCAACCCATAAGACCGAAGAATAGCACCATGAAAAGCATCATCAATGCACCATTGATGTTATTGCTTGTCTGGGTAGTCTCCTCTCCAGTTCCCTTTACTACATTAACTAGTCTCGTAATCCTGAAGATTAACAACAAGATCGCGACTACTAAGAATACTGCTAGTGCTATATAAAAACCGAACATATTTGTTAGTTATTCTACTTTAATTAAATGTGATGATGCTCTGCTTCTGCCAACATTGGGTGGTTTTTCGGTACTAAGTTAAACTTAGCTAAAGCTGAAAGAACCACGAACAAGAATGCCGAACCAAACATCAAATACATACCGATTTCCGTCAATCCGAAGGCACCTTCAGCGCCCAACGTACCTGGTGTGATCATTAGATAGAAATCTAACCAGTGTCCTAGCAGAACAATCACACAAACGATCTTCAAGAAGACATTTAGTCTCTTTGCATCTCTCGTCATCAATACTAAGAATGGAAGGAAAAAGTTAACAACAATGTTTGCGAAAAAGAACGGAGAATAATGATCTGATAAGAATCTTTCTACGAAATAGACAGATTCCTCAGGAATATTCGCATAATAGATCAATAAGAACTGGCTAAACCAGATGTAAGTCCAGAAAATACTGAAAGCGAAAATAAATTTACCAAGGTCATGCAAGTGGTTAGAAGTAACCTGCTGCATGTACCCAGCTTCTTTCAATAACACGATGATCAAGGTGATCAACGCCAAGCCAGAAACCCACCAGCTTGCAAATACATACCAGCCAAACATGGTAGAGAACCAGTGTGTGTCGATCGACATGATCCAGTCCCAGGCTGCAACGGAAGATGAAACCGCAAAGATCACTAGGAACACGGCTGAAATTCTTCTCATTTTAAACCAGTAGCTGTCTCCACCAAGCTCATCCTCTGCAAGAGAAAGACCCTTCAATTTTTTGAATAACAAGTACCAAACCCCAAAGAAGATCACCATTCTCAAAATAAAGAAGATCGGGAATGTCCCGCCTTCAAGAGGCCAAAAGAAGAAGGCCTGCTTACCCGCGATAATGGAATCATAGTGCGCACCGCCTACCTCGTATAGATCACTGTGCGTCCAGTGGAATATGTCATGTCCGAACAAGAAATAAGCCGCCAACATCAAGATACCCGCTGGGGCGATCCAATGCGCCATTGCTAAAGGAACTCGTATGATATATGCAGACCAACCAGCTTGCGCTGCATACTGGATGGCAAAGAAGAACAATCCGATAATGGCCAATCCTGTGAAGTACACATTATTGATCCAAAAATCGATCTTGAAGCGTTTGAACCATCCACCACCGTGGCTAGCTTCACCTTCACCGTCTCCGGCCTCTTCTAAGGCACCACCGTGCCCCTCGTCGTGACTTTCTTCTGCATGACTTGCGTCATCATGGTCACCTTCATGAGTTGCCTCTACATGATCTCCTTCTGCGTGTTCTCCTTCTGCGTGTTCACCACCAGGCAACATTGCACCAACTAATAACAGTACCAAGCCGACAACAAATGCTATCGATAGCTTTTTCTTTAGGCCTGCATTAAAATCAAAAACTTCTTTTGCCATCCTTAAAAATGTTTACCTGTTATTTCTGTTGTAACTCTTGAACATATCGTGCGATCTTCCATCTTTTGTCCTCAGAGATCTGAGAACCATGGGCTCCCATTCTTCTGATGCCATGAGTGATCACATGAAAAACATGTCCCTGTGATAGATCCCTTTTTGCCGGAGATGAGTACGAGGGCACCCCTGCATACACGACTCCAACTTTGCCTTGGCCTTTTCCATCTGCGCCATGACAATGCTGACAGAATTGCTCATAAAGTCTTTTTCCTTCAGCTTTGATCTCTGGTGTAGCCTCGAATGGATTTTCAATGGCAGCCGCAGCTTCAATGTCATCGTAACCTAGTCTGTAAGGTAGGTAATCGAGTCCATTGCCATTTCTTCTCACTGTTCCTTCAACTGGCTGACGTACGTTTTGCGCGTAAGGGTTGTTTTCGTTTGAGTTATAGAACTCTCCCAAACCATCTTCCCTGTTCGACAACCAAGTACCTTGTGATTTGTCCTTGATCTGCGTCAGTGGCTCGTAAGGTACAGAGTGATACATTTGAGGTGCATACTCTCTGCCCGGATTATCTCCGCTCGCACCACAAGCTCCTAACAGCACGATGCTGAAAAGGGGGACTATTTGTTTCAATCGATAGATCATAAATCAGTCAGCTTATTCTTCTCTTGATTTTTCATTTACCTCGACAGCACCTGATTCTTTCAGTGCTTTTTGAATGGCCGCAGCTTCCATTGTCTTGTTGCTGGCAATGTCAATGGCCATTACATGTTTGTCGTCTGTAATTCTAATGTCCAGCAAATTCGGATCCTTCCAAGGCTTCAAGTCGCTTGACACTAAAAACGTACCCACCATACCAAAGGCAGCGAGTAATACGGTCAATTCAAAAGTAACCGGCACAAAGTCTGGTAGAGCGATGTAATTCTTACCACCAATGATCATAGGCCAGTCAACTCCTAACATCCACACCTGCATCACAAGGGCCAAAGTTGTCCCTAATACACCGAACATGAATGCTGCAATTGGCAATCTCGAACGTTTATATCCTAATTCTTCATCCAATCCGTGTACAGGAAAAGGACTATAAACTTCTTGAATTTTAATTCCTGTGGCACGTAGCTTGCCTACGGCTTTTAGCAATACGTCTTCGTCATCGTATACACCCAGGACATAGTTCTTTACATCACTCATTATTCAGCAGTTTTTTCAGATGAAGATTTGATAATACTCTTTACCTCGGCCATGTTGATCACTGGGAAGAACTTCGCAAAGAGGAAGAACGCAGTAAAGAACAATCCGAAAGTGAATAAATAAACGCCCATATCGTAAATGGTCGGATAGAACATCGCCCAAGATGAAGGCAAGTAATCTCTATGCAGTGAGGTCACGATGATCACGAAACGCTCGAACCACATCCCAATGTTAACGATGATGGAAATGATAAATGTTGCTGCGATGGATGTTCTGATCTTTTTGAACCAGAACAGCTGAGGTGAGATCACGTTACAGGTCATCATCGACCAGTAAGCCCACCAATAAGGTCCTTGCATTCTATTATAGAATGCATACTGCTCAGCAGGAACACCTGAATACCAGGCCACAAAGAATTCTGTGATGTAAGCAATACCTACTATTGATCCTGTGACAATGATGACAATGTTCATCAGCTCAATGTGCTCGATGGTGATGTAATCATGCAGTTTAAATGTTTCTCTTGTCACGATCATCAAGGTCAATACCATGGCAAAACCAGAGAAGATCGCTCCCGCCACAAAGTAAGGAGGGAAAATTGTCGTGTGCCAACCCGGAATAACCGAGGTAGCAAAGTCAAAGGATACGATCGTGTGCACTGAAAGCACAAGCGGCGTAGCCAATCCTGCCAAGATCAATGATACTGATTCATACCGTGACCAAGTTCTAGCAGCGCCATCCCATCCAAGAGACAAACCGCCGTAAATCACTCGTCTGATACCTTTTGCTCTGTCTCTGATGGTTGCAAAGTCTGGAACTAAACCGAGATACCAGAACACCAATGAAACCGAGAAATAAGTTGAGATCGCAAATACGTCCCAAAGAAGAGGTGAATTAAAGTTTACCCAAAGAGAACCAAAGGTATTGGGTAATGGTAAAGCCCAATAGGCTCCTAACCATGGTCTACCCATGTGTAGAATTGGAAACTGAGCAGCACAGATCACTGCAAAGATGGTCATCGCTTCCGATGCTCTGTTAATTGCCATTCTCCATTTCTGACGGAACAATAACAATACGGCAGAGATTAAAGTACCTGCGTGACCGATACCTACCCACCATACGAAGTTTGTGATATCCCAGGCCCAACCTACTGTTTTGTTGAGACCCCACATTCCGATACCTTCCCAAAGTGTAGTAACCACGGCTACTAGACCGATCAATAAGGTGATCGCGGAGATACCGAAGGCTGCAGTCCACAGTTTTGTTGGCTTACCTTCAACATGGCGACAAATATCGTTGGTCACGTCGTGAACCGTCTTGCCACCCGTTACTAAAGGTTTTCTTACTGTTGCTTCAACTTGCATTTTTATCTCGGTTTAAAAATTAAGCTTCTTGTTTGTCCTTATTTCTAATCTTCGTCATGTACCAAACGTTTGGATTGACGTTAAGCTCCTCCAACACGTGGTATGCACGATCCTCATTGACTACTCTTTCGGTCACTTTATCTCCTTCTTTTCTTTCAGAGATCTGAAGTGATTGTGAAATTCTAGAAGTTGGATCGTTCAAATCTCCAAAAATGATGGCATCTGACGGACATGCACTTGCACAAGCCGTATTGATTTCTCCATCCTCAGGTCTTCTGCCTTCGCGCTTAGCCGAAAGCTTACCGGCTTGAATTCTCTGCACACACATGGTACATTTCTCCATAACCCCTCTTGCACGAACAGTAACATCTGGGTTCAATACCATTTTACCCAAATCATTATTCATTGAAGAGTTCTTGTCGAACTGCGTATTGTCGTGGTACTTGAACCAGTTGAATCGTCTTACTTTATAAGGACAGTTATTCGCACAATATCTTGTACCAATACACCTGTTGTATGTCATTTGATTCAATCCTTCCGTACTGTGCGTTGTTGCCGCAACAGGACATACCGTCTCACATGGTGCATTGTTACAATGCTGACACATCATCGGTTGGAAGGTGACCTCAGGATTCGCTGAAGCTTCTTCCAGCTCCTTTTTGTTTCCTGCAGGATTAGCAGCAGAATAATATCTGTCGATACGAATCCATGCCATCTCTCTTCTGTTGAGTACCTCTTCTTTACCGACTACAGGAATATTGTTCTCGGCCTGACACGCAACCGTACAAGCTGAACAGCCCGTACATGAATTCATGTCAATCGATAGACCCCAATGGTGGTTATTGTACTCGTGTCCTTTCCAAAGGGTAATTTTTGAAGGCTTCACGTACTCACCTTCTTTATAGATCTTAGGCGACCATCTACCCGCAGAAGTATCTTGTTGATAATCTGCAAGCACAGCCTCTTGAATCACATTTTCTCTGCCCATGTAGGTTTGGTGTGTCTGCGTTTGAGCAATTCGATATGATTCCCCAGTGGCAGCCACTGATACACCGGCTAGAACATCCATCACGTTGGCGCCATTCAATTTGGTCACCATAGGATAAGCATTCACGCCCACTTCATTGCCTACACGGCCTGCTTTCGTTCTTCCGTATCCAACAGCTAAACCGACAGTTCCCTCTGCTTGACCCGGTTGCACCAATGCTGGTACTTTAATGGTTTGTCCACCAGCAGTTAATTCCACCAGCTGCGTCGCTCCCTCGTCCAATTCGATGCCCCATTCGTTGGCTTCCTTCATGGAAATGGTCAAGTAGTTATCCCAAGTGGCTTTCGTAATTGGATCAGACATTTCTTGCAACCATGGGTTGTTTGCCAGCGATCCATTACCTAAACCTACTTTTTCGTAAAGAGCAAGTTCTAGTCCTCCCTCAGACTTGTAATTCTGAGCGATACTGGTTGCAGCAGCTGAAGCCGCCGACTCGTCCAATTCATATGTTTTTGTATTTCCTTCTGTCTCAAAGACTCCATCAAACAAGGACTTGTCCCAGAACATTTGGAAATTTGTCGTGTCATTTTGCTTGTTGAAGAAGTTCGCTCTCCAGTTGTCCTGCAGATACGCATAATATTCAACATCCTGACCTGCCCACTTCAAGAATGATTGTGGCGCCTGTCTGGTACTGAACAAAGGAGAGATCGTTGGCTGAATCAAGGAGAAGTGCCCCGTCTTCAATTCTGCATCGTTCCATTGCTCCAAGTAATGGTGATCTGGTGCTACGTACTCCACTGCAGAAGCCGTTTCATCCATTCGATCAGCAGTAGAAACGGTCAAGCTGGCCTTTGCCAATCCTTTTTGAATAGCAGCCGCCTCCGCAGAATCATAGAGTGGATTACAGTTAAAGAAGATTACAGCTTTAACAGTTCCGGCATTCAATTCCTTCGCAAAATTCGCTAAGTCTTGGTCATTACCTTGTCTGAAATGTACCGGTCTTTCTGTTGAAAGCGTTACACCGTAATTGCCTAACATGGCATTGATACCATTAACAAGCACTTGAACGGCCGGATCATTAGATCCTGCAACAACCAATGACTTGCCTCTATTCGCCCAAAGTTCATTTGCTGCTTTGGCCATGTAGGAAACATCCCCTACTGCCTGCGCATTCACCTTGGCTGCACCCGCTTTGGCTGCAACAGCATTGTACATGGCTACCACCAAAGGCCCCACCTGAGAAGGTTTGATCGGTGTTCTATAGTCAGCGTTTGCTCCCGTCAAAGACAGGTTAGATTCAAATTGATAATGACGAGACATCTCTCTATGCTCGGCATGGATCTTTCTTGTTTGTGCATATTGCTTCGCAAATTCAATAGGAGATATCCATGTACCTAAGAAATCAGCACCAACACTCACAATGGTTTTGGCTTTGCTGAAATCGTAAGAAGGAATCATCGCCTCACCAAAAGAGCGTCGGTTGGCTTCTGAAATACCATATGCTGAAACGGCGTCATACGAGACATGTTTAGCACCAGGGTATTTCGCAATGAATTCACCAACAGCCTTTTTCGTCGTAGGACTCAACACAGAATTGCTTACGATTCTGATTTGACCTGCTTGTGCCAACTTCGCTGTTACTTCTCTATCCAAGGTTTCCCAATCGATCTCGGCACCAGCTTTCAAAGGACCTGTTAATCGTTCTTTGTCATAAAGTGAAAGAACAGAGGCCTCAACCTGGGCATTCGTACCTCCTTTTGTAATAGAAGAATACTTGTTGCCTTCAATTTTAATTGGTCTTCCTTCTCTCGTTTTCACTACAACGCTCACGGCATCTCCGCCGTTTACATAAGTTGACGCGTAGTAGTTCGGTACAGAAGGATCAACATCAACAGGTTTGTTCAAGTAAGGAATGGCTTTTCGCACCGGCGCCTCACAAGCCGCTAAAGAAGCTGCTGCGATACCGAAGCCCATCATCTTCAAGAAATCTCGTCGATTGCTAGCCCCTTCTCCGTTTTCATTGATCGGAAGGTATTCTGGAAATTCTCCTTCATTCTTCTTGATGAATTCAGGATCGTTCTTCAATTGCTCGATCCCTTTCCAGTAGGTCTTTTGATTTTCTTTCATTTTATCTAAATCAGAAATCGTACTTCTCTTCTCTTAATTAATAGTGACATTTTGAGCATTCAAGCCCTCCGATGTCCGTCACTTTCATCGGTGTTTTCGTATTTGAGTTGTGCAACTCAACGAGCTTATCATAGTACCCATTACCCTCGGTATTCAGGCTTGTGTTTCTATGACAATCGATACACCAACCCATGGTTAGTGGCGCGTGCTGTTGTACCACTTCCATTTCTTGGATCTCTCCGTGACACGTTTGGCATTCAATTCCTCCCACTTTCACGTGCTGAGAGTGATTGAAATAAGCCAGATCCGGCAGGTTGTGTATTCTCACCCACTCGATCGGCTCGCCGCTATCTTGTGCAGCATAAAGTTTTTGAATCTCAGGAGAATCCGTTTTGATCGCACTGTGGCAATTCATACAGATGTTTACTGATGGGATATTAGCCGACTTGCCAATTTCTACTCCTGTATGGCAATATTGACAAGCAATTTCGTATTGACCCGCGTGCAATTGGTGAGAAAAAGCAATGGGCTGCTTCGGCGCATAGCCTTGTTGAACGCCTATTGTGTAAAGGCCATCGATCACGTTTTTCGACGCCAAGGCAATCACCAAGAACGTCACAATACCAATGACGGTAGGACTTTTAAAGAAGGCCATTAGATCGAAGCGCTCATTGATGACTTCGGCATCGGCCTCTGAAATATCATTTTTATCCTGCAGGTACTTCTTGATCACGCCCATGATCAGAACCAAAACGATTAAGATCAAGACCAAAATAACGATCAACGCACCGATGATGACATTCAGATAGGTAGCAGGAATACCTCCACCAGATGCAGCGGCATCGCCTGTTGCTGAATCGGCAGCAACTACTTCTTCAACCGGAGGATTCTCCTCGTAATCACGCACATAGGCTAGAATTGCCAAAATCTGATCATCTTCCAGATCATGCGCTGGCATTTGTAGCTGATTGTATTCGTTATACAAGGCCACGGCATAGGCATCCCCAGAAGCAATGACTTTCTGAGAGTTTTTGATGAAGGCGTATAACCATTCAACATCTCTTCTGTCGTAAACCCCTTGAAGAGCTGGTCCAACTAGTTTTTGGTCAACTCTGTGACAGGTATTACATGCCCACTCACTGAATAATTGCTCTCCTCTCGCGATGGTCTCTGCATCGGTCGGCACTGCGTCTCGCTGAGCAGTTAATGAATGACCGAATACCACAAAACAGCAAACAAAGAATAAGGCTGTCGCGAAGCGCGTAATGATATTTTTTTCTAACATGAAATGTTCCTTTTTATCAAAGACGGACTTTTCCTACTAAATCTTGGTGGCAAAGGTAGCATCGAGGGGTCTTTTTTCAAACAAATTATTCGGGGGCAAGTGGGGTTAAAAGGAAGGATAGGAATATATTCAATTCATTGCTTATCAATACTTTAATTCATTAATATGCTACTTGTTCTTATTTAGAATTATTATAAATAATAGGAATGAGTGCTCAGAAACGCACACTTGTCATTTCTCCAAGTAAAACTTGATAAAAGTCACAAAATAATTGGAGAATTTTACTCATACTCCTCAGTGTCATTTTGGTAATCGCGTTGGATTGCCTCCTCTCTTCATCCGCGCACTTCTCACAATTACCTCACAAAGCGCTATTTGAACTGTATCTAAAAGGCACTTACATTTCCAAAAACAGCACACTATTTTCTGTAGAAATGATCGAAGTAGACTTCATAGTGGATTGCTTTATCATGTCCTGCGGTCATTCTTCGCAATGACGTGCTTAATAGGTTTTCGAAGTCCTAAGCTTATCCTTTAACTGATCAACCAAAAACCAAAAAAGCAGCCCTTAAGCTGCTTTTTTTCAGAGGCGTTGAGCGCCTGTCTGCCGATAGGCAGGGATTGCTCGCGCAACCTTTATTTGATGCAATTGAGCTCGCGAATGTCGTGCCTACGGTCCTCCATTTCGAACCGAGCGATTCTCATCCGCAGAACTTTTACTCCTCAAATCTTAAACTCCAATAACCAATAACTGAATTCATATTAACCAAAAAAGCAGCCCTAAAGCTGCTTTTTTTTTCAGAGGCGTTGAGCGGATTCGAACCGCTGTACAAGCTTTTGCAGAGCTCTGCCTAGCCACTCGGCCACAACGCCATTAAGAATATCAGTTTCCTGATTGTGTAAAAACAATAAGTCACCCTATCAGAGCCCTCATGCATTCTACGTGGGCAAAAGTAGGCATATTCCCGTTTTGCACCAATGATTAAAAGGAAAAAGGCACTCGAAATCGAGTGCCTTTTTCATATCTAATTCAAATAATTATTCTTCCTCAGCAGAAGCATCTTCTTTAGGTTCCTCTACCTGAGGCTCTTCCTTTTTAGCTTTTGCTTTTGGTGCTTCTTTCTTTGCCTCATCGGCTTTTTTAGAAGCTGCTGCTTTTTTCTCATTCGCCTTCTTGGTGTTATCTTCCATTTCAGCTTTCAATGAGGCCAAAGCACCCAAATCACCTAAGGTAGCATCACTCTCTTGAGGCGCAGATTTTCTCTTCGCTTTTGGAGCTGCTTTCTTCGGTGCTGCTGGTCTTTCAGACGGTGCTGCATACGTGTAAATATGTGAAAGAACGATGCGTTTGTCTTCTTTAGAGAATTCAAGCACCACAAAGTCGATCGTTTCACCAACTTCCACAGAAGAACCATCTTCCTTCGTCAGGTTTTTGTTCGTTGCTACACCTTCGATTCCGTAAGGAAGTTCTAGGGTAGCACCTTTGTCATTCTTCGCCAATACCGTACACTTGTGCGTACTACCTAGTGTGAAGACAGACTCGAAGGTATCCCAAGGATTCTCCTCTAGCTGCTTATGACCAAGGGCCAATCTTCTGTTATCGATATCAAGCTCAAGAACTTGTACTTCAAGCTCATCACCAACTTTCACAAACTCGGAAGGGTGCTTGATCTTCTTAGTCCAAGAAAGATCAGAAACGTGTACAAGACCGTCGATACCTTCTTCCAACTCAATGAATAGGCCGAAATTGGTAAGGTTTCTTACGATTCCTTTATGATTTGTGCCAACACCATACTTGGTCAACACATCTTGTTTCGTCCAAGGATCTTCAGTCAATTGCTTGATACCCAATGACATCTTACGCTCTTCTCTGTCGATCGTAAGAACCACTGCTTCTAACTCATCTCCTACACTGATGAAATCCTGAGGATTTCTCAAGTGCTGAGACCAAGACATTTCTGAAACGTGGATCAATCCTTCTACTCCAGGGAAAAGTTCTAAGAATGCACCATAATCGGCCACATTCACAATTGAACCTTTCACTTTTGAACCCACTTCAATTCCTTTATCCAATTGATCCCATGGGTGCTCAGTCAATTGCTTCATACCCAATGAAATTCTCTTCTTATCGTCGTCGAAGTCAAGAACAACCACGTTCACTTTTTCGTCCAAGTTCAACACCTCAGCCGGGTCATTGATTCTACCCCATGAAATGTCCGTGATGTGCAATAGACCATCTACACCACCTAAGTCGATGAATACACCGAAGTTGGTCATGTTCTTGATCACACCTTCGAGTACTTGTCCTTTTTCAAGGTTTTCAAGGATCTCAGCTTTTTGTGCTTCAAGATCTTTCTCGATCAGTACTTTATGCGATACTACTACGTTATCGTTGGCGGTATTGATCTTGACGACCTTTACTTCCATTTTCTTTCCAACGAATACGTCGAAGTCTCTGATTGGCTTTACATCGATCTGAGAACCTGGCAAGAATGACTCAACGCCGTAGATATCGACGATCAAACCACCTTTCGTTCTTCTCTTCACAAAACCTTCGATCACTTTGTCGTTGTCTAATGCATCGTGGATCAATTCCCATGCTCTAACGATCTTGGCTTTTCTTCTCGAAAGCACCAACTGACCTTGAGCATTTTCTTGTTCTTCGATGTAGACTTCAACTTGGTCACCTACTTTAAGAGCAGGTGTGTCTCTGAATTCAGAGGCACTCACCAATCCATCAGATTTGAAACCGATGTTCAAGACAATGTCTCTGCTATTGGCAGAAACCACTGTTCCCTGAACAACACGCTTCTCTTCAACAGTAGTTAGCGTGTCTTCGTAAACTTTTGCTAGCTCTTCTTTTTCTTTTCTAGAATAGCCTTCTCCAAAACCTTTTGTTTCAAAAGCTTCCCAGTCAAATTCTTCTGCTGGTGCTTCAGCTTTTTTCGCTGCTACTTTTTTGGTTTCTTTTTTTGGAGCTTCTTCGGCCACTGGTTCAGTCGCCTCTTCTTTTGCCGCTACAGGAGTTGTAGCTTCAGTAGCTTCTGCTGTTGGTTGTTCTTCAACAGTTTCTGCTGCTTTTTTTTCTTCTGACATGTTTTACGTCCCTTTCTTACTGCTAGTCAACTGGGACAATTTGGCTAGCAATTGATTTTACATTTCCGATACGTCGGAACCGCCTCGTTTGAAACGGAGTGCAAAGGTATGGAATAAGTTTGATTTTTAAAATAATAGCCCACCCTTAGAAGAGCCATTTATTATTCCTTACATAAAGACCAAAAATGATTCTGTATCAATTGACGCTCAAGTACTTCAACCACTCTTTGGAAGTAAATCCACTGAAATTCCTGACAAACATGATATAGGAAGGCTTAAATGGTGCTTTGGTCAAGGGCATATTGGCTTCTTCCGGTGTTTTGTCTCCTTTGATCGAATTGCACTTTTGACAAGCCGTTGTCAAATTAGTCCAGGTACTTTGACCACCACGTGATTTGGGGAGGACATGATCTAAGGTCAAATCCTGTTGACTGCCACAGTATTGACAGGTATTGCCATCTCGTTTGAACAGGTTTTGTCGCGTGAGCATGACGCGCTTGAATGGAATAACAATGTAACGGTTTAAGCGAATCACTGAAGGCATGGGATAGCTCTTGTTGACCGATCTCATTTCTATATCCTCGGCTTGATGAATGAGCTCCGCTTTTTCTAAATACAACAGCAAAAATGCGCGTTCCGCAGAACAAAGGGAAATGGGATGGTAATCTTGATTTAAGACAAGAACTCTTCTCATGCGCTAAGGAAGGTACGTTTTGACCATGAACAAATGATGTGTGTAAACATTTTGTTCGAGGTTAAAAATACCATTCGTGTCAATCTTATCCACACGAACTCTACCCGAAGCATGCATGATCTGCTCGGCAGAACAGATTAGGCCTACATGGCTCATCTTCCCTTCACTATTGCAGAAAAAAGCCAAATCTCCTGGCTTCGCCTCCTCCAACTCGATTCGTTCTCCTTTTAAGATCTGCTGTGAGGAATCTCTTGGGAGTCGATAACCCGCCAAACGATACAATAACTGCGTAAATCCTGAACAGTCGATCCCAAAACTAGAACGGCCTCCCCAAAGGTAAGGCGTGTTCAACATGGACTTTCCCAGTTGAATGAGCTTTGCTCGACTTAATTTCTGGTAAATGGGCTTAGCCTCTCCACGAAAGGAAACCTCCTCTTCTTCGTGAAACAGCGGATTACTCAACAGCGGCAAAACTGAACCCATACTTATCCGGTGCTTGGTTTCCTTAAAGGTTAGATCTGAGATGACATCTGTGCTGATCTGATAATCTGAATTATTGATTTGTTCAAAAAACTCTCTTGAAATGGACTCATGTTGTTTATGGTCTATCCAACCCGTGTAGCTGTCGTACTCATTTTGAATGCGGAGCCACTGTTCATTACCACTCTTATCCAACACGCGGTAATGCTCACCAAAAAGCAGTTGTGAAATCATTTCAGCCGCATCACTTGGGTTTTTTCTGATGGGCACAGTTGACAAACGACAAATACCAAAAGCGAGATCCATCATAGCTTCATCCGTTGCAGATCCCTTTTGATGTCTTTCTCCTTAATGCTGTCGCGCTTGTCATGGAGCTTTTTACCTCTACCCAGTACAATAGCCAGTTTAGCAAAGCCCCTGGCATTGATGAATAATATGGTTGGAATAATCGAAAGCCCCTTTTCTTTTGACTTTGCGTTTAGCTTTTCGAGTTCTCTTTTATTCAGCAGCAATTTGCGTTCGCGGTCTTCGATGTGATTGTAGTGCGTTCCCTGTGCATACGGAGCAATATGCATTTGCTTAACAAACAATTCATCCCCCTTAAAGTAACAATAGGCTTCTTGTAAGCTGGCTTTCCCTTCTCTCAAAGATTTGATCTCAGTGCCCTGTAGCTGAATTCCTGCGACATATTCGTCAATGAATTCAAATTCATAGCGTGCCTTTCGGTTCTGAATGCTGATGTTTTTTGAAAATCGTTCAGTTGTTTTTGCCATACGTTGTCTACTGCTTCATGAGCGCTTTTAGCCGTTCCTTTGAGAGCAGTTTCTGCCCCGTGGCGCCTCTGGCCACCATCCGATCGCCCACGCTCACTTCAATATCACATAATAATACCTTTTGTTCAAATGACTTCCATATCGCACAAATATCTACGCGCTCTCCCACAAATGCGGGCGACAAGTGTTCGATGTGCAACATGGTACCAACCCCTTCCTCATGATCGTCAATTATGTCTAGCATGAACAACCTACTCGACCATTCCATTTCCTGTCCTAGCTTGTAAGTACTGCACACCGGGTGGAGTTCCTTACCTTGAAATTGGGCAGTATCCTTCTCGTCAACAACAAAGGAATGTTCTTTTATATCGCCTATGGTAAAAACGCCCTCTTTCATAAGCTCATTCTCGGCAAGGCACTGACCTCTTGACCCACAAATTCCTTTGCCAAGTATTTGTGATGTGCAGCCATGGCGATCATCCCTGCATTATCTGTACAATACTCAAAAGCGGGCACATAGACCTCCCATTGTTCCTTTTGTCCCATTTGATCCAAGGCAGCCCTTAATCCCGAATTCGCAGACACACCTCCTGCAATGGCGATCTCTCTGATTTGCAGGTCTCTTGCTGCTTTTCTCAATTTCTGAAGCAACATGTTGATCAAGGTCTTTTGGATGCTAGCAGCAATATCCGGAAGGTTTTCTTCAATGAAGTGCTCATTTTCTTTTAACTGCTCTCTGAGGAAATAGAGAATGGCCGTTTTTATCCCGCTGAAGCTGTATTGATAACCCGGCATTTCGGTCTCAGGAAATGAAAAACGTTCAGCATTTCCCTTTTGCGCCAACTGATCGATCTTTGGCCCTCCCGGATACCCTAACCCCAGCAATTTCGCAGATTTATCAAAGGCCTCACCCACGGCATCATCTTGTGTTTCACCGATCACTTCCATGTCTAAGAAGCTCGAAACTTTCACTATTTGGGTATGCCCTCCACTTACGGTCAAACATAAAAAAGGAAATTTCGGAGAAGGTTCTTCAATAAAATGAGCCAAAATATGGGCCTGCATGTGGTTGACCTCAATCAAAGGAATACCTAAGGCCAGAGCCATTGATTTTGCAAAGGACGTACCGACCAGCAAAGCACCCATGAGTCCTGGCCCTCTGGTAAACGCAATGGCACTTAACTCTTCCGGTTTGACGCCTGCATCAGTCAAGGCCTGGTCGACAACCGGCACAATATTTTGCTGGTGTGCCCTACTCGCCAACTCAGGCACGACACCCCCATATTTTTCGTGCACGGATTGTGTGGCTATATAATTATTAAGTACTTTACCGTTATCTATAACAGCAGCGGACGTCTCGTCACAAGAGGATTCTATGGCTAATATTTTGATATCGGAGGTGGACATAAACAGTGAAGTCTAGGAGGTCGCAAGTTATACAAAAACGAATAGTCAAATCAATACTTTGGCTCATCATTACTCCTTTTCTCCTTTTGGGCCTGGTGATCCTTTTGATCCATATCCCGCCCATTCAAAACGCCATCACTTCAAAACTCACTACTTACCTTACTGAGGGCACAGGCTACCGAACAGAAATAGATTACGTGAATATCCGATGGTTCAATTCCATCACCATGGATGGCACAAGGATCTACGATGGAAATGATGAGCTCATGATCGGAGTTGATGAATTGGCCTTGAGTTTTAGCTTGGCCGACCTTTTAGGAAAAAAGGATTTTAAAGCGCAAGAAGCTTGGATCTACCAAGCCGATGTGAACCTGAGGTTTCTCTCCGATAACTCAGGATTGAATATTGAGGAGTGGGTAAGAAAACTGTCCGGGTTATCTGCCTCTGCTGATAGCTCTTCAGGGGCTGGTGCTTTCCTGCTGAATGAAATCCAGTTGATCAACTCCAAATTCAGTATTGCTGACCCTAGGAAAGACTCGATCGAGCAGGGCTTCAATTACAATCATTTTCAGTTGACCAACATCGATGCTGACCTACTGAATTTGAAAGCAACATCCGATTCGTTCAACCTAGACGTTAAGTACCTTAGGGTAGAAGATCTGGAGTCTGGGATGAAGATCGATGAAATGAGTACCTACTTCAGGTATTCAACTAAGGGCATGCATTTTCTTGATTTGCGATTGAAAACAGGCAAAAGTCGCATTAGTCATCGCATTTCGTTTCTACACGATAGCCCCAGCCAGATGAGCTATTTTATCGATAGCGTTGATGTTGTCGCCAACTTGGACGACACCTATATTCACACGGACGATCTGGCCTTTTTCGCTCCTGAAGTTGCCCAATATGCTATGGGAATTGGTATTTCAGGGAAATACACTGGCAAGGTCAATAATTTTGTTGGTGAACAAAGTGTGCTCAGCATTGGTGATCGAACAAAAGTCAGAGGTGAATTGGATATTGAAGGCTTGCCTGACATACAGAATACTTTCCTCGACCTATCATTCAACCAATCCACGTTCGATCCGCAGGATATTCAGCATTTGGTAAGCAGAGCGAATTACGCCATCATCGAAAATTTTGGACGTATTCAGTTTTCAGGCCAGTTTGATGGTTTCGTAAACGATTTTGTAGCAGATGGCAGTTTTGAAACCCAAATCGGTCAGGTTCAATCAAATGTTCAGATCAACTTAACGGGTGACATCCCCACATACGACGGTTATTTAGCGCTTGATGATTTCGACCTTGGCAGATTTACAGAAGACCCGCTCTATCAAAAGATCGACATGGCTGGTACCATCAACGGGTCAGGTTTCCGTTTAGAAGATGCCCAATTCAACTTAGTGGCTGAAATTCCGAGGTTCGGAATTAATGACTATGAGATCAGGGGCATTGAAACGGATGGCGCGATAGCGCAGTCATTCTTTTCAGGCCAATTAAGTATTGCTGATCCCAACCTGAGCTTGTTTGCCAACGGCTTTGTAGACCTGAGAAACAATGCACGTGTGTTCAATATCATCGGCAATATTGGAAATGCCGCATTAGATAGTCTCAATATCCTTCCCGAACCGATCAGCATTTCAACAGACTTTAATATTGATGCAGAAGGTATCAAGCTTGACAGCCTGGTTGGTAACATTAAACTGTTGAACACACAGATCGCGTACGCTGAACGCGAATTGACATTCGATTCTCTTTCGCTAAACTCAACAAAAACACAAAACAGCCGAACCATTAACTTCGCTTCAGAGCATATAGATTTGAACATGACGGGAAATTTCTTGTTCTCGACCATGCTTGAAGAGTTTAATGATTATCGTTACCAGTACGAAGAATTTTTCTCGGGTAATTTAAAAGAGTCCGTTCGATTTGCTGCCAATGAAGGCAATAGCCAAAACTCGTTTAACCTCTCCTATGACATTCAGCTCAAAGACATCACCCCTATCATCCACTTGGTCGACACTAGCATCTTTATCGCAAAAGATAGCTGGATAAAAGGGTCCTTTAACAGCAACAACAAAGAAGAATTTAGCATTTCAGGCTATTTGCCTGAATTCAATTATTGGAATACCCGGTTTAAAGAAAATGAGTTTTCTATAGAGGGAAGGCAGATCAGCTCGCCTACAGAGCTAGACGTCATTGGCTACATCTACAGTAGCGAACAACTTTATAAAAGCCAGAACACCACCCAATCGTTGACCTTAGAAGCGGTTTGGGATGGGGATCATATGGATTTACGCAATAGCCTACAAGACACGTCTTCAGGCAACTATGCGGAGCTTGGAGCAGACATCCGTTTTCTAGAGCAACGAGTAGAACTCGCATTCGAAGATTCAAATATCATCGCTTATGGTGAGAAATGGCGGATTGCTAACAACAACCAAGTAGTATTTACAAATGAACGGATCAGTGTCGATAGTTTAAGAGTATTCAACAATGAGCAATCCTTAAGCCTCAATGGGGCAATCGCAATCCAGAAGGATAGTTTGGAAACCCTTCAGATCAATTTTGAGGAGCTTCAAGTCAAAAACATCAACGCGCTTGCCAAACAAGACTACGAGGGTCTTCTCAACGGAGAGCTTGTTGCTCAAAATTTACTCTTTGACCCCTTGTTTTTTGGCAACCTGAACTTAATGGATCTGCACATCAACGATTTTTTAGTTGGTGACATCATCGGTGACCTGAACTGGAATGACCCTGAAAACAAATTAGAGGTCAATTTTGGTGTCAAAAGAAATCAAAAAGACATCATCAAACTAAATGGAGGTATTTTTCCAAGAAGCGAAGAACAACTTGCACTCGCACTTCAGTTAAATGATGCCAACCTGACCATAGCTGAACCCTACATCGCTGACTACTTTACCAATATTGACGGATTCATCAGTGGAGATTTCAACATCAGTGGCAGTTTGAATAGCCCCTTGCTTTTAGGGGATGGCCTTATCGACCAAGGACAAATGAAGATCAATTACCTCAATACCTTGTACAGCTTTGATGGACAAGTAGGGGTACAAAAAGACCTCATCACCTTAGAAAACTTCAACTTCTTAGATGCTAACCAAAACCAAGCAGACTTTCAGGGAACCATCGAACATGAGAATTACAGCAATTTCAAACTAAACCTGGGGGGTAATTTGAGGGCTTTTCAAGTCATGAATTTACCGACTGACCTATCGAGTGATTTTTACGGCGAGGCGTATGCTACCGGAACCATTGCCATTCAAGGTGCCGCCTCTAACCTGAATATATCCGCTGATGCACGATCAGAAGCAGGTTCAAGGATCTTCATTCCTATCACCAAGCCGAATGAAGACAACTTCGAGGCTGACTACATTCAGTTTATCGACCGTACCGACACCACAGAGAATTCAAAAGCGACCAATTTGAAGCAGTCAGATGTCGAACAATTGAAGATCGAAGGCTTAAGCCTGGATTTGAACATTGAAGTCACACCGGATGCCTATGCTGAGATCATTATCGACCCAAGAACAGGCGATATCATTAGAGGAAGGGGCAATGGCCAACTTCGATTGAATATTGATTCGGATGGTGATTTCCAAATGACCGGAGGTCTCGATATTGAAGAAGGTGCCTATAATTTTTCTCTCTACTCGATCATCAACAAGGAGTTTCAAATTGAACAACCTTCTAGCATAACTTGGTACGGAGATCCTTACACCGGGGTACTTTCGATCAATGCGGCCTATAATGAAAACACGCCGATAACACCAATTCTCGAGCAAGCAGGCTTTGGCAATCTAGAGGAAGGAAATAACAACTTCGGACGAAGAGTTCCGGTCAAGGTATTACTCGACCTTCAAGGGCCTTTGCTTTCTCCAGAAATCAGTTTCGACATTGATTTTGGAGATGTTCAAGCACAGGACTACGAAACAGTCACCTCTATCAACGCATTCAAAAACCGAATTCAATCCGACGAGCAAGAACTCAACCGACAGGTATTGAGCTTGATCCTACTCGGCAAATTTTCAGATCAAGGCAACGTAAATATTGTAGGCGGTGCAGCCAGCCAGAGCGTATCACAGCTTCTTTCCAACCAATTGAGCCAATTGGTAGCCCAGCTAGATGAAAACCTCGAGATTGATTTTGACTTGAGAGACCTGAGTGAGGAAGCCTTTAATACCATGCGCTTGAGGTTATCTTATACATTTCTTGACGGGCGATTGCGTGTGACTCGAGAAGGCAGCTTGGCCAATGTTCAGGACGTGAGTTCAGCAGTGGGCGATTGGACCGCCGAATACTTATTAACCCCTGACGGTCGTTATCGGGTAAAGATCTATTACCGCAGCAATTACGACTACACGGCTGGCGCCATTTCACAAAGTGGTACGTTTACTACCCAAGGAGCAAGCATTACTCAAACGTCCAGTTTCAACTCCTTTAAAGAACTCTTTCAGCGCGTTGAAAAAAGCAGAAAAGAATCCAAGAGTCGTAGAGAAGAAGAAAAATCGAAAGACACTTCGAACTAAGCTAGCCTCCCTTTGTTCTATTCCCATGCAAGAAGTAAACATCTTTTGGTTCAGAAGAGACCTAAGGCTACATGACAATAATGGCCTGCACCATGCATTGCAGAGTCAAACTCCTCTACTCCCTATCTTTATTTTTGATCGACACATTTTAGACAAATTAGAAGATAAAGACGATGCCCGTGTCAGCTTTATTCATGATAGAATAAGTGCGTTGAAGGAAACTTTAGAGGCATCTGGTGGCAGTTTACAGGTTTTCTACGGCCACCCAGAAGAAGTCTTTGAGCTCCTTTGCCAAAACTACAGTGTTAAAGAGGTGTACTGCAACAGAGATTATGAACCATATGCCATCAAACGAGATTCAAAAATTGAACAGCTCCTCAAAGCAAACGAAGCTCATTTCTACAGCTTCAAAGATCATGTGATTTTCGAAAAAGAAGAAATCAAGACCGATACCGGTAATTGCTACAAGGTTTACACCCCGTACAGCAAAAAATGGAAATCGAAATACGAGGAGTCCAAAATCGCTCCTTTACCGGACCATTCTCAGCATAAGAATTGGTTCAAAACAAATCCCTTCGAGATGATCTCTTTGAAAGAAATGGGTTTTCAAACAAGTGATATCCCAATTCCTAGCCGCTCCGTGGATAGAAACATTGTCAAGCAATATGCTGAACAGCGTAATTTTCCCGCCAAAGAAGGAACCACACGCATAGGCATTCATCTCCGATTTGGCACGGTAGGCATTCGGGAAATGGTCGAGCTCGCACACAAAACCAGCGAGACTTGGCTAAACGAACTGATCTGGAGAGACTTTTACGCACAAGTATTGGCTAATTTTCCTCATGTAGTGGACCAAGCCTTTAAAAAAGAATATGATGCCATTCCATGGAGAAACAATGAAGAAGAATTTGAAAAGTGGTGTCAAGGCAAAACGGGTTACCCCATTGTTGATGCAGGCATGCGAGAACTGAATACCACTGGATTTATGCATAATAGATCGCGTATGATCACCGCCAGTTTTCTCACCAAGCATTTGCTCATTGATTGGCGTTGGGGTGAGGCCTATTTTGCCAGAAAACTGCTTGACTTTGATTTAGCTTCTAATAATGGGGGGTGGCAATGGGCTGCTGGAACAGGAACCGACGCTCAACCTTATTTCAGGGTATTCAATCCTAGCTCTCAGGTTGAAAAATTCGACAAAGACTTATCCTATATCAAGAAATGGGTGAGAGAGTATGGAACATCAGCCTATCCAGAACCAATAGTAGAACATAAATTTGCAAGGCAACGGGCAATTGACACGTACAAGTCCGCATTAGGCAAGTAATTCCATATCTTGCAACATGCGTCTTTTTGTTAGCTTTCTGCTCATCGCTGCGTCATGCTTCACTCCGTTGACCCTCAATGCACAAAGCGACAGCATTCCGCTAAAGAAGGTAGCTCTTTATGGAGGCATAGGTTATACCGCTAGTTTGACTGCATTAAGTGTTGGCTGGTACGGAGAAAATGGCTTTGACCGATTCAAGTTTTTTAATGACAATGCGGAATGGAATCAAGTCGATAAGCTTGGTCATGCCTTTGGCACCTATCAGCTGACAAGAATTAGCTACGATGTCCTTCGAAAGACCGAATTAACGGATAGCCAAGCCCTTCTTTGGTCTGCCGGGTTAAGTTTTGCCCTTTTTCTTCCGATTGAGATCCTCGATGGATTTTCTCCAGATTATGGGTTTTCCTATGGCGATCTGATCGCCAATGCAGCAGGTTCCGGGCTATTCCTTGGCCAGGAATTGCTTTGGCAAGAACAACGGATCAAGATGAAATTTAGCTTTCATCAAACAAGCTATGCCAACATCCGGCCCGAACTCCTCGGGGAAAACTTTTTGCAACAGGTGCTCAAAGATTATAACGGACAGACTTATTGGTTGTCCTTCGATATTTACTCTTTTATGAAGAAATCCTCTTTTCCAAAGTGGCTGAATTTAGCCGCTGGTTATGGTGCCAATGAAATGGTGTATGCCAGAGAAAATGAGAACAATGCCAACGGATACAGCAGTTATCGGCAATATTATTTAGGGCTTGACTTTGACTTCAGTTACATCCAAACCGACAAAAGATGGCTTAAAACCATATTATACATAGCCGATATGATCAAATGGCCTGCCCCTGCTTTAGAAATCAGCAAAAACGGGGTAAAAGGCCATTTATTGTACCACTAACACTTTAATTGCTTAGGTTAAACCTTCTTATATGGCTGGAATCTAAGTAGCGAAATCAAGAAAAATGAATGGTATGAAAAAGAATCTCTATCAACTGATTGCACTTGGGTTCCTGATACTCTTCACCTCCTGTGAAGAGACTAGCATCGCACCCGAAGAAAATGTAACCACTATGGATGACGTAACAGCAGAAGCATTTATTGACTATGCTGAAGAAGACATCAATGAATTGGTGATTGACCTAATGGATGACAAAAGAACAGGGGCCATCACCGGGCAAGCAGCAAATGATCGTAAACGATTTAGACCATTCGCGTGAAAGTACTCTTGCGCAGAGATCACAAAGACCGATCGACTTGTGACCATTGACTTTGGCGAAGACTGCGAAAATGCCGACGGCGTGGTTAGAAGCGGTATGATCTTGGTCCGTTATACTGATGCCCGGCATGTGTCTGGCGCGCAGATTACCACCACATTTGATAATTTTACTGTCAACGGAATTGTGGTTGAAGGCATCCGAACACTAACCAACACTAGCAACGGCACCGAGAGACAACGCGCCTTTGAGGTCAGCATTGAAGATGGTAAGATCACCTTCCCAGATGAAACTTATCGAACGTTCTCAGGAAGTAAAACAAGAACATGGTCTTTTGATGAAAGTAGCGAAGAGGTCGTCTTATCGGTGAGCGGTGGAATGAACGGCATCAACCGATCTGGTGAGAGTTTTTACAATGAGATCACCGAAGAATTGATCTATAAAAAATCTTGTCGACAGGTTGGCACAAAAATCCCGGTTTCAGGAATTCGAATGCTAACGAAAAACGATGCTGTCTTCGTCCTTGATTACGGAGACGGTTCTTGCGATAACGTAGCACTTCTTACCCTGCCCAATGGCGAAGTGAAAGAAGTGTCTCCTAAAAGAAGAGGCTAATGCTATCATAATGGGGCTTCCTAGCCTCATTATCTCCCCAAGAACTCTCCACAAAATACCCCATCGATAATCCAACGGTCTGGTTAGGGATAAGTAGCATGCGAAGTGTATCTTTGTGCAAGATATAGGCTATCCTATCGTGCCGATCCTGATAGCTATCGGGATCGGTAAGGAAAGTCCGGGCAGCACAGAGCACCATACTTCTTAACGGGAAGGGTTCCGATTTTCGGGAAACAGCAAGTGCCACAGAAAACAAACTACCTCCGTGGATTTATCCTTGGAGGAAAAGGTGAAAAGGTGCGGTAAGAGCGCACCGCTCGGTTGGTGACAAACGAGGCAGGGTAAACCTTATGGGCTGAAAGACCAAATAAGCCAAGGCTTGAGGGCGGCTCGTCCGATCTTGGTGGGTAGGTTGCTAGATCTTGTCGGTGACGGCAAGGCCAGATAAATGATAGGACACGACAGAACCCGGCTTATCGGCCTATATCTTTTTTTCTTCATCACCAGCAACAAGAAAAGGTGCATAGCACGACAAATTGTGCCAATAGAGCACATGTTTTCTTTTTGAATAGACTATTTTAACGCAACACAAATCAATCCCAAGCCATGGCCAAGATCCTGATCATAGACGACGAAAAAAGCATAAGAAGTACACTTCGTGAGATCCTTGAATACGAAAAATACACAATTGAAGAAGCCCAAGATGGACAAGAAGGCCTTGAGAAGTTGATTTCGACAAAATTCGATATTGCTCTTTGCGACGTCAAAATGCCAAAGATGGATGGTATCGAACTGCTTGAGCGTGTACAAATGGTGGGCATCGATACCCAATTCATCATGATATCTGCTCACGGCACGATAGAAACAGCCGTTGATGCCACAAAAATGGGTGCCTTTGACTTCGTCCCCAAGCCACCAGACTTGAACCGACTATTGCTCACGGTCAAAAACGCTTTGGATAAATCCTCCCTGGTCACTGAAACCAAAACACTCAAAAAGAAGCTTTCCAAAAAGTATGAAATGGTCGGGGAATCACCTGCCTTGAAAGAGGTAATTGAAATGATGGATAAGGTGGGCCCAACAGATGCGAGGGTTTTGATCACTGGGCCTAATGGTACGGGAAAAGAACTTGTGGCGCGCGGCATTCACGAGAGAAGTGAGCGGGCAAACGCACCATTCATTGAAGTAAATTGTGCAGCAATTCCTTCCGAACTAATAGAAAGTGAGTTATTTGGTCATGAGAAGGGTTCCTTTACCTCTGCTCATAAACAACGTATTGGCAAATTCGAACAAGCAAATGAAGGCACCCTCTTTCTGGATGAGATTGGCGACATGAGTTTATCGGCACAAGCTAAAGTGCTCAGGGCCTTACAAGAACATAAGATCAATCGCGTCGGTGGCGACAAAGACATCCACGTGAATGTGAGAGTTCTTGCTGCGACAAATAAAGACTTGAAAAAGGAAATTGAGGAGAACCGCTTTCGAGAAGACCTGTACCATCGCTTAGGTGTGATCTTGATCAAGGTACCGGCACTCAAAGACAGAAAAGATGATATTGAACTGCTTGTCGAAAAATTTCTACAAGATATTGCTGACGAATATGGGACTAAACCAAAGGCAATAGCCAAGGACGCCCTAAAAAAGCTACATGACTATGATTGGTCCGGAAATATCCGGGAATTACGCAACGTGACGGAACGTTTGGTCATTATGGGCGGAGATCAAATTAGTGCAGAAGATGTAAAAAAGTATCTGATTTGATCAGAATCTACCTTCTTTCTTTTCTTGCTTAGGTTTATCGTCTGCTTGCGCATAAGCGGCGCAAATGCCTTGAGCACAAGATTGCATTCCTAAAAAGAGCACAGCGAGTAGTAAGGTGATGAAGTGTTTCTTTTTCATGATTTCAAATTCCTGCCCAAGATAATAAATTTTCCTATTTGTAAATTGTTCTTCTACAATCAGTTGAACGTCGACAGGGAATGATTATTACAATACCATAAGATTACAACCCCGAATGTCTGCATTATCCATTCGACCCAACACCTCAAATTGCCCTTGCGCATTGACACGCCCCAAGTCTTTCGTCTCGATGAACGCACAACTATACAGGTTTTGGAGGTCTATGATGTTTAGGGCCCCTGTCTTTCCATGAGACAGTAATTGAAAAGGATCGTTGACGTCGCGCGCAAACACTTTCATTGTCTTGGCTGGTGTAAACACCTCTTCTTTTAGAGCATAGGCCTGAGAGTTCAATTCGGTCATGCCATACTCAGAATGCACCTGTTCAACTCCAAATGCTGCAGACAAGAGTTGGTGAACTTCGGCTCTGATCATTTCCCTTCTTCTTCCTTTCATTCCCCCGGTTTCCATTACGACAAGTTCCGGGAAATGCATCTTGAACTGTTCGGCAAAATCCAGTAGTGCATAGGTGACTCCCCATAAAATGGTTTTCTGCTTTGCCTTTTTGAGTTCATTTAGTTTGTCGAACAACCGTGTAAAATCGCTTAAATAATACCCGGAATCATCGGACTGAGTGCATTCCATGAAATGGTCCACCATTGCAATTAAGCCACTATTACCTCTTTCCATGTAGGAAGGCAGCAAGGCCAGAATGGTGTAGTCCTCTAAAGGCCCATAAAGTGATTCAAAGGTGGCTTTCGTTTGATTTCGGTAGGATGATAAATCTTGAATAAAATGCTTGCTCGTTTGTTGACCTGTGGTGCCGCTACTTTCAAAAACACCGTCTTCGCTCCACTCTCCTGTTTTTACTACGTGACTTTTGAAAAACTCAATGGGTAAAAACACCAACTCGCTGATTTGTGAGGCCTCTCCCCTATGACCTAAAGCCTGAAGGTACTGTGCAACTGTTGGGTTATGTTTTGCCTGGTAATTAAAAACGGCAAGTGCCAGTTCATCAAAAGTAGATGGCTCGACCAATTTTATCTCCTCAAACAAACTATTCATATCAGCCGTGCGTTATTCCAATCGAATTAGCACAAATATTAGTAATATTGTACTGATTTAAAGGGCATAAATGAATTTTCAAAAAAGGATACTCCCCACTTTTTCTGTAATCGCACTTTTGGCGATTGTCCTTGGCTGTATTCGGCCACCTGATCTCCCCGATGTACCCGAGATCAGCTACAATAAGGTAGAATTTGAAATATTGAATGCTGGGGATCCATTATTTGAAGAAACAGTCCTTCGCTTGTCATTCAATGTATCCGATGGTAACGGAGACTTAGGGCTTGACGGAAGTGAAGACTTCCCTCCTTACAACTCTTTTGACCTTGTCTTAGAAAATGGTGATTTCATTGAGTTCGGTCAACGACCCGGAGACCCTAGTTTTACCTGTTTGGATTACGCAGTTGAAGACCGTGAAAATACTGACCTCAATGGTGACGGCGATTTACTGGACACTTTGCTCATTGACTTCAATATGAATCAATTCAATATTGAAGTCGACTTCTTCGTGAAGCGCTTTGGTCAATTCCAAGAGATCGACCTGCGCGCACAACCGCCGGGAAGTGCCAATGCCAATACCTTTTGCGGAATCTCTTTTGACGGTAGGTTTCCTTGTCTTTCCTCTGATGACAACCCCTGTGGATTCATTCAGGGCAATAATCGCCCGATTGAAGGCATCGTCACCTATGACATGAACTCTGGGCTTTTTCTACCCATCTTCCGAACTGACACCATCAAACTCTCCTTCAAGATCAAAGACCGCGCGTTGAACGAGAGTAATGTCGCTGAAACCCCTGAATTCACCTTACAGAGTATTCAAGTGGGACAGACCTCTTCGGATGACTAATTAGCTTACTCGTAAATATTCGGATAACGCTGAGGCTCAACTTCAGCCATCATTTCATAGAGTTTATCAAAGATCGTTTCAACATTGGGCTTTGACCAATAGTCGCCATCTGATGCATACGCAGGACGGTGCTCTTGAGCTGAAATTGTCATCGGTTGAGAATCTAGGAATCGATAAGCTCCTTGCTCTTCAACAACCTTTTGCATCATGTAGGCCGAAGCACCACCCGGTACATCTTCATCAGCGAAAACGACACGGTTTGTTTTCTTAACTGATTCAACGATCCGATGATGTACGTCAAATGGCAAAAGGGATTGCACATCGATCACTTCCACCGAAATACCAATTTCCTCTAGTTCTTGAGCTGCTTGCATCACCACACGACACATGGATCCGTAGGTAACCACCGTAATGTCGCTCCCTTCTCTGATGACTTCTGGTTCTCCAACTGGCACTTTAAACTCGGCGATATTATCTGGAATTCTTTCCTTAAGTCGATAACCATTCAAACATTCAATGATCAAGGCCGGATCATCAGAAGCAAGCATTGTATTGTAAAAACCTGCAGCTTGCGTCATGTCACGCGGCACGAGAACGTTCACTCCTCTTAGGCTATTCAAGATCATGCCTATAGGAGATCCACTATGCCAGACGCCTTCTAATCGATGACCCCTCGTACGAATGATCAATGGTGCCTTTTGCCCACCTGCTGTTCTGTATTGCAGAGTGGCCAAATCATCTGATAAGGTCTGGATGGCATACAATAAATAATCCAAGTATTGAATCTCAGTAATAGGTCGTAGCCCACGCATGGCAGCGCCGATTCCTTGACCGATGATTGACGTCTCACGAATGCCGGTATCCGTCACTCTGATCTCACCAAATTTTTCTTGTAACCCCGCAAATGCCTGATTGACATCTCCGATCTTTCCGACATCTTCTCCAATGGCAAAAACACGAGGATCTCTTTCAAGTGCGGCATCAAAACAGGCCTGCAATACTTCTCGACCATCAACCAAAGGTGAGTTCTCCGTAAATACAGGAGCGACGCCTTCAATCGCGAGCGATGCCTGGTCAGACTCACTCATGACATGAGAATTGAAACGCCTAGCATTGTCTTTTTCATAACGCGACAACCAAGACACTAAACTGGCACGAGAAGAGGTAGCTTCGCTTCGTGTGATGCGTAAGACCTTTTTGACAGCTTTTACTGTGTCCAGGCGAATCGGATTCATCGCCTTCTTCAGCTCTGTGATGTATGGAATAATGACTCCTCCATGTTCACTTTCTTGTGAAAGTGCCTCAAGAATTTCTACTGCCTGCCCTTGCTCTTCCTTGATCTCGCTGATAAAAGCATTCCAGGCATTTACTCTTGCCTGTTTCGCCGATTCTTTTGCTTCTTTCTCAATTTGCTCGACCTCATTTTCGTCGGCAATGCCTTCTTCAAAAATATAATTCTTGAATTTTAAATTACAATCATGGGCTTTCTCCCATTCCAAACGCTCTTTCGACTTGTACCTTTCATGAGAACCAGAAGTCGAATGACCCTGAGGTTGGGTTACTTCAGTAACATGGATGAGAACAGGTACATGCTCTGTGCGAGCAACTTTTTCTGCCTTCTCATATGCCGCAATCAGCTCATTGTAATGCCAGCCTCTGGCCTTGATGATCTCATAGCCTTTTTTATCCTTTGAGCGTTGAATCCCCGACAGGAAACCTGAGATACTACCGCCAGTAGTATGGTATTCTTTTGGAACGGAGATACCATATTCGTCATCCCAAACGGACATGATCATCGGCACCTGTAAAACACCGGCAGCATTGATGGCCTCGAAAAAATGCCCCTCGGATGTGGAAGCATTCCCTATGGTACCAAAAGCGATCTCATTTCCTTTGATCGAAAAATCAGTGAGGTTGTGTAAGGCGTTGTTCTGTCTGTAAAGTTTAGAAGCATAAGCCAAGCCAACTAGTCTTGGCATTTGTCCTGCCGTCGGGGAAATATCGGCAGAAGAATTTTTCATCTCTGTTTGTTTCTTCCAATGGCCTTGCTCATCCAATAATCGGTTGGCAAAGTGTCCATTCATCATTCGGCCACCTGAAGCAGGCTCAGCATCAATGGACATGTGTGCATACAATTGAGCAAAATATTCTTGTATGGAAAGTGCATCAATGGCCATCATAAAGGTTTGGTCGCGGTAGTATCCCGAACGGAAATCCCCGTTGCGAAACACTTTGGCCATGGCGATTTGAGCGAGCTCTTTACCGTCGCCAAAAATTCCAAATTTGGCCTTTCCCATAAAAACCTCTTTACGACCGATCAAGCTGGCTTCTCTACTCGCAACAGCTAATCGATAATCATTCAAAATTTCTTGAACATTCGGTTTTTTGGATTTCGAAGCTTTCGATTCTTTCACAATTCTTTATTTTAAAGATTACCCCTTATTACACTTCTGGCAGAATGTATCAAAAGTACTTATTATTTACAACAAATCAAATTTGGATAATCACCTTTATTTTATGTTTTTTCCATATTATATTTCTTTTGCAAACGTTTACACTACATCGAAAACACCATATTTATACTTTTGCCAAATTATATTTTTATTAAAATTCGATAAGAAGAACAATATTTTACAATTTGTATTGATGGCAATCATCCTATTGATTATGGCTTATTTGCAGGATTTTAAATCGAAAAAGCATCAATGCTACGGCCTGCTTGCTATATTTGCCAAGTCAAATTAAAACGAGAAAAGAAATGATTATTGGTGTTCCTATTGAGATCAAAAACAACGAGAACAGAGTCTCGTTAACCCCGGGTGGTGCCCTTGAGCTGATCAAAAGAGGTCATGACGTTTACGTTCAAGACAATGCTGGGTTAAACAGTGGTTTTACCAACGAAGCCTATGAAGGTGTAGGTGCCCATATACTGCCTACCATTGAAGATGTCTATGCCAAGGCAGAGATGATCATGAAAGTAAAGGAGCCGATCGAACCTGAATACGATTTGATACGGGAAGACCAGTTATTGTTTACTTATTTCCATTTTGCTTCTTATGAGCCATTGACGAATGCCATGGTCAAGAATAAGTCGGTTTGCCTGGCTTATGAGACGGTAGAAAACCCTGACGGAAGCCTTCCACTATTGGTGCCAATGTCAGAGGTAGCCGGTCGTATGGCGACGCAGCAAGGAGCCAAATACTTAGAAAAACCCATTATGGGTAAAGGAGTACTTCTTGGTGGAGTGCCCGGTGTGTCCCCTGGACGCGTATTGGTACTAGGAGGTGGTGTTGTTGGGACGCAAGCAGCAAAAATGGCTGCTGGACTAGGTGCACAAGTGACCATCATGGATGTTAATTTGGACAGATTGCGCTACCTAAATGACGTAATGCCTCCAAATGTGGTGACGCGATACTCCAACGAAGTCAACATCAGGGAAATGCTTCCTTTAGTCGATTTGGTTATCGGAGCGGTTCTTATTCCCGGAGCGAAAGCACCAAATTTGATCACGAGAGACATGTTGAAAGAAATGCAGCCCGGAACCGTTTTGGTGGATGTGGCCGTTGACCAAGGTGGATGTATTGAAACCTGTACCCCAACAACCCACGCAGACCCAACCTTCATCATCGATGATATTGTCCACTATTGTGTAGCCAATATGCCTGGTGCAGTGCCTTATACTTCGACTATTGCGCTGACGAATGCAACACTTCCATACGCGATCCAATTGGCCAACAAGGGCTGGAAAAAAGCCTGTCAGGATAACGCAGGTTTGGCCAGAGGCCTAAACGTGATCAAAGGTGAGGTAGTCTACGAAGCAGTAGCTGAGGCCTTTAATTTACCTTATGTAAGTGTAGATAAGTATCTTTAACGAATAATCAGCATAGACATTAAAGGGAGTCCAACAGCTCCCTTTTTTTTATCCTTGCGCCTGATAAACCTGTTTTTCCCAATGCTCCAACCTCGGGTTGATGAGTTGAAACCACAGCGGAGGAAAAGCCGCCAATAAGATCATTGAGGGATAGCCCGCAGGCAACTGCGGTGATTCGTCATAGTGCTTCAACACCTGATAACGTTTAATGGCATTTGCATGATGATCAGAATGGCGCTGAAGTTGAAATAAAAAGAAATTGCTAAGTCTGTGGTTTGCATTCCATGAATGCATCGGGTTTACTCGCTCGTATTGGCCTGGTGATAATTCTCTTCGAACAATACCATAATGCTCAATGTAGTTCACCATTTCAAGCAAACTGAACGCTAGTGTGCTTTGGATCAACATGAATAACACCACATTCCATTGCAGCTCACCAGTATACCAAGACAATCCTAACATCAGCGCTGCCGTGAAGGCTAGCGGTAAGATGAAAAACCAGATCATCTGATTGTGGATACTCAACTTATTCAATCCCTTGCGCTCTAATCGCTTGTTTTCGAGCTTCCATGCACTAAAGTAACTTCCAAACACAGAGCGAATCCAAAATTTGTAAAAATGCTCCCCTTTTCTACTTGTTGCTGGATCACGTGGAGTGGCTACATACACGTGATGACCCTTGTTATGTTCAATGAAGAAATGCATGTACCCCACTGTCATCAAGATCAGCTTCGAATAGAACTGCTCCAGTTTTGATTTTTTGTGCCCTAATTCGTGCGCAACAGTAATTCCAATCCCACCGGTCACTAAGGCAAAACTGATCACAAAGCCAATCCATTCGTAGATCTCTAATGTCGTAGTTGCCACAACAACGCAGCCCCAAATCACAAATCCCAGTTGAAAAAAGGCCCAAACATAGGTGATCAAACGGTAATAGAAATCTTCAGAAAGCTTCAATGCTTCCGCATCGCTCACATTCTCCGGATCTTTGCCAATGAGTCCATCCAGCAATGGAATGATCACAAAAACCAGTAATGGTGTCATGAAATTTGCCCATCCCCCAATATAAAAGCCGATGAGTGCGCAAAGCGGGATGATGAATGCCGTGAGAAAACCGATCTTTTTAAGCCAAGTCATGTAGAAAAATAAGGAATCAGCGCAATTCAAGCAACTGATTGTAAGTTGGCATTTGTTGTAACATCTGCGTACCCGCTTTTCCGCTGGCAAGATAGGCCAACGTTTGAATACCATTACTGAGAATTAATAGGTCTGCCTGATGCACTTTATTGTAGAGGGCCAATTGCTCAATTGTCCTTTCTGTGAGCTCAACATGAGGGGCTTTACACTCAGCCAAGACCAAGGGCTTCATGTGCTCATCATAGATCAGAATATCGGTCCTTTTGGCTCGTAAATTATAAGTCAACCCACCTTCTACTTTGGTTCTAGAGGCAGGGTATTTCAACTCATTGGTTAACAAATTCAACAAATGCTGTCGCACCCACTCTTCAGGCGTTAAATGAATGTATTTTTTTCTGATTGGATCAAAAATCTGTAGTTTTCCAGCCTCAGACCTGAGTTGATGAGCATAGGCAGGCAAATTCAATTGCAGCATAAGACAAAACTAGAGAAATCTTTCATTCCGCATAACTATGAAAAGTAAACAAGAGATCGTTGAAAATTGGCTTCCAAGATACACTGGTGTTCCAATCAATAAATTTGGAGAATACATACTCTTAACTAATTTCATTGGCTACGTAAACATGTTCGCCAAAAAGTTTGACGTACCCATTCGAGGCGAAGGCAGGCCCATGCAATCGGCAACCGCCGAAAACATTACCATTATCAATTTTGGCATAGGCAGCGCCATGGCTGCTACTGTGATGGATCTTCTTTCTAGCATTTCACCTAAGGCCGTACTCTTCTTGGGTAAGTGCGGAGGCTTAAAGAAGAAAACCGAATTGGGTGATTTGATCTTACCCATTGCAGGGATCAGAGGAGAAGGTACGAGCGACGACTACATGCCCATGGAGATTCCAGCCTTACCTTCCTTCAGGCTTCAGCGTGCTGTGTCCTCTATGATCAAAAAACATGAGCGAGATTATTGGACCGGCACCTGTTACACTACGAATCGAAGAGTTTGGGAACATGACAAGGGCTTTAAAAAATATTTAAGGCAAATACGAGCAATGGCCGTTGATATGGAAACAGCTACCATCTTCACGGTTGGCTTTGCCAATCAGATTCCAAGAGGTGCCTTGCTTTTGGTGTCGGATAATCCCATGATACCGGAAGGTGTCAAAACAGAAGAAAGCGACAAGCAAGTAACGTCCTCTTTTGTCGAAGACCACCTAGACATAGGAATCGCATCGCTTTGCGAACTCCGTGATTCGGGGGATTCCGTCAAGCATATGCGCTTCGAATAGCAAAGGAGCCAATGCCGCTTGTTTTATTGCTTCAGTACTTTTAAGGTGTACGAACGATCACTTGTTAAGATTCTAATCAAGTAAAGGCCTGAGTTCATCTCGCTAAGGTCGATTGGTGCTAAGCTTCTTGTTGATGTCTCCGTACGGTAGACGATCCTACCTGAGGCGTCTTGAACAAGTACTTCCCTTGGTTGATTTGGCAGTTCTCCTTCGAATGACACGACACCCGTGGTTGGATTAGGATAAAAAGTAAAGCCCGGAATACCTTCCGTGATACTGGTAACCAATCCATTATAGACATTCACGATATCGCCAAAACCATTCGACTTTCGGACAGAGGTATAAATTCTGAATTCACCCGGAAGAAGGTCAATGGGTTGGTTTGTGTCGTCCACTTGCAGCTCCTGACCCGTGATGTAATCGTACCATGTACCCGTTTTAGTGAATTGGGCATTATAGGCTTCTGAGTTCAACCCAAAGTTACCGACCACAACCATGTCAAAATCATCGGATTGCATTTTGATCCGTCGTGTTTCACTACTCAAATCCGTTGTAAACGTAGCATTTCGGAAGGTCTCGCTGTTCGAGGTTCTCAAGTTGATGATGGCGGCAAAGGCTTGGTATACCTTTAACCTCTCCTCATCTTCGTAATAACCTAAGCCATCAGTACCCCATGGCAAAGGTTTATTACCCGTTCTACCATTTTCATTGATGTCTATGTCATAACCTAACTCACCAAACTGCCAGAGCATTTTAGGGCCAGGTAAAAGATAAATGAACGCTGCATTTTGCTTCAAGCGATCTAGCGCCACGACGGTCGCCTGCGTATTGTAATTTCCAGAAGTCCTTCCACTCCAATCCGTAGAGTTTTGAACCTCCCATATCTGTCGTTGCTCGTCGTGGCTTTCCATGTAAGCAACGTGCGTGCTAGCCCTAGCTCCGTTAAAATCTGTCTGCGTGGCATGACCACCCAGTGGCAGATAATAATTATAGACCAAATTACGCCAAGACAGCATCCCCTTACCTGTCAGTGCATTCTCCTCTGAATCTGCCGCAAAATGCTCTAAGATGATGTAGGCTTCAGAATCGAACGCCCAAATTTTATTCGCCATTCGCTCCAAGAGGTCCACTCTCGATTGATCGTATGCACTCCAAGCACCGACATCGGTATTCTTAGTTTGAGTGAACCCTTTAGATAGATCAAAGCGGTAGCCATCAAAATGGTATTCCTCCAACCAATAGCGGTTGACTGAATCCAAAAGTGCCTGAGTATAGGTGCTCTCATGATCGAAGTCAAACCCAACGCTAAACGGGTGTGTCGCTTCAGTGTTAAACCAGGGGTTTTCCTCTGTTGGTGCAGAACCATAATCGTTATAATCTTCACGATAGAGCTGAACCATCGAATTCAATCCGAAGGCATGATTCATCACCATGTCCAGAATCACAGCGATGCCTTGTTCATGACAAGCTTTGATGAAATCCTTTAGCTGATCTTTCTTCCCATAGTATTTATCCACTGCGAAAAAGTACATGGGATTATATCCCCATGATTCATTGCCTTCAAACTCCATTATTGGCATTAACTCAATGGCATTGATTCCTAAGTTCTTTAAATAACTGAGTGTATCGATCATCCCACGGTAGTCATGCGTTCCAATAAAATCTCGGATCAAGAGCTCATAAACCACCAAATCTTCCTTATGAGGTCGCTGCCAATTCGATTCATTAGCACCCCAGTCGTAAGGGACCTGACCGGTTTGAAAGGTACTGGCTACACCAAAGGCTTGCCTGCCGTATACCGGAATTTCGTCATGCACTGTGCTTGGAATGAACTGGTCATTCCATGGGTCTGCCACTTTATCTGTGTAGGGGTCGCCAATCTTGATCATCCCGTCTACCCAGTATTGAAAGACATATTCTTTTCCTGCAGTTAACCCGCTCAATTCTATCCAAAACAGCTCACCATCTGGCGTCTTATTCATAATGTACGGATCGCTAGCTTCCCAATCGTTGAAATCACCTACCGCATGCACAATGGTTTTGCCTGGCGCCTCAAGTACCAGCGTAACTTTGGTATCATCTCCCTGATGGTAATTTATCCCCTTCTTCATTCCAGCGGGAAGTGGCAAGGTTGGAATTGCATCAATCAGCTCAACATGTAATGCTTGGGAAGCTTCAACCTGTTCACCCCCAATTGTTGCTTCGAACTTTACTTGTCCATCAAAGGATTGAGCAGGTGTGAAGGTGTGACTTATTTGTGTTCCCGAGCTCACTGAGGCCAGCTGAGTAAAACCACTGCCTTGATTCACTGAGACCGACATGGCACTTACTGGATTAGAAGCTCTCGCTGCCAATGTGATCGAATTCCCTCGCTCTATGTAGTACACGTCCTGCTCAGCAGGAGAAGTGATCGTGATGAATTCTCCTGCACTCAGGTCAATATAAATGTCTTGATTCTCGGCGACTAAACCACCCTCAAATGTACCGGGGGTTCCCTTCCCCTCCTTGGTGCCATCTGCATTTCGAAAAACCATGCTCAGCCTGAACATGTTCGTTCCCTCGGCCACACCATAATATTGGCGAGCAGACGGGGTTAAGGTGATCTCCCAAAGATCCGATGCTCCTGATACCGCCGTCATTTGTCCAACACCATCGTCCTGTCCCCAATTGCCTTTTACGTTCGTCCAGGCCAATCCCTCTGGGCTGTCGGTAACAACACCCGAATGCATGTAGACTTTTGACTCCCCTACTAAGCCCGCTGTGCCTTGTGTGGCGTCGTAAATAATCTTGATCTCATCTTCACCAGAGGCATTTGCTGGCTCTATGCGGACAATTTGGCCATGCATTGAAAAACCAACAAAGCACAACATGAATAGGAAAAGTAGGCGATTCATCATCTTAATAGATTTTCATTCTTCAACAGGTTTTCATTTGGTTGTGTCGGTTGACTGTGCGTGTGCAATGGATTTACAATCGATTTCCTTCAATAATAGTGAATAACGCACCCTAAATCACTGATTTTGCTCAGTTTGTCTTTGCAAACGTTTGCGGCTTCACGACAAACTTAAGCAACAGTCATTTTCACTTTTCTCAAAAGAAAAAGGCCGACAACAAAGAGCAAACCTAATCCCAAGGCACTAAACCGCATTGAACCCGTCAGGTATTCAATCGATCCGTAAGCTAATGTACCCATGACAATTGACACATTATAGGTTACATCATAGAAACTAAAGAAAGACGCATGATCTTTCGTCTCCTTGGGAATGAGTTTGGAAAAAGTGGCTCGTGAGAGTGCTTGAATTCCACCCATGATCAGACCCACTACAAAAGCAAGCATGAAAAATTGGCTATTATTCTGCACATAAAAAGCCGCTATACAGACCAGTACCCAGATGATGTTCATGACCACAAGGGCAAAAATATTCCCCTTACGTTCAGAAACGTTCGCAAACAAATACGCCCCACCAATGGCTACTAATTGAATGATCAGCACCGTAAGAATGAGCATGCCGGCTTCCATTTTTAGTTCTTTTGCTCCAAATAAGGACGCCAAGTACATCACGGCCTGTACTCCGGCGTTGTAAAAGAAAAAAGCAAAAACAAAGCGCTTCATATCACTGAGTTCCTTGATCTGTACATAAACCAGTCGCAACTCTTGATACCCCTTTAAAAAAATATTCCCTTGAGGCTCCCTACCAAATATGTTTTCCGGTAAGCGCTTGAACGTAATTTGCGCAAAACCCACCCACCAAATCGCAACGGTTAAGAAAGATATTCGTGCAGGGAGGCTATTGTCCGGAAGACCGAAAAGATCCGGCATTTGAATCATTGCCAGGTTGATGATGAGTAAAAGTACAGACCCAATGTAGCCCATTGAATATCCACGGGCACTGAGTTTGTCGAAGCGATCAGGCGTCGCGATCTCTGGAAGATAAGCATCGTAAAAGACCAAACTGCCGGAATAGCCAATGCTCGCCAAGATGGCCATTAGAATCCCAAAGCTTACATTCTCTCCTTCAAAAAAGAACATCGCTGCACAAGCTGCAGCTCCGAGATAAGCGAATATTTTCAAAAACAGCTTTTTCTTACCACTGTAATCCGAAATACCGGTAAGTACCGGAAGGAGCAGCGCGGTAAATAGAAAAGAGAAGGAAAGTGCATAAGAGTACAGCACCGTATTGGGTAGGTTCAAGCCCATAAAAGAGACCATCGAACTTCCATCCGGTTGTGTGGTCACCGACTCATAATAAACAGGAAAGATCGCCGTGGTAATCGTTAACGAATAGACTGAATTGGCCCAATCGTACATGCACCAGGCATTCGTGATCTTCTTGTCGTTAAGCTTCATGGCAACTAAAGCTAATAAAAAAAGAGACCCTAAGGTCTCTTTCCAATTTATCTAACAAGTTATTTTCCTTAATTGTCTTTCGTCTTTTGTGGCGTTGCGTACATAATTTTACGCGCATTGGCTTCTCTCAACTCTGTTTGAACATCGACGATGATACCCATTTTGGTTTCTTCGTCTACTTTCATTGAGATGGTGATCTGATCACGCTCCACTTCACTAAGCTTTGCTTTCTCTTCATTCACCCATTTCACGACACCGTCAATTCCAATGAACACATCATTCGCCTGAACCAATGGTTCGGTACCGAATGAAGAGTCTTTTGGTTTTCCGATGTATAAGTACGTCACCAATTTTTTCTTCTCCAATTTCACCAATTGCTCAGCCCTTGGTATACGTTGCTCTACCTTGATTGTGGTTTCCCTCAACACGGTAGACACCATAAAGAAGAACAAAAGCATGAAGATAATATCAGGCAATGCCGCTGTAGGGATGTCCTGACTCGATGTTGACTTTTTCTTAAACTTCGACATAATTATCCTCCTTGCGTTGTTGGTTCAGCAATAGAGATCGCTTTTGGAATACCTGAGCGCGCTCTGTCATACATCTCTTTCTGACGAGGATCATTTCTGTTCAGTTTCCTGAATTCCTCATCTGAAATACCGACTCGTTCACCATAGATCTTGTTGTAGGCTGCATTGAGCTCATCAAGAATCTGAATGAAGATGTCATAACTACTTCCACGGTCAGCCTTTAAGGAGACAATCGCGGAACTAGGTCCGTCAGACGATTCACTTGAACCAAGGTTTCTAGTGATGTACGATTTCATACTAGCAGGCAGCGAGTTGTACACATCTCTGTCGCTTACTTTGTCTGATCCTTTTTTTGCATCGTTAGGACTTCCAAAGTTCAATACGAAATCATAGACCATATCCCTGATCTGTGAAATGTCATCTAGTGGCTCATCTTCCACTAACAGTCTATCGGCAGAGTTTACCTGAATTTTAAAGATATTTCTCTGCTGCTGTTTGATCTCAATTGGTTCATCATCCTCTTGTTTAGGAGGAAGAAGCAACGTGAGACCTTTGTTAGTGGCAATCTGAGTAGTTACAAGGAAGAAGATCAAGAGCAAGAATGCAATATCGGCCATTGAGCCTGCATTCACTTCCTGACTTCCTTTATCTTTACTTCTTGCCATAAGGATCTTATTTTAAAACTCTAGCCACTGATGAATAAATAAGTCCAACAACAGCTAACACGATCAAAACCAATGTAGTTGTCATTGCACCTCCAACAAGTCGGTACACTTGTACTGTGCCTGCTGCTTGAGGGTCCATTTCATTGGCCTCAAATGCAGTCACTGCTAATCTATCCAATTCTGCGGGTGCCATTGAATAACCGATGAAGAAGATCAATCCCAAGACGACGATACCAATACCGCTCTTGATCAAAGATTTAGGATTCTTCAACGAGTTAAACAAATTCATGAATACCGCAGATACAGCCGCCACTCCTAATAGGATGTAGGCAGCATATAACATGATATCAATCCACTGTTCGCTCATAATCTGCTTTTTTTAGTGGTTTGAATTACTTAGATGTCAAATTGTGCTTCACAAGGATATCCACCAAAGAGATTGATGCATCCTCCATAGAGTTCACAATAGAGTCAATTTTAGACACACAGTAGTTGTAGAACAACTGAAGAATGATCGCTACGATCAAACCTGCTACTGTTGTCAAAAGGGCTACTTTAATACCTCCAGCTACCAATGAAGGCGAGATATCACCTGCTGCCTGGATAGAGTCAAAGGCTCCGATCATACCAATTACCGTACCCATGAAACCAAGCATTGGTGCCAAGGAGATAAATAATGAGATCCATACCAAACCTCTTTCCAATCTACCCATTTCTACAGAACCGTAGGCGATCACTGATTTTTCAACCATGTCGATGCCTTCAGACATTCTCATTAGACCTTGAGTAAAGATCGAGGCAACTGGGCCTTTTGTATTTCTAGTTACATCTTTTGCTGCTTCAACACCACCAGACTCTAATGCGTCTTCTACTTTGCTAAGTAGTTTTGATGTGTTGGTTGTTGCAAGGTTCAAGCTGATGATTCTTTCGATAGCAATCGCTAATCCGAGAATCAAACAGATCAATACAGGAGACATGAATGTTGGATCACCCTCGATGAACTTTGATTTGATCACTTGTTCAAATGACGCTTCCTCATCCATACCCATCTCATCAGAGTAATCTGGCTCTTCTGGATACGTATCTTCTACCATTTCGGTAGTGTCACTTGCCATATCTGTAGCTTGATCATCTTGCGCTACAGCATTAAATCCCATGGTGAATACACCCAGGATCATTAGAAAAGAAAATAACTTTTTCATAGTCTAGTTTTGATTAATAAAAGGTTAAAACGGTTTCTAAATTATTAATAAATCTTGTTAAAAGAAATTTATACTTAAACTTTTAGTTGATTGCAGAGAGGAAGGGATTCGAACCCTCGATACCCTTGAGGGGTATACACACTTTCCAGGCGTGCGCCTTCGACCACTCGGCCACCTCTCTTCGTAACACTGCGCTTTTCGCAGGGTGACAAATAAATCAATAATAATTGCAGTATGCAAGCTGATTTTTGTTTTTGTCAGCAGCCTTAAAGATCACTCATTTCACCTCTAATTGAGGTAATTAGGCACTTTTTGACCTCCGAAACTTTTTTATATCGTTTCAGGGCGTACATCATTTTTGTGATGGCCGCTTCTGAGGTCATGTCTCTTCCACTGAGAACACCAGCAGATGTTAAGCTGCTGCTGGTCTCATATTTTCCATGGTCCACTCTCCCCCCATTGCATTGAGAAACGTTCAATAAAATTTTTCCATTAGCTGCTGCTTCCTGCAATAAAGCAATGAACGATAGGTGATTAGGCACGTTTCCTGCTCCATAACTCTCAAGCACAACTCCTTTAATGTGTTCACTTTTTAAGAGACTCGAGATTAGATTCTCATTCAAGCCCGGGAAAAGCTTCAAGATGGCCACACGATTATCCATGGCCAAATTCAATTCTAGAATGCTATGTTGAAAGGGTTTTAGCGCCGCCTCATTATAGTCGATCGAAATACCTGCCTCCGCCAAAATAGGGTAATTGTCAGATTCAAATGCATCAAAATGTTGTGACTCAACTTTCTTTGAACGGTTGCCACGTAGTAATAAGTGGTTAAAGAAAATACAGACTTCGGTGATGATGGGTTTCCCATTCCGTTGTTCAGCGGCGATCTCTAAGGACGTAATGAAATTATCTTGTCCATCGGAGCGAGGTGACGCTATGGGTAATTGAGCACCCGTCAATATCACCGGCTTATTCAGTCCTTCAAGCATAAAACTTAAGGCCGAAGCCGAATAGGCCATGGTATCGGTTCCATGCAAAATGATAAACCCGTCAAAACGGTCGTAAGCATCGTAAATGGCTTGTGCCATTCCTTGCCAGTGTTGGAGTTGCACATTGGAAGAATCAATCGGCTGAGCAAAAGAGGTGACGGATAAGTTGATGTTCAACTCATTGATCACAGGCATTCTTGCGATCACCTGATCGAAAGAGCAGGGAACCAATGCACCGTGCTGATCATAATCCATACCCAAGGTGCCACCCGTATAGATCACCAAGAGGCGTGCATTCGGTGCCTTTACCAAATTGTAATCTCTTATCTTATTTAACTCCACCATTCCATTCAAAAAGTTTATTCGCATTCTGAGTAGTTAGGTCATCCAGCTCCTCCAATGACATTTGTTTAAGATCAGCTATCTTCTGTGCCACTTCCTTCACGTAAGCCGGCTCATTGCGCTTCCCTCGATAAGGTACTGGCGCCAAATAGGGCGCATCCGTTTCCAAAACGATCTGATCCAGATCCAGTGCAGAAATCACCTCACTCATTCCTGAGTTTTTAAAGGTACTTACACCTCCCAAACCCAAATAAAAGCCCAATTCTTTGATGCGCTCAGCCTGCTCGATAGATCCATTAAAGCAATGAAAGATGCCCTTCAATTCCTCTGATTTTAGTTCTTCCACTAAGTCAATGGTTAAATCCAAGGACTCCCTGCAATGAATAATGATCGGTTTTTTGTAGTGTTTGGCCCAAGCCACTTGAATTTTAAACGCCTCAATTTGCTCGTCAATAAAGGTTTTGTCCCAGTAAAGATCTGTCCCCATTTCTCCAATGGCGACAAACTCACGCTTACTCAGCCATTCCTCTACGAGATACAGCTCCTTTTCAAAGTCCTTTTTAACCGAACAAGGATGTAGCCCCATCGTGGCATAACAAAATCCCGCATACTTTTCCTCTAATTCCATCATGCCCTCGACAGACTGATGATCGATATTCGGCATCACGATTTTCTCAATTCCTATTTGTTGCGCCCGTTCAAGTACATGGGGAATGTCTTCTTTAAACTGCTCGTCATAGATATGGGCATGCGTATCGATCATCTTAAAACTTTCTTCCTTTCCAGCTTACTTTTCCGAATACCAGTGTTCGGATCAGGGCAAATGTATCCAAAACCGAGATAATGGCTGGTGAACTAAATAACAATTTATACTTATGGTTGGCACGCGCAGTCACTTGCAAATACTTGATGGTTGGAAATAATAGCCCGTAGATGAGTATGTAAGGACTAAACCAAAACCCAAAGGCAAAGCACAGTAAAAAGACAGGCATCCACAGGCGTGCAAAAAAGGCCGGAATGGCCAATAACCAATAATGGGTAAAGACGCCGTTCATCCATCGGCAACGCTGTTCAAGCATCGCCCGCCATCCTTGCTGTGCTTTGGTATAGGCCTTGCCTTCTTTACCGAGGTATTGAAAACTTGTTAAACCTGCCTTTTGAAATACACGAAGGAGACCAAGGTCTTCGACATCAGTTGGGCCAAGGGCTTTAAACCCTCCTACCTGATCATAAGCGCGCTTGGTAAAGCCCATGTTGTTGCCAAGAATAGAGATGGGCTGCCACAGATCAGCCATGGCTTTCATGCTATGAAGAACAGTTGCCCAATCAAAGAATTGCATCTGTGGTCGATGGTAGTCCTTATCGATCATCGTAAAACCGCTCACCATGTCGTGCTGTTCCAATAACTGACTCATGGTCATTAACCAGGAATCAGCCACTTTCATGTCTGCATCAATGATCAATATCTTTTCGTATTGGGCATGAGCGACCAGCTGTGCCAGTACATTCCCTTTGGCGATCAAACCCTCTTTCCTATCATCAATTTTAATTGACCTGATCGAGGGATATTCATGCATGAATTGGGCGATGATCTCAGGGGTGCGATCCGTAGAATGATCATCTCCCACCAAAATCTCAACTTGACTCAAGTCGTAATTGGACCTGATCAAACTATTCAAACAACGTCTGAGGTTCTCCTCTTCATTTCTAGCACAGACTAACACGGAGACTGGCGTACTCACTATTTGGTCAACAGGATTCTTTTTGAAACGAAATTGAAATGATAAAATGAGGACCAATTCCACCAAAAGAATAACAACGTAGAGGATCAGCACAAGCATCAGTTCAGCTTTTCAAATCGATAGCCCAAACCCTGAAAATGATCAATGTACCTTGGCAATGCATATCTCAAGTTCTTTTCTGCTTTGAAATTATCATGAAACACAATGATAGAGCCTGCCTGGGTCGCTTTAATGCTTTCCTTCAATACAGTGTCAGCGGCTAGGGTCTGTACATAGTCTTTGCTGAGCACATCCCACATGACCACCTTAAGATCGCCAAGCTGTTGCCTTTGCTGCCACCGTAATCGACCATAAGGAGGTCGAAATAATTGGGTGCTTTGGCCCTGTTTTTGGAAAGACTGTTGGCAAAGTGATACATTCTCTACATAGGTTTTGAGAGGTGTTTCCCAACCATTCAAATGGTTTTGGGTATGATTCCCAACAGCATGCCCTTCGTTAACCATCCGTTGCAAGATCATTGGATGCTTTTCAACATTGGCCCCCACACAAAAGAAGGTGGCTTTGGCATCGTATTGTGTCAAGACATCCAGCACCCATTCTGTTAGCCCCGGTATCGGGCCATCGTCAAACGTGAGAAAGAGTTTTTTATCCTCAGTAGTTACCCTCCATAATCGTGAAGGCATAAGCTGCTGGATGATCGAGGGGGTTTTATGTGGAACCATTATTGACTCGACAAGATAAGAAAGTCAGGTCGTCATCGAAAGAGCGTCCTTGTCTAAAATCGTTCAGCTCTTTGATGATCCCTTGATGCAATTCGTCTAGTGGTTTGTTGTAGTTCTTTTCCAAAAAAGACTCTAACCGCTCCGAACCATACTCCTCTTCTTCAAAATCGAAGGTTTCCGTTAGCCCATCGGTAAAGAGGAATAGCGAAAAATTATGAAGGTTTTTAATTGAACCCATATGCAGAAATGGCAGCGTCTCAAAGGCACCTAGAATGGTAGTGCCTTCTTCTAAGCGTTGAACCTTTGCTTCCCCATTCATTAAAAGGGGTGGATTGTGCCCGCAATTGATGTACCTCAATTCTTTGGTGCCATAGTCGTAAACGGCTAAAAAGAAAGTGATGAAATTCTCTCCATTAGCACTTTGCACCAATTGATAATTGAGTTCTTCAATGACTTGCTTTGGGTTTTGTGCGGTGCGGCTAACTGTTCTCAAAGAGGCTTGAAAGTTGGACATTAAAATGGCCGCCGGCACTCCTTTTCCACTTACGTCTGCAATGCACACCACAAATTGATTTTCCTCTTCTAAGGGAATAAAATCGTAATAATCACCACCCACTGTTCGGCAAGGCTGATAAAAGGCCTCCACCTCGAGTTTTTCTGTCTTAGGTAAACTTTTTGGAAACAGATAGCTTTGCACGTTCCGCGCGATCTCAATATCACGTTGGATGGCTTGTTGCTCCAACTGCTTTCTAGCCAATCGTTTGTTCTCAATAGCCACAAGCATCACATTGGACAGGGCCTGAATGAAGGTGGTGTCTACCTCCTCTTCATTCTTCGCTTTGATGAACACGAACGAAAGCAAACGGTCTTTATGCTTAACGGGTATGATGATGTCGAACTCAGAGAAGCAAGGCACATCCAAATCCACATGCTTCACTTTTGTGATCTCGGAAATTTGCAAACAGCCTTCGCCGATAGCTACGGCATTGAAATCCTTTGAGGTACCGAACTGCACTTTGCATTCCCATTGATCATCGAGCACATACAAGGCCATCTTGGAGATGAACAAATTCGCTCTCAAAATGAATTCGAAGATCTTGTACAGATCCTCCTCCGGTAAGTTGCTATTGACGGCTTGAGTGATCTCAAGCAAGGCATTGAGCTCTAGCTCCTTTTCATCTAATTTCTTTTGTAATCGATCCTCTTTCATGCCCTCCCGTTGTGTGCCATTAGGCCTTTTTTACTGGCCAAATAAAAATAACTCTGATAATTGGATTTAAGGTCAACATGGGACTCATAAACTTCTTCATCCATTTTATCATAGCATTTCAGCCATCCTTTTTGATGAAGTCTTTCTAGTGTATGGAGCAGCTCTTCATCCGACCAACCCAACTCTTCTTTCAGGTAAGCATAGGGCTGTACAAAATACAGTTCATCCAATAAATCAAATTCTTGGTCGGTCATCGATACATTCTACCTTTCCATTCGAAAGAACCAAAATTAGCGAGCAAAGCAAAATAAAGTGAATAGAAAGGATAGAGAATAAATGAAAGGACGAATAAGCCGATGGAAGGACGACTGACGTCGAGTTCTTTACCCGAACGATAGACGAGTAAGGCCTCCATCATCAAACGACATCCGATCAAAACGAGCGCAAGAGGCCAGTACTCTTCAAGAAATGCAAAAGAAACATAAAGCGCCAATTGAGCCACTTGCATTAGTGCGATCAGCATGGCAAGTCGAATTGTCGTTTTTCGTCCGCCTTTCTTCCATTTACTCACCCAACGGATGCGCTGTTCTTTCAAGGCCTTCCAAGTAAGGGGTGCTTCTGTTACCACAACCGCTTCTTTATTCTTCTGAAAACACACTCCCTTAGGCCACTGCCTGACTACCTTCGACAGCAAAAATTCATCATCCCCACTAGGTGTATCTGCCGTATGAGCATAACCATCGAGTTTTTGAAAAGCTGACTTACGAAAGGCTAAATTGGCCCCATTGGCCATCGTTGGTCGACCTCTTGCTATCCCGGCAGCACCGATAGCAATTAAGGCTTGAAATTCGATCGCCTGCCATCGGGCAAATAAGGAATGCTTAATGAAAGAAACAGGGCCCGACACCATCTGCACACCCTCATCTTTAAAAGGGCTTATCATTGCTTGCAGCCAATGTTTACCCATAAAGCAATCCGCATCCGTCGTCACGATCAATGGATACCGCGCAGCGGCAATTCCTTTGGTCAATGCTGCTTTTTTACCTTCACTATCGGTGAGTTCGATGAGCCGAAAGTTTAAATATTTCCCATTGAGGGCCTTGAGTAACTTCTCCTGGCCATTGTCTTCAGAATGATCATCGACAAAGATCAATTCAAAATCAGGGTGCTCTTGACTTGCAAAGCCTTTCACGAGCCGTTCTACATGTTTGGCTTCGTTCCGAAAGGGTATCACTACGGAAACAGCCAATGATGCCAATTCAGTCTCGACGGGTATTCGATGCCATGCCCTTAGAAAACTGAGCATGGCGATGCAGTACGCGGCATAAACTATCGATATCGCAAGCATGAATAACATTCCTCCCAAATATACATAACGAGAGGCTTAGCATTTGCTTATATTGCCAATTGATGGCAAAGACAGCTCATAAAGAAAAGATCATCTTAGGCATTGACCCCGGCACCAGTGTCATGGGCTATGGTGTCGTGCTCATCAAAGGGAAGGAGATGAAGCTGCTGCAATTCGGTGTGATCCATTTGAAAAAATATGTGGGTCATGAACTCAAGCTGAAAAAGATCTTTGAGCGAGTGACCTCCTTACTGGAAGAGTTTCATCCTGATGAAATGGCACTAGAAGCTCCCTTCTATGGGAAAAACATTCAGTCGATGCTAAAGCTAGGACGTGCTCAGGGGGTCGCCATGTCGGCTGCTTTGGCCAGAGAAATACCCATCACTGAATATGCTCCCAAAAAAGTGAAGCAATCGGTTACAGGAAATGGTAATGCCTCAAAAGAGCAGGTGGCGGCCATGCTTCAGACGCTCTTGGATATTAAGGAACTACCAAAAATGCTCGATGCCACCGATGCCTTGGCAGTAGCCCTTTGCCACCATTTTCAAAATGGACAAGCCCAAAGTCGAGCGGCCAGTTGGAAGAGTTTTATCTCTGAAAACCCTAGCAGAATCAAATGAAGGCACATTCGTTCGGCCCTTGGCATTCAACAGCATCTAGAATGAATCTAATGGACGTTTTGAGGGTTATGAAGGAAATGAGAGCAGTCAAAGCCAATAAATATTCAGCAGGAGCTGAGGTCTACGCCAAAAAAGACCCTGAAATAAAATTAATCGTCAGACGGTATGTGGACAGCATTTATTACTGTCGATTTCCTAATGAACCCGACCGAAAAGAATTAGCTTTGTTCGAGCGCGAACTGGTTTGACCAAGCCTACATGGGTACACTTGTTTTTGGGTAGATTCGAAGAATGAGGTGATACAAAAAGTCTGGATGGAAAAGCCATACCACAGAATAGTAGAAATTAACAAGGAAAGATGATCTTAAGAAGCTGGCGTGAGATACGCATCATGATGAAATGGAGGTATGAGACCTTGAGTGATGAAGACTTCAATGGTGTTCAGCAAGATAGAGATGGTGTGCTAGATCGCATCGCCAAAAAAATAGAAAAGACCCGAATGGAATTGGACTTAATTCTGGAAGAGCTTCAGAGACATTAGACTTTCGGATCACCTCATTTTCTATTTCAACGAACTAATCAAATCCACCCTATTGCGTCTAGCCTCCTGATTCTTGTATATTTAGCCTAAAGACTAGCCCGCATGAGATTCTCCCTTCACTTCCTTTTCTTTTTACTCCTATTGGTCGCCTGTCAGTCGAGTGATGTTGAACAAGCAAAAACTGAAAGATCAGACCCCAAACAAACACTAAGTCCAGACGCCCGCTACGGCCAGTTGTTTGAAAAGATCCAAATGGCTCATTTGTATCCAGACTCCAAAACCTTTGCGGATGCCAGTCCGAAAGCTAGCACCGACGAAATCATTGCTGCTTACGCTAAGGCCAAAGAAACGCCAGGTTTTGATTTGAAAACTTTTGTCGAATCCAACTTTAGCATTCCTTCAGGCATAACCTCCGACTTTCAAACGGACCTGTCGCGCTCAGTTGATGCACACATCAATGTGTTATGGGACGAGCTGACGCGGCAAACCGACGAGAGTAGCCAAGGCACGCTGATCGCCTTGCCCAATGCATATGTGGTGCCAGGAGGACGTTTTAGAGAAGTCTATTATTGGGACAGTTATTTCACTATGCTGGGCCTGCAAGTGTCGGACCGATATGAGTTAATCGAAGATATGGTGGATAATTTTTCCTACCTGATCGAAACCATGGGCTTCATTCCCAATGGAAACAGAACCTATTACCAGGGCCGCTCCCAACCGCCCTTCTATGCCTTAATGGTCAGTTTATTGGCTGAGGGCAAAGGCGAGGGCACATTGGTCAACTACCTCCCCTATTTGCAGAAAGAATATGATTTCTGGATGGATGGCGCTTCAGATCGTACAGCCGCTTCGCCAGCCTATCGCCGCGTGGTGAGCATGCCAAATGGGGCCGTATTAAACCGTTATTTTGATGACATCCCCAAGGCACGCCCTGAATCGTACAGAGAAGATGTGGAACTATTTGAGCGCATTCCCAATGCCAATGAAAAGACGTACCGCGACATTCGAGCCGGCGCAGAATCCGGTTGGGACTACAGTAGTCGTTGGTTCGCCGATGGCGAAAACATGGCTACCATAGAGACCACAGACATCATCCCGGTCGACCTGAATGCCTTGCTCTATTACCTGGAGCAAACGCTTGCTGAAGCCTATGAAGCAAATCGAGCACCTGCTTTGGCTGAAGCATATCGACAAAAAGCACAAGATCGTGCGGCAGCCTTACAAAACTACTGTTGGGATGCAACAACAGGTTTTTTCAGAGATTACAATTGGGTTGATCAACAGCAAACCCCTGTCTTATCCCTCGCTGGGATGTACCCTCTGTTTTTTGGTATTGCCGATCAAGAGCAAGCCGAAAGGGCTGCCCAAATGATTGAACAAGACTTCCTTAAACCAGGCGGTGTAACTTCCACTTTGCGCAACACCGGTCAGCAGTGGGATGCCCCAAATGGCTGGGCCCCTTTACAATGGATCACCATCCAAGGGCTGCGAAATTACTCGATCGATGAACTAGCCAATGAAATTAAAACCCGCTGGGTAGACTTCAACGTCGACGTCTATCAAAAAACCGGTAAGCTGGTGGAAAAGTATAACGTATATGAAATTGGTCTCGAAGGCGGCGGCGGAGAATACCCCGTGCAAGACGGCTTTGGTTGGACGAATGGGGTCCTGTTAAAGCTTCTGTCTGAAGACCAGCAATAACAATGAACTAGCAAAAAATTAAATCTGCCTTGCGATTTTCGCTCTGATCGCACTGAGCTCCTCCTGGCTTGGATTCAACTTTGGCCGACTGAAGTTGATGTCATCCATGGTCTGAAGTGGAATCAAATGAATATGGGCATGAGGTACTTCTAGGCCAATCACAGCAACCCCAACTCTTAAGCAAGGAATCGCCTGTTCAACCGCCTGCGCTACCTCATAGGCAAACTTCTGTAAAGCGAGGTATTCTTCCAATTCAAGATCGAAAAGCTTATCTATCTCTTTTTTGGGAACCACTAGGGTGTGTCCGGGTGCAAGCGGATTGATGTCTAGAAAAGCCAAGGCGTGCTCATTTTCAGCAACAATATACCCTGGTATTTCTCTATTGATGATCTTTGTAAATATGCTGGCCATTACTCTAAGGTAATGTCTAGAATTTGAAATTCCATTAAGCCGGCAGGCACTTTTACCTCTGCAACTTCTCCCACTTTTTTATTCAACAATCCTTTACCGATCGGCGACTCGTAAGAGATCTTTCCTGATTTCAAGTCAGCTTCTTTTTCTGACACGAGTGTGTATTTCACTTCCATGCCATTCTTCAAATTCTTGATCTTCACTGTTGACAAGATGGACACCTTCGAAAGGTCAACATCTTCTTGTTTCTTTACACGAGCATTTCCTACAAGGCCTTCGAGCTCAGCAATTCGCATCTCCATCAACCCTTGCGCATCTTTAGCCGCGTCGTACTCTGCATTTTCACTCAAATCTCCCTTGTCACGGGCCTCAGCGATCTGCTTGGCCATGTCCTTTCTGCCTTTCGTCTTCAGTTCTTGCAGCTCGTCTTTCAGCTTCTGCAACCCTTCTTCCGTATAATACCTTACCTCTGACATATTCCTAATGCGTTATGTGCTATAAAAACAAAGAACGGTTCCGCCAGAAACCGTTACGTACTTAAACAAAGAAAATCGCTTGTTACAGCGATCAGTTCTCAAAATTAGCCATTTTTTACTCAAAAAAGAAAATTAGTCTTGGTCGATGCGATAATGCGTTGCAATCTTTCCTACCAATACTTCATTGATCCTTTTATAGGATGCGAAAGTCCAACCTCCGACATGTGGCGAAAGCACCACATTTTGCCTGCTGAAAAGGTCCTCGTACCGCAAACGTTCTTTTGATGTCAGTTGATCGAACTTTTCCTTTTCCAGCACGTCAAGCCCTGCTCCAAGAATCTTACCTGTATCCATTAAGTGTAACAGATCCTTCAAGGGTAGAATTTCACCCCTAGCCGTATTCAATAGATAAATGTTCTTCCTGAATTTGTTCAGAAAGTCAGCATTGATCCATTGTTGTGTTTCTTCCGTTAGCGGAACATGAAGGCTCAGGATATCGGCCTTGTCGAAAAGTTTCTCCAGACCTACTTCTTCGACTTTCTTGGTACCGAAACCCTTCTTGTATTTGTCATAAACCAATATGCGGGAATCAAACGCCCTTAACCGCTGAACAAATGCCTGGCCCATGTAACCATAACCGATAATGCCTACAGTTTTATCGCTTAGCTCTACGCCCCTATTCCCTTCTCGATCCCATATCCAATTGCGTACCTGCTTATCTGAGCGATTGATGTTGTTCAACAGACTGAGCAGTAGACCAATGGAATGCTCAGCCAAGGCATCCCGATTTCCTTCAGGTGCATTGACGATTTCTATCCCTTTTCCTTCCGCATAGGCCACATCGATCTTGTCCAAGCCCGCCCCAGCCCTTCCGATCAATTCCAACTTCACGGCCTGATCCAGAAATTCCTGATCCACGGTAGTTTTGCTTCGAATCAACAATACCTCTGCTGTCGGAATGAGTTGAAGCAACTCTGCACGAGTAGCTTGTGGTGCATAGACGCATTGGAAGCCCAGGTCCTCGAGAAGAGGACAAATGCTTTCGTGCATATCATCAGCGATCAAACAGATTTTCTTGTTCATGGCAATAACAAATTCGCGATGGCGAGATACACAATAATTCCTAAAATATCATTGGTGGTCGTGATGAACGGACCAGAGGCGAGTGCCGGGTTAATGCCCAATTTATCCAAAACAATTGGTGTTGATGTCCCCATGAATGAAGAGAGCATCACCACACAGACAAGAGAAATAGACACTACTGAGCCGAGTTCAGAATTACCCTTCCATAAATACACAATGCCAAAACTGATCACTGCAAGAATGAGACCTGTGAAGATGGCTACCAAGAACATCTTACCGATCCTCCTCAGAAAGGATTCTTCGAAGGCAGATTTATTCGCTAAACTTTGCACCACCAGGGTCGACGATTGAATGCCCACATTTCCACCGGTTGCCATCACCAAAGGAATAAAAAAGGCTAAGGCTGCATTCTGTTCAAGGCTTCCTTCAAAGAAACCGATCGCCCAGGCTCCTAAAACTCCGCCCAACAAACCGATCAACAACCAAGGCAAGCGTGCCTTTGAAATCGCCCAAATGCTATCATCCTCTTCGACATCGCCGGAAATCCCTGACATCAACTGGACATTCTCTTCTGCCAGCTCGGTGATCACATCGATCACATCGTCGATCGTGATTCTTCCCACGAGTTTGCCTTGGAGATTCACCACCGGAACAGCATCGAGATCGTATTTTTTCATCACTTCAGCCACCTCTTCTTCATCCATGTAGGTTTCCACTAAAATGATGTCTTCGTCATAGATGTCTTGGATTTTCACCTTATCGCCCGAGAGGATAATCTTCTTGACAGAGACTTTTCCTTTCAGCTTGTCCAGATCGTCCACTACATACACGGAGTAGATCTTTTCTACGTTCTCGGCTTGTCGTCGTATTTCTTCAATGGTCTGCTTAACGGTCCAATTGATGTTAGCAACGATCATTTCCTTTGCCATCAGCCCTCCTGCGCAGTCCTCATCATAACGCATGAGTTCGTTCACATGGCTGGCGGTTTCGGGATCTTTGATGGCAGCGATCACCTCCTCACGCATCTTGACGGGAAGGTCATTGATGACATCGACGGCATCGTCAGATTCCATTTCCTGTATGTATTGAGAAATCTCCTCTGCAGTGAGTTCGTTTAAGAAGTCCTGACGCGTGTCATCCTCTAACTCCTCTATGATCTCTGCACCGACCTGGTTTTCCAGCACCCGCAAGATGTAGCGCGCCTCATCGGTCTCCAACTCGTCAAGCAGTTCTGAAATATCTGCCGGATTCACCCCTTCCATCGAAGACTTGATAAAGTCTTCATCCTGCTGTTCAATGGCTTGAACAACCAATTCGAGGTATTCCTTCGATAATTCAAACGCTACACTTTTCTCTGACAAGACGTTATACGGTTAGTGAGGTTGACAAATTCGTTTACTGAGAGCGTTTCAGCCCGTTGATTTAGGACAGGGTCATCGGCCATGCCTGCCGGCAAATTTATTGGTTTTAAGGCATTGCGCAATGTTTTGCGTCGCATTTGAAATCCTGCTTTCACAACTCGTGCAAAAAGAACCTCATCGCAATTCAAGGCTTCAATTGCATTCCTTTTGAGACGAATGACACCTGAATTGACCTTTGGTCGAGGGTTAAAAACAGAGGGAGGAACAGTAAATAAATACTCGATTTCGTAATAGGCCTGAAGCAGTACACTCAGGATGCCATACTGTTTGTTACCGGGAGGTGAGGCTAGGCGCTCCGCAACTTCCTTTTGCAGCATACAAACCACTTCAGGCACGTGCTCTCTGTTCTCTAGGATCCGAAAAAAGATCTGAGATGAAATGTTGTAAGGGAAATTACCGATCACAGCATATTTATCACCCAAAAAACCAAGATCCTCTTTCAGGAAATCGCCAAATACAATTCGCTCCTTTAAATGAGAAAAATGGGTCATCAAGTAATCGACCGATTCCTTGTCTACATCCATCAGCCACAATTGGAAATCTTTTTCCGTCAAGAATTGCGTCATCACGCCCGTACCCGGACCAATTTCCAACACGTGCTGATAATCGCCATGGCCAACGAGCGCATCAGCTATTCGCTTAGCAATATTGAGGTCTTTGAGGAAATGCTGACCTAAATGCTTTTTGGGACGAACGTAAGACATGGAAAAATATTATTTTGCGCAAAATCTGAAGCACAAGGTAAAGAACATGAGCGAATATCAAGGTGAGCGTGGAGAGAAAGAATTGGTAAGACCAAGAATTGGTGTTACCGTTGGCGATATCAACGGGATTGGTCCGGAGGTGATCATGAAAACCTTGACGAGCCAATCCCTGCTCGATCAGGCTGACGTTACGATTTACGGACATGGTAAAGTATTCTCCTATTATAAAAAAGAATTAGAGCTCAACCAGTTCAATTTCAATCAATTAAAAGGAGACCAAGCCGCCAGACAAGGTAGAGTGAATTTGATCAATTGTTGGGAAGAAGATTTTGAGATCACTCCTGGGGTGGAAAACGAGACCGGTGGAAAATATGCCTTAGCTTCATTGAAAAAAGTCGTAGAAGACTTAAAGAATGATCTGCTGGATGCCGTAGTGACCGCTCCTATCAGCAAACACAACATTCAAGGTGAATCTTTTCAGTTTCCAGGCCATACGGAATACTTCACCACTCAATTTGAAGCCAAAGACAGCCTCATGTTCCTTTGCAATAAAGACATGCGCGTCGGTGTCGCAACAGGACATATTCCTTTAATGCAAATACAGGAAAAGCTCACAAAGGAGGTCATTTCTTCCAAGATCAACTTGATGCTCAAGTCGTTGAAAAAGGATTTTGGCATCAACAAACCAAGAATTGCCATTTTAGGGCTTAATCCCCATGCCGGAGAAGATGGTCTGTTAGGGAATGAAGAAAAGGAATTGATCGCACCTGTCATCCATGAGTTTAAGAACAAAGGCCACTTGATTTTTGGACCGTTCCCAGCTGACGGTTTTTTCGGAATGCATAGCCAATCACAATTTGATGCGGTATTGGCCATGTACCACGATCAGGGACTTATTCCTTTTAAAACCTTAGCCTTTGAGGATGGCGTTAATTTTACGGCAGGTTTGTCCATTGTACGCACATCACCCGATCATGGAACTGCATTTGGACTTGCAGGCAAGGGCAAAGCGAATGAACAAAGTATGCGTTCGGCTCTATACATGGCCATTGATATTGCTCGCCAACGAATTGAGGCAAAGACAGCGGGCTAGGACGTTAACTATTTGATCAATAGAATTGAATAGTGGCTGATTTCGTCACTTTTTCAGGTGGGATGAAAATGTCCTAGGCCGAAACGTTCGATTTAATGCCCAGCATTGATTAACTTTAATCTGATTCGTAGTGCATGAGTAAATCTATTTTTTCCAATCTCAAGTATGATCTTCCTGCGGGATTGGTGGTTTTTTTAGTTGCTGTACCACTTTGCTTGGGCATTGCTCTCGCTTCCGGAGCCCCCCTTTTCTCAGGAATTATCGCGGGAATGGTTGGCGGCATCATTGTCACCGCCTTCAGCGGTTCTCAATTAGGGGTTAGTGGACCTGCCGCTGGCCTTGCGGTGATCGTGCTGGCAGCGATACAAGAACTGGGAACTTTCGATGCGTTCTTATTGGCCGTTGTTCTTTCCGGTGTGATCCAATTCATTCTTGGCATTCTCAGAGCAGGCATTATCGGTTATTACTTTCCTAGCTCGGTGATCAAAGGGATGTTGGCAGCCATTGGCATTATCATCTTTCTGAAGCAAATCCCTCATGCCTTTGGTTATGATGCAGATCCTGAAGGAGATATGGAGTTCATCCAACCCGATGGAGAGAACACGTTCTCTGAGCTTTGGAATATGCTCGATTATATTACACCGGGTGCGCTTATAGTGGCCGTCATCTCCCTATTGATCTTGATCATTTGGGAAAGACCGTTCATGAAAAAAATTCGACTATTTCAAGTCGTACAAGGTCCGTTAATTGTTGTTGGTTTTGGAATTTTCATGGGTTTCGTCCTTGACGGAACTGTCTATAGTATTAGCAGAGAGCACATGGTCAATATACCCGTGGCGGAAAACCTCAACGGGTTCTTAGGCCAGTTTACCACTCCAGACTTTGCTCAGATCACGAATCCACGCATTTGGATCATTGCCTTAACCATTGCCATAGTGGCTTCCCTTGAAACCTTACTCTGTGTTGAAGCGACTGATAAGTTAGACCCACTCAAACGCGTCACCCCAACGAACCAAGAACTAAGAGCACAAGGTATAGGGAATGTGGTCGTGGGTTTAATTGGCGGACTACCCGTCACCCAGGTCATTGTCAGAAGTTCGGCAAATATTCAATCAGGAGGAAGGACAAGCATGGCAGCCTTTATCCATGGCTTCTTGATTCTGTTTTCTGCCCTCTTTATTCCGAATATCCTCAATATGATCCCACTGGCGAGTTTAGCCGCTATTCTATTGATCGTTGGCTATAAACTTGCTAAACCTTCGCTTTTCAAGAAAATGTACAAAATGGGCAGAAAGCAGTTTTTCCCATTCATTGTCACCGTGCTTGCCATCATCTTTTCTGATTTGCTTGTTGGTATTTGTATCGGGCTCGGAGTCGCGTTTTTCCAGATTCTTTTCAGCAACTTAAAAAACCCGTACGTGCTAAAAGAAACCCACGATTTGTCAAATACGCACTTTCGAATTGTCTTATCAGAACAAGTGAGTTTCCTGAATAAGGCACAAATTCTTAAGCAATTGGATGAAATACCGAATCACGCTGAAGTGCTGATTGACGGCACTAACACCATAAGTATTGAGCAAGATGTACTCGAAATATTTGATGACTTTAAGCACGGAGCAGTGTACAAAGACATTTCCATCAAACTGACCAACATGGAGCATATTGATTTTGGGGGTTATGAGGATTCACTTCGATCACTTGTGGTTACAGCCGATGAATTGGCCTCCATGCCAAAGGAGCATGACCTGATCACTACTTTTGCCAAAGGGACAAAAAGGAAGGCAAAGACCTCTTCAAGCTGACAATTATCCCTTAAATAATTTTCTCATATCAATAAGATTTTCATACCTTTGCAGTCCTGAAATTTGACCTGGTCCATGAAAGCGCTTAGAGACTTTGACATTCATATTTTCAAGCTTTCGAATGGGCAACATGATTACCAGTTCGAAATTAAGGAGTCGTTCTTTGAGTTGTTTACTAATGAGATAGTGCACCAAGGCAACTTAGTCGCCAATATCTCTTTAGACAAGACTGACCGTATGATTCAGCTTCACGCAACGATCGAGGGAGGCGTCACATTAACCTGTGACAGAAGCCTTGAGGAGTTTGAAGAAGAAATTTATACTGAAAAAACGATGCTCTACAAGTTTGGAGAGGAAGAGCAGGAGCTTGCTGATGATGTCATGGTGATCCATAAAGACACACAAATCATCAACATTGCTTCCATACTCTTTGAATTTATTTTGTTGGAGATTCCAATGAAAAAAATACATCCCAAGCATAGAGAAGATTTCGATGAAGACGATGAATCGGAATTGTTGGTCGTCTACACTTCTGAACCTGAAGAGTCAGTTGAAGAGGAAACAACTAGCGAAGATACGATTGACCCTCGTTGGGAGAAATTAAAGAATTTAAAAAAATAAGGGCTTGGCCCACAATTAATTAAGCTATGGCGCATCCTAAAAGAAAAACCTCGAGAACGAGAAGAGACAAAGGAAGAACTCATAAGAAACTAAGTGCAAAGCAATTAGTGGTATGCCCTACAACAGGTGAACTACACATGCCACACAGAGCATTTTGGCATGAGGGTAAACTTTACTACAAAGGTAAAGTAGTGATGGAAAAAGAGGTTCTTGCTTAAGTTCCTCAGTATTCAAGAAACTGCTCCTGTTCCTTAGGTACAGGAGCTTTTATTTTTTAAAGCCCTTTCCGCACTGTGCTAAAGTTTAGGATTATGATTCTGAACGCATTAACCTTATATTGACAAGCAATTTTGCATAAGGGCCAAAAGACCCTCCTTTTATAATGACGAAACTCAGAGCTCAGATCAGTGGTGTGCATGGTTATTTACCAGATTACATCCTGACAAACAAAGAACTAGAAACCATTGTAGAAACCACTGACGAATGGATCACTTCTCGAACAGGTATTCGAGAACGGAGAATCCTAAAAGGTGAAGACCAAGGCACATCCGTTATTGGAATTCATGCGGTGGAAGGTCTCTTGGAAAAAACCAACACAAAGGCAGAAGAAATTGATCTCATCATTTGTGCCACAACCACTCCCGACATGTTGTTTCCTGCAACAGCTAACATCATCGGAGATGCAATTGGTGCGACAAATGCCTTTGGCTATGACCTTCAGGCGGCGTGTTCAGGATTTTTGTATGCACTGGCAACTGGTAGTCAATTCATTGAAACAGGGAAGTACAAAAAAGTTGTTGTTGTCGGAGCAGATAAAATGTCCTCTATCATCGATTATTCGGATAGAACCACTTGTATCATCTTTGGGGATGGTGGTGGAGCAGCTTTGCTGGAGCCAACGACTGAGGATGTGGGTATCATGGATTCCATTTTGCACTCTGATGGTTCAGGTGCCAAACACTTGCACATGAAGGCCGGAGGTAGTAGAAGGCCGGCTTCATTAGAAACCCTACAAAACAAAGAGCATTTCGTTTATCAGGAAGGCTCAGCAGTTTTCAAATTTGCCGTCACCAACATGGCTGATGTGGCTGCTGAGATCATGGAAAGAAACGGCTTGCATGGAGATGATATCAAATACCTTGTTCCGCATCAAGCCAATAAACGCATCATTGATGCGACGGCAAATCGCATGAATGTGGGCGATGACAAAGTCATGCTCAACATTCACAAATACGGCAACACAACCAGTGGTACAATTCCACTTTGTTTGTGGGATTATGAATCCGAACTTCGCAAAGGTGACAATTTGATTCTGGCTGCATTTGGCGGCGGATTCACCTGGGGGTCGGTGTATGTCAAATGGGCCTACGACCCCAAATAATCGACTTTAGTAAAACCTTATTATATGGCAACTACGGCAGATATTAAGAACGGACTGTGCATCGTTTACAACAATGGCCTCTACATGGTCACTGAATTTCAACATGTAAAGCCTGGCAAAGGACCCGCTTTTGTTAGGACAAAACTCAAAAACGTTAAGACTGGAAAAGTCGTCGACAATACGTTCTCCGCAGGACACAAGATCGAAACGGCAAGGGTTGAGAAAAGAACTCACCAATTCCTTTACAAAGATGACTTTGGTTTTCACTTCATGAATAGCGATACCTATGAACAGGTTATGGTGGAGGAAGCCATGATCGAAAATGCGGACTTGATCAAAGATGGTCAGTCAGTAGATATCCTATTTCATGCAGAAACGGAAGAAGCGCTAACCTGTGAATTACCCGCTTATGTAGAGTTAGAAATTACCTACACCGAACCGGGTATTAAAGGAGACACGGCCACGAATGCAACAAAACCGGCAACCTTAGAGACCGGTGCTGAAATTCAAGTGCCATTATTCATTAACTTAGGAGACAAAATCAAAGTAGACACCAGGACTCGCTCATATGGCGAGCGTGTTAAATAAATCAAGCTCAACATGAACCCGAAAGAAATTAAAAACATGATCGACTTCATCGCCAAATCTGGTTTGGCTGAAGTCAATATTGAAACTGAAGAATTCAAAATTGAAGTGAAGCGCGAAGCGGATACAAAATACGTGAGTGGAACTCCAATGGCAGCCCCTGCATCAGCGCCAAGCCCGGCTTCTGCTCCAGCGCCTGCCGCTGCAGCAACACCTGCGGAACCGGCACAACCTGCTGCCGATGATTCTTCAAAGTATGTAGAGATCAAATCACCTATGATCGGCACATTCTATCGTTCTCCAAAGCCAGAAGATCCTGCTTTCGTTAATGTGGGAGATTCTATTTCGAGTGGAGACAAGGTCTGTATTGTGGAAGCGATGAAACTCTTCAATGAGATCGAATCAGAAGTCTCAGGCACCATCGTCAAAGTCCTTGTGGATAATGCTTCGCCAGTTGAATACGATCAACCGTTGTTTTTGGTAGATCCTTCATAATGGCTGATTTCAGCCATTAGTATTTCACATTTAACAAGAAGCTTATGTTCAAAAAAATATTGATCGCCAATAGGGGTGAGATTGCATTACGTGTGATCAGAACCTGCAAAGAAATGGGCATTAAAACTGTAGCAGTTTATTCTACTGCAGATAAAGAGAGCTTGCATGTTCGCTTTGCCGATGAAGCCGTGAATATCGGACCTGCTCCATCTAATCAATCCTATCTCAAGATCCCTCATATCATTTCAGCAGCTGAGATCACCAATGCTGACGCTATACATCCAGGCTATGGTTTCTTATCAGAGAACGCAGAATTTTCAAGAGTCTGTGCCGAATATGGCATTAAATTCATTGGAGCAAGCCCTGATATGATCGACAAAATGGGTGATAAGGCAACCGCTAAGGCCACGATGAAGGCGGCCGGAGTTCCTACAATCCCCGGATCTGATGGCCTCTTAGACTCTGTTAAGCAAGGCATCAAGATCGCCAACGAAATAAAATACCCTGTCATTCTGAAAGCTACGGCAGGTGGTGGTGGCCGTGGGATGAGGATCGTGAACAATGATTCAGAATTTCAAAAGGCTTGGGATGATGCGAAAATGGAGTCGGCAGCTGCCTTTGGTAACGATGGACTCTATCTCGAAAAATTCATAGAAGAGCCACGCCACGTTGAAATCCAAGTGGTAGGCGATAGCCGCGGACGAGCTTGTCATTTGTCAGAAAGAGATTGCTCCATCCAAAGAAGGCACCAAAAATTAGTAGAAGAAACTCCTTCGCCGGCCGTCAATCAAGCCCTACGTGACAAAATGGGCGATGCTGCAGTGAAAGCTGCAGAAGCGATTGCTTATGAAGGTGCCGGAACCGTTGAGTTCCTGCTCGACAAACATGGCGACTTCTATTTCATGGAAATGAATACCCGGATCCAAGTAGAGCACCCGATTACGGAAGAGGTGACTGATTTCGACTTGATCAAAGAACAAATCAAAGTAGCAGCAGGAGAACCAGTCTCTGGAAAGAACTACTATCCAAAGCTATTTGCCATGGAATGTCGAATCAATGCAGAAGACCCTGCGCATGGTTTCAGGCCTTCTCCTGGTAAAATCACGAACCTCCATCTACCCGGTGGACACGGTGTTCGCATAGATAGCCATGTGTATGCTGGCTATACCATTCCTCCGAATTATGACTCCATGATCGCCAAATTGATCGTTAGTGGTCAATCTCGGGAAGAAGTCATTGTTCGAATGAAAAGAGCCCTAGAAGAATTTGTGATTGAGGGGATCAAAACGACGATTCCTTTCCACATCAAGTTGATGGATGATGAAGGGTTTAAATCCGGAGACTTCACCACCAAGTTCTTAGAAAGTTTTGATTTTTCAGATATGTAATAAAAAAGCCGATTTAACCGGCTTTTTTTATTGTCCTTCGATCTCTTCACAAAGCTCGGCATACCACGCTTCTCCATATTTTCTGATCAACGCATCTTTCAGAAATTTGTAAATAGGAACGCCTAATTTTTCCCCTAATTTACAAGCCGCAGAACAAATCGACCAGCGATCGTAGTTCAGAGCTTCATAATGATCGTATTTGGTGACCCTAATCGGGTATAACTCACAGGAAATTGGCTTCTTGAATTTGGTTTTCCCATCTCGGTAAGCTTGTTCAATTCCACATTTAAGAATTCCTTTGTCATCGTAGATCGCAAACGCACATTCCTTCCCACCAATGGTTGTCGTTGAGTAATCTCCCTCAAAGTCTTTAATGTAAAGGCCTTCTTTTTCAATCGCCTCTAAACCTTCTTCAGATAGATAAGGCTTAACGGCTTCAAAGGCATCCTCCAGTTCTTTCAGCTCATGCTCTTCTAAAGGAGCACCAAGGTCACCTTCAACACAACAGGCTCCCTTGCATGCGTCAAGATCACAGACAAAGAAATTCTCTTTGATATCATCACTCAATACGGCATTATCTACTAGTATCATTTCTTCTCCTTCTGTATTTTTTCTCCGGCCAAAATGCGGGTGATTTTCAAGCCCCGAATGTAGACATCATAGGCGCTAAGTGCAGCAATGTGAAAACCTACTTTCCCATCAAGGAAACCCAACTGAATTACGTACTGTCTAAAAAAGCGCCAAAAGGGTTTCAGGATAATTAATAAGAAAAAGTTTCCCGATGAACCCTTTTCTACTTTATCAAAAGCCTTCCATGTTGAATACCAACGAATTCTTTCTATCGATTTATCTATCCCTTTATAGGTGTAATGAAGAATCCGGTGTTTTAACGAGCCTACCGATCCATCAGCGATCACCTCCGCATGCACATTACTGTCCTCATAGCGACAGCGATCTCTCATGAATAGTCGGATGACCTTATCCCTTTGCCAACCACTGAAGCGGACCTTTTTTCCCATGAAAAAACTAGTTCTTCTGATCCAAAAAGCTACATGACCCTCAGGGTCTGTCAAAAGTTCATCAACTTCTTTGATCAATTCATCAGTCGCCTCTTCATCAGCATCCAATAAAAATATCCACTCATGCTTGGCTTGCGGAATGGTCCAGTTTTTTTGAGTAGCAGAATTGACGTATTCGTGCTGAAGCAGGGTCACATCAAATCCTTTTACTATCTCTAGTGTTCGGTCCGTGCTGTACGAATCAACCACAATGATCTCATCCGCCCACAAAACCGATTGAATGGCTCTGGCGATATTCTCCTCTTCATTGAAGGTGGGTATGATGGCAGTAACAGGTTTTTTCATCGACGGCTTATTGGACTGGCTGTTCAAGTTTCTCTAAGCCATTGATGCAGTACTTTATGCCTGACTCTATGGTTTGTTGTTCTATGCTAATATTTTGGGAAGAACGCTCTCGTGAGGCAAACTCGTGATGAATGTGATATTGTAATCCACCAAACTTCAGCTTTCTCTTTTTGATCCCGTTGTTCGTGAACCGAGCGGCCAATTCACTATCCTCTCGGCTATAACCGATGATGTCTTCGTTGAACCCATTTACTTTAAAAAAATCATTTGCCCAATAAGACATATTACACCCTCGGGTCTCGGTATTGAACGCCTCCTTATCATAAAACAATTTGCGTATCAACGGCGACCGTACGGCATTCAGCCTATTGGTAATGTCTTTTTCAAAAGGGCCAAAATCAATTTTTCCGCTCTCTTGAATTTCCTCAGAAATTGTAGGACCTAACAAAACACGACTCCCCTGAAGCCAACAGTCTTTTTTACACCAACTGAGGTGGTCTTCGATAAACCTTGGATGCAAAATGACATCACCATCAATTTGAATGATGTAGTCACTTTCGATCGTTTTCATGGCCTTATTTAGGATGATCGTTTTGGTATAGCCCTGGTCTTCATGCCAAAAATGACGGATAGGGATAGTAAAGACCTTTTGATATTCCTCGATCAGTTCTTTCGTTTCGGAAGTACTCCCATCATCAGCAATGATGATCTCATGAGGTAATATGGATTGCCTCAAAACACTTTTCAAAACCAAGTCTAAGGCTTTAGGCCAATTGTATGTAGCAATGACTAAAGAAGTGCGAAGGCTTGAAGAATTCATAAGAGACCTTTCTATATTTGCTGTTAGATTGCAAAGATAGAAACAATAGTCCAACCTGCTAACCCTTCGATTCTGTGAGTTTTTCTTTCCTTCATACACTCAAAAGCTTCAGACTCGCAACAAGCACGACACTTCACAAGAGTTGGGTCATCATGTCCTTGCTGACCATCCTCTATTTCTACAATTTTCATGTTAACGACATTTGGACACCAAACGAAAGCTTTTATGCCGAATCTGTTCGGGAAATGTTTGAGTCCGGTAATTTTCTGGACATCCAATACAACTACGAACCCCGGTATAATAAACCACCACTCACCTACTGGGCAATAGCCGCCAGTGCTGCTGTATTTGGTCTCAATGAATTTAGTATTCGATTGCCGATCGTTTTGATGGCACTCGGGTCAATTTGGCTCACTTTTCTACTTGGTAAAGATCTCTATGGACATAAGGGCGGTATATATGCCATGATTCTCTATGGCCTCGGCTTACAATTGCTCGCTGTGAAACAGTATGCCTCGCCCGAAATCCCCTTAGCTTTCTTTTTTACGTTAACCTTATTTTTATTCAACAGAGCCTATCAGCGGCAATCAAACGAACTCCTCGCATTAACTTATGTAGCACTAGGTCTAACGGTACTCACCAAAGGCTTTCCTTACATTATTGTCATCGGTGGTATTGTTGTCTTTTACTTATTACTTAAAAACTGGAAAGAGTGGCGATTATTCCTAAGAGAAATCGCTTGGTTGAAACTTCCCTTAGGCATACTCATCGTTGCCGCCATTGGGCTCAGCTGGGTCATTTACATGTATTTGAAAGATGGACAAGACTTTTGGGAGATCTACTATCGAGAAACGTTTGGCAGGGCATTAGATAAGCCATCAAAGGGACTTCAACCGTTCTTTTATATCGGTGTGATCAGCTGGAGTATTATCCCATATTCACTCACCTTCTTTTATGGCATCTATTTTTGGATAAGGAATAAGGAACAAATCACCAAGGTGCTTTTTCCCATCGCTTGGATCGCTGTGATGCTGGTGATCTTTACTATTGCGAAAGGGAAAATACCGACATACATCATTCAAGCACATCCTGCCTTTGCGCTGTTTATGGTGCCTATTTTCTTGAACACTTCGAAATTAAGGTTCTTTACCTTTCTGAACATGGTCATGTCGATAATCCTACTTGTTGGCACTGTTTATCTCATTTTCATCCTCCAGATGCACTGGTTGTTTTTATTGATCACAACCGTTATTGGAGTCTTAGTGGCAAAAGGTTTTTCTACCCTTGACAAAGAACATTTTCAATTACTCCCCTTCTGGGCAATGTTTGGCTTTTTGATCGTCTTTAGTAGTTATTTACCCAAAATTGAAGAATTCAGGCCTTACGATACGATTGGAGCCGTTGTAAAAAATAAACAGATTCAGGCATCAACTCCTCTTCTTTTAGATGCATGGATCATCCATAATTTACCTTTCTATACTGAAAGAAAGGCGAAAAGAGATCAATCTGTTGAGATGATCAATGTATACGCAAAGAACAACGAAACGCTTGCCCTTGTACCAAAGAATCATCTCGCTGCAGTTGAATTTCCTTATGAAATCTTATGGGAAGGTCTTATTTACGATTTTGCCTCCGAATCACAATTCTTCAAATTTGTTAAGGCAACCAATCAAGCCAAGCAGGGAAATAGTGAAAAATTCGCACCCTTTGTCTTGATCTACAAACCTTGATTCGATGTTTGCAAGCGAAATGCTTTAGCCTTCTTGCCTAACAAAAATTTAAACTTGAAAAAATTTGATACTGCGGTGTCCTGTCTCCAGAGCGCAGCATGTTGTTCAAGGTCGATCAATTGGGTAACATCCACATGGTTCGATGCTAAGCCTAATCCCCCTGCAGATTTCCTAAAATCTTCTAAGATGAACCAATACTTGAATTTTTTGATGTGTGGATGATAATGCGCTCTATTACTGTCATGCACCACGACGATTCCTTTATCCGAAAGTAAATCGTGCGCCAACTCAATGCAGTTTTCTCTACGAATGCCATCCACTAAAATAAAATCGAAGGGAGCAAAAGACTTTGGGAAACTGGCATAGATGTCTTCTGAGGGCACTTTCGGATCGTTTCCCTCTACATTCACATAATGCAAATCCAAATTCGGCCGATCGATCTCTTGAGAAATCTTATCGAACCATCCTTTGTGATGCTCTATTGATGACCAATGACTTTCTTTGGGCAGATGTTCAATATAATAGGGCGTGCTCGTACCACAGCCGTATTCTAAGCAACGGTCGGGTTGAAAGGAAGACAATAATTCTTTGAAAAAATCGATCTCCTTATACTTCATGTATGGATCTTTCGATTCATACCCGAAAAGTTTTAGCAATTTCCGTCGGGTTCCCTTTGAGTATATTCCACTTAATGTCTCCATGTAAATTTTCGTTTAACGCTCTATTGCTTATCGAGAAGCCCAAATATACCCTGTTCCATCCCCATTACTTTGTTCCTTCACCTGGTAATTGAATTGTCGTAAGTACGAAACAAGGGCATCGTGGTTTTCATCTTTTCCTTGGCCTTGATGACTTTCTATGCACAAGTTGTTGATCAGCTTAAACTGTTTTTCTCCAAGGTGATAGAGAATAGGATACTCAGAGCCCTCACAATCGAGCTTTAAAAGATCCACTTTTTTCAACTCATACTCAGCCATGATCTGGTCAAATGTTACGGACGGCACCTCTACCTTAATCTTATCATTACCATCATTAAAAATGCTGGAACGACTTGAAAAGCCTTCAACTGTATTGGTATAAAGAACAAGAGGTTCATTGGTGGCAGCTACGGCAACATGATTTAAATTCCAATCGAATGCCTTGAACTGCTCTTTGTATTCGCTCAGCCGCTTGAAATTAGCGGGCATCGGCTCATAGGCGATGACCTTTGCTTGTGGTTTTTGAGTGAGAATGCTCAAACTAAAAAAGCCAACCTGTGCTCCAATATCGATGATGATGGGACGCTCCGCTTTAACAAAGGATTCTCCCAAATGACTTAAGTATACCTTATCAAAAAAATTCTCTTTAAACGTATGTGTCAGTCTTCGCTCAACATTGATTTCGTAACCACTCCTCATCTTAAAAGTAATGGAGTCTCCACCAAAGAGCTTATACAACAGAAAAGTGTACCAGTTCTTAAAATCACCAATAAGGTTTTTGTATCGAGTGATCTTTTTATTCAAAGCCATAAATAAGGTTAAGGATAAAATTCAAATAAAAAAAGGCTCCATATAGGAGCCCTCTTTTAGAATTTCAAAAATCGACTAGTATCTGTAGTGCTCCGGTTTGTATGGGCCTTCTACGGTTACTCCGATGTAATCTGCTTGGTCTTTAGATAAGGTTTCAAGCTCAACACCAATCTTTTCAAGGTGCAAGGCTGCCACTTTTTCGTCCAAATGCTTTGGTAACGTGTATACAGCATTTTCGTATGCTCCTGTATTGGTCCAAAGCTCAATCTGTGCCAAGGTTTGGTTCGTAAATGAATTGGACATCACAAAAGAAGGGTGTCCAGTAGCACAGCCTAAGTTCACCAATCTACCCTCAGCAAGCACGATGATGTCGTTACCTTCGATGTTATAAAGATCCACCTGCGGCTTGATCTCAATTTTTGTGTCGCCATAATTACCATTCAACCAGGCCATGTCAATCTCATTGTCAAAATGTCCAATGTTACAAACAATGGTCTTGTCATTCATCGCTCTGAAATGACGCTCAGCGATGATATCCTTATTTCCTGTTGCAGTCACTACAATGTCAGCTCTTGGGATAGCTGTCTCCATTCTTTTGACTTCAAATCCATCCATTGCCGCTTGCAACGCACAGATTGGATCGATCTCTGTAACGATCACACGAACGCCTGCACCTCTTAGAGAAGCTGCTGATCCTTTACCGACATCACCATATCCGGCAACAACAGCAACCTTTCCAGCCAACATCACATCGGTAGCTCTTCTGATCGCATCGACAAGTGATTCTGTACAACCGTATTTATTATCAAATTTCGACTTCGTTACTGAATCGTTCACGTTGATAGCAGGTAACGGAAGCTTACCATTCTTCATTCGTTCATAAAGTCTATGAACACCGGTAGTGGTTTCTTCTGAAAGTCCATTGATATTCGGCACCAATTCAGGGAATTGATCCAATACCATATTGGTCAAGTCACCGCCGTCGTCTAGAATCATGTTCAAAGGTTGTCCACCTTCGAATGCATGCAAAGTTTGCTCAATACACCAATCAAATTCTTCTTCGTTCATGCCTTTCCAAGCAAAGACCGGAATACCTGCCTTAGCAATCGCTGCAGCGGCATGATCTTGTGTTGAGAAAATGTTACATGAAGACCAAGTCACCTCAGCACCTAGCTCTACAAGGGTCTCTATTAATACAGCAGTTTGGATTGTCATGTGAAGACATCCTGCTATTCTAGCACCTTTGAGTGGTTTTGATTCACCGTACTCTTCTCTTAGTGCCATTAAACCAGGCATCTCAGCCTCAGCCAATTGAATTTCTTTTCTACCCCATTCTGCGAGGTTGATATCTTTTACTTTGTATGCGACAGCAGTTTCAGACATATTTGTTTTTTTTTAATGCTGCAAAGGTAAGGTAAGAAAAGATATATATCAACGATGACGAAGAGTTAAGACAAGACAAATCTAATCTCCTTAACATCAAACACTTGACTTTTATGATCGTCAACTACGATTACCCTGCCTCTATCGTCTATGTCCAGTATTTCACCGAAAAATTCCTGACTAGAATAAAGTTTTACAGGTACTTTAAATCCGTACAAATTCGCTAAATATTTGGCCTTAATGGCAGTAAGATCACCGGATCTCAATCGAATATAGGACTGCTCCAAATAACCGATTACTTGTTCCAATATAGGAGCTAGTTCCAATTCCTTTTTTACATGGTGAATCAAAGAGGTGGCATTTGGCGTATCCCATTCCTCTTGATTGATGTTTAGCCCCACTCCCACAATGGAATTGGTCATCTTGGTGCCACTCAAGCTATTTTCAATCAAGATCCCACAGATCTTTTTTTTATCCACCAACACGTCATTGGGCCACTTTACCTGCACTTTTTTATCTGGAATCCATTTTTTTAATGTCTCCACGACCGCTAAGGAGCTGATCATATTCAAATAGAATTGTTGGTTGACTTGCAAAAAACTTGGTTTCAGCAAAAGACTGAATGTCAAATTTTTATGATGCTCCGAACTCCATGTATTTCCGCGCTGCCCTTTTCCTTGAGTTTGCGCATCAGTAATCACCATTAGCCCCTCTTTTTTGTCAGTATAGCTGACAAGTTCTCGAGTCGTGTCATTAGTTGAATGACAGGTTGGCATGTAAACGACTTCTTTACCGAGAAATAGCGTATTTGCAAGGATTTTGTACAACGTAATTCGTTAATTTGAAACACGAAAAAAGAAAAATTATCTCATTAATTACTGAATGACCTCCCAAGAAATAAGTCAACTCATCATAAAGGGAATGGAAGAGCGTAAAGCCGAGGACATTGTTCTTATGGATTTGCGCCACGTGAAAGGAGCAGTTACAGATTTTTTTGTCCTATGTTCAGGAAACTCTGATACGCAAGTTGAAGCCATTTCAGAATCAATTCAAGAAGCCATTTTCAAAAGCTCAAAGGAAAACCCATGGAAAAAAGAGGGGTTCACGAACAAAGAATGGATACTTTTGGATTATGTCAATGTGGTCGCACATGTTTTTAAAAAAGACAAGCGCCAGTACTATGCATTAGAGGACCTTTGGGGTGATGCACAATTAACGACAATCCAACCTACTCAAGGTTAACTTAATCAACACTTGAGCGTTATACAATAGGTTTCAAAACTAGAAAAGAATAGCAAATGCCAGATAATCCAAGAAAGAAGAACATTATACCAAAGCCCGGGCAGCCTGGTAAAAAGCCTAACAACCAGCTTTGGATATTCATATCATTGATCATTGTATTCTTCGCCATTTCCTTTTTAACCAATTCAAATACGGGCATTCCTATCACGCCCTCACGATTTGAAGACATGGTCAAAAGCAATGATATAGCGAAGATCGTTTTCATTACCAATCAGCGCAGTGTCGAAATTACACTGAAACAAGAAGCGCTACAGAACGCGAAGTACAAAACCGAACTTGAGAACAACAGTCTTTTCGGTACTGCTACAGGGCCGCACTATGTAATGAAGGATTTCTATTCATCAGCAGATAAATTCGATGAATACTACAATGAATTTCTAGAAGACAACAACATCAATAAAGCACAACAAGTGCCGGTAGAATTCAATGAACGGACGACAGTTATTGACTTCCTAAGTACTTGGGGTTTCCTAATTTTGATCATTCTGTTCTTCTGGTTAATGATGAGAAGAATGACAGGTAATGCAGGTCCTGGAGGTCAGATATTCAACATCGGTAAATCTAAAGCGGCTTTATTTGATGCAGAGAATAAGGTGAAAATCACCTTTGATAATGTTGCAGGCTTAGATGAAGCGAAAGAGGAGATCAAGGAGATCGTTGAGTTCCTAAAAAACCCCTCCAAATTCACGAAACTTGGTGGTAAAATACCTAAGGGTGCCTTACTCGTAGGCCCTCCGGGAACGGGTAAAACCCTTCTTGCAAAGGCAGTTGCTGGCGAGGCAGCAGTTCCTTTCTTTTCCTTGTCGGGTTCCGATTTTGTGGAAATGTTTGTGGGTGTGGGTGCCGCTCGAGTGCGAGATTTATTCAAACAAGCCAAAGAAAAAGCTCCATGTATTGTCTTTATAGATGAGATTGATGCCATCGGCCGTTCGCGAGGTAAAGGACAAATGCCAGGCTCTAACGATGAAAGAGAGAACACCTTGAATTCACTTTTGGTAGAAATGGATGGCTTTGCCACCGATTCTGGAGTGATCATATTGGCAGCCACTAACCGTCCAGACGTGCTTGATAATGCCTTGCTAAGACCAGGCCGATTCGATCGTCAAATCAGTATTGACAAACCGGACATCGTGGGTCGGGAAGCTATCTTTAAGGTGCATCTTAAGCCGATCAAATTAGAGAAGGACGTTGACCCTAAGAAGTTATCAGCTCAAACGCCAGGGTTTGCAGGTGCAGAAATTGCCAACGTTTGTAACGAAGCCGCTTTAATTGCAGCCAGAAGAGACAAAAAGGCGGTCGACATGCAGGACTTCCAAGATGCCATCGACAGGGTCATTGGGGGACTAGAGAAAAAGAATAAGCTTATTTCTCCAGAGGAAAAAAAGATCGTGGCATACCACGAAGCCGGTCACGCAGTAGCTGGATGGTTCCTTGAGCATGCAGACCCATTGGTCAAGGTGTCGATTGTACCTCGTGGAGTTGCTGCTTTAGGCTATGCACAATATTTACCGAAAGAACAGTTCTTGTACCAGACAGAACAGTTGATCGATGAAATGTGCATGACGTTAGGCGGTAGAGCTGCAGAGCAGATCATCTTTGGAAAGATATCAACCGGTGCGCTAAGTGATCTTGAGCGTGTCACCAAGGTAGCCTATAGCATTGTTACCGTGTATGGCATGAATGAAAAAATTGGGAACATTTCTTTCTATGATTCCAAGCAAAGTGAATACAGCATGACAAAGCCTTATTCGGAAGATACAGCAAAAACGATCGATGAAGAGGTGAAGAAAATTGTCGATGATGCTTACAAACGCACCATCACTTTATTGACAGAAAAGAAAAAGGAATTAGAAATTCTCGCGCAAGAATTGTTGGAAAAGGAAATTATTTTCCAATCTGACCTTGAAGGATTAATTGGTAAACGACCGTTTGAAAATCAAACGAGTTACCAAGCCTTTACCGAGAACAATGAAGAGAAAAAAGAAGACTCGGTAAAAGACGCTAGTGAAGAAGTCTCTCCTTCCGCTGCCACTGAAACAACAGTTGAGGAGGCCGAAGACGTCAAAAAGGAGGAGTAATCCTCAACAATACTAATAGTCAAAATCAGGTCGCATGCGGTCTGATGTTTTTTATTCAGTCGCATTAAAGATATTGCTGAAGTGGACGTGAAGATCTCGTTGAATCCAGGACAAAAGGTATATTTCGCCTCTGATTTTCATCTGGGTGTTCCTGATTATGCAAGTAGTTTAGCGCGAGAAAAGCGGATCATTCGATGGCTAGATCAGTGCAAGCAAGATGCAAAAGCCATTTTCCTTGTCGGAGACCTCTTTGATTTTTGGTTCGAATACAAGCATACCATACCTAAAGGATATACCCGTTTTTTAGGCAAACTCGCTGAACTTTCTGATGCCGGAATTGAGCTGCACGTTTTTGTCGGCAACCACGATCTTTGGATGTTTGGGTACTTCGAAAGAGAACTGAATGCGAAGGTCTATTATAACCCTATTCAAGTCTCTATCAATAATGTTTCGCTCTATGTCGGGCATGGTGATGGCTTAGGACCAGGAGACAAAGGCTACAAACAGTTGAAAAAGATCTTTACGAATTCTTTTTTCCAATGGTGCTTTCATTGGCTACATCCAAACATTGGCGTCGGACTTGCCAATTTTTGGTCATCAAAAAGCAGAGCTCAAGCGAACAATGTAGAACAAGAATTCCTTGGTGATAAAGAATGGTTGTGGCAATATGCCAAGTTTGTGGAGTCTTCAACTCATCACGATTACTACGTTTTTGGACATCGCCACCTACCCCTTGATCTAGAAGTCGGTAAAAAAAGCCGTTACATCAATTTAGGTGAATGGATAACGCAATACACGTATGCTATTTTTGAAGAAGGGGTATTGAAGCTCACAAAACATGAGGATTAAGCTGACATTTATTTTATTTCTCCTCCCTCCTCTTGCCTTCGGACAAACGCTTAAGTTGATAAGCGCCTTTGAAATACAGCAGCAACCTGTTTCCGTTTCTATTGACAGAACGGGTAGGTTGTACCTAGGCCTCAGCAATGGTGAGATCGAACGCTACGACACAGAAGGTAATTTAGAGTATAACAATTCTACCAATAGAAGATTTCCTATTACGCTGATTGAAGCCTGGCAAGGTCTTAAGACCTTTGTTTATTCAAGCGCGTATCAAGAGTATTTCTTTTTGGATAGGTTCTTCAATAATTCAGAGTTTTATCGGGTAGAAGGCAATGAGTTCAGGACATTTGATGGGCTAGCAACGCTAGAGAATGATCAGACCCTCTGGGCTTTTAATACCGAAACACAAACCTTACGTAAAGTAGACCTGTATAATAATGAACTCTTGTTCGACAACCAGTTGAACCTGACGTTGAACATAGAAGACATCTCCCCGGAGCATATGCGCGTTTATCAGAACCTTGTGTTCATTAGCGAAAAAGACCATGGCATAGCTGTATTCGACAACCTAGGTGGTTTTTTGGACTTTATACCCAAAAAGGGAATCTCTTATTTCTCATTTCTTAACGATGAAATAATTCTCTATGATGGGAATACGCTCGAATTGATGAACATTTATACCAAAAAGAAACGAGTGGTACCTATTGGCAACCACTCGTTCGATTTTGTGCTCATGGAAAAAGATCAATTGATCGGTATAAAGGGAAAACGCATCGAACGCTTTCAAATCAATTGAGTCCGAAATTATCAAGCTCTAAATTGAGCTCACCGATGTAAATATCTAAGATCAACTTCCTGAATAAAATGCTGTATTTAGCACGAGTAAGCTCCAACTCGCCATTATTCTTTCCATTCAAACTGACCAAATAGGTAACAAAATCAATTGTTCCATTTTCGTATCTGGTTTTTGAAAATTCAAAGGCTGTATTCAGATTGAGTAAACTCTCTTTCGCCGCTCTATAGCTTTCCTTCGCATTCAAGAGATCTAGATAGGCTTGCTGAACATTGTTACGCAAGGTGTTTTCTGTGTCTTGAAGACTAAGTTCGGCATTCAAAAAACTGATCTTTTGTTGCTGCATTTGTGTCCTATTATTGAATCGTGTGAAGAGCGGAATATTCAAGTTGAAACTAGCACGTTTGGAAGCATTAGTTTGAAACTGTGTAGTTGGATCTAAAACTGAACCATCCGCTGGGTCCTTTAAATTCGAAGACCAACCGGTTCCATAGCTTGCACCTAAGGTTACACTAGGCATCCAATTGAACTGAGCAATCTTTAACGACTTCTTGGATGCTTCAAGATTTAGCTGAGCAGACCTTAGGGCTGGAGAATAATCTCTGGCCTTAGTGTATACGGATTGATATTCCTCAACCTCAGCCTCTAATTGTGCATCCTCAGGTGTAATGCCTTCAAAATCATAATTGTCCAGAGGGTCTAACAGAAGTAGTTGGATTAAGGTCAACTTCGCACTCTGCAATTGGTTCTTCAAGTTGACGATCCGCAATTCTTGTTGCGCAACCTGCGAACGAAAATTATACACTTGCTCCATATTGCCAACCCCTGCTTTTTCTCTCTTTTGCTCTCTCTCCAATTGCTCTTTCAACAAATTATTGGTCTGCTCCTGTATCCTTAAATTTTCGCGCGTATTCACGATGTTGAGAAAGCCATTCACCACCGATGCTTCCGTTGCCAATTCATTGGATCGCACTTGCTCTTGCGAAGCTTCGTAGAGATACCTGTCGCGCTTTACGCCATAAACATTCTGAAAACCATTGAAAATAGTGAAGTTCCCACTAATAGTGCCTCCTCCGGAAAGCGTTGTCGTGTTCACCAAATTACCAGTCGTTTGGTCGAACTGCAGTCCTTCATTCCAATTATGAGAAGCAGAAGCACTCAAGGATGGTAGAAATTGCATTTTGCTTTGGGTATAGCCCGCTTTTCGACTGATGGCATTGTTTCTTGCCCTTTTGATGTCGAGGTTATTTTCCAAGGCGATGTTGATGCATTCCTCTAGTGTTAAAACGGTCTGCGCTTCAACGAAATACAGGCTACTGACTAAAAGTGCAAATGTGTAGAGTAACTTTTTCATAATTGTGTTTTCTGATTGTATTAGGACAAGGCTACGCCATACCCTTTGAAGAAAGCGTGATTTTCGCCGTCTTTTGTTGACAGACGGCGATTCCTATGTAGGTTGATTTATACTAGAGAGTTCTCTTTAGAATTGATGTTCTCAGACACCACCTGTCCGTCAAAGAGGTTCACTATGCGATGAGCATATTCTGCATCAGTCGCAGAGTGTGTTACCATGATGACAGTTGTTCCGCTTTGATTGAGTGTACTCAATAGCGTCATCACTTCCTGACCATTGGTAGAATCCAAGTTTCCAGTTGGCTCATCCGCTAATATCAAATTGGGTTGAGCTACTACAGCACGAGCCACAGCTACTCGTTGCTGCTGACCTCCTGAGAGCTGTTGTGGAAAGTGATCTTTTCTGTGCATGATCTGCATCTGCTCTAATACTTCTTCCACTCTTTTCTTGCGTTCAGCAGAAGGGTATTTCAAATAGATGAGAGGAAGCTCCACATTTTCATAGACTGTCAATTCGTCGATTAGGTTGAAACTTTGAAATACGAACCCAATGTTCCTTTTTCTTAGCTCAGCTCTTTGTCTTTCAGAATATTTTGAGACCTCTTCATTGTAAAAAAAGAACTCCCCTTCAGAAGGGTTGTCCAATAGACCGATAATGTTCAAAAGAGTGGATTTACCACAACCTGAAGGACCCATGATTGCAACGAATTCACCTTCTTTAATGTCAATATTTACATTATTCAAAGCAGTTGTTTCAATCTCATCAGTATAGTAGAACTTCTTGAGTCCCTTTGTCGTGATAAGGCTTTTGTTGTTTTCCATGATAAAAATAGTTTATAGTTGTATTGAATTAATTATTGTTTGATAATCAGTTTGTCTTTGTCATCATAGCCGTCGTAAGAAGAAAAGATGACCTTTTCACCCGGCTGGAGACCTTCTAAAACCTCGTAATGTCTTGGAGTTTGATTTCCAATTCTGATCTGGCGTCTTTCTGCAACATCTCCCGTTTCGTTAAGAACGAAAATCCAATTGCCTCCTGTGGTCTGGAAGAAGCTTCCGCGCGGTATCTGAACAGCGTTCTTTTCTTCGCTTAATTGAAGCCTAATAGAAAGCGTTTGACCTCTTCTCACTCCATCAGGCACTTCACCGACCATCTCCACAACGAACTGGCCGTTAATGATTTCAGGAAACTTCTTTCGAATAGTGAGCGCATATGAATTGCCAGCAAAATCATAAGTTCCTACCAGTCCTTCGTAGACTCTAGGCAAGTAGTGCTGATCGACATTTGCTCTGATCTTAAATCCATCCAGGTCATCGATTTGGGCAATGGTAGTCCCTTGACCGATTTGTTGCCCAATTTCAACATTTACTGTTGACAATAGTCCGTCAATCGGAGCAGTTACCCACAAGTCTTCCAACTGTCGTCGTACGATCTCCAAACTTTCTTGAGAGGTCACAAGACGTTCTGTATTCTGTTTTACCTGGGTAACGGCGTTGATTGAATCAAACTCCATTTGCTTTAAAGTATTCGTCCGTGTTGCCAACAATCGATCGTACATCCTTTTTGAATTTAAAAAATCCAACTCTGAAATGACACTATCTTGCCAAAGCAATTTATTTCGTTGGTAACGATCTCTCGCCTCATCGATATCAAAATCCAAGGTAATTACTTGCGCCTTAGTGGCGAAAAGCCTTTGTTGGAGTTGATTATTTGTGTTTTCAATCTCGTTTCTTAATCGATTGGTTTGCGTCTGTTGTTGAATGTAACTCATTTCCAAATTACTGTTCTCAAGCTTTAGGATGGTGTCTCCTTCGCTCACCTCTACGCCACCTTCAAGAAAACGACGCTTCACATTTCCTCCTACAACAGCATCCAACCGAATCGTTGTTTTGGGCTCTACTGCTCCTTCTATAGGAATATATTCTTGAAACGGACCTTCAAAAACAGCAGCTACACTGATCTTATCCAGTTCTACATTGAGTTTCGATGAGTTATCCGCAAAAACGAAGACATAGAGAATTAAAAATAATACACTAGCACTACCAACAACTGTCACTACGCGCTTTAGTGTAAACTGCTTCTTTTTGATTTTTCTGTCCATTGCTATCTATTCTGTGTTTTCTATTCCGACTCCCTAGTGGCAACAAGGGTGCCAATTTTACAACACACTAATTATCAGCGTATTATATAATATCAGGAAGATTTACATCGAATGAAAGTGTACACATTCAAAACACATATTGATCGGAATCGAACACTTTAATGGGGTTTTAGAAAGGGAAGGGCATAAAAAAAGGCTCAGTTTGGTCAGAACCGAGCCCAAAGGTCAAAAACTCAAAATATCTGAATTAATGTATAATTAATTCAAAACAACGATGGCAATATAAGTACTTTGTTAACATCTGCAAAATAAGCCCTCTTCATTTCGCTCATTTTTCTGAGGTAAAATGAAAAATATATGTACCAACTTATTTTAAGAAAAATAAAACTTATTAAAATCATAAGGCTAATAAAAGAGGAAACATTACGCCGATCACTTCCGCCAGTTTAATATGTCCTTAAACGAACACTTTATCGATCATTATCGTACATTGAAACTTATGATGATGCCCATTCAGCTGACCACGGGTGTTGGCATCATTTCAGCTTAATACCACTCAAATGATGTCAATGGAGAAGCAATTAGGAAAAATACTAGTCATCGATGACGATGAAGATGTGCTCATCGCGGCCAAACTGTTATTGAAAAAACATGCCAAAGAGGTACTCATAGAAAAGAATCCAAAGAAGATTCCTTTCCTCATGAACAACGACTCTTACGACGTTATCCTATTGGATATGAACTTCAGTAAGGACACAACAAGTGGCAAAGAGGGGTTCTATTGGTTAGAACAAATACTGGATGCCGACCCTAAGGCGGTTGTTATCATGATCACTGCTTTTGGAGGCGTAGAAATGGCTGTCCAAGCCCTCAAACAGGGCGCAACGGACTTTGTGCTTAAGCCTTGGCAAAACGAGAAGTTGTTGGCCACTCTTTCTGCAGCCATTAAACTGAAAGAGTCTTATAAAGAAGTAGATAAGCTCAAAACAGCCAACAAGCAATTAGAAGCAGACATTAATAAACCGTTTCAAAACATCATTGGCGACAGTCCTTCGATGAAAAATGTCTTTAGCATCATCGACAAAGTGGCCGGTACTGATGCCAATGTCCTCATCTTAGGAGAAAATGGTACAGGCAAAGAGTTGGTGGCTCGTGCCATTCACCAGCGTTCACTGCGGAAAGACAACGTGTTTGTTGGCGTGGACATGGGAGCCATTACAGAAACCCTTTTCGAAAGCGAACTATTTGGACATAAAAAAGGCTCATTTACTGACGCAAAAGAAGACCGAGCCGGCCGTTTCGAGGTCGCTTCTGGCGGTTCCTTGTTCTTGGATGAGATTGGTAACCTGAGCATGCCTTTGCAGTCCAAACTCCTGACCGTACTTCAAAACCGAAAAGTCACTCGAATAGGCAATAACCAATCGATGGACATTGACATTCGTTTGATCTGTGCGACCAATATGCCCGTTTACCAAATGGTAGCGGACAGTACTTTTCGACAAGACCTACTTTATCGAATCAATACGGTTGAGATTCATCTTCCGGCGCTTCGCGACCGCCAAGGAGATATTTCTCTTTTAGCACAGCACTTTGTAAAGGTATACGCCGAAAAGTATAGAAAGCCTGGAAAGAAAATAGCTCCTTCTGCGCTTAAGAAACTGGAAAAATATAGCTGGCCTGGCAACATTCGTGAATTGCAGCACGCTATTGAGCGCGCCATTATCATGAGCGAAGGGCAAGCCTTAATGCCCGATGATTTCTTTTTCCTGGTGCAAAAGACCGATCAGACGATTGACAATAGCGACAACCTGAACCTCGATGATGTGGAAAAAAATGTGATCCTGAAAGCCATCAACAAACACTCAGGTAATATCAGTAAGGCTGCAAAAGAATTAGGCCTTACACGAGCTTCTTTGTATCGAAGACTAGAGAAACATGGGCTTTAAAAACCTCCGGCTCAATATAATCGCACGCATCGCGTTATTGCTTTTGACGATGATCGGCATTGCGCACACCTATTACCGATTGGATCAGGTGAGCAGCTCCATTTATCTTGGGCTCTTCGCTCTAATTCAAGTGTATTTTCTACTCAAGGTGCTTGACAAAACCAATCGCGAGATCTCAAACTTTCTAAGCTCTATCCGATACGACGACTTTACGACCACGTACCCAACCAAGGGGCGTGGTAAATCCATGAATGAGCTCTATCAAGAGTTCAATAGTGTGATCAAAAAGTTTCGCGAAATTCGAGCGGAAAAGGAAGCCAATTACCACTACTTCCGAACGATCGTACAACATGTGGGTATTGGCCTAATCACCTTCAATAAGCAAGGAGACGTACAAATCATCAACGCAGCGGCAAAACAACTCATCGGTGTTGATTCTATTGCGAGTATTTTCGAATTAAGTAAAGTGAGTCCGAAGTTGGTTGAATCGTTGGTAAAACTAAAAACCGGCGGTAGCGATCTAATTGATATTTCGATAGAGGGAAGTAGGATTCAACTTTCTGTTTATGTGATAGAACTCGTACTGAGAGGAGAAGAATTCAAACTGGTTTCCATTCAAAACATCCAAAGTGAATTGGAAGAAAAGGAAATGGATGCATGGCAGAACCTGATTCGAGTGCTGACCCATGAGATCATGAATTCCGTCACTCCCCTATCGTCATTAGCTGCGACAGTCGAAGAGAACTTGGTCGATAACATAGAAGATGATGTTCCTATTGAAAAGGACGAGCTCGAAGACATTTACCTTGCCGTAAAGACCATTAAAAAACGAAGCGAAGGACTGATTCACTTTGTTTCAGATTTCAGAAACCTGACCCGACTGCCTGAACCAAAGATGAAGGAGGAGGACATGCAAGACGTCATTCAGCACATTCTCGTTTTACTTTCCAAGCAATTGGAAGAGAGGGGCATTGAGATTTCATTGAATGTAAAACCACGTGGTCTGATATTCATGGTGGATAAAGAGCAGATCGAGCAGGTATTGATCAACATTTTTCAAAATGCCATTCATGCCATGGAAGAGAACACACATGAAAAATTCTTAGTGATCAATTGTTTTATTAACCCTTACGAACGACCGACCTTAACCATTCGAGACAATGGCTCAGGTATTGATGAAGAGGCATTGACTAAAATCTTTATTCCATTTTTCACTACTAAAAAACAAGGTTCTGGAATTGGGCTCAGCTTATCGAAACAGATCATGCGAAAACATGGCGGGGCAATTAGTGTCCGTTCTGTCATTGGGGAAGGAACGGAATTCACTTTAAGGTTTTAGTATTTATTGAAAAGACTTAACTTCCCACATCATTATAAACCCGTTCAATGAGTACAGTTCAAGAGCAAATCACGACCATTCTAGTTGACAAAATTGGAATCGCCCCTACAGAAGCTACCCTAGATGCCAATTTTATAAAAGACCTTGGAATCGACTCACTGGATTATGCTGAGATTGTGATGGAGTTCGAACAAACCTTCGACATCAGAATCCCTGACAGTGATGCGGAAAAGCTACTGACCATAGGTCAGGCCGTGAGCTATATCGAAGACAAGGTTCAAGCTCAATAATAGATCAAACCCTCATCAGGATCACCAACCTGCTCCGCTTGATTGTTCTTGAATCGCCAGGTGATGTACAAGGCTAAAATGGCGTCTAGTTGATGCCCGTTTTCAGGAAGTGCTGCATATTCACAAGCCCAATCAAGGCTACTCAATATTTTTTCGTAGGCCACTGTTTTCTGCTTGTAATTGAATTCCTCAAATGACTTTGCACGGGCTAGGGCGCCCGGATAGACCTCAATCAGTGGAACTTCGAGTTGTGCGTTAAGCTTCATTGCGCGCGCAGTCAGTCCCCCGAGAAACATGGGAGACATGGCCCTTAATTGCCGATCACACTGACGATAAAAGTAATCCTCCCCTTTTCCTTGATACACAGAAGGTAAACTTAGCGGTGCATCAATTCCGACAAGAGACGGTTGGAGTCTATTCATTTCGCGACGAATCATCTCATCAGCATCTTGTTTTTTGTCAGAACTGATCAATTGTATGACATTATCACTACCTAAACTGGCAATTACTGTAGTCCCTGCCAATTTACTTCCATAGTCTATTCCAACGAGCATAAGTAAAAGACTACCGATTAAACAATATGTTTAAGACCGCCTGCTTTGTAACTCATGTTACACTTAGAAAAAAGGTAGGGAACTCCTTTTTGCCTATTTTCCTTATAGCTGCATAACAAGAAAATTATGCCAACAAAAAACTTAACATTAGCCGATTTCAAAGCGCATGTTTTTGACTTCGAAAACGAAAAAGAATGGAAATTCAAGGGTGAGAAACCAGCAATTATTGATTTTTATGCCGATTGGTGTGGTCCTTGCAAAATGGTGGCTCCGATCTTCGAAGAACTTTCTAATGAAATACCGGCAATAGACATCTATAAAGTAGATACAGAGGCAGAACAGCAATTGAGCGCCATGTTTGGCATTCGTAGCATCCCTAGCATTTTATTCATTCCAGCTGACGGCAGACAGCCCATGATGCAAGCTGGTGCACTTCCTAAAAATGCATTGGAAAAGATCATTGAAAAAGAGTTGTTAAACAAAGAAGAAGCATAAAATGGCCATCTCAACAACTATACAAGCCAATTCTTTGGGACAGCTTGAAGAACAATTAACAATAGCGTTTAAAGAAATTGGTTTCGGTGTTTTGCATACCATCGATTTTCAGCAAACGCTGAAAGAAAAGATTGGTGAAGACATTGGAGAATACAAACTCCTACAGATCTGTAATCCAGGCTTGGCCCATCAAGCCATTACATTGGAGCCGAGTATTGGCATACAATTGCCATGTAACGTGCTGGTCAGACGGAAAGGAAACGAATACGCCATTGATGTTCAAAGCCCTCAAGACTCTATTCCATCGAATTCGCCAAGGGAACTTCTTCAAATGGCAGAAGAGCTCAGTGGGAAAATTGAGGTACTTCTGGCCACTTTGTAAAAATCTTGTGGAAGGTCGAGAACCTTCAGCTTCCTAGAACTGTTTAGCGTTAAACATTAAGAAATGCTAACCTGGATAGACGTCATTAAATTTGCAAACAACGGCAGCCCAGCTCCTGACCGTAGGGTAGAAAAATCCACTACCGAATGGCAAGAATTACTCACTACTGAGCAGTTTCAAATTGCCAGACAAAAGGGAACTGAACGCGCCGGAACAGGTGAATTCTGTGAACGACATGAGCCAGGCCTCTACGGCTGTGTATGCTGCGGCACACCTCTTTTCGACTCAAGAGAAAAATTCGATTCTGGATCTGGTTGGCCAAGTTTCACGCAACCTGTTGCCGAAAACGCGATCAAATACGAGAAGGACACTAGCTTTGGCATGACCCGCGTGGAAGTTATGTGCAATGTTTGTGATGCCCATCAGGGACACGTATTCCCAGACGGGCCAGCGCCTAGCGGTTTGCGCTATTGTATCAATTCAGCTTCCATGCAACTCTTATCGACTGAATCACTAACGGCCACAGCAATTATTGGTGGCGGTTGTTTTTGGTGTACAGAAGCAGTTTTTCAGCGCATCAAAGGAGTGGTTACTGTTAAGTCTGGTTATGCAGGAGGTATTATTGCAAATCCAACGTACCGAGAAGTGGTCAGTGGCAGAACGGAGCATGCTGAGGTCATCAAAGTGACCTATGATCCGAATGAGCTAAGTTATGCTGATCTGTTGCGCATCTTCTTTTCAACCCACGATCCCACCACACTGAATCGACAGGGCTATGATACGGGCACCCAGTATCGCTCAATCGTCATTGCTCGCAATGAAGAAGAACAAAAAATCGCTGAAGAAGTAAAATCAGAACTCTCGGCCCTGTTTGATGATCCTATAGTGACCGAAATTAAAGTGGGCGATGCATTTTATAAAGCTGAAGCAGACCACCAGAACTTCTATAATGAACATCAAAATCAACCCTATTGTATGGCGGTCATTAACCCGAAACTTCAGAAACTTAGGACCATGTTTACTGATCGATTAAAAGATCCAATGGACTGATCTCATTCATAGAGACTATCATAAGGCCTTTTTCGATAGGTGTATTGTCTTTTTCTGTCTAAGAAATAACTGATGCCAAATCGAAACCCATTTGAATAATAAAGCTCCTGATTGAAGTATTCAAATTGGCCATTTAAGTGCACGTGTTTCTTGATCGGGAAGGAAAATGTTCCTGTAAACCTTACAAACGGCCCTGTGTAGCTATCATAAAATGCGCCCCATCTGCTCTAAAATAAAGTGAACCTGGTTGCTGATTTCCATATGTCCACGCTAATCCACCCCCAACATAATACCGATCACTGACTACCCAAAAAGGGTTTCCATTTTCTATGTTCGCATTGGCGGTTGAAACGAAGCCTTCTGCATAAGGCGAGAATCTAGAGCATGCTTTAGGTTTGATATTGTATAAGAGTTTTGCATTCAATGCCGCTTCCACTACCCCGGAGTTGAAGTTGTAATGTGTCAATCTTATCCTTTTCTCCTTCTTTCAATGCATAAAAAATAATGGTTCTTCAAGGCAATTCATTGACCTCTTATAAACGTGTAGAATATATTCAGGGAATGTCGCGCATCAAAGCCTTTCAACTAAAAATACGGTCTTCAATACGTTATTTTTGCTGATTTTTCAGGACTCCTTTTCTTGCATTGCGACATCAGGTAAGTGTGTTGGTGGATAAATTCTTGAGAAGATAAAGGCGACAAGCATTCCAATGGCAAAAGAAGGACCTAAAACATCTAGTTGAACAAAGTACTCGCCAATGCCTTCGATGGGTTGTATGACAAACTTAAAAATACCTACGGATAGGAATCCGGCAATCATAGCGGCTATAGCACCTTTTTCTGATAAGCCTTTCCAAAACAACGAGAGGATGATCACAGGACAAAAAGATGCGGCAATTCCCGACCAACCAAAAATAATCAACCAAAACACGGTGTGATTCGGTGCAATGACTGCGATGATCATGGCGATGGCCAACGCCAATAAAGCCATGACCAGCGTTACTTTTTTCGACAAGGGTCCAAGGTCTTGATCAAGCGTGTCAGGTCTGAATATTTTCTGATAAAAATCTCTTACAATAGCACTTGAAGCAATCACCAAAAGAGAATCGATGGTGGACATGATCGCAGAAAGGACAATGGCGACATAAATGGCAGCAACAAAATACGGGAGGAAGTTGTCGGTTAACATGCTGAGAACATTTTCAGCCCCGCCGCCCAATATCATTTCCGGATCTTGACCGTTTTCAGTAAAAATTATCCTTCCTAAAATGCCGATGGTTACGGCGGCAGCATCCGTTAACAAGGTAAAGACCACAGCCACCCATTTGCCCTTGTCGATCTGGGCTTCGTTTTTGATCGACATAAAGCGCACATAAACCTGTGGAGAACCCAGAAATCCGAGCCCAATAAAAGCAAAGCCCAACATGGTCGCCAGGTTAAACCAAGGGTCTTCGCTGGTACCAAACCAATTGGTCAAAGTAGGATCGATCGAATGCAAGCTTTCCGTAATGGCGACAGGCCCGTCCAAGGAGAAAAAAACCACAATCGGGAGCAAGACAAGTCCAAGGAACATGAGCACACCTTGAAACAAATCAGACCATACGGCAGCAACAAAGCCTCCAATAAAGATGTAAGAAAGCACGATCAAAAATCCAATAATCGCACCCCAATAGTAGTCTATGCCGATCATGCTCTCAAAAGCCTTACCGGTGACATCGATTTGAGAACTCACGTAGATGATCACAAAAACAGAAAGTATGATGGAAGCGACGATTCGAATGGTGTGCTTGGTCGACTTGAAATGACTTTCAAGATAATCAGGCACTGTAATGGCACCATAATCATCCGTCTTTCGTTTAAATTTCTTAGCCATGAACCACCAAGAAATGGCAACTCCGAGCACTTCGCCAACCACTACCCAATACGCAGAAAGACCTGATAAGGCGCCCATACCGGTCAATCCGATCAACAGCCAACCTGACTCTCCCGTTGCTCGGGCAGAAAAGGCTACCGCTAGAAAACCCAGTTTCTTCCCACCAACATAGAAATCGCTCATGCTCTTAACGCGGCGAGAGGCCACAAGACCAATGACAAATAAAATCGCTACGTATAGACCAAGTACAACCAGCTTAGTGGGTTCCATATCAGGTTATTGGTTGATTTGCGCTATGAACACTTCTTCGTTTTCTTCAACAAATTGCTCCAGTACCCTGAAGAAATTCAGAATATCTTCTTTCTCATTTTGTGCATTAATGGTCACCAGGCGTATAAAGGTGTCTTCCCTGAATGTGCCATAGCCGACCATTAGCTCGGCATGCTCATACAGGGCGGTACAAACATCCTCAGCCGGAATGTCTTTGTAATTAAAGCAGACCGAAACGGATTCATCATAAGAATAGAGGGTATAATCCGGATGATTTCTTATGTAATCAAGCGCAACATCGGCCAACAAAAACTGCTGATCAACAATTCGTTGGAGTCCCTTGGTCCCTACGCTTTTCCAAAGAGTCCAGAATTTAAGGGCATCATTTCTTCTTCCGCATTGTAATGACATTTTCCCCAGGTTGAATTCATCGTGGTCTGTTTGGTACAAATAGCTCGCGTCATTTGAGAAAGAATCATGGAGGTGCTCTTTATTCTTTGCCACGATGATCGAACAGGACAGCGGTGTACCTAGCATTTTGTGAGCATTAAAACTGAATGAATCAACCAACTCTACTCCATCAATCAGGTGCTTGTAATGCTCACTGAAGAGCACGGATCCACAATAAGCCCCATCGACGTGTAACCAAATATTGTGTTTCTTACATATCTCCGTTGCCGCTCGGATGTCATCAAAGGCACCTAAAACAGTGGTTCCGGCTGTGCAATTCACCATAATGGGGAGAAATCCTTCTTGCACGTCATGCTCAATCATTTCTGCTAAGCTTACCATGTCCATTCTGCCTTGTTCATCAGTAGGTACTTTTCGAACATGGTCCCTTCCAATCCCCATAAAGGCTGCATTCTTTGGGATACTGTAGTGCGATTCCACCGATGTATAGACCGTCATTCTCTCTGTAACACCCTCGAATCGAATCTGATCATTTGCAGCATCTCTGGCCATCACCATGGCCATGTAATTGGTCATAGACCCACCAGGCGCGAATGTTCCGTCTGCTGCCCTATCCCATCCAATGAGATCACACACCTTTCTCAGTATAACCTTCTCGACGCCAATTTGAGGACCTGCGGCCTTGTAGGTATACATACTATTGTTCAGCATGACCGCTAACAACTCCCCTAGAATGGCATGCTCATTCCTTCCACCAAAGAGTTGGTTAAAAAAGGCATTCGTTCCTGTTCGAGGGGTTTTCATGACTAAGTCTCTAAGTGCCTCCTCAAACTCAGAAGAAGGGCTACCTTCTTCAGTAAGCTCAAGATCCAGCGTATCAAAAAGCTCTTCTGCAGGGATAAACTCCGCCACGGGATGCTCCTTTTCGTCTTGTAATAGATCTTCCGTTATTTCCGTGAACTTTTCTAGTGTTTTCCTCATATCAAGGGGTAGATTTTACAATAAGTCTGTTTTTTAGTACCTTCGGTTATATCGTGTAACCATTCTCCGCCCGGATCTTTTGCAATCGTGTTGAATCCTAACCGAATCGGGGAGAATCAAATAGAGTTTATTCATGGATCCTATCACCTCAGTACAAGAACTAATAGAAAATTTTGATGACGCCGATCCCTTAGAACAGGTTAAAATTATCAAAAATATAGACATTCCCCTAACCGACCTGCTAGAATACGCTTCTTGGAAACCAAACGACTACACAAGAAACTGCCTGGCGCGAACAGAAGATTACGAGTTCATTTTATTGTGCTGGGATGGCAGCTCCGAAACAGCCGTTCACGACCATGCAAACCAAAATTGCTGGGTCTACCAATTAGACGGTACAGTAGTAGAAACACGTTATTCCGGTGACACCCAAGAATTACAAGTAGCATCTATTGGGACCTTATCCCCAGGACAAATCAGTTACATGAACGATACCTTGGGCTATCATAAAATTGAGAATAGATCGAATAAAAGAGCCATGACACTTCATGTTTATGTCAAACCCATTGAAGCCTGCCAAGTATTGAACGAGGATACAGACAGATTTGAAATGAAAGAAATGTGCTATGACCAAGTCCACGAAATTGGCGTCAATGAAGTAAATATCTAGAACTAAAGGAGTTTAATCTGTTTTTTCTCAACAAAAGCAGGTCAACTCATGCCTAACGAATCAGTTGAAATTTTCCCTTTTGCCATCGAAAGGCTAAGGATTTAAGCGTTAATCGCCCACCTGCCTGGTCGATCAACTCTACGTATTGGTCTGCTAATTCCTCTGCGCCATATTTAACACATTGCCGGTATTCATAATTTATCCGTTCATACAAGGCCTTGAGATCGGCTTTCGTTTTGCACAAGTGAAACGCCTTACTACAGACAATGAATGCCGACTGCATCTGTTCATTGTAATGATGCAAATGTCGCTGAGCGGACATCGACGTCAGTAATTTCCGCTTTTGGAGCGTCACTTTATTCAAATACGCAAACTGCCAATGGCGTGAGGCGCGCACCCACAAATCAAAATCTTCATAGGCTAATGTTTCATCATATCCGCCTAACTTATCCAACATGGATTTTCTCATGACCATGGTCGGCGTACAAATGAAGTACCGCCGTAAAACCCACTGAAAAACATCTCCATGTGGAACGGCTTTGATCATTCCTTTCTCGAAGAGTATGTCGTTGTGGTACCCGATGACCTTGCTTTCATCGTCGATGTAGGCGGCATTGCTAAAAACCAAGCCCACTTCATCTCCACTTGCTTCAAGCACTTCAACGGAATGGGAAATGAAGTGAGGCAATAAGACATCATCCAAGGCAAAGTCGATGACATATTGACCACTTGCATGTGCGAGTCCTTCATTGAAGGTTTTGGTGTAGCCACGATTCACCTTGTGCTTGATGAACTGCAACTGTTTGGAGGAAGTAATTCTCTCGAGTTCTACTACGGAATTATCTGTACTTGCGTCATCGATCAATAAGATCTCTAAATGATCATAACTTTGATTGAATAATGAGTCAAGCGCTTCTTCCAAATAAGCGGCATGATTATAAGATATGGCAATTACGCTGACTAATGGTTTCATCTGAACAATGACCTCCTATTCAACCAAAGCAATAGAAAGAAAAATCCAACGTATCGAAACATGTAGGCAATGGTGAGGGCTTCTAATTCAAAGTGATCGATAAGTACCGTGATCAGCACCACATAGATCAAGGCTGAAAACAATTGTGCAAAGATGTATTTGATGGTTTCTACTCTCGCACTGAGTAAGTAAGCCAAGAGATAAGAGAGAATGGAGAAGAAATCACCCACCACCTGATACTTCACCAAATAAGCTCCTTTCTCAAACCCGTTGGCAAAGAAGAGCTTAAGCACAAATTCCTTGTTCAACCAATAAATACCCAAAGCGATGACGCTGACAAAGCAAACAAACCCCATCACGCGCAACACATACGACTTCAGTTCACCGTGCTCATGAATTAAGGAAGCCATTTTAGGATAGTAAACCACACCTACCGTTCCGGTAAAGACCAGCAGGTAGCTTGTGGACATTTTTGCAACGGCCTGCCAGTAACCCGTTCTTTCTAACCCATAAAGATCGATGACGTAATCGCGCACCATAAAGTCTAAGAAACGACCAAAAATGATGGCACTTACCGCCATGGCCAAAAACTTGAATATTCTGCCTAATGCGCGTTTGTTAGGTTTCCCAACAGACAAGCGATAGGTCTTCTGGTTTGCCAGAAGGTAGACCAGGGCACAGAAAAACATCAATCCATAACCCAGCGCAAAACTCAATAAGGCTTGATCTTGATTACCGGACTGAATACCGAGATAGACCGCTCCTACCAACAAGATCAATCCAATGATATTGATGATGGCATAGGCTCTTACTCTTCTTAGGGCAAGAATTACAGAGTTCAAATAACCCGATAAGAGCATAAGCAAAACAGCCGGAATAAAGATCGTCAAGAAACGTGAAGCGCTTAGATCTTGTATGAAACGATTGAAAAAGAAGTCGCCTTGCCACACATAAAGTCCTAAGAAAGTCAGCAGGTAGATCGTCAATGTAACCCAAATACCGGATTGAAAAACCTCCTTTTTTTCTGCTTCTGATAACTTTGGATCCGACCAGTACTTCATGATCCCTCGATTGACCCCTTCACTTGGGACTAAGGTGAAAAGTGAGGTTAAATTCTGAAAATGGGAGAGTAAGGTCAGCCCTGCCGGGCCTAGGTAAATGGAGAATAATTTATTGATCGTCAACCCTCCTATCGCACGAAACGCTACGGCTGTAAACGACCACGAAGAACTCTTAAGAAAATTGGATTTCAATTCCGCCCTGTTTACAACGAAGTTATTACTTTTTGAAGAGAAGGTGCAATAAAAGATTGGGCCCCTAAATTTTCCTTAAAGCGAAACAACCCTTCATTCTTCTCTTCCGACACATAAGAAGTCCCCAAGTTCAACCATTTAAACCCTTGTTGTTTGGCCCATGCATAAACTCCACTCGTCAAGTAAACCAAGGGGGAATATCGGTTATAGGATCTAAGATGTGCCGGTGCAAACTGATAAAGCATTTTTCGATCTTCCATAACCATAACGGAGGCAGCTATTAATTTAGGCCCATCCCAAACCCTGGCACCCACATAGTGAGCTGGAAATGCTTTTTGATACTCACGCAATTGCTCCCAATTCATCGAGAAATCATAACCCAAAATACTGCGCTGTTCTGTCACAAAGTCTAATACTTCCTTCAACTTAGAAGCAGGAGCTAAATCAAATAGAAAGCCTTTTTCTTCTGCTTTTTTCAGTTTCCTCCGCTCCATATCGTGCAGTCCCACCATAAAATCACTATTCAGCGAACACATTTGGTATTCGCGCTGCCTTATGGTCGTAAAACCTAAGAGTTCTAACCTCTCTAGAAAGGCTGTATCCATTGCCGTCATCAAAGGAGATTGATGAATCACTAATGAAGAAACACCCTCTGCCCTCATCAACCGAAGCACCTCCAAAACAAAAAAAAGTCTGTTCTCAATGGCCACTGTCTCATGGAAAGAAAACCCACCGAAGGGGGCTGTCGTGTGGGAGATGGCTTTTCCTTCAGAAAGCTGAAAGCAGACATGACCTTCAATGCGCTTATTCCCCTCATCTATTAGGTAAAAGTGCTTGCGAGGCAAGTCATTGTTGATCGATTGAAACTTCTCCTGATCATATAAAAACGGATCAAAGGACCAGTCAAGGCTGTTTTTCAATTCCTGAACAACGCGCAGTGATTTCATTGAAAATCCGCTTTATCTCGAATGTAGTCTTCTTCATCAAAAACTTCAGAAGCCATGCCAAGCAATACGGCTTGATGCGAGAACTCCATTTCACCCCACCACATAGGAGGAATGATCAAGCCTTGGTGAGCAGGGTCCAACCTAACCGTAAACTCTTCATCCTGAGTCGACTCGAGTCTTACCTTGGCTTTTCCCAGTAAACAAACGATCAATTGAATGTCAGTTCGATGGGCATGGCCTCCTCTTTTTTGGTTTTCGGGCATCTCATTGATCCAATAGATCCTTTTGACTTCAAAAGGAATCTCGTGTTGAAATTCAGTGAAGCACAATTGCCCTCTTGGATCGATGATCCGTTTAAAGTTAATCACACGAGGTTCTAAGGGCATTTCCATCTAATTAAGAAAAGAGACTCTTGAAGTAAATAAAAACTGATTCGGAATACTAGTTTTACATCATGATCTACGTGCTATTGGCCGTTTTATTGAATGTCTTGATCTTTCTTGCTTTTCGATCGTTCAGTCGATTTCGCATCGACACGTTCCCTGCTATCTTGACAAATTATGCCGTTTGCGTCATCACCGGAGTCCTATTTGTTGGTCCTGAACAATTACTTCGATCGAGTGATCCCACTGCTCCTTGGTTTATTTCTGCGGTCTTTCTAGGCCTTTGTTTTATTAGTACTTTTTATTTGATGGCCCGAACTACACAAATTCGTGGAGTCGCCGTTGCAACGGTAGCCAGCAAAATGAGCCTGGCCATTCCGGTTTTTTTTAGCCTATTCATTTTCAAGTACGGTACAGATGATCTTAACCGATGGCACTACCTTGGCATATTGCTGGCTTTTTTAGCCATCATTTTGGTCACATTCAAGAAAAAAGAGGACATCCCTCGTTCCAACATTAGACGGCTAGGCCTTCCACTTGCAGTATTCTTTTTAGGAGGACTGATTGACACCAGCTTGAATTTCGTCAATCGACAACTCATCAATGAGCAGTTAAGTGCTGTATTTCCTATTTACATTTTTCTTTTTGCCTTTTTGATCGGCTTGGCATTCGCTCTGATAAAAAGAATACCCTTCGGACTAAAAGAGTTGATTGGCGGAATCTATTTAGGAATACCCAATTACTTTTCGGTGTACTTCATTCTAAAGGCGCTTTCTTATTTTGAAAATAATGGTGCACTTGTTTATCCCACTGTCAACGTAGGGATCATCATCTTAGCGACCTTCAGCGCCATTCTACTCTTTAACGAAAGACTCACCAAGATCAATTGGATTGGGCTTTTTGTTGCTATTTTGGTGATTTTATTACTGAGCCATCAGGAGATGTTAACCTATTTGTTTAGATGATCGATAAGTACAGAACCATAAAGCAGCTTTCAGAAAGTTTATACAAAGAGAAAGGCAGTAAATTCATAGGTTTAGCGACACCGGTTCATTCTGAGGAAGATGTAAAGGAAATGCTGGAAGAATTCAAAAAACAGTATTATGACGCTCGGCACCATTGTTATGCTTATGCGCTCGGGCAAAAAGGTGAACAGGTCCGAGCAAACGATGATGGAGAACCCAATCACTCTGCAGGCGACCCCATTTTAGGTCAAATTCGAAGTAGAGAATTGACCAATACCTTAGTCATGGTGGTTCGATATTTTGGGGGCACCAAGTTGGGGGTAAGCGGATTGATAAATGCCTACAGAACCGCTGCGCAAGATGCTTTGGACGCCAATCAGATCATAGAGGTAGACATTCGAGATGTTGTCCTCTTCAAATTTGCCTATGAGCAAATGAACGAGGTCATGAAATTGGTGAAGGACTTCGACTTAAAGATCAAGGAACAGCAATTCGAAATGACTTGTCGTCTTGAGGCCACTTGCCTCATCAGTAAAACGCAGGAGCTGGCAGCACAAGTAAAGCTTTTGAACGATACGGGAACACCCATTGCTTTTACCAAACGTTAACGATGAACAGCTACCAATTCCCACTGACTTCCGCCACTCTTTACTACGACTACCTAAGCTATAAGGACCTAAAAAGTTGGGAGAAATTCTTCCTGAACAATCCAGACCTGCGGTTTGTGGGAATCGACAACCCACAAGCTGCTCCAATTGAATCCAAGAAATGGATTGATAGACAAATGGCCCGTTACACAACGAGTGGCCTAGGCATATTGGGTGCGTATAACCAATCCAATCACCAATTGGTAGGTAATGGAGGGCTCATTTGGCGAGAAAACATTTTAGGAGAGGATGTTTATGAAATTGGGTATTCCGTAATTCCCGCTTATTGGGGTAAAGGAATTGCCTCGGAAATCGCAGAGCGGTTTATGGAGTATTTTATTCGCCATGAACTCGGGTATAAAGTAATATCTACAATAGCTATCGAGAATTTTGCCTCCCAACGTATCGCCTACAAAAATGGTATGACTAAGGGCGAACTTTTTGAATTTCAAGGAGCCCGATGCTTTCAATTCTATAGAGAATTTAACCGCTAATAAGAAAGCAAACCCAGCCTTTCCCCCTTTTTCTTATCTTTCAATATACTCAGACTACATGCAGAGATTCTTTAAAAAACTTAAAGAGGACTATCGTTTCAAAAAAAACGACAGTTTTCTGATCGGAGCCTATTTGGGACTATGGGCATTGTGTTTGTTCATTCTTGCCATGGGAGGCTATTTTTTCAGAACAGGCCTATCACCGTGGTTGCAGGTGTTCGTTTATGTGCTTATTGGTTTAGTAGCCTTCTATGCCTTTCGATGGATTGGTGCCTTGGTTCATGCCATTTTTACAAGGATCTCGGGTCGTTTTGTGATGTTGATCTTGGCCACGGTCGCAACGTTTTGGTTGGCCACCGAAATTCGTTTTAGCTGGCCCGGAGCCGTCTTCCTTAAATCCATGGTGTTGGCCATGACCAGTGCAATACTGATCGGAAGTGGCCTATTTTCAGCATTTCGTCACAGAACAGGTAAAGGACTCTATTTGAGTTTTGCAATTATCGGCATGGCATGCGCCTATTTCTCCCTTCGGCCGATCCTTCAATCCGGAGAAGACCCTTTTCCATTGGAGCCCAAAGACTACTATCCATCAGATCGGCAATCCTTTGCTTTACCTGACCCCTCACAAAAAGGTTCGCACGAGGTACGCTATTTCACTTATGGAAGTGGCAATGATATACGAAGAGAAGAATTTGGAACAGATGTTACCTACACCACTGAATCAGTTAATGCCTTACCGCTCCTACCGGAATGGAAAGGAAAACGAAAAAAATGGAGAGAAAGGTATTGGGGCTTCGGTATTGAAAACGCTCCTATCAATGGCCGCGTTTGGATGCCTGCCGAAGGAGATCAGCTGCCCTTGGTCCTGATCGTCCATGGCAATCATGGCATGGAACACCACAGCGATCCCGGCTATGCCTACCTGGGTGAATTGCTGGCAAGTCGAGGTTTTATCACAGTATCTGTGGATGAGAATTTCATCAATGGTACGTGGTCGGGTGATTTCAGAGGAAAAGAAATGCCTGCACGAGCTTGGCTACTCTTGAAGCATCTAGACCAATGGAAAGTATGGGCACAAGATGAAGAGTCGCCATTATTTCAAAAAGCCGATACAGACAATGTCATCTTGATCGGTCATTCAAGAGGTGGAGAGGCTATCTCGATTGCGGCAGCTTATAACCAATTGAGCCATTTTCCTGACGACGCCTCCGTTGCCTTTGACTTTAACTACGGCATTAAGGGCTTGGTCGCCATTGCGCCTACCGATGCTCGTTACTTTCGCCGTATCGAACTTCAAGACATAAGTTACTTGTCTCTTCAGGGCACATATGACGCAGATGAAGCAAGCTTTTTTGGTCTTCGGCAATATCAACGCATAAGCCTACCTGATTCAAGCGAACATTTCAAGGCAGGAGTCTTGATACACAAAGCCAATCATGGGCAATTCAATTCGATCTGGGGCAGAAGAGATTTTGGCGAACCCTCCGGTTGGTTCCTCAATACAGGCGCCTTAATTCAAGGCGAAGAGCAAAGGCAAACCGCTAAAGTCTTTATTTCGGCCTTTGCGGAGCGACTATTTAATCAGCAGGCCTATGACCCGATTTTTGAACAACCTTACTTGGTCAGCAACTGGCTACCCGAAACCGTTCTCTTGGGAAATTATCAACGACCAAACACAGATTATTTGTTAGATTTTGAATCAGATTTGAACCTTGTCAATGACCAACATGTTTCAATCAATGCCTCCAATTTCTTGGTCTGGCGAGAGGAAACATTGACCATGCGCGATGGTGGCAATCAAGGCACCAATGCTGTGATCCTAGGTTGGGACGCAGATAGCCTCGGCACAGCGACATATGAATTAATACTTAAAGATTCCATCTTATTGAGCGATGTTGAATCTCTTACATTTAGTATTGGACGCACAGATGCCTCAGATCTAAAACTAGAAGGAGATGAACCCATTGACTTCAGTGTGTCACTCGTAAGCGATCAAGACACCATGACACTCCCCACACTCTCCACAGTAATAAAACCTGCTCCTTTGCTCAAGGTAAAATACATGAAGCTCAAACAAATGAATGGTTCTTTTGGCGATGAATGGGAGTTGAACATGGAAACTGCCGCCATCCCCTTACAGATTCCTCAGGAAAAAGAAGTCTGGTTGAAAAAACTGCAGTTTGTGTTTGACCAAAGCACCAAAGGCATCATTGCGTTGGATAATATTGGACTCAGAAAAACTATTCGGTCCGAAGAGAAACAGCCGGATTAGCAGTTGCCGCTCTTCTTGCCTGGTTCATAACGATCAGCAAAGCAAAAATCAAGGCGACCAAACCTGTTAAGGCAAAGATCCACCAATCAATGGTTGTGCGAATAGCGTAGCGCTGAAGATATCCATCCAATAAGTAATAAGCCACGGGAGCCGCAACGACAAAGGCCATCATTACGAGCTTTGCAAAATCGATTGACATCAACCCTACCAAATTGGGCACAGAAGCGCCTAATACTTTACGTATTCCAATCTCTTTCGTACGTTGCTCAGCCGTGTAAGAAGCCAATCCAAATAAACCGAGACCTGTGATGAATATCGTCAGCAAGGCAAAAATGGTGGATAGCTGCTTTGTAAGGTTGATGGCAGTATATTTCCGCTCAAATTCTACATCCGTAAAACTATAATCAAATGGGTATGCCGGATTATGCTGTTCAAAAACCTCCTGTACTTGAGCCATTGATGCTTGGATATCCGTTGTCGGTTTTAATCTGATCATTACAGAACCACCCCAGTTGTCCAAAACCATGAACATTGGCCTTACCTCTTCGTAAGGAGAACCCATCAAGATGTTGTCAATGACGCCAATCAGCGTTCGCTGTTGCCCCCAAAGATCGAGTTGTGTGCCAATCGGATCTTCCAACTGCATCAGGTCCAAAGCAGATTTGTTGATTACAATCGCTGTGGAGTCTGAGGCAAAATCTTTTGAAAAATCACGCCCGTATAACATTTCAGCACCTACCGTTTTTGCATAGTCATAGGTTGTCGTTATGGTCACGAACATCACTTTCTGTGCTTCAGGCTTGCCTGGCCATCCAAGGAAATTATTGGAATTGATCTGTGTCACGGTACTATTGGATCGTGTCATACTCACCACCACACCGGTTCGATCAAGCGCCTCTTTGATCAGATCGTAATGCTCGTCGATATCTTCCGTTAAAGAAATGGAAATCAAACCATCTTGCTCATAACCCAAGTCACGTGACCGTGCCAGATCGATCTGCTTCAAAATCACGAGCGTGCTAATGATCAAAACCACGGCAAAACCAAACTGAAGCATCACGAGAATTTTCCTAGGCAAATTGGCGTTCTTGCCAACACTCACTTTTCCTTTAAGTGTTTTGATCGGATTAAAGGAAGACAGGTATAGGGATGGGTAGCTACCCGAAATAATACCTGTCAGGAAAATAACCCCCAAGGAGAATACCCAAAACTCAATTTCTATCAAATTGAGAAAAAGGACCTTATCCACCAGTTGATTGTAGGCCGGTAACACCAGCAAGACCAATAACAATGCAACTAGGTAAGACAAAGTGGCGATGAACAGGGACTCCCCATAAAATTGAACAATGAGTTGACCTCTCTTTGACCCCAAACATTTTCTGACACCTACTTCTTTTGCTCTTCTTTCAGACCTAGCCGTAGCCAAATTCATGAAATTGATACAAGCAATGACCAAAATAAACAAGGCAATGATCGTAAATAACTTGACATACTCGTGTTGTCCGCCAGCCTCAACACCATTTTCAAAGTAAGAATGCAAGCGCCAGCGCGGCATGGGATGAAGAAAGAATTCTCTGGGTACATCCGTCTCACCTTTTTCTGTCAAAATATCTTTAATGCCGGCTTCAACTTCTTCGCCGTCTGCTGTGCCAGCAGTTTCAACAAACACTTGAAAAGAGTAATTCCCCCAATTGGTTTTGTTGTTGACCACCCATTCTTGAATGGCCTCACGGTGTTTCCAAGGAATCAGATAGTCGAATTGAAAGCTTGAATTCTGAGGAACATCTTCTAAAACTCCTGTGACCTGAAGCGTACTTTCATCATCTACTTTGATAAACTCTCCTATGACATCTAGTCGATCAAAAAGTGCGAGTGCCACTTCTTTCGATATCACAATGGAAGAAGGATCTTGCATGACTTGATCATGCTCCCCGCTGATCAGCGGAAATTCAAACATCTGAAGAAACTCCTTACTGGCAAAATAGCCCTGCTTCATCAATCGCGTCTCTCCAACTGTCAAGAGTCGTTCGGCTCCCCATCCCATGACACAAGAATTAACGATCTTGGCATTTGCGGTCTTCATTTCCTCATAAGTAGGTAAGGGGACTGAGTTCCACGACTGAATAGCTCCATCAAATTCGGCATTCACCCAAACCTGGTGTAGTTTTTCTGCCTTCGGAATGAACTTATCAAAGGATGTTTCATCCTGAACCCATAGAAGGATGAGCATTGAACAGGCGATACCAACAGATAAGCCGGAAATGTTAATGACTGAGTAAAGGGTATTCCTCCGTAGGTTACGGAGGGCTACCAGAAGAAAATTTTTGAGCATTTGACCTTATTGTTCGTGTTTGACTAGTTGTGCAGAGTGACCGTAATGAGATTCGCTGACCTATCGCATCAATCTTTCACCTCGGCACGACCAGAACCGGTGCTTATTCGAATCAAGATGTCCTTATTTCCAATCTTGGCTTCTTTCGTGTAGTTCCCTCGTCTCCAGCGTCCGTTGTCATCGTCATCTCCACTCACTCGGTCGAATTTGAAAGGTGCTCGGATATCGTCCTTGTCTTGGGCTTTCATGATGAATTCCCCCGCTATTTCTTGTCCATTGAAATCCAAGGTTGCATTTCCCGACCCCGTGCTGATCGAAACGTCGTGATTCAAGGCAGCGGCCAACTCGATTCTTGCGTTGCCTGAGCCTGTACTTACAGACGACCTTCCTGTCAATACAGCCTCCAGCATTTCAATGTTTCCTGAGCCTGTATTGAAAGAGATCGCACCTTCCAGCTGACTTCCTCGAATATTTCCTGACCCTGTATTGAGATCGGCATTTCCAGAGATTTCCCTAATACGAATTGAGCCTGAACCTGTATTTGCATCCACACTACCTTCCACACGATCGAATTCAATATTTCCTGAACCCGTGTTTGTTCTTGTATTCCCTTTGATATCAAAAACTTCAATATTTCCAGAACCAGAGTTGGCCTGAATCTCTATCGTTAATCCTTCAATCTCGATATTTCCTGAACCTGTTTTGAAATCAAGGGAAAGGCCGTCAGGCACTTCGATCGTCCATTCAGAGTAGCCTCTCGTATAGCGGCTTCTGCGAAACTCCTCTGAAATGATCAAGGAAGAACCCCGTTGTTCAAACTCGGGTTGATAGTCGTCTTCGTCGTAGGTATACACCAGGGTGACCTTTACCTCATTCGAGTTACCCTTTTTTATGGTACCATTGCCGGACGCAGTAGTTAACCTGATCCGCTCTACCCCTGAAAATGTCTTTTCAATGGTTTCTTGCGCCTGTAAGCTTATTGACGCGCAAAGTAAGGCGATGAATAGTGTTGATTTGAGTTTTTTCATTTCGATGATTTTCTTTGATAGACAGTCCTTCAGAAAAAAGGATGCACGAGAAAGAAAAAAATCAATACGACAGCTGAAAGAAAAGTCCGGCATTGACATTAAGCTGCAGGATTGGACACCATGATGTAGCCCCTGCGCCAGAGCCATCGGTACCAAACCATAGGGTTGACCCGGCATCAAAAACAGGAAGTAACATGTTGGCCATTAGGTTTACTCCGAAGCGATCCGTTACAAAATACCTCATGCCTCCCCCTAAGGAAGTTGCCAGCTTGATGGAACGTTCGAACTCATCAGAACGCGTAGAGAAGGTCACTCCACCTAACCTAAACGACATGAAAAAACTTGCCTTGTAGAGAGAAGAAGGGATTTCAGGTCGTATTCCAAGCATCCAATAACTTACGCTACCTTCTTCCCTAATGCGCAAATTATCAATTGAGGAGAACGCCGAAAGAATTGTCAACTGTCTGGAATAAAAGACCTCGGCACTGAACTCGGGTTGAATAAAATAAGCTACACTGCCACTAAACACCTCACTATTTTCAATTAGAGCAGAGCCCCCATTGATGGCAAAACTATTACGGCCCGAATAACCGGCAGATAAGGAAAACTCAAGTCTCTGTTGACCGAGTGCGCTGAGTGCAATCAGCATGAAAAAACAACATAGACGTTTTTTCATTTAGGAAAACGCAGTTTACTTGCTCAAGCGAAAGAAGATTCCGCCGTTGAAATTGAATTGTAAAATTGGAGACCAGGTAGAAACACCAACACCAGCTCCACCTGTTCCAAACCAGAGGTCAGCTCCTGCATCAAAGATTGGAAATAACATGTTCCCTGATAGCTTAATTCCCATTTGATCACTCAAGAAAAATTTCATTCCACCTCCGAATGAAGCCGCAAATTTTGTGATACTATCGGGTGTACCATCCTTCGTTGAGAAGGTTACACCTCCGAGGCGGATCGCAGTGAAAAAGTACATGTTAGGATTTAATCCTTGGAAATTCCGATTGGCTCCCAACATCCAGTAGCTCACATTCCCAGACTCTCGGAAATTGATATTATCAAAACTTGAAAACGCCGACAAGGTAGACTCTTGGCGGCTGTAATAGAATTCCACATCGAGATTATCTTGGATTCCGAAGGCCAAACTACCACCATAGGTACCTCCATCTCCAACGGTCGCTTTCCCTCCGCGAATATTGAATGAATTCTTAAATGTAAATCCACCAAAACCCGTGACCTCAATATCGCCTTGAGCGTTCACTTGAATGATGACAAAAAACAAAGACAGTGCAAGTAGTAGTTTTTCATTGTATTTTATAATTGAACTCAAAGGTAGCCCCAATAATCTAATTTCTTATACATCTCTAAGCATATCCAAGCGTCTGTTGCGGCATATTTTTTCTGCTTCTCGCTCAAACTTTCAGCCTCCCAATTGGAGGTTTGTGCAGATTTAGAAATACGAATATCAAGCACCATGGCAGACAAATTACGCGCACCAATGCTCTCCGCACCAAGTTCTGTAAAGGTGTCATTAAGGTCTATAAAACCCCCAGGCTCAAAATTCCGAATCTCTTTTAATAATTGAAAATCATCGATCAATCCGATCCCTACTTTTTTAATGGCTTCATCTTCTAGGAATGAGATCATCACATTGCTCAAGCCGGTACCTTTGATTCTGAAAAGATACACTTCCTTGTCCGTTGCCACTTGAATGAGAGAAATTCTTCTTCGTTGCCCTTTTTTGAAGGTTGGTTTGGCTTCTGTATCAAAACCCACTACTTCCTCCTTCAACAAATTGGCTAGGATTCGATCGGTTTCCTCTACATCACTTACAATTCGTATCTTTCCGTTGTAATGAGCTAGCGGTCTTTCCATGACCTCGTCTTTGGATATTGCCAATGGAAACATCATAAGGCGGCCTTGGTTTCTTTTCTCATGCGGATCTTGATCTTAAAATAAGCGAATGCAATGGTCATTAACGGACTTAAATAGTTGAATACGGCATAGGGTGCATAGGCAAAAGTAGATACTCCCAACACATTGGAATGGTAAGCTCCACAGGTATTCCAAGGCACCAACACAGAAGTAACTGTTCCAGAATCTTCCAAGGTTCTACTTAAATTTTCTGGTGCTAATCCCATCTCCTTGTAAATGTCAGCATACATTCTTCCGGGCACCACAATAGCGAGGTATTGATCTGATGCCGTAATGTTAAAAAAGACACAGGTTCCAACAGTTGAAGCCACCAATGAACCGATGGAATTGATACCCGAGATCACGGCCTCAGCAATTCTTTTTAAAAGTCCTGAAGACTCCATAACACCACCAAAGATCATCGCGGAAAGAATCAACCAAACAGTTCCAAGCATACCATACATACCACCGGAACTTAAAAGTTCGTCTACTATCTCATTGCCCGTTACAATGGCAATACTTCCGTACATTGATTTCATCACTCCGACAAATGATTGCGTCGCAGAGGTCCCACTCCAGTCAGCAACAGTTCTGACCACCTCAGGCTGAAAGATCAATGCAAATACAGCACCTAATAAGGCACCAATGAGTATAGCCGGAAGAGCAGGCATTTTTTTGATGATTAAAAAAACCACCACACCAGGAACAATAAACAGCCAACCTGAAATATTAAATTTTGAACTTATAGCTGCCAAAATTTCTTCTGTTTGCCCTACAGTACCCTCTACGTTGAAGGTAAAACCTAATATCAAAAAGACAATCAATGCCACGGATATAGATGGAATGGTGGTATAGGCCATGTAACGAATGTGTGTAAATAGATCCGTACCCGCCATGGCCGGAGCAAGATTGGTGGTGTCTGACAGAGGAGACATCTTATCGCCAAAATATGCCCCTGAAAGAACCGCACCGGCGACCATGCCTTCATTAAGTCCTAATGCTTTACCAATTCCAATCAGTGCAATGCCCACTGTGGCAGCGGTTGTCCATGAACTTCCCGTGGCAATGGAAACAATGGAGCAGACAATACAAGCAGCAAACAAAAAAATTGTCGGATTCAACACCTGTAACCCGTAATAGATCATGGCCGGTACAATGCCCGAAAGCAACCAGGTACCCGCCAAGGAACCAATCAATAATAAGATAATGATCGAGGCCATGGCACTACTGATGCTCTTCACAATACCGTCTTGAATGTCGGACCAAGGCATTTTCAATCGGATAGCCACTAAGGCCGCAACGGCGGCTGAAAAAATAAGAATCAATTGGTTCGACCCATCTAAAGAGGCATCACCAAAAATTCTAACATTAATAAAAAGCGCAATGATTAAAAAAAGTATTGGTATTAACGCTTGCAGTAAGCTGGGCTTCTGATACGAATAGTTCATTAGTAAGTAGTGCTAAGCGAGCAAGATAAGAATTATTCAGAAGTCAGCATCATCTGAGCTAAATCCAATCCTAATTGGCTCCCAATGGCCACGCCCATGCCTCCAAGCCGAGCTCCCACAAATACTCGATCACTCGTGCGTCGAAGTATGGGTTGTTTATTCTTTCCAAAAGCCATGATTCCAGACCAAGTTTGCGCTATCTTCGCTTGCCTATCAGGTAGTATCATTTCATGAAGATCCTTTTCTAATTTCATCAGGATCTGTTGATTAATGCCAAAGGTTGTCGTGTTTTCTTCTTCATAAGCGAGGTTCCTACCCCCACCAAAAATCACCCGATCTTCATAATTTCGGAAATAATAATAGCCCTCATCATAATGAAAGGTTCCTTGAAAGGGCAAGCCTTTGATGGGCTCTGTGATCAGGACCAATCCTCTACCCGGTTCTAAGGGCAATTCAGGTAATAGTTTTTTTGAGAAAGCATTCGTGCAAATCGCTACCCGTTCTGCTTTGAAAGTCAAGTCACTGTTGACGACCACTCTGACACTGTTTTCCTCTTCTTTAATCGCATCAACCTCAACCCCACTATAGACTTCGACCCCTAAGGAAGCGGCATAGGCTTGCAAGCGTTTCATCATTTTACCCGTATGGATCTGCCCTTCGAATGGATTATATACCATCTGGTCAACTCGAGAAGGGTTGAAGCCAAATTCCACGATCTTTTGGTCGCATAGAGAGTACACCTGAGCTTCGAAGAGTGGGTAAAGCAACTCATTGATCTCTTCTATTCGGTCGACAGCTTTTACCTGTTCTCCTACTAATAATTCGTATCCACCCCACTGTCTAAAGTCGATCGCTTGTGCTCCTAATCTTTGCTTCAAGAGACCTAGCCCTTCCCAACGAACCTTGATCAAGTCCAATACCTCTTCGCGCGACATCGTTTGAAGGTCGGCCAATACTTCTGTTAGACTACCAAAGCAAGAAAACCCAGCATTTTTGGTACTGGCACCACTTGGAAAGATTCCTTTTTCCAAAACCAGTACTTTTTTGGACTTGTCCATTTCCTTGATAGAAACGGCTGTTGACAGCCCCACTATACCCCCACCGATGACAATATGGTCATAGGTTAAAAAAACATCTTGCTCCCAAAAACTTAACATCTCAACGACTTATCATTAGATTCTCTAAATTAAAAGAAATTATTACCGCTATGTTTGATCCTGCTACCCTATTTGAAAAGGCAAAAAATTCAAAGAGACATTTAAGTTTGTTGAACTTCGGTTTGGTCCGAATGATTCCCTTCAACAAACCCCACGGATTTAAAATCACCTCATTAACAGATTGGTCGGTGACGGTAAAGATCCCATATAAAAGAGCCAATTTCAATCACATCAAAGGTATTCACGCCTGTGCACTCGCCACTGCCTCTGAATATGCCACCGGACTTGTCCTGCTCAACAAACTCAATCCGAAGAAGTATCGGATCATCATGCAAAAGATGGAAATGCAGTACCACTACCAAGCAAAAAAAGACACCCGCGTGGTCTTTGAGATCACTGAAAGTTGGCTCAATGAAACAGTCATCGATCCTCTCAAAACGCAAGAAGCTGTGGCCATTAATTGTGAGGTACGCTCCTACGACTTAGACGATAATCATCTCACTACAGGAAACATTTTCTGGCATATCAAAGCGTGGGAAAAAGTGCGTACGAAATAAGTGCCATTGGTATAATTTCAACTACTTCTGAATCATGAACTGCTATTTTTATCCACAAACAGCGCGATGAGGTTTTTTCTGCTTATTCTACTCACCTGCATTTCGGTTTTTTCCTGTGTTGAAAAACAAGCTCAGGAGTCCTTTTTCTTAACAAAGCTCGGAAATGACACCTTGGCTATTGAGCGTTTCTTGATTGATCCGGACTCACTTACCGCAGATGTTGTCTTACGAAGTCCAAGAACATCTCTTCGCAGGTACCAAATGAGTTGGGATAAGCAGCAAAGAATTAGCGAACTGGTGGTCACTGATTTTACCTCAGTGAATTCCTTCAATGCAGGTAATGGTGAAATAATTCAAAAATATACTTCGGAAGGAGACAGTCTACGCATGATCTCCTTCGGAACGGCCAATGATCAAGCCCGAAAAATCCCCAATAGAAGTGAGCTAATTCCATTCATTGACATGGTTCACTGGCCTTTTGAGTTGGCCTTTAATCGAGCAAGCAAAAGCAAAATAGACTCCATAAACCAATACATGTTGTCGGGAAGAAGGGTATCCAATTTCATTATCCACCGAGTTAATGACGGTTTTTACACGCTCAGACATCCCTCGAGAGGTGTGATGGAAGTCAACACAGGTCAGAAAGGCGAATTATTAAGTCTTGACGCTGCACAAACCACTAGAAAACTCAAAGTTGAGCGAGGGTTTGACCTCTCTTTTGATGTATTGGCAACACGTTTTGCCGAAAATGACAAGATCAACTCTCCATTCGGCACCTTGTCTCCTGCCGTGACAAATGAATACTTCTTCAAAAACAGCAGGTTCGAAGTGAACTACGGATCTCCGTTGAAAAGGGGGCGCGATATCTTTGGAGGTATTGTACCCTATGATCAACGGTGGAGAACCGGCGCCAACAGAGCAACTCACTTTAAGACTTCAAGAGACTTATACCTCAATGGAAAAAGACTGCCAGCCGGTGAATACACCTTATTTACAATACCCGAACCAAGTGGAGGAACACTGATCATCAATAGTCAGACTGGACAGAATGGTCAGTCGTATGATCAGTCGAGGGACTTTATGCGTGTACCGATGCAAAAAGCCGAGAGCAACTCCACCGTCGAAGCATTCACTATCGTCATTGATGAGACTTCTAGTGGGGGGCAACTCCAGCTCATGTGGGATCGGACGATCTTCTTCGTTGACTTCACATTTTGATCTGGGTTTGTTTTTGGATTTGCACTCAGCACTGATTGAATAGCACAGAATATTCTAAAAATCAATAAATATTTTTGAATACACTTATTTGCTATTGGTCATCATTTTTTCACTGAACACATGCTGAAAAAGGGCTATACAGCTCCGTATCCTCATGTTTTCGCTTTTTGCTAATTGTTTTTCTTAATAATTATTCTCTAAATTCGACTACCTCTTGGGAGGTATTTTCAATCAACCTAAGCACATGTAAGACGGAATCATGCTTTCCAACAAATCAATTCTTTCAAGGCTATTGGGGTCAAAAAAGCGTCGCTTTTATGAACAAAGCAGGGTTGATTTTTACACCAGCCGCAACAAGCTGGCTTCTTTGGCAGCCTTTGAAAACTTACTGTTTCCTTCAAACATCAACGCACAGCACACGCAGACCCTCATCAATTTAGATCGTTTTGATTTTGGCCAAAGTCCTAAGCAATTAATCAAGACCAAAGGTAAACCCAATTTCTCGATCAAAAGAGATTCTGTAGTAGAAGGACATGAAGTACTGTTCTACAAAAAAATCTTTAATGGACTGAAATGCATTCAACAGTACCATTTCTTTGATCAACAGTTTTTCTATGGCCATGTAGAATTTCGCAGTGTACCGAAAGATTTTGATGTACAACTCGAAGAACTACTACAGAAAAAATACTACATTTCATTAGATCAGGGGAACATCATTACCGATGATTTAAACAATATAATCACAGTCCACACAGGCTTAATTAAACAAATGACCTATTTGAGCAGTTCTTTTAAAATAGTCAATCCTTTACGATTGGCGCTTAGACGTCAAAGCACTCAACAATCTGCATTGCAACCTAAACACTTAGAGAAGCTTATCCATATGATTTAGACTTCCTTTCACCTAAACAATGTAGAACTAGGCCGATACTGCGTATCGGCTTTTTTTGTGCAAATTGTTTACATTTAGGCTCACAACACCTTGTCTTCTCACTTCATGAAAGAAAAGAAAAGAAGAAGTACTTTTTGTAACAACTGCGAATCGGAGCTTCAAGAGAATTATAACTATTGTCCTGTCTGTGGGCAAAGCAACTCTGATAACAATGTCTCCTTTTCTACTTTGATGAAGGAGTTCATGGATAATTACTTGGGGATTGATTCGAAGCTTGCCCACAGTGTGGTTCCTTTTGTTTTGAGTCCCGGTTCATTAACCAATCGATTCAATGACGGGAAAATAAGGCGTTTCATTCATCCGGTTCGCTTGTACTTTGTGATGTCGCTCTTTTATTTTTTCACCATCAGCTACCTACTTTCGGATTATGACCTTCGCTCTTTTGATGAAGAGATAGAATACACCTCTGCTACTCTTGATGCCATAAAAGAGGATGATGTTTTGAGCCTTATTCCTGATAGCACCAAAATCGCCTTGTTCTCTGAGCAAGTCGGGAACGACTTCAAAGATGTTAAAAACTTCGAGACTCTATTGGATTCTTTACAATCTACCTACGGAGAAGATTTTCTTGCAGAAACAAAAATCAACCTTCGTGGCATTCAAGTACCTCAAGCAAAAGGTGAAACCACCATAGATCGCTACCACCGATTGGCTAGAGATCGGTCCCTAAGTGACGATGCCTTTATGGATTCCTTAAACCAAGGGAACGATTTCAATTTAGATTCTGGTTGGTTTGATGAAGAGGATGGACAGCACATTGCCCAACAGGTGCGGAAAATTTTTGAAAACGACGAGGGCTTCAAAAATTTCGTATTGGGCAATTTACCCTTAATGATGTTCATCCTGATCCCTCTTTTTGCCGCTATCCTGAAGTTCGTCTATATCCGATGCAATCATTTATACATTAAGCATGTAGTGAATGCCCTACATGTCCATTCATTTGCTTACCTGATGTACGGCTTAAGCCTTATCATTATGTTTAGGCTGGTAACAGAAGAAATATTTCCAAATGCTAACATTGCACTCTCCAGAGGGATAATTGCAGGAATATTTTTTGTGATCGTCAGTACTTATGCCTACATCTCTTTCTTGAAAGTGTATAAGCAAGGATGGTTCAAAACCTTGATCAAGTTCAACATCGTTGGCTTTGTCTATGCCATCTTGCTTCAGATCTTTTTCTATTTTGAATTGTGGATCAGCTTTTGGTATTACGGCTAGACTAATTTTTCTAACGCGCGTTTGTTCGCGGCAATGATCTGATCGGCCAGTTCACCAGTAATAGCTGTCGAAATAAACAAGGATTCAAATTGAGAAGGTGGTAAGTAGACACCTTCCTCCAACATGTTTCTAAAGTACTTTCCAAAAAGTGTAGTATCCGTAGATTTTGCCGTCTCAAAATCGATGACTTTTTGTTGAGTAAAGAACAAACTGATCATCGAGCCGATACGATTCATGGTATAGGGCAAACCCAAGGCGTCCAGATTATTTTGAAAGCCCTTTTCCAATTTCGCAGTGATCAAAGCGAGGTCATCGAATAAGGTCTCATCGGCTACGATCTGTTGCAGCATCGCTCTGCCAGCAGCCATGGCAACCGGGTTTCCGGACAATGTACCTGCTTGATAAACTGGTCCTGCTGGAGATACAAAGTCCATAATCTCCCGCTTTCCACCATAGGCTCCTACTGGCATCCCTCCTCCAATGATCTTGCCTAGCGTGGTAATGTCAGGCTGAACATTCAAAAGTCCTTGAGCCCCTGCCTTAGACAATCGAAAACCTGTCATCACTTCGTCAAAGATCAAAACGATGTCCTGGGCATCACAAATGTCTCGAAGCCCTTCAAGGAAGCCTGGCTCAGACAAAACACAGCCCATATTGCCGGCTACCGGCTCGACAATGATCGCTGCTATTTTTCCGTGGTGATCATTGACCGCCTCATGTACTTTATTAAGGTCGTTGAATGGTACAGAAATGGTATCCCTGACCACCCCTCGTGTTACACCGGGACTATCCGGTTCTCCTAATGTGATGGCTCCGCTTCCTGCGGCAATGAGAAATGAATCACCATGTCCGTGGTAACAGCCTGAAAATTTAATGATCTTGTCTCTACCCGTATAGCCTCTGGCCAAACGAATCGCAGACATGGTCGCCTCTGTACCTGAGTTCACCATTCGCACTTTTTGAATGCTTGGCACCATCTCACAGATCAATTCGGCCATTTCAACTTCGATGGCGGTAGGTGCGCCGAAGGAAAGTGAATCTTTGATGGCCTTGGCAACAGCCTCTTCAATTTGCTCATTCCCATGCCCCAAGATCATTGGACCCCAAGAGTTGAACAGTTCAATGAACGCATTATCATCTTCATCATAGATGTAAGCTCCTTTGGCTCTCTTGATGAAGAGAGGGTTACCTCCTACTGCCTTGAAGGCTCTTACTGGTGAGTTTACTCCTCCGGGTATGAAGGATTGTGCTTGAGAGAATAATTCGTTACTGCGGATGGTTTTCATTGATCTCGTTATTCCTTAGTTCGATTTTCGCTTCCCTAACTTTCAGATAAGGAATAAAGTTATTGTCTTGTGTCAATCGATAATTGAAAGCGTCAATCAATTCTCCCTCCATATCGGCGTTTCGAACCAGCCCCAACTGTAAGTATTGGCCGTAACGATCAAGCAGTCTGCCAAAATTCACCATCAGGTCATAGCCCAAATACTCATCACCCAACAAATCGGTTTTTACTGGATTGGTCATGTATTTTTGGATAAAGCGTGTCCTAAATTCGGATACTGAGGCTGAATCGTAAGGGATGAAGTTTGATCCCAAAAGAACTGCATCTAAGCGCTCTAACTGATCTAAGGAAATACTCTGTTCCGCTGCTAAGAAACGACTGCTGGTCATGATGGCGATCGTATCGGGTCGTGCATCAATTCCACTTAAAGCGCTTGTCACGAGAGAAGAATAATCAGAGGCCACAAAGACGTGACCGATACTATCGGGTAGAATCTTCAGGGTGTCGTAAACAAAATCCATTTCATCGTAGATCTCCCATTCCTCTTCTCCTGCCATGCGAAGAGAATCCATCTCGGCCATCATTTCCTCAACAACTAAGGAATCTCTAGCCAATTCCTCTTCGTCCAGTAACATTTGCTGAATTTTCACTGATTCATTAGGAAGTATTCCTTCAAAAATGACCACGTTAAACGAGTCCTTTTCGATCAATTCTCTGTAGAGGTCTGCCCTGTCCTTATCGGCCACCCCACTGTAAAAGATCGCAGCATTCTTGTTTTCTGTAAAATGATTGACACTATAGTCTGCCGCTTTTCTCGCGATGGATTCATTGCTTGGGTAATAAAGAAAAGCAAAAGGATTATTCTCGATCACCTCATTATTTGCTGAAAGCGGATTGATCATGTTGATCTTCTTTTCTTGTGCAAATTCACTCATCAAGGCAATGCTTGACTGCGTAACAGGACCAATGATCAGATCAAGCTCATCAAGTTCTCCTGATGAAATAATCGTAGCCAAATCTGTTAAGCCTCTGGTATCGTAGGTCAACAAATTGATCGCCACACCCTCTTCCTTAAGTTTTTCAACACCTAGCTGAAGGCCATAATACAGTTTGGTTGTCCATGCGCGCTCTACTCTAACCAACGAAGCAGAATCTGATCGATAATAAAAAGGCAAAAACAAGCCCACATTGTACATGGACTTTCGTGGAGATTCTTCAATTCCGTCTAAAGCAACGGACAGTGTTAAGTCATAATTTCGTTCAAGCTGCATCAGTGTCTCGACGTCTTGCTCAGGTCGTGGCTGACTCAAGATCTGATCTGCCAATCTAGATGCAATCACCTGTTCATTCGGAAAAGCAGCTAATACCTCTTTCAAAAGATCAATAGAGGTAATTGAAGAGGTCGCGCTGAACTTCAATGCCTCAATATCTTGGGCCATACCTCTGTCCGTTATTCTGTATAGGTAGTCAAATGTTTCTTTAAGACGCGTTTGCTCGGCACTGATCTTTGCTAACCAGAAATACGTTTCGTTCTTTACCTCCCAATACGGATACTTTTCAAGAACCTGCAAAAACATGTTCTTGGCCGCGTCAAGGTCGTTTGAATGGTAAGCAGCAATTGCGAAGTAATAGTTTGCCCATTGCACCATTTCATTCGCTCCATCTAGTGCAGTGATTTTTCCAAAACTGCTTTTTGCTAAAGCGTATTGTTGTTGATCAAAGTAGGCTTTCCCGGCTTCAAAATTCTCTTTGATATTTTGCGCCTGAGTAAATCCAGCTATGGTCAGTAGTACAAAGGTGATCCACAATTTCTTCATTATTCCCATTCAATGGTTGCTGGTGGTTTCGAACTAATGTCATAGACTACTCGATTGACTCCCTTTACCTTATTGATGATCTCGTTGGAAACATCTTGAAGGAAATCATAGGGTAGATTGACCCAATCGGCTGTCATTCCGTCTAAACTGGTAACGGCTCTGAGTGCGACCACTTTTTCATACGTACGCTCATCACCCATAACACCAACGGATTGCACAGGCAATAGCATAACACCTGCTTGCCAGACATCGTCATAAAGTCCACGTTCCTTCAACCCATTAATAAAGATGTAGTCTACTTCCTGGAGAATGGCCACCTTTTCTGGTGTAATATCGCCAAGGATACGAATCCCTAAGCCCGGTCCCGGGAATGGGTGTCTGCCAAGGATATTTTGATCGATCTCAAGCGAACGCCCTACGTTTCTGACCTCATCCTTGAATAAGGTATTCAGCGGCTCTACAACTTTTAGGTTCATCTTTTCCGGTAATCCCCCAACGTTATGATGCGACTTTATTGTGGCAGATGGTCCTTTTACAGAAACAGATTCAATCACATCAGGATAAATTGTTCCTTGACCCAGCCATTTCACATCTTGAATTTTGTGGGCTTCTTGATCGAACACTTCAATGAATACTCTACCAATGGCCTTGCGCTTGTCCTCAGGGTCTGTCAAACCTTTTAACGCATCATAGAATTGTTCCTTAGCGTCAACGCCCTTGACATTCAGTCCCATACCTTGATAAGACTCCAAGACGGATTCAAATTCGTGCTTTCTCAAGAGACCATTATCGACAAAGATGCAATGCAAATTTTCTCCAATGGCATGGTGAATCAAAACGGCTGCAACTGAACTATCAACGCCACCGGAAAGACCAAGAACAACTTTATCATTGCCCAAGGTTTGCTTCAGCTCCTCTACAGTGGTCTCTACAAATATGTCCGGTGTCCAATCTTGAGCACAACCGCAGACATGCACCACAAAATTCCTTAATAAGGTTTTCCCTTGCTCGCTATGCGTTACTTCCGGGTGGAATTGGATGCCATAGGTCTCTTCATTGGCGACTTTATAGGCCGCTACTCGTACAGATGACGTACTTGCAATGACATCAAAGCCTTCTGGCAGGTCCGAAATGGTGTCACCATGTGACATCCAAACCTGAGAATCAAGGCTTATCGCCTTCAACAATTCAAAATGCGTATCGACACGATTCAAGCGAGCACGACCATACTCCCTTATTTCAGAAGGCAATACATTACCCCCATACTTTTGCGCCATCAGTTGGGCACCATAACAGACTCCTAAAACTGGAAATCTATTTCTGAATTGGTCAAGGTCAACATCCGGTGCATCTGCTTCTCTGACAGAACAAGGACTTCCTGAAAGGATAAGGCCTTTGATGTCGTCTGTGATCTCTGGAATATGGTTATACGGATGGATTTCGCAGTAAACGTTTAATTCTCTTACTCTTCTGGCGATGAGTTGCGTATACTGTGATCCGAAGTCTAGAATGAGGATCTTTTCTGCCATTCGCAAAAATAACATTAGCCTAGACTATTCCCCAATAATTGAGATTGATTTATGGAATACCTCCGATCTAAAATGGGCTGCGACAAAAAGCCATTCCATTTCTTTTGAGGGAGGAGAAATCACCACCAAAACCATTCCATGTATTCCTGCTCAGCAACCATACCCCTCCTGAAGTCAATTGCATGGATCACTTTTTAGTCTTTGTTAAAATGGTAACGAATGCCAAGAGTGAAAGAATTCCAATCCCACCAACGAAAGCCCGTATTGTACTCCATACGAAAGGCAAGCCTGCTCAGGTTATATTGAAGCTGGGAACGCCAGAAAAGTGGATTATCGCGATTGCCTAAATACCCCGTGTATCCTGAAACATCCGAGTCAACTTCCCATTTACCGTAAGACCATTCTAAACCACCTCCGTACAAATAGGCATCATTCTGTAAATGATTAGACCCTCCGGGTAAATTGTTTTGATTGGTCTGCCAGGTAACGAAGCCCAACATGGCTTTCACCATTAGCTGTTGATCGTTGGTTTTGATCAAGGTTTTACCAAAATGACCACCATAGGTGTACTGCCCATGATCCGAGAAGCGGGCATTTTCAATCCCGGATCCCGTCGTGCTTTTGACTTCAACATTAAAAAGCGCGTTTATGAAGTGCTTTTCTTCATTGAACACGACAACATTAAACCCAAACAACACATCACCTGTATCATTTCCTCGTGCGGCAAAGTTCATCATCCGCCGCTCATCTCTAGTTTGGGCGTTGGTTTCCCATTGTTCAAAAGGGACACTCATAATGTAGAGATTGACCCGATCTTTGGCCACTGGAATATTCATTCTGGCGAATAAATTCTGTGTGCTTTCGCCATTCCCTTCATGCCATTGCCACTGAAGATCTACCCAAAGTTTCGCATCATAAGTGCCATTGAATTGACGCACAACGGGAAGTGCATTGGGGCCCATGTACCCAGGAGAAATGTTGATGTATCTTCTGCGGTTTGGTCCTGCGGCATCCGGGTAATTGTGCAATTGGTTCCACCAGTCCCAATAGTTTTGGCCAAAGGCCATGAAAGGGACTAAAAATATGCACACAAAAAATATCCTTTTCATCGGAAAAAAACTTCCCTCTAAAGTACACCTTTTGTGCTAGGTAATTTATCTAGCTCATCTGCATTTCGCTTGACCGCCATTTTGATCGCCTTTGCCAAGGCCTTGAATGTCGCTTCGATCTTATGGTGCTCATTCTTACCCTCTACCTTAATGTTGAGGTTGCATTGTGCTGCATCAGAGAAAGACTTGAAAAAGTGCATAAACATTTCGGTCGGCATGTCGCCAACTTTTTCGCGTTTGTACTCCGCCTCCCATACCAACCAGGGCCTGCCACTAAAGTCAATGGCCACTTGTGCCAATGCTTCATCCATAGGCAATAGAAAGCCATACCGATTGATCCCTCGTTTATCACCAATCGCCTTTCTGAAGGCTTCTCCAAGAGCAAGTGCGGTATCTTCAATAGTATGATGTTCGTCGATGTGCAAATCGCCTTTCACTTGAACACTTAAATCACTTCCAGAATGCTTGCCGAGCTGGTCGAGCATGTGATCAAAGAAACCCAACCCGGTATCGTTATGGCATTTCCCTGACCCATCAATGCACAGATCAATCTGAATATCGGTCTCATTCGTCTTTCTAACCACCGAGACCTTTCGAGGCGGTAGTTGTAAAAAACCAAAGATCTCGTCCCACGAGGTGGTGGTTAAGGCGGCTCGATCACTCGATTCCTCTGCAATGAGAATCGCTTGTGCACCTAAGTTTTCAGCGAGTTGTACATCAGACATTCGATCTCCAAAAACATAGGAATTTGCGAGGTCATAATCACCTTCAATGTATTTGGTGAGTAGACCTGTACCGGGTTTACGCGTAGGTGCATTTTCATGCTCGAAGGTTCTGTCAATGCAGATCTCGTCAAACACTACGCCTTCATTTTCGAGTGTCTTGAGCATTTTATTGTGCGCCGGCCAAAAGGTTTCTTCCGGAAATGAATCTGTCCCCAAACCATCTTGATTGGTAATTATCACCAATTCATAGTCCAATTGCTCTGCGATTTTTCTAAGGTTGGAGATTGCTCCGGGTAAAAATTCTAACTTTTCTAAACTGTCTACCTGATAATCTGTCGGTGGTTCAACAATGATCGTTCCGTCACGATCTATAAAAAGTACCTTTTTCATAAGATGTCTTTCAATGTATTGAGCAATGTTTGATTCTCTGCTTCTGTTCCCACTGTAATTCTTAGCCCTTGTTCACAAAGCACCACACGCGAGCGGTCTCTAACAATCACTTTTCTTTCGATCAATCGTTGATAGATCTCCGTTGCATTAGAGCGTAGCTTGACCAGTAAGAAATTGGCATCTGTAGGATACACCTTTTCAATGCCCGAGAGTTGATTCAATCCAACTTCCAGCAGTGCCCTGTTTTCTTTGATCTGAGTGACCATACGGTCCTTCTCTTGGTGATTGTCTAATGCTTCTAGTAGGGTTTGCTGCGTTAGGCCACTTATGTTGTAAGGCGGTTTGATCTTGTTCAAGATTTGGATTATTTCCTTACTGGCAAAGGCCATCCCTAATCTTAAGGAAGCCAATCCCCAGGCTTTCGAAAAAGTTTGTAGTACAAGAAGATTTGGATATTCCTCTAATCTGTTGATCCACGAATCTCTTTCTGTAAAATCGACATAGGCCTCATCGATCACGACTAGCCCATTAAATTTCTTCAAAACCTTCAGAATTTGTTCTTCGGCAAGGTCATTCCCCGTGGGGTTATTCGGAGAACAGATAAAGATCAATTTCGTCTGTGCATCTATTGCCTTTAAAATACCATCGCCATCCAACTCAAAATTGGGTGTAAGCAAAACTTTCTTTACGGCTACCCCATTGATATCTGCACTGACCCGGTACATCCCATAAGTCGGTGGATTGATGATGATATGATCGCGCTGCGGCTCGCAAAAGGCACGTAGCAAAAGATCTATGGGTTCGTCGCTGCCGTTGCCAAGAAAAAGATATTCCCAGTTAACTGATTTGATCTCTGCGATCCTTTTTTTCAAGGCCACTTGGTAAGGGTCAGGATATCGATTCCATGAGCTTTTTGTGATCGAACCTAAGGGGTTTTCATTGGCATCCAGGAAAACACCCTCCTCTCCTTGGTAATCATCTCTTGCAGAGGAATACGGCACCAGGTCACGCAAGTGTGGTCTTAGTAAGGCGGTGGGATCAAACATCTTTCAACCAATTTAAGCGCAAAGTAACTGCATTCTTATGTGCTTCCAATTGTTCTGCCTCAGCCATTTTCTCTATTGTCGGCCCTAGGGTCTCCATACCTTTTGCCGAAATTTCCTGATAAGTGATCATTTTCATGAAACTATCTAAGGACACCCCGCTGTACATTTTCGCATAACCATTCGTGGGTAACGTATGGTTCGTCCCTGATGCATAATCACCAGCTGATTCAGGGGTGAAATGCCCTAAAAATACTGAGCCCGCATTGATGATTCGATTGGCAATTGGCCAAGGTTCATCCACAGAAAGGATCAAATGTTCTGCACCATATTCGTTTAACAGATCAATTGCATCCGCTTCATTTTCCAGCACGATGGCGACCGAATTAGCCAAGGCTTTTCGTGCCATTTCTGCCCGAGGTAATGCGGTAAGCTGTTGTTCGATTTCTTCAATCACCTCTTGCACAATGTCTTCATGACTTGCGACCAATACTACTTGGGAATCAACGCCATGCTCTGCTTGGGAGAGCAGGTCAGCAGCGACAAAGGCTGGGTTTGCAGAATCATCTGCATAGACTGCTACTTCCGACGGGCCAGCAGGCATATCAATGGATAAGCCGGATTTCGTAGCCAACTGTTTTGCAGCCGTAACATACTGATTACCGGGTCCAAAAATCTTATACACTGCTGGAACGGTTTCTGTTCCGTAGGTCATGGCAGCAATTGCCTGAGCGCCACCTACTTTATAGACCTGAGAAATCCCGATCAAATGGGCGGTATACAAAATGGCCGAAGGAATTTCTCCGTTTTGATCCGGTGGAGTACAAAGGACTATGTCACGACAGCCTGCGATCTTCGCGGGTATGGCCAACATGAGTACTGTAGAAAAAAGAGGCGCTGTCCCACCCGGAATGTACAATCCTACCTTCTCAATAGGAACGGCACGCCTATAGCAATGCACACCAGGCATCGTTTCTACCTTAAGTTCTGTGCGGTGCTGTGCCTGATGAAAAGCAGTAACATTTGCAGCAGCCGTTTGAATGGCTTCTTTCAAATCATCATCGACACGATCTGCTGCGGCCTCCAATGCTGCCGTAGTTACCTTTATTTCCTGAAGGTCTATTCCATCAAACTGCTTGGTGAATCTCTTTATTGCCAGATCTCCTTCTGATCGCACGGCATCCATTACAGGCTGCACTTGGGAAGCGATGGTTTGAAGGTCCATCGTAGGTCTCTTCAATATGCCTGCCCAAGCTGACCGATTTGGGTTAGTGTACTGTTTCATATGATCATTTTCTCGATCGGAACCACCAATATACCCTGCGCACCTTCAGATTTTAGATCTTCAATGATCTGCCAAAAGTCATCTTCTTGAATCACAGTATGCACTGAACTCCAACCTTCCATCGCCAAAGGAAGAACAGTAGGACTCTTCATTCCCGGTAGAATTGAAATGATCTTATCAATATTATCCGTTGGGGCATTCAATAAAATGTATTTATTACTTTTTGCCGTTTGCACAGCATCCATTCTGAACAAGAGCTTATTGAGTATGGCTTTCTTCTCCTTTGAGAGGTTTTTGCTTGCCAATAAGACAGCCTCCGATTGGTAGATCTCTTCTACCTCCTTTAAGCCATTTGACAACAAGGTGGATCCTGAGCTGACAATGTCACAGATACCATAGGCCAGACCAATGCTTGGTGCAATTTCTACCGAACCACTTATTTCATGGATCTCAGCATTGATGTTATTTGCTTTCAGGAAGTCGCTTAAGATCTTCGGGTATGAAGTGGCGAGACTTTTTCCCTCGAAATCCTGAACTCCTTGGTAAGGAAGGTTCTTGTCGATCGCCAAGGACAATCTGCATTTAGAAAAGCCTAATTTCTTCACCCAATCGACCTGTTTGTCCTTTTCCTCAGCCTCATTGGCACCAACAATGCCAATGTCTGCGATTCCGTCTTGCACATAGCCCGGAATATCGTCATCTCTCAGGAATAAAAATTCCACTGGAAAATTAGAAGCCGCCGCCATGAGCTTACCCGTTCCGTTATTGACCTTGATCCCACACTCTTTAATTAGTTTCAAGGAATCATCGCTCAAGCGACCTTTTTTCTGTACCGCAATGCGTAAAACATCTTTCATTTGTTTGTTCAACAGCGTAATTGAGAAATTGATTTAAGAAATAGTGGATTTGTATAGAAGTGACCACATAGGTCACCATGGGTTAATTGCATCTCTCTCAAAAGAGATGATGGAAGTGATGTGCTTGAGCAGCTCGTGAAAAGATTTGATCCTTCATGTTCGCGAGATCAAAGATAAGCAGGTCGATAAAAATGACAACGAAATTATGGAGAATTATCAACGACCTTTGGCGCATTATTGATAATTTTATACTAGAAAAAAATGCACAAGAACAATCGCGTTCGCATCGTTACTTGCTTCTTGCTCTGTTTGTCAGTCACGATCCCTATGGTGGCACAAGGTTTCGACAGCACACAAATCGGAAAGAAATACCCATACAAACTCCCTATTCTTGGTGATAAAGCCTATACGCGAGGATATAAGCTGCCATTACCTCATGGGGTTATGGTGAACTCCATTTTTAATCAGCAAAACATTGTATTAGAGAACATGGAGTTAGCCTTTCTTTGCGGTGAGCCTCAACTATGGGGAAGTATGGGGAGAGCAAGTGATCCGTCTTGAGGCACCTATTGCCTTTGAGAGCGTCACAGATATCAAAGGGCGTTATTACGCCTTGGATTTCCTGATGGTAGCTCCTCTTGGCCCGCTAAATTTGGCAGTAAATTGGGCTCCGGCATGGACCACCAATGAAAGACTTTTAGATCCTGTTCGGGCAGATGTGGTCAGTGGCAGGTTAGTCTACAATTTTCCTATTGGACAAAAACCGGATCGCTTGTTAGGGGTGTGGGTTGGTGCTCAATATCAAAAATTAGCTTCGAAAACTGAGGGCAACATTCCCTTGCAAGAAGCCGTGGACCCTGATGGGCAATTACAGCAAAGAGTAGATACTTGGTACAACGGATTGACACCACTTCAGCAGCAACTTTATGGAAACCGAGTATACGATGCCTTTAACAATGTCATCGATACAACTGTCCATTATCGATTCGACAAGCGTTTAGAAAACGAATTTAACTTACTATTCGGTGGTCAATATCAATTCAATAGATCCTGGCAACTCAGGGCTGAGTATGGTGCCATCAATTCTAAACAACAAGTACTTCTCTCTCTTAATTATGCATTTGGACTTTAATTTTAACTAACAGAAAATGAAAAACTCAATTAAACTAAGCGCGCTAAGCCTATTATTCATCATGCTTTTTACCGCTTGTGGCGGTGGAGGTTATACCTATCAATGGGTGCAACCCAAATATGAAAAAGAGACCTATGAAAACGTCATGGTGATCGGGATTGGCCAAAACTTAGGCGCAAGACAACGTTTTGAGAATGCAATGGTACAGGCATTTCAGGCACAAGGGATCACAGCTACTTCTTCTCTTACGTGGATGAACAACAACAATGTCGACCAGAATGCTGATGCTGAAACGCTCGAAAAAGTCTTGAAAGAAAATGGATTTGATGGCGTGATGACCGCTGCCGCGATCGATAAAGACAAGGAAACAAATTACGTGCAGGGAAATACCTATCCGGGTTATTACGGTAGAGGGTTTAGAGGCTATTATGGATACTATGGAGGTATGATCCAAGAACCCGGATATTATACCACCACCAATGTCTACATGCTACAATTCAACTTTTATCAATTGAACAATCCGGGTACGGAAGCATACAATGCACTGGTGTGGACAGTTCAAGACAAAGTAGATGAACCTAGCAATCCTGAAAAATTCACGCTGAAGTATTGTACCAAACTGGCTGAATCCATGATGGCAGATGGATTGTTCTAACAGAATTAGTTTCCAAAACCAAAAGCCCACCAGAAGTGGGCTTTTATTTGTATTGACAATCGGGTCAAAAGAAGTAAATTTCTCAGTAAATCAGGTGTTATGAGTTCCAGTTCTTTCGATTTAACCAAAAAAACGATAGACGTCCTGGTAAGAATCGGGCTGCTCGCCCTTTTGGTTGCCTGGTGTATCATGATTTTAGTTCCTTTTGTTGCCCCGGTGCTTTGGGGGATTTTGATCTCCATAATTCTTTACCCAGTATTTAACCAACTCTCTGCTCGTCTTGGAGGTCGCACCAAACTCAGCTCAGTTATTCTTACCGTGCTCATGCTCCTCCTCATCTTAGCCCCAAGCCATCTCTTCTTTGATTCTTTAATTTCTGGTGCAAAACAGATTGGTTCGGCGCTGGAACAAGGAGAATTCAATTTTCCACCGCCATCAGAAAATGTTCGGGATTGGCCCTTGATCGGAGATAAGACCTTTGAAGTTTGGACCCTTTTTGCCAATAATTTAGATGATGCATTGCTCACGTATCAAGATCAAGTGACTAAACTAGGCAAGGGCATCTTGAGCATCGTTTTCGGCACAGGAAAGGGTATCCTGCAGTTTGTCTTTTCCATCATCATTGCAGGTGTTCTTTTGAATTATGCTGAAGCGGGAAACTCTTTTTCAAACAAGTTTTTTAGAAAAATTGCAGGAGATAAAGGAGCGGATATTACTGAACTCAGCAATCGTACCATACGAAATGTAGCCAAAGGCATTATTGGTGTTGCTTTTATCCAAGCCTTTTTAGCCGGTTTGGGTTTTCTATTGGCGGGTGTTCCTTATGCTGGTTTGTGGACCTTGTTGGTATTGATGTTAGCCATTATGCAATTGCCGCCAACCTTGGTATTCATTCCAGCAGTCATTTATTTGTTCTCTCAAAGCACGGGATTTGGGCCATTTGTATGGGCTTTCTACTTCATCGTTGTTGGGCTCAGTGATAATATACTGAAACCTATCATGCTCGGAAAAGGTGCTCCTGTCCCTATGCTTGTCATCTTTCTAGGGTCCATTGGTGGATTCTTCACGTCAGGATTTATTGGACTTTTTGTAGGGGCGATCATCTTATCCCTCGGGTATCAACTTTTAAACAACTGGGTAGAAGGGGAAGAAGAAGCTCAGCAACTGACTGAGAAGACGCCTTGACGGTAGACGTCAGTTGACTCAATTATTTTGAACATGTTGCTTGGACCAAAATTCCTCGGCCACTTTTAACTTGCCTAAGGTTGCCTGTTTTTTGTATTGATGCTGCTCCATCCTGAATAGGATGTCGTTGAGTGTCTGCATCGCTTTGCCGATGTAAGGCCCTTTATTCAACATGACACATTCAGCTCTAACAGACATTGCCGCATCAGTGATCTCCGCCCGGCTTGCAATGCCTTTCTTTGCTAAACCTTCCAGCACTTGTGTTGCCCAAATGCAAGGAATCATCGCTGCCTCACAAATCCACATGATCTGTTCTTGTACTTCAGATAACCGCTCTGGCCCCAATTCTACAGCCAAGTCGCCCATCGCCGTCATAATGCCGATATTCGGACTTTCCATTCCTTGCAAGATCAAGGAAGGCAGGTTGGTAAATGCCTCCCTATTCTCAATTTTTAAGACCACTCCAATTTCTTCCCTTCCCCTTTGGATCAATTCCTTCTGCAGGTGCGCCACATCGCTCGGTGTGCGAACGAATGAATAGCCTACAATGTCGGCATGTTGGCAAACGAAATCCAAATTGGTCAGGTCTTCATCCGTTAAAGCCGGTAGGCTCAACCGTGTATCAGGTAAATTGATCCCTTTCTCTTTTTTGATCTTGACCCCTTCAGGTGCCGCTTGGGTAACCAGGATCTTGATCGCCTTGTCAAGCTTTTCCTCGATAACACCACCCACTTTTCCGTCATCAAACCAAATATGATGACCCACTTGTACATCCTCGATAATTTCAGGCAAACTGCAGGTCAGCTTGGCCAAGCTGGAAGGCTTTGTTACAATTGCCTCGTCCGCCATCAAAAATCGATCGCCCTCATGAACCAAAAGGAATTTCTCCTTTGGTTTTGTCGGATCTGCAGGATACCACTGGTCTGTTCGAATCTTAGGACCAGAAAGATCAATTTATACTGAACAGGACTTAGCCATTTCCTTACTCACTCTGCGGACATTCTGCACGAGCTTTAACCAAACCTCAGCATCGTCGTGTGAGCAATTGACTCTTGACACTTGCATGCCGTTTTGTAGTAACATCTTTACATAGCTTGGATCGATAGCTTCTGTGGGTAATGTCACCATAAGGCATGTTCTATTCAGCTGTTGACCAAATAAGCGCTTGGAGTTTTCCTGAAGCTTTTTGGCACTCTGTGCGTAATTGACCGGATGGGTGCCAAAAGGATATTTCCCTTTGAAAGGTTCACCAAGCTGCGCATGGAGTAAATACAAGATGTTCTCCACATTGGCTAATACTTGGCGTTCAGCATGACTCAATGAACTCAAGCCTAAGTTGGTGAGTTGAGCTTGAATATCCCGAAGATCAACGTCTCTCAGGAGGAGATACCTCAATAAATTTTTAGCGCTGTAGCGATAATTCGGATGCAAATGAGCCAATTGGGCGTTGATCCATTTTTCACGGTTGATCAGCACATGATGAACAGCTAAGATCTTCTTGATTAATTGTTTGATGATTCGCTGTTGGGTGGGCTTGAGCATGTATAAGTCTAACAACTATTCCCGCAAAAAAGTGTCAGCACCACGCACTGTTGCCAACGTATTGATTACTTTAGTTTCGAAAACATGCTAACAGACGACTTCAGACAAATGAAAATCTTTCCCTTTTTTATATCCGCTATCTGCTTCTTTAGCGCTCCACTACTTGCTCAAGAAGATACCGAAAGCAGTAAAAAGAGTGTCCTGACCATGAGCATCGGTCATGCACACATCGGTCAAGGCGTTCAAAATGGGAACAGAAAAACACTGGTATTGCCAGCTTGGGGTTTGAACTATGATCGGTTAATCAATGAAAAATGGAAGATTGGCCTTCATACGGATATTATTGTGGAAGAATTTGAAGTGGAGATCAAAGAAAATGATGTGGACATTACGGTCAGTCGATCCAGACCCTTCTCCTCTGCGCTGACCGTATCGCATGAACTCACCGATTTCTTAGCCGCTTCCATTGGCATTGGTAGGGAGTTTGCACCCGAAGAAGATTTCAACTTAATAAGGATAGGGATCGAACCTTATGTTGAATTACCCAATAATTTTGAAGTTGTGGGAACATTCAGCGTTGATTTCCGCTTCGAAGCCTACAATGCCTTTAACCTAGCCTTAGGCATTGCCAAGCGATTCTGATGGCACAGCGAAATACAAATTAATCTATACTTTTGTGGTGTTAATTTAAATTATGAAGCGCATGCTAAATCGTTTGGTCATCATGTTCTTACTCTTTGGAACATCAACATTAGTTTTTTCGCAAGACACATTGCTACTCCCTGACGACTCTTACCTCTATGGTGAAGTAAAAAGTCTTTCTAAAGGAGTATTGAAGTTTGAAACCTCCTATTCTGAAAATGACTTTGAAGTAGAATGGTTAGAGATCAAGGAAATTCAGACCACCTCGAGGTTCTTGATCGGGTTGTCCGGTAATGTCCGAGTAACGGGAACACTAAGAACAACAGAAGCAGGTACGATCATCATCAAAACGGATGAAACAGGAGACAGAGTTACGAGCAAAGATGAAATCGTCTTTATGCAGGCACTGGACAATGCCTTTTGGAGTCGATTGAGTGCCAGCGTAGATTTTGGAATTAATTTTACCAGAGCGAACAACTTGCGCCAGTTCAATGCTAGAAGTAACGTAGGCTATCGTGCCGATCGTTGGACTTTGTCAGGAAAATATGATGCTCTGAACTCCTCACAAGATGGATCAGATGATATTCAACGAAGGGACTATGGCGCAACTTTTCAATTCTTCCCGAAAAGAAAGTGGTATCTCTATGCCAACATGAACTGGTTTTCAAACACAGAACAGGCCATTGACTTGCGCTACTCTGCTAAAATTGGAGCAGGTCGTAGTATTGTCGAAAACAATAAAGCCACTTGGGGAATAATCGTTGGTGTGCAGCCATTGAATGAACGCTTTAGTGATGGAGTTACTGATGACAACGCCAGTACTGAACTGTTTTTAGGAACACAGTGGAATTTATTTGATACAGGCGATCTCTCATTCTTAGGTTCAGTCTTCGCTTACCCAAGTCTTACCGAGGAAGATGCCCTTACCGGTGAACAACGTTTTAGAACAGACCTTACGTTTGATATCAAGTACGACCTCCCTTATGACTTTTACATCAAAACCGGGTTAACCTTAAACTACGACAATCAGGCTGTGGCTGGAAACAATACGGATTATGTCTGGAACTTAGGATTTGGCTGGGAACTGTAAAGAACCACTAGATTAAGACATGAAAAGCTTGAAAAAATCGAGCTTCTCAGTTTAAGAATTCTTCAATTACTTCAAAATAGGATTTGGCTTGCTCAATGAATGGGAAGTGTCCCGCTTGTTCAATAATTTGTATCTGAGCAGCTTGAAAAGATTGAGCGAATTCACGGAGGTAGAGGTCTTTTGCCGGCTCTGATTCTCCAGAAATTAGCAAGGTGGGTGTTGAAACAGTGGCTAAGTCATTGATAAGATCGTAATCATTCATTTCACCAGCCAATTGCATAAACACAGCACTTCTTTCATAATAATCGTTCGGTAAGTGTAAGCTCAATCCATCGCTTTTTTCCTGATCGTAAAACTGAGGTTTATAAGAGAGCATCATCATTTGTTCGATATAGGGGGTGGCGTTTTTTGAACGCATCAAGCCAGAACTTGACAACTTGTCCATTTGTTCTCTGTCTGTGGCCGAGTAACGAGCAGCAAGGGCTCGATTCTCCTCGTTCCACCAAGCCATGGATGGCGCCATGCTGTTGGAGAGAATTAATTTGTTGATCCTGTCTTGATGCTGTATCACATATTTCATGGCAATAAGCCCACCCCAAGAATGACCCAGAACTGCAATCTTTTCGAAGCCGAGATGAATCCTAATGGCCTCAATGTCTGCGATCATGGCGGCAAAGGTCATTCTACTCGATGGAATGGCGAGTTGAGAACGTCCACATGCACGCTGATCATAAAAGATCAATTGATGGCTGTCCGCCAATGGCAAAAAATGATCCCATAAATACTGATGATCTAAAACAGGACCTCCATGAATGATGAGCAAGGGAGCTCCTTTGCCAACCGTTTTATAATAGATACTATCTGTTTGACTTTGAACAAACCCTTCTTCATACCCTGGTTCGCTTGAACAAGACCAAGCGGAGAGAGCCAGCATACACCCTATGAACAACCGCAAGTTCAACCGCCCACCTTTTTACAATGGTATCCCTCCTTTTGCAGCAATTCCATGACCTTCTGCCGAAAGTCCCCTTGTATCAAGATCTCACCATCTTTGGCACTTCCTCCTACGCCACACTTTGATTTCAATAGTTTTCCCAATGCTTTTAGGTCCTCATCTAGCCCAACAAATCCTTCAATTAAGGTCACCTGTTTTCCTCCTCTGCTTTTCTTGTCCAACATTACTTTCAAATGCTGCTCATTGGGCGGAAGGGTTTCCTCAACCTCTTCATTATCATAGGCATAATCGAAATCATCCGATGTGGAATAAACGACCCCCATTCTGCCTTTATCTCTTTTATTCTTTTTCGCCATAGTGTAAAGCTAAAAAAGAAGCCGCCCTTTTTAAAGGCGGCTTAGTCTTAAGATGCTGGTTTTTATTTCTTCATGGACATTGTCCATACAGGGTTCTTCGCATGATTGACAAGGTCTTCTGCTAAACTTCCACTCAGGAGGTGCATTATACCCGTTCGTCCATGTGTGCTGATCGCGATCATACAAGCTCCGAGATCTTCAGCGAAATAGAGTATTCCATCTTCCTCAGTTGCTTCGTTATAGACATGACTATGACCATCTTTGATATCATGGCGGTCAATAAAACTTTTGAATTCCTCTGCGGATTGCCGTTGAGTATGGAAATTATTTGGCGTATTGACTTTCAATAAATGCAATTCAGCTCCGAGTTGTTGCTGCATTTTCTTGATGGCCGCAATCACCTCCGTTTGTTCATCAGAAAGGTCAGTGGCAAACACGATCTTATTGATCTTAGCAAGATCAACCTTCTCTTTGATCGTCACCACAGGGCACTCTGCAAAGCGTACTACTCTTTCTGTATTGGAACCAATCAATAACTCCTCAAGACCGCTGGTTCCTTTAGTCCCCATCACGATTAGGTCGGCGTTGTGCTCTGACACTACGGAGCCGATACTCTGATAGGGGTTGCCCATTTCTACGATGGATTCAATCTCAAGTCCTTCCTTGAGCATCGATTCCTTCACATCGTAGAGACGTTCTCTTGTTTGTTCGATCAATTTCTTGATAAAAAAGGCCTCTTCACCTGCTGAAGATTCTGCCTCCCCCATCGTATTGAACGAAAAATTACGCATGCCCTCAATGACATTGAGCAATAGGATCTTTGCTTTAGATTGCTTCCCTATTTGTACAGCTAAGTCGAGCGCGTAACCGGCTTGTTCGGAAAAATCGGTAGGAACCAAAATGGTTTTCATATGCAGTAGTTTTTGCTCTATACGTTTAGTTGCTTTCTAAGGGTAATATAGTGATTAAACGTATATAAACGAATGACATTATGGGGCGATGCATAAGGTCATTTCAACCTCTCCAACAGATGCAGGGCTCAAGAAAGGAACACCTAATCCTAATCCTCTGATTATTAATAAAATAGCAATTACTGCTACAAATGCAGGCACCAGCCGAGAAAAGAAGTTTGGTTTAAGCCCTTTCATGGCATGACCAAAATAAGCCGCTCCGAGCATCATTGGGAAAGTTCCCAAACCGAAGACAAACATATACAGTGCACCGCCCAATATGCTTCCCATGGATATGGAGGCCAAAAGCGCCATATAGACTAATCCACAGGGTAACAAGCCATTGAACAACCCCAATTTGAATTGCGCCGATGCACCACCTCGCTGCAGCATTGAACCAATTTTCTTTCGAACGATCGATAGCAATCGCTTAAGAGGCTTGAATTGAAACTGGTTAGGCACAACACCTTTAGCACTTAATAAAAAAAGAAGGATCAAGATGCCCGTTCCAATACTGATCTTTTGTTGCCATCCTGCTAACGAGAGAGACTCGCCTAACAAACCAAATAATGCTCCTAAAAGAGCATATGTTAAGCCTCTCCCTGTGTTGTAAAGTATTCTGTTGCGCCACCACAGCGACTTCGCCTTTTCTTGCTGAGGGACTGCCCATATCAATGGAGCACACATCCCCAAGCAATGCAAGCTGCCCAGGAGGCCAAAAACTATTGCTGTACCTAGCAATAGCATCAGATCACGAATTTAATTTCCTTGTAGTAAGAGAGGCTGTCATCCATCCAAGAGAGTTTGATGGTCCACGCACCCTTGAGCAAGCTGGAAGAAGATACCTTGAACCGGTGCTGATCATCTAAGGTTAACGGTACTTCCTGATCATACCGTGCGTTACTCGCCCTAAAAAAGACCACTTTACCCTCTTTGATGGCTTCTGCCAATGAAGGATCAAAGGTCAAGCTGATCTCACCTTTAGACCGATCAAATTGGAACTCCGGTTGCTGCGTTAACGCATTGTAATTTCTGATGCTATTCAATTGATCTTCATAATTGATCTCTTGCTCGTAGTAATTCTCAGCGACCAAACTGAATTCGGTGGTCACGCTAATGTATACCATGGTAAAAAGCACAACGATAAAAAGCACAAAAGATAAGATGATTCCTTTTCCCCAGTTCATGATTATTTTTTTGTTGGTCCTAAGAAGTTTGTTTTCATTTCATCGATGACTACATCACCTGAAACCATTTCTAATCGGATTGCGGTACTTCTACCCGCTAATACAGATTCCGGAATCTTAATGATGTAAACACCGTCTACTTTAGATTTCGCCGGCAGTAACACACTATCATCACCGGCTTTTTGTATGGTCGCTTCCGGAATACCTTTGACCCGTACCTGAAACTCCATGTCATCAGCCGTTTTGTTCAAAAATTGGATGTTGTAAATGTTTTGAATCTGACCATCTTCCAATTTTTGAAACATCATTCCCGGCACCCGTAATACGGTAGCCTCCACTTCAGATCTACCGGAAATGAACACGGTCAATAAAGTGATCAAGACCACCAGCACACCGCTATATCCGGCAACCCTAGGGGTAAATATCTTATTCTTGCCTTCTGCTATTGCATTGTATGAGGTAGGACGGATCAAACCTGTTGGTTTCCCCACTTTGGTCATCACATCATCACAAGCATCAATGCATGCGGTACAATTTACACATTCAAGTTGTGTCCCATTTCTTATGTCAATTCCGGTAGGACAAACGTGTACACAAAGCTTACAATCTATGCAATCGCCCTTGTCACTTCGTTCCTCATTCTTTTTGATGCGGCCTCTGGGTTCACCTCTTATCCAATCGTACATGACCGCAATAGAGTCTTTCACCAACAACACCCCTTGCAAACGGCCATAAGGACAGATCGCCACACAGGCTTGCTCCCTTAGGTAAGCGAAAACGCCATAAAATATTCCGCTAAACGCCACGAGACCAATAAATCCGGCAAGGTGTTCAGTTGGTGGTTGACTGACAATTTCTTTTACTTGGCCAATCCCGATCAAATAGGCCATGACGGTGTGTCCGATCAAAATGGCAATTAGCAGAAATAGGCTGTGCTTGAATAGGCGCTTTCTGATCTTCTCACCATTCCATGGCATTTTTTTCAGTTTACGTTGCTGACCGGCGTCACCGTCGATCCAATACTCAATTTTTCGAAATACCATTTCCATGAATAAGGTCTGAGGACATGCCCAACCGCACCACACGCGACCAAATACAACGGTAAAAAGAATGATAAACACAAAGAATGTGATGGCCAATAAGGCCAAAATAAAGAAATCTTGTGGCCAAAAGACCGTTCCTAGAATCGAGAACTTTCGTTCAAAGATATTGAGCAAGAGAAACGGCTCGCCGCCAATGGTAATGAAAGGACCTGCGAATAGAATAGACAAGAGGATGATCGAAACGACCACCCTCTTGTTATGATAACTTCCTTTTGGCTTTTTAGGAAAGACCCAGATTCGCTTACCTGATGCGTCAACCGTAGCGATTGAATCGCGGTACTCTTCATCGTAATTGTATAAATCTTTGATCTTCTCCTGATCCATGAGTTAGTTGCTATTAATCGTTCGACACATCGTCAGCTACTGGCTCGTATAACTCCCCATCCGGAGGTAATGCACCTGGAGGATTAGTTCCTTGTAATGTCATTACATAAGAAGCCACGTTGCGCATTCTAACTGGGTTCAATTGGCTTTCCCATGAGATCATGGCTGTACCTTGAACACCATTCTTAATGACCTTGTACACATCACTCATGGAGCCGCCATGTTTCCAGTATTTATCCGTCAAATTTGGCCCGGCTAAACCACCGCCATCGGCTTTGTGACACACTGCACATTGCAACTCAAAGAACTGCTTACCGTCAGCTAGCTCAACAGCATCTGTTGTGGCAGTCACTGTATTCTCATCGAAATCGACCACGAGGTCTTTTTCCTGAGCAGCTTTAAAGGCTGCCGCTGCCGCCATCTCCATCTCATATTTTTCCTCTTGAAGTGGTGCGGCACTGAATACGTGAAAGATCAACAAGTAAACCACTGCATAGCCTATGGTCACATAAAAAAGACCTTTCCACCAAGGAGGTAGGTGGTTATCCAGCTCCTTGATCCCATCATAATTGTGATCAAGCAGAATCTCCTCCTCTTCTTCCAATGGCTTTAAGTCGTTCCATTGTTGCCAGAGCCGAGCAAAATAACTTGGTTGTGCTTCTGCCGCTGCCTTTTGCTCTTCGGTCATTCCTTGATTAACAAAGGTTTTGAGCAACTGCAGCACATAAATGGCAACCAGCAACACAAGCAATGCCACCGCTAGTACGAGACCAAATGTGATGTAAAGAACCGTTTCTTGACTAATGCTACCATTGGTTTGTGCAAAAGTCGAGGCAAAAGGAGTAAGCAGGAGCGCTACCGCCAATCCTGACTTTCTTTTGGTATGTTGACGTAAAAAATTCATTTCAAAAAATTTTGGTCTAGTGTTTCATTTTCAGGCTGATCTTCTGCCAGGGGCATCACCTCCATATGTGCTACATGTGCCTTGTTGATCTTCCAAACGTAGATCAGTAAGCCCACAAAAAACACGAAGAAGATGAGTAGGGAGATGATCGGCCAGATCTCCACATTATGTACTCTTTCAAAATAATACTTGAACATGGTGCTTTATTTTGATGCTGTTGCTTCTGCTTTAATATCTGTTCCTAATCGCTGTAGGTATGCGATCAAGGCGACGATCTCTGATGTTTCACCCACCTCTACTCCTGAATAGGACTCGATGGTTTCAAGAGACCCCGAAGGATCATTTGCCAAGCCGCTCAAGATACTCGCTGCTTGTTTTTGCAGGTCTTGATTCGCGGTTTCTTCGTAGCCTTCTTCATACGGCACACCGATCTTACGCAGCGCATTGATCTTCCCAGCCGTCAAACCCGGATCAATTTGATCTGAATAGAGCCAAGGGTATGGTGGCATGATTGAACCCGGCGATGTCGATGTTGGATCATACATGTGGTTCAGGTGCCAGGTATCGTTATAAGCTCCACCGACGCGGTGCAAATCTGGACCTGTTCTTTTTGATCCCCACAAGAATGGGTGATCATAAACGAATTCACCAGCTTTTGAATATTCCCCTTTGTATCGTTCGGTCTCCGAGCGGAAAGGCCTAACCATTTGCGAATGACAGTTATTACACCCTTCTCTGATGTAAATATCTCTACCATGCAGCTCTAATGGCGTATACGGTTTTACGCTGGCAATGCTGGGTACGTTCGATTTGATCAAGAAGGTAGGCACCATCTCTACCACACCACCAATTAGAATGGCGACCAATGTGATCACGGTAAAGAATACTGGCTTTCTTTCAATTGTACTATGCCAGTGGCCTCCAACAATTTTCTTTTTCTCTAAAGCAGGTGCTTCCGCTGCTTCTTCAGGAATGAACTTACCTTGGGCGGCAGTTTTCACTAAGTTCACAGCCATCATGATCACTCCGGCAAAGTATAACAAACCGCCAATGGCTCTCATCATGTACATAGGAATGATCTGCGTAACTGTCTCAAGAAAGTTAGGATACTCTAAGAAACCTTCTCCATTGAAGTTCTTCCACATTAAGCTTTGTACTACACCGGCAGTATACATCGGTAAGGCATACACAATGATACCCAATGTTCCGATCCAGAAATGAACGTTTGCTGCCTTGGTTGACCATAGCTTGGTTCCCCACATTTTAGGTACCAACCAGTAGAGCATCCCGAAGATCAAGAAGCCGTTCCAGCCTAATCCGCCAATGTGTACGTGGGCAATGATCCAATCCGTAAAGTGCGCAATGGCATTCACCCCTTTGATAGACAATAAAGGTCCTTCGAGTGTCGACATACCATAAGCAGTGACGGCAACCACCATGAATTTCAAGACTGGGTCTTCACGAACCCTGTCCCAGGCACCCCTTAGTGTCAAGAGACCATTCAACATCCCTCCCCAGGAAGGAGCGATCAACATGATAGAGAATACCGTTCCGAGCGATTGGGCCCAATCTGGTAATGACGTATAAAGTAAATGGTGAGGTCCTGCCCAGATGTAAATAAAGATCAATGACCAAAAGTGGATAATGGACAGTTTATAGGAATAAACAGGTCGATTGGCCGCCTTTGGTAAATAGTAATACATCAGCCCAAGGAATGGTGTCGTCAAGAAGAAGGCCACAGCATTATGACCATACCACCATTGGACTAAGGCATCCTGCACTCCAGCATACCAAGAGTAACTCTTGAATAGTGTGACGGGCATTTCGAACGAATTCACCACGTGCAATACTGCTACGGTTACGAAGGTGGCAATGTAGAACCAAATGGCCACATACATGTGTCTTTCTCGCCTCTTCAGAATGGTTCCGATCATGTTGATACCAAACACCACCCAAATGAGGGTAATGGCGATATCTATCGGCCATTCCAGCTCCGCATATTCCTTGGAGGTAGTTAATCCGAGCGGTAAGGTGATGGCCGCGGCCACAATGATCAACTGCCAACCCCAAAAGTGAATCCAGCTGAGTAGATCACTGAACATGCGGGCTTTTAGCAAGCGCTGCATTGAATAATACACTCCAGCAAACATGGCGTTACCTACAAATGCAAAGATCACTGCATTGGTGTGCAATGGTCTTAACCTACCGAAGGAGGTGTAGGGTATGCCTAAGTTCAACTGTGGGAGAAATAACTGTGTCGCTATCAAAAGGCCCACGAGCATCCCCACGACGCCGAAAACTACTGTAGCGATTGAAAAGTACTTGACGATTTTATTATCGTACTTAAACTGTTCTAATTCCATTTACCTAAAGTTTCGCAATATTTGATGCCAAGGTATATTTAGCAGGCGGTGGGCGAACTGATGGACATTAGAATAAAAACTGATTTATATCATGTTTTTAGTGGCAGGGAGTACCCAGGACTTCTGAATCACTCCTAGAGGGGTAAAACAGCGTATTTTGATAGACTCAAACCGACCTGCTAAAGGTAAACTTTGCTCGATTTTTCGCATGGTGCGAATCAAAAATTGAACAGATATTTCTTAAGAATTGCCTACCCAAACCGCTCACCTCATATCCCCCCGAGATCTGTTCAAGGAGGCCATCCGAAACAAACTCATCGATTTGACTTTTCTGAGCGGACGCTAATTGTTGATAAAGTTGATCCGATACCTGCTGTTGACATGCCACTTCTAAAATTTGTGCTTTTGTCTTGATCTCCTTCGGCGTCATCATATGACCTTTTACTTGAGGCAACTTTTCCTCGGCAATTAGGGCCAAATACTGCTCAACGGTTTTAGGATTTTGCGCATAGGCTAAGCTAATGTCGGAAATCGCCGATACTCCTAAACCGATCAGCAGTTGACCTGGATTTGTGGTATAGCCCATAAAATTCCGAATCAAGGTCTTTTCTCGCATCGCAAGGCAAAGCTCCTCATCGGCCAAAGCAAAGTGATCCATACCAATCCCCACATAATTCATCTCACTCAAGAGAGCCTGCCCAAATTGATTCAATTGGTGCTTTTCTTCAGGACTTGGCAAATCTGAGTCATTGTATGCCCGTTGACCGGGCCTTTTCCAGGGTACATGAGCGTAGGAATAAAACGCAATGCGATCAGGACGAAGCACTTTAACGAGTTGCATGGTTTTGCCAATACTCTCTTGGGTTTGAAATGGCAAACCATAAATGAGATCAAAATTCACAGAAGTATAACCGATCTCTCTCGCCCACTTTGTGACGCGCGTGACGGCCTCATCAGGTTGCATCCGATTGATGGCCTTTTGTACTTTTGGATCAGAATCCTGAATTCCAAAACTGACCCTCCTGAACCCTAAGGCATAAAGAGTTTGCAAGTGCGCTTTAGTCGTATTATTGGGATGTCCTTCAAAGCTAAGGACGGCATTATCTGCTGTTTCCACTTCTTTTACGATCCCTTCAATCAGCAAACGTAGATGACTAGGCGAGAAAAAAGTTGGCGTGCCGCCTCCGAGGTGGATCTCGTTCAATTTAGGCCGAGTTCCGAGGATGTTCTTGATCAATTGGAACTCTTTGATCACGGCTTGCACATAAGGTAACTCCACTTCATGATTGACAGTAATTCGTGTATTGCAGCCGCAATAGGTACACAAGCTTTCACAATAAGGCAAGTGAATGTATAAACTGATGCCTTCGTCGCCATGGGTTTCATAAGCCATGCTGAGCGACTCCTTCCATGCGCTTGATGAAAAGGAATTCAAATTCCAATCGGGTACGGAAGGATAGCTGGTGTATCGCGGAACGGGTCTATCGTATTTCTTGATCAGCTGATCGATTTTTTTCATGCTTCTTTTTCTTCTTTTCATCGAACAACATGCGAACGGATGGCGAATAAGTATCATCATACTGACCGGAGCGAACAGCCCAGAAGAATGCGCCTAAGAAAATGGCAGCAACTACGATACTTGTGATGATGAGGACTACGATTACAGACATGCTACAAGTTCATTTTTTTAGCGAAAAACTGTATCGCAACAGTGGTAAAAAGCACTACGGTTATGCTACTCAAGGGCATGAGTATGGCGGCAACCAGTGGGGTTAATAAACCGGCTACTGCAAAGCTTAAGCCACCAATGTTATAAATAAAGGAAATAACAAAGCTCCAGACGACCACTCCTTTTGCAGCATGTGCCAAATCGTAAAAACGATTGAGCTTTGTCAGTTCTTTTGCATCTAAAATACCATCGCTTGCCGGTGAGAAATTTGACACATCTTCTGCAATGGCCAACCCTACTTCACTTTGCTTCAGTGCACCGGCATCGTTCAGCCCGTCACCGATCATCATGACTCGTTGCCCCTTGGCTTGAACCGATTTAATAAAGTCCAATTTATCGTGTGGTTTTTGCTCGAAATGCATTTCGCTTTCTTTCGGGAAAAACTCTTTTAATCGCTGCATTTCACTGTCATTATCGCCGGATAACAGTTTCAGGTCAAACCTTGAGCTTAGGCTGTCGATCAATGATCTCACACCTTTTCGGTATTCATTGCTAAGTGAAAAATACCCACGAAGCTGGTCTCCAAACCAAACATGAACGGTCGTCTGTTTGGGATTTGAGCTATCATTCTGACCAAGCTTCTGACTTCCGATCTTCACCTCCAAACCGTTGACACAGGCTACTATGCCCCTGCCCGGAATCTCTTCAAAGGACTCCAATTGGTAATCCGAGGCATCCACCTTCCCTAAGGTTCCAAGTATTGCGCGGCTTAAGGGATGCGTACTACTTGCCATGGCTAAGGCTAAGATCGCTTGCTCATTCCTAGTGAGTTCATCACCCGAAAACACAACAGCATGCTCTTTGCTCTCAGTCAAAGTACCTGTTTTGTCAAACACAATCGTGTTGACCCGCTGCAGCCGTTCGATCACTTCTGCACTTTTGAGGTAGAACTTATTGCGTGCGAATACACGAAGTACAGAACCCATAGTAAAAGGTGTCGCCAAGGCCAAGGCACAAGGACATGCCACGATCAATACAGCAGTAAAAACCAACCATGTTTTCGAAGGGTCGTTGAACTGCCAGAAGACAGCGGCAGCACTAGCAACTACAATGATCACGAGCGTAAAGTACTGACTCACTTGATCGATCAGTGTTCTACCGGTCTTTTTACTTTCGTCGTATTGATTCCATAAGCCGGTCAAATAGCTCTGAGAAACATCCTTTTGTACGATAAAATGGGCTTGTTTGCCCACCAATCGTCCTCCGGCATAAATCAGGTCTCCTTTTTTCTTTTGTAGCGGTTCCGCTTCTCCTGAAACGAAACTGTAATCAATGGTCACATGGTCGTCAATGAGGATCGAATCGGCCGGAATCACTTCATTGTTGCGGATCAATAGCTGATCATTTTTTTGGATATCTTTTACCAAAACAGCCTTCTGTTGACCGCCTTTGATGCGCTGAACAGCCAAAGGGAAATAAGATTTATAATCCCGTTCGAAGGACAAGTTCCGATAGGTCAAGTTTTGAAACCACTTGCCAATGAGCAAGAAAAAGATCAAACTGACTAACGAATCAAAATAACCTGAACCCGACTGGGTAAGCACTTCATAATAACTTCTAATGGCCAGTGTGATCACTCCAAGGGCAATGGGGACATCGATATTGATGTAACGTTGTCGGAGACTTTTGAAGGCAGAAGTGAAATAGTCACTAGCCGAAAAAAAGAGCACCGGCAATGCCATCACGGCACTGACCCATCTAAACAACCGTTGGTATTCAGGCTCCACCGTTTCAAAGCCAAGGTATTCAGGGAAGGCAAGCAACATGACATTACCAAAACAGAAACCCGCCACGCCTAACTTGACCAGGAGCTTTTTATCGTAACTCTTTTCGTTTTCAGACTCATCTTTCTCGAGGTTGTTGAGGGGTGGATAGCCAATGCGGTCTAGTAATTCTGCTACCTGTTGCAGGGACACCATCGCCGGATCATAAACAATGGATGTCTGTCTTTTATTGAAATTCACTTCCGATTTCAAGACACCCTCTTGTAGCCTTTCCAGGTGCTCTAAAAGCCAGATACAGCTACTGCAATGAATGTTTGGAATAAAAAAGGTAACTCGTTCCTGTGAATCACTGGCAAAGTCCAAGACTTGCCTTTTGACTTCTTCAGCAGCTAAATAATCAAAAAGTCCCTGTGCTCTTTTGGCTTGGTTTAATCCTGGTGCGCTTTCGAGGTCATAGTATTCACAGAGATCATTTTCATTCAAGATCTGATAGACCGTTTGACAGCCATGACAGCAAAAGTCCTTTTCCTCAAAAAGAATATGTTCCTCTTGGCAGAGTTCACCACAATGGTAACAACTTAACTTTTGCACTACTCCCGTTTCACTCACTTTTCTTCACTCTTAATTACAAAAGCTATGAGATTTTCAATAGGTCCGGAGTTAAAAAATTTACGTTTACTGAAGCTCCTCATACTTTTGGAATTCATGAGGATGATGGGCTTTAAGTGTTCTTTGTTCAGGTAGTCTTCAATGCAAGATGCTGCATCGCAGTCCATCAACTGCGTGCCCATATTCTTGAAATAGAGTTTGAGGTAATCGATAAAGGCCCGTTCTCTATTGATGTGTGCATCATTTTCGGGGGTATCGACGAATACGGAAACCGGAAGTTTTCTCAGTTCTGGTTTAAACAGATTGAGAAAGGATTTGGTCAATTGAACGATGTCCAACGAACTGTCATTCACAATGATGATGCTGTCGTGATCGACATTTTCAGGGAGAATGGCCACGGGACAATGTACTCGATCGATCAACTCCTGCATTTCATTTCGATCGTATTGTTCAAAGGCATGAAGACTTTCGATAAGCAATAAGTCGCAAACCGTGGAATAGCTTACCAGTTGATCCACATCATCGAACTCTTTCATGGCTTCAAAGTTCATCCACCTTGAGGTAGCCTCCTTTTGAAAATTCATTTCGAATTCGATCTTTTCCAATAGATCGTTTTGCTTGGCCCTTCTCTTCTTGCCTGCAGTGACTGCTTTAGAGGATAGGACGGAATCTAGTTTAAAAGCTGACACATACTTCATGTGAGTTGTATTCAGCAAAGACTCAACCTTTGAGAGTAATAACTCCGTGGAGGTTCGTTTATCTACTGCTATTAGGATCTTATGTTTCAAGGTATTGCCAACTTATGAACCAAAGTTAGCTTCAAGCCCAAGAGCTTTGGCGTGATGGCAGTCAGAGAATTATATGATATAAATCATGCTTTAGCCGTAGAAGTCGGCTTCATGCACCAGGCGGTTCTGGTCCACCACTCGTATTCGTTTGCCCTCAAGGGCGATCATGCCATCCGATTTAAACTCTGAAAGAAGCCTGATCACCGTCTCTGTAGCAGTTCCTACAATATTTGCGAGGTCTTCGCGGGAAAGGGCAATATCAATCGGGCCACTTTCGCCGCCTTCCATGCCATAAGTCTCTTTTAACATCAGAATGGTTCCCGCCAATCGTTCTCGTACAGATTTTTGGGCCAGCTGAGCCAACTTATCTTCCATAACACCCAGATCGTGGCAGACCGCTTTCATCAGCTTCTGAAAGAAAAATGGATTACGCTGAAGAATGGTCAAGAAATCACTTTTAGGAATAAAACAAACAGCCGCCGGTTCAAGCACTGTTGCTGATGCCGAATAAAATTCCTCACTCAAGAGGGCACGGTAGCCAAGAAAGTCTCCCGCTTGGGCAATGTACAATATTTGCTCTTTACCGTTAGAACCCATTTTATACACCTTCACTTTCCCATGATTGATGCAAAAAACTCCCATCGGACGTGTCTCCTCATAAAAAAGAGTTTGCCCTTTTTTATACGTCACACAGCTTTTGTGCTCATTGAGTACCAGTAACTCTTCCTCAGGAAGAGAATCAAAATGTGAATTCCCTCTTGCCTGACAAAACTGGCATTGTACGTCTACCTGGTTAGTTTTTCGACCTTTCATAGCGGTATTGATGTAATTTAAAAATATGAAGCTCATCAATAATTCCCAAAGATGTAGAACAATTTAAACAGAAATAAGTTGCCCAAGGCCGAAGAGCAAAACAAAGAGTAAGGAGGAAAGTGCCAGTTGCTTCAAATAAGGGTCTAACTGCGCTGAAACAATCTTTTTTTGTACTGCCAAGGCATTCCTGATCAGCAGAGGCAAAACGAGTAAGAACAGCAACTGAATGGGTGAGGTATACGTTGCTAGCACGTAGATAAGGCTGGATAAGACCGCTGACGTCAACAGAATATAGTGATAAATAACCGCTCGTGGACGACCGATGCGTACGGGTACGGAGAATTTACCGGCAAGTTGATCAGAGGCAATATCTCGGATATTGTTTACGTTCAGTACTCCGACAGAAAGCAAGCCGATACTGGTTGCCGGCAGGACCAATAACCAAGAAAATGTTTGTGCGAATAAATAGTATGAACCTAAAACCGCCAGCCAACCAAAAAAGATCAATACACTCAAGTCGCCCAGACCCGCATAACCATAAGGCCTCCACCCCGCTGTGTAGGTGATCGCCGCGGCAATGGCGGCTAAGCCTAAGCCAAGAAAAATCCAGAAGACTTTACCAAAATCATCAAGAGCCACCCAAAGCAAGAGTAATCCTGATCCAAAGGCCAAGATCGAAAAAATCACCAACGCTAATCGCATGGCCTGTGGCGAGATCTGCCCAGATTGGACCGCTCGCTTAGGCCCTTCACGATCCTGACTGTCTGCCCCATGGATCGCATCGCCATAATCATTGGCAAGGTTCGATAAAATCTGAAGTAAAATGGTGGTGAGCGCACACAAGAGGAACACATTCCAACAAAAGACCCCATCAGCAGCCGCCAGAAAAGCTCCCATCCCAATAGAAGCTAAGGCAAGTGGAAGTGTACGAAGACGAAATGCGCTGATCCAGACTTTCAAGGCCTATAGTTTACCGATGATCTGCTCATCGAGCGGATTAACAGCAGAAGGGAAGAAACCAAGTACCTTACCTTCTGGAGAAATCAAATACTTACAGAAATTCCAAGTTGGAGCTTCTCCAGACTCTTCTTCAAGCCATTGATACAAGGCGTGCCGCTGTGTTCCTTTGACGGCGATCTTTTCAAACATCTGAAAGCTGACCCCGTAATTGGCTTCACAGAATTCAGCGATGGCAAGGTTGGTACCAGGCTCTTGACCACCAAAATCATTCGCTGGAAATCCCAAAACCACGAGCTTATCGCCATATTGCTCATGCAAGTTCTGAAGGTCTTCGTACTGCGGCGTATAGCCACATCTCGATGCCACATTAACCACTAAGACGTGCTTTCCTTTGAATTGCGAAAGATCAATGGCTGTACCATCAATTCCGTTCATTTTAAAATCATGAAATGTCATATCCGAGAAGAGTAAACTTAAGCTTATAAATACATTGATTAGCATCATCACATTCTATTTGGTGCATCTATGCCCAATAACCCCAAACATTTCTTGATAGTTTCTGCACTTAAGGCAGAAAGTGCCACCCTAAACTGTTGCGTGACATCGTCCCCTTCATTGAAAATAGACAGTTCTGTGTAAAAACGGTTGTACGCCTTGGCCATGTCGTACGCGTATTGGGCAATAACGGAAGGGGCATACTGCTCGGCTGCTTGAACCACTCGTTCGGGGTAAAGCGATATCAGGTGGATAAGGTCCTTCTCTACCTGCTGCGCTCCTGTGAAATTGGCCAGATCGAGCTGACTTAGGTCAATACCCAATTGTGCTGCCTTCCTTAGAATGGCACTGATTCGCGCATGAGTGTATTGAACAAAGGGCCCTGTGTTCCCTTGAAATTCGATCGACTCCTCCGGGTTGAACAACATCCTTTTTCTTGGATCAACTTTCAGCAAAAAGTATTTGACTGCGCCAAGGGCTAACATATCATATAGTTCTGCCGCCTGCTCCTGGGTAAACCCATCGATCTTACCTAATTCCTTTGTCCGTGCTTCCGCAGTATCGGCCATTTGTTGGATCAGATCATCTGCGTCAACCACAGTACCTTCTCTTGATTTCATCTTGCCTGAAGGCAAATCAACCATGCCATACGACAAATGGTAACACGCCTCAGCCCATGAATAGCCCAGTTTTTTCAGGATCAGAAAGAGGACCTTGAAATGATATTCCTGCTCATTTCCTACGGTATAAATAAGTTGGCTCAAGTTAGGATAATCGTCAAACCGCATAAGCGCAGTTCCAATATCCTGAGTCATATAAACCGAAGTACCGTCTTTTCTTAATAAGAGTTTTTCATCCAAGCCTTCATCGGTCAAATCAACCCAAATGGATCCGTCATCTTTTTTGAAGAACACACCTTTTTGGAGTCCTTCGAGTACGCGATCTCGACCGATCAAATAGGTATCACTTTCGTAATACAAGCGATCAAAATCGACACCCAGGCGCTCATAGGTTGCATTGAAGCCATCATAGACCCAAGCATTCATTTTCTCCCAAAGTGCATAGACCTCAGGGTCCTTGGCCTCCCATTTCATGAGCATCTCTTGCGCCTCTTTCAGAATGGGCGCTTCTTTTTCCGCTTGCTCTTGGCTGAGCCCCTTGCCCATCAATTCTTTGATCTCTGCTTTGTAGGCTTTATCAAACGCGACGTAGTATTTTCCTACCAAATGATCTCCTTTGACTCCGGCAGTTTCCGGCGTCTCGCCTTTCCCAAACTTCTGCCAAGCCAACATGGACTTACAGATGTGGATGCCGCGATCGTTAATGATCTGGACTTTATGCACCTCATTACCAGCAGCCTCCATAATTCTTGACACGGAGTTGCCTAAGAAGTTATTCCGCAAATGTCCCAAATGCAACGGCTTATTGGTATTGGGTGAGGAATACTCAACCACTACCGTTTTACCTGTTTTGGGTAGATCAAAAAGACTTGATTCAGTCACATCCGATGGATTGAAGAAAGAAGCAAATTGACTGACCTGTGAGCCTTCAGCCAAAACCAAATTCAAAAACCCTTTGACCACATTGAACCCACTTACTTCATCTGTATGCTCTACTAGGTAGTTGCCAATATCGCTGGCGGTAGCCTCAGGATTCTTTTTTGACACCCTTGCATATGGAAATACGACAAAGGTATAGGTCCCTTCAAATTCCTTCCGTGTGGGTTGTAGTTGGATGTCGTCAACGCTCACCTCGTGCTGATAAAGAGCTACTAAGGCCGAAACAACTCCTTCTTTGATTCTTGATTCCATATTAGAAATTCGCGATTAGCGATTCTGTTGTATTCTCTAAAATTTCAAAGGCCACATCGGCCATTCTGTTTTCTGTGTCTAGGGTTGGATTCACCTCGACGATCTCCCAGCAGCAAACGCGCTTGTCTTTGATCAATTCGATGTTGAGGTCCATGGCCTGCTGCATCGATAAGCCGTTAGGTACCGGAGTACCCGTACCTGTCGAAACAGAGGTGTCTAAACTGTCAACATCAAATGAAATATACACCTGGTCACAATCCTTCAGCATGTTCAAGGCTTCTTGAGCCACTTGAGAAACACCCTTTTGGTTCACCTCTTCCGTTTTGAAGTTCTTGATACCGTGCGTTTCAATCAAATAGTCTTCCGGTGCTTCCGTATCTCTTACACCAATGAAAACGATGTCCCCCAAATTGATCTTCGGTCCATTCCCTCCGATCCGTTTGATTCGTTCCCAAAGTGCTTCCGTTTCTTCCTCTACGTCATTCACCTCTTGTGTTTCATTATCCGTAGCCGTCACCATGGCCAGTGGCATTCCGTGCATGTTCCCTGAAGGTGAGGTATACGGCGAATGCAGATCGCCATGTGCATCGATCCAGATCACACCTAGTCGTTTGTCAGGATGCGCTTGTTTGATTCCACAGATCGTACCGGCAGCGGTGGAATGATCACCCGCCAAAACGATTGGGAAAAGTTGCTCTTTTCGCAAAGAAGCAATGGTATCACACACACGACTGACCATGGTGTAGACCCCCTCTCCATACTTCGCATGTTTGAACTGTGGCTCCCCTGCGAACAACAGGTTATTCTCATCTTGAACATTGACTGGTTCAAAACGCATGAAAAAGTTCGACTGCTTCTTAATGCTCGCGATCTTCATCGCATCGACCCCCATGCTTGCTCCGCGTGTTCCTGCAGCTAATTCTGACCTGACTTCAACTAATCTAATTTTTCTCATTTACTTTTCGTTTCACCATCCAAGAACATATGCAAATAACAAAGGAGCCACAATGGTCGCATCAGACTCTATGATGTACTTTGGTGTATTGATGTCTAGTTTACCCCACGTGATCTTCTCATTAGGAATGGCTCCAGAATACGACCCAAAACTAGTGGTTGAATCAGATATTTGGCAGAAATAACTCCAAAAAGGAACACCTTCCCATTCCAGGTCTTGATACAACATGGGGACGACGCAAATTGGGAAATCTCCGGCTATTCCTCCCCCAATCTGAAAAAAGCCAACACCTTGGCCTTCACTATTCTTTGTATACCAATCGGCTAACCACACCATGTACTCGATACCTGATTTGGTCGTAGACGGTTTCAACTCCCCTTTTATACAATAGGAAGCAAAAATATTTCCCATGGTAGAATCTTCCCAACCCGGCACTACGATCGGTAGATTTTTTTCAGCCGCAGCAAGCATCCAGCTGTTTTTTGAGTCTATTTCATAGTATGGCTCTAAATCTCCGCTCAATAACATCTTGTACATGAATTCGTGCGGAAAAAAGCGCTCGTTTGCTTCTTCGGCTTTCTTCCATTGCTTATGAATATGTGCTTGAAGTCGTCGAAATGCCTCCTCTTCCGGTATACAGGTGTCCGTTACTCGGTTCAGTCCTTTTTCCAAAAGCCCCCATTCGTCCTGAGGTGTCAAGTCTCTGTAATTGGGTACGCGTTCATAGTGCGAATGCGCCACGAGGTTCATGATATCCTCTTCCAAATTGGCCCCTGTGCAGGATATGATGGCGATTTTATCGTTGCGAATCATTTCAGCTAAGCTAATCCCTAGCTCTGCAGTACTCATCGCACCTGCGAGGGTAACCATCATTTTACCGCCTTCCGCTAAGTGTTTATTGTAGTCCTTGGCTGCATCCACTAAGCTGGCCGCATTAAAATGCAAAAAATGCTTTTCTATGAAATCAGAGATTGGTGATGTTGACATGTTTTTACTAGCACTCTAGCCCATAAGTTGAATGTAAAATTGAGAAATTTTAATGAATGCTAATCTCAACTTGTTGAATATATTCGGCGCCACCCTTTTTGAAAAAAATTCTGCATGAGGAAAGAAATTCTTGAATTGTTGTGATATTTGATCGATAAACTACTGAATGCATTGAAAAGCTATTTTGACCTCATCGACCAATCTTTTGACTTTCCTACTGCTGAATTTCAGGTAAAAGGGAAATACTTGGAGTTTCATGGTGTCCCCCTGAAGAAAGTACTCGATCAATACGGCACGCCCCTTCGAATTACTTACCTACCTAAGATCAGCGAGAATATTCAAAACGCGAAGAAGTGGTTTGAAAATGCACTCAAGAAACATCGCTACAACGGGAATTACACCTATTGCTATTGTACCAAGTCGAGCCATTTCGAATTTGTTCTTGACAGGGTCTTGGCCAATGATTGCCAAATCGAAACATCCTCAGCTTTTGATATCCAAATCGTTCGAAGTCTTTACCAAAAAGGGAAAATAGACAAGAATTTACTGATCGTTTGCAATGGCTACAAACGTCCGTTGTACGTCAAATACATCAGTGAACTGATCAATGACGGTTTCGAGAACTGCATCCCGATCTTGGATAACCTCAATGAACTTGACGAATACAAAAAAACCATCGACAGGAACTTTAAAATTGGCATTAGAGTCGCTGCTGATGAGGAACCGAGCTTTGAGTTTTACACCTCCCGTCTTGGCATACGATACAGCGACATCATCAGCTATTACAAAGAAGAAATTAAAGACAGCTGTGCACAGCTCAAAATGTTACATTTTTTCATTAATACAGGCATTCGTGACACGGCCTATTATTGGAGTGAACTTAGCCGCTTTATGTACCAGTATTGCGAGCTTAAGAAAATCTGTCCTGAATTAGATACAGTTGATATTGGCGGTGGATTCCCGATCAAAACCTCGATGACCTTCGAGTACGATTACGAATACATGGTCGATCAAATCATTGAGAACATCAAATGGATCTGCGACAAAAACAACGTTCCTACACCTAACGTCATTACCGAGTTTGGCTCGTATACCGTTGGTGAGAGCGGCGCTTTCTTTTATTCGATCCTCGATCAAAAACAACAAAACGATAAGGAGTTGTGGTACATGATCGACGGGTCTTTCATTACTCACCTACCAGATGCTTGGGGACTCAATCAGAAGTACATTTTATTGGCCATTAGCAAATGGGACCACCCTTTTCACAAAGTGAATCTTGGTGGCTTGACCTGCGACAGTATGGACTATTACAATTCAGAGGCGCATTCTTCCGAAGTCTTCCTTCCCCTGATCGAAGAAGATGAGAAACTCTATGTTGGTTTTTTCAATACTGGCGCTTACCAAGAGTCATTGGGTGGCTATGGCGGCATACAGCACTGTCTGATTCCGGCACCCAAACACCTGTTGATCGACAAAGACGAGAATGGAGAGTTTAGCTACAACCTATTTGCAGAAGAGCAAACCCATGAGTCCATGTTGAACATTCTGGGGTATTAATCTCTAGCGTAAGGTCCTATCAAGATGAACCATCTAGACCGTCAAGCTCATTGGGAAAAGATCTACACGACCAAAGCCATGGATGAGGTCAGTTGGTTTCAACCTAAACCCGAGACTTCACTGGAGATCATTTTAGGCTTTAATCTACCAAAAACAGCAAAGATCATCGACGTCGGAGGTGGTGATAGCTTTCTAGTCGACCATTTGCTTTCTTTGGGTTTTCGTGACCTCACCATTCTCGATGTTTCCAGTTCGGCTATTGACCGAGCCAAAGAAAGACTGGGTGAAAAAGCTGCTCTGGTAAAATGGATCGTTGCCGACGCCGCTTCTTTTGTACCTTCTGAGTCTTATGACCTTTGGCATGATCGCGCAGCCTTTCATTTTCTTACAGAAGAAAAGGAAATAAGCCATTACGTAAATACCTCTAATCAATTCATCAACACGGGAGGCTATCTAGTCATCGGTACTTTTTCAACAGATGGCCCTACAAAATGCAGCGGAATCGAGATCAAGCAATATTCAACCAACTTGTTGACTACACTTTTTAACGGTTCTTTTAAACAACTTGATTGTGCAAAGGTAAACCACCACACGCCTTTCAATACCACTCAAAACTTCATCTTCTGTAGCTTTCAAAAGCGATAAAGCAGAACTCCCCTGCTTGTGAAGATTCAGGCAAAGCAAGATTCAAATTGAAGAATTGCTTATATTGAATTGCTTAACGCACCACCTATGTCAAAAAATTTAAGTCACCTCTCCGGTCGGAAAGGCATGGCCAACAACTTCTTTGAGAAAATTGGCCAATTGACCGAAGAAGCCGGCGGCCACCTGAATCCTGCACAACGCAAAGGATTGGCGGAAGAATACCTGATCGGAAAAGCCAACATCACCGGAACAATATCTGCTTATGATTTCGCTAAGGCAGAGAATCAAGGCAAGAAAGCCTATGTATGTAATGGCTCAGCCTGTATGCTCGCCGGTACGCAAGAAAACCTTCGAAAAGCACTCGGTAAGCATTATACAACAGAAGAGATCGGTGACATGACCTGTTTGGGACGCTGTCATGAGAATCATGCGTTTCACGCAGAAGGAAAGAATTATTCAGCTGAAGCGGCTGTCAATGAATTGGCAGAGAAAAAAGGAACCGCCGATGACTATCATGTCGGATACTACGGCAAGCAGATCCTCACCACAGACTTCCCTGGTTTGGATAAGTACTATGCCAGCCTAAAACAAGTACTTGATCAAGGGGCTGATGCCACTTTAGAAAAGATCAAAAACTCAGGGATTCGAGGCCGAGGTGGTGCCGGATTTCCCATGGGTTTCAAATTAGAAGCCTGTAAATACGAGGTCTCAGACCAGAAATTCATTATCTGCAATGCAGACGAAGGCGACCCTGGTGCTTATTCGGATCGTTATTTGATGGAAAAACAACCGCATGCGGTCATCTTTGGCATGATCGCAGCGGGCTTTACCATTGGCGCCAATTGGGGCGTCATTTACGCACGTGGCGAATACCCGGAGAGCATCGACATCCTCAATCAGGAGATCGAAAAGCTCTACGATCTACAGATCTTGGGTGACAATGTGATGGGCAGTGGTTTCTCATTTGATCTCAAGGTGGTCAAAGGCCTGGGTGCTTACATCTGTGGAGAAGAAACCGCCTTGCTTAATTCGCTGGAAGGACAACGACCAGAGGTGCGGACTCGACCTCCCTATCCGACTCAGCAAGGCCTTTTCAACAAACCTACCGTCGTCAATAATGTAGAAACACTTGCTGCGCTACATTACATTTTATCCAACTCGGGCAAGGCTTATGCAGGACACGGCACAGAAAAATCAACCGGAACCAAATTGGTTTGCTTGGATAGCTTCTTCAATCGACCAGGTTTGTATGAAGTAGAAATGGGCACGCCTTTGCGTACCGTCATCGACGAATTGGGCCAAGGATTCAAACAGCCGATCAAAGCCATGCACATTGGTGGTCCTCTAGGGGGGCTGGTCCCTGTTGGAAAAATCGATGATTTAACCATAGACTTCGAGAGCTTTTCGCAGAACGGCTTCCTTCTTGGACACGCCTCCGTGATCTGTATCCCACAAGAATATCCCTTAGTGAAATACATTGAACACCTTTTCGCTTTTACCGCTCATGAAAGTTGCGGTAAATGCTTCCCTTGTCGCCTCGGCTCTACCCGTGGTAAAGAGCTTTTTCAAAAAGCACAAAACGAAGATTTCAAGGTCGACCGCGCGCTATTGGACGATTTGATCGATACCCTTGAACGCGGTTCACTTTGTGCATTAGGTGGTGGACTCCCGCTGCCGATAAAGAATGCACTGCAGTACTTTGACGATGAATTGAAAACCTATTTAAGCTAATTGAAGATGAAAAAAGCATACATCAATAATGTGGCTTATGCCATCCAAGAAGGAGAATCGATTCTTCAATTCTTAGTAAGAAACACGGGCAATCGGCCGCCAACCCTCTGTGACGCACCCAACCTTGAGGCCTTTGGTTCATGCCGTGTCTGCTCTGTTGATGTGGCCTTGGAAAAAGAAGGCAAAACCAAGACCATGGCTTCTTGCCATACCCCTATTCAGGAGGGGCAGTACATCTATCCTGATACTACAGGAATTCAAAAATTAAGAAAGAATATTGTAGAGCTGGTCTTGACCGATCACCCACTAGACTGCCTGACCTGTGAGGTCAACGGTAATTGTGAATTGCAAGATGTGGCTGCTGAAGTGGGCATTCGAGATGTGCGCTACCCGGAAGGCGCGAACCACCTCGATCGGAAGAAAGACCTGAGTCATCCTTACATGACATCAGACATGTCGAAGTGCATCAACTGCTACCGCTGTGTGCGTGCCTGTGATGAAGTGCAGGGCGAATTTGTACTCAGCATGTCGGGTCGTGGATTCGATGCGCACATCATCAAAAGTGACAATGATAACTTCTTTGATTCAGACTGTGTGAGCTGTGGTGCCTGTGCACAGGCTTGTCCTACCTCAGCCATTAGTGATGTCTTTGAATCCAAATCACGCGTCACCGAAGAAAAAACAAGAACCGTCTGCACCTACTGTGGAGTGGGTTGCAATCTGGAAGTTAGTACCAAGAACGGACAGATCACCTCCATTCAAGCCCCATATGAGGCAGCAGCCAATGGTGGACATACTTGTTTAAAAGGACGATTTGCCTTCAAATTCTATAACCATAAGGATCGCTTGACCTCTCCGTTGATCAAGCGCAACGGTGTGTTTGAAGAAGCCTCTTGGGACGAAGCCTACGACTTTATTGCTGAGCGACTGAACAAGTACATCGCTGAAGATGGCCCGGACAGCATTGCCGGTATTTCTTCTGCTCGCACCCCTAATGAGGAGAATTACCTCATGCAGAAATTCATTCGTGCAGTGGTTGGCACCAACAACATCGACTGCTGCGCTCGCGTGTGTCACTCACCCACTGCCTTGGGTATGCAGCGTGCCTTTGGTACCGGTGCAGCAACTAACTCCATCGAAGACTTAGAGCATACTGATTGCATCATTGTGATCGGAGCCAACCCTACCGATGCTCATCCCGTCACAGGAGCTAAGATCAAGCAGAAATTTATGCAGGGTGTGACCAGTATAGTGGTAGATCCTAGAAAGATCGAGTTAGCCAAATATGCTACTTATCATTTGCAGCTAAGGCCTGGCACCAATGTGGCCTTGCTCAATATGATGTTGTACTACATCATCACCAATAACTGTCAGGACCAAGATTTTATTGATCAGCGTTGTGAAGATTATGCCGGCTTTAAGGAAGAGATCTTAAAACTCGACATGGACGAGCATGAGCGCATCACCGGTGTCGACAAAAACCTTGTTCAAGAAGCTGCCTTGTCCTATGCCAATGCCAATGCCGCCATGGAATTTCACGGTTTAGGTGTCACCGAGCATTACCAAGGGACTTTTACCGTTCAGCTGATCTCTGACCTAGCCATGATTACTGGCAACATTGGTCGACCCGGTTGCGGGGTGAATCCTCTACGCGGCCAGAACAATGTGCAAGGCGCAGCAGACATGGGCGCACAACCTCATCAGGGTGCCGGTTATATGGATGTCACTAATCCAGAAGTGAATCATCGATACAATACCTTCTACAAGTCGGATAAAGTACCAATGCATATCGGCTATAAAATTCCAGAAATGTTCAATGCTGCCATTGAAGGCAAGTTGAAAGCCCTTTGGATCATTGGTGAAGATGTGGTGCAAACCGATCCGAATACACAAAAAGTGATGAAAGCCATGGACAGCCTTGACCTTTTGGTGGTGCAAGAATTGTTCATGACTGAAACCGCCAAACACGCCACCGTGGTGTTACCTGGTGCCAGTTTCTTGGAGAAGGACGGCACCTTTACCAATGGTGAGCGTAGAATTCAGCGCGTACAAAAAGTAGTGGAGCCGCTTCCGGGCACCAAAGCCGATGGGCAGATCATCGTAGAGATGATGCGCAAAATGGGCTATGACCAACCCGATTATTCGGGTGCTGGTGTACTTGAAGAAGTCTCGAAAATCGTTCCTTTCTTTGAAGGGGCTACCTGGGAAAGATTGGGCGATAACGGACTGCAATGGCCCGTCAAAGCCGACGGTACCGATTCACAGATTCTGCATGGCGAGCAATTCAAGCGAGCTGGGGGGAAAGGCAAATTCACTTTTGTCAATTGGGAAGAATCGCGAGAGGTCGAAAAGCATGGAAAAGACTACCCTTACATCATCACCACCAATCGAGAACTGGAGCATTACAACTGCGGGGCCATGACCCGTAGAACGGGCAACCTCGATATCTTAACAGAGGACGTGTTGTTGATCTGTCCGGAAGACGCCGCTAAACACTTCATTGAAGACGGCGACATGGTCTGTGCCGAAAGTCCTCGCGGCAAGGTGGACATCAAGGCGAAGATCACTGACGAAATGAAGCCGGGTATTCTCAGCTCGACCTTCCATTTCCCTGAGATCATGCTGAACATCATCACCAGTGATGAGCACGATACGGAAGCCATGTGTCCTGAATACAAGGTGGTGTCTTGTCGAATCCGTAAATCGAAAGGAAAGTATAAGCAGCAAGAGGCTTGAGAATGATGAATGTTCAATCCGGTAGCCCTGGAAAGAAATTCGATACGATTTAATGTTTAATCATTTGATTAGAGATACTACCTAATACATGTTTGAATGACCCATTTTATTATTCCCGTTCTTTTTCAACCGGGAAAAGTGATTTTTTTTTAAGTATGTTTAAGACATGGACTCAATTTTACTTTCGGCCTTAATCGGAGCAGGAGCAACTACAGCTGTTGGTGTTTTGACGGTCTATGGAAAGGATATTAAATCAAGTAGGAAAAGAAAAGAGCTAGGCTATCCAGACATTAAAGGACATTGGAAAGCCTCTTGGTATCAAGATGGCGCTAAGGATGTTTACCTGGAAGACACCGTAGTCATCAACCGAATAAGAGGGCAAAACATTTTCGGTGAAGGACAAAATAACCAAAACGGTAATTATCCCATCTCTGGAAAATTCTCAAGAAACTAAATTCTTAATTTGATCTATGAGTCGGGACAAAACTATGTCTCACTTTCGGGTGTCATTATGCTTAAGATAAATCCATTGGGTACCGAATGTCGAGGGAGATGGTATGGCTATACCAGAGAAGACAAATTAGCAGGGGGCGACGTTGTTTGGCAAAAACTATAGCGTCAAGACTTCCGGGTAAACAGATAAATAATTTATTAACCAACGGTCAATGCTATTTAGGGTTGGGCATCTTTTCAAAATGCATTATTCGTCACTCAGAACTGGCATTTTTCATTAGGCAAGAAAGTGCTCCGAAGCTTCGATCAGCCACTAAACCTTCTCAAGCACCTCCGTAAATGCCGCTGGTGGTTGTGCACCCGCCACACCATATTGGCGATTTACCACAAAGAAAGGCACGCCTGTCAATCCCAATTGCTGACCTTCTTCGATGTCTTGAGCCACAGCACTCTTCAGGGTGTTGCTCTGAAGTGCTTCGCGGACCATTTCAGCAGAAAGCCCCACCTGTTCACCGATCTGCACCAGCTCTTCTTCATCGCCGAAATCCCGACCTTCAGTAAAATAAGCTTTGAAGAGCAGCTCTTCCAGCTCATCACCCTTACCGTGCAATTTGGCCAGCTGTATCAGGCAGTGCGCCTTGAGTGAGTTGGCCGGTTTGGCTTTATCAAAGTTATAATCCAAGCCCACGGATTTTGCCATGTCGACTACCCGTTGATGCATCTGTACAGACTGCTCGTAGGTCCATCCTTTTTTATCAGCTAAGTATTGATAGATATCACCTTCATAGTTGAGGTCATGTGGAATGGTAGGGTCAAGCTGAAAGCTTTTCCATTCGACTTCAACTCTATCCTTGTCCTCAAACTGCTCAAGTGCTTGTTCAAAATGTCGCTTGCCGATATAACAAAAGGGACACATCACATCACTCCAGATCTCTACTTTGATAGGGGCTTTTTCACTCATGTGAGACTAACTACAAAGAAGTTCAGAAAGTTCAGTCTGAAATTGGTGCTCAGTTGACGGTTATTGGTTAATCGTTATTCGTTAATCGTTATTCGTGTTTGGTGCTCAGGGTAGCTCAATGCAGAGAAACGAAGAAGCTTTTAAATTGATAAGGAGACCTGACGGCAGGAAGGTTCTTCGGTCGTACCTCCCTCTGAATGATGTTCTGACTTGTTCCCGTTCTCAGTTCTTAACTTCTGACCACTAACTACTCTCGCGACTCGTGGCTCGTGGCTCGTGGCTAAAGTAGCTCCTTCACATTCTCCGGAGGTCTACCGAGCACTGCTTTGTTATCGCGGGTAACGATGGGTCGTTCGATCAACTTCGGGTATTCGACCATGGCTTCGATCCACTCTTTATCGGATAAGCTTTTGCCTTTGAACTGCTCTTTGTAAATGGCCTCTCCTTTTCTGATCAGCTGTTCCGGTTTAATGCCCAACATCTCTACTAATTTGTGAAGCTCGTGAGCTGAAGGCACTTCCTTTAGGTACTCAATTACCTCCACTAGCTCACCGCTGTCTTCAATGAGCTGAAGGGTCTCTCTACTTTTTCTGCATCGGGGGTTGTGATAGATCGTAAGCATATGCGAAAATAAAAACTATGAAATTTCTTCACTCATTATTAGAAAGTCATTGCGGAATTTTCCTTTGAAAATTTATCAAAATCAAAGGAAAATATCCGCAATCTCATTTAAACGATACTGAGATACCGGATAAAATAGGCCCTTGAAGAATTTAAGGCCTATTTTTCCGGCATGACGTCATTTATTATTAAGAACTCGGGTTAATTAAATTCTGAAACTAGCCTACCTGCCGCAGGCAGGTTCATGTGACTATAATTTATTTTATTTACCAATCAATAAAGAAAACGCTATGAAGCAGATCCAACTCAATGATGAAGTCAGTATCTCAAACCTGGTGCATGGCGTATGGCGCTTGTCTGAGTGGCGCATGTCAGATCAGGACATCATACAACTGGTAGAAGATTGTCTGGCACTAGGCATCGATACCTTTGACCATGCCGATATTTATGGAGACTACAGCTGCGAGGAACTCTTCGGGAAGGCGTTAGGACAAGTCCCTGAGCTGAACAATAAGCTCAAGATTGTCACCAAATGTGGTATCCAGTTAATGTCTCAAAAGCGCCCTTCAACTTACATTAAGCATTACAACACCAGCTTTGAGCACATCGTCAAATCGGCGGAGAATTCCTTGAAAAAGCTCAAAAGAGAGCAACTGGATGTTTTACTGCTTCACAGACCCGATCCACTGATCAACCCTGAGGAGGTAGCGAAGGCATTTGACCAATTGAAGAAGGAAGGCAAGGTAAAAGCCTTTGGTGTTTCCAATTTTTTGCCAAGTCAATTCAATGCCTTGCAGTCTTACCTGGACTTCAAGCTGGTCACAAACCAAATCGAGATCTCCATTGCTGCCTTGCAAGAATTTGAGAACGGCACTGTCGACCACTGTCAGGAACATCGTATCCATCCGATGGCTTGGTCGCCTTTGGCAGGCGGAGCCATCTTCACGGCCGAAACGCATCGTTTCTTGACCATGCGCAATGTCATTCATAAGATCGCTAAACAGCATGAAGTAAGAACAGATCAGATCATGTTTGCTTGGTTACTCGCACATCCAGTAGGCATCGTTCCCATCATCGGCTCGGGTAAGTTGGAGCGTATCCAAGCGGCTGTTGAGTCACTTGACATTCAACTCAGTCGCCAGGAATGGTTTGAATTATGGACGGCTTCGAAAGGACAGACTGTACCGTAGAGCTGCAAGCTGCAAGCCGCAAGCTGCAAGAGTAGCAACTCCTTGAAGCTTGTCGCTTGTGGCTCGTCACTAAATTGAATAACTTCCAACATGAGTGATCCAAGATACCCTATCGGAAAATTTCAAAAGCCCGAGAACATCACCAAACAACAGATCGAAGACTGTATAGAACAGATCCGCACCTTGCCTCGGCGATTTGCGATCGAAGTGGTGGAAATGAGTCAGGACCAACTGGACACCCCGTATCGAGAAGGGGGCTGGACGGTGAGAGACCTCATTCATCACTTGGCCGATTCACATATCAATTCGTACGTGCGTTTTCATTGGGCCATGACAGAGGACTCTCCGCAGATCAAAGCTTATGACGAAGAAGGATGGGCAGAACTTCCTTACTTGAAGACCATGAGCATTCAGACCTCATTGGATCTGCTCAGTCTAATCCACGAACGCTGGGTCGCCTTACTCAATTCCATGAACCCTCAAGATCTTGAAAAAGCCTACATCCATCCCGTCAATGGCAAGCAGGTATTAAAAGAAGTGTTGGCCATGTATGCCTGGCATGGCGAGCATCACCTGGCGCACGTGACAGAGTTGAAGAAAAGAATGGGGTGGACTTAAAAAAGTTGTAAGCTTTAAGCTACGAGCCACGAGGTTAACACCTTTAAATCCAGTAACTTGAAGCCTGCATCCTTCCCTTCATATCCTCACTTCCTTACCTAATCACGCTAAAAATCCTTATCTTATCAATAAAAGCTCATGGACAACAAACCCGGAACTATCGGATGGATCGACATGGTCACAACTGATGCAAAAGAAGTACAAGAATTTTATGCCGAAGTGGTCGGCTGGACGTCGTCACCAGTCTCAATAGGCGATTATGACGACTACACGATGATGTCGGGTGATCAACCTGCTGCTGGTGTTTGCTACCACAAGGGTGTGAATAGCGACATACCTCCTGCCGTCTGGATGATTTACATCAACGTAGAAGATCTCGACAAAAGCCTAGCAGCCGTCAAAAAAAGAGGAGGAAAACTGCTGACCAAGATCAAAGATATGGGATCCTATGGCCGCGCATGTTACATCGAAGATCCAGGAGGCGCCAAGTGTGCACTTTTTGAGCCGAAGGCTTAGTTAACAGGAGATCAGAAACAGGAGATTAGGGCGTTCTTAAAAGGCATCATCTTTCTGAATGAGGATACCAAATGACTCGTCACTCTGACGGTTTCGAGGTATGAGAAAAACGAGGCCTCTCCTCCTTCGTTGAGGGAGATTCTTCGCTGCGCTCTGAATGACGTCCTAGAATAGATCTAAACTCATCACTCGCTACTCGAAGCTCACAACTCGCTACTCCCCTTGCAGCTTGCGGCTTAAAGCGTGCTACTTTACAGCAATCCGGCTACCAAAAAACCCAAATAAGTACCCAAACCCGTTCCAAGACTTCCCGCTAAAATGGCAGGTAGCAAGAGATCGTTTCGCTTAAAGCTTTTGGACAGGGCCAGTGCCGAGCTTGCTCCTCCAATATTGGCCTGAGAGGCAATGGCAATGATCGACCAATCCGTTTTGAAAACGACACCACATGCCAACAGGAATAGGCCATGCACCAACACGATGGCTGCTGTAAACAACAAGATATCAATTGCATGCTCCCCCACTTCCACCAATGCCGTGACCTCACAAAAAGCACCTACCACCACCAAAAACAGGTAAACAGCGAACATGCCTAGGACCTTAGCGCCTGGTAGCTGCTGGATCAATTTGAGCTGCTCCAAGAGCAAGGCCAGTGTGGTCAAGATCAAAACGGAAGGAATACCGCTAGGCGCTGCCAACAGATCTGACACTAGGATCGCGGCAAGCCCTAAAAAGAGCATAGCACCTAATCGAAGGGGCCCGACATGCTCTCGCTCAGTATAGGCCTCAAGTGCTTCCTCCTCTTTCATTTTCAATTCAGGATTAGGCTTGATCTTTATCATTAAAGCGGGCAAGGCCAATGTGACCAACATCCAAATGGCTGTCACAATGTTATCAGCCACGACGATACCCGTGTAAACCGCCCCTTCTCTAACCACATCATAATGGAGGGCAACTGCATTGAAATTAGCACTTCCGCCGGTATAGGTACCTGTCATCATGCCGGCGATCGCCGCATAGTTATCTCCAAAGACCACCTCACCATTGATCAAATTGATGGCCACCAACACCCCTAACATGGTGCCCGCAGAACCTAGGACAAAGGCCATCAGCATAGGCAATCCGGCCTTTTTTAATTCCTTTAGGTTAACGCCGAGCAGCAAGAAAAAAATGGAGGCAGGGGCAACATACTTGAAAATAGCATCATACACCGGGCTGGCATTAGAGGCCGAAGGAATCCAACCAAAGTTGGCAAAGATCGCCCCCAAAATGATCACCAAAAGCGCACCCGAAATGTGCTTGAGAAAGGTGTGCTTAGTCAGCCATTCGCTTAGGAAGATCAAACCACAAAGAACGGTCAGGATATAGATCGGATTTTGGATCATAGCTCCCAAAATACAGAATTCCTTATAAATGGAATTTTGATCGAATCGAAATGCATTTACCTGAGATTCCTTAAATTGATTAGCGATGAAGCAACTCCTTATCCTCTTTGTAGCACTCACTCTTTTACAGGCTTGCACCCAGGCGCCCGACCTTCCGCAGCAACCTAATATTGTGATCATTTTTACTGATGATCAGGGTTATCAAGACGTGGGTGTTTTTGGTGCACAGGGGTTTGAGACACCACATTTGGATCAAATGGCAGCCGATGGCCTCAAGCTTACTGACTTTTATGCAGCGCAAGCGGTGTGTTCAGCCTCTCGAGCCGGTCTCTTAACGGGTTGTTATCCGAACCGCATAGGCATCCATGGCGCATTTATGCCCAATAGCAAGAAAGGTTTGCATTTGGAGGAAACGACCATTGCCGAGCTGCTCAAACCAAATGGCTATGCCACCGCCATTTATGGCAAATGGCACTTGGGCGACGCTCAGGAATTCTTGCCCACAAAACAGGGCTTTGATGAATATTTTGGCATTCCTTATTCGAATGACATGTGGCCTTATCATCCTCAGCAAGGCCCCGTTTTCAACTTTGGACCGTTACCGCTTTATGAAAACGAAACGATCATTGACACGCTTACCGATCAGTCCTTGCTGACTCGTCAGATCACTGAGCGTAGCGTGGATTTCATCAAGAGGAATAAAGACAACCCTTTCTTCTTATATGTGGCCCATCCACAGCCCCATGTACCCCTTTTTGTTTCTGATGATTTCAAAGGTAAATCTGAGAGGGGTCTTTATGGTGATGTGATCATGGAGATCGACTGGTCAGTTGGTCAGATCCGGAAGACGCTCATGGAAGAAGGATTAGCTGAGAACACTTTAGTCATTTTTACTTCTGACAACGGTCCCTGGCTGAATTACGGTGAACATTCCGGCAGTGCACTGCCCTTACGCGAAGGAAAAGGCACTGCCCTTGAAGGTGGTCAGCGGGAACCAACCATCATAGCATGGCCGTCCGTATTGCCAGAGGGAAAGACGATCCAAACGCCCATGATGAGTATCGACATCCTGCCCACCATCGCTGAGATCACCCAAAGTCAGTTGCCCGAAAAAACGATTGATGGTCAAAGCCTTTGGAAAGTATGGACAGGAGAAAGCGAAGAAGGGCCTCAGGAAGCCTATTTCTTTTACTACCATATCAATGAATTGCAAGGCGTACGTTACAAGAATTGGAAGCTTTATTTTCCTCATAACTACCGGAGTCTGAATGGTCGAGAAGGGGGCAAAGATGGTTTACCTGTCAACTATGAGTACCTCAGGTTTGAAGAGATTGCTCTTTATGATCTTTCAAAAGACATCAGCGAAACTAACGATGTAGCCAAAGCGCATCCTGAAGTGGTCAAAAAAATAATGGCCTTGGCTGAAGACATGCGTGCACGACTCGGCGATGCACTAACTGAGCGACAGGGGAAAGAAAACCGTGATCCCGGAATCATCAGCCGAAATTAAAAACCTCTTTTGGAAAATCATTTTGACTTTTACCAAAAAGGTCTGATTATGCATTGTTAACCTAACTCTTCTGCCATGTCCAAATTAGATAGACGTAAATTTTTACGCACCACCTCCCTCTCAGCAGCTGCTGTAGCCACGGCTACGCTATTCAATAACTGTGCTCCGCAAGAACAGGAACGCCCAACAGGCGCTCAATACATGGGGGACTTTGCCGCACCAAAACTCAATACCGTTAAGATCGCCTTGATCGGAGTCGGTGCAAGAGGAAGTGGCCATGCCCGAGATTTCGCCTCGTTCGAAGGCACGGAGATCGTGGCCATCTGTGATCTTTACGAAGACTGGGCACAACGTTCTGCCGAGCGTTGCAAGGAAGAGGGCAATGGCCAACGCCATCAAAACATCAAACTCTATCATGGAGATGAAAATCTCTGGAAGCAGATGCTCAGTGAGCAAAAGCCGGACATGGTGATCGTTTCGACCAATTGGAAAAACCATGCGCCCATGGTCATTGAGGCCATGAAGCAAGGAGCGCACGCCTTTGTCGAAGTTCCTATTGCTACCACGCTGGAAGAGATGTGGCAGATCGTAGATACTTCTGAAGCCACAGGCAAGCACTGCATGATGATGGAAAATGTCAACTATGGCCGTGATGAACTCATGTTCCTCAACATGTGCCGACAGGGACTCATTGGCGACATTTTGCATGGTGAGGCCTCTTATATCCATGAACTACGCTTCCAAATGGAAGAACAAGAACGCGGCACAGGTTCTTGGCGAACACACCATTATGCCAACCGAAATGGCAACCTCTACCCAACCCATGGGCTAGGACCTGTAGCGCAATACATGAACCTAGGAAGAACAGACGATAGCTTCGACACCTTGGTATCCTACTCTACGCCGGCAATGGGAAGAGCAAAGTATGCGAAAGAAAATTATGCTGTGGACCATAAGTGGAATCAATTGTACTACAAAGGTGGAGATTTGAACACTTCTATCATCAAAACACAACTGGGTAGAACCGTTATGGTGCAATGGGATGAAACGAGCCCAAGACCGTATTCCCGATTGAACTTGATTCAAGGCACGCTCGGTACATTGGCGGGTTTCCCAACACGGGTAGCCCTAGAAGGAGGCGTAGAAGGCTTTACGAAAAGTCACCATTCCTGGGCGCAAGGACAAGAAGCCTTGGCCGCACTACGAGAGCGATACGATCACCCCTTGTACAAAAAGCTAAACGAAAGCACAAAAGACTCCGGGCATGGCGGTATGGATGGCATCATGCGCTACCGCATCATTGAATGTCTTCGAACTGGAACACCGTTGGATCAAAATGTGTACGAAGGTTGCTTCTGGTCGGCAGTTGGGCCATTGAGTGAAAAGTCTGTTGCCGAAGGAGGCATGCCACAAGCATTCCCTGACTTCACCAGAGGCGGCTGGAAAGAAACGAAGGCTTTGAGCATCATTGCATAGTATACTCTGTGAGAACGTCATTCCCGCGAAAGCGGGAATCTCCTTTTCTTCACAAGTATCCTACAAAAACTGGCACAATAATGAAACTAAAGCTTAAACCCTACTGGGTCACCTATTTCATTGTGCTGATCTTTCCGCCCATGTTGGTGTTGTCACCAACAAGAAAAAAGCAGCCCTGCATTCTGCCGCATAACCTTTTGCTCTTTCATTCGGTTCTTAGCCCATGAAAACCATCAAAAGTCTCTCCTTTCTCCTGTTGTTCTTATCCTTTGCTGCCTGTGCGCAAAGCCAGTCCGATAAGGTTGCTGAAGAACGCTATACTTACAAAAAGGGTGATCCACAAGGCATTGACAAATGGTACATGGGAAGGCAGATCGCTTATGTAATGGGCTATCAAGGCATGGCATGGTTAGAGCGACCGGAGCGAGAAAAAGAAGAACGCACCAGCTTGCTGCTTAAGAACATGGACCTTCAGGCGGATGATGTGATCGCTGATATCGGCGCTGGCTCGGGCTATCATGTCTTCAAAATGGCCGAAAAGGTTTCTAAAGGAAAAGTGTATGCCGTGGACATCCAAACGGAGATGCTCGCGGCCATGCAGCTCAAGATCAATCAGCAGAAAGTAACAAATGTGGAGTTGATCAAAGGAACGGAGGAATCGGTCAACTTACCAAAAAACAGTATCGATAAGGTACTGATGGTAGACGTTTACCATGAGTTCAATTTCCCGTATGAGACCATGCTATCGATCAAAGACGCCATGAAACCTGACGGTAAGGTCTACCTCATTGAATACCGCGCAGAAGACCGCTCAGTGCCCATCAAGCCCATCCACAAAATGAGTGAGTGGCAGGCGGTGAGAGAGATGGAAGCAGCAGGATTCGTACTTGAAGAAAACATTGACAACCTGCCCTGGCAGCATTGTATGGTCTTTGTCCTAAAGCAAAAGTGAGCTAGTCATAGATTGATTGACAGTTAACCTATGACCGGGCTTATTTGCCAGAAAATTATTATTTTGTCTTCATAACTTTTTAATCATGCCTACAACAACACCCGCGCATGACGCTAAAATTGCGCAAATGAAATTTTTTTCGGTATACCCGCATTACGTGACCAAAGTGGAGAAGAAGGGACGAACCAAAGCCGAATTGCACGAGGTCATCCAATGGCTTACAGGCTTCAGCGAAGGAGACCTCAATCAATTAATAGAAGAGAAAGTAACCTTTCAAGAGTTTTTCGAACGGGCCAGTGTGAACCCCAATGCCGATCTGATCACCGGTTCTATCTGCGGTTACAAGATCCAGGAAATTGAAACCCCACTGACGAGACAAGTTCGTTATCTTGACAAGCTCATTGATGAGTTAGCCAAGGGAAGAAAAATGGACAAGATCTTACGTAAACCTTTAGAATGAACTACCACCAAAAGCGTTTCAAACCTATTTCGAACACCGATAACGGCGAGACTTCCGAAGAAACCATTTTCCTATATCAGCAAAAAGGAGCAATTCTGACCTCCGAATACAGTGGCGGAGCGATCAAAAAAGGACATTTGATCGGATTAGTGGATGAGTTTGGGAAAATTGATATGCGCTATCATCAGGTCAACCTAAAGGGCGATTTGATGACAGGCATTTGTCATTCTAAACCTGAAGTGATGCCCAATGGCAAGATCAGTTTGCATGAAAAATGGCAATGGACCTCAGGAGATCGTGGTAGAGGGGCCTCAATACTCGAAGAAATTTGACGGTCGATAACCCCAAAATGGTCATTGAACCTATGGATAACAGCTCCATTGACTAGCTCAGAGCAGCCAAGACCTGCTCGCGGTATACCTGTCCAATGGCAACCATTTGATCGCCCATCTTGATCTGATTGCCTTCAATGAATTCCACCTTGCTTTTGTTGATGATATACGATTTATGTGTTCGGATGAATTGATCATCCGGTAGCTCAGTCAGTAGCTTCTTCATGGTATGTGTGATGATGAGCACCTGATCATTCAAATGTACTTTGACATAATCACCAAAGGCTTCAAAGAAAAGGATATCATCAAAAGCGGTACGGTATAATTTTTTATCCACTTTCAACATGATGTGCTCAGCAGATTCATGGCTGGCCGCTCTTCGTTCCTTCACCTTTTGCACGGCCTGAAGAAAACGATCAAAGGCAATGGGTTTCATTAAATAATCCACCGCATTCAATTCAAAACCCTCAAGCGCAAATTCCGGGTAAGCGGTGGTGAAAATAACCTTCGGCTTATTCGTCAAGGACTTATAGAAATTGATCCCAGACAGTTTCGGCATGTTGATGTCGAGAAAGATCAATTCCACGGGTTGCTTTTCTAGTCCAGACATGGCTTCTAAGGCATCCTTATATTCACCATTAAGTTCGAGATCCGGATGATCGGCAACAAATTGTCGGAGCACATCTCGGCTTAAGGGTTCATCATCAATTAAGGCACAAGTGATCATTTCAATAGCAAGTTAACGTGAAACTCATTGTCTTTCTGGTTGATCTTCAGCTCATGTCGACCCGGGTAGATCAATTGAAGCCTCCGCTTGACATTTTCAAGACCGATCCCTCCATATTTACCTTTTTCCATGTCATCGACCGAACCCAGGTTGTTGCGAATACTCACAGCTATTTGGGCACCAATGGTCCAATCGATTTGCACAAAGGCTTCTTCAGAAGCACCTTTTAAGCCGTGTTTAAACGCATTTTCAACTAGAGGGAAGACCAGTAAAGGAGCAATTTGCACACCTTCGATATCTCCGGAAATCGTCATATTGACATGGGCACCATCATCCACCCGAAGTTTTTGCAGCTCAATATAATTCTCGAGCATCTCTACTTCCTTGGCCAGGGGCACCAGGTCATCACCCACTTCATAGAGCATGTAGCGGAGTAAATTCGAAAGCTTCAAGACCGTTTCAGCGGTTTGCTCACTTTTAACCAGGGCCTGAGAATAAATACTATTCAAGCTATTGAAGAGAAAATGCGGATTGACCTGAGCCTTTAACGAATTCAACTCAATGGATAATTTTTCTTTTTCTACTTGTTGAAGCACATACCATGATTTTGATAGCTTTATCAAAGTAGTCAGCACCAAATAGATCGAGAAAATGGTAATCAAAACCTGCCATTCGGTAAAAGACACCATATAAAACTCCGTCGGTAGGATGGGCAGCAAGACCTCAAAGGTAAATTCATGCAGGCCAAACGTGACGGCTAGTAAAAAAGGGATACTTAAGGCGTAGTAGAAATAGTTACCATTAGCGAGTAGCTTGGGGATCAGGAGCCTGAGGTTCACATAAACAAGAAACACCAAGGGCAAATGGAAAAGTAAGGCATAGAAAAAATCGATGAATTTGAAGATGTTAGAAATACTGAAGTAATTCCCAATCGCATACACGGAAAGCACCCAGAAAACCGGGTGCTGTATCCATCTTGAGTTCAAGACCTTGACTATCGTATTCATAGTGCCGTTTTGCTATATACCTCTGCTTCTTCGAAAACCGTCTCGTCATTTGAATAACGATCTAAGAACTTTTGGATCTCTTCAGGCTGTGCCGTGATCACCACATTGCCTTCGACATACTCATGTCGTAATCTGACCAAATTGCTTTCAAACAGTTCGTTGAGTTTTCCAAGATCGAAAGGTGTCAGCTTCAATTGACCATTTTCTAGGTTCATTTTCATGAAAGTATGAACGGGAAAGAGATTATCTGATAAGATATTGTCTTGCAATTCGGGCATCGGATAGATGTCTAGAAAGTAGTCCTCACCGATCTCGACAACATGTGCCAAATAAGTCTTTGCCAATCCATCTTCCATTACAGTCATGAAATAACTTTCTTTCTTCGTAACATAGGAAGTCCCATTGATCTTGGCATCGACCTCTTTTAATGCTTTCCCTAGTTTACCTAATCCTTTCGAAAGGTCGCGCATCATATCGCCTAACTCATTACCCTCAGAATTCACCGCTGAGTCTAATTCATTGACCATGGCTCCCAATGCTTTTTGAGTATCCGACTCCATCCCTCCAAAAATTGAATCATAATAGGCCTTTACTTTCACCGGATCATCAATGAGTTCACCATTGACCTCCACAGTAATCGGCTCATCACCTCTTGCTACCCAGCCATCACCGGTAATCTCGTAGTTATAGGTTTCCGGGTTGCCATCGGTATCATCATTCATGGTGAATGCTACGTCACTCATTGTGGCTTTCACGTCCTTCTTGTCATTGTTAGCGGCTTCAAATTCAATATAGTCGCCACTTGAATTGGTCTGCCACTTGCCTATCAATTCCGGTAAAAACACGAGGGTTTCATTTGTGTAGATCGGGAAGAGCGAGTACACACAAGAGTTCATGATCAGCACGATGGCTGCAAATGCGATTGTTACTTTAAGTCGTTTCATAATTCAGCTATTTTGTTTTGTTGTTGACTCAAAGGTGTCTGTTGACCATAAGTTCTGAAAATTTTGTCGATGAACACGTGAATTCTCCGGACGAACATGCCTTCGGTGGTATTGAGACATGAGTATTGCGGATTGCGCCGTCTAAAAACTTCAGTCCCAACTCGATTGGGAATCTCTCTAATACTCATCCTTATTAAAAACCTTTATTGAGATGCCCTCAAAATTATAGGTACAGCTTTTTTAATATTATCTGCTTTGGCATCAGCATATGCTGAAATACCTTCCCCTACCAAAATGGTCTTTATTCCGAGTTTCTTCGCTGGGATCAGGTCGCGCTCCTTATCTCCGATCATCCAGCTTTGTGCAGGATCAATCTTAAACTTAGCGATGGCCTTTTCAAACATGAGGGAATCCGGTTTTCGCATCAAAGAGTTGGAAACGCTCTCATGACCAGGCGCAAAATATAGGTGATCGATCATGCCTCCTACCTCTTCTTGGATACGTTCGTAACAGGCATGAACAAATTCCTCCTTATACGCTCCTTTTGATATGCCGCTTTGGTTGGTCACCACAATCAGTAGGTAGCCCGCCGCTTTAAGCTGAGAGATCGACTGCTGCAAGTGTTCTTCCAAGACAAAATCCTGAAAATCAGTGATCTGATAGCCGAGCTCTTTATTCAGTACCCCGTCTCGATCTAGAAACACGCATTTTTTCATAGTCCCAATATCGAAATTCTTCAATTAACAATTTCGTTATCTATTGGCATAGTTCTATATTTAGCCAAGTCACTCCTGATGGCCACAATTCAAGGCCGTGACTCATCGGATACAATAAAACACCTTATGAGTGATAGCCTAGTCATTATTCCAACATTCAATGAAGCCGAGAACATCGTCGAGATGATCGATACGATCTTCTCGTTAGAACAGGATTTTGATTTGTTGATCATTGACGATGCTTCTCCAGACGGTACTGCTGACTTGGTCAAAGACCGCATGCAGCTTTACAAGGACCAGCTTTTCCTTGAGGAGCGCAGTGGAAAACTTGGACTCGGTACGGCATACATCCACGGCTTTCGCTGGGCACTGCAAAGAGAGTATGCATACATCTTTGAGATGGATGCTGATTTCTCGCATAATCCGGAAGACCTGGTCAAGCTCCGTAACACCTGTCAACAGGATGGTGCAGAATTGGCTATCGGTTCTCGCTATGTGACGGGTGTCAACGTCGTCAATTGGCCAATGTCTCGTGTCATGCTCTCTTATTTTGCCAGCCATTATGTGCGCATGATCACCGGTATGCCGATCAACGACACCACGGCAGGTTTCAAGTGTTATCACCGCTCGGTACTCGAAACCATAGAACTAGACAAAGTGAAATTCATGGGCTATGCCTTCCAGATCGAGATGAAGTTTTTGGCATGGAAATACGGTTTTGCTATTCAAGAGGTACCCATCATTTTCACAGACCGTACCCGAGGAGCCTCTAAAATGACTCAAGGTATCATCAAAGAAGCAGTTTTTGGCGTACTTCAGATCAAGATCAATAGCCTCTTTCGGAACTTCAGGAAAGGCAATACGCCTCAGCAAGCCCTAATCGAAACGAATCGCCTTAACGGGGTTGATGCGTGAGATGATAGCCGTTGGGATCAACAAAACACCTCCTACCAACACTAAAGTGATCAGGTTTACACCGATAATGCGTACCCAATCCCAATCGATCGGCACATGGGCCATGTAATAAGTAGACGGATCGAGCGGAATTAGCTTGAACTGGTATTGCAAGAAACCGAAGAGCAGTGCGATCAGGTTACCAACGAACAAGCCTCTGAAAACAAGTCGTATCCCATTCATAGCAAAGATCCTCCTCAACAATTTATTGGGAGCACCCAAGGCCTTGAATATGCCGATCATCGGTGTTCTTTCCATGATGAGGATGAAAAGCACGGAGACCATGTTAAAACAAGCGACAAATAAGATCAAGCCAATCAAAATAAAGACGTTCTGGCTGAGCAGGTTCAGCCAATCAAATACTTGCACATATTTCTCATCCATGCGCTCCGTCATGTGATCTGTCGCCACCTTACCGAGGATGGAGTCGTCCGCGTCGGCGATCTTATCTAGGTTCTTAATGAAAACCTCGTAGCCACCAACATAACCCGCTGCCCAACCATTGAGCACACGAATCAATTCAATATCTCCAATCACCACTTGTTCGTCAAAATCGGCCAGGCCAGAATTGAAGATTCCTGTCACCAACAAGCGTCTGTTTCTTGGAGGATTCATGATAAAAACTGTCGGCAAGGCATCACCGATCTGAACTTGCATTTGCCGCGCCATGAATTCACTGATGAGCACTTCACTTGAAAACTGCTGCTCTGTCTCGAAACTGGGAAAGCGGCCATCGATGATGTAATCCTGCAAGCTCGTGGTGTCAAAGTCTTTTCCGACGCCTTTGAAAAGCAAGCCGAACACCTCTTCATTTCTACTGATCAATCCCGGCTTCAAAGCATAGGACTGGAGGTAATCGACATGTGGATCGTTGCGTACAGCTTCTTTTTCTTCCTCGGTAAGGATGATAGGAATTTCATCGTAATCACTGGAAAAGGTGTATTTCTTGATCTGAATGTGACCGGAAAAGGTGAAGATCTTGTCTTTGATGCTATTCTGAAAGCCGCCCAACACCAAAAAAGAGACCAACATGATGGCGATCCCCAGAGCGACACTGGCAATGGCTACTTTATGGATAACGGTAGCGAAACTCCCTTTGTCGCCAGCACTGATTCTTTTTGATATGAAATAAGGGAGGTTCAAGATTATCTTTACTTTTGACTTTGCTCAAATATAAACGAAGCGAATGATTCGAAACGGACTCTGCTTACTTGTTTTTTTATTCTTTGTCTCCTGTTCAGCACAAAATGAATCGAACCGCTTGCAGGTTGGCGCCGAACGAATGGACCAATACCTGCCTTTGCTAGAAGGGAAAGCCGTTGCTTTAGTGGTTAATCAAACCTCATTGGTGGGCAGCACCCATCTGGTCGACACCCTGCTTGCTCGCGGTATTGCGATTAAAAAAGTAATGGCGCCGGAACATGGCTTCCGAGGAGAAGCCCCTGATGGAGAAACCATCGACGACAGTCGTGATGCCCAAACCGGACTGCCCATCATCTCCATTTACGGTAGTAGCAAAAAGCCCTCTGCAGAAATGCTTGAAGATGTGGATGTGCTCATCTTTGATATTCAGGATGTAGGTGTTCGTTTTTACACCTTCATCAGCACCATGCATTATGTGATGGAAGCCGCCGCTGAAAATGGCAAAACGGTGATCGTCTTGGATCGACCTAATCCGAATGGCATGTACATCGATGGGCCTGTGAAAGAAGAGGATGTGAATAGTTTTGTCGCCATGCACCCCATTCCTGTTGTGCATGGATTAACCGTTGGCGAATTGGCCCAAATGATCAATGGAGAAGCTTGGTTAGCCAATGGTGTAACGGCTGACCTCACCGTTATTCCTTTGAAAAGTTGGGATCACACACAGTCCTACAGTTTACCGGTGAGGCCCTCTCCTAACCTTCCCAATGACAATGCCATTGCCCTTTACCCGAGTCTCGGTCTTTTTGAAGGCACAGTGGTGAGTGTAGGAAGAGGCACAGACCACCCTTTCGAGCAGATAGGTCATCCGCTATACAGCAGTGGTGGTACTTCTTTTACCCCTCAACCCAATGCAGGATCCAAATACCCGCCATTGGAGGGTGAACTGTGCGTTGGGTACGCCTTCTATCAGGCCGAATCGCCAAGAGGCTTTACACTCAAGTGGTTGATCGATTTTTACCAAGACCTTTCTCCTAAAACGGAATTTTTCAAAGATTACCTGACCCTATTAGCCGGAACAGATCAGTTGCGGAAACAGATAGAGGCTGGACTAAGCGAACAAGACATTAAAAGGCTTTGGCAACCAAAACTGAATGCTTACAAAGCCATGCGCAAACAATACTTGCTTTATCCTGATTTTGAGTAGCATCCGCCCCCTACTTAGACCGGGAGGAATATAAAAAAGAACGTCATTCCCTTGATCCCGATAGTAATCGGGAGGAATCTCCTTACTAAATTTGGACATCAATGAAAGAACTCCACATCATTTACATGGGAACACCGGAATTCGCAGTACCCAGCCTGCAAATTCTAGTTGAGAATGGATTCACTGTTGTTGCAGTGATCACAGCGCCGGATAAACCAAAAGGCCGTGGACAAAAGTTAGCAACCTCTCCCGTGAAGGACTATGCGGTAAGGCAGCACATCCCCGTGCTTCAACCCACAAACCTGAAAAATCCAGAATTTATTGAAGAACTCAGGTCTTATCGAGCCAATCTGCAAATAGTGGTTGCCTTTAGAATGCTCCCTGAAGTCGTTTGGGACATGCCTGAGATCGGCACTTTTAATTTACATGCTTCATTACTCCCGCAATACCGCGGTGCAGCTCCCATCAACTGGGCGATCATCAATGGAGAAAAGAAAACAGGCGTAACCACCTTTTTCTTGAAACATGAAATTGATACGGGCCATGTGATCTTTCAAGAAGAAGAAAAGATCGAAGAAGCTGATACGGTTGGTGATCTTTACCCTCGGTTGATGGAAAAAGGTGCGCGGCTCGTTTTGAAAACGGTAGAAGCCATTCAAGCCGGAGATTACCCGCAAGTACCGCAAAATGAGGAGCTGGAAATCAAACATGCTCCGAAGATCTTTAAGGAAACCTGTGAGATCGATTGGAGCAAGTCATCGCAAGCAGTATATGATTTTATCCGCGGCCTTTCGCCATATCCTGCCGCTTGGACCATCCTGAACGGCACGCAATTCAAGATCTACAGAACAGAAAAACTCGATGGTCAACGGGCCGGAAACCAGCCTGGAGACATGGCCACAGATAACAAGACCTACTTGCATATTCAAACCGGTGATCATGCCCTGGCCATTACCGAGCTGCAAATGCAGGGTAAAAAACGCATGAACATCGAAGACTTCTTAAGAGGAAATAGCCTATGAAACGAACGATAGTAGTTGCCGTATCCAAGAACAATGCCATTGGGAAAGACAACGACCTTCTTTGGCGATTGCCCGACGACTTCCGTTTCTTTAAGCAAGTAACCTTAGATCATGTGGTCATTTTGGGCAGAAAGACCTTTGATTCACTGCCTGGCTTATTGCCGCGGCGGACGTTTGTGATCATCACCCGGCAACAAGATTACCAAGCGCCTGAGGGCCATTTCGCCGTTAACAGCCTCGAGGCCGCTCTTGCACTTTGTGAAGGGCAACGACAGGAAAAAGAAGTCTTTATCATTGGTGGAGGGACCATCTACAAAGAATCCATAGACAAAGGCCTTGTGGATAAAATGCTGATCACCGAGGTAATGGCCACGATTGAGGGAGCCGATACTTTTTTCCCTGAGTTTGATGAAGGTCAATGGAAAGAAACTGAGCGGGTGCATCACGCGGCTGATGAAAAGCACCAATATGCTTTTGATTTTGTTACTTTCGAGAAGGTCTAACGCTATAATTCACCGAGATTCTCTATCGCCTGAGATAATCCTTATTGAGTAATTGTCATTCCCGCGCAGGCGGGAATCCCCTCAATTGAAGCCCTGCACTTCATCATTGAGTCTTAGCATCTCAGGGTTTTTCTCTCTGATCTATCTTTCTTTCCAAGCCCGGTTCCACTTTTTCATAGCTTTTTCTCGTGCTATTGCGGATTCAATATCACTCAAAACCTCATAATAAGTTAAGTCTTTGCAATTGTATCTTTTTGTAAAACCGCCAGTAACTCCATTTTCATGCTCATAAACCCTGGTCTCTAAATCTGAAGTTACACTTATATACAAAACAGTTCGATGCGTATTCGACATGATATAGACATACCCAAGCTTTTGCATACATTAATTTAATGAATGAATAAGAAGATTCCCGCCTGCGCGGGAATGACGTTCTGGATTAGATATATTAGTAAGCATTCAAATGAAAAACCTCAAAAGCAAAACCATATGGATCACCGGCGCCTCTTCAGGAATTGGAGAAGCCCTTGTGCAATTACTATCAAAAGAAGAAGTCAATCTGATCATCTCGGCAAGAAGGACCAGTGAGCTGGAACGGGTCAAGTTGGCAAATGAACGACAGGCTTCAATTGAAATCTTACCGCTTGATCTAGAAAAGAGCGAAGAATTGACAGCAAAAGCCGACCAAGCCATTGCCCTCTTTGGACAAATTGACATTCTGATCAATAACGGTGGTGTTTCGCAGCGCTCAATGGCCATGGATACTGAGCTAGCCATTGATCGTAAGATCATGGACATCAATTACTTTGGTACCATTGCCTTGACCCGAGCCGTCGTTCCGCACATGCTGGCGAGAGGCAGCGGACAAATCGCCACCGTGACCAGTTTAACAGGCAAATTCGGAACACCATGGCGATCCGGCTATGCCGCCAGTAAGCATGCGCTTCATGGTTTCTTTGATAGCATGCGTGCGGAATTGGAAGATAAAGGGATCAAATTCACCATTTTAGCCCCGGGCTTTATCGGCACCAAGCTCTCGCAAGTAGCCTTAAAAGGAGATGGCTCACCCAATGGTTCGGTAGATGAGACGCACAAGCGCGGCATCCCTCCAGAGGTCTGTGCTCAAAAAATGCTCAGGGTCATAAAAAAAGAAAAACGTGAGGTCTATATCGGTAAAGAAGCCTATGCGGTCTACGTGAAAAGATTCTTTCCAGGCATTTTCGCTAAATTGATCAAAACGGCCAAGGTGAGGTAACCCACTCTTGACGGACAACAACGGCATTCAGCACATAAACATCATCCTTTGAAAAAACTTAGTTTACTCTTTGTTATCCTTTTCCTTCAAAATGGCTTGGCCCAACAAGAAGTCGGCCCAATTGCCCAAGAGGCTCAGCACTATTTCGACCTGATCAGACCCGAGTTCAAAGGCGACCTGGCCTACAATACGGTGGCTTTTGTTGAGAAATACTGGCGCGTAGCCGGAAATACTGGATTCAATGAATCGGTCTATTTGATCGAGCGAGAACTCCAGGCATCTGGTTATGTGAATGAAGCAGATGCCGCTCCTTGCGATCGGTTGGTTTACCGCATCGAAACACGGAAAATGGAACGTCCCACTTGGGAGCCTGTAACAGCGAGTCTTTCGATTGTTGGTGAAGCACAAGCCCTTCTCAGACAAGAGACCAATCGCAACATGGTCTACCTCAATTCTTTTTCCACTCCAGCAGGTGGCATAGAAACAGAGGTTGTTCATATCCATACGCTTGATGACTTACAAAACCTAGACGTTAAAGGCAAGGTGGTTTTCGCAGAGATGAGCGCAAGGCAGCTTTATCCGGCTGCTGTTCAACGAGGTGGTGCCATTGGCCTATTGACCTACGACATGCCCAGCTACTTGCAACCAGAGAAAAACATAACCTCGATTCAGTTCAGGTCTTTGCGCTATGACGCGGAGAATGAACCCTGGGCCATTGCCCTTTCTTATCAGGCCAAAGAACGATTGAAAGAGGCCATTGCGAAGGGTAAGAAAACCCTCCACATTGACATTCAAACAAAACACTATGCTTCGGAAGAGCTCACCGTGGTGGCCAATGTGCTGGGGAGCAAGTTGCCAAAAGAAAGCTTGGTATTTAGTGCGCACATTCAAGAACCCGGTGCCAACGACAACGCCAGTGGCGTGGGTGCTCAGTTGGAAATGGCCAGTTTAACGGCCCAATTGATGCGGCAAGGCAAGATCGATCCCAAACGAACGACCACCTACTTATGGGGAGATGAGATCATTTCGACCAGAAGATATATCGAAGAAAAGGAGAAGCGCACCGCCGAGATCATTTGGGGCATAAGCCTAGACATGGTGGGTGAAGACACGGAGAAAACAGGCGGTTCATTCTTGATCGAAAAAATGCCTGACCCTAGCGCCATCTGGACCAGAGGAGACGACAAACATTCAGAATGGGGAGGTCGACCTTTATCTAAAGAAGACATGCGTCCTCACTATTTCAATGATTTTATGATCAACATGTTCAAACTTCAAGGGCAGCATGCCAATTGGGTGGTGAACAACAACCCTTTTGAAGGCGGTAGTGACCACACCCCTTTCTTGCGCGCCGACATTCCGGGTTTGCTCCTTTGGCATTTCACCGATCAGTTCTATCATACCGATAATGACCGGATAGACAAAGTATCAAAAAAGACCTTGACCAACGTTGGAACAGCAGCATTAGCCAGTGCCATGGTCCTGGTCAATGGTGATGAATCCACTGCGATCGGTATGGCAGACCTCGTTGTTACCTCTGCTTTGACTCGATTGACCATTGAGTTTGACCTCGGACAAACCTTGATCGCCAAAGGAGAATCTACCAAAGCAAAGGAGATCGACATCCTAGAAACCTGGGGCAACTATTACACGGCTTCACTGGCGAAAGTAACTGACATCAGTAGTTCAGAAGAGGTTGATAAAGCAATTATTGATGCAAGTCAAAAGGTCAGCAAGTTTACTTTAAAAATGATTACAAAACTCAAAGAATAAGGGTCAGTATCCCTTGAGTCTGTTTAATCAATATGAAATACACATTAGTACCATCTTTCCTCTTACTCTTTTGCTTAGATAGCTATGCTTGTGATTGCGTCCCGAATAAGGATTATGAAACAGCGAAAGACTTAGAAGAATATGAATACATAGCTTTAGTAAAAATTGATTCAACTTTTTTGTCCGATCACCAAAAGGCAGATAATTATTTTTATGAATCTTCAATATCCACACTAATCCAATTTAAAGGAAATCAGCACGATCGACTAATTGTCAATGGTGGTTTATATGGCTTAACAGATTGGATGACATCTTGTGATCTGGGTGTAAGTGTAGGAGAAACATGGCTCATATTTTCTACCATAACAGAATATCAAAAACCAATAGTCTTCGCTTGCGAGTATACAAGCATGTATGCTAATCGGCTAGGTATAAAGAAATGGTTTCATAACTCTTCAGAAGATGAAATCGCAAAACTGAAATCAATCTTTCACATAAGGGATTCAACGCAGATAGATGGGGAGCGAAAAACATACTATCCCGATGGTAGCTTGGAACGAGTTGAATCATATAAAAGTGGAAGACTAGAAGGTTCCAGGATCGTCTATTATCCGGAAGGCGACATCTTGCTCAGCGAAAGTTACAGCAATGGACATCTGGAAGGGAAGCAATACTGGTATAAACCTGATAGCATCCTTTACAGAGAGTGGAATTTTAAAAAAGGCCTACCCTTTGATACTTGTTATTACTATTTCAAAAGTGGGCAAATCCATTATGAAAGGATCTTTAATGAAAATGGCAAGATGACTCAGGACACGCAGTATTATCTGAATGGCACCATTAGAATATTAAGCATGCAAGACAATGTCATGAGAACTTATGAGGAAACGGCATACTATCCTTCTGGACAAGTTCATTATCGAAACAAGGACTTTCATGATGACTTCAAGAAAATTTATTCAGAGGAGTTTTATGAAAACGGACAAATGAGTCGCCAATGGGATTACCAAATCAACAGCGACTCAATTAGTCATTACTTTAAGGCGTGGGATGAAGCCGGTCAATTGATCAAAAGCAGAGTTTATTTTGGTCCACGAGACTATAAAGAATTAACTATCAAGCATTAATCAAGCTCAAAATACGGCATCATGAATAGCCATTAATGGTGTCGTCTCCATCAAGCATTTGGAATAAAAGACAAGGAATGATACTAATCATAAACAACGCAGATCCCGGATCAAGTCGGGGATGACGTTCTAACAAAGCATTCGTCATTCCCAGCTTGACTGGGAATCTCAATCAACCACTTTCATCAAAAAACACATGACGAGGGCTTTATAGCAAGTTGACTCTTGAGAAGCAACGACCTTACCCAACTCAATGAATTTTAAGGAGATCCCCGATCAAGTCGGGGATGACGTTCTTATCTAAATAGGGAAAAAGCCACTTTTTAGTGGCTCTTTACTCTTAATTGCTAATTCTTAATTGACTACGCTGGCTCTCTCATGCCCACCCAAGTGAATCTGCCATTCACATAGTTAGGATTCGTGAAGGATGCATTTCCGGCCGGGTTCCCGCCCGTCACGTGGAAGTCAGAAAATGCTGCATTCTGATTGACGAAGATCTGACCCACCAAGTTGAACGAGACCGGTGTTGCTGCCAATGACATTTGATCGGCAATGTATTCCTTCATTTCTGCGTCCGTGGTGTAAGCGCCACAAGAGATCGCCCCATAGGTTTCCGCCATCTCTTTCGCCAAAGCAACTGACTCTTTGGTGTCCTTTGTTTTGATCAAGAAAGCGATCGGACCGAACATCTCTTTCGAGAACTTGTCTTTATCAGCAGATGACACCTCGATGTAAGTTGGCGTTTGTGTTCTCGCTTTTTGGAAGATCGGAATGGTCTGCTCGATGTTTCTTGTTTCCAGTCTTACCTTCCCACCAATGGATGCCGCTGCCCCATTGGTTCGATCTGCTGTTGCTGGATTTTGAATGGTTCCCGCTACAAATGGTCCTGCTTTTGGATTATTGATCAAGCCGTCGGTAAAATCAGCGATCTTCTGAGCTACTTCATCGAAGCTCACTACGCCATCAGGAGTTTTGACACCTCCTTCAGGAATGAAGAAGTTCTGTGGAGCCGTACACATTTGTCCCGAGTAAAGCGCCACGGAGAACGTGATGTTCTGAATCACCTTATCCAAGTCCTCTACTGAGTCCAAGATCATTGAATTCACACCAGTCTTTTCTGTAAATACCGCTTTTGGCAAAGACTCCAGATAAGCACCGAACTCAGAGTTACCGGTAAAGTCAACCAACTTCACTTTCGGATGCTCTGCCAATTCTTTCGCGATCGGATGATCTTTGGTATCCACTGCAAGCTGACAAACCTCAGGATCGAAGCCCGCATCTCTTAGTGCATTTCTGATCTCAGCGACCACGATGGCCATTGGCAATACCGCGCCCGGGTGTGGCTTCACGATCACTGAATTTCCCATCATCATATCCGCGTAAACGCCAGGGACAGAATTCCAAGTTGGGAAAGTAGAGCAACCGATCACTAAACCAATGCCTTTAGGAACAGCTCTCCATTCCTTGTTGATCACCAAATTGTACTTACCCATCGGCTTTTCCCAGACTGTTGACGCTGGGAAACGACCTAATTCTTCGTAGCCTGCCGCAACTGCTTCTAAGGCCCTATCTGCTGCATGCGGTCCAGAAGCCTGAAAGGCCATCATATAACCTTGACCGGTCGTATGCATGGTCGCATACGCATTCTCGAAGAAGCGTTTTGAAAAACGATCCAGCGAATCGATCAGCATAGCTGCTCTGTCCTCTTTGGATACTTTTCGCCAGCTATGGAATGCTTTTTCTGCACGCTCGATCAATACCTCGTTGGTAAATTGAGGATAGGTGGCACCCACAGGTTCGTCAAAATAAGGCGAATGCTCCTCTCCTATCCATGCACTTTCTCCTGCTTGTTGTAATTCTTCGAACTTGCCTTTTCTTAAGGCTTTAAAAGCATTTTTCCCGTCCTCATCGGCTGTTTCTCCATAGATGTTTGGAGAAGGATGCTCAGGATATTGTGCGTGAAAAGTTCTGGTATGCAAGGCGTCGATCGCCTTGTCGAGTATCTCTTTTTGTGCTGATGTCAATCCCATAACTAACGTTTGTTTGGTTCGAATTTAGGGTTTCAATGCGCAATTAACAATGCCATTGATAGAATGTTGAGTTTTGGGAATTAACAAATGGTCTTATCCGTAAAGTTCTTTAGAGATCCCCGATCAGGTCGGGGATGACGTTCTAAAAAAAGCATTCGTCATTCCCAGCTTGACTGGAAATCTCTACAAATCACTTTTATCCTAAAAACACACATCACAATGCTGAAAAGATCATATTGAGATTTATAAATCTACAGACTATCTTATCCCTAACGTTTTATGGAGATCCCCGATCAGGTCGGGGATGACGTTCTAAAAAAAGCATTCGTCATTCCCAGCTTGACTGGGAATCTCTACAAACCACTTTTAGCATAAAAACACACACGCTATGTCCAAAGGAGGTTATGTCTACATCATGTCAAATAAATCTAGAGTTGTTCTTTATATTGGTGTCACTAGTGATCTCGAAACAAGGGTATATCAAAATAAAAATGGTCTTGGGTCAGAATTCACGAAGAAATACAACTGCGTTGACCTGATTTATTATGAAGTCTTTGATCACATTGAATCAGCCATAGAAAGAGAAAAGTTACTCAAACGCTGGAACAGAAGGTGGAAAGAAGAACTGATTACCGCATTTAATCCAAAATTGAGGGACCTATCCGATCGAATCGGAGGCTTTCACTAAGTTTCAAGATTTACAAGTAATGTCACAAGAACGATTCTGTTAACTTTAACCTATGAAAAACCTACTGATCGCTGTTTTCTTGATTACCTGTTTTACTCTACTTGGTCAAGAAGCTAAAGAAACTAAGGTCATCGTCCGCACCAAAGCCAAAGACGCCAAATTCATTGGCACCTCTATGGGTGGTTCCTTGATCGTCATTCGAGATGCCTTAACCGCTGAAGTACTTGCCAAAGGCTTGACCAAAGGAGGTACCGGAAACACGGAAGCCATCATGAACACACCCAAGGAACGCTTTGATGAAAGCCATGTTGGTTCTGCTGCTTTTGAGACCACATTGTCACTCAGCAAGCCACTCTTTGTGAACATCGAGGCCATGGCACCAGTCAATCACGAATCTCGCGTGATAACCTCAACGCAAGTTTGGCTGATCCCCGGAAAACACCTGGACGAGCAAGGCATTATTTTAGAAATACCAGGTTTTGTGATTGATGGTCTCTATCCGCAAACGCACCAAGGTTTTTCTTTGGAAGAAGACAAAAGCATTGAGATCAAAGCCAATATGGTGATGATGTGTGGCTGTACCATTTCACCCGACGGACTGTGGGATGGGAATATGATGGAGGTCGAAGCCCATGTGTATGTCAACGGTGAATTTTGGCAAACCCTCAAAATGGAAAACTCCACAGATAACACCTTTACCTCCAATTTAACCCTTGAAAAAACAGGTAGTCACGAAGTGGTGATCACTGCTTTTGATCCACGATCTAAAAATACAGGGGTAGATGAACTTAATTTTCGCGTAGCTAACTAATGTAACATGAAGTATTTTTTAACCTTACTCACCGTTCTTCTTTTCTCCGTTCACGTTTTAGCGCAGCAGAATGGACCTTATCAAATCTATACTAGCAAAGGCAAAAAAGTCAGCTACAACAAAATGATGAAGGCGCTCATCAAGCAAGACCTGATCTTCTTTGGTGAATTGCATAACAACCCCATCTCTCACTGGCTGCAATATGAAGTCACGGCCGCTTTGAATACGGAGCGCGAGCTGGTATTGGGCGCCGAAATGATGGAGGCCGACAATCAAAAAGAACTGAACGATTACCTGAATGGCCTCATCGATCAAAAAGGCCTGGATACCTTGGCCAGGCTATGGAAGAATTATGCTACAGACTACAAGCCACTCATCGACATCGCCAAGAACAATCAATTGGCGTTTATTGCCACAAACATTCCACGACGTCATGCAAGCGCTGTCAATAGAGGAGGTTTTGAAGCACTTGATGCACTCGATGCACAGGAGAAAGCCTGGATCGCACCAATGCCTTTTCCTTTCGATGCCGAGTTGCCGCGATACAAGAACATCATAGATATGATGGCAGGACATGCCACACCGAACCTCGTGAAAGCCCAAGCATCGAAAGATGCGACTATGGCATACTTCATTACCCAAAATTGGGAGAGCGGCCAGCTGTTCATTCATTACAATGGTGCTTACCACTCCGATTTTCACGAGGGAATCTTATGGTATGTGAATCAGTTCAAGCCCGGCATGAGCATATTGACCATCAGTACGGTTGAGCAAGCGGACATTAGCAAACTGTCAGATGACCACATCGGTCAGGCGGACTTTATCATCTGTGTGGACGAAAACATGACCAAGACCTATTAGAACGGTGGTAAAATATCCTCAAGCTCGTACGCGTTGTTGCTAGACGCCAATCGGGAAGGAAGTTTTTGGTCATTATTTCAGGATAAATGCAACCCAAAGGCAATTTCCAAGTTTATTAGGCTGATCTTTACATGAAATGAACGACATAAAAACAACAAATAAACTATTGCTGGTACTGATCGTGCCCTTTGTCTTCTATTTGTTGAAAACGCTCGATTTCATTTTTGTGCCTTTAGTAGGGGCCATGTTCATTGCGCTGGTCTTTTTGCCATTGATGAGATGGCTCAAATCAAAAAGAAGCCCTAAATGGTTGAACATCATCATTGTGGTGGTCTTGTTATTGATCGGGTTCAGGGCCTTAGGTTTCGTTGTGCAACTATCGAGTAAGGAAATTCTGTCTACCAATGATGTCTTCCTGGAACAGGCAAAAGCCAAACTGACCGAGCTGATCAGAGGCATTGAAACCTTTTTCGGTGTAGAGTTTCTGCAGGGTGAACAGACCTTACAGTCATTGATCACGCGCGAGAACCTTGGCAAAAACCTACTCCCTACCGCCAACTTGGTGAGTGGTACCGTTTCCATGTTGCTCACAATGCTCTTCTTTGTGCTGCTCTTTTTAGCAGAATCTATCAATGTGCAAAAATTGATGAACACCACCGTTTTGAAGGGTAAGTTCACGTCGGTCAAGACCTTCCGTAAGATCGAAAAAGACCTAATTACCTTTATAAAAGTGAAGTTTGGTGTCAGTTTACTCACTGGCATTGGTGTCGGACTGGCTTGCTGGGGTTTTGGTGTGAGTTTCCCTGTTTTTTGGGGACTGTTTGCCTTCCTGATCAATTTTGTTCAGATGATCGGTTCGGTGATCTGTGTGCTCATCTTGGCGGTCTTCTCTTTTGTGGAACTACAATTTGGTAGTGGCTTATTGCTCTTTGTGCTCACCATTACTGGCATTCAGGCTCTCATTGGCGGTGTTTTAGAACCCATCTTTATGGGTCGATCTTTTTCCATCAATGTCATCACCATCTTGATCTCATTGATGCTTTGGGGCTTTATTTGGGGCGTACCCGGATTGATCATGTCCATACCGATTACGGTATTCTTTAAGATCCTTATGGAGCAATTCGACCAGACCAAGCGTTTCGCACAGCTGATGTCTGGAAGCCAGTCTCAATAGAGTCATTTGGTTTTAGTATTTTCTTGGCTCACTAAAACCATGCGTATGCTAAACGAATTCAAAAAATTCATTGCCAAAGGAAATGTACTTGAAATAGCCGTAGGGCTTATTATGGCGACCTATTTTGGTGCCATCGCCAAATCATTGGTCAATGATGTGTTGATGCCACCTTTGGGTTTAGCACTGAAGGGAGTCAATTTCAATAAGTTCAAAATTGTCTTGCAAGAGGCCATCGCAGAGAGTGCCCCTGGGGCGAATGATGCGATCCCCGAAGTAGCCATTGCCTATGGGCAGTTTTTAAATACGGTTCTGACCTTTATTCTTGTGGCCTTTGCGGTTTTTCTTGTCATCAGGACGTACAACCGAATGAAGGAGCGATGGGAGAAAAAAGTAGAAGCACAGCCCAAAGAACCGAGTAAGGAAGAACTATTATTGACCGAAATTCGAGACCTTTTAAAAGAGAAATAAGTCGCAAAGGACTATTCCTTGGCTGACAAAAACTGCTTAACTTTCCATATGAAGCAATTTTTCAAACTTCTAGGGGTCATGGTCTTACTCTTTTTGGGCTATATCCTCTACAAAACATTCACCTTCAGCTCGAATCAATTAGAAGTTGTTCCAGTGGCTCACATTCCTATAGACGATGCGGCCATAGAACGCTTCAAGGAGGCCCTACGGATCAAAACCATTTCGCATGAAGATCCTGCTGATTTTGACTCGGCTGCCTTTCGCGCGTTTAACGAATTCTTAATCAACCGATACCCAACCGTTGATTCCTTGTTGGAGCACCAATATTTCAACGAGTTCAGTCACCTCTACAAGTGGACAGGGAAAAACGATGCCTTAAAACCGGTAATACTGATGGGCCATTTGGATGTAGTGCCCATTGCTTCTCCAGACAAATGGTCGGTCGACCCTTTTGCCGGGGAGGAAAAAGAGGGGATCATTTGGGGACGAGGCACCATAGACGATAAATTCACTGTTATCGGGATCCTGGAAGCAGCAGAATTGCTGCTCAAGGATGGATTTCAACCCGAACGAACGATCTACTTTTCCTTTGGACATGACGAAGAGGTCAGCGGTACTTTAGGTGCAATACCGATCGCGACTTTTTTCAAAGAACAAGGCATTGAAGCTGCCATGATCTTAGACGAAGGATATGCAGTGACGCAGGGATTGATCCCTGGAATTAGTGCAGATGTGGCCATGATCGGCATTGCTGAAAAAGGCTCGACCACCATTGCCCTCACGGTCGACATGAAAGGAGGGCATTCTTCACAACCTGCAAAAGAAACGGCGATCGATGTATTGGCGAATGCCATTGCAAAGCTCAAAGACAACCCAATGCCAGCCGAATTCACTGAACCGATGCAAGGCTTTATGGACCAGCTAGGACCGGAAATGGGTTTCGTCAATAAAATGGCCTTTGCCAATCGGGCGCTCTTTAAGCCCATCATCACAAGTACCTACGAAAGTGCAGGAGGCTCGGGAAATGCACTGATCAGGACCACCACCGCACCCACTATTTTTGAGGCGGGTATTAAAGAGAATGTGATCCCTACCTATGCCAAGGCAGTCGTCAACTTTCGGATCATTCCCGGACAAACAGGTGAAGAGGTGATGAACCATGTGGTGGCAACCATCGATGACGATCGCATCAAAACAAGCTTTCAAGGCTTTAATGACGACCCATCTCCCGTTTCTCCAAAAGAAGGAGCGGCCTACAATTTGATCAATCAAACCATTAAAGAAATTTTTCCGAATGTATTGACCGCACCAAACTTGGTCCTGGGAGCTACGGACTCAAGGCATTTTAGGGAGATCAGCCCGAACATTTATCGTTTTGTTCCCTATCATATCAATGAAGGAAACATCGATTCCTTCCATGGGATCGATGAACACATTGCCGTTGAGGATTACAAGGACGCCATTCGTTTCTATCGACAATTGATGCTGAACACGGATGCCCTAAACTAGAACCAGCCCGCGCCTAGATCACGGAAAGGCCAAGGAATTCCTGCTAAGATCAGCAGTAAACCAATGAGGTAAAAAGTGGCTACCGATTTGAATTTCTTTACGCTTTCTGATGCGCGTTTTGATTTACTGTAACCAATCGTGATCAAAGCGATGGCGATCAACATCGTAACGATGTGTTCCATGCTATAGAAACGATAGACAGGGTTTTTCATAAATCCTTCTGAGAACTGCACCAATGGACTGATGAAATAAAGGACCAAGCCGATCAGTAATTGCACATGTGTAAAGATCATGGCAAATAAAGTCACTTTCTTGTCTTTGTCTGTCCATTCAGCCCCCTTGCTTTTTTTGCTGAACGCATTGAAGATGGCAAAAAGCAATAAGGCGAGCACTACCCAACGTAAACCTGAGTGCGCATGTACGAGTCCGTTATACATAGTCAATTCTTTTGTTGCACAAATAAAGCATAGAAAGTTAAGAAATGTTTGCGAGTGTTAAATTGAATGTAATTTCGATCCATCGTTAATCCATAGATAAGATGAAAGCTGCCATTTATCATGAATTCCAAGGGGCCCTCAGCGTAGAAGAAGTTTCCGATCCAACACCTGTCGCAAATGGCGTAGTGCTCAGCGTAGAGGCTACGGGGCTCTGTCGCTCCGATTGGCATGGCTGGATGGGCCATGACAGCGACATCCGATTGCCTCATGTTCCGGGACATGAATTGGCCGGCACCATTGTCGCGCTTGGGAAAGAAGTCAGAAAGTTCAAGATCGGAGATCGGGTGACCGTACCTTTTGTCGGGGGCTGTGGAAAGTGTCCACAATGCCATTCCGGCAACCAACAGGTTTGCGACAATCAATTCCAACCCGGTTTTACGCATTGGGGAAGCTTCGCCGAATACGTAGGCATCCATTATGCGAACGAAAACCTGGTCAAACTCCCGGATGAAATGAGCTTCGAGACAGCCGCCAGTCTGGGATGTCGTTTCATCACTTCCTACCGAGCAGTAGTTCATCAAGGCAAAGTGGCAGCCCAGCAGTGGGTGGTGGTCTATGGCTGTGGCGGTGTGGGCTTGTCCGCCATCATGATCGCCAAAGCAAAAGGCGCACAAGTCCTTGCGGTGGATATCAATGAGAATGCCCTTAAGCTTGCCAAAGAGCTCGGAGCAGATGTCATCATCAATTCAAGCAACGACCAACATATTCAGCAAATAAAAGAGCTAACGCAAGGAGGCGCCCACGTATCCATTGATGCCTTAGGCAATCGACAAACCTGCTATGATTCGATCGCATCGCTAAGAAAACGAGGTAAGCACATCCAGGTGGGCTTATTGGCTGGAGCTGACTTTGAGCCTCAACTACCAATGCAATTAGTAGTGGCCAACGAATTGGAGATCATTGGGAGTCATGGCATGCAAGCGCATGCTTATCCAGAAATGCTCGCCTTGATCGCAGCAGGAAAGTTGAATCCTCAGCAAATGATCAAAGACAGTATTCCATTGAACGAAGTCCTCAATAGACTGCCCAAAATGAATGATTTTCAACAGTCGGGGGTTACCATTATCAATTCATTTCACGACTAAAATCTTTAATCTCAACCATGTCGAAACCTAATAAGCCCTTAAAATATGCTTTTGAATAGTTGAGACTTGTCTAAAACTTCAGCGCCGCATAACCTTTTAACTGATAGGTGGTCATCACACTGAGCATAGAAGTGGCGACCTGTACGCCGGGGGCGAGTTTTTGATGATCCAATTCACGACCCAACAAAGACTGGGAACACACGAATAGCTTAACGCCTGCCGCCTGAAGTTGCTCGAATAATTCTAGATGAGGATTATCGGTATCAAACCGCCCTTTATAGGTCTCGTTATCCAAAACAGACCACACCGCACCGCCATGAATAGCCAAAACGACTTTCAAATTTTCTTTAGGTACTCCACCCATGGCATGGAGGTTCAATAAACGCGCGACATTTACCAAGGAGTAAAAGGGTTTAGACTTGTCATTATCGTCCGTAGCAACATCGATCACCACCTTGTATTCCATGGTAGGATCTGGTTTTTCTGTCGCATGGGGAGCATCAAAGATGCCACCGTATCCGGTAATGATGGGATTGATCATTTCTTGGGCTGAGACAACGTGTGAAAATGCACAACAGAACAAAAGAGCTAGGAGTAGTTTCAATTTCATGACATTCATTTATGCCATAAGATAAAACTTAACCCATCTTAAAGAAAGCGTATCCTTGTAATTGGTAAGTGCTGATGGCGGTTAGTGCCGAGGTGGCCATTTTAATACCCGGAAGTAAGTCACTCTTCTCATAGCCAAGTCTGGTAAAGGATTGGCCACACACAATTAACTCTACACCTGCCTCATGCAATTCCTTATAGAATTTAACATAAGGACTATCGACCTCATATTTTTCGAGGTAGGCCTCATTATTAATTACACTATTCGTTGCTTGCGCATGGATAACCACCACAACATGTAACTTTTCAGGGGGCACACCACCAAGGGCATGCAGGTTGATCAGACGGGCCACATTGTTCGCATAAAAGTTCAGCCGCTCCGGCTTCTCCATGTCATGCACCAACTCGATCAGGATGTTGTATTGGCGGTCAGGATCTGGTGTGACATCCACATCGTCAAGCTCCAGAATGCGTCCATAATTTGGTATGAGTGGGTTGACCCAATTTCTTTCCTGAGCGGTCAATTGCATACTGAACAACAGCAAGCCAAGTACGATGATCTTTTTCATGCTTCAATATACTCTCATTTTCCTTTTTAGGCAGCTTTAGTAGAACCACTCAAATAAACTTTGATTTAAATACCAAATGGTATATTTTTATCTATGAAGAAAGCCGAACGCACCACGCGCTACATCATTGAGAAAGTGGCTCCGATCTTCAACAAGAAAGGGATCACAGGTACTTCATTGAATGACCTCACGACAGCCACTCAATTGACCAAAGGAGCCATCTACGGTAATTTCCAAGACAAGGACGACCTGGCATCAGCTTGTTTCCAACATAATTTGAAGTTTTTGCAAAAAGGGCTCTACCATGCCATCACGTTGAATGGAGGCCCAAAAGACAAATTATTAGACCTGATCGATTTTTACCGAACGGAGTACGAAACCTTGGCAGAGAAAGGAGGATGCCCGTTAATGAATACTGCCATAGAAGCCGATGATGGTTATCCGTTGCTCAAAGCAGATGTGAGCACTACTTTCGAAAAATGGAGAAGAGAAGTCATCAATATACTCGCTATCGGAAAGGAAAACGGTGAATTCCGTGCTAGTTTTGACCCGGAACCATTTGCCAATAGTTTCATCGCCATGATAGAAGGCGGTATACTTTTGGCTAAAACACTCAATGAAACTAGCCATTTCTTCGACGTCATGAAGACCCTTGAAGACATGGTCAACACCCTTGATTAAGCACAAATGAACAGAGTCGTCATTACAGGAATGGGTGCCTTAACCCCAATCGGCAACAACCTATCAAGCTTTTGGAGCAACTTATTGAAAGGAACCAGCGGAGCCGGTCCCATCACCTCATTCAATACAGAAAAATTCAAGACGAAATTTGCCTGCGAATTAAAGGACTTTGACCTGCATGCCCACATCCCCAAAAGTGAAGCCCGTCGGTACGACCCCTTCACTTCCTATGCCTTAGTAGCTGTTGAAGAAGCCCTTCAGCACGGGAACATAGAGTTGGACGGCCTTGACAAAAATAGAATTGGGGTGATCTGGGGTTCGGGAAACGGTGGGATACAAACGTTTAACAACGAAATGATCGACTTTGTCGAAGGGGATAAAAACCCGCGCTTCAACCCCTTCTTCATTCCTAAGATCATTGCCGACATCGCCTCTGGTATCATTTCGATCAACTACGATTTGCGTGGGGTCAATTTCACCACCATGTCAGCCTGTGCTACCAGTACTACGGCCATCATTGAAGCCTTCAACCACATCAAATGGGGGAAAGCAAACATGATCATCACGGGAGGATCCGAAGCGCCGATCACTCAAGCGGCCATCGGTGGTTTCAACGCTTCTCGCGCCCTTTCGACAAGAAATGATGATCCGCAAACGGCCTCTCGTCCTTTCGATCAAAGCAGAGACGGTTTTGTGATGGGTGAAGGTGCTGGTGCCCTGGTACTCGAATCCCTCGAGCATGCGCAGCAACGGGGTGCTAAGATCTTTGGAGAGGTAGTTGGCGGAGGTATGGCAGCAGATGCCTACCATTTAACCAGTACGCATCCGGAAGGAGAAGGCGCCGTTTTGGGCATGAAAGAAGCATTGCGCGAAGCCGGCCTAACGGCAAGTGATATCGACCACGTGAACATGCATGCCACCTCTACTCCTGCTGGTGACCATAGCGAATTGATCGCCATGGAAAGAGTCTTTGGCTCTCAACCCGACTTGAACATCAGTGCTACCAAATCCATGACCGGGCATCTGTTGGGAGCTGCAGGAGCCATTGAAGCCATCGCTTGTGTTTTATCAACCATCGATGATCAGGTACCTCCCACCATCAACACAAAAGAAGTCGATGAAGCCTGGGCTGGAAAATTCAATTTGACCTTAGGCAAAGCGCAACGACGCCCTGTCAATTATGCCATGAGTAACACTTTTGGCTTTGGTGGACACATCGCCACAGCGATTTTCAAAAAGTATACGGATTAAAGCGCCTGACTAGAACGCACAAAACGAAAATACCGTGTGCAGCCATTACTCCCTGCGGTGGTAAGGTCCAAGTTATCCTCCAGCACTTCGTATTTCCATAAGGTTTGGGTGTTGGTGAATAGTAGGCTGTCATTTTGGACCTCAAAGCGGACCGTATTGATCCTGTCTTGCCCATTCCTCAATGAATAGGTCGAATAAAAACCGCCTTTCGCAAAAGAGACAGAACCATCCCCAAATTGGGTATTGTTGTCAAAAGGATCTTCACACCCTTGAGTGCCAAACTCCAGTCGGTTCCAAATGCCATACAAGGATTCAGCAGGGTCGATCTCTGGGCTCCGGTCATCGTCGTTCTTCTGACAAGCAGACAGCAGCAGACTAACCAGGATTAGGTTAAGAAAGGCGTTTATCTTCATCGCTTATCGTCCATTTACACGGACAAACTAGTCAATTTCAATGCTTCCGCATAGCGCCTGGGGTAACTTACAAGAAAGAGGGAATTAACTCATTTTTCCAGGATGTAAGCCCCTGCAGGAGGCTCAAAAAGTGCTGCATCGGGATGCTCTTCGGATACCACAACCTCAGTGAAGGTGCGCGCAGGACCTCGAGGCTCCCCTACTTCTCCTTCCTGGTATTGATGCCATTGTAAGCTTGTTGGTAGCCACACGCCACCCTGTTCTTGCCAGCCCGTGTAGCGAATCAAGCTGTATTGGTCTTTGGTTTCTTGTCCACCAAAGGTGGCTGTGTAAAGCAACCACTCCATCCTATTGGTCTCTTGATCGGATAAGATGATGTAATTGTCCTTCGGGGAGTCACCAACCCCCTCTTCATAGCTGACCTTAACAGCATTATAGGGTATTCCGTTTAGGATCTTGGCAGGTAGGCTTTCGTAGTATACTCCGGGATCTCCTACCACAAAAGGAAAAGCATAGAAGTAGAACATTAGGTTATATCGCAAGCGCTGCTGATCGGCATTCTTGATTGGTGGATTCACCCAAACGTACTCGCCCTCAAATCCTACCGTTTGGTTTTCGCTTTCAATCAGCGTGAACCGATGTTGAAGATCGACCAAGGTCTTGCTCCCTCCATTCTCGTAACTCAAGCTTTTCAATTTCATCCAGTTCCAATAGCCTCCATGGGCATCAAACACCTTTGAAATCTCTTCAACATGATGATCGGTCGCCGCTTGAGCGGGTGAGTTGCTGGCTGTGACTGTACTTTGTTCAGCAGGCTGGCAGGCACAGACAAACAGCACAAAAAGTAAAAGAAGGGTGTTTTTCATTTGATACGGTCTCTTATGGGTATGGTTAGCAACAGGACGACAATTAAATAAAGTGCATTCCGGCGGCATTCCCAAGATGACATCCATTGGAATTTTTACGTGAAATGAACACGTTTTCCATTCACAATATCCGCAAAGGCCTTTACCTTTGATCATATGGCAATAAAACATCACCCAGAAACAGACGCGATTCGGACACAGATTCCTAGTACACATGCACAAGAGCATGCCACCCCACTTTACCTTACGTCTAGTTTTACCTACCAAGATGCAGAGGAAATGCGGGCTGCTTTTGCAGGTGAGAACGACCTGAACATTTACAGCCGTTTTTCCAATCCGAACTTTCAGGAATTTATCGATAAGGTCTGCTTGATGGAAGGCGCTGAGTCTGGCTATGCCTTTGCCACGGGTATGGCCGCAGTCTTTTCCACCTTTGCCGCCATACTGAATGCGGGAGATGAGATCCTCTCCTGTCGATCCATCTTTGGTTCTACGCATACGGTCTTTACCAAAATTTTTCCCCGCTGGAACATCAACACCACTTATGTCGACATCCATGCGCCAGAGACTTGGGAAGGGCAGCTCAACCCGAGAATGAAAATGGTCTATGTCGAAACCCCAACAAATCCCGGTGTTGACTTGATCGATTTGGAATGGCTAGGTACATTCTGTCAAAAGCATGAGCTCATTCTTGTCGTTGATAATTGCTTTGCCACTCCCTATTTGCAGCAGCCGATCTCCTTTGGAGCCGATCTGGTCATTCATTCAGCAACCAAATTTATTGATGGACAAGGGCGCGTGATGGGAGGAATCACTGTGGGCAAGAAGGCGCTGATCGATGAGATCTACGCCTTTAGTCGAAGCGCCGGTCCGGCCCTTTCGCCTTTCAATGCCTGGGTACTTTCGAAAAGTATGGAAACCCTTCCCGTTCGCATGGATCGACATTGTGACAACGCGTTGAGATTGGCCGAGTACCTGTCCGAGCATCAAGCGGTGGAATGGGTGAAATATCCTTTTCTGCCTTCGCATCCACAACATGCGACCGCTAAAAAACAAATGAAAGCTGGTGGCGGTGTGTTGAGTTTTGGCATCAAAGGAAGCAGCACGGCGGGCGTAAATTTCCTCAACAGTCTCAAGATGTGTTCCCTTACGGCGAACTTGGGCGATAGTCGAACCATTGTTACACATCCGGCCTCGACCACACATGCCAAGCTAACAGAAGAAGAAAAGCAAAAAGTTGACATTAGCGCAGAACTTATCCGCGTGTCCGTGGGTTTGGAACATATTGACGACATCATCCAAGACATCGATCAGGCTTTAACCAAACGTTAACCCTCAGAACAGACAATGAAAGAGATCACTGCCGAAATTTTAACCATTGGAGATGAAATTCTCTACGGTCAGATCACTGATACGAATTCCCAATGGATGAGTGCCGAACTGGATCAGTTGGGCATTAAGGTGATCCGTAAAACAACGGTGGGCGATACCGAAGAAGCGATTCTCTCAGCCTTTGCAGAAGCCGAAGCTCGAGCAGACATTACCCTCATCACCGGAGGACTAGGTCCTACAAATGATGACTTGACCATGCCGATGTTGGCCCAATACTTTGGGGTAGAAATTGTCATGAACGAAGCGGTGCTGGGGCATGTCAAAGACTTTTTCGAAAGTCGCGGCAGAACCTTCACTGAGTTGAACAGACGACAAGCACTGGTACCGGCCAATGCCCTGGTGCTCCATAACGACTTGGGTACGGCACCCGGCACTTGGTATGTGCGAAACAACAAGGTCTTTGTTTCCATGCCGGGCGTACCCCATGAAATGAAACACCTGATGAAGGAGCATGTACTGCCGAAACTTCAGGAGTTCTTTCAAACACCTGTCATTTACCATAAGCTGATCAAAACGGTTGGCATTGGAGAATCCTTTTTGGCCTCGAAGATTGAAGCATGGGAAAATGCATTGCCTGAACACATCTCCCTCGCCTATCTGCCGAGTGTGGGACATGTCAAGCTACGGCTTACAGCTGTTGGAGAAAACAGAGAACAATTGGCACAAGACGTTCAGCAGCAAATAGACCAACTGATGCCTTTAGCGGGTAAATATATCTATGGCTACGACAGCACCACCCTCCCTGAGGCGATCGGAGCCTTGCTGAAAGAAAAGGGACTGAACATCGCATTCGCTGAAAGCTGTTCTGGTGGCTATGTACAACACCAGATCACGACCATCGCCGGGTCTAGTGATTACTTTCAAGGAGGACTAGTGCCCTACCATAACGATCACAAAATAAATATTCTGGGAGTCCAAGCTGAAACAATTCATGCCCATGGCGCTGTTAGTGAAGAAACGGTCAGTGAAATGGCGGAAAATGTGCGGAAATTATTTAAATCGGATATTGGTGCAGCCAGTAGCGGAATTGCAGGCCCTGGAGGCGGTACAGCCGACAAACCGGTGGGTACCGTTTGGATCGCTTATGCAGATGGCAAACAAACCATTGCTAAAAAACTGCAATTGACAAAAAATAGAAAATTAAATATTGAACTGACGAATATATCATTATTAAATTTGGTTAGAAAAAGTTTAATCAGCTAAAACTTAGATTTTATTTGGTAAACCTTTATTTTTGTTCGTTAGTGCAATCGATTTAATTCATTAGAAATAAAGAATTATGGCTATAGTAGAAATGGTGATGCCCAAGATGGGAGAAAGTATCATGGAGGGTACAATTCTTTCGTGGCTCAAGCAAGAAGGTGACACGATAGAGGCGGATGAGTCTGTATTGGAAGTGGCCACCGATAAGGTAGACACAGAAGTACCTGCCACCCATGGAGGGGTTTTGAAGGAGATCTTGGTGCAAGAAGGTGACGTGGTTGCCGTTGGTGCACCAATTGCCAAAATAGAAACGGATGCCGCAGTGGAAGATACCGCAGCTCCTACTACACCTGCTCCTGCCGAAGAGCCAAAAGCTGTGAACGGACAAGCGTCCGCTAATGGTCAAGCTACCCCTGAACCGGTAGCCGCTTCCAACGGACAAGCCGTTTTACAGGCGCCGCAGTCTGGTCGATTCTACTCGCCTTTGGTGATGAACATGGCCAAAGAAGAAGGTGTAGCCATGCAAGAACTAGAGCGCATCCCTGGCACGGGCCGAGAAGGACGCGTAACCAAAAAAGACATGTTGGCCTATCTGAAGAACCGTCCGGCCGGTGGTGCAGACCTCGCACCAGCACCCGCTCCGGCAGCAGCGCCTAGCCCTGCTCCTGCTGCGACACCAAGGCCAGCGCATGCACCGCAAGCCATGCCGGTATCGATCTCCGGTGAAGATGAGATCATCGAAATGGACCGCATGCGTAAGATGATCGCCGAGCGAATGGTGGATTCTAAGCGTATTTCTCCACACGTTACGTCATTTGTTGAAGCCGACGTGACAGAGATCGTCTACTGGAGAAACCGTGTGAAGCAATCTTTTAAAGAGCGCCAAGGCGAACCGATCACCTTCACTCCGATCTTTATCGAAGCGATCGTGAAAGCAATGAAAGATTATCCGATGATGAACATCCAGGTGGATGGCAACAACATCGTGAAGAAGAAAGACATCAACATCGGAATGGCTGTGGCCCTGCCATCAGGTAACCTGATCGTTCCGGTGATACACAAAGCAGACCAGCTCAGCCTGATCGGATTGACGAAGAAAGTGAATGAATTGGCAAAAAAGGCCAGAGACAACAAATTGACACCTGATGACCTGCAAGGCGGTACGTACACTGTATCCAATGTCGGTTCATTTGGTAATGTCATGGGAACACCTATCATCATGCAACCGCAAGTTGGTATTATGGCCTTGGGTGCGGTACAGAAGAAGCCTTCTGTGATCGAAACACCTGCCGGTGATGCCATTGCGATCCGTCATAAAATGTTCTTGTCACATTCCTATGATCATCGCGTGGTGGACGGCTCGTTAGGCGGTATGTTCGTGCGACGTGTAGCCGATTACTTGGAGCGATTCGACCTGAAGAGAGAGCTGTAGGGCGAGAGGCACGAGTTTTGAGTTGCGAGATTTCCGACTTCGGTCTTCGGACTTCCGACTCCCGACTCCCGCTCCCGACTCCCAACAAGACATCCTAAGCATTAAAAACCCCAATTCGAGTGATAGAGTTGGGGTTTTCAGTTTTTTAGTAATTTGAGTGAATGCACACAATTAAACTGGAAACAGTAAAAATCGATGGAAAAGCCTTTTACGGGATCGCTTTTCCTTATGACAAACAACTCATTGAGAAGGCTAAGAAATTAAAAGGCCGTTGGAATCCTAAGCTTCAACTTTGGGTATTTTCTTATACCAAAATCAAACATGAACAGTTGAACAAAACTTTTGAGTTGTCCAAACCAATCCCAAAACCCAATCATACCAAAGTACCTCAAGCATATTTAGATCAACTCGAACGCAGGCGTTACAGCCCCAACACTATCCAAACCTATGTCTCACTATTTGAGAAATTCTTGGCTCACTTTAGTGATGTTCCTCCAGAAAAACTGACCAATGCACACGTGGCCCAATTCCAGACCTATTTGGTAAAGCGAAAAAAGGTTTCCACCAGCAGTCAGAATCAATACATCAATGCGATCAAGTTCTATTTTGAAAAAGTGTTGGGCAGAGACAAAGGCTACTATCGTATTGAACGCCCCATCAAGGAGTTTAAACTTCCTAAGGTGCTGACAGAAAAAGAAGTAGCAGCTATTTTGAATGCCGTGCACAACCTCAAGCATAAGGCCATGCTGCTCTTGGTATACAGTGCCGGATTGAGAGCCGGAGAACTGATCAACTTGAGAGTGAATGACATCGACAGCGAGCAAATGCGTGTATTTGTGAGAGGCGGCAAAGGCAAGAAAGATAGGGTGACCATTCTTTCACAAAAAGCACTTGAGGTACTCAGGCAATACTTTAAAAAATACAGGCCAAAGGACTATCTTTTTGAAGGGCAGAATGGAGGGCAATATAGCGTTTCGAGCTTGCGAAGAGTTTTTAGCAAAGCACTTGAAGATGCTCGAGTTAAGAAACGAGTCAGCCTACATAGTTTGCGACACAGTTTTGCAACTCATTTGTTAGAAAGTGGCGTTGATTTAAGGTATATCCAAGTATTACTCGGCCATAGCTCAAGCAAAACAACTGATCCCGATAGCTATCGGGATATACCCACATCACGCACAAAGGATGGAAAACCATAAGAAGCCCCTTAGACAAACTCGATATATAAATGTGTCATTAGCCAACTCTATTGGTGATATAATGACACTTTTTGAATAACCATTTGAATATAATGGCACATTTTTGTTTCATTACACAACGTTGTATGCAATTAAAACCAATCATAAAATGAAAAAACTATTTACAATTATTACAATTTTATCAATTTCAATTCAAGCTTCAGCTCAAATAAAAGCTGTAACCGAAAAAGGCGACACGATTAATGTCTATGAAAATGGAACTTGGGAAAAATTGAATAAGGTCAAAAAAATAGCGGATATTGAAAGTACTGTAGAAGCAACAGTTGAAGTAGACGAATTTGATAAATCAAAAAAAATAAGAACAGAAAGTTGGTCGAAATTTGGAAAAAATAAACTTGGGAGAACAATAAGCGGCAGTTTAATAAGAGTAGACGATTTAACCGTATTTTCAATTTCATATTCTGGAGATTTAGGATGTATGTCTGAATATAGTACGACTATGAAAGTCAAACTTACAAATGGAGAAATAGTTGAATTTTCACAGATAAGTGATACGGACTGTGGTGATTATCCAACTGCAAGATTTATTCCTTTAAAAAAGGAACAGTTAAAAGACCCTAATTTAAAGAATTTAATGGCTGACAATTTAGATTTACTAAAACAATACGATTGGGAAACAATTAGGATTAATGGTAGTGAATACTATACAGATATTATACCTAATCCATCTCGTAGAATGGAAAAACCTGAACAGTTCTTTAGACAACATCTGATAACAGCTGACAAAAAATAACTGCATACAACAATGGCTATAAGTAATTGCTTGTTCTCGCCTACTTCTGAAAGTCCTCGCGGATTTTCAGTTTGGTGTGTACTTGCAAAGTTAAGTGCTAACCCACGCAACTACTCATAGCCGAGACCGTTATGAGCAATGACTTAGACGTATGTAGATTATTCAGCTTTTTACAATTTTTATCGTATTCCGATTAACTTGTATTAGCAACACAGTTCTAATATGAGAATTCATAAAATAACTCTTGAGAATTTCAAAACTTTCATAAAGCTTGAATACCATGCAAACGAGGAGTTCAACTATATAGTTGGTGAAAATAATATTGGAAAGTCTACCATATTAGAAGCCATTCAACTTTGGAAAGTAGCATTCGACAGGCTAATTCAGAGCAAGGGCAAGAAATTTTACGGTCAATCTACTCCATGTTATTTGGGATTTGAAAGTCTCTTTTTTCTTCGTTTAAGGGATCTTAACGACATTTTTCATTCGCATTGGAAAAAGAAACTGACAATTACTTTAGTACTAATTCATGAAGAAGAGTTGTACCCTTTAAGCATAGCACTTGAAAAGCCAGGAATCCCAAATTCATACTTAAGGGTTAAATATGATATTGAACCTTTTAATAAGTTCAGAGATAAAATATTAGAGTTTGGTCTCAGTCTCAGAGAAGCCATTTTTATCTATCAAACTAGGCCTATTTTCCATTCGGTAAAGAATGAGCCTTTCTACAATAATGCACAATTATTAAAGAAGATATCACTGGGTAAATCGCAAGAATCTATCCGAAATAAGATTCTTAAATCAGAGAAGGAAGGGAACTTTTCGTCCTTAGAAGCAAGGTTAAATAATGTTTTCAATTCAACCTTTCAGATAAGGTTCAAGAATAAAAATCGGCAAGACGAGGAATACGTCAGAATTACAATACAAGAAGTAGATAAAAAAGAAGTGGAACTTTCTCTTTTAGGTAGTGGACTACTTCAAATTCTTGAGATATTTTCTACCCTTGAGTTTATAAATAAGAAAGAGCATTGTCTAAATGTTCTCTTAATAGATGAACCTGATTCTCACATTCACTCTAATCTTCAGTCCAACCTAATTGACGAACTCAAGAATAACACCAACTATCAAACATTCCTTATTTCGCATAACGATAGACTAATAAGCAAAGCGGAGGAAGGAGAATTGTTTTTCATTAACAAGAAAGCTATTGAAGATAAAGAAGTCAAAAGTCTACCAATCAATAGCTATTCTAATGTCAGTAATGAACTTGCAAATAATTTATTTTCATTAGATGAAAGTCAGTTAAGAAAAATAATAATCCTGACAGAAGGTAAGACCGACAAAGCCATTGTTGAGATGGCTTGGCAAAAACTAAATCCAGATATTGAGCAACCATACCACATTATTTCATCTGGACTCGATGCTAATGAATTACAGCGATCTGGAAATGCAGATACTGTGAGAAGAACCATTGAGTTTATATCAACAATTACGAATGATCTCAAAATCGTTGGTCTGTTCGACAATGACCGTGAAGGAAATGAGCAATTCAAAGGTTTAAATAATAAGATTTTTGAATCTCATAGCAATGAAACCATATCAAGGAAGCATATCTCTAAACGAATTTTTGGATTACTTCTTCCTGTTCCCGAGCATCGATCTGATTTTGTAACCACTAACAATATAACTCAACGCTATTTTGTTATGGAACACTACTTTGAGAATCCAATTTTAGAAAGTCACAACCTTAAGGGAGATAATATTTTATCAACTAATGTTTTCGAAATCCAAGGGAATAAGACCACCTTCTCGACATCCTTGAATTCCTTAAATCCTCACGATTTCGAACACTTCAGAATCCTATTCAATGAACTAGATGGATTGTTTACCGAAGAAAATGAAAGCTCATAACAGACGATATAGCACATGCCTCTTCTGAGAAATCTGATAGTGATTAATAAAACCGAAATATTTGTGATATTTGAAAGACCAGAGGCACGTGCCATATCTGGTCGTTGGGATTAATGCCCCGCGAGGGGCATAGTCTTCCGCTGCGCTCCCAGCCTATTCATTAATCCCAACGTTCGAAGCAATCCTGGCAGCCCAAACGCGGTTAGCGCACTCATCTACCACCAAAGCACTAATACCCAACATCTGGTATATACCATGACAGCCAGCATTGTCAACCGATCTTATTCCCGGAATATTCAAAATCAACAAATTCAGTGGTATCTTATGCATTAATCAATAAAACAGAAGGCAGACCTGAAACAAAGGAAACAGCAAGCATTTTGATATTCCTCCATAATTCACGGTTCATACCTTCGAACGTTGTATACCATTCTCAAGAAAATAATCCTTGATTCGCGATTCGCGAATTGAAAATATTTTCCATACTTTTATAACCTTAAATGCACTAGTGAGATGAAAAAACATAGTGGGATGCGACCACATGATATTGCTATACTTCTAAAGATTGCTAGTAAAGGAGCTGATAAATGGTTTATGAAAGACTTAGCTAATGAACTAATAATTAGTCCAAGTGAAATCAGTGAAAGTATCAATAGATCCGTTATAGCTGGACTTATAAACAGTGATAAAAGAACACTAAGAAAATTAGCTCTAATAGACTTCTTAAAGTCTGGAATTCGCTACGTATTTCCTCAACGACCAGGCTCCATTACCAGAGGAATTGGAACGGCAATATCAGCTCCCCCTTTGAATGAAGAATTTCTAAATAATGAACATTTTGTTTGGCCATATGGAAAGGGCAACGTTAGAGGTCAAGCTATAGAACCATTACATCCAAAAACTCCGGAAGCCTGCATGAATGACTTAAAATACTATGAACTAATGGCTCTGACAGACGCAATTCGGATAGGTAAAGTTAGAGAGCAGAATATGGCATTTGAGTATTTAAAAGAAAAGATTGAAAATGCCTAAAAATCAAACAATCAATCTAAGGATCGTTGAAAAGGTTGCATTAGCACTTGAGGAATTGAACAATGAAGTCATATATGTTGGTGGAGCTGTTGTTAGCTTCAGTAAACTCACGTTATGAATCATCGACTCTTAGCCAAAACTGCAGGCATCAGCTACCTGATTATTTTCTTTGCCGCCATCTTCGGCAATTTCTTAGCACTAGACCCCTTACTTGCAGACCCTTACGGTACCGTAATGCACAACAGCCAAGTGATTCGCTTTGGCATATTGGCCTTTCTGTTCGCGGCACTTTTCGATGTCGTCGTTGCTTGGTCACTTTTTGAAATGTATAAAAACCATGTCTTCACGCGTTTGAGCACCTACTTAAGGGTTATCCATGCCACGATCATGTCGGCAGCGCTTTTTGCCCTACCCGTGGCGTTGCAGCACACTACCAATGACGACATTTTGCTCTACGCCGAGGCATTCAATAACATGTGGCTGATCGGTCTTTTCTTTTTCGGGGCGCACTTGCTCTTATTGGCAAGAATAGCACCCATGCCCAAATGGATCGCCTTGTTCATGTCCTTCGCCGGCGTCATGTACATGGCAGATTCCGCCGCTCACTTCGTACTACCGAATTATGATGACTACGCGACCATTGCCTTGACTTTAGTAGCCATACCGAGCATCTTAGGTGAAATGGCCTTTGCGTTTTGGCTTTTGCTGAAGGCAGGGAAATAAAAAAGGCAACCCATTGGGCTGCCTTTTCGGTTTTAACTGTATATCCGATCAATTCAGATCAAAACGATCTGCATTCATCACTTTCGTCCATGCCGCAACGAAGTCTTGATAGAACTTCTCTGTGTTATCGCTTTGTGCGTATACTTCTGCAATGGCGCGTAATTCAGCATTCGAACCGAATACCAAATCAGCTCTTGTCGCTGTATACTTCACTTTGCCCGTCGCCCTATCCTTACCTTCGTAAGCCGTGTTTTTATCGTCAGTAGGACCCCAAACTGTATTGTAATCCAATAGATTCACAAAGAAATCGTTGGTCAATTGACCTGCACGATCTGTGAACACTCCATGCTTGGATCCATCCCAGTTGGCATTCATGGCACGCATACCCCCTACAAGCACTGTCATTTCAGGTGCTGTAAGACCCATCAGCTGCGCTTTGTCAACTAATAACTTCTCAGCTGGTACTGAATATTCCGCTTGTACGAAGTTTCTAAAGCCATCAGCTTTTGGTCTCAACCATTCGAACGATTCTACGTCTGTTTGCTCTTCAGAAGCATCTCCTCTTCCTGGTGTGAACGGCACATTGATGTCAACACCTGCTTCTTTAGCTGCTTTTTCTACTCCTACGCAACCGCCTAAGACGATCATGTCGGCTATAGAAATTTGCTTAGTTCCAGCCTGCGCCCCATTAAAGGCGGTTTGAATGCCTTCTAAGGTGTCAAGCACTTTGGCCAATTGATCCGGGTTGTTGACTTCCCAGAATTTCTGAGGAGCTAAACGCACACGTCCACCGTTAGCTCCACCTCTCATGTCAGAAGCTCTGTAAGTAGACGCTGACGCCCATGCAGCAGAAACTAGCTCAGTAGCCGTTAGGCCAGAAGCTGAAATCTCTCCTTTCAAGTGCGTAATGTCGGCTTCATTGACCAAATCATGTTCAACAGCAGGAATTGGGTCTTGCCAGATCAAATCTTCAGCAGGTACTTCTGGACCTAGGTATCTATTCTTGGGTCCCATATCTCTATGCGTCAATTTGAACCATGCTCTTGCAAATGCATCTGCAAACTCATCAGGGTTCTCGTAGAATCTCTTGGAGATCTTTTCGTAAGCTGGATCCATTCTTAGCGAAAGGTCAGTGGTCAACATCGTTGGCTGATGTGTTTTGCCTTCGATGTGTGCATCAGGCACAGTACCTGCCCCACCATTGTCTTTTGGTCTCCACTGATAAGCTCCAGCAGGGCTTTTGAACAATTCCCAATCGTACTTGAATAAGTTGTCGAAATAGAGGTTACTCCATTCTGTAGGCTTTTGCGTCCAAATACCTTCCAATCCAGAAGTGATGGTATTTTCTGAATGACCAGAACCCATGGTATTCTTCCATCCCATGCCCATTTGCTCCATTGGAGCGCCTTCTGGCTCGGGACCTACGTACTGCCCAGGATCACCTGCGCCGTGCGTTTTACCAAATGTGTGACCACCTGCGATCAAAGCAACTGTTTCTTCGTCATTCATCGCCATGCGGCCGAATGTTTCACGAATATCATGTGCCGCAGCAACCGGGTCAGGATTACCATTAGGACCTTCAGGGTTCACATAGATCAATCCCATTTGAACTGCTGCCAACGGATTCTCTAATTCTCTTTCTCCAGTGTATCGCTTGTCATCAAGCCACTCACCTTCAGAACCCCAATAAATGTCTTTCTCTGATTCCCAGATGTCAGGACGACCACCGCCAAAACCAAAGGTCTTAAAGCCCATTGACTCAAGCGCGACATTTCCTGTCAAGATCAACAGATCTGCCCAAGACAATTTGTTACCATACTTCTGTTTGATTGGCCACAACAAAGCACGCGCTTTATCAAGGTTTCCATTATCAGGCCAACTATTCAATGGAGCAAAGCGTTGTGCGCCTGTTCCTCCACCGCCACGACCGTCGGAAATTCGGTAAGTACCAGCAGCGTGCCATGCCATTCTGATGAAGAAAGGACCATAATGTCCAAAATCGGCAGGCCACCAATCCTTGGAATCGGTCATCAAGTCAGTCAAGTCTTTCTTGACTGCCGCTAAGTCTAATTTTTTAAATTCCTCCGCATAATCGAAGTCTTTGCCCATTGGGTTGGCAAGCTCAGAATGCTGTCGAAGAATATCTAATTTCAATTGATTTGGCCACCAATCTTGGTTATTGGTTCCGCCACCAGCAGTTTCGTTGAGCTGACCACCCAAGAAAGGGCAGTTTTCTGCCCCATTCATGTTGTAGCTCGTGCTGGAGTTTTCATGTGGATTTTGGTTCTCCATGTTGTTAATACTTTTTTGGTTATACAGCTTTTATAAAATTATCAATTCCACCGCTGAAAAGACCTTAAAGTGTATTTATTACACTTATGCCTTATAGTTTGAATCAATACTAAAGAAATCTTATTTAACGCATCAATTGATGGACGCACTCACCACTACGGGTTTATGCACTTAACTATAACCCCATTTCTTCAAAGCTTGTTCACTTTTCTAGCGATTATTCTGCCTTCAAAAAAGGGCAATTGACGAGAGGTAACCTTAGTTTCATTTAAAAAGACTTTCCTTGTTACCTTTGACGCAATGCCAACGACTCATTCCTATTCAGCAGTTCTCCTGGTGGTATTTCTCAGCCTGAGCATACCCACTATGGCTCAGCGAGAAGTGAACTCTTTACCCGATCAGCAGTGGGTCCAGTATTATGGTGCTGGAAACCTGAATGAGCACTGGGTGATTTTTGCGGATGCCGGCTTTCGATGGAGTAATTACTTCCTCATTGAATCGCAGTTTCTTTTAAGAGGTGCTTTGGGTTACCGATTCAATAATGGTCTTACCGCCGCTGCAGGCTATGCCTACTTAGGCGTTTATGAGTCTGCTATTCTCACGGGTCATGAGCACAGACCCTATCAGGAACTGAGTTATCAGCATCAACTGGCAGGACTTGCCCTTAGCCACCGCTTAAGGATTGAAGAACGCTTTTTCAATGTGAATGATATTCAAAGCAACGAAGTTCGCTATCGCTACGGCCTGAACCTCAAACTCTTGAGCATTGCACTATCGGCCTCGAACCCTGCCTTAGTACTCGACCTCAACGTAGGAAATGAAGTCTTTTTGCAAAGTGGGAATGAGTTGTTGCCTACTGCTTTTGCACAAAACAGGTTCATCATCAGTCCGAATCTTCACGTTAGTGAAGCGCTGAGTTTCGCTTTGACATGGAACAGACAATTCTCAGCTACTGTAGACGACTCACGATACAATGTGGCCAACGTATTTTGGCTTCAGGTGCGGCACGAACTGAATTTTTAACCCTGCTCCTAGCTGGCCCACTTGTATCGAAAAAGCGGTGCAGGCCGCCTCTTAATGCCTCAGCAGCCCCGGGTACTCCTCCAAAAAATGTAGAATGGTGTCGTAGATATAATTCAGGTCTTCATTGGAAATGATGTACGGTGGGATCAAATAGATCACGTTGCCTAATGGCCTAATGAGTAAGCCTTTTTCGATAAAGTAAGGATACAAGTGATGCCGTGCTTCATTGAAATACGAGGTATCCTTTTCCGTATTGAGGTCAAAGGCGAGGATGGTACCGATCACGCGAGCGTTACGCACCATTGGGTGCTCCTTGATCTGATTAAAAAATTCTTGATGCTTTTGGTGAATGCGGTTCCGGTTGTTTTCACAGCCTGGGTCGAGCAGTAAATCCAAAGAGGCATTGGCAGCTGCCGCAATGATCGGGTTACCCGTAAAGGAATGTCCGTGAAAGAAGGTCTTCATCAGATCATTTGAACGATACGCTTGCTGGATCTTTTCTGTACAAGTAGTGACTCCCATTGGTAGCGCACCACCGGTCAACCCTTTCGAAAGACACATGATGTCTGGTTTATGCTTTAGCTGATCCGCAGCAAAGAGGGTACCCAAGCGACCAAAACCGGTCATGACTTCATCGGCAATACAGACCACATCCTGCTGCTGTCCAAAAGCAATCATTCGATTCAGCAATTCAGCGGAATAAAACTGCATACCGGAGGCTCCCTGAACAATGGGTTCAAAAATGAAGGCCGCAACTTCCCCGGTTCCCACCAGTTGAACGTAGTGCTGCCAAACCGCCTCCTCTTGACCGGCATGAGGAAAGGCCAGAAACTCCACATCGAATAAGTAAGGATCGAATGGAGCAGTAAATGGTCCTCTATCGCCAACAGACATCGCCCCAAAGGTGTCACCGTGATAGGCGCCATCGATGGCAATGATCTTTTTCTTTTCAACACCTTGATTATAAAAATACTGGAAGGCCATTTTAATGGCGACCTCTACTGCGGTTGAGCCATTATCTGAATAAAAGACCTTGGCTTGATTGTCTGGTAATATCGATAATAATCGTTCTGCCAATTCTATCGCCGGTTGATGAGTAAACCCTGCAAAGATCACATGCTCTAATTTCGCGGCCTGTTCAGCAATGGCTTGTGCCAATGCGGGATGCGCATGTCCATGAATGTTGACCCACCACGAAGAGATCACATCAATGATGCGCTTGCCTTCATTGGTGTAAAGACTGACCCCTTCTGCTATTTCGATCATCAACGGGTCTTCCATTCCTTCTAATGGCGTAAAAGGGTGCCAGATGGCTGCTTTATCTCTGTTAATCCAATCAGGCATACCAATTCATCATCAATTCATCCGCCCAATACTTGACCACCTCTTTATTGATCAAACTCAGCTGTGGTAAATGCAACAACACCCGATAACCCGATTTTTTCAAGATGATCGCTTCACTTTCCGGATTTGCATCACCATTAAAGATAATGCCCTTCACTGGGATCTTATGGGCTTTCAAATATTCCACTGTCAATAAGGTATGATTGATGCTTCCTAAGTACAGGTTAGCAACCAATACCACTTCTGTTTGGAGTTGCTTGGCGAGGTCAATGACGTAGTCTTGGTCGTTGAGCGGAACTAATACTCCACCTGCTCCTTCGATGACCAAATCATTCGTTGTTTCCGGTAATTCAAAATCGATCAGTGAGATTGCTTTGTGTTCGTATTTTGCTGCTGCATGAGGAGATGCTGGTAACTTCAGCCGATGTGTTTCGGGATGAAACCTGGTGTTTGGATTGCTCACCAGGGCCTTTACGGTTTCTGTATCACCCGGCTCTCCTGCTTGCACGGGCTTCCAATAATCTGACATTAGGGCCTCTACCAAAATGGCGGACACCAAGGTTTTACCACTATCCGTTCCGATAGCTGTCACAAAGTAGTTCATTCCTTACGATATCTTTTGGGTGTTGAGCTGCTCTCCTGCAGTCATTAATTTATTCCTGAGGGTTTCGAAGGCCACTGGCTTGGCAAGGTAGTCATCCATTCCTATATCCAAGGCCTTCTTGATGTCTTCTTTAAACGCATTGGCTGAAAGACCAATGATGTAGGGTTTATGTTCATTCATTTTTTTAATCTGCTTGGTTGCCTGGAAGCCATCCATTTGTGGCATCGCGACATCCATTAAGATCAGATCGTAGTTATTCTTTTGGCATCGCTCCAGCACTTCTAATCCATTGGAGGCAAAATCTGCACTCAACCCCATTTTTTCAAGGAAAAGCGCTGTCAACTTGCCATTCACGCTATTGTCTTCAGCGATCAGAATCTTCATGGGATAAAGGTTGCCCACCAGATCGAGGCTTTCTTTTGGCTCTTTCTCCAGCTGATCGTTCTTCACCACCTTCATGCCATGGTCCTGAACTTTGCGGGCCATAATGGTGAATTTAAATTCGGATCCGATGCCTACCCTACTGTTCACCTCGACCTTTCCATTCATGAGGTTCACCAATTTTTTGACAATGGCCAGACCAAGACCGGTTCCCCCGAACATACGGGAATGACTAGAGTCCGCCTGGGTAAATTCGTCAAATAGAATTCCGATCTTTTCTTCCGGAATACCAATACCCGTGTCTTTGATGATAAAACTCAACAAGACGGAGCGAGCGTATTCCTTCTCGCAAGTAATGTCCATCGACACCTTACCCATTTCCGTGAATTTGATCGCATTCGTTAAGAGGTTAAGCAAGATCTGCCTGATCCTACCACGGTCTGAAATGATAAACTCGGGCACATCACCATTGATGGTCATGTCTACTGCCAATTGTTTTTTGTCGGCTTCAAAAGTCACCACCTTTCGGATCTCAGCGATGAGTTTCGCTAATGAAAGAACCGACTCATCGATGGCCAAATTACCCGACTCAATTTTAGAATAGTCGAGGATGTCATTAATAACCCTTAGCAAGGTGTCACCACTCGATTTGATCGTTTCCACCAAGTCCCGTTGGTCAGGTGTCAGCTCGGTATCTTCCAACAGGCTCGTCATGCCAATGACCCCGTTCATTGGGGTTCGAATCTCATGGCTCATTGTGGCTAAGAAATTACTCTTCGCCTGTGCTGCGGATTCGGCTGCTACTGCAGCCTTTCTCAATTCTTCTTCCACTTGCTTCTGATCCGTGATACGACGCACCAAGATCAGCACTTTCTTTTCATCGAGCTTGACGACCCTGCCCTCATAAAACTGTGTCTGACTTCCGACGGAATAAGAATATTCAAGCCGTTGCAATTCACCCGTGGTAAAGGCTTTCTCGATCAATTCTAAGAACAGCGTACCTAAGGGCTCCGGTACCACCTCTTTTACATTTTTTCCGATGTAATTGCTGGGTTTGTACGACAGCTGCTCTTCATTCTGAATCACATAATCCACATACTCACCCGCACGATTAATGGTAAACAAGGCATCGGGTATTGCCCGAAGTATAACTGATTGTCGCCTTTCGCTCTCTTTGGTTGCTTTTCTGGCTTCGTATTCTTCCGTGATGTTCTTTGCTACACCCGAGACATACTTGACCTGTCCATCGGCATCGAAGACTGGAGTTTCGAACATCTCTAAGCGATGGACCTTACCCCAAACGTCTTTTGCCTCAATCTCATAAGAGTCTTTTTTGATCTGCCCCGTACTGAACACACGCTTCATGTGCTTCCATACATCTTTGTTCTGCGGGCTATCCGTAACGATGTCTGTAAAATGTAATGGCTCTGTCAGGCTAAACCCAAATATTCTACCGACGTTTTCTGACGCATAGAACACCTCTCCTTTTTCATTGTATTTGTAAGCAAAATCAGAGGTATGCATCATCAGGTGCTCTAAATTCTTTCGTGTACGCTGCGCTTTGGCACCAACTTTTTGGAGCATGCCGGATTGGCGTCTTACTCTAAAATAGAACAAGACCGCCAGTGTGATGGCCATCAACAAGGCAAAGATCAATACATAGACGAGCGACAGGTTACTCATGCCATCTAAATTAAGAAGAATCTCTAGAGCTTCGACAAGGATCGGCCAAGGGAATCGGCCATCTCCTGAAATCTGTTCATCGCTTCTGTCATGAACTCGTCGGAAAGAATTTCATCTAGCTCTTGTTCGAGCACATCAAATTCGCTCACCTTAAAGGTTTGCTCCATACCGAAATGTTCCAGTTTGATGAGGTACTTCTCATTCCATGAAAACACAGTGACCTTACAGGGCTTATTGAGAATCTCTTTGAGTATGCGCATAACGGCCTCAAAAGTAAGGATTCGTTCGCTTCTTTCTTAAGACTTGATCACATCTAGTGGACTAAACTCCTTTTTCAAGATCGATCGCGCATCTGCGTTCAACCAATTCTGTAAAACAGTAGCGTAAACTCGCCTAAAGTCGATGCTATACTTGAGGTCACCGTTGTCGAGATCTGACAAATCAGGCAGGTCATTGTAGAACCCTCCCGAAACGGAGTCGCCAATCAAAAACAGGTTATTCGCCGTTCCGTGATCCGTTCCTTGACTCGCATTTTGACCTACCCGTCGACCAAATTCAGAGAACGTCATGATCAAGGTATTTTTAAATTCGCCCGCCGCTTTTAATTCATCCACCAAATAGCTGACTCCATCTGCATACTGTTTTAACAAGCGAGCCTGCTGATTCTTTTGCTGGGCATGGGTATCAAACCCTCCCAACTGTGTGTAGTATACTTGCGTCTCTAGACCTGTATTGATCATTTGCACAATGGTTTTCAGATGATTGGCAAACTGTGATTGGGGCGTGGACCGTGTAGCACTTCCCTTTTTGCCCAGTTGCTCTTGTAAATAGTCTGCAGAGTTGACCGATTCGAGCAAAGTTTTGTAGAGGTAGCCAACACCTTCGTGCTCATGCGCATGATGCTCTTTTGCGATTTTTGCCAACTGCCGGTTATACCCGGTATTGACATCACGAATCATCTGCTGCGGGTTGCTCATGGCCAATCCCTTCATTCGCTCACCTTTCATTGCCAAATCGAGTGAATTATTGAGTTCAATGGCTTGATGGGGAAATTCACACTGTGCATCCAAGTAACGACCAAGCCATCCGGTTTGCCAATATTCACTGCTGTTGCTCGCCGAGTGCCAGATGTCCATCGAGCGAAAATGCGAACGATCAGGGTTTGGATAGCCTACCCCATTCACAATGCTCATTTCACCCCGCTCAAATAACGGACGCAACGCACTGAGGGAAGGGTGAAATCCCAATTGCTGATCTAGCGGCAATACTTCTGACTTCTTCAGAGCCAAGGCCGGCCTTGCCTTATAGTATAGATCATTTTCAAAGGGTACAATGGTATTCAATCCATCATTGCCTCCTGATAGCTGTATCACGATCAAGCGCTTGCCCTGAAAACTGTGCCCCTGAACACCTTGAGCCTGAAGGAAATGAGGTACTAACCAGGTGCCGGCAGCTAGCAGCGAACTCTGTTTTAAAAAATCTCTTCTTTTCTGTTTCATGCTTAACTCATTTGATATTCAGGTAAAGAGGCCAAGGTCATGAACAACCAATTTTTCTTCTTGGTGTCAGGCTGTTGGACATATTCAGTTGCTATTCTTTGCTTAAGCGGAGTTGGCAAGGGCTTGGTAAACATGTAGCGTACCACCAAATTAACCTGCTCTTCTTCAGTGATTGGCGGAAGCTCATAAGCCCAGAGGCCTAATTCGGCCGATTGCATCACCTTCTTACGGTCAATTTGCTGGAAAGGATCGGTGGCATCGAGTTCAGGGCTCTCTTCCTCTTGAATACGGTCTAATCCAACCATGATGGCCGGTAACTTCATCCGATTTACCAGCGAACTGCTGTCGATCCACTCCTGCCCTTTTGGCCAGCCGGCCACGCTCGGAGGATAAAACATGACCTGTGCAAAATTACGCTGAAGCAATAGCCAGCCCGCTGCATTTCCGAAGGAAAGCCCAAGCTGCGTTTCTAACCCATTGATCAGTTCCAGCGGAGATTTGATCTTTGACTGTACTTGCTCCTCTTGATAGAACCAAGGTTGAACGAAAGTAAAGCGAAGCAGGGCGTCGGTCTGGTAGTTATTGGCATAGTAGTATGTCGCCATGGCTTCGATATGCGCCTCATTGGGCACATCCGACACGTAAAAGGCATAGAGTTTTTTCGCTAAAAAATAGGCCGTTCTGCGATCATCGCAGAGTATATCGATGATATCATTGCCATCAAACGTACCTTCTTTACCCAGAAAGCGTTTGCGCCCGTCATCATGGTTGCGTTGATCAAAAACAAAGCGATTGGTTCTTCGATCGATTCGCCAACCGGTGAAGGCACGTGCGGCTTCTTTCACATCTTGTTCCGTATAATTTCCTCTACCCAGCGTAAACAACTCCAACAGCTCTCGTGCAAAATTCTCATTCGGTTTGGACTTTACATTCTGCTGATTATTGAGAAAATTGAGCATGGCGCCATCCTGTGCTACTGCACGAAGCAACTCTTTGTAGCTGCCCAGTGCATGCCTGCGCAAAGTATTATTGTGCTCTTGAGCCAGGTAACCATTGAGTACCCGCACGCCAAAATGATCATGCCAGAAATACACCAGTTTTTCGATCCCAGCTGAATTAGAAGCCTGCATCTTGTCGATCCATTCCAAGTTCAAGTTCCTGATCTTCTCTCTGGACGACCGCATTTCTTGCTGCACCAGTTGTCTGGCTTCTTCTCTTGTGATCTCTCCGCCTCTTACCCGTTGCAGGATTGTCGCCTGCGGTGATGGACCAAAGGTTTTTAAGGCATCGGTTTGATAGGCTCTTGTGAAGAGTGTTGCGATGACCTGTTCATGAGACGCCGTATCAAGTTCTTGAAACCTCGTGAACGACAAGCCAAAGCACGCTCGATTGTAAAGATGATTGATCTGAACAGGACTGAGTTGCATAGCGCATGATTTGGCTCTTAGACTCTAGCTGCCCCTTAAAAGTTTAATGCGGCTTATCGATTGATCTGAAATGTATGTTCTACCTCAGAATTCAAGGTTCCGGCAACCGAACAGTATTTGGTGGCGGCCAAATGCCCTAGTTTCTCAAACTCTTCTTGCTTGGCATCCGGTGAGTCTAAAATAAAATGCAACTTGATGTGTGTGAAAGAACGGGGATGTTCTTCCTTTCTAACACCTTCAGCTTCAACCCTTAATCCATGAACCGTTCGCTTTCTTTTTTTCAACATCGCCACCAGGTCTACTGAGGCACAGCCAGAAACAGCAGATAACAACAGCTCGGTAGGTGACTGGCTTACCTTCTCACCTTCGGGTCGCATGTCGATATGCACTTTGTGCCCGCTCGGGTTCTCTGCTTCAAACTCATAATCTCCTAGTAACGTGGTTGTTGTCTTCATAGTATAGCAATAGGTCTGGAAAGTAAATTTAAATCAATTATTGCACTAACAGTACAATAAGCCCATAAGTTTCCTGTTTTCTCACTACCTAAAACACTAAGCATATGAAGCAATTAACACGTAGCCTATTCGGTCTTATTTCTTTATTCGTAGTAACCGCATGTGGGAGTGATGACGACCAGAGACCAAGTCTTACCGTGCGGATTGAAGATCAATTTGTCAACCTTCCATCCAATGTATCGGTCTTTTTTCGGGTGGAAGATGGGGCCGGCAAAGGGATTGCCGGCCTGACAGAAGCAGATTTCAGCATCTACGAGAATGGATCGAAGATATCGGCCTTTGAGGCGACTCGTAAAATTCAACCCAACGAGCAGGTCTTTGACTACCACATCACCCTCATGCTTGACCTCAGCGGCTCCGTGCTCCAAGGCGAGAGTCTTGCCGCCTTGAAGGATGCAGCCAAAGGCTTTATCGATGAAGTGATCCCTGCTGAGAGCGAGGTCAATGCACAAGCCATTAAAATGGACATCTGGTGGTTCGATGGAGCAGCAAACATCAAGCAATTGCAAGGCACATCTACCCATTCCACCACACTCAAAAATGCCATTGATGGCATAAGCCCTGAAATGAGTGCCGACAACTCGACTAATCTTTATGGCGCAGTCATTCAAGGCATTGAAGTAGCAAGCACCAAACTGTCTCAAACCAGGCAACTGGATGAAATCGCCTCCAGCGCATTGGTCATTTTTACGGACGGAACAGACCAAGCCAACCGAAATACGCGTGGTCAAGCTGCTGAATCCGTCAAAAATGCGGATCCTGACTTGGCCCTTTATACCATTGGCCTGGGTGGCGAGATCGATGAACGGATCTTGCGCGAGATAGGGAAAACGAGCTTTGTTTCTGCCTCAAACATTGGCGAACTATTGGATCGTTTTCAGGAGATCGGCGACCTGATCAGTGGCAGAGCAAATAGCTACTACCTTTTGGAGTATTGCTCACCCAAGCGCTCGGGTAGCAATCAACTGACCATTGAGGTGACCAAAGGGGCACTGGTTGGAAATGCAAAAACGCAGTTCAATGCGTCAGACTTTAATGGCAGCTGTGTTTTGGAATAAATAGTTAGTTCAAGAGTGAGCCTTGTTAACCTGAATCACTTGAACTCTTCGGTTTGCCAATATCCTTTAACGCCGGCCTTTATGGCAACATCGAGGTGGTTTGGGCTTGGTACCATTGGACATTCATAGTTCGGGTTGTAGGCACAGAGTGGATTGTAGAGTTTGTTAAAATCTATGATCCACTCTTTCCCTTCTGGGATCTTGTCAAAGTGCAAATAGCGCCCTGCATCGTAGGTGCTGAACCCCGAAGTTGCATCGATCAAGGGTAAAAAGACGTAGTTGACTTTAGCTGCTAAACCAAAGCCCTGGACCCTCAAATAGGCTTCTAATGTCTGAGGCTGCCCTTCAATGTCAAAATGAAGTATCCCTAGCCGCCTATACAATTGTGTTCCGCCGGTACTCGTCCCCAGCTGAAAAGGCTTCGCATCTGGCGTTGCCTCAAAACGCGCCTTGACTCGATAGGCTTCATCAATTGGGAAGTACTCGTGCCCTGTAAATTGCTGTCGTTCGGCGGCGCTAAGCGGAGAGCTTTTTTCTGCTAAGAACTTCGCATTCTGCTCCTCTCGATAGGCCCTGATCTCCTGCGTATAATCGTCCGTCTGTTCTTGACAAGCCAGTACGAGGGAGATGCAGAGCAGAAGAATTACCTTTTTCATTTCCCTCAAATCTGGCAAAATAAACTTGAAGTCCTAAGCGGCAGAAACTTTTCCTTTAGATTGAAATATCAAACCGCCAATGACACTGATCACTATCCCGATCAAGAAAACTGTCATGAACATCAGAAATGATTGAAAAGGAACGGATAGGAAAACACCCTGTTCGGCAGCAAAAATTGCGTATTGTTCAGGGAAATCCGCAGCATTCATGTCCAAATTCATGGAATAAGCGAAATACCGCTCATTGAACAAAGGGTCGATCCAGATTACATAAATGGCGTTGTAAATTCCAAAAGTCAGGCCACCCAGTGTGGCTATGCCCAAACCCAACTTCATGGATTGGCCAAAGCTGATGACGCCACCCAATTGCTTTTTGTATTGCACAATGGCCAGTAGAATTCATAATTCTGCCACAAGTATGGTGGCGTAACCGATGACTTCGCCTAAACCAAAAGCTTCCGCGTCTGTGCCCACTATGGCGAGCGAAAGTAAATTGACACCAAAGATGATGGCAACTGAAATAATTCCGAATTTTTGAATAAATGGATTCATGAGCTAAAAATTTTTGTTTGCCCAAATCAGCAGGAATCGACAAAAAAATCATTCATACTTTCGTACCAAAATACTAAAATCATACGAAAGTAGGATGACGCTGGAAGGAGCTAGATTGAAGTGGTAAATGATTCACCAGCAATCATTTTGCCATCATTCCAGGATATTTCTATGCATTTTCTTCTGCAAAGAAAAATATGTGGGATCTCATTTGAGAAAGGGTTCATTTGATGAGATTCCCGTTTTCACGGGAATGACGGGTCAGTTGATGATTCGTAACTCTTTCGCCTTGGTGACCGCTTGCGTTCTGCGCTTTACATCAAGTTTCACGAATATATTTGAAACATGCGTTTTGATGGTACTTTCGGAAACGAAGAGTCTGTTCCCTATCCCTACATTTGACTCACCATCGGCCATAGCTTGCAATACTTCCAGTTCTCTTTCACTCAAGCCCAAGGCCTTTATCTTGTCTCGATCGATTTCAACCGAAGGCGCAACTTCTATGATCTTCTCCTTTCGAAACATTAAGCCCACATAGATTCCTAAGCCAATAAAAGCCGCTCCTGTAAGTGCCAAGATCAAGTCCGATGAAATTTCTGGAACGAAGGCAGCCACTTTACTCAATTCAAACAGAATCAAAAGAGCAGCGATAATCAATCCAAACCGAAGGATGGTAGTACGCATTAGGTGATTGAAAATAGGAAAACCACCCAACAAACTCCAGCGAAGATGGTCTGTAATTTTTCTTACATTTCTTAAAATCATTAGCATGATACGATTGATCTCCCTACTCTTTGCCTTTTTGTTCGCCTTTTCTTGTACCCAAAGCACATCCGTAGACCTCTTGATCACCCATGCAGAGCTGATCGATGTAAACTCTGGCAACATCCTCTCCGACCATCAAATTGGCATAGTGGATGGAAAGATTGAATTCATCGATAACGACTATTCCAAAACCTATTTGGCCACAGAAACGATCGACGCCAAAGGAAAATATGTCATCCCGGGCTTATGGGACATGCACATTCATTTTCGAGGTGGCGAAGCACTGGTTGATGAGAATAAAAACCTGATCCCACTCTTTGTGGCCAATGGCATTACCGGAGTTCGAGAGGCTGGAGGCGATATGACAAACAAGATCTTCGAGTGGCAAGATGAGATCGAGGCGGGTTCGCTTGTTGGACCTAAGATCTTTACTTCTGGCCCTAAATTGGATGGACCTGGCGCTACCTGGGCAGGATCAATACCCGTGGTCACTCAGACAGATGCCGAAGCAGCGGTAGATTCGTTGATCAACATGGGGGTTGATTTTATCAAACTTTATGATAGCCGCATCTCGAGGGACGCCTACATCTGGGTGCTAGAAGAAGCCAAAAGACGCGGGATTCGAACCTCTGGGCATATGCCTTTTACGGTGACCCTGGAAGAAGCCGTTACCGCTGGGCTTGGTTCTGTGGAACACCTTTACTATGCATTGAAAGGCTCGTCCGCTGAGGAACAAGCCGTGACCGACGACAACATTGCCGGAAGAGCAAATTTTTGGGGTTCTATGAATCGCTTAATGGCCTCCACAACTACAGAACAAGAAAATGCCACTTTCAACCTGTTGAGAGAAAATGACACCTACGTCACACCGACCCTTTTTATTGGCAATACACTCACCAACATCAAGACAACCGACCATTCGAACGACCCATACCTCGACTACATAGGGGACGGGATTATCGAGACTTATCAAGGAAGAATACAAAGTGCGATGCGGGCAAGTGAATCATTCGCAACAATGCGTCAAAACTTGAATCAATCCTTCATCGAATTGGCACCAAAACTATTCCATGCCGGAGTTCAATTGATGGCAGGCTCGGATTGTGGCGCATCCAACAGTTACGTTTACCCGGGCATCTCATTGCATCAAGAATTACAGGCCATGGTAGCTGCGGGAATCCCGGAGATTGGGGCTATTCAGGCCGCAACGATCAATGGCGCCCGGTTCTTGGGTGTGGAAGATGAATACGGAAGCTTAGCGGTCGGGAAATCCGGAGACCTCCTAATTCTCGATGGAAATCCGCTTGAAGACATCCGCAATACGCAATCCATCGCCCACATGGTCATGCAAGGCACAGCCTATGATAAAACAGATCTCGATGGCATGTTAGCCGCTGTGAAGAAATAGACAAGAGGAACAGACCGCTTCGTGACCTACCCTTACAGGCAGGCTAGCCGTGACGATTCGATTTTAGTTCTTTCGTCATTGCAAAGATCCCCAAGCATATCGGGAGGAGAAACAATCTCCTTTTAACTATGAGGAACGCCTCTACATGTTTCTGCGGTATTGTCCACCTACCTCGAAGAGTGCTGCCGTGATCTGGCCCAGCGAACAATATTTACAGGCTTCCATCAGCTCTTCAAAGATGTTCTTGTTCTGTACCGCAGCCCGCTGTACTCTCTTGATCATTTCAGCCGCTTTCGATTCATTACCTTTATGCAAATTCCCTAACATGTTGATCTGGTACTCCTTTTCTTCGGTAGTGGCTCGGATCACTTCTTTAGGTAAAATGGTCGGAGAGCCTTTTGAACTCAAGAAGGTATTGACACCAATGATCGGGAACTCTCCCGTATGCTTCAAGGTCTCGTAGTACAAGGATTCTTCCTGGATTTTAGAACGCTGGTACATGGTTTCCATGGCACCCAAGACACCTCCTCGTTCAGTAATGCGGTCAAATTCAAGTAATACCGCCTCTTCCACCAAGTCTGTGAGTTCCTCAATGATGAATGACCCTTGCAGTGGGTTCTCATTTTTCGCCAGCCCTAGCTCTTTATTGATGATCAGCTGAATGGCCATTGCCCTACGCACAGACTCCTCCGTTGGTGTGGTAATGGCTTCGTCATAGGCGTTGGTATGCAAAGAATTACAATTGTCGTAGATCGCATACAAGGCCTGAAGAGTAGTTCGGATGTCATTAAAATCGATCTCCTGCGCATGCAGTGAACGCCCAGAAGTCTGGATATGATACTTCAGCATCTGTGCTCTTGGATTGGCTCCGTATTTCTCCTTCAACGCCTTCGCCCAAATTCTTCTGGCGACTCGACCGATCACTGCATATTCCGGATCGATACCATTCGAAAAGAAGAACGACAGGTTAGGACCAAATTTATTGATGTCCATTCCCCTGCTCAAGTAGTACTCTACGTAAGTAAAGCCATTGGCCAAGGTAAAGGCGAGCTGAGAAATTGGATTTGCTCCCGCTTCCGCGATATGATAACCTGAAATAGAGACCGAATAGAAATTTCTCACGGCCTCATCAATAAAGTATTGTTGCACATCACCCATTAAGCGAAGGGCAAATTCCGTAGAGAAGATGCAAGTATTTTGCGCCTGATCCTCTTTCAAAATATCGGCCTGTACCGTACCGCGCACAACAGAAAGGGTCTGCGCTTTGATTTTTTGATACACCTCAGTTGGCAACACTTGATCTCCTGTAACTCCTAAGAGCATTAAACCCAGGCCATCATTCCCTTCCGGTAGCTCTCCTTGGTAGCTAGGTCTGTCTACCCCTTTCTCCTCATAGATCGCTTTTATTTTATCTTCTATCTCCTGCTCTAATCCATTTTCTTTGATGTACAACTCACACTGCTGATCGATGGCAGCATTCATAAAGAAGCCGAGCAACATCGGTGCAGGGCCATTGATCGTCATGGAAACCGAGGTCGTAGGATCAGATAAATTAAAGCCAGAGTACAATTTCTTGGCATCATCCAAGCAACAAATGCTTACGCCCGAGTTTCCGATCTTACCATAAATATCAGGTCGGTAATCCGGGTCGTTGCCGTAAAGTGTTACCGAATCGAATGCAGTACTTAAGCGAGCAGCAGGCATGCCCAAGCTCACATAGTGGAAACGACGATTCGTTCTTTCAGGTCCTCCTTCCCCGGCAAACATTCTCGTTGGATCTTCGCCTTCTCGTTTAAAAGGATAGATACCTGCGGTGTAAGGGAATTCACCTGGCACATTTTCTTGTAAAGACCACCTCAAGACATCTCCCCAGGACTTGTATTTTGGTAAGGCCACCTTGGGGATTTGTGTATGCGATAGTGATTCGGTGTGTGTCTTAATTTTGATCTCCTTATCTCTAACCTTGAAGCTATAAACAGGGTCTGTGTATTTCTTTTTCTTCTCTTCCCATTGCTCAATGAGCTGCCAATTGTAAGGGTCCAGATCCAGTTTCACTTGCTCAAAGGATTCCTGCAAGCCTTTGATCAAACGATCTTTATCGGCGATATTCGTTTCCTTCATCGTCTCGATCGAACGATGCAATCCATAGAGTTTATCAGCTACTTCTGCCTGTGTTAAGGCTTTCTCGTCGTAAGCCCTATTGTTTTCTGCGATCTCAGAAAGGTAGCGCGTTCGTTTGGGTGGAATCACAAAGATCTTTTCCGACATTTCGTTGGTGATCTCGAACGTAGATTTCAGGTTGACGCCTGTTTGTTCTACCAACTTATCCATGATCACTTTGTAGAGGCTATTCATCCCCGGATCGTTGAACTGCGAGGCTATTGTTCCGTAAACGGGCATGCTGTCAATATCATCGTGCCATAGCCCATGGTTGCGTTGGTATTGCTTTTTCACATCGCGTAATGCATCCAGCGCTCCTCTTTTATCGAATTTATTCAGGGCAATGACATCAGCAAAATCTAGCATATCGATCTTTTCTAGCTGCGTCGCTGCCCCATATTCCGGAGTCATGACGTAAAGCGATACGTCGGAGTGATCTAATATTTCCGTATCGGACTGGCCAATGCCAGACGTCTCCAGAATGATCAGGTCATAGGCTGCAGCCTTCAATACTTGAATCGCCTCTTTCACATGCTTCGAAAGGGCAAGATTAGATTGGCGAGTGGCGAGCGAACGCATGTATACCCGATTGTTATTGATCGAATTCATGCGGATTCTATCCCCTAAAAGGGCACCGCCTGTTTTTCTTTTCGAAGGATCTACTGAAACGATCGCAATGTTTTTGTCCTCAAAATCGATCAAAAACCGCCTGACCAACTCATCGACCAGCGAAGATTTTCCGGCACCACCCGTTCCGGTAATACCCAACACGGGCGTTTCCCCGGCACTTGCTAATTCATGTACCTTGACCAACTGCTCTTTCGATTCTTCCGGATAATTCTCGGCTGCAGAGATCAATTTCGCAATGGCCGTTACTTCTTTCTCTTTTAATTGATTGACCTCACCATTCAAGTGCTGACCAGTTGGGAAATCGCACTTTTCGACCATGTCATTGATCATGCCTTGTAAGCCCATTTCACGGCCATCATCGGGAGAATAGATCCTTGTGATTCCATAGTCCATGAGTTCTTTGATCTCCTCAGGGAGGATCACCCCTCCTCCACCTCCGAAGATCTTGATATGGCCAGCGCCTTTCTCATTCAGCAGATCATGCATGTATTTAAAGTACTCGTTATGCCCCCCTTGATAAGAGGTCATGGCAATGGCTTGTGCATCTTCTTGAATGGCCGTATTGACCACCTCTTCAACCGAACGATCGTGTCCTAAATGAATGACCTCACATCCTGTGGCTTGAATAATTCTGCGCATGATGTTGATGGCAGCATCGTGTCCATCAAATAGCGAGGCAGCGGTGACAATTCTTACTTTGTTCTTGGGTTGATAAGGTGCTACTTCCTGCATAATTCTCCGTTTCGATGGCAAATTTAGGCAAAATGACTTTACTTCCTAACAGTTGTTAGGCAGTATTGATAAGCGGCAGGTTTACTTTTTGAGTAACTCCAAAGCCTCTTTGTTTTCCGGTGTATGGATGGATTCTAAAATGTCCTTTTTTTCTATTTCAGTAAGACGCCAACTGAGTGAAGCCCTGTTCTCATCGAGCACGCCATACTGCAATTCCACTCTTCGCAAATGCGCTCCAAAACCTTCTTTTGTCATTTCAAACCATTGGTCGTTTTTGATGGTCTGGACCTTGTCCCAGCTTTTATACACCGATTGTATGGGTGAGAAAAAGCGTTGTAGAATGTTGAGTTGCTCAGGTGCTTGCAATTCCTCTTGTTTTTTCGAATCCCGAATGGTCAACAACACCACTTCAGAGGTATTCTCTTTGATCCAGTCTTCGAATTTATTCAAGAAAATTAATGCATCGACGATGCCGTAATTATCGGAGATGCCTGCATCCGCAATTTGAACGGGAGGCTCCGTGGGTAAGGTAATGGTCGGTACAACATAAGGAAAGGTCGCACTCATGCGCAAGGCCGTGAGAAAGCGAAGACTATCGGGCTGATGCCCTTTCAATAGATCCCTCAGGTCAACACCTTGGACCAAGGAATTGGCTTCGTCTCGTTCATTGAACAAGCCCACCGGATGCGGGGAAATGTATAGTTTTCTACCGTCATTTGTGATCAGAGGAATGACCAGCAGTTTGGGAATGTCTCCCTTAAATTCTGGTTCACGGTAAGCGCTGATCGGTCGATCCAGCATCCCGTTCATGTTATCCTTCAAGCTCTCTTCAAAAACGAAGCCCCTTTCTCGTTTATAGCGCTGTCCGGCATAATCGAAACTATTTACTTTGAAGAACAGGTCATTCACCAACAGGGTGAAAATGAGTGGATTCAAAATTTCATTGCTCACTTGAGTCAAGTGTGTCCGGCTATTGGGCTTCGCGTCCTTCCAGTAAAGGTCACGATAGAATGCTGCTCCAACCAATCCACCGGAGGCTCCGGTGATCAGGAAGGTTTCTTGCATGAGCTGTCCGTTCAACACAGAATCTGCATGTTGCATAGCCGTGGTGGTCCACAGTGCAGCCCGTTGTCCACCGCCACTAACGGCCACGAGCATCATGCGTGGTTTTTCCTTTCCGGTCTTCGCCTTCCAGTTTTCAAGCATCTGTATCCAGTATTGCTTGCTCTCCTCTACTGCCTGCGGCGAAGCTAAGGCATTCAACTTTTCTAAGTTGTAGGCGGTTGGCTCCTTTTGGTAATCCAATCCAAAGGCCGGGTAGACGTAGCCCGCGTTGAATTCACTCGAGTAAATATTCAAGGCGAAGAGCAAGAGGATCAATGTAGAGACTACCCAAGAGCGCAACCAGAAACTCAAGGCGCCAGTGGCCATTACGAAGACGGTAAGCAACAAGGTGAACGAAGCACCGGCGGGAACCTGAAACACATCGGTATCCTGAAAGACACCAATACCAAACACCACCAGGATCAGAAAAAGCTCTGCAATGATCGCATTGCGCTGGTTTTGTTTGAAAATACCAAGAATTGAAATGCGTTCGTACCTTGATTCAAAACGGCGCGTTGAAAACCATTTGAATTTGAGGGAGAGATAACTTTCGGCGCGCACTGGCTTTCGCTTTAGTTTTTTTAACTGACGAAATGCATTCAGTCGATCGACATTGCTCCTGGCCTTGCTCTTTCCCTTCCGCTTAGCCAAGACCTTAACGATGTCGCGATTAGTTAATCTAAAATACGTAAACAGCGTGGTCAGCATGACCAAATAGCCCATGAGCAAGCCGCCAATGATCTCAGAAGACTCTGCGATCGAATAGAGTGAAGCTGACCGATGAAAATCAATGATCTTGTAGACATAAAACAACAAGAAACTGAGCGGAATCAGCGAATTATTTAGACAAAAGTGTGCAAAAGGCCGTGGCAGGGTGCCCAAAAACTGAAACCGAAAACCGTCGAGAATATAGCTGGTAATGTTGAAGGCCATTGAAAACCCTCCCAACGTCAGCCCTAGAATGAAAGGCCCTAAAAAGCCAACTTCTCCAAGGTAAATGGGGTCTAACAATAAAAAAGGAATGCCCAGGCTTCTTCCAAATTTTCCTTCGACAATACCAAACAAGATCAGCCAATAAACCAACAACACCTGATTGTACTTGACATGGACAAGCAGGAGTTTAAGCGGAAAGCTGTGAATGACTGATCTAAAAAATTTCAATCTTTTTGTTTCTTAGTACCTCTATACATTTCGTACTTCAACAATCTACATTCAATTTTTGCATTCATAAAGGGAATTCGAGCGGAAGTTCTTAGCCCAATGAATTTGGCCAAATTCATGTTACCAGTAAAAACAAACGCATCATAATCTTGACATTTCTGTTTAAGAAAATCACCGATCTGTTGGTAGGTACCTTCCAATATCTTTTCCTCCCCTAGTCGTTCGCCGTATTCCGGATTCATAAAAACGACACCGGGTGCTTCAGGGACGGGAGTTTCTTGAAAATCGCACTGATGGAACTCGATCAGGTGATCTACCTGGGCGATCTTTGCATTTTCCTTCGCCGCCCACAAGGCCTTTTTACTGATGTCTGTAGCAATGATCTTAAAATCCAAGCTTTCCTTGGCCTGCAAATTGGCCAATCGATAATAATTCTCCCAGCTTTCGGCGTCGTACCCATTGAGGTGCATAAAACCAAAATGTTCGCGATACATGCCGGGTGCCGTATTGGTCGCCATCATGGCTGCCTCAATGGCCAAGGTACCTGAGCCACACATCGGATTCACGAAATGCGAATTCAGATCCCAGCCGGAAGCTATGATGGTAGAGGAAGCCAAGGACTCGATCATAGGGGCTTTAAAAGGGATTTTTCGATAGCCATGCTTAGCGATGGAATTGCCAGAGGTATCAAAATAGATCCTTACTTTCTCTTCTTTCCAGTACAAATGGATCACCACTTGATCGCGTGATGGACCCGAATCCGGACGTTTGCCAAACTTTTCCATGAAGCGGTCGGCAATCGCATCCTTTACCCGAACATTTGCAAAACGGTCATCTTTGATGAACTCGTTTTTCACATAAGAGGTAATGGTGAAATAGCTATCTACAGGAATAAATTTTTCCCATTCAATGGCCTTGACCCTTTTGTACAGGTCATTGGCTGTATTCGCGCGGAACCGTTGAATTTGCCAGAGCACCCTGCCCGCTGTTCGCAAATACATGTTGAGCCGCAGGCATTCATCAAAATATCCATTGATCTCTACCTCTGTGAGGCTTTGGTACTGGACTGCATAACCCAGGTTACGCACCTCTGTTGCCAGGGCATCGGCCTGCATAGGAAAAGTAGTGATGACGATGTCACTTTTATAAGGAAATACCTGACTCATAAAGCGAAATTGGTTTAAAAAGCTGTAAGCCACAAGTGAGAAGCACTTTGTAATTTTCTTGACACTTCTGGCTTGGGTCTAAGCACTAAGCCCTTATCTTCGCCTTCCCAAATTCAAAAGGATATGAAAACCTGGTTCACCTGCAAAGTCAAATACCAAAAACAAGACGATCAAGGTCGCATAAAGAATGTGAATGAAGCATACCTCACCGATGCTTTGTCTTTTACCGAAGCAGAAGCGCGCATTTACGAGGAAATGGGACAACGAGTGATGGGGGAATTCATTGTGACCAGCATCACCAAATCGAGGATCGTGGACGTTTTTGAATACCCTGGAGGCGATGTTTTTTATCAAGTGAAGATCACCTACTTGATCACAGATGCCGATAGCGGGAAAGAGAAAAAAGTATCCAACATCATGATCATTCATGCCGAGAATGTTAGTCAAGCCTATGACCGGATCCACGAGGCGTTGAATAACATGCTGACCACTTTTGCTGTGCCGGAGATCAAAGAATCACCGATCATTGAAGTTTTTCATCATACAGGAGAGCAAAAAATACCTGATAATCTAACCCCTTTATCCGAGCTAACCGAAGACGAAGAAGACGATGAACAAGACATTTGAAAAAGTCAGTGAAGCGGTTTTTGATAGCTTAAAGAATAAGCTCAGCAGTCAGGGCATTACGCTCGAAGGCAGCTCGGGATACCTCTCAAAGAATGGCATATCCTTAGACTTTGCCTTTGATCAAGAAGCACAAACCCTGCGCATTGAAAACTTATCGGTAGGATTTCCTGCCTCTTTGGCCGGCATGAACACCGAAAAAGTGATGGGCATTCTAGAAAAGACCATTACCGACTGCCGATAGGATTTCAGTCTCCTGAACCTACAGGATTCGAGTTACGCTATTGATCACTCGATTCCACTGTAGATTTAGCGTTCGCTCTTTCTGGTTTTTCCACTTGGCTTTTTATCTTCAAGCTCAACCAGAAGTAAAGGCATGAACAGCTTATTAAAAGGCGAACTCCATGAAGTGTGGGGTAAAGGCAATTGGAAGAACCTCTTCGCTCCCGTCGATATTGCTGCGGTAGTTCTATTCCGCATTGGGTTTGGCTTTATCGGAAGTCACCCGTTACTTTCGTCATGATTGGATCAATCGGTATTGGGTAGAACCGCTCTGGAACTTTTCTTACGGACCTTTCCACTTTTCTCCAATGGGTGGTACGGCCATGCACATTCTTTGGATACTATTGGGTCTTTTAGGTCTTTTCATCGCTTTTGGATTTCTCTATCGGATCAGTACAGTTCTTTTCTTTTTAGGTTTTACCTATACCTTTCTGCTAGAGCAAGGACGATACCTTAACCATTTCTATTTGGTTGTTCTGATCAGCTTTGTCATGATCTTTATTCCGGCAAATCGTTATTATTCCGTCGATGCACGCATTTGGAAACAGATCAAAAGTCCGGTGATCGAGGGCTGGTGTTTGTGGATGATCCGATTCCTTCTTGCTGTCCCTTACTTTTTCGGTGGAGTAGCCAAGATCAATCCTGATTGGCTCCAAGGCTACCCCCTTCGCATCTGGCTCTTGGGAGACCTCGACTTTCCGATCATAGGTCCCTATTTTACGGAGTATTGGATGATCTTGATCATGTCATATTCTGGACTGCTACTCGATCTGTTGATCGTTCCGGCCCTCTTGTGGAAAAAGACTAGAAAAGCCGGTTTCATCGCCATTGCCCTTTTTCATTTGATGAATTCTGAGCTGTTCACCATTGGTATTTTCCCTTGGTTCATGATGATTGCGACCACCCTATTCTTTGACCCAAGTTGGCCAAGACACTTCCGTAATTTCTTTAAGAACAAACACAAATTACTCATCACGAAAGAATACATTAAGGCATTTGAGGACTATGTTTCAGGTGTAAATCGACAACCCATACTTATTGGCATTTCTATTTTTTGTGCCATTCAGCTCATTCTTCCTTTCCGCCATTTGGTTATACCGGGCAATGTGCATTGGACAGAAGAAGGGCACCGCTACAGCTGGCACATGAAACTGAGAAGTAAAAAAGGCGACACCACCTTCTTTGTAAAAGACAAAACTGATGGAGCCATCACCGAAATTGACTCTTATGAGTACTTAGAAGGTTGGCAGATCGAAAACATGGATGGAAAACCTTACATGATCTGGGAATTTGCCGATTTCCTCAAGAAAACATATGCAGCAAAAGGCGTAGACGTGGAAGTCTATGTAGACGCCTTGGCTTCTTTGAATGGCCGTGAATACCAGCACATCGTAGACCCTAATGTCGACTTGACTTCTTTCCCCAAACCCAATTTCGGGTATGCCAGTTGGATCATCCCGCTAACCACAGACCTTAGTGAGCAAAGGGAAGATTGACCCATAAAGACCCTACTTTCCTTCAGGTGTGCGGTAAGGCTGAAAAGGAATTTTGAGCAGATTGCCCATTTTATCATTCTCTGAAGCATCCATATGGGTGTCTACTCCATAGACCAAATCCTTGGTATCTTCAACCTGAGCGAATGTTCCAAACATTCGGTCCCAAAAGGAAAAGATATTCCCATAGTTGGTGTCAGTCAACGGCTGCTTGTAGTGATGATGTACTTTGTGCATTAAAGGAGTAATGAACACCCAAGATAAGGCACGATCTAGCCCCTTTGGCATGTTGATATTGGCATGGGTAATGTGAGCAAATAAAACAGACATGCTTTGGTAGAACATAATGATCCACATGGGAGCACCGATCACGATTACCGCAAGAATGGTAAAGCCTATTCTGAAAACCGTTTCCCCTGGGTGATGACGCAATCCAGTGGTCACATCAACTGTGGTATCAGAATGATGCACCACATGAAATTTCCACATCCATTTCACCTTGTGCTCTGTCCAATGAATGAAATAGGCACCGATCAGATCCATCAACAGCACGCCAACCACCAGCTGTGCCCAAATGGGTAATTCGATTAGGTAGAGCAATCCAAATTGTTTTTCTGACACAAAATCAGAAGCGGCCAACAATACACCCGCCAAGCCAAAGCCGATGATCATCGTGCATAAGGTGAAAAAGAGATTCAATCCGGCATGTCTTACTTTTTTGTACTTGAAAGCCACTAAGGGTAAGGTGCCTTCTAAGACCCAAAACAACACCAATCCTCCAACCAAGATACCTACTCTAAATTCCGTCGGAATATTTCCAAAGAAATTAACGATCCATTCCATGGTGTAAGATAAAATGCATTGACAAAATAAAGCAAGAAAAGAACCCTTTATTCATTCGATAACACCCGCTCAATGGTTTGCCAATACATTGGGAATTCTGCCAGATTACGATGTTGACCTCCTTCAAAAGTGACGAGTTCCACCTTTTTATCGTCCATACTTTCGGCCAACCTTTTCCCCTGTTCATAGGGGACCACCGTGTCTTCCGTCCCATGCAGGATCAGCACTTTACAACTCGCCTTTTGCAGGTATTCATAAGACTTGAAATTATACTTCAAGGCGAATTTCGAAGGATAAATGGGATAGAAACGCTGTGCAGCCTTGGCCAATGAGTAATAGGGCGTTTCAAGAATGAGGAGTTTGGGCTGATGTTCTTGTGCTAGATAAGAGGCAATACCCGTGCCTAGCGAGCGACCATAGAGCACAATATCCTGTTCAGCATAACGCTCCTTTGCCCAGTGATAAAACAGTGATGCATCGGCCAAAAGGTTTTTCTGATTTCTTTTTCCGGTACTTTTACCAAATCCCCGGTAATCCATCACCACTACATCATAACCAAATTTAGTCAAGGGAGCGACAACAGGGCCCCAGCGTGTCAGGTTTCCTCTATTGCCATGAAAGTAAAGGATCAGGCCTTTGGCGCTATCCGCCTTAACAAGCAAGGCGTTTAAACGCCCTTGCTGTGGGCCTTCCAGAAAAAATTCCTCGAATGAACCCTCCACATTGAATTGGTGATCTTGCGGTAGGTCATCATCCAAGAATATGAACCTCTCCTGAATTAAAATGAGGATCACAAAACCCAAAATGTACACAAAGAGCAGGCTTGCTATGACATAAATCAATCGTCTCAAAGATTAAGTGTTTTCTTCTTTTTCTTTCTTCTGAAATTCAAGCTTGATTTTTCCGGATCAATCGATTCGGGCAATTTTGAATCCATGATCTCCGCTAGCATGCGGTGGTATTCTTCGAACGTATGCAAGTTATTGTGACCGGCACCAATGACGGAGTAAAGTCTCGTATTTTTCGCATTGACCTTTGACAAAGCAACTGCTGTGCTGAATGGGATCAACTTATCATTTGTCCCATGCACTATTTTAATCGGACATTTCACATACTTGAGCCACTTGTACGTGCGAATGGGAAACTTAATAAACAAGGTGACCACCATAAAAGGAATGTATCGCTTCGTTACTTTGGCCAAGCTATAATAAGGGGATTCCAACACCAGCATGCGCGGATGATTGATGGAAGCGATCTTTGATGCAAAGCCGGATCCTAAACTCCGCCCATAAATCACGATGTACTTTTCATCCACCTGCTCTTTTACCAAATCATAGACATACTGTAGATCCTCTTTGATACTTTCTTCGCTCCGTCTTCCCGTACTCTTTCCGAAACCACGGTAATCCACCATCAGTACATCATAGCCCATGCGTGTGAAGTCGACGGCAAATTTCCCCCAACCTTTCAACGATTTAGAATTTCCCTTCAGGTAGATCACCACACCTTTTGGCTGATCGATCTTGAAGTGAATGCCATTGATATTAACACCAGGCTCCTTCTCCAAATTGTACTCTTCAAATCGGAGATTAGGGTACCTGAACTCAAAGTCATCAGGCAGCTTTTCTGGTTTAAACAGAAAACGCTCTTGCATAAAATAGAGGACAATGTTCGCGAGTACATAAGCGATGACCAAGATCAAAATGAGATTTCCGTACTCCATGTCTCGAATAAGTTAAGGCTTTGTCCTTCAAGTCACAAGTCAATGACAAGAAGACGCTTTTCACCACATCAACGCCCCAAATAATCTGCCAATAGCCCATGAAAATGATGGACTCCTTTTTCCATTTTCGGCGAATAACGACCGGTGTTGTACACGCGAGATTGCATGCCTTTGAAAACCCCTTCTACAACAAACTCATCTTCTCGCTCCACCTTATCCAATGCCGCTCCTGCTCCCGTATCGAGCTTTGTTTCGTCATAAACATAGGTGATGAAAGAAACCTTGGTTCTATTGATTGCTATGGGTTTGACCACATTGATGGAACATCCCCAAGGGTAAAAATTAAACATCATATTGGGAAATATCCAGAAGTAATAGGCACTGATCGCTTGACCATGATCTTCATGATCCTCAGGGAAGTCAAACACATGCTCGCCTCCTGCCGAATGGCCAATTTGCAGATTTGCATGAGGATAAATTTTCGTTTCATATTTTCCATAATCCAAGACCGCATTCAGTCCTTCATGGACAAAAGGAATATGAAACCCTTCCAAATAGTTATCACAGTATAATGCCCAATGCGCATTGACCAGATAGTCCTTATTTCGGCTTTTATCTAAAGTGAATTCATGCAAAGGCAAAAAGCCAACTTTTTTATTCATGGCGTCGATCACTTGCCTAAAATCCATTTGTTCTTCCAAAGCGGTAAACAACCAAGGGCCAAACTGCTCTAAAGGAAATCTATGCAAATGATCTTCGGGTCTGGGAAAGTCTTTTGCTTCTGCGAATTGGGGCATGTGTTTAAAATTCCCCTTTAGGTCAAAGCGTCTGCCATGGTAACCACACAGAATTTGCTTGGCGCGACAGGGGTCATGACACAAGATATTTCCGCGATGGCTACATACATTTGATACGCAATTGAGCCCCTCTCCATCGTTGGTCAGCAGCATAGGCTCTTCCAATCCAAATTCAAGAAAACTAAATGGATGCAATTGACCCTCTGTTGATACAAGAGAATCATCGCCGATAAATTGCCATGCCTTCCCAAAGACCTTTTCGATCAGGGCGTCAAAGACCTCTTGCGAACGATAAAAGTGTGAGGGCAAAGTTTCTGCCAATTCGATATTCGGATGGATGGTAAACGCTTTCAATTTTATTTATCTAATTTCTCCTTTCAAAGTAATGATTTCCATTCAATCTACTTTTTAGTTTGAGCAATTCTTCCCCAACAAAATCCCTTGGTCTTTTGACGGTCACCTGTCTGGTGGTAGGCTCCATGATCGGTTCTGGCATCTTCACCTTGCCTGCCTCCTTAGCCCAATTTGGTGGAATTAGCCTCTTAGGCTGGGGAGTAGCCGCCTCGGGAGCACTGGTATTGGCTCGTATGTACGGAAGCTTGAGCAAAGTCTTGCCTCAAACAGGAGGGGCTTATGCCTATACCCGCGAGGCTTTCGGAGAATTCCCGGCCTTCATTGTTGCATGGGGCTATTGGGTATCGATTTGGAGTACAAATGCCGCCATCGCACTGACCTTTACCGGCTATTTATCCGTGTTCATGCCCGCACTAAGCGAAGGATATCTCACCATCACAACGAGCATTTTGGTGATTTGGCTGTTGACCCTCATCAATAGTCGTTCGATCAGTGCCGGTGGTAAAATGCAAGTGGTGACTACCTTTCTCAAAGTCATTCCCATTTTGGTTGTGGCTGTCGGTGGTATCTTCTTTTTTAAGGCGGCCCATTTCGTACCTTTCAACCTGAGTACCCAGTCCGACCTCAGGGCGATCACCATGGCTGCTGCCATGTGTTTGTTTGCCTTTATGGGACTCGAGATTGCCTCCGTTCCTGCCAGAAACATCAAAGAACCACGAAAAACGATACCAAGAGCCACTATGATCGGCACAGGCATCGTGGTCTTAGTTTATGTCTTCAGCACCATTTCCTTGTTCGGCATTTTACCACCTGCAGCTGTTCAAACCAGTTTAGCTCCTTTCAGTGATGCTGCTGCCCTGATGTTCGGCAATGGTGCCGAATATTTTATTGCTGCCGGAGCTTGTATTTCAACCTTTGGTGGCTTAAACGCCTGGATTTTGGTTCAAGGACAAATGCCATTGGCCATCGCGGAGGATGGACTTTTACCGAAAGTTTTTGCCCAAAAGAATAAACGAGATACCCCCGCCATGGGCATCATCATTTCTAGTGTGCTGATCACCTTCTTAATACTCTTCAATCAATCAAAAAACTTTAGCAGCCTCTACGCTTTCATGATTTTGGTAACCGCCGTGACCGTGCTGGTATCTTATTTGGCAACAGCCATCGTCTATGCGTATTTTTGTGTGAAAAAACTCCACGGCTTCCATCTCAACCTCAAAACAGGTCTTTACTCTCTCGTCGGTATCAGCTTTTCCATTTGGATGTTCATCGGATCAGGACTAGAGGCGACTTTATGGGGCGGCGTGGGTTTGGTTTTAGGGCTTCCCATTTATCTTTGGAAAAAACGAACGCGATGATCACCTGTCATTCTGAATACGGAAGAATCAAGAGCCTCTTGTTGAAGGAAGCCTCCACTGCTTTCCAGACACAAGAGAAAACCGACAAAGAATGGCGAGCGTTGAACTACCTCGAAAAGATTGACTTTGCCGAATCCTTGAACGAATATCAAGCTTTTTCAAAAGCGATCATCGCTCAAGGGGCTACCCCTTTTTATCTTCCAAAGGCAGACACGACTATTGACTCGATCTATTGCCGTGATGCCTCAATTGCCACTGATCATGGCATGATTTTCTGCCGCATGGGCAAGGGTGCTCGCGTACATGAGCCTGCCGCTCAAGAAGCTTTTTGCAAAACAAATGACATCCCCATTTTAGGAAGGATTGAAGCTCCAGGCACATTAGAAGGAGGTGACATGTGCTGGATCGATCAGCACACCCTCTGTGTTGGACATACCTACCGATCGAACATGGAGGGGATCGGTCAACTAAAGGCTTTAGTAGCCCCTTTTGGAATTGATGTTTTGGTAGTTGACCTGCCCCATTACAAAGGAGAATCTGACGTTTTTCATCTCATGTCCATCCTCTCTCCGATCGACAAAGACCTTGCCGTCGTATATTCCCCGCTGATGCCCATTGGTTTTCGAATTGAATTGCTCAAAAGAGGGTTTTCGTTGATCGATTGTCCGGAAGATGAATTTGACTCTATGGGATGCAATGTGTTGGCGCTGGCTCCTCGAAAGGTGTTGATGATCTCAGGAAATCCAAAAACAGCCGCCTTGTTAAAGGCTCACGGTTGTGAAGTCATTTTTTATGAAGGAGAAGAGATCAGCCAAAAAGGCTGCGGCGGCCCTACTTGTTTAACACGTCCATTAAAAAGAGAAATTGACTAGTCTATGAAACAGCTCTTTACGCTTTCTGCCTTCTTGATTTTTGGTTTTTCCGCTTTTGCGCAAAAGCATTACGAGCGTTTGGCAACCATGGATGTTCAGCATTACCGTTTTGAACTCACCATCACCGATGCCAGCGACGAACTAAATGCAATTGCCCATGTCAAGATCAAATTCAATGAGTCGCTCACGAACTTCTCATTGGATTTGGTTGAGCGATCCGGAAAAAAAGGAATGGAAGTCATCGCTGTCATGTCTGACAACAAAGCACTGAACTTTGCCCACGAAGGTGGAGCGCTGCGCATTACTGATGTGGTCGAAGCCGGCAGTCTAAAAGATTATCTCATCGCCTATAAGGGAGTTCCGGAGACCGGATTGATCATCTCTAAAAATAAATACGGCGAACGCACTTTCTTTGGAGACAATTGGCCTGACAGGGCCAAGCATTGGCTACCAACGGTGGACCATCCTTCTGATAAAGCCACCGTTGAATGGGTGATTACCGCTCCAAGTCATTACCAGGTAATTGGTAACGGTAGATTACAAGAAAGGACCAACATCACAGACGAACTCACCCTCACTCATTGGGCCTCTCGTGTACCGCTACCCACGAAAGTCATGGTCTTTGGGGCCGCAAGATTCGCTACCCAAACGGCTGGAGATATTTATGGTATTCCGATTAGCTCCTGGGTGTACCCACAAGATCGTGAAAAAGGTTTTTACGATTATGCTTTGGCGGTCCCCATTACCGATTGGTTCATCAACCATGTGGGGCCTTTCCCTTTTGCTAAATTGGCCAACGTACAGTCCAAAACTCAATTCGGCGGAATGGAAAATGCGTCGGCGATTTTTTATTCCGAAAACTCTGTCAAGGGCGATCGATCTGCAGAAGCCTTGATTGCCCATGAAATTGCACATCAATGGTTTGGCAACTCCGCATCGGAAGCCAACTGGCATCACGTTTGGCTTAGCGAGGGTTTCGCTACCTATTTCACCAACCTCTACATGGAGCATCAATACGGCAAAGAAGAACTTAGAAAGAGGGTTCAGGAGCAACGACGCTCCGTGCTTAACTATGCCAAAGAAAAACGAGTCCCTATTGTCAATCCTGCCATTGAGCAGTACATGGAACTTCTCAATGCCAATTCTTATCAGAAAGGCGGATGGGTCTTACACATGTTGCGAAAGAAAGTGGGCGATGAAACCTTTTGGACAGCCATGAGAACTTACTACCAACGCTATACACTTTCTAACGCCTATACCGCTGACCTGAAGGAGGTGGTAGAACAAATCTCAGGAGTTGACCTTGATCCCTTTTTCAATCAATGGGTGATGCAGGCGGGCCAGCCTGAGCTGGACGTGGAATGGTCTTACAAAGACCGTACGCTCGATGTCACCTTTCGTCAATTGCAGCAAGAAGACTTTGCTTTCGAACTGGAAGTGGACATTGTCTATCAGGACGGAAGTAAAGAAAGAAGAACCATTACCATTGACCAAAAACTCCAACAGTGGAAGCCCAAGGTGAACAGTGAACCCGCTCAGCTTATCCTTGACCCCGATAGCTGGCTTTTGTTTGAGGCGACCTTATCGAAAAAATAAGGGACGAGTACTTAGCCAGAATCATTGGCCAGCCCTAGAAGAGTTAAAAGATATCCAGGATCCGGTGATTTCTACCAGCCAGCTGAAAGAAATCGCCTTTGCATTTTTTCATCATTTGTTGGGCCAAAGGAGACGTCATAGAGATGGCAAAAACCGTTTGCCCCTGTACCTCAAGCTGTCCTAAGGCCACACTGAGAAAATAGTGTCCCGAGTCCGTGCTCACTACAGCACCGAGTGTTGCCGTTTGATGAACTCGTTTAGCGTCTATGTTCGCTAATCCTGACCGCATCATTTGCGCCAGCTTTAGTTGTTCGGAGAGCTTCGCTTTTTCCAAATTGATCATTTCCCGACTCGTTTCGTACTTATCACCCATAGATGATTTGGTATCGGAGGCTGCTGCATCATTTAAGTTCTTAAGTTCTTTTTCGAGCGCATCAATGCGTTCTTGAACCAATTCCAATGACTTACTGATCAGGTGTTCTTTTGTAGGAAGCATATTCAAAGAAAGTGTTTTTTAGAATGATTCTAACGAACCTGGATTGCTTTTGAGTGGTTTATATGATGTAAATTAGATCAATTGAACCAAGAGATTTTTTTCTATGCTATTTGAACTCATCTACCATAGTCAGGCTGCTCCGAATCTAGAGAATTCTGAGCATGTCAATATTCTGGCCACAGCAAGAGAATTCAATGAAGCACACAACATAACGGGTTGTCTACTTTTTCATAAGGGACAATTCTTACAAATTCTTGAAGGCGAATTCGAGACCATCACCTCACTCTACAGCAAGATCAAAAAGGACAAAAGACATTCTGATGTGATCACACTGCACATGAAAGAGATCGAAGACCGAATATTCGATAAATGGTCTATGGCCTATAAGGTCATCGAAGAAGACAGTGTCTTGAAAGAAGTTACAGGTGTGGAGGAATTTAAAGAGCTTCCAACGCAGCAGAATGAATCGAAAGAATCAAAGATTCTATTCAATATCATGGGCCAACAGATCATCAGCCGCTAGAGTCTGGCCGCAAGGAAAAGGCTCAGGTCTTTGAAGGACAAATTGAATCGTTTGGCAATTTCTAAATTAGTCGTTGCACCACGATATGCATACACCCCATTACTCAACCACTTGTGCTGAGCCATACACGATTCCATCCCTCCTGAATCCGCGATCTTCAAAAGGATCGGGGTCAAAATATTACTCATGGCCGTTGTAGCAGAGCGTGCAGCGCGAGAAGCTATGTTTGGCACACAATAATGGATGACATCATTCTTCTTAAAAATAGGATTGGCATGCGTCGTTGTTCTTGAGGTTTCAATACACCCACCTTGGTCTATGGACACATCAATGATCACTGCACCGGGTTTCATGTTACTCACCATCTCTTCTGTTACAATGCACCTTGCCCTACCTTTTTCTGCCCTCAAGGCTCCGATCACAACGTCCGCCGATCTCAAGGACTGTTCAAGGGTTGCAGAATCGATCACGGAAGTAAAGGCCTGATTGGCCAACTTATGCTTGATCCTTCGCAGTTTGTAGACTTCATTATCGAAAATTCTCACCTCTGAACCAAGGCCTAATGCAGCCCTTGCTGCGTATTCAGCGACTGTTCCTGCACCCAAGATGATGACGCGTGTGGGAGGAACGCCGGTTATGCCACCCACGATGACTCCTTTTCCGCCATTGACACTGCTCATGTACTCCGCTGCAATAGGAATCACTAAGGTTCCCGCAAGCTCACTCATCGCATTGACAATGGGGAGTCCACCTACTTTATCTTCAAGCATTTCATAAGCCAAAGCCGTCACTCTTTTTTTGTTGAGCAATTCGAAGTACTCCGCTTCCGCATTTCCCGTCTGCAAGGCTGAAAAAACTGTCGTCCCTGGCTTCATCAGTGCAATCTCCTCCTTGGTTGGAGGCTCTACTTTCACGACTAGGTCTGCCTGGAAAACCTCCTCTTTGGAGTAACAGATCTGTGCCCCTGCCTCAGAGTATTCGTTGTCGTCAAAAAAAGCATGCTGCCCGGCATTTTGCTCCACCTGCACTTCGTGCCCGTTGGCCACAAGGATTCCTACGGCAGCAGGAGTCAGACTTACCCTGTTTTCTTGGTAAGAGACTTCCGATGGAATGGCAATAGTGAGTGACTTATGGTCGGACTTGATCTTAGCAAGCTTTTCCTGTGGATATAGACTTCCTTCCTTCGCTAGAGCAGCAAAACCAGATTTACCTTTTTCAACCATGATGCTTCAATATAATCTTTCTTTCGCCTGTGAGCAATTCTTCTAGATGCACAGTCATAAATTCATCAGGCAATAAACTTGATATGACTTGCGGCCATTCCACCAAACAAATGGCCTGACGATAAAAATAATCCTCTATCCCAATTTCAATGGCCTCTTCAACCGAGGTCAATCGATAACAGTCGAAGTGATACACCGATTCGCCCGTGGCTCTCTCGTATTCATTGATAATCGAAAAAGTAGGACTACTCACTTGGTCGATAACCCCTAAATGTTCGCAAAGCGCCTTGATCAGGGTTGTTTTCCCAGCACCCATCTCACCAATGAACAACCAAATGCGTTGCTGGTCTGCAAAGGCGACCAATTCTTCTGCAATGCGCTCAAGGTCTTCAAGGCCCTTGGATGTCAATTCAATTTCGGGATGCATCTACTTTGGGCTTAGGTCAATAATTGGAATGATCATTTCTTCCATTGAAATACCTCCGTGCTGAAAAGTATCTCGGTAATAGTTGACGTAGTAATTATAATTGTTCGGGTAAGCGAAAAATGTGTCTTCGGTCGCAAACAGGTATTCGGTACTTACATTGAGCTTAGGCAAATGAAAGGCTTCGGGTTTCCCCACAGAAAAAATACCATTCTTGCCCTTGTATCCTAAATTCTTACCCTGCTTATATCGTAAGTTGGTGTTGACCGTACGATCGCCAACGACCTTGAACGGTTTATTCACGCGATAGGTCCCATGGTCGGTGGTCAGGATGACCTTTTTGCCATGATGGGCGATCAATTTGAGCATATCAAATAAAGGAGAATGCTGAAACCAGCTTTTCGTCAAGGAGCGATACGCCGACTCATCTGCTGCTAACTCACGGATCATGCGAATATCCGTTCGCGCATGCGACAGCATGTCCACAAAATTGTAGACCACTACATTCAGTTGGTTGGTCAATAGATTATTGAATTGCTCATTGAGCTGCTTGCCTTGGGCAGCATGGATGATCTTATGATAGGAGCTCTTGACATCAACCCCTTCACGCTGTATTTGTCGTTGCAAGAATTCGTATTCATGTTGGTTTTTACCATCCTCTCCATCGTCGCCGACCCATAGATCAGCATTTGCTTTTGACATTTCAAGAGGTAGCTGCCCGGAAAAAATTGAGTTTCTCGCAAAACCAGTGGTGGTGGGAAGAATAGAATAATAGGTTTCTTCTGCCTCAATATTGAAGTAGGCATTGATCTCCGATTCCAATATTTTCCATTGGTCAAACCGCAAATTGTCAATGACAATGAAAAACAGCGGTTCCTCCTTAAGCACAGGGAACACCTTCTTGCGCATGAGCTCGTGAGACAACATGGGGCGTTCGGATTCCTCGTTGACCCAACCCTCGTATTCTTCTTTAACAAAACGAGCAAAATTGGCATTCGCCTCTACCTTTTGCATCTCCAACACCTCACGCATGCTTTTATTCTCGGTATTGTCGATCTCAAGCTCCCAGTAGACTAGCTTTTTGTAAACATCAGCCCATTCCTCATGATCCATATGATCATTCAACTTCAAGCTGAGCTCTCCAAAATTTTGTTGGTACTGTGTGTTGGTGCGTTCTGTCACCAATCGTTTATTGTCCAATATCTTTTTGACCGAGATCAAGATTTGATTCGGATTTAGGGGTTTGATGAGGTAATCGGCAATACGTGAGCCGATGGCTTCTTCCATGATGTGCTCTTCCTCATTTTTTGTGATCATGACCACTGGTAAAGAAGGCTTATGCGACTTGATGTAGGCTAAGGTCTCCAAGCCTGTCATGCCCGGCATGTTTTCATCAAGGAACACGATATCGAAATTCTCTTGCTCACAAGCATCGATGGCATCAGCTCCACTGGTGACTGGAGTCACATCGTAGCCCCGATCGGCTAAGAATAGCATATGCGGTTTGAGCAAGTCAATCTCATCGTCCGCCCATAAAATATTATATCTTTGCATCGCGCTTCTCTGGTGACAGGCTCGAATTTAAAAGATTAAAGTTTATACTTTGAACAAACGCAAGATTATCAACGACCCGGTATATGGTTTTATTACCATTTACAGCGAGCTCCTATTTGATATCATCGATCACCCCTATTTTCAGCGGCTCAGACGCATCAAACAAATGGGCCTTGCCGAATTCGTTTATCCAGGCGCCCACCATACCCGATTCCATCATGCCATTGGTGCGATGCACCTCATGTCGGTCACCTTGGAGAACCTCCGCTACAAAGGCATAGAGATCAACGATGAAGAATTTGAAGCCACATTGATCGCCATTCTATTGCACGATGTGGGACATGGCCCTTTTTCACATGCCCTGGAATTTAGTTTACTCAAGAATGTCCCTCACGAGCAACTATCCAGGATCATTATCGCTGAGCTCAACGATGAAATGAACGGCCAATTGAGCCTGGCCTTGGAGATATTTAATGGCCACTATCATAAGGCTTTTTTGCATCAATTGGTCAGTAGCCAATTGGACATTGATCGTTTGGACTACCTAAAACGCGATAGTTTTTTTTCAGGCGTTTCTGAAGGTACCATTGGAGCAGACCGCATCATCAAAATGCTGACCGTACACAACGGGCAATTGGTGGTAGAGGAAAAAGGGATCTACAGCATAGAAAATTTCCTCAGCGCTAGACGCTTAATGTACTGGCAAGTCTACTTGCATAAGGCGGGAGTAAGCGCGGAAAAAATGCTCATTTCGATCATTGAGCGGGCAAAAAAACTAACCAAAAAAGGGATCGACCTACCGATGTCTGAAGGCTTAAAGATCTTTTTTCAGCGAGAAATTGGCATCGGGCTTTTCGCAGAGGACCCAGCAGTATTGGCTGCTTTCACCAGATTAGACGACTACGACATTTGGGGAGCCATCAAAATGTGGGCAACACATCCTGACGCTATCCTCTCCAAATTATGCAACATGCTGTTGGAACGCCGGCTTTTCAGAATAAAGGTGGGCAATGAGCCAATTGAGAAAGAATTCCAACAGAAAATCCTTAAGGCAATTGCCAAACAATACCAAATCAGTGAAAAAGAAGCTCAGTACTTTTTTGATGCCGGTCAATTAAGCAATAATGCATACCAGGCCGCAGACCAAAAGATCATGATTCTGTCAAAAAATGGCGAGATTCGAGATGTGGTCGATGCGGCAGACCTACCGAACATAAAGGCAATGACCAAAGTAGTGCGTAAATACTTCTACTGCTGGCCAAAAGAGATAAATTTGTGATAGACAAGATTAAACAATGGAAATAAGCATAGCTCAGGTAGCCGAAATCCTTAAAGGAACGGTTGAGGGAAATGGAGATCAGCAAGTCAGCCGTCTGGAGAAGATCGAAGAAGCCACAGAAGGCAGCATCGCCTTCTTGGCCAATCTCAAGTACACAGAACACCTCTACACCACCCAGGCCAGCGCCGTAATTGTCAACCGAGATTTCCAATTAACGAAAGACATCAGCACGACACTCATTCGAGTAGAGGATGCCTATTCTGCCTTCGCACAACTCCTAGAAGCCTATGAACAAATGACCAAGGTCGAAAAACAAGGCATTGAACACCCTTCATTTCAACATGAGACGGCAACGCTTGGAGAGGACGTATACTTGGGTGCTTTTTCTTACCTCGGCGAGCAGGTGAGCATTGGCAAAGGAACCAAGATCTACCCGAATGCAGTGATCGGCGACAACGTCAAGATCGGAGAGCATACAGTGATCCATGCAGGAGTGAAAATTTATGCAAATTGTCAGGTAGGAAGTCATTGCATTATCCATGCCGGGGCAGTGATCGGAAGTGATGGTTTTGGTTATGCACCACAAGAAGACGGCACCTACAAAAATGTTCCACAGATCGGCAACGTTATTATCGAAGATCATGTCGATATCGGTGCGAATACCACAATCGATTGTGCAACAATGGGCTCTACTGTGATCCGATCTGGAGTAAAAGTAGATAACTTAGTGCAGATTGCGCACAACGTAGAGGTGGGTAAGAATTCGGCAATTGCCTCACAAGCAGGCTTGTCCGGCAGCGCAAAGATTGGCGAAAATGTACAAATTGGCGGTCAAGCAGGCATTACTGGACATTTGCACATTGCCAACAAAACCATCATTGGGCCGCAATCAGGTGTTCCGAAGAGCATCAAAGAAGAAGGGAAAGTTTGGTTTGGTACGCCTATAGTTGAACACAAAGACTTTTTAAGAACTAGTGTCATCTTGAGAAACCTGCCAAAGCTATTGGATAGGATCAAAGAACTGGAAAATAAATCCTAAATTTGCAAGATTTTAAGACAACTCATGCAGACAAGACAACATACCATTAAAGAACCTGTAACGGTATCGGGAGTCGGCCTTCATACGGGTGTGGTGACGAATATGACCTTTAATCCGGCACCACCCAACCATGGCATCAAATTCCAACGAATCGATCTCGAGCACCAACCCATCGTTGATGCAGACGTGGATTACGTTGTCGACCTTTCGAGAGGCACTACCATTGAACACAATGGAGCCAGAGTCAATACCGTAGAACATACCCTTGCTGCTTTGGTCGGGCTTGAAATTGATAACGTACTGATCCAATTGGACGGTCCAGAACCACCCATATTGGATGGAAGTTCTATGATGTTCATCGAAGCCTTGGAGAAGGTCGGTACACAACAACAAAATGCCCTTAGAAACTTTTTTGAAGTGACGGAGAGTATCATGTATCGCGACCATGAACGTGATGTTGAAATTGCTGCATTGCCACTAGATGATTACCGAGTAACGGTTATGGTGGATTACAATTCACCGGTACTGGGAAGTCAGCATGCCTCTCTTACGAATATTGTAGACTTCAAGAAAGACATTGCCTCTAGTCGAACCTTTTGTTTTCTGCACGAGCTGGAGATGCTATACAAAAACAACTTGATCAAAGGAGGCGACCTCAACAATGCCATTGTTGTAGTCGATCGAGTAGTGAAAGATGAAGAATTGGACTATCTCGCTGGCCTATTCAATAAGCCGAAAGTAGAAGTAAAGAAAGAAGGTATTTTGAATAACGTTGAGCTTAGGCACAGAAATGAACCGGCGCGCCACAAATTGCTGGATGTTGTGGGTGACCTTGCCTTAGCAGGAAGACCGATCAAGGCACAAATTCTTGCCGCTAGACCTGGTCATGCAGCCAATGTGGCTTTTGCGAAAAAACTCAAAAAGGCAATGAAGGATGCCAAAACATCTGCACCCTTTTATGACCCGAACATTGAGCCGGTAATGGACATTCCTGACATCATGAAGATCTTACCTCACCGTTATCCATTCTTGCTGATTGATAAGATCATACATTTGGACGACACCGTTGTAGCGGGCGTGAAGAATGTCACGATGAATGAACCACACTTTACTGGTCATTTTCCAAACAATCCTGTTTTCCCGGGTGTCTTACAAGTAGAAGCCATGGCACAGATCGGTGGTATACTGGTGTTGAACACGGTGCCAGACCCAGAGAATTACACTCCTTATTTCCTTGGCATTGACAAGTGTAAATTCAGAAGAATGGTAGTACCCGGAGATACCCTTAAATTCAAATGCGAACTAACCGCTCCAATTAAGAGAGGAATCGCCCAAATGACAGGTTATGCCTATGTCGGAAACACCTTAGTTTGTGAAGCCAGCATGACCGCTAGAATCGTAAAGAACGCATGAACCAACCCTTAGCTTACATACACCCCGAAGCAAAAATTGCTCGAAACGTGGTGATCGAACCCTTCGTAACCATTAGTCAGAATGTTGTGATCGAAGAAGGCACCTGGATTGGTTCGAATGTCACCATCATGGAAGGGGCACGCATTGGAAAAAATGTAAAAATATACCCCGGTGCAGTGGTCTCTGCTGTTCCACAAGACCTTAAGTTTGGCGGCGAAGAGACAATTATGGAGATCGGTGATAACACGGTCATCCGAGAATGTGTGACCCTCAACAGAGGGACAGAAGCAACCAACAAGACCAGCATTGGAAAGAATTGCCTGATCATGGCCTACACGCACGTCGCCCACGACTGTGTAGTGGGTGACAATTGCATTTTGGTGAATGCCGTGCAGCTAGCAGGCCACGTGACCATCCAAGACTGGGCCATCATCGGTGGAGCTGCTGCAGTGCACCAATTCGTAAACATTGGTTCTCACACCATGGTCTCTGGTGGTTCTCTGGTAAGAAAGGATGTACCACCATTTACCAAAGCAGGACGTGAGCCATTGAGCTATGCAGGCATCAATTCGATCGGACTTCGGAGACGAGGATTCAGTAACGAAAAAATTGCTGAAATTCAGGAGATCTACCGTTACGTATTCCTCAAGGGCTTGAATAACTCAAAGGCCATTGACTTGATTGAATTAGAAATGACGCCATCAAAGGAACGTGATGAAATACTCAATTTCTTTAGGCAGTCGGACAGAGGTATCATGAAGGGTTATTCAGCCCGCTAATGGAAATCACAGTAGCCGGGCTTGGTAAAAAGTTTATCCAGCAATGGATATTCAAGGACTTGAATGCCACCTTCAACACCGGCAGCCCTACGGCCATTACCGGACCTAATGGCAGTGGAAAATCAACCTTGCTCCAGCTGCTTTCGGGTCAACAATTAGCCACAAAAGGAACGATTCGATACCAATTGGGTCAAGATGACATACCAGTAGAGTCCATCTATACTCACCTGGCCATAGCTGCCCCCTATCTCGAGTTGATAGAGGAATTCAAACTAGATGAGCTCTTGTCTTTTCACTTCAAATTCAAACCCCTCAAAGAAGGCTTATCAACGAACGACTTCAAGTCACTGACTCATTTGGAGAAGGAGGGGCAAAAAGAGGTCAGGAAGTTCTCCTCCGGCATGAAACAACGTTTAAAGCTGGGCTTATGCTTTTTTACAAGGTCGGCCATCTGTTTGCTAGACGAACCTACGGCCAACCTCGACAGCTTTGGTGTGAATTGGTACTTAGACCATATTCAGGAAGTCGCTAAAAAACGACTCCTTATCATTAGTTCTAATCAACCACACGAATATGATTGCTGTACGCAACAGCTATTCATCCCAGATTTCAAATAAATTCAACCAAGTTATAGGTGATTGGCTCATTTAAGTGTTATTATTGAGTTTAGAATAATCAAGGATGCAACGGATAAAGACACTCTTATTTTCACTTTTCATTCTCATTTCCATGGTTTCCATAAGCGCTTGTGGAGGAGGTGGTGATGATGAACCAAGCCTAACCCCAGAAGAGGAAAGACTTCTCACACTAGCGGGTTCAAGCGGAACCCGATGGACGGCGACATCCATTACCTTCGAGGGAGGACCTGCGAATGGCTTTGACAACTTTAGTTTAACCCTATTCGGAGATAACCCTTCGGCAACTTTGACCTACAACTCCACGGATGGAGACCCATTATTCTCTTCCAGTGGAACTTGGTCCTTCAATGGATCAAACATCAATCAGATCATCATAGATGAAAATGACGACAACGTGTTCAGCATAAGCAATTTCGATGCTGACCAAACACCCGCAACCATGACCTTAACAGTGAATTTCACCTCTAATGGTGGAATTGCAAATGGTGTGATGGGTACCGATGGACTCTATGTCTTTCAGCTCGTTGCAGAATAAGCCAACACAGCAAAAAAACAACTAAGCCTCATTTGAGGCTTTTTTTATGCCATAGTGATCAGGGTAATGCCGCTACCCCCTCTTTCGACATGCTCGTCTTTGAATGACTTTACTTCTCGGAGTGACTGCAGGTAGTTTCTGGTGACCTGACGTAGAACGCCATTTCCTGTCCCATGCAACACCTGTACTTGCTTTGCACCCAATAAGACGGCCTCATCGATCCACTTGTCCAAAATAGGGATGACCTCTTCTGCTCTTTTCCCCCTGATATCGATCTTAGGGTTAAAGTCAGACATTTTTTGAGTTAAGTCCAAATTTCTAGAAGCCATCGGATCGCTTTGCTGCTTGAAGGCCTTTTTGCTGACTTTTTCCAATCGCTGCAATTTGACTATAGAGCTTAAGGCCCCGATCTGCAGTTCCGCATCTTTGCCCTTGATACTCTTCACCAAACCCACCGTGGTCTGCCCTTTGACCTTGGCATAGTCACCAACGGCAAGAGCACCTGAAGCTGCCTTGAATTCTTCCACCTTTTCAGGTTTTAGCGACTGCTTGATCGACTCTAGTTCTTTTCTTTTGGCCTTCACCAATTCCTTTTCTGCAGCGGCCTCCTTGATCTCCCTGACCACTCGCTCGACTTCTTTATTGGCTTGACTGACAATATCCAGCGCTTCTTGTTTGGCTTTATTAAGGACTTTCTTTTCTCGATTTTCTAAATGCTTCTTCAGCTCAGTGTATTGCTCAGTGAGTTCAGCCAAAGCCTGCTCACGAAAATTGATCTCCTTTTTCTTCTGCTCAACCAGTTGACGCTCTTGATCTAGCTCAGCCAACATGCGATCATAGGACACCAACTTCTTGCCTACTCTTTTCTTTGCTCTTTCTAGGGTTGGTCTGGGTAATCCGATCTTCTGTGCAATTTCTAAAGCAAATGAGCTTCCGGGTTTGCCCATCTCCAATTGATATAAAGGCTGCAAATGTTGGAGGTCGTAGCGCATGGCACCATTGAGTAGCCCATCCTCTTTTTCTGCAAACTCCTTCAAGTTCCCATAGTGTGTGGTGATCACGCCCATCGCATTGGAGGCTTTGATCTCAGCCAGTATGGCCTCTGCTATTGCTCCGCCATATTGGGGTTCAGTGCCTGTTCCAAATTCGTCGATCAGGAATAGGCTTTTCTTGTTGACATGCCCCAATAAGTGCTTCATGTTCACCAAATGGGAGCTGTAGGTACTCAGGTCATTTTCAATGGATTGTTCATCCCCAATGTCTATGAAGAGATCCTTGAACAAAATAAACTCAGAGGATTCATCTACCGGTACAAGCAAGCCACATTGAAACATGTATTGGATCAGTCCTACCGTTTTCAAACACACTGACTTGCCCCCGGCATTTGGCCCGGATATCAAAAGAATGCGCTCTTTTTGTGTCAGGCTGAGCGACAAAGGCACGGTTTCTTTTCCTTGCTCCTTTAAGGTAAGGTATAAGTTCGGATGCTTCGCCTTATGCCATTTGAAGGCCTTTGATTCTGACCAGATCGGCTTGGTTGCTTCTAAGGTGATGGCCAATCTCGCTTTTGCCCGGATAAAGTCAACTAAGCCCAAATACTGCATCGCGCCGCTGAGGTTTTCCAATTCGAATCGAACATAATCCGTTTGCTCGGTCAGGATTCGGATCATTTCGCGTTTTTCGGAGTACTCCAACTCCTTCACCTCGTTGTTGATCTCTAACACTTCAGTTGGTTCCAGGTACACCGTTTGGCCTGTTCCTGATTCACCGTGAATAAAGCCCTTGATCCTGCGTTTGTGCTCCGCCAAAATTGGGATCACCATACGACCATCTCTGATCGTAATACCAACATCATCATTGGTGAAGGCCTCCTTTTTGGCCTTGTTGAGTATCCTGTCCAGCACCTTTCTCAAGCGCTGTCGTTCTTGCTGAATCCCTTTTCGAATCTCAAGCAAGCGATCCGAAGCATTGTCTTTCAGCTTTCCCCTTTCATCAAATATTCTGTCAAGCGACCACAGCAGGTCATCGTTGAAAATTACAGGATGTGTTAGCTCTGCAAGCCTTGGGTATTCTCCGTGATGAACTTGGAAAAAATCCAAGCACTTGTCTAAAGTCTTTAAGGACAAGATCAAGTCGAAGAACTCTTCTTCCGCTAAAAAAGAGTTGGCCACTCTGATCTTGGGAAAATACTTGGAGATATCGATGTAGTTGGCATTAGGGAAAAGGGCACCACTATTGATTATCTGAACAAACTCTGCGGTTTGATCAAGCCACTGTTCGATGTGCTCCTTGTGCGTGGAAAATTTGATCTTTTTTACGAACTGCTGCCCAAGTGAGGACTCACACTTTTCTTCCAGCAATACTCTGAGTCTGTCAAAGCCAAGTTTTTCTTCAAGATTTGAAGGATATAGCATGTAACTATCAATTATTTGTTGTGACCTTCTGTAGCCTTACTTTTAGGCTATCGATCACCGTATCTGTGATTTTTAGAAACTTTTCAGAATTGAGCATATAGTACTCGTAGCTTTCCATATAGTCAGCCGAATCGATCGCATGTTCTTCAAAAAGCCTGCGCTCAACGTATTTGAATAGGTTTTTTGCTGAATCGGTAGGAAGGTTCAAGGCATTTACCTTTCCTTCTGCCGTACGAATGTCGATCAGCATACTGATCATCTCTTCCTCGCTGATGATATTGTCTGGAATAGTTTGTTCACTTTTACAAGAGAACAGGCAAGCAATTACCGTCAATAGAAAAACCTTTTTAAGCACTTACTGTCAATTTTAACTTCAACAATTATTAATTGGCTTCGGTTTGCGAAAGTACAGGTTATTCTTGAAGCGATGGCAAGCGTTAACCAAAATTAAGAAGCTCAAAACCTTACAAATTTTAAATAAATCCTAATTTTAGCCCCTTATTATGGAGCACATCATTTCTAAGCTTAGAAAATACGAGATCCAGATCCGGAAGGCGATAAACTCTAGGATGCAAGGCGACTTTCATTCCATTTTTAAAGGTTCAGGTTTAGAATTTGATGGCGTACGAGAGTACTCTTATGGCGACGATACCCGAACCATCGATTGGAACGTTTCCGCAAAAGGTCACGGCACCTTCGTGAAGACCTTCAAAGAAGAGAAAGAACAAACCGTATTTTTCTTGTTAGATGTGAGTGCCTCACAAGAAATTGGTTCTCCGGGTGCTCAAAAAGTTGACATTGGCAAGGAGATCGCCGGCGTTTTGACACTTTCAGCGATCAAAGAGCAGAATCGAGTTGGCCTCATGACCTTCTCCGATCAAAAGGAAAAATATGTAAAGTCGGGCAAAGGGGTAAAACATGGCTATGCCATCATTACCGAATTGTATAAACACAAGCCCGAATCGACCAGAACGAACATTGACATCGGCATCAAAAAAGCGCTCGAGATCATTCGTAAAAAATCAGTCATGATCCTGATATCTGATTTCATTGACGAAGGGTATGAACCCAGTTTGCGCTTGCTGGCCAAAAAACATGACCTTGTTGTTATTCATTTAAAAGACGATCGTGAAACGCAGCTGCCTAATTTGGGGATCGTTCCTGTATTCGATAAAGAAAGTCGAAAAACGGTTTGGGTGAACACTTCCTCTGCAGGCTTTAGAAAAAAACTGGAAAAGACTTATTCCGGTAACAAAGACGAGCTCGAACGATTCTGTCGCAAAAACCAGATCAACTATCTCGAGATCAACACCAAAGACAACTATGTTCCACAATTGATCAAGCTATTCAAGATCAGAAATAAAAGCTATAAACGTGACTAGAAAGCCACTGGTACTCTTTGTTTTGTTTTGGTTGATCGGTGTTCACTTGAATGGTCAGGATGCTAAGCCCTTAGGCTATTTTTTAAAAGATAGCGTAAAGATCGGCGAATTGGTACCCTATTCGCTCAGCTACAAAGACAAAAGGAACCGAAAGGTCATTTTTCCTGACTCCACCTTTAACTATTCACCATTTGAGCTCTTCGATAAGGCTTATTTCGATACCTCTTCTGACACCATCAACAGCATAGACAGTGCGGTCTATTACCTCGCGACTTTTGAAATCGACACGGTACAACGCTTGGTATTACCCGTTTTCATTTATACCGGAGCAGATAGCATTCAGGTATTGGCGGATTTTGATTCGATCATTTTAGATCAAGTGGTCACCCAAATGCCCGACTCAGTTGCACTTGAGGAGACGTCCACCTTCCAACCCGTTGCCACGCAGTTCAATTACCCTTATTGGATCATTGGGTTGATCGTATTAGGTGTCCTTGCGCTAATCGTTATGTTGATCTGGGGTAAAGCGATCTACAAACAGATCAAACTTTACCGACTCAAAAAAGCCATTCAAAAGTTCTATGTGCGATTTGATGAAGAATTAGCGAAGATCAATCAACACAGTACCAAGCAAGACATTGAGCAGGTGCTCAAGTATTGGAAGCAATACATGGAAGACCTCGAAAAAGTCCCTTACACCAAACTCACTACCAAAGAACTCGTTAGTGTTCAAGGGAATCAATCGCTTGAAGAAACATTGAAGTCCATTGACAAGAACATCTATAGCCGCATTCAGGTCAATGACCTGCAGAATGACTTTGATTTCTTACGCGACTATTCAACAGATCGATATCAACACGTAATTGAGGAGATAAAAAATGCTTGACGAATCAATATACAAATGGTATTCGCCAGAATGGTTTACCCCAACTGCCTTCAACTCATTTGATTGGGCAAATGGCTTTGTGCTTTATTTGATTCCATTGGTGTTCTTCCTTTACCTACTCAAGCTTCTTTTGGGCAATCGCATTGGACAAAAACTAGCAGTTGCTCTTCCGAAAAAAGAAATTGAAAAGCATTGGAGTAGCTACTTACGTTTTGTCCCCAGCATACTCATGATCCTCACCCTCATGAACCTACTCTTGGCCGTAGCGAGACCACAGCGTACGAATGAACAGGTTGAACAGTGGTCAGAAGGAATCGATATTGTCGTAGTGATCGATATCTCGGAATCGATGCGCATCGAAGATTTTAAACCTAATCGACTTGAAGCGGCGAAACAGACGGCTAGAGACTTCATCGCCGGGCGCCAGCAAGACCGCATCGGTTTGGTGATCTTTAGTGGCGATGCCTTCAGTTTGTCGCCATTAACCACCGATTATGAATTGTTATTCAAATTCATCGATGAAGAGATTGATTTCAATAAAATAGAAAATAGAGGAACTGCCATTGGATCGGCCATTGCTGTAGGCACCAACCGCATGCGCGAATCGGAGGCGGTCTCTAAAGTGATGATCTTACTTTCCGATGGAGATAATACAGCAGGAAATATCGATCCCATCACGGCAGCCGAATTGGCCGCAGCCTATGATATCAAAATCTACTCTATTGGAATAGGCAAAGAAGGCAAAGTGCCTTTCGGAAAAGACTTTTTTGGTCGACCTAACTATGTAGAAAATACCCTTGATGAAACCACCCTGCGTGAGATCGCCAAGATCGGAAGCGGTCAATTCTATCGCGTATCAGACAATGAGGCCCTGGTTAACGTATTTGAGCTGATCGATGAATACGAAAAAGCAGAAATCAAGGAAACGCGCTACAAAAACACCACGGATTTTTACCCCATTTATGCCAAATGGGGCCTCAGCTTTTTGATCCTGTTCTTGTTTAGCAAGAGCACGTTCATGGGCAATATTCTGGAAGATTAAAACCGAAAGGTCAGCGCAACGCTCGTTCCACCAAAAGACACTACCTCCAGCAATTGATTCAATTGTGGGCTCTTTGTTTCTAACAGGGCAACTAAAGCAATATCAAAGGCCAATAAGAATCCCCCTTGGAGCAGCAAAGAACGGCCATATCCTCTGAACATGTCTTCCTTATTCGGTCTGGTCTTCGCCATCTCCTTAAGTAAAAAGCCGCCTGTAATGTAGGCCACATCCAAGCCGACATTGACCAACAGGATCTTGTTGATGCGATGGAACTCTTGGGCTGACTCCACAAGGCTCAAGGATGCTGGATCAGTGCCCATAACCCCAAGATATCCCGGTACGGCCAAGCCCAAATTGACGACATTCCAAAAGATATTCATTCGGTAGAAGTGCCCTTGCTCATTACTCGACGGGTTCGCCAATAAAGCCCCATTCACTGCCATATTGCCAAGTGCCCAACCCCCAAGGGTCAACATGCCCACTCGTTGGATATGCAGGCGTTCTTCATTGAAATTGACCAGACCAAGGTCTTGGGCATAAACGTCGAACGAACACAGCATGAAAAATAAAAGCAGAGGCAGGTAGCGCTTCATCATACTAGGCAAACAGCTCATGGGAACAATTGTTATACGGCCTGGAAGACAAAGTTGAACAGGCGCAGACTAAATAGGATCAAGGCAATGCCGACCACCCTGTTCATGATGCGCATAAAACGTGGGGTCACGATCTGTGCCAATTTCACGGCGAAATAGGATTTGATGACATCCACGATAAACACCGTAGAAACCAGGACCACAAAAAAAGTAATAGCCTCATTCGTGCTGTAATCGAGCGATACGTTGCTCACAATACCGATCCAAAAGAAGAGCACAAAGGGGTTTACTCCATTGAGTAAAAAACCTTTCAAGATCTGCTGGAACCACTTGGTTGATTCTTTATGCAACTGCTTCAGCCCCTTTTTTGGAACGGGCTTGAACAAGTAAAAAACACCAAATCCAACCAAAATCAATCCGCCGATACCTCCTAACCACTGATTAAAGGCCTCATTGGAAGTCAATTGCGAGATGCCGAGGTAGGCAATGGCGATGTATAAGGCATCGGACAGCGCAATGCCAATTGCCATGAAAAGCCCACTGTAAAAACCCTTTTCAATGGCATTTTGTATGAGTGCAAAAAAAACCGGCCCTATCAGAACACAGAGCAAAAGCCCGTAAAGCAGCCCATTTAAGATGATCTCCATTGATCTTTGCTAATGTGTGGAGTTAAGAAATGCGTGCCAGCTTTCGAGCTTTTCCTTTTTCAATACTCTTGGGAATTTGGTCTGGCCCCCTTCCTTGCCTTGTGCCCTCATCCAGGCATAAAACGTTTCGGTCGGTAGTACATCCAAATAAAAACTCTTTAGCGCATGCTCACGCTCGACGGCATAATCATCATTAAGCTTTTTCAAATTTTCGTCAATGAAAACTTTGAGTGCCTCCTTGTCTACCTCATCATCGGTGCCAATGTACCAACGATGACCAAATAAGGAGCCTTCAGGAACGCCGGTAACGGTAAACTCCTTGATGGCTATATTGAACTCCTCACAAGCCATTTCGACGGCTCTGTTCATGTTATCGACTGAGAGATGTTCTCCACACAAACTCAAGAAATGCTTCGTACGGCCTGTTATGATGATCTGGGAATTGTATTTGTCTACAAAACGCACGGTGTCACCGATCAAATAACGCCAGGCTCCCGAACAGGTCGAGATCAACAAGGCGTAGTCCTTCCCCTCCTCCACTTGATCGATCATCAAGGTATTTGGGTTTTGCCTGAGTTGCCCGTCATCATCGAAGTTCTCCTCTGTAAAGGGCACGAATTCGTGGAAAATTCCACCATTAAGTACCATGCGCATGCTTCTTTTATTGGGCTCATCTTGGAATGCAATGAACCCTTCGGAGGCCAAGTAGGTATCAATATAATAGATCGGCTGGCCCAATAACCGATCAAAACCCTTTCGATAGGGCTCAAAAGAAACTCCGCCATGCACATAAGCCGAAAGATTAGGCCATATTTCATGGATGTGCTTAACGCCATAACGGTCAATAATCCGCTCTAACAAGATGGTCATCCATGCCGGTACACCCGCGATCATTCCTATATTCCATTTTGGTGCATTTTCGACTATGTCTTCTAGCTTAACGCCCCAATCCTTCTCCTTTTTGATCCTCGGCGTTGGGCGAGAGAACCCTTGGACCCAAACCGGGAGTTGACCTGTAGTGATTCCTGAAAGATCGCCGTAATAATAATTTCCAGAAAAGTTCAGGCTTGTGCTTCCACCAAGCATTAACATGCCGGATTGAAAGAACCGGTCAGACAGGTTGTATTTTGACAGGGTATAGACATGACGAGTCCCTGTTTTCCTGATCTGCCGCAACATGTCCTTGGTGACGGGAATATATTTAGAGGCGGCTCCTGAAGTACCTGAGCTCAAGGCAAAGAACTTTGTTTTGCCTGGCCAGCAAACATCTGCTTCACCGTCTCGCGTTTTCTTCCACCACCGCTCATTAATGGCCTCGTAATCGGCCACTGGCACGTTGGCTTTGAAGGTTTCAAAAAAGTCATGAGGACCAAAACTCCTGAAGGATTCCAGGACTTGATGAAAATCATGACTTCGGCCAAACTGCGTGCTTCTTGCGCTGATCAATAATTTTGATAATTCCTTCTTCTGTAGGTCATAAGGGGATGTATAGTCTTGTTCAAGTGTTTCCCTGAGCTTAATTCCCTTCTTTAAAATAGATCCAATTATCGGCATGTAATCACTTAGATTAATCGACAATAAGGGAAACAAATTCGAATTTACCCTAACTTTGCTCCTCTAGTTGAGTTACCAAAGATAATAGAAATCTCAACTCACAACCCCATATTTATGTCTATCGCCGATAACATCACGCATTTCAATGATCTATTAAAAGGCAGCTCAGCCCGTTTGATCGCCGTGAGTAAAACCAAACCCAATAGCGACCTGATGGAAGCCTACGCTGTGGGTCAAAGAGCCTTTGGCGAAAACAAAGTGCAAGAGCTTACACAAAAAGCAGAGGAGCTTCCAAAAGACATCGAATGGCACATGATTGGCCACTTACAGCGAAATAAGGTCAAATACATCGCTCCTTTTGTCCATTTGATCCACGGGGTAGATTCACTGAGATTGCTGAAAGAGATCGATAAACAGGCAGTCAAAAATGATCGAACCATCCGTTGTCTCTTGCAAATGCACATTGCAGATGAAGAAACAAAGTTTGGTTTTTCGAGGGAAGAACTCCTAGAGATGCTCAATTCTGAGGACTTCAAGGCATTGTCGAATATCAAGATCGTAGGGCTGATGGGCATGGCCACCAATACCGATGACATGGAAAAGGTTCGCCTTGAGTTTCGTCACCTGAAGTCCCTCTTTGAGGAATTGAAATCCATGTCTTCCTCAACAATTGACATGCAAGAGTTGTCCATGGGTATGACAAATGACTTTCAGGTAGCCTGCGAAGAAGGCAGTACCATGGTCCGCATTGGATCCGCTATATTTGGAGAGAGAAACTACCACTAAAATGAGTGCAAAAACCGTTGTTCTGATCGGAAGTATTTTAGGTGCATTATCCGTCGCCATTGGTGCATTTGGTGCCCACGGACTAGAAACCACTTTACAGTCAAATGGTCGCTTAGAAACCTTTGAAACGGCCGTCAAGTATCAGTTTTACCACACCCTGGCCCTGCTGCTTTTGGGAATATTGATGCTGAACATGGAACATCATTATTTCCAATGGGCCGTTTATTGCTTCTTAGGGGGTATTTTCATTTTCAGCGGATCCTTGTACACCCTTTCGCTTACCAATGTGACGTGGCTCGGTGCCATTACCCCTATTGGAGGAGTTGGCTTCATTCTCGGTTGGGTCTTTATCGGCCTGGGGGTATGGAATACCAAACCTTGAGCTAGAAAAAGCTATTATTAAAATTCACCAAGAAGAGCTCTTCTTTTGCACGAGTAACGGCCGTATAAAGCCATCTTACATATTCTCGATCGACCATTTCGTCCGTCAAGTAGCCTTGGTCTACAAAAACTGCTGACCATTGACCGCCTTGCGACTTGTGACAGGTTAAGGCATAAGCAAACTTCACTTGTAGCGCATTCAAAAAGGGATCTTTTTTAATGGCTTTCATCCGCTCCGTTTTCGAGGCGATGTCCGCATAATCTGCCGATACTTCCTCATATAGCCTTTTGTAAGCCTGATCATTCAATGAGGCATCATGACCATGGAGTGTATCAAGAATGACTTTGGCTTCGAAAGGCTCCATATCGGGGTAGTCCAACAGACGAAGCCGCAAATCAGCGAACCGTAAGCCATAATACTCTTCAAAGCGCATGATCTTCAACACTTCCACAAAGTCTCCATTGGCGATGAAGCCGGCAACGTTTTCCTCCGGCAGGAAAGTGTAATTGTTGCGAACGACCATGAGCAGGTCTCCTGCATCCAACTCATCTTCCCTGTATTGAATGGTCCGGCGGATGTATTGATTGTATTGCACTGCATTCTTGTTGCTCCTGCAGATGATGGCCGTTTCCTCTGTACCGTATTTGTCATAGGCATAGCGCAAGCCATCCTCCAATCGTTCACCGGTCATTTTAAAGGTATCCTTAAAACCTTTAGTGGCGAACCGGATAGCAAATTCCTTTTTGGCCAATTCCATTCGTAAATTCGTGGCATTGAATAAGATCCCTGAGGCCTCATCTTGCCTCATGACTTCAGTCATTTCCAAACTCTCTACATCGGTTTTGAACTGAGCACTTAGGTAAGCTTTTTCAAGCGCGGGGCTTTCCGTGAGCCCAACTGGAGGTAGCTGTGCCACATCGCCAATAAGCAACAACTTATTTCCTTCCTGCGAGAACACATAGTCGATCAGGTCAGCAAGGAGTCCCTTCTTTCCATATTCCTGATGATCAGAGATCATAGAGGCTTCATCAACAATAAAAAGTGTTTGCTTATGGTAGTTCCTTTGCCGTTTAAACGTCAGCCCTCCTCCCGGTGCTGCTGTTTGCTGAAACACCTTTTTGTGAATGGTAAAAGCGGTTCGTTTGGCATAGGAAGACATCACCTTCGCTGCACGGCCTGTAGGGGCCATCAACACATACCGCATGTTGAAGAAAGGCAAGGTCTTGACAATGGCACTGACAATGGTGGTCTTTCCAGTTCCGGCATAACCCCTCAAGATCAAGGTGGGTTTCTCCTGGTCCTTATCCAGCAGAAAAGGATCAAACAGCTCAAATAGCTGCTGTTGACCCGCTGTTGGGGTAAAAGGAAAATTGGTCTTTAATATCTCTGACGGTTTTGCCAAGCTTATGCTTTAGGGGGTATGGTCACCATCGTGGTGGTTGCCTTGGCAATTAAGGTCTTTTCATTTCCATTGTGGCACCATACTTCTGCTTCACAAAAATTTACTTTCCTACCCTGTTTCACCACATAGCCTATGGCCTGCAATTTATCACCTTTGCCTGGTGCAAAGTAAGAGATCTTCAGCTCTCCCGTTACCACATGCTGGTCTTCAGGCACAAGGGTATATGCAGCAAATCCGGCAACGATATCGGCTAATGTCGCAGTGACCCCACCATGAACCAAGCCGGTCTGTTGCTGATGAACCAAGGAAAGGGTAAGCCATCCTTCCGTTCTGCCTGCCTCGATCACATTCAGGTCGAAGCCAACAAGTTTCATGAAATGCTGACGTTCCAAAAACTTCTCCACTCTGCCCTTAAAATTCTCATTAAATACCTTCACCACTCGTTCTATTTTTGGCAAAGATATTAATCCACCTCATATTTAGCTATGGATGATGCGACGGTAGTTATCAATGAAGCTTATGGCAACCGCTTGAGAATTCGAGTTTGTGGGATCTGCATTCAAGAGAACAAGCTCCTTTTGATGAAACACAAGAACTTGGGAAAAACAGGCTCCTTGTGGGCTCCGCCCGGTGGTGGCATGGAGTACGGAGAATCGGCAGAAGAAGCCCTTAAACGAGAGTTCCGAGAAGAAACCCATTTGGACATCGAAGTAGTCGAATTTCTATTCGTGCATGAATACCTCGATCCACCCTTGCATGGGATTGAACTATTCTTTCGAGTCAAAATAGTCGATGGAGAATTGGGTTTAGGCCATGATCCTGAAATGTCAGTTACCGACCAAATATTAACTGAAGCAAATTTCAAAGATTTGCAGGTACTCAAAAACACTGATTATGACAGCCTGCATTACGTTTTACAAAATTCTAAGGACCTGGAAACGTTGATTAATCAAAAAGGTTATTTCAAATTTCATTAATAATACATAAACTAGCGGTTCAAAAGATAGGGATTACCTAAACGATTAGTTAATATTGTAAATGTCAACCTTCTAAAATGAACTTAACTAAAATACTTACGGTCGTACTTTTTCTGGCAGCTATCGCTGTGGGTTATGTGCTATTCGATAGCATCAACGCGACAATAGAAGAAGCAAAGACCATCGAACGCATTGAAAATTCAGTTAAATCCAAGCTGGAATTGATCAGATCAGTGCAAGAGGCATATCAGTCAACTTATGGCAATTATGCAGAAACATGGGAAAAGTTGATTTCTTATGCTGACTCAGGGAACATTTACATCATCCAACGTACTGAAAAAATCACCATGCTCGATTATGGTGCTGAAAAATCAGAATTCTTTTATGATACCATTGGTGTGGTATCAGTAAGAGACTCTTTGTTGGCACCTGGATACAATGTGTCAAAGCTACCTGAGCTTCCTCATGCACCTGGCAAGTACTTCTCACTCTATGCCAAAGATTCTGTTAGAAATGGTGTAGCGGTAGATTACATTGAAGTTGTTGACACCTATCCTTACGATAGAACAAGAACCGATGACTCGGAGATCGAAAGTAGACGACCTTTGCGATTTGGTTCAAGAACTGACATTACGACTGCCGGTAACTGGCAATAAACGTGGCAAAAGCCATCTATAAACAAAGCGTATCCATAAAAGACGAAAGGCTGAATATTGATCACATCGATCATTATCGCCTTTCGTTTTTTATTGGAAATGACTCCATTGAAGTCGGCGTTAAAGACATTCAAACCAACCGTCTATTGCTTTTTGAAAAGCAAGACCAGTCTTCTTCAGAAGATATCTTATCCAGTCTAGACCATCTCCACAAAGAACATATCTTGATCGCTGCAGGGTTTTGGCATGAAATACAGGTCTTCTTCAGAAACAATAAATTCGCCCTGATTCCAGGCCCTCTTTTTGACAAGACGAAACTATTTGAATACGTAAGGTTGAATGACCTGACCAGTCCAGAAGAGGATAATTATCACTTCAAACAACTTGATGCCTTCGGTTTGAGTTTTGCTTTCGCTTATCAGGAAAAGATCAAAGGCTGGTTCAAGCAAAAGTATCCGAAAGTCAACTTGCGCTTCTCCCATCAAGGGGTGGCCTTTCTTCATCAGCTCAAGGAGCAACAAAAACCAAATGCCCCGGCCTCTGTTCATTTAGACCTCAGAGGACAACATGCGCTAATCGCTGGTTTAAATTTTGAAAAGCTGGCCATCTACAATCAATTTGTCTTTAAAAATGCCGATCACTTGGCAAAGATCGCCGCACTTTCTTGCCAACAGTTTTCAACGGATCGAGTAAAAACCCCATTGATCTTAACCGGTGAACGAGCAACCATAGATGCCTTTGTGCCGGTACTTAAGAAGTATTTCAATACCATTGAAATGGGAAAACGACCTATTGATCTAAAAGTACATCCTGTCTTTAATGAATTGGAGCCCTTCGAATACACCGAAATTCTCGCTAATTTGTGATCATGAAGCGTATTGCTCTTTTCCCCGGCTCCTTTGATCCTTTTACAAAGGGACATGAAGATATCGTTCTAAGAGGCTTGACCTTATTCGATGAGATCGTCATTGCCATTGGCTACAATAGCCAAAAACAGAACCGTTATTTTGACATTGAGTTCATGGAGAAGAAGATCAACGAAACCTTCGTGACCCGACCGGAGGTATCCGTCGTCGTATACAGTGAGTTGACCGCGCAACTGGCATCAAAATACGATGCTCAGTTCATCCTAAGAGGCTTGCGCAACACAACAGACTTCGAATATGAGAACAGCATTTCGCAGGTCAACCGAGATCTCAATGACCACCTAGAAACGGTTTTTTTGATCACCTCACCCGAATGGGCTGCGGTCAATTCTTCGATCATCAGAGAGGTTCACAAGTACAAAGGCGATGTATCTAAATACTTACCTTACCATCTCTAGGCAAGTGGCTTAGACCGCAATACTCTTTTTGAATTTCTTGTAGACATGCCTGATGGACTGGAAGGCATTGTAAAAAGCGACGTCTAATTCCTTTTTGCTCATCCACTTGACCTCATCAATGCCTTCGTCAAGCTGCGGCCGCATTTTCGAATCGTCGACACAAGACATGTGATACCATACCGTCTTTTTCAAAATGCTTTGTTCTCCCTTGGTGTAGGTATGCCAAGTGGTACAGATCTTTTCTCGCAGTTCTGCCTTGATGTTACACTCCTCTTCCACTTCGCGCAGTGCGCCTTGACTCAATGATTCCTTCTTTTCGATCTTCCCTTTCGGCAGATCCCATTTCCCTAAGCGATGGATCATGAGGACCTTTCCCTCCTTGTAAACCAAGCCTCCGGCTGCCTTAATGATCTTGAACTTGCTCTTGATGTACGCCACAGATTCTTCATACATGTCGGTGGTAATGGTCACCGAGTTAAGGGCCTTCAGCTTTTTATTATGCAAAATGAAGAGAATGGACTTGATCAATCCCCGATTCGCATTTAGGATCAACATGTTGCCCTTGATCAACCGTTCATTTATTAAAAAATCGTCAGCCTCGACAATCACATCATACTGGCTACGGTCGCCCTCCTCTTTCAAGTGCTTAATTCGTAACGGAGTGTCTTTAATATATATCCTCACGGAGAATAATTTTGTCGAACAATATGACAAAATTTCTGTAAGAAACTGAACAGTTTCGAAGACTATTTCAGAAAAAAAATATCTTAACTTCGCAGCATGGAAATGAGCGTAAAACAAAAAGAATCAGCCTTAAAAATCGCCTCTTCTCTTCTAAAAATAGAGGCAATCCAACTCAATGTTGAACAACCCTTCTCGTGGGCATCTGGCTGGAAATCGCCCATTTATTGCGACAATAGACTTTCGTTATCATTTCCAGAAATCAGAACCTATATCAAAGAATCGCTGGCCCAATCGGTCAAAGAGAAGTTCGCTGATGCAGAAGCCATTGCGGGTGTGGCTACAGCGGGCATACCACAAGGTGCGCTGCTTGCAGAAGCCTTAGGCCTGCCTTTTTTGTACGTCCGTTCAAAACCGAAAGGACATGGCATGACCAATTTGATCGAAGGAAAGGCCGTGGTCGGTCAAAAGGTAGTGGTGATTGAAGACTTGGTCTCAACAGGAGGTAGCTCGATAAAAGCAGCCAAAGACCTGCAAGCTGCCGGTATAGAGGTGCTGGGAATGTTGGCCATTTTCACCTACGGATTTCCTATTGCGGATGAAAACTTTAAGGAAGCAGGCATTGTGCTTCATACGCTAAGCAATTACTCGATCATGTTAGAAGAAGCGGTACGCTCTGGATACATCACTGAAGCAGATGTTGAGACCCTGCAAGAATGGAGAAAAAGTCCCTCGACCTGGAAACAACATTGACCTGCTAAGAAACCTGCAGTACGCTACGTGGACAAGCGCCTAACGTTTAATAGCGCTCCTCTATTCCCAAACCAAACAAGGCAAAATCATACTTGACGGGATCGTTTGGGTCTAGCCGTTTCAAGGACTGCGTCAACTCTAAGGCCATTTGCCAATCCGTTTGTTTGCGACTAACCAAGCCGAGGTTACGAGCGACGCGGTCAACATGAAGATCGCAAGGACAGATCAATTGAGACATGCTGATCTCATCCCAGATACCAAAGTCAACCCCTTGGTCATCCTTCCTTACCATCCATCGTAAAAACATATTCAATCGCTTACATGCCGACTTTCTCGCAGGGGTTGCAATGTGCTTCCGCGTGCGTTGTGGTGCATCTTCCGAATTGAAAAAATAGCCATGAAAAGCGATCAGTGCCTGTTCGATATGTTCGTCACCTTCGTTAAACCCAAGAACGAAAGCCTTTTCCATCGAGCCTAACTCAAGGTAAATGCGTTTCAGCGCATCAATGAAATACAAGGTATCGATATCATTAAAAGTGCGGTGTTTGAACTTAAGGAAGGGCTTCAGGTCTGAGTCCTTGTGCTGTGTAATGAACTGATGAGGCGCATTGTCCATCATCTCAAATAACTGATGACACTTGTTAATGATGGTCTTTCGTTGCCCCCAGGCAAGCATAGAGGCCCAAAAACCTGTGATCTCGATATCCTCTTTTTTGGTATACGCATGCGGAACAACTATGGGGTCATGCGCGATAAACTCCGGTTGATTGTATTGGGAAACCTTGGATTCAAGGAAATTTTTCAGCTCCTCTTGCCGATAAGCTGACATTATTGGAAGAAACTCAATTCCACTCTAAAGCGCTTATCAATTGCTTTTAGGTTCTCGTAAGCGCGCTGGTTCAACTTGATCATGACGTCCTCATTATTGGACGTTTCCGGAATGGTACCGATAACGCGCACATAAACGGTCAGGTCATTCATCAAATTTCTCACCTTGATCACGGTTCCTTTTTTTGCCGTTCTATGGAGCGCAAAGAACATACTGGAAGGTTCTTCTTCCGTAATGACTTCGGCTATTCCCTCGATCACTACTTGCTGAAATGGCGTCCCCTGATAGGCGATCGTGTCTCTTGTCTCTTGCGGTTGTGCCTCATCGACAGTTCCCTCTTCAGCTTCTTGTACTTCTTCCACAGATACTTGGGTAGCACCGGCCTCTTTGACTACTTGGACTTTCAATTCTTGATTCAATGAGATGGCATTCGTTTCCAAACCATTCCAAGCCTTGAGGGTAGCAACGCTCACTCCATAGTTTTTTGCTATTGAGAATAAGGTCTCACCTTCTTGGACCTTGTGCATTTGATATTCGACAGGAACTTCTTCAGCCGTTTCACTTTCAGGCAACTTACCCCCGAACGGGATCTTCAAGGTCTGACCGATTTGCAGTCCGCTTGCAACCGTCGGATTTTCTTTCCTGATCGCTTCCACGGTTGTTTCGTAGCGTTGAGCCAAAGCAAAAAGCGTCTGCTTCGCCAAAACCTTATGGATCACAAAGGCCTTTTCCCCTTCCATTTCCAAACGCAAGGAATCGGTTTGCCCTTTTAAAAGACTACCAATTACAGCCACTAAAACCAATGCAAACAAATACTTTCTCATATTACGCAATACTACAAATTTTGAGCCGACGCTTCTCCATAACAAATATAAGGGCTTGATCAAGGATAAAAAATGCGCCGGACGCCCGACCACTTAAGCCCTTTTCTAAATCCAAGTCCAACAGCAAAGTGCCCGCTGCATCATATACGAACAACTTTAGGGAATAGGTATTCTCCTCTTCAACATTTATTCCAAAAATGACGAGATCATTGTACTCCAGGTATTCTATTCCACCAACTACACCCGAAACTCCACGCTGACCAAGAAATTCAACAAGCATTGTATGATATGAGTTATCGGTATCATACATCAAGGGGAAAAGCGGAGAAGAAGGAGCTAAGCCATCTTCCGTAAGTTCATCCAAAGTATTCCCCGTTGCGACGTCTATCAAAAAAGGCTCTTGCTCCTCGCCATGAACCCCTGTACAGCGAATGGTCGTCGGATTGACCTGCTGAAGCTTCACCCCATCGATCGACCAGAGGACCTCCTCCCCTTGGATGTCGAAACAAAAGACTGAACGGTCTTCAATGTCCTGGGTATCGTTATACACTTGAAAGACGATTTGCTTTCCGTTGAAAAGAAAAACAGACAACCACCACTCCTCTTCAAAACCAATCCCTTCAAAAATCATTTGATTCGTTTGAAGGTCTAGTAGGCTAAATCTGGTTTGTAAACTGCTTTGATCTTTCGTAGTGATCAATAGCAGGTGCTCCCAGGCATTGATCTCCCAGATGGCGGCATCAAAGTTGAACGAAAATTCAGAAGCAAATGGAACGGACAAGGTCTTTCTTCGTATTTTGAACAAAATTAGTTGAATACAGTGGGTATCAAAGGAATTAAAATACTGAACAGAGCCATAATTTTACTTTCGCTGCTTGTTTTAGTATTTGCAGCATTTTCGCGTCAAAGGCAGGGTAAGGAAAAACGCATCTTCGTCATGGAGATCCGTAACGACATCGACCCTCGTATGAATCGTTACGTGGAACTCGCCTTGGATCAAGCCACCGAGGTCAATGCAGATATAGTCATCATTGAAATGGATACCTATGGTGGTGCGGTGAATGATGCCAACGACATTCGAACCCGCATACTGGAGTACGAGAAGCCAGTCTGGGTTTACATCAATAACGATGCAGCTTCTGCCGGAGCATTGATCTCAATTGCCTGCGACAGCATTTACATGCGCCCTGGAGCAAATATCGGTGCTGCCACCGTGGTCAATGGTGCTGATGGAAGCCAGGCGCCGGATAAATACCAATCTTATATGCGCTCCATCATGCGCTCGACGGCCGAAGAAAATGGACGAGATCCCTTGATCGCAGAGGGCATGGTAGATGACCGGGTCGCTATTGAAGGTGTGACTGAAGAGGGAAAAGTGATCACTTTCACTACTTCCGAAGCCATCAAAAATGGCTATTGCGAAGCTGAAGTGGCCAGCCTGCAGGATATCCTTGAGAAAAACGGCATTTATGATTATGAATTGATCACCTATGAATTGAGTCAACTTGAGCAAGTCATCGCCTTCTTCTTGAATCCCGTCGTCAGTGGCTTACTTATCCTTGTGATCACCGGTGGTATTTTCTTTGAACTCCAAACCCCTGGCGTTGGCTTTCCACTCGCGGCAGCCGGCATCGCGTTGGTCTTGTACCTAGTGCCCTATTACCTCAACGGACTGGCTGCCAATTGGGAGATCGCTGTACTTTTTCTGGGCATTGCCCTCATTGCCTTGGAGGTCTTTGTAATTCCAGGCTTCGGCATCGCAGGAATCGCCGGGATCGTTTGTGTCGTTGGCGCTCTCATCTTTGTGATGCTGGGAAACGACAATTTCAATTTTGATTTTGTCCCTTCTGATGAGATCAGACAAGCAGCCATGGTGGTTTTATTGGCCATGTTCTCCTCCATTTTGCTACTCGTTGTGCTGGGCTATCGCATCACAGAATCCAAAATGTTTGAGCGTGTAGCCTTGGTTACATCACAAAAGAAATCAGACGGCTATATTGCGACCTATTACAGGGAAGACCTTGTTGGTAAAGAAGGCAAGTCCGTCACCATCCTTCGTCCAAGCGGTAGAGTGGAAATAGCAGATGAAATCTACGATGCCTATACCCGAGGAGAATACATAGAAGCTGGTGAACGGATAGTCGTGGTCAGCCAAGAGGGCACCTCATTAAAAGTTAGATCTCTCAAGCCATGAACAATACAGAAGAATTCAGTTCGGAAAGTTTAGCCATCTCAGGGGGCTATGACCCTGCTACTTCTCAAAATGCGATCAAGCCACCAATTTATCAAACCTCGAGTTTCAAATTCAATACAGCGGCAGAAGGAAAGGCCTTTTTTGAAAATGCCAAAGGTGATGCACCCCTAGAAGAACGAAATGCCAGTCTGATCTACTCCAGGCTCAATCATCCGAACGTCGTCACAGCTGAATTTAAACTTGCCCAGTTGGATGGTGCCGAAGATGCGGCCTTTTTCGAAAGTGGCATGGCGGCAATATCCACCGCACTGCTTACCTTTTGCAAAGCGGGTGACCTTGTGTTAATGTCTTCTCCTCTCTACGGAGGCACAGACACGTTTATCAAGAAGCATTTGGTCGATTGGGATGTGCAATACCTCGAATTTGCACCTGGCACTCCTGCCGATAAATTAGAAGAACTGCTGAGCAATCACCCAAGAGCAAAGCGATTGGCTTGCATCTACCTGGAAACCCCGGCCAACCCAACGCTAAGCCTCACAGATTTTGAGCTGATCACTAAGCTGCGGGAGGAACATGCGCCCAATGCCGTGATCATTGCGGACAACACCTACATGGGACCCGTTTTTCAGAAACCGCTGGCTTTTGGCGTCGACATCAATGTGTACTCGGCAACCAAGTACATCGGTGGGCATAGCGACATCATTGCAGGTGCAGCATCAGGTAGCGAGAAGCTCATGAAAGCGGTTAAAAAGAAACGAGCCATCTTGGGAAACACAGCATCGGCCTTTACCTCCTGGCTCCTGTCGCGAAGCATGGAAACCATAACCTTGCGCATGGAGAAACAAGCAGCCAATGCGGTCAAAATAGCCGATGCATTAAAAGACCATCCGAAAATCAAGAAAATGCACTTCTTAGGGCTCCTGGAGCCCACTGATCCGTTGCATGATATCCATCACAAGCAATGCACGAGTGCAGGAGCAATGATGGCTTTCGAATTGATTGGAGGTGAAGAAGAGGCATTCCGCTTTTTAGATGCGCTGCGTTTGGTGCATTTGGCCATTTCTTTGGGCAGTAACGAAACCCTCGCCTCTCACCCATTCACCATGAGTTCTTCCAATATGGACGAGGCGGATCGCCTCAAAAATGGCATTACCCCTGCTCTGATCCGATTATCGGTTGGAATAGAAAATGCAGCGGACTTGATCAAAGATCTCAAACAAGCCTTGGAGAAGGTTTAATGGACAATTTATTTACCCGGATTGGAGAAGAGAACATCACCAAACTCGTCGATGATTTTTATGCGGGTATTGCCGAAGATGCGTTGATTCGAAAGTTATATCCCAAAGATCTGGCACCGGCAAAGGAACGATTACGCCTTTTTTTGATCCAGGCCTTGGGTGGCAGAACCACTTATTCTGAGCAAAGAGGGCATCCCATGCTACGTCGAAGGCATTTTCAGTGGAAAATTGGCGAAGAAGAAGCCACCCATTGGCTGAAGCACATGCACCATGCATTGGAAAAAGCCGATTTTCCTGAAGAGGAGAAAGATGCCTTTTGGAATTATGTCTACAAAGCAGCACTTCACATGATCAATCACTAAGCTTTCGGCAGATAGCAACAAGAATTTTCTATCTTCGCGATTGCATGAAAAAGCTATTCTTGATCCTCTATTCAGCTTATGGCTTGATCATTTTCGCATCGGTATTTCTGTTGCTGCTTCCGTTATTCTTGCTCGCCATTTTCATCCCCGGTCTGGAGCATATGGCGGCTTGGTTGAATCATGTGTGGGCTCGCGTTTTTTTCTTTTTCCTTTTCCTCAACAGAACAGAGGTGGTTTATGAAACACCACTCAATAAGCAACAGCGTTATGTTTTCTGCGCTAACCATTTCTCCTTTTTGGACATTCCCACCATGGGATTGATCCCACACAACTTTAAGTTCATCGGGAAAATGAGTTTAAAGAAAGTTCCGCTCTGGGGCTATATGTATAGTAAACTCCACATCCTCGTTGATCGGAAGAGCTTAAAAAGTAGGCATAATTCATGGCTGCAGGTACAAGCCGCCATTCGTCGGGGCTTTAGCATTGTTTTTTTTCCTGAAGGAGGAATCCTTACCCAACAGCCGCCACAAATGGTAGCCTTTAAAGACGGTGCATTTCGGATAGCCGTAAACGAACAAATCCCGATCGTGCCTGTCACTATTCCCTACAATCACATACTTTTACCTGACGAAAAGCTGTTGATCATGCATCCGGGCAAGGTCCTTGTGAAAGTTCACGAACCGATCATGCCGGCAGGCGATGACGAAGCAGCCATCAAAACACTTAAAACAGCCGTTCGGGATACCATAGCCAACGAATTGAGTCAAACACATGATCGATAAAATGACCTTACATAAAGTTGCCCACCTCGCCCGTTTGCACATTGCTCCTGAAGAGGAAGCCAAACTCCTGCAAGACATGGGCGAGATTTTGGATTGGGTCGATCAACTCAAAGAGGTAGACACCCATGGAGTAGAACCACTGATTCATATGACTGCAGAAACCAATGTTCTAAGAAAGGATGAAATCGAGCAGCAGATAACAAAAGAAGAGGCCCTTAAAAATGCTCCTCAAACTGATGGAGATCTTTTTCAAGTACCCAAGGTGCTTAAGCAATGAACAATAAAGGCCTAATGGTAGATCATTAAATCGAGGAAGTTTTTGGAAAAAAAGATACTCAACGCGTTAATCCTTATCCTTTACCTCGGACTCCTGGCCGCCTTGATCTATTTTTTGAGAGGGTGGATCTTGGGAACGACAGTGGGTTTACCTTGGCAAGTGGAGACTACCTATCAAACGCAACCCCTTTTGCTGAATTACTTCAACATCGACGGAAGGGCAAGTGGGGTCTTTGTCGATCAAGTTCTGGCCCTCCAACGTTTTTATACCGAGGAAATACTGTTCAGCAGACTCGATCATCAACTCGTGCTCACCGCTTTTCTAGTCGTCATGGTCTTGGTCACAGCATTCATCTCATTTCTAGATCGATCAAGTTACTTACTCGCAGCAGGAGCTATCTGTCTTATGCTCACCCAATTGCAATTAGAAGAATTGGCAGTTTTTCCAGCATACCTGACCTATGCGGTAGTAGCCCTTTTCTTGATTCCAAGTTATTATTTTCAGGCCTTCAAACCAGACAGCTCGATTGGCTTGAGATTAGCCGTGAGTTTTGGCTGCTATGCGTTGCTCGTACTTGCCGTATACAGAATGAGCCCGATCGTGAATACCGAAGTGGTCTCTCTCAGTTATGGCATTTTAGGTCCTTTGATGATCAGCACGCTGCTTTTGCTCTTCATGGCCGGTGAGAATATCTTCACCATTTTCAAAGTTGCCACTACGGCACAGCCCGGTAAAAAAGGACTAGTGCACTTCAGTGTCATTGGGGTCATCTATCTGGGGATTTGTTTCTACCTTTTCTACCAGAAAGAAAATGCCATCATCTCAGGTCTGGCGTATTTAGATCCAAGAGTGCTTGTTTTACTCTCTGCTTTCTCCTCGTTCCTGAGTTTTGATCAACGGCATCAGGGCTATAACTCGGCAAGCATTAAGCTCTTTAAACATGTGCTTTTTCCTGCCGCTACCATTACCCTGCTATTGACCTACACGCTAGCGACCAACTCATTGAACGATTCACTGCAAAATGCCCTCGATTGGATGATCATCATCACCCACTTGTGCATGGGCGTCAGTTATTTTGCTTACGCTTTGATCAATTTCTCCCCAGAGCTGATACAAGGGCTCCCCATGTGGAAAGTCTTTTATTCCGGACAGCGAACGGCCATACTCACCTTGAGGCTATTTGGCTTCATCCTGTGCATCGGTGCTTTTTTATACCTTGAAAGCAGGCCTTATTACAGCGCCCAAGCCGCCCAATACAACATGTTGGCTGACCTAGCCAAGGAAATTGGGGGGAAAGACATCTCGAAAAGCTATTACGAGCAAGCCATTTTTAATGATTACTACTCGTTCAAATCGAATTATACCTTGCTGGAGCAGGCAGAAAAGGATTTTGACAAGGCAGAAGCCCGAAACCGGGTGGCCAACCTCATCAAACGCCGTGATGATGCCCTGGCACGTATCCAATTGGCGAACAGTTATGCCAATGAGAACAGGCTTTATCTGTCTTTGAATGTACTGAACGAAGCCACGGAATCACGCAGCCATGATCAGTTAGTAAACAATCTCGGCTTGGCACACTTCTACTACGCCAATTACGATTCTGCCCTTTTGTACTTCAACCAAAGCGCTCAAAAAGCATCGGACGTGAACCGACGGGCCGCTTCTTTCTTGCTTAAAAACCGACTGGCAATTACAGAAGAGCCCCCGGCAAAGCAACTCACCGAACGACTCAACCAGCAAGCAGTGTCTAATCAGCAGAATGTCCAGCTGGCTTTTATGTATGAGGCCAAAGAAGACACGCTCATTACTAAAAACGACCTCTACTACCTCTATAATGCTTCAGTGTCGAGAACGCAAGAAGATTATGCACCGATCATTGAAGCCATTGACTACTACCTGAACGATCCAAAGAACGACCTTTACAACAACTTCCTGATCACGGCAAAAGCCTTCGCCCACTATCATGCTGGTGAAGTCAATGCGGCATTCAGCACAATAGACAATACCATCAATAGAAACCCGAACACCTCAGGCTTTGAAACCTACCTCAAGGCGATCTGGTGCTTCGACCAGGGCCTCGCCGACAAGGCAGTCGACTACATCAATCTTGCCCGCCAACGGGGTTATCAAGAAGACCAGTTGAAGCTCTTTGTCGATCAAGTCAGAACGATACGGTCTTACGAAGAAAAAGCAGACATTAAGGAAGACCTGACTCAGGCGATGAGCATAACTGAGCAAGAAGAACGACTAAAGGCCTTGGTGAAGGTAGCCTCAAAAAATGCCTTCGATGTCAATTCGACGCTAGCTGCCATTGAAGAGGTCAAGGCACTCAATTCCCCAGCGAAGATGGTCTATGACCTGCTGCTACAAGCCACTAAGGTGAATGATGAAAATCCTGCGCTGTTGAAGGCCTACATTCTGCAGTGTGAGCAGATGAACCTCTCCGGCTTTGCCGATAGTGCCTTAGAACGGTACAGCGGGCTAGTTCCCTACGAAGACTACTTTAGCCTAGCAAAACAGCTCAATGAGCTAAGGACAAAGTAAGCTCATGAGGCCATCGACCAAAGAATGGTTCAACCTATAATCCATTGAACATTCCGTTCACGGAAAGGCTTGTCGACAACTGAAATAGTTTTTATTCCTTTGTGGCTCTTCAACCGCTGGTGTAATTTTAGGGTTGAAGGTTAAACTTTTTCTATCATCTGGACGTCATACGAATATGAATAACCCGATAATCAAAACCTCAGACATCTCGAAAACCTATAGAATGGGGTCTGAGACCATTAGAGCCCTCAAATCTGTCAGTATTGAAGTAAACCAAGGCGAATATGTTTCGTTCATGGGTCCTTCAGGTTCGGGTAAATCTACCCTGATGAACATGATCGGTTGTTTAGATACTCCTTCTGGTGGTCAGTACATCTTGAATGGCCAAGACGTGAGTGACATGACGGAGAATGAATTGGCGGAAGTAAGAAATAAAGAAATTGGCTTCGTATTCCAGACCTTTAACTTGTTGCCTCGGGCTTCGTCATTGGAAAACGTTGCACTTCCATTGATCTATGCTGGATTTAGCAAAGCAGAAAGAGAAGAAAAAGCTTTGGCCGCTTTGGCCGGTGTAGGACTTGATAATCGGGCGCATCACAAACCCAATGAGCTTTCTGGTGGTCAGCGTCAACGTGTTGCCATTGCCCGCGCATTGGTGAACGACCCTTCCATCATCTTGGCGGATGAACCAACAGGTAACCTAGATAGTAAGACCTCTTACGACATCATGGACCTGTTCGCAAAGCTGCACGACAAAGGGAACACCATCATCATGGTAACACACGAAGATGATATTGCCCAATATTCGCATAGAATCGTACGCTTACGAGATGGTTTGATCGAGACGGATGTCATCAACGAAAATCCAACCCGTATCAATCCATTGAAGTTGCAGAAAGAAGAAGCCTAAATTGAAGATCTACACCAAAACGGGTGACGAAGGCACAACGGGTTTACTCGGTGGCACACGTGTACCAAAATCCAACCTAAGGATCGAAGCCTATGGTACCGTCGATGAGCTCAATAGCTACATTGGGCTTCTGAGAGATCAAGCGGTTAATGCGCATCGCAAAGATCTACTCAAAACCATTCAAGATCGCTTGTTCACCATCGGTGCCGACCTCGCGACAGCTCCGGGAAAAGACAAAGTAGTTAAACCTGATCTCGTGGATGCGGACATTGCACTGCTCGAAGGGGAAATGGACCAGATGGAAGAAAGCTTACCTGCTTTGACAAGTTTCATTCTACCGGGAGGACACCAAGCGGTGTCTTTTGCCCACCTAGCGCGCTGTGTCTGCCGAAGAGCGGAACGCATTGCCGTTGCCTTGAATGAAGTAGAGTCCGTAGCACCCATCGTGTTGAAATACCTCAACCGATTGTCAGATTTTCTTTTTGTTCTAGGGAGAAAAATGGCGCAAGAACTTGATGCAGAAGAGGTTAAGTGGGAACCCCGCGCCAAGTAAAAATAATGCAAACGATTGTAAGGCTTTCACTAAGAAACATAGAATTATCGTTTGATAATCAGGGGTTTATTTAGAATAAAATTTGGTCGATTGAATTCATAACCTACTGATTACTAGTATTTTGCATCATATTTGATAGAGGAGGAATTGTTCCTTTTTTTGTACCTTTGCAACTCCAACAGCAAAAACCATGATTGACACGAGCAGTATTCAGATCGAGAGAATCGCCCAAACAAGGATCAGCGAGTTAGATGAAACCAACATCCCATTCGGGAAACTCTATTCTGACCACATGTTCATGGTGGATTATGCCAATGGTGCCTGGTCTAATGCGAAGATCGTTCCTTACCAGAACCTCTCCATCAGTCCGGCGAATAATACCCTCCATTATGCCATTACCATTTTCGAAGGTTTAAAAGCTTATCGCAATCCGACAGGTGAGATCGTCATCTTCAGGCCACAAGCTAATGCGGCACGATTGAATGTTTCGGCTAGAAGAATGTGCATGCCGGATGTACCGGAAGAACTGTTCATGGAAGGGCTAACCGAATTGATCAAATTGGATAGCAGTTGGGTACCTTCTGCACCAAATACTTCCCTCTACATCCGACCGTTCTTGTTCGGTACGGACGATTACATAGGCATCAAGCCTTCTGAAACCTTCCGCTTCATGATCATCACTAGTCCTGTAGGTGCCTACTACACCCAACCGGTGAATGTGAAGATCGAGACCGAGTATAGCCGTGCATTTGAAGGAGGTACTGGTTTTGCAAAAGCAGGTGGAAACTACGCCGCAAGCTTATATCCTGCTAAACTGGCACAAGAACAAGGATACCATCAGTTGATCTGGACCGATGGCAAAACACACGAATACATTGAAGAATCCGGTACCATGAATGTGATGTTTGTGATCGACAATGCGATCTATACAGCGCCAACATCGGGCACCATTCTGAAAGGCATCACCCGCGACTCCGTGCTGACCTTAGCCCGCGAGTGGGGAATGGACGTGGTGGAAGAACCCCTCAAGGTCTCCACTGTGGTCAATGCCGCCAAAGAAGGCAGGTTACAAGAAGCCTTCGGCGTGGGCACAGCAGCCACCATCGCTCCGATCGCACAGATCGGTTTCGAAGGTGATCGGTTTGAGCTACCCAATCCAGCCGAATGGACCATCTCAAAACGTCTTCTGGATGAATTGAATGCCATCCGAACCGGTAAAAAAGAAGATACTTACGGCTGGACCTACAAAATTTAACAGCCCTTTACAGATTTTTTACGTTATTAGCTTAAGCATGAAGTTTAGACACTTTACACTTTTGCTTGGGCTTTTCTTTGTTGTGCAAACGGCGCAAGCACAATACCTCGTCTTGCGTAAGAAAGGTTCCAAACGTAAGTACGAATACACAATCGGTACGAAACTCGTCTACAAACAAAAGGGCTTTGACATGTTCTTCACCGACCGTATCACCGACTTTGCCGACAGCACCATCATCATGGAAAATAATTTGATTACCTTAGATCAGATCGAAGTGGTGGACATTCAGAATGCCTATTCGAATAGAAAAGAGATCCTCATGATCGGTGAAGCCTATCTTCCGTGGATGGGTGTTGGCCTCATGGCGATCGATCTGATCAATCATACCGTTGTTGATGGTAACGACTTTTCGTTGGATCAGGGTGTAACCACCGTCAGTGCTGCCATGGTTGTGACTGGCCTGGGCTTAAAAGCCGCCAGAAGGAAAAGGATCAAGCTCACCAATCCCAAATTTGAAGCGTATATTATTGGGCTTTAATCGTGCGTATTGAGTAATGCGTACTACGTAGTGCGTACCTCAAAAATTACTCAACCTGTCATTCAGAAAGAGGCCGTAGGACGTCCCAATAGCTATCGGGAGACGAATCCAAACGTCCAACCGTGATTCTATCTGCACGTCATTGCGAGGGAGGCACGACCGCGGCAATCTCCTTATTCAGTCATGAGTAGTGCCTACTACGTAATGCGCACCGCTAACTTACTCAACTCATCATTCAGAGGAAGGACGCAGGACGACCGAAGAATCTCTCTTATTCCGACATATTGAGAAATGTGTGGTGCGAAGTGTGAAGTGCGTATTGCGCACCGCCCATCATATATCGTCAGCCTGTCCCGATAGCTATCGGGATGTTTCAGGATTTCCTTCAACGAGATTATCCACCGTTATCGAGGTTCAGCACCACGTGCTTTTTAAAATCGTCATTGCGATACCGATGATAATCGGGATCCTCGCAGTGACGTTCTTTGATTATTTTGTCATTCAAAGGGTCTCTATAGCTATCGAGACTGAATAATCTCATACAGATAATAGATATTGAGATTCTTCGCTGCGCTCAGAATGACGTTCTATTGGGACTCAAAAACGATCAACGATTCGGTAAGCACTAATCACTGCCATCTCTCCTTCAATTCCGGCTACCGAATTACCATGCTCCATTCCTACTACACCTTCAAACCCTTTGGAATGGATATGCCTAAACACATTTAAATAATTGATCTCCCCTGTTGTCGGCTCATTACGACCGGGGTTATCACCAACCTGGAAATAAGCGATCTCCTCCCAAGCCGCATCAATATTCGGGATCAGGTTGCCTTCTGTGATCTGCTGGTGGTAGACATCATACAAGATTTTACAGCTGGGGCTATCCACCGCCTTGCAAATGGCATAAGCCTGTGCTGTCTCGGTCAAGAACAAACCGGGATGATCTCTTTTGTTCAGTGGCTCCAAGACCATGGTGAGCCCATGTGGCTCCAAAATCGCAGCAGCTTGTTTTAAGGTTTCGACCACATAGGCCGTTTGGTAGCCCATATCTAGGCGTAGGTCCATATGGCCGGGCACAACGGTCATCCATTGAGCATTGACTCTTTTGGCCACTTCGACTGATTCTTTGATCTCCTGAAGAAACTCGGCCCGCTTATCAGCATTGCCACTGGCCAGGTTCGGCTCATTCCAGTAAATAGTGTGTGCCACAAAGACACCCATTGTCATGCCGTGCTTCTCCATACGCTTGGCGATCTGTTGCTGCATCTCCACCGATCGACCCTTCATGCCATTGTCTTCCAAAGCCAGAAAGCCTTGCTCTGCCATAAAATCCAGCTCATTCAAAACACCTCCCGGGGCAGATGCGCTAAACATCCCGAAATGGGGAGCATAGTTAAGCTTAAAGGGATCAGATTTGGTATTGAAAAGGGAATGACCTGAAAAAGGAAGGATGCTCAACAGAGAAGCGGTCAAACTCTTGCCTAAAAAGTTTCTTCGGTTCATAAGGGAAGATAGGGAAAAGGTGTGAGTCGAAAACACAATTTGACAGACAATTCACATCTTAAAAGAATTATTTATTATTGTTTTACAATATTTTTTTAGGTTTGGGGAAAATTCAGTTAAATATGAATAACAAACTATTGAACTTAGCGCTTGCGATCAGTCAGGTGATGCGCTCTTTCTTGATCTTTATCCTTGTCGTAGTGATGGGCATGGGCATCATCCTGATCGCAAATTCGGAAGCCCTGCCTTTTCTCCATTACCAAGACGGCTCCTTTAGCTTCTCCACCAGTGAAGGGCAAAATGGAGGGGGCAACGTCAGACCGGAAGGTTGGTTCATGGCGTTCTCCTTCGCGAAGCTCGCCTTTTCCATCCTCTGTAGCATTCTGATCCTCAACGAGGGTTTAAAGGTCATTCGCTCGATCAGGAGTTTAGCCACCTTTAAGAAAAAGAACATCGCTGCATTTCGAAGAATGGCCAATGTCTTTTTGCTGCTTTTTTTCCTGCACATGTTCTACCTAAAACAAAGCGGCGATGGATTGGCCTTTACTTTTAGCTTGCCATTGAATTACTTATTCGCCGTGATCGGCTGCTTTATCCTTGCAGAGATCTTCAAAGAGGGTAACCGATTGATGGAGGAAAACGAACTAACGATGTAATCATGGCGATCATAGTCAACTTAGATGTCATGATGGCCAAACGGAAGATCCGTTCAAAGGCCCTCGCGGAAATATTGGGCATCACAGAGGCCAATCTGTCTATCCTCAAAACGGGTAAGGCGAAAGCGATCAGGTTCAGTACACTCGAAGCCATTTGTGAGGCCTTGGATTGTCAGCCTGGGGATCTATTGGAGCACAGAAAGGAGAGTTAAGCAAGGGCATAAGAAGAAGTAGATTGCCGCGGTCGTGCCTCCCTCGCAATGACGTACTAAGGAAGTTCTCAATTCTCCTGACGCCTTATACTGTACGCAATACACATCTCGCTGTACGCTATACGGTCCACGCCCTTCTCAAGACACAATACTCACGACTCACGGCTAAGTTATAGATTGCCACGGTCGTGCCTCCCTCGCAAAGACGTGCTGAGTAGGATTTCAGTAATTACGTCGCTCAACGCAATACGTAGTACGCAGTACGCAATACGCAATACGCATCATGCCCCCATTTATAATTGACATCTCGTTCGCTATTCTAATCAGTAATGAGCACCTTTGCATCTTCAAAAATTCACAACTATGACTTCAGACCAACTGAAAGATTTAAAGGCACGTGTTGACGCCTTGAGGAGGTATCTTTGACTACGATGTCAAACTCCGTGAAGTAGAAGAAGAAGAATCGATCACAACACAACCCGATTTCTGGAACGACTCGAAAGAGGCTGAAAAAGTACTCAAAGGCATCCGTGCGAAAAAGGTATGGACCGACGCCTTTACCAACTTGCAAACTGCGACAGAAGACGTCGAGACCCTTGAAGAATTTAATCAATTAGAAGAGGCCTCCGATGAGGAAGTAGAAGAAGCCTATCAAAAAGCCCTCAAGCTTCTTGATGAGCTGGAGTTCAAGAAAATGCTTTCGGGCGAAGAAGATCAGCTCAATGCCATGATCGAGATCAACCCGGGAGCGGGCGGTACTGAATCGAACGACTGGGCGGAAATTCTCATGCGCATGTACATCATGTGGGGCGAGAAAAAAGGCATGAAGGTCAAGCAGGTCAATTATCAACCCGGTGATGTGGCCGGCCTGAAATCCTGTACCCTGGAGTTCGAGGGCGAATTTGCCTACGGGCAGCTCAAATCAGAGTCAGGCGTACACCGCTTGGTGCGCATCTCTCCTTTTGATTCGGGCGGACGTCGACATACTTCTTTCGCTTCCGTCTTTGCTTACCCGGTGGTAGACGATACGATCGAGATCGAGATCAATCCTTCTGACATCAGTTGGGACACGTTCCGTTCAGGCGGTGCAGGAGGGCAAAATGTGAACAAGGTGGAAACCGGGGTTCGACTGAAGCACGCTCCATCAGGCATTGTGATTGAGAATACGGAAACACGTTCTCAGCTGGGAAACAAAGAAAAGGCCATGGCCATGCTGAAGTCACAGCTCTACCAACGTGAGCTTGAAAAACGGCATGCCGAACGCGATAAGGTCGAAGGCGAAAAAATGCGCGTTGACTTTGGTTCTCAGATCAGGAATTATGTATTGCATCCTTACAAGCTCATCAAAGATGCCAGAACGGGTGTCGAGCGAACTGATGTACAGAATGTGCTGGATGGGGATTTGGATGATTATATCAAGGCTTATTTGATGCAGAACTAATGCTAATTAAGGACGTTACTGCGAGGAACGAAGCAGTCTTCTGCTCCTTTGATCGAGATTCCCGCATGCGCGGGAATGACGTTAATTTTGAGGGCTCAACCCATGCCTAAGAAGGAAAGCCTATTTGATCTGCAGTTCACGCTACTGTGCCTGAGTTCACTTCTCTTTTTTACCAGTTTCAATATGATCGTACCCGACATGTACGATTACATCGATTCCATGGGTGGCGGAGAATTAAAAGGGTTGATCATTGCCTTGTTCACAGTAACAGCGGGCATTTCACGTCCCTTCAGTGGTAAACTCACCGATACCATCGGCCGTTTGCCTGTGATGATCTTTGGTGTTGCGGTCTGTGTGGTCATGGGCATTCTTTATCCGCTGGTCGGCACCGTTTGGGCTCTCCTCCTCCTGCGGTTTTTTCATGGTTTTTCTACTGGTTTTAAACCTACGGCCACTTCTGCCTACATCGCTGATACAGTGCCTGCACATCGGCGCGGTGAAGCCATGGGCTACTTCGGTTTATTTGGCAGCATCGGTATGGCATTGGGTCCGAGTATTGGCCCTTATTTAACGCAGTGGTTCGGTTTGCAGTGGATGTTCTACAGCTCTTCTGTGATGGCCTTGCTTTCGATTCTGGTGATCATTGGCATGAAAGAAACCCTAGCGGACAAACAGCCCTTTACCCCTGCTTTGCTCAAGATAAAAAGAGACGAGATCTTAGAACCGCGGGTGTTCAATCCTTCGGTCACCTTACTCCTCACCTCTTTTTCCTTCGGTGCTGCTCTGACCCTTATGCCGGATCTAGCCACTCATTTAGGATTTCCTCAAGGACAAAAAGGGATCTTTTTTACGGTCTTCGTGATCTGTTCGTTGGTCATCCGTGTAGTAGCTGGTAAGATCTCAGATCGCTATGGTCGCGTGATCGTACTCAAATGGGCGATCATTTTCATCATTGCAGCAAATATTTCCATGGCCCTGACCGACTCGCAAACCATGCTGATCATCAGTGCGGCTATTTTTGGTTGTGCCATTGGCATGAACAGCCCCACCATTTATGCCTGGACCATTGACCTGAGCTTAGACAGAGCGAGAGGCAAGGGAATCGCTACGATGTACATTGCATTGGAGATCGGCATTGGAACGGGTGCCTTCTTGGCTGGCCTGATCTATTCGAACGAGATCGTTAATTTGCCTTACGTCTTCATCACCTCTGCCGTACTTGCTTCAGTGGCCTTGTTCTTTTTGTTTTTTGGCTTAGATTGGAGTAAGAAATTGGTAGAGAAATACGGTTAATGAAAATTCAACGATCACTTTTTGCCTTTTTGGCGATCTCTCTTGTGCATTTAACGGGACAGTTATTGGCTGAACCCACCATCCATCAAGTAACCAAGCCTCTGTTGATCCCTGCCTTGGCTTATTTCTTTTGGAAGGAGACCATACAAACACCACTGAATAAGTTCGTATATGCTGCCTTATTGTTCAGCTGGCTGGGTGATTCCTTTCTGATTTTTGTCCCGTGGGACGCCATGTATTTTATGCTGGGACTCGGTGCTTTTTTGATCGCTCAGCTCATTTACATCGTCATCAACATCAATTTTGTGAACGAGGGGCAAAGCCGACTCGTATTCAAATGGCCGGCCGCTTTCTTCATTTTGTATGGAGCTGCATTTTTCAGCCTGATCATTGACTCGCTGGGTTTATTGACCTTACCAGTGGCGGTTTATTGTGCCATCATCACGCTGATGGGTGTAACCGCCGTAGGCCGAATAGGCCGTGCAGAAAAGCACGCGGTGCGCTTGGTGATTGTTGGAGCTGTACTGTTTATTCTCAGCGATTCCATCATCGCATACAACAAATTTGTCTCCACTTTGCAGTGGGCTGGCCCCATGGTCATGAGTACCTATTTAACGGCCCAATACCTCTTGGTCAGAGGCTATATGGGATTCATAGACGAGTTAAAGAAAAGTTAGCATTCTCAACCAAGGACTCGATCAATTGATCCTGCGGACCTTTCCGCTACCGGAAATGCTGGAATTCACCCCGGTAGGTTCTCCTCCATAATAGACGCTTCCACTGCCAGAAATGCGTACATCCAATTCGCCGAAAACCGTAATGGAGCCTCTTCCCGATCCTGAAATTCTGACTTCAAAATCCTCGACTTTCATGTTCTCAGCCAGGAGTTTGCCCGATCCGCTGATGGACAAGCTACCCGAGTTGGAAGAGCCACTCAGCTCAATATTACCGGAACCCGAAATACTGGCGTCTACATTGCGCGCATCCAGTTCCATTTCAATATCTCCTGACCCCGAAACCTTGGCTCGAAAGTTTCCTGTCTCGATCGTGTTCTGACCAACAATGTCCCCGGAACCGCTGACGCTAACTCCCCGCAATTCTTTTACCGTCACATAGACCTCGACACGGACATTATTGGAATCCCAAAAACGCCAGCTCGACCGACGATTACTTTCAATATTGAGCACTCCTCCTCTTACATCGATCTTCACTTCTTCCAAGTCTTCGTCATACCCCTCAACGATCACTTCGTTTTTGTTTCCCTGCGTTACGTACACCGTTCCGGCTACACGCATCGCGATCTCGTCGAAATCACCCACATCCACCATTTGCCTTTTCTGAGCAATTGCCGAAAGACTTACCAGAAATAGGGCCAATAGTATATACGTTCTTCTCATCTTCTTCTCTTTTTCACTTTATAGACAATTCATTTCCCAAAAGGTTGCATCACCGAAAGGCCATAACTTGGACTCGGCAGAGGCGTTGGAACCTTAAGTATAAGGCAATAGCTGCTGCTGTCAGCCCAATGAGCAACCCATACCAAATACCGGCTGAACCGAAATTAAAAACAAAGCCCAAAACATAGCTTGAAGGAATGGCCAATCCCCAATAAGCCGCCAGCGTGATATAGGTAGGCACTTTGACATCGGACATGCCTCGAAGTGAGCCCAATCCTACTACTTGGACACCATCCGACAGCTGAAAACAAGCAGCGATGATGATCAAGCCTGAGGCGATCGAAACGACCTCCTCCTCCTTGACATACAAGGTGGGTAAATACCCACTGAATGCAACATAGAACAAGGCACAGCAAGCCATAAAGATCAGGCTGATGTAAAAACTGGTATTCCCAACCCTTTTTAAGTTGACACCATCCCGCCTACCTATTTGATTGGCAACGCGCACCGTGGATGCAGCAGATATGCCGGAAGCCATGACATAGCTCAGTGACACCAAACTGATGGCGATCTGATGTGCGGCCAATGGCACTGTCCCTAACCAGCCCATCATAATGGCTGCCATGGCAAAGGCTCCAACTTCAAAGACAAATTGCACTCCACTTGGTATGCCTAATTTGAGCATGGGCTTGAACAGATCGGCTTTGGCTTTTAGCAATTGAAAACCCGCTCTGTACTTTTTGAATTTACCATAGTTCCAGACAAACCATCCCAAGCCGGCCGCCATGATTATCCTAGAGATAAAGGTTGCCCAGCCTGCTCCAATTAAACCCATGGCCGGTAAGCCCAGCTTTCCATAGATCAGCACATAATTAAGAACCACATTGATAACGTTCGCGGCAATGGTGACGTACATGGTCGGTTTAGTAATCGACTTTCCTTCTGCGAACTGGCGAAAGCCCTGAAAGACCATCAGCGGGATCAACGAACCAGCGATGATGAGAAAATAAGGCTTTCCCAAACTCACCACCTCAGCGGGTTGCCCCATGTAGGGCATCAGAACCCCCACGACCAGAAGCAATAAAAAGAGCAAAACTCCTCCAATTACACAGAGTAAGATCCCATGTCGGAGCACCCGCACGATCATGGGATCGTCTTGCTTTCCGTCAGCCTGTGCAACGAGTGGTGTGATTCCATAAGAAAGGCCGATGCCAAACATTAAAAAAAGACTTACGGCATTGTTGGCAAACGCCGAAGCCGCCAAGGGCGAAGAGCCCAATTGACCCACCATGATGCTATCGACAATACCGACAAGGATATGGCCCATCTGACTCAACATCACAGGATAGGCCAAATTGACCGTTTTTTTAAAATGATATCGATAACTTAAGGCCTCAGCCATTTTGCTCAATTATTCGGGCATATTTCAGTATTGCCGCAACACTTAGGCTATCCGTGATCTTTCCCTCCATGACCCAATTCAGTGCCTCGGCAAAGGGGAGCTTTTTGATCTTGATGTCCTCTGTTTCATCGAACTCAGGATTTCCTTCTTCCAGGTTTGAGGCAACAAATACATCTCCAACCTCGTCTGTCACTGAATTCGAGGTATGGATGGTGCAAAGATGCTCCAAGTGCTTAGCGACTAATCCGGTTTCTTCTTTCAACTCGCGCAAGGCACCCTCTTCTGTTGGCTCGTTCAAGGGCACTCCACCCATTGGAATTTCCCAGCTGTACAGATCAAGTGTGTATCGATACTGTCCCACCAACCAGGTGTTTCCTTCTTGGTCAATTGGTAAAATGCCGATGGCCTTGTTCTTAAAGGAAACCTTACCATAGATGCCATTTCCTCCTGATGGATTGATCACCTCGTGTTCATCTAAACGAATCCATGGATTTTCATAGATCTTCCGTTCGGTTAGCCTAGTCCAAGGATTTTTCTTTTCGTCCATGGTCAAAATTAGCCAAAGCTTTTATAGAACACATATCTCTGCTTATGTTTATCAAATGCTAGAAAGAGATTTTGGATCCGGTAAACGAGAGGCGGGTTGCGACGAGGCGGGCAGAGGTCCACTCGCCGGGCCCGTGGTGGCTGCGGCTGTAATTCTTCCCAAAGGCTATGAACACCCTTTGCTGAATGACTCTAAAAAACTGAATCAACAAAAACTCGACCTGCTGGAGTTGGAAATCAAAGATAAGGCAGTTGCTTACCAGGTCATTGAAGTAGGCCCGGAGGAGATCGACGAGGTCAATATCTTGAATGCCTCATTTTTGGCCATGCACCGGGCAATTGATGGACTTCGCATCCAACCGGAAGTGTTACTCATTGACGGCAATCGCTTCCCATCCTACAAAAACCTCGAGCACCACTGCATCATCAAAGGAGATGGCAAGTACATGAGCATTGCGGCCGCCTCCATTCTAGCTAAAACGCATCGAGATCGCATCATGCGCAAGGCAGCATTGGAATACCCTGGTTATGGCTGGGAAACAAATGTCGGTTACCCTACAAAACAGCATAAAGAAGCCATCCAAAAACTTGGCATTACGCCTCTCCACAGGCGCTCATTCCGGCTCTTACCCGATCAAATGGAATTGTTCGATTGACCACTCACGCATAGGTCATTAACGCCATGACCTCAGCAATCAAGCTAACCTATTCGTAGCGCAAGGAATCAACAGGGTTGCGCTTGGCTGCTTTTACGACTTTTCCAGAGATTGAGAGCAGTGCCACCAACAAGATCAGAAACACCGGAATCAACCCGCTAATGACATTGGGCGTAACATGATAGGTAAATATGGTACCCATCAGTCCAGAGACCAAGTAGGTACCTAAACCAGCCCCCACCACAGAGGCAAGGCCTACGATGATCAAAAAAGGCCGATTGATCAAGGTGGCAATGCGCAATATCGATGCGCCCAACACTTTACGAATACCGATTTCTTTGATCCGACTTTGGATATTGATAGAGACCAAGGTGAACAAGCCTATGGCAGAAAGAACAACGGCGATCACGGCAAGGAATAAAAACATTTGCAAAATATTCACATTGACATCCTTAGCCTCTCCCAGCACTTCCGTTTCGTGAGTCAACACATTGGAAGGCCTGTTCTTGATCAATTCTGTCCAGGTTTGTTCCAGGTAGTCTATGGTACCGCCTAATGCCTCTTTTGGGACCTTTACGATCAGCATCGATAGGTCCTGGTCGTCTTTCAATCGAAACATGACAGGGTCAATGGAACCCCAAAATCCCCAGGTGTAAAAATCGTCCAATAAGCCCACAACCGTTAGGTTCAAGGTGTCCTGAATGGTCACCCGCTCACCGATCGGGTCGGTCCAGCCAAATTGAGAAGCAAAGCGTTCATTGATCAAAATTCCATTGACCTTATCATTTTGTCGGTTAGCCTCATCAAATGACCTTCCTTGCCTGACGCGAAATCCGAGTGCCTCCACGTAATTGATCCCCACATCAAAAACAGAGACCTCATAAGTCAACTCGCCACTTCGAACAGCGCGACCATAGGAACCCCAGCCCACATGATTGTTGGTCAAGGCAGTATATTCTACCTCAGGATTGGATTCTACGGCTGCTTTAAATCGTTGCGCTTCATTCGAATCATTCAAAGGCACCATCAACACCCCATCCCGCTCATAGCCCAGATCGAGTTCTTCCTGGTAGATCGAATTTTGATAAAAGGTGAAACCGAAGACCAAAGCCAATACAGAAATGAACATTTGTAGCCCCAGCAACACCCTAGACAACATGGAAGATGAACCCACTTTCAAACTCCCTCTTAAAATCTCTACCGGTTTGTAGCGACTGACAAAAAATGCAGGATACCCCCCTGCTAGCAATCCTGTGCCGATCAAAATGGACAAGAGGAAGAGGACCAACTTCGGGTTATCCAACAAGGTGACCACCACATCCACGTTGGGCCACATGCTATTGTATTTTGGCACCAGCCAGATGGAGAAGAGTAAGCCCAAGATCAAGGCCAGAAAGCATAAAAATAGATTTTCCCCTAAAAACTGAATCACCAATTGCTGTCTTGAACCTCCTACAGTCTTTCGAATCCCGATTTCCTTTAACCGCTTGTTGGACATGGCGATCGCCGTATTGGTGAAATTGAAGCAAGCCAAGAGTAAAATCAGCAAGGCCATGATGTTCGGCACCGTAATGTGCTGAGGGTGTAAAGTCTCGTTACCCAAATTTGATCCGTTGATGTCTCTAGAATTGAATGGAACTTCTGCCATTGTCTGTAGCCAGAAGGCATTCACCTGAAAATCTTCCCGTGTTTCCGACTGGATGGCTGCATATTTTGCGAGTGCTTGAGGCACTTTCTGCTGGATGTCAGGGTCAGCACTTTGTATGAACAAGCCATCGATAAAGCGACCCCAGTCTGTTTTATCCACGTCATACAGGCGATAGAAATTCTCGAAGTTACTCAGCAATTGGAACTGCATTGAGCTTTGCAGACCCGGCTGTTCAAATATCCCACCTACTGTCATGAGCACATTAGCCTCCGAATTCCTGACCAATTCAATCGTTTCTCCTACTGCATTCACTCGACCAAAAAGTGCAATCGCCACTCTGTCTGAGATCAGTACGGTCGACAACTCCTCGTAACTTCCCGCATTGCCATGCAACATGGTAAAGGTGAACATGTCCATGAAATCCTTGTCCACAAAAGCCATAGTTCGATTAAAGACATTGTTTTCCCTTTTGATGGTGACGCCTGACCGCTCGAACTTACTGACCTTTTCAATGGTCGGGATCTCTTCTTGAATCACATCTCCCAGCACCATCGGAGCAAAACCAAAGGGAACATTTGCCCCGTTTTGATCGCGATAACTGGATACTTGATAGAGCTCTTCGTAATGCTCATGCTGTTTGTCAAAACCCATGGCAAATTCATAATTGAGGAATGCCACGATGCAGCAGGCTAAGGCCAGGCCTAATCCGATGATGTTGATGATCACAAAGACTTTGCTCTTCATGAGGCTACGCAGGGTAACCTTTAAAAAATTCTTAAACATGGTCGACCAGTTTGATTTGAGTTTCTTTCCTTACAGATGAAAAAGTTGAAGAAAAGGTTGCATCCACTCTGGCGATTGTGCGATTCATGGGTATTGCAAGGTAAAGATTTTAGAAGAGAAAGAATGATTTCAAGGGCTGTTGCTTACATTTGCAGCAAATAAGTGATGTTATGGAATTGAAGAAAGTTGCCTTGAACGACCTGCACGAAAAATTAGGAGCAAAAATGGTTCCTTTTGCAGGCTACAACATGCCCGTGCGCTATTCATCCGATATTGAGGAACACTTGGCAGTGAGAAATGCCGTTGGTGTCTTTGATGTATCGCATATGGGTGAGTTCGTACTCGAAGGTCCTAAGGCAATGGATCTGATTCAGCGTGTGGTCAGTAATGACGTGAGCAAATTGGTCGATGGACAAGCACAATATGCTTATTTACCGAACGAAGAGGGTGGAATTGTGGATGACTTGCTGATCTATCGCTTCAATCAAGAAAAGTGGATGTTGGTGGTGAATGCTTCCAACATTGCGAAAGATTGGGATTGGATCTCTGCTTATAATACGGAGCAGGTACAGATGAAGAACGTTTCGGATAACTACTCCCTTTTTGCTGTACAAGGTCCTAAAGCCACAGAGGCATTACAAACATTGACTTCCGTCAACCTAGCGGACATTCCATTTTACCATTTTGTGGTTGGCCCTATGGCTGGTGTGGAACACCTGATCATTTCTGCCACGGGCTATACGGGTGCCGGAGGTTTTGAGCTCTATGTGCACAATGACCACGCGGAAATGCTTTGGAATAAAATTTTTGAGGCAGGTGCCGCCTTTGATATTAAACCTATCGGCTTAGGCGCGAGGGATACTCTTCGACTGGAGATGGGCTATTGCCTGTATGGCAATGACATTACGGATGAAACCTCTCCGATCGAAGCTGGACTGGGCTGGGTAACCAAATTCACCAAAGAGTTCACCAATTCAGCAGCCATTCAAAAACAGAAAGAAGAAGGCGTTAGTAAACGACTTGTCGGCTTTAAAATGATCGACAGGGGGATTCCAAGAAGCCACTATGAGATCATGGATGCCGAGGAGCAAGTGATCGGAGAAGTAACTTCTGGTAGTCAATCGCCTTCGATGCAATGCGGAATAGGTCTTGGGTATGTGAATAAACCATTCACCGCACCGGGTACCGAGATCTACATCGCCGTTAGAAACAGAAGGCTAAAAGCTGAAGTTGTTAAACTGCCTATTTTAGGAAAGTAGATACACTGCAGTCAATCCCGAATCAACATAGCCACGTCATCCTGTCCCGATAGTTATCGGGATGATTCAGGGTCTCATTAAATTAGATGTTGAAACGAGTTCAGCATGACGTTTTGATTTATTAAGGAATAACGTCAAACAATAGTAAATGAACATAGAAGTCTGTTATACACCCGACCTCATTCATCAATTTGAGCTCGAAGGAAAAGTGGTCGTAGTGATTGACGTGCTGCGGGCTACCTCTTGTATGGTCGCTGGTTTGAATAGCGGACTCTCGCGCATCAAACCCATCGCTACTGTTGAAGAATGCTTGGCCTTAGGAAGGGAGGGCTATGTGATGGCTGGTGAACGAGGTGGTCAAAAAGTGGCTGACTTTCAATTAGGGAATTCCCCATTCGAATATATGGAGCCAGCGCTTAAAGGAAAAAAAGTAGCGGCTACCACTACGAACGGAACCCGGGCCATTTCACTGTCGACTGGAGCTGATCAGGTATTCATTGGCGCCTTTCTTAACCTCGGAGCAGTCGTGAAAACCTTGGCTCAACGCGACCAGGATCTTGTACTCTTTTGTGCGGGTTGGAAAGGGAAATACAATCTTGAAGACACCTTATTTGCCGGAGCGGTATGCGATGGTTTGATCAAGCAGGCAACATTTTCCGATGACGCCTCAGTTTCAGCCCTGTACCTGTACAAAAGCATGGCTCACGACTTACATTACTACATCAACAGGAGCAATCATGCCGCCAGACTCTCTTCTTTTGGCATTATGAAAGACATTGAATACTGCGCCCGAGTAGATGAATTTACCGGCGTTCCGTATTTGAATGCAGAAGGAGAACTTCAGCTTTAGGCAGAGGCCTGTGTGCTGCCCTGAGCGGACTCTTCTCTCAAATCAACTTGCACCTCTGCATTTTTCAATACGTTCTGAAGCCTCTTTGACTTTTCTCTCAGCCCGTAGACCCACTTATTCAAAGGCTGGAAGATCCCCGGAAGGTCATTTCTAAACACATCGCAGAAAAGCACGACACGCGTTTCTTCCGTCCTATTCCAAACGGCATGGCGGTAGGTGTCATCAAACAGCACATCCTCACCTTCAATCCAATCATACCGTTCACCTCCATTCACGATGTAGCATTCGCCCTCCTTCGGAATGACAAGGCCCAGGTGATAACGATAAACACCCTTATAAAAGCCGTTATGTGGAGGGATGTGCTTTTGTGGACCCAAAATAGAGAACATGGCCGTGGTGATCCCCGGAATCTGCTTCAGCAATTCGGTTGTTTTCGGTGCCTTGTTGCAATTGGTCTCTTGCCAATTGTCGTAGGCTTTGAACATAAAAACACGCCATGCCGCCTTATCCTGATCTGAGATAAAGCGTTGGATCTTGTCGACCTCATGGAACTTTGGAATATTCTGCTCATCCTTTAGCACCTCAATCAGCTCTTCTTGAATGACTTTCCAGTTGTCCTTTAAAAGCTTATGCTCCGGAAAATACTTTTCCAAGGAAACCATTGGCGGGTTTTTGAAAACAGCCCTCAAGATCAGCGAAAATGTAATGGCAATAAGGCTTGGTTCGACGAAGTAGAGAATAACATTAAAAAGGAGAAACCCTCCAATGACCCAACCAATAATTTCTAGTGCTAGCATAAAGTGAAAAAAGTTTTGACCTGCTTTTAGTTCATTGTTGGGTCAAAAATGCAGAACAAAAAAATCCATCGCAAACATGCGATGGATTAAATTCAAATTAATACCGTTAAAACAACAAACTGATCACTTCTTGGTAATGGTGATCGTTGTGCTCATTTTCAGATCCATTGGAATTTCCATTCCTTGCGCTTTCGCTGTCCCTGTTGCGTCTTGTTGCACTTGTACTTTGGATGGCATTCCATTCTCCGAAAGGTCATAGATGGTATTGACCGTACCCGCCATTTCAGATTCAATGCTCATGCCCATTTGTTGTTGCGAACCTTTTACAGTTAGTTCCCCGGCTGACATGATGGTGGCATTGCCGTCATAGTACCTTTTTGCTTTTAGGCTCGCAGGAAGGGCATTAAACACCACCTCATTGCTATACTCCCACTCTTTGCTACCATCTGTTGGGTAGATGGTGAATAAATTTGTTAGGTTAGATTTCACCATGTCTACGCTTAACAATTGGGCCATGGTTTGTGATTGACCTGCCTGTCCGATAAGCGTTTTGTCTAAGTCAGCAATAATGGCTTTTGACATTTCATCCAAGCCCTCAAAACCCTGCACTTGACCAAATTTATCCATTTGAAAACGGTACTCTTTATTAACAAATGCCTTAGCGACATCATTCATTTGACCCGTTCCTTCAGAATCCATGGTCTGTGCCGGCTGCATCGGGGCAGAAATATCTATTTTGACCTGTTTAGTAGTGGCCTTCATAGAATACATGCCATCGCTGACACCAAGGACTTCCAATGTCTCAACGATTGAAATGCCTTGGCCTACTTCCATTTTTTGGCCCATGGCTTCTTGTTCGATGTTGAGGTCTATCACAGTTTTGACCTCATAGACCTCTCCTTTTTTTAAGTCGTAGGATTTGATCTGTGCATTTATTGAAGCAATGCTAAAGAGCATCACCACAACACTTAGTGTGATTTTTTTCATTAGGGTTTTAGTTTGTCGTTTGTTTGATGTCTTGTCTTATCTCTTTTGGTTTTTTTATCCATCCGATTGGTCCATGCCTCTTGCAGATCCACGCCTGTTTGATTCGCCAGACAGACCAGAACAAACAGCACATCGGCCAGCTCCTCTCCTAGGTCCTTTTCTTTGTCCGATGCCTTTTCGGATTGCTCACCATAGCGCCTAGCCATGATCCTGGCCACTTCACCAACCTCTTCGGTTAGCTGAGCCATATTGGTGAGTTCGTTAAAATACCTCACGCCAATCGTTTGGATCCATTGATCTACTTCTTCCTGAATTAGGGATAATGGTTGCTGATCCTTCATATCTCTTTATTCCCGCTGCTTTGTATCAATAATGATGGTCACCGGACCGTCATTGATCAGGTTTACCTTCATGTCGGCGCCAAATTCACCAGTTTTGACCGTTTTCCCCAAGAGATTTGTCAATTCTTTTTTGAAATCTTCATAAAGAGGAATGGCAACCTCTGGTCGGGCCGCTTTGATGTAAGAGGGGCGATTCCCTTTCTTTGTGCTTGCATGTAGGGTAAATTGACTGACCAATAATACTTCAAAGCCCTTGTCGAGTAGGCTTTCGTTCATGACCCCATTCTCGTCTTCAAATATTCTGAGGTTGACGATCTTCTTTGCCAACCATTCAATATCACTTCGATCATCGGCCTCTTCAACCCCCAATAGTACCATAATACCTTGTTCAATAGCTGCCTTGGTCTGCCCTTCGATCTGCACAGAAGAACTCAATACACGTTGAATCACTGCCCTCATTCTCCAAAAAACTTCATTAATCCGTTAAGATTCAAGCGAAATGCATATTTTCACCTCATGCGAATAAGCCGGGCTTGGGTATTTTTTTATATCGGATTAACCGTTTGTGCCTTCTTTTTCTATCGCGAGTTTCAAGCTGCCCTTACCTATGAGTTTGCCGAAGCTTTTGACGGAAACGATTACCGCCTGGCCTATGACTATTTTTTAGGAACTGCATCCGCCTATGAGGTACCTCCCCCTTTTCACCAAAGAATTTTGGTCCCCTTACTGGCCAGCTGGTTCGGGCAAGGCATCCTAGTCGACTTTCAAGTGGTCAATCTCATCTTTAGTATCCTTTCCGTTTGGGTTATCTTTCTGTTGTGGCGTCAACTCGGACTTGAATTCAAATGGATCATGTTCGGCTTCATATGGCTACTCTTCCACTGGACCGGGATGATCCGGCTTAATGCCTTTGATCCCATCACGGTAGATCTGCCGCTTTATCTCTTTCAAGGACTTTTTCTGCTGTGTCTAATTAACAGAAAGTTCACGCTTCTGCTCCTGCTAGCCCCACTGGCAACGGCACAAAAAGAATCATTCATTGGTTATATGGTGGTGTTATTGGGCTATGCCTGGTGGCACAATAAAAAATCGGATGACGGCTACTTTGACTTGAAACCGATCGTACTCGCTACACTCTTCGCTATTCTGACAAAGGTGGCTCTTGGTTTCTTATTCCCTCCATCTGAAGCGGGCAGAGGACCTCTGCTGATGATCGCCTACCAAGCCAAGCAATTGATCACCCAGCCCTTTGAAGTGCTCAGGTGGTTAGCTGCCTTGAGCATGGCATTTGGCCCTCTCCTCTGGATAACAGGCTTAAGCTATGCAAAAACCCGTAGTTGGGACGTAAGGCGTAACATGCTGTTCCTTTTTAGCGGACTGAGTCTAGCCTATGCCTTATTGGCTGGTGGAGACATGACGCGCATTGCTTATTTAGGTTTCCCATTCGTCATGACTTGGCTATTGGTAGAAGCCCAACGGGCAGACTTAAAACACTTAATTTTGCTTGCTCTGCTCTCTCTCCCCTTTATGATGCTGCATCAGGCCATTCCAGATCCAGCCTTTCAGTGGGAATTGTGGCAAGAATGGTATCCTGAATTTGCGAGCAAACAAACCGTGTGCATCGTACTTGCTTATACCTTGGCCGCCTTCACCATCCTCTTCTTAAATAACAGGAAAGTATGGCGCTAGGCGGTTCCAGTACACTACTTCTGGTTGTGGACTCCACTTTTCGTCTTTTCTTTAGTATTTTCAACTCGTTCAACACAATTATATGAAGCAATCCATTCTACGCATCGCTCTGGCCATCAGCCTATTCGCCGGACATTCCTTGGTCGCACAAAAAACGACACCTGTCTTTAAAGACGGACAGGCACAAATTGTAGAAGACTTTAACGATCCTACGCAATGGATACGTGAAGACCTTTGGGTGGAAACAAGTTTTGATACCGATGGCGATGGACGGCTTGACCGTGTTCATGTGGCCGTGACGCGGCCTCAGCAAACAGAAACAGAAGGCTTGAAGCTTCCAGTGGTCTATGAGACCAGTCCTTATTATGCTGGAACTGCTGGAATGGCGGAGGGACTTTTTTGGAAAGTCAATCATGAACTAGGTGAAACCCCTCCCTCTAGGACTCATGTAGAAGTTACCCGAAGAGGAGAACGTCCGATCATATCCAATTCGCAGATCCGTACTTGGGTGCCTCGTGGCTACATTGTTGTGCATTCTTCCTCACCGGGCACCGGGCTTTCTGACGGGGCCCCTACCGTAGGCGGAGACAATGAATCGTTGGCACCAAAAGCGGTGATCGAATGGTTGGCCGGAAAAGACAACGGATACAAAACGAGAGAAGGAAACGAGAAAGTTGAGGCTTATTGGTCTACGGGAAGAGTGGGCATGACAGGCACTTCTTACAACGGAACACTTCCTTTGGCTGCCGCGACCACCGGCGTAGATGCCCTAAAAGCAATCATTCCCGTTGCTCCCAACACCTCGTATTACCACTATTACCGCTCCAATGGATTGGTCAGAAGTCCGGGAGGCTATTTAGGGGAAGACATTGATGTGCTGTATGACTTCATTCATAGTGGAAAGGAAGAGAACAGGCCTTATAACAACAAAACCGTCCGCGATACCGAAATGGCGAATAATTTGGATCGCATCACCGGAGATTACAATGAGTTTTGGGCGGGTAGAGATTACCTCAATGACATGAAACCGATGAAGGCCGCGCTCCTCATGTCGCATGGATTCAACGATTGGAACGTGATGCCAGAACACAGTTATCGGATTGCCATGCAAGCGAAAAAAATGGGCCTGCCTGTTCAAATTTACTACCATCAAGCAGGACATGGTGGACCTCCACCCATTGCCATGATGAACAAATGGTTTACCAAGTACTTGCATGAGGTCGATAACGGAGTAGAAAATGACCCTAAGGCTTGGATCGTAAGAGAAGGAGATGCCCAAGCTGAACCCACTGCTTACGCCGATTACCCTAACCCTGACGCCAAAAACGTAAGACTCTTTTTAGGAGAAGGCGGAAACACTGCGGGAAGTATACAACTGAAAAAAGGAAATAAGGCAGAGGAGACTTTGATCGATGACGTTTCCTTTGATGGAAAAGCACTTGCCACTGCCATCAGTTCGCCACATCGCCTGCTGTACCTAACCCCTACTTTGAAGGAAGACCTGCACCTTTCCGGTCTTAGTAGCCTGACCATTCGTTTGGCCAGCAGCAAGCCCGCAGCCAATCTATCGGTTTGGCTGGTTTCACTTCCTTGGAATGATGCCGAAGGTGCAAAGATCTATGACAACATCATTACTCGCGGTTGGGCCGATCCACAAAACCATCGCTCCCTAACCGAAAGCGAACCCTTGGTTCCTGGTAAGTTCTATGAGATGACCTTTGATCTACAGCCCGATGACCAGATCATCTCGGCCGGACAACAAATCGGCCTGATGATCTTTTCGAGTGATAAGGCATTCACCTTGCATCCGGCGCCGGGTACCGAGTTGACTATCGACTTGTCGAAAACATCACTCACCTTACCTGTTGTCGGAGGCAAAACAGCACTAGAAGCGGCCTTTGGCAATTAGCACCTACATGCGCTGCATGATATCTGATTCGTAGAAGTAACAACCCTTGTCGTCTTGCTGTGCTACTTTCATCATAGCGTCTGCTACCTTATCGGCATGGATCGGTTTGTATTTCTTCCATGGCCCTAAAAACGGGATCAATCGGGTGATGAACTGGGCAAATTTTTCTCCTGGTCTATTCTCTTTTCGATCACCTCGCAGCAAGGAAGGCCTGAAAATGTAAATGGTGCGGTAATTGAGAAATGAGACCTCATGCTCGAGTTCTCCTTTAAGGTTCAAGTAGAAGTTTCCAGCGCCCTTTTTAGCCCCTAAGCTTGAGATCAAAAAGAACCGATCAGCTCCTTCTTTTAATCCCCTCTTGGCCAATTCCATGCAGTAGTCGTAATCCACTTTGCTATAATCTTCCGGATTGGGTGTCTTTTTCTGAGTCGTACCCAAGCAGCAAAAGATATCATCGGCTGATGGAAAGTCCTCCATCGAGGCCAAGGCGTCAAAAGAAACCGTAAGTTCAGTCAGTTTTTCATGTTGAGTGCCTAAAGGCCTTCTGACCAAAGCGATGACGGTGGCATAGTCCGAATTGGCTAAAAGTCGTTGGATCAACGATTGACCGATGAGGCCACTCGCCCCGGCGATGACTGCAGTTTTTGAGTCCATTCCTCTAAAATAGCCAAAAATTCCAACTGCATGGTCAGGCCTTTGTCCTTGGCGTACCACAGGTGCATGTACTCCGAAAAGGCTTGCCCTGACATTTTTTGGCTTTGCTTATTCTCCAAAAACTCTTGTTGAATGGGCTCAGGACGAGGCCCCCAAGTACCCAGCACCTGTAGCTCTTTATTCAGCGCGATCAGTTTGGGAATAGACTTCGCTCCGTTGGTTAAAAAGCGCTCCATCAATTCGGGATGTTCATCGCGGATGAGCAGCTTCAATTTAAGATTCGCGTTGTGCTCGACCATTTTTTGCATGAAAGGAAGACTTTGTCCGGCATCACCACACTAGGCCTCCGTCAAAACCAACCAAGTCATGGGCTCCTCGATCTTCTGGAGCTTTTCGATCAGGTCGGGCAAAAGCTTACCGATCTTGTTCCATTTCGCCATGCGCTTTTCAGCCAATCGGGTGTAATTGATATAGGCTTCCGATTGATTCGGACCCGTGGTTTTATCCTGCTCAAGTAATGTTCTGGTCAGCAGTTGGTATTCCTTGTACGAAAGCGCTTGCTTGATTAATTCGTTGGTGATCTCTCCCTTCATTTCTTTTCGATAATCAGAGAAAGTAACTCTCCATCAATCAGAAAAGTTCAGGTCTTCCCACGACTTATACTTGCCTAAGTCATCTTGAAAGCTTTTGCCTAACCAAAGAAGGATGGTCGCATCATCTAAAAACCCGGCAATAGGAATAAAGTCAGGCAGGGCATCGATTGGGGTTAAAAAATAGATCAGACCAGCCACTAACATCACCAAGGTCTGCCAAGGGAGGCTTTTGTAGTTGCCATTGACCGAATTGGTGATCATCCGAATGATCAGACGGACATAATCGACTAATTTTTTTCTGAGGCCTTCATCATTTTCTGACGCCTTCAATTTTTGACTGGCATTTTCAAGTACCTCCTTTAAGGCATCGCTATCCTGCACGATCCGCGCCGCTCTATTCTTAAATTGATTGAAATAGCGTTTTTCCTTAGCGTTAGGTCCTTTTGTCTTAGCCATAATTAAAATGATTGCCTGATCTCATTTTTGATAAAAGAAAGGGTATTTCCAAGGAAATCCTCTTGCTGTTGCATCATTTCATTAAATATAGCACTTGAAAGATCAACCGCATTGTCCTGTTCCCCCATTTTTTCGCTAGCCACCTGAATCAAACCGATCAAGGTATTCATGGCTTGCTGAATACGTTTCCATGCCTCATCGCTCATATAGATCTGTTGCGAATGATTATAGTGGTATTCATCGCGAATCTCACGTAGCAGCATTTGTTGAAACTCTGCCGCTGAAAGTTGCGGATCGGTTAAGCGGATCAACATATTATTGGGCGAAATTCTTTCCAAAAAAAGCGCCATTCGCTCATATGCTTGCAAGCGCAAGGGTAGAATAGTTTCTGTATTCTTGGCCTTGAGGGAAATGAGTTGACGATCAAAGTCTTTTTGCAAAAAACTCCGAATCACTAAGTACATCGCATACAAAACGAGTGCTGCCGGAAGTACAATTTTGATGAGGTCTCCTAAATAATCCATTTGAACTTTAACGACGAATACGTGTTCTTTTGTTGGCTTGAAAATAGTCAGAATATCGCAGAGGTATTAAGTTTACTTTGGAAAAGGTAATTTAGCGCAAATGGATTTAAAACCAGTTTCATTAACGGCCAAGGCTGTCGAAGAAATCAAAAAGATCATGGACACCAAAGGAATCCCTGAAGGATATGGTTTACGCATTGGCGTGAAGGGAGGAAAGGGCTGCATGGGTATGGGATACATGTTGGGCTTCGACAAAGCCAAAGACAGCGACATCACCTACCAATCAAAAGGAGTCGATATCCATATTGAAAAAGGACAAACTCTCTATTTGGTAGGGCTTGAAGTTGATTTCTACGAAGGAAGTGATGCACGCGGTTTTACCTTCACCAATCCAAATTCCGTAACAAGCGAATGAGTACTGTAACATATGACGTGGTCATCTTAACTGACGATCGCTACGTCGCCCCAGAACAAACCAATTGGTACATTGATAACATCTTGACGGAAGACGGACTTGTTCGAGCGGCGTTAGAAAAACAGGGGTTACGCGTTGCCAGAAAAAGCTGGTCAGACCCTACATTCGATTGGTCCACAACCCATGCCGTGCTCTTTAGAACGACCTGGGATTACTTCGATCGCTACGAAGAATGGAAAACATGGCTTGAGGCATTAAATAAGCAAACCCAACTGATCAATCCATTTGCGTTGATTGAATGGAACATGGACAAGCATTACTTAGGAGACCTTCAGGCAAGAGGGATCAATATTCCCGAAACGCTCTATCTTGAAAAAGGAACTTCTACCTCGTTGCGGGAAGCTTTTGCCAGTAAGGGCTGGAAAAAGTGCATCCTGAAACCCTGTATCTCGGGTGCTGCCAGACTTACCTTCAAGATCGATGAATCAACCATCGATGCGCACGAAGAACTCTATAACAAACACATCGCAAATGAAGCCTTCATGCTTCAGCCTTTTCAAGAACAAGTTGTCACCGAAGGTGAAGTCTCTTACATGGTGATGGGCGGGCAGTTCACTCATGCGGTTCTAAAGAAAGCCAAACCGGGTGATTTCAGAGTACAAGATGACTTTGGCGGGACAGTGCATGATTATCAGCCGACACCGGAAGAGATCGCCTTTGCTGAAAAAGCCATTGCCGCCTGTGAACCTTCCCCTTTTTATGCCCGAGTCGATGTGATCAGAGACAATAGCGGTGACTTGGCCGTGATCGAGCTCGAAATGATAGAACCTGAATTGTGGTTTAGGTTAAAGCCTGAAGCGGCTGATCTCCTCGCTGAAGCCATTGTGAGCAGGGCCTAAAGAAATTCGAAGGCACTTTTGTAGCCTCCGATCTCTTGAACGTGGTCGATGACTGCATTGAAAAAAGGATCTTTTCCCAAGGTGGCAGAATCACCAACGATGATAAGCCGGGTCTTGGCTCTTGTCATGGCCACATTCATCCGTCGATATTCTTTTAGAAATCCGATCTCTCCCTTGTCATTCGATCGTGTCAAGCTGATGCAGATGACGTCACGTTCTTGCCCTTGAAAGGCATCGACAGAATTGATGACCACCTGTTCGCGTACATGATCAAAGGCCCGATGCTCTTTCAATAATTCTCTCAACACCTCGGTCTGTGCTTTGTAAGGAGCGATGATCCCAATGCTTTGATCGAGTGACAGGTTTTGTCCCAAATAATTTAAAAGCAACGCGGCTTCCTCGGGGTTGTAGGTGCTTAAGGTTTGCTTCTTTACTTTCTCCTCAAATCCACATCCTGCCGTATCGATGAAGACAAAATGGGGCCAATCCGCCGTGCGCTCACGCAAAATGACTTCTTCCGCCGTATTGAGTTTGGATTCGTAGAAATAGTCACTTGAGAATTTCATGATCTCCGGATGCATTCTGTATTGCGTCTCTAGCATCACCGACGCATTTGACACCTTTGTTGCCCGCTCAAAAAGGGTGTATTCAAGGCCTTCTTTTCCTGCTTTGATAGACTTCACTGTTGGAGGTAATTGCTGATGATCACCAGCCATGATTACGCGATAGGCCTTTTGGATCGCTATCCAGCAAGCAGGCTCGAGTGCTTGAGAGGCCTCATCGATGAATACTGTTTTGAACAAACGGTCTTGGATCAAGGAGTGAGTCGAACCCACCAGAGTGCAGGCGATCACTTGGGCTTTATCCATCAGGTCTTCGGTGATCTCCTTTTCAATCCGACGAGCATCTTCTCGGTAGAGGCGTGCCTCCTTTCGAAGCAACTCCCGCTGAAAACGCTCCTCTTTGCCAAAACTCCTCTTGTATTGGCTAGCCATGCGTTTGTACTCCTCCTCCTTTTTTCGAATACCTTTCAGCTCTTTGAAAAAGGCATGCCTCGAAATCTTGACATCCAAACTATTCTCGATCACCTCAGGCGTTAAACGGGCAGGATGGCCCACTCGTAAGACCTCAACACCCAAGGCATCGAGTTTTTCTACGATCAGATCAACAGCCGCATTACTTTGGGCACAAACCAGCACCTGACGCTCCGTCTTCACCACTTCCTTTATCGCATGCACCAGGGTTGTTGTCTTTCCGGTGCCAGGAGGTCCATGGATAACGGCAAGGTCTTTTGCATTGAAAACCTTGCTCAAGGCTTTATTTTGAACTGTATTTAGGTGAAATGATGCGTACTCATGTCCATTGTTAAAGCTGAGGGCATTCGCTCCATAAAATTTTTCTCTCAATTCAGCCAATCGGCCTTTCTCGGCAGTGATCACAGTCTTGAGTGCTTTGCTCATTTCGCGATAGCTGCCTTCATCGAACAGCAGGTTGACGCCTAGCTTTCCATCTCGAATCCAATCGGGTAGATCTGCTGAATTCAATACGATGCGCATCGTATTTTTGCGCAAATAACCAATGACCCCAGAAGTGGTTAAACTGTCGTCTGCACCCAGGAAAATACTGACTACTGCCCCGACCTGAAAGGAGTGGTTTTCTTCAAGATGAGTCGTTCGCTCCAGTTCTATGGTAAAGCGTTCTCCGGTGCTAATGAATTGGTTCTGTAGAACGGTAGGATACCAGGTAACGCCTTTTTTGCGTCGAGCATCCAAGTCCATGTTGAGCATCTTTTGCTCATATTGTGCGTAATCCTCTTTCTTTTCAATCTGTAAAAGGCCGGCGAGGTGCTGAAGTGTTTGTTGTGCCTGGGTCATTCAGCACTTCGAACCATGGTGATTCGAGATTGTTTGATATTGCCTTCAATTGGTGGATTTTTCTTGGCAATTGAAATTTCAATGGTGCGCGCCAAGGCAAAGGAGGCAAACATGCGGTCGATCATTCGTTGCGCCAATCGTTCCAGCAATTTGGTAGGCTCCTGCATCTCTTCTTTCACAATGGCATAAATGGTTTCATAATTCACAGTTCCCTCCAGATCGTCGGATTGGGCCGCGCGGTCAAAATCAGTAGTGACATGAACATCGACAACAAAATCGTTGCCCTCCTCTCGTTCGAAATCATAAAAACCATGAAAGGCATGGAATTCCATGCCTTCAAGTGATACAATGTCTTTGTTCATGTTTAATCGAATTGATCGAAGAAGGAGCCTTTTTCTTTCTCCTCTTCCTCATCTGCACTTGGTTTTTCAGTACTGTCCTTTGGTGAATCTTCACCAGCAGTTGCGGTGGGCTTCTCGTCATCCATGTCTTCTAATGAAGGCATTTCTTCTGCACCCTCTTGCTGGTCTACCATTTCTGAAATACTATCCTCTGTCTGCTTTTCCTCATTTTCAGCAATGATCTGCTCCACGTCAAGCGATTCAGCGGACATGTCATTGAAGGAACGGCTCAATTCCTTACCCTTCTTCACATGAGATTTGATCTCTGCCGGAAATTCTTCATGGCGTCCAATTTTAGTTATGATGTCTTCTGCCAGCATTTTCAAATCCGACATTAAGGCTGTTTTGTTCGCATCCAAAGACCTAAACACTTGTTCCAATTGACGAATCTCATCTTCCATGTCGTCAATGATCTGACGGGCCTTCGACTCTGCATCTTCAATGATGTTCTTGGCTCTATTCTTGGCCTCCGACATCAAGGCATCTGCCTTCATTTCCGTTTCGCGCATATGCAGTTCGGCGGTTTTGGTTGCCTGTTCTATCATATTCGCCCCAGTATCTTCAGCGGTTTTAAGGGTTTTGAAGAGTGAGTTTTCCACCTCTCTCAACTTTTGAACTTCCTTCTCCGAAGACTCAAGTTTGTATTTTAATTCCTTACACTGTTCATTCAGGCGTTCCCATTCCATGGAAAGGGTATTCATAAAGGCCTTGACATCTTCTTTGTCATAGCCTCTAAATCCTTTTTCAAATTCTTTTTGCCTGATCTCTAATGGCGTAATGTTCATGCTTAAACAAGATTAAAAGTTAAGTCCCAGATGGAAATACTTCGGTCGTCACTGGCCGAAACAAGTAGGTTGTTGTGGTTGGTCCAAAGCAGCTTGTTCACAGAAGTGCCATGGCCAGCGTGTCTGGCTTTGTCAATGACCTTTAGCAGTTGAAAGGTCTCTGCATCCCAGACTTTTATGGACTTATCCATACTACAAGTTACAAAATGTTTACCATCAGCACTAAAGTCCAGATGGTTAATTGCAAACATATGAGCGACAATCGATTGATGCAAGTGGTAGTCATTCTCCACATCCCAGATTTTAAGATGTGCATCGCGGCTGCCGCTGATCAAGTAACGGTCATTTGGAGAATATTGTATGGTAAAAACAGAGATTTCATGCGCATGGATCTCCTGAATCAAGCCAAAATCACTGAGGCTGTAAATCCTGATCTGATGGTCGCTGAACCCCACGGCCATGTGTCCGTGAATACGGCTGATCGCAAGTGTTCGCGCGCTCTTTTCCGACGCCCGGATCACACGAAGTGTTTGTAGGCTATTTAGGTCAAGAACATGTACCTCACCATTCCCTAAAGCAGCAATGATTTTTCCATCAACAACAGTGATGTCAAAGATGGCGGCAGCTCCTAGTTTCTTCGATCCGATCTCCTTCTTCTCTTTCAAGTCGATGAGGTGGATGCCGTCGAAATTTTCTCCAACAATGAGCAAGTTCTTCTCGGCAAAATAGTGCAAGGCATAGACTGAATTCGACAGCTTCGCTAACATTTTCCCCTTCTCAGGATCATCCAGGTTCCATTCCGCCACAACCCCGTCTCCTCCGGAAGAAAAAAACTTATTGCTTTCCGGCGAGGGGCATAAGGCGTAGACACAGTCTTGATGACCTGCAAGAGTCGCTACTTTCTCTACCTTAACTTTAGACATCGTAATAAAAACCCTAAATTGAGCTCGAACAAAGCTAATCAAAGCATTACCAAATACACATTTTTACATGCCAATTACGCATCAAGTTTCTTTGAGTCCCGACTTGTCTTACTGTATTTGGAAAATTGACGAATCTGAAGAGCAATTGCTCTCCTTGCTGCAATTGGATGCCATTGAACTGGCAGATTTCAACCGTGCCAAAGTTCCGGAAAAAAGATTGGAATGGTTGGCAGCAAGAAACGCCTTGAAAGAATTGCTGAATCCTTTTGGCCAATTCTATTTGATGAAGGATCAATTCGGCAAACCTCACCTGACCACTAGCGATTGGCAAGTGTCCATGTCGCATGCCAAGGGCTTTGGTGCTGCGGCCATTCAGAAGAGCAGACCCATAGGGATCGACATTGAATTGGAAAGGCCTCAGATCAGCCGCATCGCAAAGAGATTCCTTCACTCGGAAGAAAAAGAATGGGCCGACCACAGCATCACCTCCTTGACCAAGATTTGGGGAGCAAAAGAAGCGCTTTACAAACTACATGGTCGCACCCAATTGATCTTTGCTGAACAATTGCTCATTCAGCCCTTTCCGGAAAAAACTGGCGTCATCATTGAGGAAAACAAGGCATCTACACATGCGCTCGTCTTTGATAAATACGAATCACTTTACATTAGTGTGGCCTACTGAGCCTAAGCAAGAATAGCCGAGAGCTGCTTGATCTCCTCCACCTTGTCCATGTGACCGAGTTTTTCATGGGCATTGGATAAATTTCTCAAAACCCGCTGAATGATCTCAAGATTGCTGCAAGGCTCATAGTATTTTTCGTCTTGCGGCAATTTCAAGTTGGTGAGGTAATCGTCGATTTCTTTCTTAGAGAACACCAAGCCCCTGTTGAAGGCATTAATGTAAAATTGCCCCCCTTCGTGTTTGTAGACCATCACAAACAGATTGGGCAAATTGACACCATAGATGGGTAGCTTCAACTTCTTGGCCACCAGCATGTAAATCACGCAAAGGGAAATGGGATTTCCTTTCTTGGTTTGCAGCACCACGTTCAACATGCTATTGCCTGGCGAATGAAAATTCTTGGTGTTGGCGCCAAAGTGGAGCTTATTAAAGAGCACCGAATTAAGGATCTTGATCTGATCAACCGGGTGGATATCCGCTTTGAACTCCGTCCAGGTTTCATAATAGATCTGCTCCAAACTCTTTTTCAATTCCTCTAGCTCAAGATCAGGGTATGAATAGGTGCTAATGAGCCACATGCCCTCTAGTAGATCTTGCTCTTCACTCTTGTGCCAGGCATAAAGTTTTTCCTTGAGCAACTCGAATTGCAAAGAGTGCACCAATTCTTCTATCCGCTTTTGCACCAATGGATTGAAACTATTCTCCCACTCAAACTCTAAATAGGGGATAATGTAGGTACCAAGCGACATGATGCGATCTTCAACGTGTTGCACCACTTCATTGTCTTCATCGTCAAGCAATGAAACCAAGGCCTTCAATTCTTTATTGGTAAACTGCTCTTCTGCCATGCATTAGGTTTGAATAACACCTACGTTAAACTGCTCGGTGATAGGGGCGTGATCGGCCGTTTCAATTCCGGTGGCAATCACTTTTCTTGTTTCCATTGGATCGATAATGCCATCCACCCATAAGCGGGAAGCGGCATAGTACGGAGACATTTGCTCTTCGTATTGTTGCTTGATCTCATCCAATAGCTTGGTTTCTTCCTCTTTCGTGATCTCCTTTCCTTGGGCTTTCAAGGTTGACACTTTGATCTGTAAAAGTGTTTTGGCCGCAGAACCGCCAGACATCACGGCCATTTGAGCCGTAGGCCATGCGTAGATCAATCGAGGGTCATAGGCTTTGCCGCACATCGCGTAATTACCGGCACCAAAAGAGTTGCCTGTCACGATCGTGAACTTAGGCACCACAGAATTTGCCATGGCATTGACCATTTTAGCACCGTCCTTAATAATGCCTCCATGTTCTGCACGGCTACCTACCATAAACCCACTGACATCTTGTAAAAATACCAAGGGAATCTTTCGCTGGTTGCAGTTCATGATAAAGCGGGCAGACTTATCGGCAGAATCGGAATAGATCACTCCTCCCATCTGCATTTCTCCTTTCTTAGACTTGACAACCAAGCGCTGATTGGCGACGATGCCAACAGCCCAACCTTCTATACGCGCATAGCCACAGACAATGGTTTGTCCATATTTCTCTTTGTACTCATCAAATTCGGAATCATCGACTAATCGTTTGATGATCTCCCGAACATCGTAAGGCTTCACCCGGTCATTGGGCAGCAAGCCATACAGATCTTCTACCTTTTCTTTTGGCGGCTTTGCCTCCTTTTTATCGAATCCTGCTCGCTCGAACGCACCGATCTTATCAAATACATTTTTGATGTATTCGAGACAGGCCTGGTCGTTGGGGAATTTATTGTCTGTTACTCCCGAAATTTCACTTTGTGTGGTTGCTCCTCCAAGAGTTTCGTTATCGATATCCTCACCAATTGCGGCTTTTACTAAGTAGGAACCCGCTAAAAAGATCGATCCGGTTTTATCTACAATAGCCGCTTCATCGGACATGATGGGCAAATACGCTCCTCCAGCAACACAGCTCCCCATGATCGCAGCAATTTGGATAATGCCCATAGAAGACATCTTGGCATTATTTCTAAACTGACGACCAAAGTGCTCTTTGTCAGGGAAAATCTCATCTTGCATGGGTAGAAAAACACCAGCGCTATCGACTAAATAGACAATGGGCAATCGATTTTCCATGGCCACCTCCTGAGCTCTGAGGTTCTTTTTTGCCGTAATTGGAAACCAAGCCCCTGCTTTCACGGTCGCATCGTTGGCCACGATAACGCAGCTCCTTCCTTTGATCTTTCCGATGCCGGTCACCACTCCACCCGAAGGACAACCTCCATAGGCTTCGTACATGCCTTCACCGGCAAAAGCGGCTATTTCCAAAAAGTCAGATGGATCGTCGATGAGGTAGCTGATCCGCTCTCTGGCGGTAAGTTTTCCTTTTTGATGTTGCTTTTCAATCTTCTTTTCACCTCCTCCTAAAGCTACTTTCTTCAGTTTGCTTTTTAACGCATAGACCAACTGACGATTGGCATCATCATTTTTATTGAATTCAATATCCATTAGGTGTTATTTGTGCCAAAAAAATGGCAATTCTAGCTAGTTTACTTGCGCCTAATTTAGACCCATTACCGCACTATACAAAGATAGATTTTGTGTATGGCAGCTAGTTTTTCTTCTTGGTTGCTTTTTTACGCCCGTCTGCCGGCGGAACGTATTTTTTACCAAAAACAGAGACGTTGACGTATCGTTTGGGATTGTAACGGAAGTCGACCAAAAGGCTATCCAGGTCAGAAAGCGCCAGGTTTATGCTGTTATACAAAGAATCATCTGACATCAGCTTGCCTAGTGTGCCTTCATTAGAGTTGAGTTTGCCCAAGAACTCTTGCGTACCGAGCAACACCGTGTCTATGCGCTGCAACCTCGATTCGATATCTACCGCATTCAATTTCTCTCCTAAGGCTGTGTACTCCTCTAGTAGTGGTTTCACCCCTCCCATCGCTACGACGAGTGAGTCGGTGACGTAATCGATCTTCAATCGAACCTGTTCCAAGGTCATTTGTGCCTCATCCGTCATGACGATCAGATGATCTGAAAGTGTTTTGAAATTATCTATGGCCAGGGCAATGGTATCGGCTTTATCGGCAAAAGGTTCCAGTACCGTATTGATCTTATTCACAAGAGAAGAAAGCTCATTCGCTGCGCTCAACCCTTCCTCTGCCAAAAGTTCGCTAATGCCCTTGTCCACTCCACCAAGTAAGGTGTCACCCGATGCCAAGAATTTGCTACCTCCGGGACGCATGATCAACCGCACCTCTACTCCACCAAGTAGATCCGGTTTGGCCAGCATGGCTTCCGTACTGTCATTCAGCACGATGGTTTTATCGATCGCTAAGGTCACCACCACCTCGTCGTAATCGAGCGAGCTGAACTTGCGTTCGACTACATTTCCAACATCGAGCCCATTGAGAATCACTCTCGCCCCTTTGTTGAGCCCGGAAACGTTTTGATAATTTACGTAATAGGTATTGAGTGGAGAGAACACATCTAGGCCTCTCAGGTAATTGAAACCTAAATAAAGCGCTACTGTGGTTACTACCACAAACAGACCGACCTTAAACTCTTTTGTTCTTGCCACTAATCCTTTATTGAATCCAAATATTCAAAATAGTCTCGAATAGACCTAAAAATAGCAGAAGCAATGTAGTCCTGCACCTTATCCGTAGAAAGTTCTCGCTCTTCTTTCGGATTTGATAAATAGCCGATCTCGATCAGTACACTCGGCATGGCCGTATTCCATAACACCCATAGGCTCGACTGCTTCACCCCTCGACTTGTTCTTCCTGCACGCTTAGCAAATTGATCTTCTAATGTTTGGGCCAAAAAGACACTATTTTCCTGATAGGCCTCCTGCATGATCTCAAACATGATGTTCACCTCTGGAGAATTTGGATCAAAGCCTTGATAGATCTCCTCGTAGTTCTCTTCGAGCAAAATCACCGAATTCTCTCGCTTTGCCACTTCGAAGTTTCTCCCTTCATTCTTCGTCCCCATCACATAGGTTTCCGTACCGTAAATGTTTTCATATCCTTTCGGCATGGCATTGGCATGAATGGAAACATAAAGATCAGCCTCTTTTTCATTGGCAAAGTTGGCACGGACCTTGGGATGACTATACTCATCCTTTTTTCGAATATAAAGCACTTCAATGTTATCCGTCATGCTCTCCAAATACTTGCCCACTCTCATGGTAACACTTAATACCAAGTCCTTCTCCTTCAGTCGCTTACCGCTGGTTCCATGGTCTTTACCACCATGTCCTGCATCAAGCACTACTTTGTACTTTTTCGCACTAGTTTCCTGGGCAACCCCTTCTATTGAGTTAAAGAAGGTTAAAAATGCCAATAAGATGATGAATAGATAAATCTTCACAGGTTTGTTAATGAAACGGCTTATTAAAATAACTTTGTGCAAAAGTCCGAAAATTTTCGATAAAGCGAAAAAACGCGTGTTTTCTAGAAAAACCATACTCTTTCTATTTCTATTTTCCATAGCCTATCACTTAATAGGACAAGAACTTGGTTTAAAAACAGACACCATTCCGCTGCAACCCATACCAAGGGACTCTTTACAGCTCACCAGGGCCTTAAACGATAGTACACTCAATGGAAGCGATACCACTCAAGTCCCAACTGGTAACTTCGAAACTACTGTCAAATACTTTGCCGAAGATTCCATCATTACCGATGTGACCACCAATACTACCTATTTATATGGTAACGCCTACATCGAATATGGCCGGATCAAACTATCCGCAGCAGAAATCACCATCGATAGAAGGACTAACGAAGTCAGGGCCATTGGAGTTCAAGACACAACCGGTGCATGGGTTGGAAGGCCCATTTTTCAGGATGGTCAGGATGTCTTTGAAACTGAGGAGATCCGCTATAATTTCGAAACGCAACGCGCACGCATCATTGGTGTAGCTGCTCAACAACCCGACGGTTTTCTAAGGGGTTCTGTCGTCAAACGAAATCCTGACAACAGTGCGTACATCAAAGATGGCAAATACACCCCCTGTTTAGATAATCCGGATGCGAGCACTTACATCAGGGCAAAAAAGATCAAGATCATCCCGGGGTCTGCTGTTATTACCGGTCCCTTCCTTCTTTATGTAGGAGGAATCCCTACCCCTCTTGGTTTACCTTTTGGTTATTTTCCTGATACGCAGCAGGCAACTTCGGGAATTCTATTTCCAAAATGGGGTGACGAACAACGAAGAGGGCTCTTTTTACGGGATGGTGGTTGGTATCAGGTATGGAGCGACCAACTGCATTCCGCCTTTACCGCCGATTTCTTTTCAAAGGGCAGCTGGGCCGTAAGGGCTCGTAATGTGTACAAAAAGCGCTACAGCTTCAGCGGTTCATTCGACATTAGCTATAACCGAAACATTACGCCCGAATACGACGAAGTTCCACTTAATTCAAAGGATTTCTGGGTCAGTTGGTCGCATCGACCGGAGTCCCTTGGGCGAAATTCCCGATTTTCTGCATCGCTCCAGGCAGGAACGAGTACCTACAATCAAAATAACCTGGGTACCAATAGCTTTCAAAACAATATCCGTTCAGAGTTCCGATCGAACATCAACTACAGCGGCAGTATTCCAAGAACTCCGTTCAGCTATTCCTTGGCTGCCCGACATAGCCAAAACATTCAAACCAATGTCATTGATATTTCCTTACCCGATTTTTCCATCAACATGCGTAGGATCTTTCCCCTGAAGAGTAGCCGTACGGAACTGATGAAAAAGCTCAGCATTGGCTGGGATTTTGCCGTATCCAATCGCATTACCAACTTGGTTCGCCCCCCTTCAGCAGGGTTCAATGTAGTGGGAAGCACCAATCAATCCGATACGATTACAGTAGGCATCAACACCATCGGAGAATTACTGGATAATGCACAGAACGGTGCTCGCATGCGCATACCCATCTCTACTTCGTTTCCCCTGCTGCAAAACCTCAACCTAACACCGTCGATCAATTTGGAAGAGATCTGGTACCTGAGGGAGTTAAACCATACCTGGGACCCGACAGAGAATGCCGTAAGGATCGATACACTGCAAGGGTTTAGTCGAGCAGGAACCATGAGTGCCAGTGTTACCTTGGGTACTCAACTCTACGGGATCTACAACAAAAGGAATCCCTACGCCAAAACAGAAGCCATTAGACACATCATTACACCAGGAGCGAGTTTCAGTTATCGTCCCAATTACGGTCAGGAACGTTTTGGTTATTACCAAGATGTTCAAATTGATAGCCTAGGGAATACGCGTCGCGTATCTATCTATGATGGCTTTTTATATGGGTCGCCTCAGCTGGGTGAATCTGCGGCACTCAGCTTTCAGGTCAGTAACAAACTTGAAATGAAAGTTCGAAGCGACACCGCGAGCTCAAAAAAGGTAGCCCTCATTGACAATTTCTCTTTTGGTGGCGGCTACAACTTTTTGGCCGACTCTTTTAACCTGTCCCTGATCAACTTGAACTTAAGAACGAATTTATTCGACCGAAAGGTGAGTGTAAACCTAGGGGCTACCTTAGACCCCTACAGTTATTTGCAGCGAGATAGTGACGGAGATCAACTCGTAAGAAGAAATATCTTTGCCTGGAATGCCAACCAGGGCATTGGGCGAATCACCCAGGCGAGAGCCTCCTTAAGCACCAACTTGAACCCTAATGCTTCAGCCCCTCCTCAAGGAAACTTGGCCCGCAGTCCGACGGATCTGGGCAGTGGTTTTGTGAATGAAGGACCGGGCGAATTTGGTAACCTCAATGAAGGGGGCGAACTGAGTCGAACCATGCCCGCTTATTTTTACGATCCCAATGCCTACGTTGACATCAACATACCCTGGAACCTAAGAATGAGTTACGATTTCAGCTATTCATGGAACCCAAATGCTGGCCCAACGATCCGACAAGCCGTGAAAGCTTTCGGTCAATTGGCACTTACTCCAAAATGGGACATTACCTTCAATACGGGTTTCGATATTGAGGCCAAAGCCTTCACACAAACCTCCGTTGGAGTTTATAGAGATCTTGGCTGCTGGGAGATGCGGGCAAACTGGATTCCCTTTGGTGCTTTTACTTCTTACAGCATCGACATTCAGATCAAAGCCTCCGCCCTCAAAGACCTTAAGCTGAGTCGAAGAAGAAGTCAGTTCGATAACAGCTTCTAAGGATTTGCTAGAAAAGGAAAGGATTCGAATGAATTACTTCGCTTCCACGAAAAGGCCTTCTTCAGTTTTCTCAACTTTTGCCAGCCCATTACGGGTAAGTTCTTTTATGGCCTTATCCCACTTTTTGTTTGATAAACCAGCTTTATCTTTGATGCCCGATAGATCAGCTCGACCTGCAGTCTTGATTAGCTCTAGTACTTCTTTTCCTTCTTCTGATAATTCGATTGTTACTTTCTTTTCCGGCTTCATTTGAGGGAAGAAGAGCACATCTTGAATCGAATTGGAATTCGTCATGATCATGGACAATCTGTCGATGCCCACTCCCAGCCCAGCTGTTGGCGGCATACCGTATTCGAGCGCTCTTAAGAAGTCTTCATCCAATACCATTGCCTCGTCATCGCCTCGTTTGCCAAGCTCTAACTGCTCCTGAAAACGAGCACGTTGGTCGATCGGATCGTTCAGCTCAGAGAATGCATTACAGATCTCTTTCCCGTTACAAATGGCTTCGAATCGCTCGACCAATCCTTCTTTCTCTCTGTGTTTTTTAGCCAGCGGTGACATCTCAACAGGATAATCCGTGATGAATGTTGGCTGGATCAGCTTCGGCTCGCAGTGCTCACCAAAGATCTCATCGATCAACTTCCCTTTACCCATAGAATCGTCTATGTCCACCTTCAGCTCTTTGGCGGTCGCGCGTAGCGCTTGCTCGTCCATTGCTGAAATGTCTACCCCCGTAAAATGCTCAATGGCCTCAAACATGGTGAAACGCTTCCAAGGTCTCTGGAAATTGATCAGGTGTTGACCCACTTGAACTTCTGTCTTTCCATGCAGATCAAGGGCTACTTTTTCGACCATGGCTTCCACGAGATCCATCATCCAATTGTAGTCTTTGTAGGCCACGTACAATTCCACCTGAGTGAATTCTGGGTTGTGGAAACGCGACATCCCTTCGTTTCTGAAGTCTTTAGAGAACTCAAAGACCCCATCAAAACCACCAACGATCAAACGCTTCAAGTATAGCTCATTAGCGATCCGCAAATACAGCGTCATGTCCAGCGTATTGTGATGTGTCTTGAATGGACGTGCTGCTGCACCACCGTATAAAGGTTGCAAAATTGGTGTTTCTACCTCCAAATAGCCCTTTTCGGCCAGGAAGTTTCGCATAGAATTCACCAACTGGGTTCGCTTAACGAAGGCATCTTTGACATGTGGATTCACCACCAAGTCTACATAACGTTGCCGATAGCGTTGTTCCGGATCGGTAAACGCATCATGAACAACACCTTCTGCATCGGTTTTTGGTAAGGGCAGTGGCTTGAGTGATTTAGACAATACCACCAATTCTTTGACATGGACAGAAGTTTCACCAACCTTCGTTTTGAACACAAAGCCTTTGATGCCAATAAAATCACCAATGCTCAGGATCTTCTTAAAAACTGTATTGTATAAGGTTTTGTCATCGGAAGGACTGACCTCATCACGCGCTACATAAATCTGAATTCTTCCTGTTGAATCCTGCAATTCGGCAAAGGAGGCCGAACCCATGATGCGCCTACTCATCAAACGGCCGGCAAGTGTTACTTCTTGGTAACCCTCGGGCTCGTTGTCAAAACCTTTCTTAATGCCCTTTGCAAAATGAGTCACTTCGTAGGTTTCTGAAGGATAGGGATTGATGCCCAAGTTTTCTAACTCTTCCTTCTCTTGTCTTCTTTGAATTTCCTGTTCGCTCAAGTTTTGCATAGCACGCGGTTTTTAAGGGGCGCAAAGATAATTAATCGAATAGATTAAATGAATTAGGTGAGTATATGTTTAGAATTTATCCTGATGCCCCAGTTCTTTCTTGGCCGCTTTTCTTCTTTTGAGTTCACTCGTAAGTAAGGAGAGCTCTCTAGTGCTTTGGCCTTTTACTGAGGTATTTTCTTGTGCCCTACGTATCAAATACGGTATAGTCGCCTTCAGCGGGCCATAAGGCACATACTTGATCACGTTATATCCCTTATTTGCTAGGTTGAACGAAATATGATCGCTCATGCCATACAGCTGCGCAAAAAAGACCCGCTGATCGTTTGACTTCATTCCTGCTTCCTCAAGATAATGCGTCAACAAGTAGTTCGACTTTTCATTGTGCGTACCAGAAAAGAGTCCGATCTCACGAATATTATCGATGCAATATTTCATGGCGGCATTGTAATCCCTATCTGTGGCTTCCTTATTGGGTTGGATCGGATTGTCATATCCCATTTTTTCAGCACGCTCAGCTTCTTTTTCCATGTACGCTCCCCTGACAAGCTTAGCTCCTAAACGGTACCCTTTTTCTATTGCATCCTGATGAAGCATGTGGAGCTTTTCCAGCATGCTCTTGCAGTACATCTGGAAGGTGTAAAAAACCACAGCCGTTTCTCGGTTGTATTTGTTCATCATGTCAAGCGTAAGCTCGTCAATGGGGCCTTGGATCCAAGTTTCCTCCGCATCGATCAAAACGGAGACTTCCTTTTGGTAGGCTAACGAACAGATGCTTTCTACCCGCATCTTTACCCGCTCCCATGCCTGTTGCTCCTCTTCGGTTAACGGCTTGTCTGCATGAATCTTTGCTAGCAAATCAAAAGAGGCTAAACCTGTCATTTTGAATGCTGAAAAGCGTATGAAATTCATTTGGCTTGCACGCTCGATCGTCCGCAGGATTTCTTGCGCTGTTTCGTCAAAAGCTTGCTCAGATTTTTCACCTTCAACAGAATAATCGAAAATCGCCCCGATACCGAATGCTGCCAATTCGTTCGAACTTCGCTGGCAGCCATCCAAGGTTTCACCACCACAGAACACGTTAAAAATAGTGCCTTTGATCAAGCCTTTTACGGGCAAATTGGCCCACAAAGCGAATTTGGTCAGGTTGGTCCCCAACTTCACCACCCAAGGGTACTTCATGGTACTAAACAAGAAATGACGCTTTTTTAATTCTTCGTCTTTCTTAGCTCTGAAAGCGATTTCAAGCTCATCAAAATCAACAAACTTTTTAAGTTCCATAGGCTGAATTAAACCGGGCAAATATAGCAACAAACTCTAAGTCTCGTACATTTGTTATGCGGTTGGAGGATACAAATAATATGACGTTAGACCAAAATAAGTTGAACTGGATTAAGGAGCGAAACGAGCCATTTCTGATCGCTGGCCCTTGCAGCGCAGAATCCGAAGAACAACTTAAACAGAGCATTCTGCCAATCCTAGATCGCGTAGCATATGTCAGAGCAGGCATTTGGAAACCAAGAACGCGACCCGGACATTTTGAAGGTGTTGGTGAAAAAGGCTTGGTTTGGATCAACAATCTCAAGGCGTCACACGATTTCAAATTTGCCACTGAAGTAGGGACACCCGAGCATGTGGAATTGGCCTTAAAGCATAAGGTGGATCTGGTCTGGATCGGTGCTCGCACAACGGTCAACCCTTTTTTGGTCAGTGAATTAGCTGAAGCCTTAAAAGGCACTTCCTTACCCGTCTTGGTCAAGAATCCCATTCATCCTGAACTCGCCCTCTGGAAGGGGGCTATCGAACGCTTTGCTTCGAATGACGTGCATGGATTGGGAGCCATACACCGTGGGTTTCATAGCTACCAAAAAACCTCTTTCCGAAACGTACCGCTTTGGCAAATTCCGCTCGATCTTAAAAGCGAGTTCCCATCGCTACCGCTGCTTTGCGATCCTAGCCATATCGGAGGTGATCGCTCCATGATCGCCAGCATTTCTCAAAAAGCATTGGACTTGGCTTACGATGGTTTGATGATCGAGACCCACGTAAACCCTGATGAGGCCTTGAGTGATGCCAAACAGCAGGTTACACCGGAGAACTTGTGTCAGATTCTTGACCACTTGACCTTTAGGCAATCGGGCTTTTCTGAAAAAACCTTTGTTGATCAGTTAGAGATCATACGCGATCAAATCGATCAAGCAGACCTTGAATTACTCCAAGCCATTGCCAAAAGAATGGACCTGGTCACGCATATTGGCGAAATTAAAAAAGAGAATAACGTAGCTATTTTTCAGATCAGCCGATGGAAAGAAATCTTCAAAAGCAGAATTGAAATGGCCAAAGATCATCAGTTAGATGAATCGTTTGTGATGGAGTTACTGCGCCTTTTGCATCAGCAATCCGTCAAAAAACAAACAGAAATATTTGAACGCGAAGCAACGACCAAAGCCAATGGGTGATTTAGGCCTTTTAGGACCGGAGTATACCTTCCATGATATTGCAAGAGCTAAGTTCTTGCCGCATTATGCGGCCCATTACTTTGATTCCTTCACCGAGATCTTCGAAGCTCTGCGAGAAGGTAAAATCACACATGCCTTAGTGGCTACAGAAAATTCAAGCTCAGGCCTTATCGAACGAAATGCCGAGCGCATTTCATCAGAAGGTCATTCCATCATCGACTCCTTCACCTTGCCAATACAGTTGCAAGTTGGCAGCCGGTTCCCCCGTACACTGGATCGCATCAAGAAAATCTATTCACACCCCATGGCGATCAAGGAAACATGTCGTTTTTTCCGCAAATACAGCCACATTACGTTCATTTCCACCAGCAGCACAGCAGCCGCCATAGAAGAGTTACTCAATCACAATGAACGCGATGCCGCGGTCATTGCCGGACAAGAAGCGCTCGCTCATTACCAACTCTTGAACGTAGCCAAAAACATCCAAGACGAACCAAACAATCAGACGACCTTTACTTTCATCAAAAAATAACGCAATCGTTTTACTAAATTTTCCAAGATAAAATTTTTGAATTCTGAATTAAGTCCATACGTTTAGTGTATGAACAAAAAAGCAACGAATTACTTTTACTTCTTTTACTATGACAACTCACCGAAAGTGAACCGTTGCTGATAAGATATTGAATTTCATTCAAAGCCCGGTTCGCAAGAGTCGGGCTTTTTTATTGCAGAAACCATGGATATTATTGACATCAAAGATTGGGGATTAAGTTTATCGGAACATGTATTGATCGCCGGCCCTTGCAGCGCTGAAAGCCCAGAACAAATTGAACACATCGCGAAAGGGTTAAAAGGAAGCCCAATTGAACTCTTTCGAGCCGGCGTCTGGAAACCCAGAACAAGACCGGGATCTTTTGAGGGAGCCGGAAACGAAGCCTTGGGATGGCTCGAGATCGCCAGAGAAATTCTGAAGGTACCTGTAACCGTTGAAGTAGCCAATGCACAGCATGTTGAAGAGGCGCTGAAAGCTGGAATCGAGGTGCTATGGATAGGAGCTCGAACAACGGTCAACCCCTTTTCAGTCCAAGAGATCTGTGAGGCATTAAAGGGGACAGACACCCCTGTCATGGTCAAAAACCCGATCAATCCAGACCTGCAATTATGGCTGGGTGCTTTCGAGCGATTGAACAAAGTAGGTATCAAAAAAGTCGCCGGCATTCACCGCGGTTTTTCAGACCCTTACGAGAAACGATACCGCAACAAGCCCGAATGGAGCTTACCCATCAAGATGAAAGAGCTGATCCCTGGCTTATCCGTGATTTGCGACCCGAGCCATATTTGTGGAACACGTGAGATCATTGCCTCCGTCAGTCAGCGCGCGATCAATTTTGGCTTAGATGGTTTAATGATAGAAACGCACCATGATCCGGATAAGGCCTGGAGCGATGCCAAGCAACAGATCACGCCCGAAATGCTCAAGATCATTTATGATAGCCTTATTTTCAGGGAAACCGTTGACGCAAGACCTGAGGTCATCTCAGAACTTGAGAAGTACAGACAAAAAGTAGATTTGCTGGATACACAGATCATCGAACTGCTGGCTGATCGCTTTCAAGTCATCAAACAAGTTGGCACCTATAAAAAGGAGAACAACTTAGCGGTTTTTCAACCTGACCGGTGGCATGAAGTGACTGAATCCAGAATTCAAGCGGGAATGAAGAAAAATATGACTGAAAAATTCATGAAAAATTTGCTTTTTGCCATCCATGAAGAGTCAGTGAAAATGCAAGAAGCACTGCTCAAAGAACCCGGAATGGCCAAAACCGTATGAGTGAGATCTTTATCGATGACATCAGCAACTCTCTGCCAGGCTTTTTAGCAAAAAGAGGTCCAAGACAGGTGGCTGTTTTAGTGGATGAAAACACAAAGGCACATTGTCTCCCTCTGATCTCTGACCTACTGCCAGATTTTTTACTGATCGAGATCCCATCAGGAGAAGTCAATAAAACACTGAAGACCTGTACCACAATTTGGTCTGCACTCACCGAAGCCAATTTTAATCGAAACGCGCTCTTCATCAACCTCGGTGGTGGCGTGATTGGTGACATGGGGGGCTTTTGTGCATCGACCTACAAACGAGGGCTGGCCTTCATCAACATACCGACTACGCTATTGGCCGCTGTCGACGCTAATGTTGGAGGTAAATTGGGAATCGACTTCAATGGATTCAAAAATCACATTGGTCTGTTCAAGGAACCTGAGGCTGTTTTTGTCGATTCAGTCTTCCTACAAACCTTACCCAAAAAAGAACTTCGATCTGGTTTTGCCGAAGTGATCAAACATGGTCTGATCGCCGACGCCGATTACTTCAATTCCGTGCAAGAGAATGGACTGGAACAGCACAACTGGAACGCAATCATTGCACGATCGATCCAAATCAAAGAAGCGGTGGTCAAAGAAGACCCCAAGGAAATGGGGCTACGAAAAGTCCTCAATTTTGGTCATACAATAGGGCACGCCATCGAGAGTCATTACCTGGGCACATCATCACACTTGTTGCATGGAGAAGCCATTGCCATCGGTATGATCTGCGAAGCCTATTTATCGAAAAAAATTCTTCACCTTAGCGAATCAGCACTGGAAGAAATAAGCGCTGCGCTTTTTGGTATTTACCCTGAGCTCGCCATTTCCAAAAACGATTTCACCTCCATTATTAAACGGATGTATCAAGACAAGAAGAACTCCAATAATTTGCTCAACCATTCCTTGCTTTACAGCATTGGGGTTGCAACGCCAGATATTTCTGTCGACGAAAAGCAAGTGCTGGATGCCCTCTACTTTTATGTAACTAAACAACAAGGTCTTGAAAACTAAGCGACTTGATCATCACCCGGTATTGAACTACTCTGAAATTCCATTAGAGGCTACCAAATCAGAAAGCAATCGGGCATTGATTATCAACGCACTCTCGGGCAATAAATCGTTTATCTATAACCTGTCCAATGCCAGAGACACCCAAACCATGCAAGCCCTGCTCGAAAGCCAAGAGAGTTTGTTAGACGTGCTCGATGCGGGCACTACGATGCGATTTTTGACTGCCTACAGTTTGTTCAACAACCAGCGGACAACGCTCACAGGAACTGATCGGATGCAAAAACGACCAATCAAGCTGTTGGTGGATGCACTTCGAAAACTTGGTGCCAAAATCAAATACCTGGGAGAAGAGGGTTTCCCTCCTATTGAAATTGCACCACTTGACGTACAAAAGAAAAACGAATTAAAGATCAAAGGAGACGTAAGCAGTCAATACATTTCCGCATTGCTCATGATCGCTCCTAAATTAAAAGAAGGTCTGGTACTCCATTTAAAAGGAAAAATTGGTAGCCGCCCCTATATCCAAATGACGCTGGATATGATGAAGCTTTTTGGTATTAATTCCACATGGACGAACAAAACCATTGAGATTCAACCACAAGATTACCTCTCCTATCCCTATGTCGTGGAATCCGACTGGTCAGGTGCGAGCTACTGGTATAGCTTTGTGGCACTTTCAGAAAAAGCGGAATTGAAACTATTGGGGCTTCGACAAAGATCACTTCAAGGAGATATTGCCATTGTACATATCATGAACCGTCTGGGTGTGATGAGTACGTTTGAAGAGAATGGTGTGCGCTTGACTAAAATCCCGCATCAAGAAGAATTTACCTACGATTTCTCTGATTGCCCGGACCTTGCCCAAACGGTGGCGGTAGTATGCGGTATCAAAAAGATCAAATGCCGCATGACGGGCTTAGAAAGCTTAAGGATCAAAGAAACAGATCGAATCAAAGCCCTTAAACGGGAACTCAAAAAGTTCAAGATCAAATTAAAGGAAGTAGAGAAAGGCGTATGGGAGATCAAGTCATCTTACGAAGCATCAGATAAGCTTATTTCCGTAGATACCTATGAAGACCACAGAATGGCCATGGCCTTCGCCCCTATTTCGACGCGACAGGCACTAGAGATCAAAGACCCGGCCGTTGTGAATAAATCGTACCCTAGTTTTTGGGAGCATATCACTTCAGCTGTGCGTACGAACTAAATCTTCTTCCTTTTTGGGAATCAAACCTGCGCCAATTCAGTTATTTGTAGATTAACCCATTATGGCTCAAAAGAAAAAACTCAACAACATCACCATTGGACAGGTATTCAATACCATCATCTGGCCAAAAAGAGGATTACTGTTTTTTGGTTTAATTCTAATTCTCATCCGTAGTGCAGCCAGCGTTGTGCTTCCCAAAGCAACTCAATTTCTGATCGACGATGTAGTAGTAGATGGTGACATGGAAATGCTCAAGAATGTTGTATTGGCCATTATTGGCGCCATTACCATTCAAGCAGCAAGTTCTTTTACCTTGACTAGAATTCTCAGCGTTCAAGCACAAAAATTGATTGCCGTTCTTCGGGTACAAGTCCAAAAAAAGATCTTGTCCTTGCCCATCAATTTTTTTGATAGCCAAAAATCAGGGGCTTTGGTCTCTCGGATCATGACCGACGTAGAAGGAGTAAGAAACCTGGTTGGAACCGGTTTTGTCCAATTGATCGGAGGTACCATCACGGCCGTTGTTGTACTGATTCTTTTGATCGACATGAATGCCAAACTCACTGCCTTTATTGTTGCGCCGGTCATCATTTTTGGTCTTGTCGCCATGAAAGCCTTCGGTTACCTAAGACCCATATTTCGTAAAAGAGGACAATTGAATGCGGAAGTGACGGGTCGTCTTACCGAAACGTTGAACGGCGTTCGCGTGATCAAAGGGTTTGGCGCGGAAGAGCAAGAAATTGATTCGTTCAAGACCGGCGTAGATGCCTTGTATGAAAATGTGAAGAAAACCCTGACGGCATCGGCATTGGTGACAAGCTCTGCGACTTTCCTGTTGGCTGGTGTTGCCAGTACCGGCATCTTAGGCATCGGTGGGTATTACATTATTCAGGGAGAAATGACAGCAGGTGAACTGTTTGCTTTTATTGGTCTGTTAGCCTTGCTGATCGCACCCATTGTGCAAATGTCGAATATTGGCAGTCAGATCACCGAGGCATTTGCCGGTTTAGACCGAACCGAGGAGATCATGCAAATGCCAACCGAAGATGAAAATGAAAACAGAGTAGAGACACTGCAGGCGATCAATGGCGACATTGTATTTGAAGACGTGAGCTTTGCCTACGAACACAACAAAGAGGTTTTACACCACATTTCGTTTCAAGCCAAAAAAGGTAGCGTAACCGCTCTTGTCGGAACTTCCGGCTCTGGAAAAAGTACCATTGCCGGCTTAGCTGCTTCATTTTTGACACCAACAGACGGTAAGGTAATGGTCGATGGCACGGACCTTTCTACTGTCAAATTAAAAAGTTACCGCAATCGATTAGGTGTTGTACTACAAGACGACTTTCTATTTGAAGGAACCATCCGAGAGAACATTCTCTTCCCTCGACCAGATTCGTCACAAGAAGCACTGATGGCCGCCGTAAAAGCAGCGTATGTCGATGAGTTTACTGACAGATTTGAAGAAGGACTGGACACAGTGATCGGTGAAAGAGGAGTTAAACTTTCAGGTGGGCAGCGACAGCGAATCGCCATAGCCAGGGCTGTTTTGGCCGATCCACAAATCCTGATTCTCGACGAAGCTACATCCAATCTCGACACGGAAAGCGAAACCTACATCCAACAGAGTTTAGATGAGCTGATGAAAGGGAGAACCACCTTTGTGATCGCCCACAGGCTTAGCACCATACGCAAAGCGGACCAAATTCTAGTGGTTGAAAACGGACAAATCGCAGAACGAGGTACGCACGATGAGCTTATTAAAAAAGAAGGCCGATACTATCAATTGTATACCTACCAAGCACGCATCTGATTTTCCTTATCTTCACCAAGATGAAGAGACTCTTTACCCTCGTTTTTGTCTTATGCGCGCTGAGCGCCTTGGCACAAGACCCTACTCGGTTTGCCGAAGAAGTCAAGAAGTTTGAACAAACTGCAGATGATTATCCGCAAAAAGACCGGATAGTATTCACCGGAAGTTCATCCATTAGACTCTGGACCAACTTTAAGCGCTATTTTCCCAACCATAATGTGATCAATACCGGCTTTGGTGGTAGCGAAACAACCGATCTGATCTTTTACAAAGAGGAACTCATCAGTCAATTTCAACCTAAACAAGTATTTATCTACGAAGGAGACAATGACCTGAATTCAGGCAAATCTGTTCTTCAGGTAATAAATGACATCACCACCCTAGTACTCGAATTGCAAGAAGAAGGAATAGAACACATAGTACTCATTTCACCTAAACCCAGTATCTCCCGCTGGCACTTGAAAGAAGAATATGAACAGCTGAATGCTGCCTTAGCCCTTTTGAGCTCCATACAACAAGGCCTTCAATTCGCAGACGTTTGGACACCCATGCTGACGCCAGAAGGCATGCTGAGAAAGGAACTCTTCATCGAAGATGGCCTACACATGAATGAAAAAGGCTACGACATCTGGATAAAAGTACTCAAACCACTTTTGATGAATTAATTTTTTCAATAAAAAAAACCTCACCTACCCTCTCCAATCAACGATTTTGAGCCTATTGAATCCTATTGAATAAACTTTTTATGTTTGTATGTTGAATTTTACATATAGATGATTCATATTTGATTTAGTAACCTAAACATATGAAGACCTTAGCCCTATATGCAATGCTCTTGGGCGTGGGGGTAATGACGTTACGCTCTGATATGAAAGAGGAGCGAGCGCTCTTATATGCCCCGCTCGAATCGGCAGAACTTGAATTGTCGGATGACCTATTCAGCATGGATGGGGTGGAGGTCTTTCCTGTAGCTACTCCAACGTTGGCGAAAGTCAATAAAGAATACCGTATCTATTACGAAAACAAATCTTCGGAAACCATTGAGGTTGCCATTCGCTACAAGGCGGTAAGCGGCAGTTGGCAAACACGAGGCATGGTTCCTCTTGCCCCCGGAGAAAAAGTGCTTATGGGACTCTCTGCCGAAACCACCTATTATTCTTATGCAGAGTCTACAAAAAGCAGAAAAAAGAAGTGGTTGGGTAATCATCCCTACCCCATTAAAAATTCGAAGAAGAAAGTTGACTTCGAAGAACAAAACATTTGGGAGTGTTACGACCAGCAAGTATGTAACGTATTTGCTGTGTTTAGGTAACGTTTAGACTGGGGGCCTGCTGGAGGCCCCTATCTTTTCTCATTTTCCATTCCCTTCATTTCGATTTACTCGCCCTTAGAATTTGAGCTGATTAAAATAAACGGGGGAATGCAATAAGCGCGAACCATACCAACTGAACATCTCCCCATCCACAAGTACAATTTTACAATCAGGGATTAACTCCTTAAAAAAGGTCCTGTGCTTTTCTTGGAAAGGAAAGGGTTCTGAGCTCAACAAAAGTACCTCAGGATTCAATGACTTGAGTATTTCGCTAGTCAATTGAGGGTAACGAGGGGTGGACACCACGTTCTCAAACCCGGACTTCTGCAACATGTCGTGGATAAAGGTTTCCGGCCCAACAGCGATGATCGGATCGTTCCAGATCAAGTAAACACAGCGCTTTATGGGCTTCCGCTTCAGTACCTTGAACCTCCCGGAGATCTCCTCGGCCAATCGTACGGCCTCCTCTTGTCTACCCACTAGTTCACCGACCAACTCCATCATCTCCAACGCATCTGCCAAGTTTTTAATATCGCTCATCCACACGGGAAAATCTTGAGCCAAGGATTCAATCCCTTCTTTGTGATTCTCCTCTTTGTTCCCAATGATCAAGTCGGGTTTTAACGATCTGATCTTATCAAGTTTAAAATCCTTGGTCCCTCCCACGACATTCGTCTGTCTTTTGAACTCCTTGGGATGAATACAAAACTTGGTGATACCGACAATTTCAGTTGTCAACCCGAGATCGACCAAAAGCTCTGTCTGAGAAGGAACCAAAGAAACAATGTGCTGGGGTCGCTCTACAACCCTAACGCATCGGTTCATTTGATCTATTCTTTCAATCATTGCAGGTACTTGAAATCCTGACCAGATTTCAATTGTACCAAAAAGGCATGCATCAATTCAATGACTTGCTGAATATCCTTTTCATGTGCTGTTTCTACCGTGGTGTGCATGTACTTTAGCGGTAGCGAGATCAATGCGGAGGGAACTCCTTCATTTGAGTAAGCGAACGCATCCGTATCGGTTCCAGTTGAGCGAGAAGAAGCAAATCGCTGAAAAGGAATGTCCTGTTTTTCGGCAACATTGATCACCATTTTCAATAGGTTATTGTGCACAGCAGGTCCATATGCCAGGACAGGTCCATCTCCCGCCTTTTGATCTCCTTGAAGTTTTTTATCGTACATCGGAGATTGTGTATCGTGACAAACGTCTGTGATGATGGCCACATCGGGTTTGATCTTTGCTGCGATCATTTCAGCTCCACGCAACCCGATCTCTTCCTGCACCGCATTCACCACATAAAGACCAAATGGCAGTTTCTGCCCATTCTCGTGCAACTTCCTAGCCACTTCCGCGATCATGAAGCCACCAATACGGTTGTCGAGCGCTCTTCCACACCAGTACCGATCATTGAGTTTGAAGAGCTCATCTTCAAAAGTAATTACCGTACCCACGTGAATGCCCATTTCCAAGACTTCTTCTTTGGAGTTGGCTCCTACATCAATAAAAATATTCTTCAAAGTAGGCGTTTCTTCTTTCGCCTTGTCCCGTACATGAATTGCCGGCCAACCAAAAATTCCTTTTACGTTCCCTTTCTCACCATGCAAATTCACACGCATAGAAGGTGCGATCTGATGATCAGAGCCACCGTTTCTTACTACGTAGATGTAACCCTCATTACTGATGTAATTTACAAACCAACTAATTTCATCGGCATGTGCCTCGATCACTACTTTAAAGTCGGCCTTCGGATTGATCACCCCTACGGCCGTTCCGTAGTTATCCGTAAAATGGGTGTCCACATAAGGCTTGATGTAGTCGAGCCAAATCTGTTGACCTGAACTTTCAAAGCCAGTGGGTGATGCATTATTAAGGTACTTATGAAGAAATTCTTCGCTCTTTTTATTCATGCTTAGTTTACTTATGGTTCTGCCCTTTCAACATTAAAGCGGGATGTTCCCGTGTTTCTTTTTGGGCAAATGATCTACTTTATTCTCAAGCATCTTAAATGCTTTGATTAACTTTTCTCTTGTGGTGCTTGGTCGGATCACCTCATCAACGTAACCGCGTTTCGCGGCTCCATAGGGGTTGGCAAATTTCGCTGTGTATTCATCTACTTTTTCCTGAAGCTTACTTTCCGAGTCTTCAGCTGCAGCTATCTCCTTCCTGAAAATGATCTCCGCGGCACCCTTGGCACCCATCACGGCGATCTCCGCCAGCGGCCAAGCATAATTCAGATCAGCTCCAATATGTTTTGAATTCATCACGTCGTACGCGCCACCATAGGCTTTTCTTGTGATCACCGTAATTCGAGGAACAGTAGCTTCCGAAAATGCATAAAGCAATTTGGCACCATTGGTGATGATACCATTCCACTCCTGATCAGTACCCGGTAAAAAGCCAGGCACATCCTCCAAAATCAATAGGGGGATATTGAAACAATCACAAAAGCGAACAAAACGCGCACCCTTCACACTGGCATCAATATCAAGTACACCCGCCAATGAGGCCGGTTGATTGCCAACCACACCAATACTTCTCCCCGCAATTCGAGCAAAACCAACGATGATATTATCCGCATACTGTTTATGAACCTCAAAGAATGAATCCTCGTCGACCAAATTCCCAATCACATCGTGCATGTCATATGGTTGATTCGGATTATCCGGGATGATATGATTCAATGCAGGCCGTGTTTCCTCGGACGGATCATAGGAGAATCTTGGTGTTTTCTCTTCACAATTCTGAGGAATATAGCTCAATAGTTTTCTGAGGTCTTTTAGGCATTGCACCTCATTTGCGCTCGCAAAATGGGTAACTCCACTTTTAGCACTATGCGTGCTTGCCCCTCCCAGTTCTTCCGAGGTGACATCCTCCTGCGTCACTGTCTTCACCACATTCGGTCCTGTCACAAACATGTAGGACGTATTTTCTACCATGAAGATAAAATCTGTAATGGCAGGTGAGTAGACCGCACCGCCGGCACAAGGGCCCATGATGGCGGATATTTGAGGAATTACTCCAGACGCTCTTGTATTGCGGAAGAAGATATCGGCATACCCACCTAAGGAAACGACACCTTCTTGTATTCTAGCTCCACCCGAATCGTTGAGCCCAAATACCGGAGCTCCATTTTTCATGGCCAAGTCCATGATCTTGCAGATCTTCTCGGCATGCGTCTCTGATAATGACCCACCGAAGACCGTGAAATCTTGAGAGTAGACATAAACGAGCCGTCCATGTACTGTGCCATAGCCCGTCACCACGCCATCGCCTAAATATACTTCTTCGTCTAGCCCGAAATCCGTCGCTCTGTGCTCAACAAATTTCCCGATTTCTTCAAATGATCCTTTGTCTAAAAAGAGGTCGATTCGCTCCCTGGCAGTCAACTTCCCTTTTTTATGTTGTGCCGCTATCCTTCCTTCCCCACCACCTTGTTCTGCCATTTGGTGCCTCTCAGAGAGTAAGGCATATTTCTCCTTTTTTGATAATAATTTGATCTCTTGGTTTCCGTTCTGTTGTGATTTCATAGGCCTAAGGATTGCTTTCAAATATAGATAGAAGCGCCGAAAAAGAGAGGTTTCCATGGCTTATTTAGCCGCAAGCTTCATTAGTTTTTTCGACTTATTCCTTTAAATTCGACCATCCAAAAATGAGGGAATCTTGAAATGAGGAAAGCTGTGATCGATCTGGGAACGAATACATTCCACCTCTTTATCGTAGAAATCAACAAAGACCAATTGACCTCATTGTACAAGGAAAAAATTGCTGTCAAATTAGGTCAAAATGGCATCTCACAAGGAAAAATCGCGAAAGATGCCATCAAAAGAGCGCTTCATACGCTAAAGGTTTACAAAAAGATCATCGACCAGTTTGAAGTAAAAGAAGTAATGGGAATCGCCACCAGTGCCATTCGCAATGCAAAAAATGGAAAAGAACTCGTTGAAAAGATCAGGGAAGAAACCGGCATTGCCATCCAGATCATTGACGGTAACCGAGAGGCTGAATTGATCTACAATGGCGTGAAGGCAGCAATGGATATCGGAACAGAAAACAAGCTGATCGTTGATATTGGTGGAGGGAGTGTGGAGTTCATTATCGGAAATGGTTCGGACCTTTTGTGGAAACAAAGTTTTGAGATCGGAGCGCAACGACTGCTTGATCAGTTTCATCGTGTGGACCCAATGCCAAAGGAATCCTTAGCCGAACTTTTTACTTACTTAGACCGTGAGCTTTCGCCACTAAGGGCAGCCATTAAGGCCTACCGTCCGCATGCATTGATCGGTTGCTCAGGCACCTTCGATACCTTATGTGACATTCATAATGAAGCCACAGGAAAAAGAAGATCTGAAAAAATAGTGCAACACTTGCCTTTCAATGCGTATAGAGAAATCCACCGAGAACTCTTAATAAAAAATAAAGAAGAAAGGCTGCTTATCCCTGGAATGGTTACCATGCGGGTAGATATGATCGTGGTGGCGAGCTGCCTCATTTCTTATGTCACCGAACTTGTGCAGGCCCAAGAGATCATTGCCTCTTCCTATGCCTTAAAAGAAGGACTCCTTTACGAAAGTGAGCAAAAACCCATTGCCCAAACCCTCTCTTAACCCTGGTTATGACAACTTATAGCTACCAAAAACTTTACGACTTCTCTCTTGCAGTATTTACTGCCATGGGTTGCCCACCCGATCAAGCCAAAACAGCAGCGGACACTCTCCTATCCGCCGACCTAAGAGGCGTCGACTCTCATGGTGTCGCACGACTAAGTGGCTATGTTCGACTCTGGGAAAAGGGGCGAATCAATGCCACACCAACACTATCGATTGTCCATGAAACGCCAAGCACAGCCGTTGTTGATGGAGACGCAGGTTTAGGGCTGGTTGTGGCACCTTTTGCAATGAAGGTGGCGATTGAAAAGGCAAAAAATGCAGGGACAGGATGGGTCTCCGTCAAAAACTCAAACCACTACGGTATTGCCGGCTATCATGCACTGGAGGCAGTGAAACATGACATGATCGGCATGAGCATGACCAACGCCAGTCCATTGGTTTCACCTACTTTCTCTAAAGAAAGACTACTAGGAACCAACCCCATTGCTGTGGCTATCCCAGCCAATGAGGAACCCCCATTTGTAGGTGATTTCGCAACGACTCCGGCAGCTAATGGAAAGTTGGAGGTATTACAAAGAAAAGGTGGAGAGGCACCTTTGGGATGGATTCAAGACAAGGATGGGCATGAAACGACAAGTGCTCATGGGGTAAAAGAAGGTGGCGCTTGGCTACCGCTTGGTGGCAATAGAGAACACGGAAGCCATAAAGGATATATTCTAGGATCCATTGTCGATATATTTTCAGCGGTGCTATCAGGGGCAAGCTATGGGCCTTGGGCTCCTCCTTTCGTCGCTTACCTAGAACCTGCAGCAAATCCTCCGGGTGAAGGGCTAGGACATTTCATGGGAGCCATGCGCGTGGATGCTTTCCGTCCGGCAAATGAATTCAAAGATCATATGGACAATTGGATCAGAAGATTTAGAAACTCGACACCTGTTGATCAAGATCAACCCGTTATCATCCCAGGTGACCCTGAACGTGCCATGGAAAAAGAAAGAAGATTAAACGGAATACATCTTTTAGGACCTGTTGTAGATGACTTAAATCGACTCGCTCAACGATTCGATTTAAAATCCTTATAAGTAAAATCCAACTCTGAGAGAAAGCGGGAGAATATAGGCTGTACGATCTTGGTCGTACAATACATTCCAATATAAACCTGAGAAAGCGTGACCGCCAAACAATTCGATGTCCATGGCTTCAATTCCTAAGTTGAATCCCGTTTGCCAAATTCTTTCAAATTCAGCGTTAGGTACAGGTTCCAAATATTGTAAATTCATTTGTTCATACTCCAGACGGACATGGTATCGTCGGTAAATTTGCTTTCTAACAAAGCCTCTTATGCTCCAGGAATTAGTAGCATCGCTTCGCTGTTGGCCTTGATAGTTAAAATCTCTCCTCCAATAGATATAACTAAAACTTGTTCCTGCATGAAACCCTTCCGTAATTTTATATGCTACTTCAGGACCTAGCTCAAGCGGCAGCAGATTACCATAGCCACCAATAAGCCATTTCGATTCAGGCTCATTACCTTGAATTACATCTTCTATGCTATAATAATCCTGCCCATTTAAAGAAGCTTGAATTAGAAAAAACATTAAGATGATAAATGACTTTGAATTCATACCTAACAAGCTCGTTAATCAAAAATGAAAGCCAAACCTCATAATATTTCTTGTGGGCAATGGTGCATTTTCGGTATCATACATAAGATTATAAACATAGGATATCGTACCTCCTTTGATCCTAAAAAGTCCTACGTCAAAAGTTGCCCCCAGGTTTAAAGAAGGAATCCATTGATTGACAAAACTTCCATTTATCTGTACCTCATTTCCATAAATACCCTCGATCTCTGCTCTCAATTTTAGATTCCTTATTCTGTAAGTCGCGTAAGACCTTAGGCCATACATGGTCTGATCTAACCTGAAAATAGCACCACTGCTTGTGATGTAATCCTTATTGGAATAAATAAAAACAGGGCCAGCGCCTGCCTTAATATCACTCGTCAATTGATAAGAAAAGGTTGGCCATAGATCCAAGAATTGATCATCAGGAAATGGCCAACCAAATATTTCGAACCCAATAGAAGAGCGTTCTTTAAATGGGAGCGCCATAACTGAGTCTTCAGAATCATCTTGAGAAAAATTTGCTTATGCTCGAGCTGCAATTCCTAGAAAAAACAACAAAAAAAGCAATGAGTACTTCATAGTGCGTTTATAAGTTTCTAAATAAAATACTCAAAAGCACCAAGCATTCAAAAGCTATAAAGTAAATCCAGCTCTGATCACCCATGGGCTTCCATAAGGCGAACGGATGTCATCATGGATCACATTGTACAGAATAAAGATACTGCCCCCACCTCTCTTGAAAATGGGCTGGAAAATACCCGCCCCCAAGAACAATCCGGGCACCCAATCTCTGGTCAGCTGACCAGAACCATCCAATCTCGGAACATCATTGTTGATCGACTCGAATTCTGAGTGAAAATAGTATTGGTCAAAGATTCGATATCTCATGAACCCGCGTCCGCCATAAAGGCTACTGTTCACGTCAATGGTTCGATTACTTACAAAATCATAATACTCTCTAGAAAGATAAATGTAGGTGGCTCCAGCACCAACTGACAGGTTTCGATTGATCATGTAGCCCCACAAAGGAGAAACGTCAATGTACGTGCTTCTTCCAAAGCTCAAGGCCAGATTTCCACCGAAGTATGAACGTTCGGCAAAGGACAAATGGCTCAAAGAATTATCCTTCACCGCCTCTTTAGTGGGTTGCGGGTTCTCTTCATAATACACTTGCGCCTCAAGCACACTCCAAGAGCAGCAAATAAAGAAAATAGCGAATAAGATTTTTTGCATAGTCCTAAAACGAAAAAACCCTTAAAAAAGGGTCAAATTTTTAAAATATCTTCATTCATCCGCGACAATGACGTAGAGGTCTTCGCTGGGTTTTTTCATCAAATAATGCTCTCTTGCATACTTTTCTAAGAGTGCTTTATTCGACATCAGCTCTTCTCTATCTTTCAATACCTCTTGCTTTTTGTTGATGTAAAAATCCTTTTGCGCAACCAACGCGTTGAGCTTCGAACTCAAACGATACTGGGCAATAAAACCGTTAGAATCAATGAGTGTCATCCAGATAACGAAGAAGAGACCACACAAAAAATAAAAATTCTTTGTGAATTTAGGGAGCTTGGTGAAAGGCTTCATGTACTAAAGATAGGTAGAAAGTTTTGATTTTGTCAAGAGCATAATGCGTGATGTCTTTTGAGAGATGACAGGCGAAGCGTGAAACGTAGTGCGTGTGACGGATGACAGATGACCAACGCTTAAGCTGGGAGGCAGGAAATAGAATGAATAAATTGGTTTAAGCTCACCCTTTAGGCTTGGGAAAGAATTGAGCTTAAGATGACCAATGATTAAAAAGAAAAGCCCAACTCAATACTGAGTGGGCTCTGTCTTAAATCTATGTACTCTAGTCTAAGTACTAGATACTAATACGCTTTTCTAAAGTCCTGTCCAGGAAACTTAGCAACCTCGCCCAATTCTTCCTCTATGCGAAGCAATTGGTTATATTTTGCCATTCTATCTGAACGTGAGGCAGAACCGGTTTTAATTTGTCCAGTATTCAAAGCCACGGCCAAATCAGCGATGGTGTTGTCTTCTGTTTCTCCAGATCTGTGCGACATCACAGCAGTATAGCCATTTCTATTGGCAAGACTCACCGCCTCTATGGTTTCGGTTAATGTACCGATCTGATTTACTTTGATCAGAATGGAATTGGCAATTCCGTTGTCTATTCCTTTTTGAAGCCTTTCCACATTCGTTACAAACAAGTCGTCACCTACCAATTGTACCTTGTCACCAATCTTTTCTGTAAGTGCTTTCCATCCTTCCCAATCATCTTCGAACATGCCGTCTTCAATCGAAGCAATTGGATATCTCTCAGAGAGTTCAGCCAAGTAATCTGCCATCTGAACAGGAGTCTTTTTCTCCCCTGAAGAGTCTTTGAAGTAATATACCTTTTCATCTGCCAAGTAAAACTCAGAAGAAGCGACATCAAGTGCGTAGACAAAATCTTCTCCTACTTTGTACCCTGCATTAGTCACCGCCTCAGAAATCACTTGCAAGGCTTCGTCATCAGATCCAAGATTTGGAGCAAAGCCTCCTTCATCACCGACATTTGTTGCCAAACCTCTGTTTGAAAGTACTTTCTTTAAATGATGAAAAACCTCCGCTCCCATTCTAATTGCCTGGCTGAAGGTTTCGGCTCCAACCGGCATGATCATGAATTCTTGAAAGTCAATGGAATTGTCTGCATGTGATCCTCCATTGATGATGTTCATCATGGGTACAGGTAATGTGTTCGCATTGACACCCCCTACATAGCGATAAAGTGGCAAGCCTAATTCAGCAGCTGCCGCTTTGGCTACAGCTAAAGACACGCCTAAGATGGCATTAGCACCTAAATTGCTTTTGTTGGGTGTTCCGTCTGCTTCGATCATGATCTTGTCGATCAGGTTTTGATCAAAAACAGAAAAGCCAATAAGTTCTGCGGCCAATGCATCATTAACATTTTGAACGGCCCTTTCTACACCTTTGCCAAGGTAAACATCCTTGTCACCGTCTCGAAGCTCGACTGCTTCGTGTGCACCGGTAGAAGCACCTGAAGGTACGGCGGCTCTACCCAAAATTCCATTTTCAGTGATCACATCAACTTCTACGGTTGGATTACCGCGTGAATCAAGAATCTGACGTGCGTGAATGCTTTCAATTAAGCTCATATCTGCTGTTGTTTTAAGATTTTAAAAGGTTGATAAACTCGTCAAACAAATAACGAGAATCGTGAGGACCAGGACTAGACTCCGGGTGATATTGTACGGAAAACGTTTTCTGTCCCTTAACCTTGATCCCTGCACAGGTATTGTCATTCAAGTTCACGTGTGTCAACTCAACGATATCTGATTTTTCAACATCTTCCCTGCTGACTGCAAACCCATGATTCTGAGAAGTCACCTCGGAACGGCCTGACACCAAGTTTTTCACCGGATGATTTAAGCCTCTATGACCATTGTGCATCTTGAAGGTCGACACACCACAAGCCAATGAAATGATCTGATGCCCTAAACAGATCCCAAAAAGAGGCTTACCAGAGGCCATGATCTCTTTTGCCGTAGCGACAGCATAGTCCATCGCCGATGGGTCTCCAGGGCCATTGGATAAGAAATAACCATCAGCGCCCCATGCCTCCATTTCTTTAAAGCTGGTTTTTGCCGGAAATACTTTCAGATAGGTTCCTCTCGTAGCTAAATGCTTTAGAATGGACGTCTTTACCCCAAGGTCGAGTACTGCCACCTTGTGGGTTGCTGACTCATCCCCCACAAAGTAAGGTTCCGTTGTGCTCACGAATGAGGACAGTTCAAGCCCTGACATATCGGGCACCTCTGCTAATTTTCTTTGTAACTCTTCCTCGGAAAGATCCTCAGATGAAATGATGGCATTCATGGCTCCTTTATCGCGGATTTGACGAACCAACAAACGCGTATCCAGTTCTGCAATACCCACTATGTTATTCGCCTCCAGATAAGCCTGTAAAGAACCACTACCTGTTGGTCGGCTAAAGTCATCAGAAAAATCATTGACCACCAGACCTCTGATCTGAGGGTTTGCAGACTCCTGTTCATCGTCCCGGACTCCATAGTTTCCAATATGAGAGGTTGTATTCACGACAATTTGGCCATAGTAAGAAGGGTCTGTGTAGATCTCTTGATAACCGGTCATTCCCGTGTTGAAACAGATCTCTCCTCCTGTAGTGCCAATTTTTCCAATGGCCGTACCCTCGAAACGTGAACCGTCTGCCAAGAGTAATACTGCCTTTTTACGATTTTCCTTGTGATTATGCGACATAATTTGATGGGCGTGCGATTTTTCGCATCATGCAAAAATAAGGGAGTTTTTCATGGGGTCAAAGCGGGGCGATGGATGTTTAGGTATTTGGCTCGGCACCTGGCATGCCTAGTCAATTGCAGGCAGGTGTCCACCCAAAACGTAAATCCAAAACACATTATGAAGCAACACTCAGTACCTCTTCCTCAGGTCTCCCGAGTGAATACAACATCTTTACGTGATCGTTGAAAGCTGCTGCTAACGTTGGTTTCGAATGATATGGAATACCAAACTCCTCTGCTGTTTGTTTGACGATAGGAGCTAACTTATGGTAGTGCACATGACAAATGTTGGGTAACAAATGGTGTTCTACCTGATAGTTAAGTCCTCCAACTAACCATGTGAATAGTTTATTATTGGGACAAAAATTCGTTGTGGTCAATAGCTGATGCACTGTCCAGTTATTGTCTACCTTACCGGACTCATCGGCCACGGGAAAGTCCAATGACGGCATGATATGCGCCATTTGGAAAACAAAGCCTAAGGCAAGACCTGTAACAAAATGCATAGATATGAAAGAAACGACGACCACCCATGCACTAACCGGAAGTATCGTAAGCGGTAAGACCAAGGCATAAACATAGTAAACGAGTTTCCACGCCAAAGCACCCAATTGGGCACGTGCGTATTCCCCTTCCTTATTCAAGAACCCCATTTTTTTGAATTGGCTCATTTTCACAAAGTCCTTCGCGGTGATCCACGAAAGCGTTGAAAGCCCATAAAAAAACCAAAAGTAATAGTGCTGGTATTTATGAATTGCATGATGCGCTTTATGCGGATCAAAGCGTAAGAAGAAGGGTTGATCTAAATCATTGTCTGCCTCATTGATATTGGTGTAGGAATGATGCAGTACATTATGCTGAATTTGCCAGACTGTGCGATTCGCACCGATCATGTTCATAGTTAAACTCAACACGTTGTTGACTAGCTTATTCGTAGAATATGATCCATGGATCGCGTCATGCATCACACACATGCCGATGCCCGCAGTTCCGAGACCACTTAGTAAATAAAGTACAAACACCGCCCATGGGCTAGACACAAGACCAAGGCTCATCACAATCAAGGGAACTGCAAAAAGACTTATCATCAGTGTGGTCTTAAGGTACATACTGATGTTCCCGTTTTTGGAAATGCGATTGTCTTTGAAATACCTATTTACACGTTGATTGAGCACTTTAGCGAACTCAATATCTTTTGCTCTTGAAAATTTTGGATGCTTGATAAGTTATGATTTTGTTGGTTCTAAGATATGTGATGAATTTTTCATCATTTGCAAGATAGTCAACAAATGACCGTTCCTTCCATCATTCCCAAGTGAATTTCAAAATTATATGTAAATACACAAAAAAAGCCTCCCTATGAATAGGGAGGCTTCTATATGATAGAAAAACTCTTTGCTTAGTCTTTCTTTTCTTCTTCAGTAGATTCGTCAGCAGACGCTTCCGGAGTTTCTTCAGTTTCTGCAGCCGGAGTTTCCTCAACTACATCCTCTGCAACCACCTCTTCTGCCGCTGCCTCTTCAACAGGAGCTTCTACAACAGTTTCTTCCACTTGGGCCTCAACAGCTGACGTTGACTCCTCCTTTTTCTTTCCACCTCTTCTTCTGCGCGACTTTTTAGCACCTGCAGATTTCTCGTCAGTACCCAAAAGCAACTCGTTGTAATCAACCAATTCGATGATACACATGTCTGCATTATCACCTAGACGATTACCCGTTTTGATGATTCTTGTGTAACCCCCAGGTCTTGATGCTACTTTCTCAGCAACTTCATTAAATAGGGTAGATACAGAATCTTTGTCTTGCAAGTAAGAGAACACCATTCTTCTAGAGTGGGTATTGTCGGTCTTTGCTTTTGTGATCAAAGGCTCAACATATTTTCTCAAAGCTTTCGCTTTGGCCACAGTAGTCGTGATTCTCTTATGCTGGATCAAAGAAGAAGCCATATTTGAAAGCATCGCCTTTCTATGTGATGCTGTTCTGCTTAAATGATTAAATTTCTTCCCGTGTCTCATCTCTTACTCTTCTTCAAGTTTATATTTTGCCAAGTCCATGCCGAATGTAAGGTTCTTGTCTGCGACAAGTTGCTCAAGTTCAGCCAATGACTTTTTACCGAAGTTTCTAAACTTCATCATATCAGAAATCTCAAGTCTTACCAAATCACCTAGGGTACGGACATCTGCTGCTTTCAAGCAGTTGTACGCTCTAACTGAAAGATCAAGATCGTTCAATGATGTTTTCAACAACTTACGCATGTGAAGCATTTCTTCATCTACCTGCTCAGGCTCATCCAAGGCACCTGTCTCTAAGATCATGTTCTGATCAGAGAATAACATGAAGTGCTGAATTAGAATGTGAGCGGCCCCTTGCAATGCTTTTTCCGGGTGAATCGAACCGTCCGTTTTGATATCCAAAACCAACATTTCATAGTCAGTCTTTTGCTCAACACGTGTGTTCTCAACACTGTACTTTACATTTTTTATTGGTGTAAAGATGGCATCGATCGGAATATTACCGAATACTTGCTCAGTTGGTCTATTTTCTTCAGAAGGCACATATCCTCTACCCTTTTCAACAGTCAATTCAATTTCGAATTTAACTTTTGGGTCTAGGTTACACACCAAGTCGTCTGGATTAAGGATCTCGAATGCAGAAGTGAATTTGCCGATATCACCAGCAGTGAATTTACTCTGTCCTTCGATCACCACATTGATCTTATTATCTACTGTATCAGATATCTTCTTGAACCTTACTTTTTTCAAGTTCAGGATGATCTCAGACACATCCTCCACAACACCTTCAATGGTTGAGAATTCGTGCAATACACTAGGTATTTTAATGCCAGTGATTGCGTATCCTTCTAATGACGATAGAAGGATCCTTCTCAATGCATTACCAATAGTAACCCCGTAACCTTTTTCAAGGGGCTTAAAAGTGAACAGACCGTGAAAATCGTCTGCCTTCTCCATCACCACTTTCTCCGGGATTTGAAATGCTAGTATTGACATATACTTTATTTGTTTAAAGGTTTCAAATAGATTATTTAGAGTAAAGCTCGACGATCAGCTGCTCCTTGATGTTCTCAGGAATATCTTCTCTGCTTGGCACATTTACCATGCTACCATTCATTTCAGATGAATTCCACTGCAACCAAGGGTATTTTGATGTGCTGTTGCCTGCTAAGCTATCAGTGATAGCCTCTAATGATTTTGATTTCTCTCTAACACCCACTACATCACCAGGTTGTAAATGGTATGATGGAATGTTTACGATCTCACCATTGACGGTGATATGCTTATGAGAAACCAATTGTCTTGCTCCTCTTCTTGTTCTAGCAATACCAAGTCTGTATACCACATTGTCCAATCTTGCTTCCAATAATTGAAGTAAGATCTCACCTGTAATACCTGATCTTGCCGATGCCTTTTCAAACAAATTGGCAAATTGTCTTTCGAGTACACCATAAGTGTATTTCGCCTTTTGTTTTTCCATTAACTGGACAGCATATTCCGATTGCTTTCTTCTTCTTCCTCTACCGTGTTGTCCCGGAGGATATGCTTTCTTTTGTAATGCTTTGCTATGACCAAAAATCGGTTCGTTGAAACGTCTCGCAATTTTTGCCTTAGGACCTCTATATCTTGCCATTACTCTTTACTTTCTTAATTAAACTCTTCTACGTTTTGGAGGACGACAACCATTGTGTGGTAATGGAGTCACATCTCTGATCACAGTCACCTCGATACCTGAATTCTGGATCGTTCTGATCGCAGATTCTCTTCCGGCACCTGGGCCTTTTACAAATACTTCAACTTTTCTAAGTCCAAGTTCATAAGCTTTCTGGGCACAATCTTGTGCAGCCATTTGCGCAGCATAAGGAGTGTTCTTTTTAGAACCTTTGAATCCCATTTTACCGGCAGAAGCCCAAGAGATCACTTGCCCTTGTTGGTTGGTCAAAGAGATGATAATGTTGTTGAACGACGCTTTAATATGCGCTTGGCCTAGGGCCTCAACTTGCACTACTCTCTTCTTCGCTTTATCTTTTCTTTTTTGAGCCATCTTAACTATTCTTTATCGGCATTAAAAACTCACCAATTACTTAGTTGCTTTCTTCTTGTTCGCAACAGTCTTTCTCTTACCTTTTCTAGTTCTAGAGTTGTTCTTGGTATGCTGACCACGAACCGGTAAACCTTTTCTGTGTCTTAACCCTCTGTAACAACCGATGTCCATCAAACGCTTGATGTTCAATTGCACCTCTGACTTTAACACACCTTCGATCTTGAACTCTTCACTAATGATGTTTCTGATCGCTTTTTGCTGCTCATCATCTAGATCACCAATCTTGGTATTGATGTCAACACCGGCTTTGCCTAGAATATAATTCGATCTACTTCTTCCAATACCGAAGATGTATGTCAAACCGATCTCTGCTCTTTTGTGATCTGGAATATCTACTCCTGAAATCCTTGCCATAATTATCCTTGTCTTTGTTTGAATCTAGGATTCTTTTTGTTAATCACGTACAACTTGCCATTCCTACGGATGATCTTGCAATCAGCGCTACGCTTTTTGATTGACGCTTTTACTTTCATTGCTCTTTATTTATATCTGTAAGTAATTCTTCCTTTTGTTAAATCATATGGAGACATCTCCAATTTCACCTTGTCACCCGGTAAAATTTTGATGTAGTGCATTCTCATCTTTCCTGAGATATGCGCCAATACTATGTGACCATTCTCCAGCTCCACTCTAAACGTTGCGTTAGGTAGCGCTTCGACAATGGTACCGTCCTGTTCTATAGATCCTTGTTTCGCCATATTATATTTTTACAACTTCTTCTATGTATTTATGAGTTGTTAATATTTCTGTTCTATCCTTGAATATGGCCACGGTGTGCTCAAAATGAGCTGAGGGTTTGCGGTCTTTCGTCCTTATCGTCCACCCGTCGTTCTCCTGAACAATGCTCCTTGTGCCTAAATTCACCATCGGCTCGATGGCGATCACAAGTCCTTCGTTCAACTTCGGACCCCGTCCTCGTTTACCGTAGTTCGGTACCTCAGGTGACTCGTGGAGATTACGGCCTAAACCATGTCCCACTAACTCTCTCACCACAGTGTAACCTCTGTCTTCCACATATTGCTGGATGGCAAAGGCTAAATCACCAATTCGGTTGCCAAACTTGGCCTCTTCAATACCTACATACAACGACTCCTTCGTTGCTTGCAACAGTGATAAAGTCTCTTGGGAAACGTCTCCTACGGGGTAAGTATAAGCGCTATCGCTATGAAAACCTTTGTAGTAGACTCCACAATCTATAGAGATTATATCACCGTCTTTCAATTCTTCTTCACCTGGTATTCCATGAACAACTTGGTCGTTCGGAGAAATACAAAGTGTTGCGGGAAAGCCATTATATCCTTTAAAGGAAGCTTTTGCCCCATGATCTTTGATAAACTCTTCAGCGATTTTATCTAGATCCTTTGTTTTTATGCCTGGCCTAACGTGTTTGGCCACTTCACCGTGTGCTTTGCCGAGTATTTCAGCACTCTCACGGATCAATTGTATTTCGTCTTCTGTTTTATAGAAGATCATCTTATGAAGCAACAGCTACATTCTGAGATCTTCCTCTCATCTTGCCAGACTTCATCATGCCTTCATAATGACGCATCAGCAAGTAACTTTCAATTTGTTGTAAGGTATCCAAAATCACCCCTACCATGATCAACAATGACGTACCTCCATAGAAGTAAGAGAACTGCTGACCCACACCGGCCAAATAGGCAAATGTTGGTAACACGGCAATGAGAGATAAAAAGATGGATCCAGGTAATGTGATCTTATCGATTACATCACCAATAAATTCTGACGTTGGTCTACCCGGCTTAATGCCCGGAATAAAACCACCATTGCGTTTCAAATCGTCCGCCATACTGGCCGGATTCACCGTGATGGCAGTATAGAAGAAAGTAAACGCTATGATCAACACAGCAAATACTACATTGTACTGCCATGAATACGGATTAGCAAATGCATTCGTCACGTTGTTCCAGAATTCATTCGTATCAGCCCACACTTGACCGATCAAGGTTGGCAAGATCATTAATGCCTGAGCAAAGATGATCGGCATGACACCCGATGCATTCACTTTGAGTGGAATGAACTGACGCTGACCGCCGTATACTTTTCCTCCAACCACTTGTTTAGCGTACTGAACAGGAATACGACGGGTAGCCTGCACCAAAGCAACAGTTACCATCACAACACCGAACAACACCAATACTTCAACAAGTGAGAATAAAGCTCTACTGATACCATTGGTTGTCACGAATTCGAACCAAGCTGCACCAGGCAAACTTGAAATGATACCGATCATGATCAACATAGAGATACCATTTCCGATACCTTTGTCAGTAATCTTTTCACCCAACCACATACAGAACATTGTACCCGAAGTCAACAAGATCATCGAAGAGATCATGAATAACGTTGGATTCAAAGTTGGCGAAATCGCCTCGGCAGGAATGGTCACCTGAAGATAACCCACAGACTGCGCTAGCGTCACCAAAATGGTCAACACTCTCGTGATCTGCGTCAGCTTCTTGCGTCCAGACTCACCTTCTTTTTGCATCTTTTGGAAACTAGGTACTGCTACCGTCATCAACTGGATCACAATGGATGCAGAGATGTAAGGCATAATACCCAAACCAAAGATGGAGGCTCTTGAGAAAGACCCTCCTAGCAATGTGTTTAATATACCCAAGATGCCACTGTCCGTATCCGTTAATTGGGTTGGATCGACACCTGGGAGTACAACAAAAGAGCCTAATCTAAAAATCACTAAGAAACCTAGCGTCGCTAGAATTCTATTCCTCAGCTCTTCAATTGCAAAAATGTTCTTTATGGTTGTAATGAATTTCTTCATGCTTTAGAGCGTTGTAGCGGTTCCACCTAGTTTTTCTATGGCCGCAGCCGCAGACGCAGAAAATTTGTGAGCCGTGACATCGACCTTTGCTTTCAATTCGCCTCTACCCAATACCTTGATCAAGTCATTTTTTTGAGCTAAGCCATGCTCCATCAATGTTTCGATGGTAATGGCACTCACTTTCGCATTATCTGCTAATTCTTGTAAGGTATCTAAGTTAATGGCTTTGTATTCCACCCTATTCGGGTTGGTGAAACCAAACTTAGGAACACGTCTTTGCAAAGGCATTTGACCGCCTTCAAAACCAGACTTCCTTGAGTAACCAGATCTAGACTTGGCACCTTTATGACCTCTTGTCGACGTCCCTCCTTTACCAGAGCCTTGACCTCTACCGATTCTCTTATTACTTTTTACTGAACCTTCAGCAGGTTTTAGTGTATTCAGTTTCATCTTATGCTTCCTTTACAGATACCAAATGACTTACCTTGTTGATCATGCCTGCTACTTGAGGAGTCAATTCTACCTCTACAGACCTGTTGATCTTTCCTAATCCTAAGGCTTCGATTGTTCTCTTCTGCCTTTCAGATTTTTTAATTGTGCTTTTAACTTGCGTGATAATAACCTTGCCCATCTCTTTCTTAACCGTTAAAAACTTTATCCAATTCAACACCTCTTTGTTGAGCTACTGTATAAGGATCTCTCATTTTCAATAATGCATCGAAAGTTGCCTTCACCACGTTGTGAGGGTTAGAAGAACCTTTAGATTTTGCAAGCACATTATGAATACCTGCTGATTCAAATACAGCACGCATCGCACCACCAGCAATTACACCGGTACCTTCAGAAGCCGGCTTCACTAATACGTGACCTCCGCCATACTTTCCAATCGTTTCGTGAGGAACAGTCCCTTTCAAAATCGGCACTTTCACCAAGTTCTTCTTGGCATCGTCAATTCCTTTGGTGATTGCATCAGTTACCTCATTGGCTTTACCCAATCCGTATCCCACAACACCTTCACCGTCACCTACTACTACGATTGCTGAAAAGCTGAATCTTCTACCACCTTTTACAACTTTAGCTACACGCTTGATCGCTACGACCTTTTCGGTCAAATCGATCTCACTCGCTTTTAATGATCTACTTAATTTTTGGCTCATCTCGATTAAAATTTAAGTCCACCTTCTCTGGCACCTTCAGCCAAAGCCTTCACATTACCGTGGTAGATATATCCGTTTCTATCAAATACTACATCAACAATACCGTTCGCAGCTGCTTTCTCAGCTAGCTTCTTGCCCACCTCTTTCGAGATGCTCTGATCGGTATTCTGTTTGTCACTCACTTCTTTAGAAGAAGCGTATGCCAAGGTATGTCCTTTTTCATCATCGATGATTTGGGCATAGATACTTGTATTACTCTTGAATACAGAAATCCTAGGCCTATCAGCAGTTCCAGAAATTTTATTTCTGATACCCTTTTTAATTCTAAGTCTACTTTTACTTAAAGCCATACCTCTTATTATTTAGCAGCAGTCTTACCTGCTTTTCTTCTAATTTGCTCACCAACAAAACGTACCCCTTTACCTTTGTAAGGCTCGATTTTTCTCAGTTCTCTAAGCTTCGCAGCTACTTGACCGATCAAGGCCTTATCCATACCCTCCAATTCAACAATTGGATTCTTACCTTTTTCCATTTTAGCAGACGCCTTCACCTCTGCCGGAACTTGTAAGTAAATGTTGTGTGAGTAACCAAGGTTCAATTCCACTACATTATCCGCAACACTTGCTTTGTAACCAACACCCACCAACTCTAGGGCTTTGGTGTAACCTTCGCTAACACCGATCACCATATTCGAGATCAATGATCTGTACAAACCGTGTAGGGCTTTGTGTCTTTTTTGCTCAGTAGGACGTTGCACCGTACAGATTCCATCCTCTATCTTGATGATGATATCCGGATTGACTTCTTGCGTCAATTCACCCTTTGGTCCTTTTACAGTGACCGTATTATCTTTCGCAACTTCCAATGTAACGCCTTGTGGCAGCTCGATTGGTTTATTTCCGATTCTTGACATTTTCTTCCCTCCTCTTAATAAACTTGACACAATACTTCGCCACCGATATGAAGCGATCTTGCTTCTTTATCTGTCATCACACCTTTTGAAGTAGAAACAATGGCAATACCGAGGCCATTAATTACTCTTGGAAGGTTCTCTGCACCCGCGTATTTTCTCAAACCAGGCTTAGAAATTCTTTGCAGGTTTTCGATGGCAGGTAATTTTGTAGATGGGTTATACTTCAATGCAATCTTGATATTGCCTTGAGGACCATTTTCTTCAAACTTGTAGTTCAAGATGTAGCCCTTTTCGTGCAACACCCTCGTGATCTCCTTCTTCATTTTAGAAGCTGGAATATCAACTACGCGATGGTTCGCCTTGATGGCGTTCCTTAATCTTGTTAGATAATCTGCTATTGGATCAGTCATAAGTTAATTTTTTGCCGCATTTGCGGTTCCTATTCTGGCGATATCTCCCAGCTATAGGTCATTTTATAAAAGTAAATACCTTCCGGCCTGAAACAGGCCTGCAAAGGTATTAATTAATATCGATAAATAAAAGGCTGGTAAACTTACCAGCTCGCTTTTGTTACGCCAGGGATTTTTCCTGCTGACGCCATTTCTCTGAAAGTCACCCTAGAGATACCAAACTTTCTCATGTATCCTTTAGGTCTACCCGTTAGCTTGCATCTGTTGTGCAATCGTACTGGAGATGAGTTTCTTGGTAATTTATCCAAGCCAACATAATCACCTTCAGCTTTTAACTGAGCTCTTTTTTCAGCGTAGCGCGCTACTAGCCTTTGTCTTTTTCTTTCTCTTGCTTTTACTGCTTCTCTAGCCATTGCAATTAATTTTTCTTGCCTGAAGCGAAAGGCATACCCAACGCTTTTAGCAATTCATAACTTTCTTCATCTGAATTAGCCGTGGTCACAAAAGTGATGTCCATTCCAGAGATCTTATTTACCTTATCGATAGAGATCTCAGGGAAGATGATCTGCTCCTTGACACCCAATGTATAGTTACCACGTCCGTCAAAGCCTTTGTCCTTCACACCTCTAAAATCTCTTACTCGAGGAAGTGCAATGTTCAACAGCCTGTCCATGAACTCATACATTTTGTCACCTCGCAAGGTCACTCGTGCACCAATTGGCATTCCTTCTCTCAACTTAAAGTTTGAGATCGAATTCTTAGCAATTGTAGCCACCGCCTTCTGACCAGTGATCGTAGACAATTCCTCTACTCCTACATCGATCAATTTCTTGTCGGCAACTGCAGCACCAATACCTTTATTCACCACTACTTTGGTGACCTTAGGCACTTGCATAACTGATGTGTACTCGAACTTCTCTTTCAAAGCAGGTACTACATCGTTGATGTACATATCTTTTAATCTCGGATTAGCCATTTTTGATTACCTCCCCAGATTTTTTAGCGTAACGAACTAATTTTCCATTCTCGTCGGCTTTTCTTCCGACTCTGGTTGCTTCACCTGTAGAAGGATCTACCACCATAAGGTTTGAAATGTGGATCGAAGCCTCTGTCTTCTCAATACCACCATTTGGATTGGTTGCCGATGGCTTCGTGTGCTTAGACACTACATTGACACCCTCTACAATGGCTCTGTATTTCGCAGGAAATACTTCCAATACTTTACCAGATTTCCCTTTTGAGTTTCCAGAGATCACTTTGACAGTGTCTCCTTTTCTGATATAAAGCTTCGCTTTATTTTCTTGCACTTTCATATTTACAATACTTCAGGAGCCAATGAAACAATTTTCATGAATTGCTTTTCACGCAATTCTCTCGCCACAGGACCAAACATACGAGTACCTCTTGGTTCGTCGTTTTGGTTCAGCAATACCGCTGCGTTGTCTTCGAATCTAATGTAAGAGCCATCTTTTCTTCTTACTTCTTTCTTGGTTCGAACGATAACAGCTTTTGACACTGTACCTTTCTTCAAGCTTGAAGAAGAATGAGCAGACTTGACAGTTACAACGATCTTATCGCCTACTGATGCGTACTTTTTCTTTGTACCACCTAACACTCTGATGACCAAAACTTCTTTGGCACCACTGTTGTCAGCAACATTTAATCTACTTTCTTGTCTGATCATGATTACTTCGCTCTTTCAATAACTTCTACTAGTCTCCAGCGCTTATTCTTGCTCAGCGGACGAGTTTCCATGATTTTCACAGTATCACCGATACCGCAATCATTGTTTTCGTCATGAGCCGCAAATTTGGTAGTCTTCTTCACGAACTTACCATAGATAGGGTGCTTTTCCTTTCGTTCAACTTTCACGGTAATGGATTTATCCATTTTGTTACTCGTTACTACACCCACTCTCTCTTTTCTAAGATTTCTGGTCTCCATGATATTTTTATTTAGCCAGTTCTTTTGCCCTTAATTCAGTCTGCAATCTGGCAATCATTTTCTTTGACTGTCGGATCTTCATCGGATTCTCGATAGGAGAAATCGCATGTGCAAAATTCAACTTGTTCAAGTTGTCTTGCTCAGCCTTAAGCTTTTCGTTCAACTCTTCTAATGAGAGTGCTTTGATCTCTGAGTTTTTCATATCTATCCAATGTAATCTCTGCGTACAACAAATTTTGTAGAGATCGGAAGCTTCTGTTCTGCAAGTCTCAATGACTCCTTCGCAAGCTCCATGTCTACACCTGAAGATTCAAAAAGGATTGTACCCGGCTTGACAACGGCCACCCAGTAATCTGGTGCACCCTTACCTTTACCCATCCTTACTTCTGCAGGCTTTTTTGTGATCGGTTTGTCAGGGAAGATCCTGATCCAAACCTGACCTTGTCGCTTCATAGCCCTGGTCATTGCAATACGAGCCGCCTCAATTTGACGACTTGTGATCCAACCTGGCTCTAATGCCTTGATGCCGAATGTACCGAAAGATAAAGTGTGGCCTCGCTGCGCGATTCCCTTCACTCTGCCCTTCTGCATCTTTCTAAACTTAGTTCTCTTTGGCTGTAACATCTTTTCTTCTTTTTAAAAGGCGATTACTTCTTGTTTCTACGGTTAGGTCTTCTACCACCTCCACCACGGTTACCCATGCTGTTGTTAGAAGCGCCTACGTTAGGAGAAAGATCTCTTTTACCGTAAACCTCACCTTTGAAGATCCATACTTTAATTCCGATTTTGCCATAAACCGTATCTGCTTCAGAAATGGCATAGTCGATATCAGCTCTCAATGTGTGCAAAGGAATTCTACCTTCTTTGTACATTTCGGTACGTGCCATTTCAGCACCACCTAATCTACCTGAACACTTGATCTTGATACCCTCTGCGCCTACTCTAATAGCAGAAGCGATGGCTTGCTTCATGGCTCTTCTATAAGAAATCCTTGCCTGAAGCTGTTGTGCTATTGATTCACCGACAAGCTTGGCATCTAATTCAGGACGCTTGATCTCAAAAATATTGATTTGCACATCCTTGCTTGTAAGCTTTTTCAATTCCTCTTTAATACGATCAACTTCCTGACCTCCTTTACCGATCACAACACCCGGACGAGCGGTGTGTACAGTTATGGTGATTCTTTTGATTGTTCGCTCGATAATTATTTTTGAGATCCCGCCTTTAGGTATTCTGGCATTGATGTATTTTCTGATCTCTTGGTCTTCGACCAATGCACTAGAAAAATCTTTTCCACCGTACCAGTTAGAGTCCCAGCCTCTTACGATACCTAATCTTAGACCTACAGGGTTAACTTTCTGTCCCATGTCTTAATTATCGTTTTCGTTAGTTTCTACTTCTGTTTCGTCAGCGGTAACTTCTGACCCACCGTTTTTTGCATCGATGATCATGGTTACATGATTAGATCTCTTACGGATCCTGTGAGCTCTACCTTGTGGTGCAGGTCTTAATCGCTTAAGCATTCTGCCACCATCAACGCGAATCTCCTTTACATAGAGTTCAGCCTCTTCAAGACGCTCGTCCTCGTTCTTTGCTTGCCAGTTGGCAATTGCAGACAACAAAAGTTTCTCTAGTCTCGCGGCACCTTCTTTTGACTCGAACTTCAAAATATTCAACGCCTTATTTACTTGCTCGCCTCTGATCATATCAGCGACCATTCGCATTTTACGAGCTGAAGTAGGAACGTTATTTAATTTAGCTACTGCTTCCATGATTATCTTTTCTTGTCCTTTTTAGCGATGTGACCTCTAAAATTTCTTGTTGGAGCAAATTCTCCAAACTTATGACCTACCATGTTCTCAGTGACGAATACAGGGATGAACTTATTCCCGTTGTGTACTGCGAAGGTATGTCCAACGAAATCAGGAGAAATCATTGATCTTCTAGACCACGTCTTAATCACAGATTTTTTACCAGACTCATTCATGGCGTCTACCTTGTTCTCAAGTCTGAAATCGATGTATGGTCCTTTCTTTAATGAACGTGCCATGCCTTATTTTTTCTTTTTACCAATGATTAGTCTATTCGAATATTTCTTAGGCGTTCTGGTTTTCTGCCCTTTCGCATACAAACCATTTCTTGAACGCGGGTGACCTCCAGAAGATCTACCTTCACCACCACCCATTGGGTGATCGACCGGGTTCATTGCAACACCTCTTACTCTTGGTCTTCTTCCTAACCATCTATTTCTTCCGGCCTTGCCAAGCTTCACATTCATGTGTTCAGCATTACCAACAGAACCGATAGTGGCCATACAAGTCACCAAAATATTTCTCTGCTCACCTGAAGCCAAACGCACGGTTGCGTACTTACCATCACGTGCCACTAGCTGTACATAAGTACCAGCACTTCTTGCTATAGCACCACCTTTACCAGGCTGGAACTCAACATTGTGAACGATCGTACCCAATGGGATCTTAGCAAGTGGTAATGCATTTCCTACTTCAGGAGCAACATTCTCACCTGAGATCACCGTTTGACCTACCTGAATACCTTCAGGAGCAATAATGTATCTCTTTTCACCATCAGCATAGTACAATAAGGCAACTCTTGCCGAGCGGGTGGGATCATATTCTACAGACTTCACTGTTGCCGGAACATCGAATTTGTTACGCTTGAAGTCTACAATTCTGATCTTTCTTTTGTGACCACCACCGATGTAGCGCATGGTCATTTTTCCAGTATTGTTACGACCACCAGATCGCTTTGCTGTCACCACTAACGACTTCTCAGGAGAAGAAGCAGTAACGTCAGCAAAATCAGGAGCAAGTCTGTTCCTGGTTCCTGGAGTCATTGGTCTTAGTTTCTTAACGCCCATTTTTATTCAATTATATTCCGCTGTAGAAGTCGATTACATCTCCTTCTGCAACAGTGACGATTGCTTTTTTATATCCGTTAGATCTACCAGAAATTACTCTAGATTTTGTATACCTAGATTTCAATTTTCCAGCATATCGCATTGTGTTCACATCTTCTACTGTGACACCATACATGTCTTCTACTGCCTTTTTGATTTCAACTTTGTTGGCATTCTTGTCAACAATGAAACCGTATTTCCCTGATTCATTCAGGTTAGACACTTTTTCCGTTACTAAAGGTTTTTTCAAAATGCTCATCTTGCTCTTACTTTAGAAGGTTTTCAATTTTCTCGATAGAACTCTCACTAAGTACCAAGCTATCTGCATTCAACACATCGTATGTGTTCAAAGAATCTGCCGTAGTAACTTTAGCATTTTGTAAGTTTCTGCCTGAAAGTGTCACGTTCTTGTCATGGTTAGCCAAAACAAAGAGTGTTTTCTTGTCGGCAGCAGCAATATTATTCAAGAGGCTAATGAATTCTTTCGTCTTTGGAGCTTCGAACGTGAAGTCTTCCAAAATGACTACTGATTTATCTTGCACCTTGTAGGTCAATGCTGACTTACGCGCCAATTGCTTCAACTTTTTGTTAAGTTTGAAACTGTAATCTCTTGGCTTAGGACCGAATACACGACCTCCACCTCTGAAAACAGGCGACTTAATGCTACCGGCACGTGCTGTACCTGTACCTTTTTGCTTTTTGATCTTTTTCGTAGATCCAGCGATCTCAGCTCTTTCTTTCGACTTGTGCGTTCCCTGGCGTTGGTTTGCTAGGAATTGCTTCACGTCTAAGTAGATCGCATGATCGTTAGGCTCGATACCGAAGATGTCTTCTGAAAGATTAACTTTTCTTCCAGTTTCCTCACCACTGTTTTTTAATACTGCAATCTCCATCTTCTTATTTCTCTAGAACTACGATTGAATTTTTAGCACCAGGGATAGATCCGCTGACAACGATCAGGTTCTTTTCAGGAACCACTTTCAATACTTCTAGGTTGATCACCTTTGTGCGATCGTTACCCATTCTTCCAGCCATACGTGTTCCTTTGAACACTCGAGCAGGATATGAAGCACCACCAATAGAACCAGGAGCTCTCATTCTATTGTGCTGACCGTGAGTCGCCTGACCTACACCACCAAAGTTGTGTCTTTTCACAACCCCTTGGAAACCCTTACCTTTAGAGGTTCCAATGGCATCTACGAAGTCACCCTCTTTGAAAACATCAGCTACGTTGATCTCATTGCCCAACGCGATCTGACCTTCAAATTCCTCACGGAAATTTCGGAACTCGACTACATTCTTCTTAGGAGTAGTACCGGCTTTCTTAAAGTGTCCTTTCAGCGCAGCAGGCGTATTCTTTTCTTTACGCTCGCCATACGCTAATTGAACAGCCTTGTAACCGTCTGATTCCTCATCTTTTACTTGCGTGATCACGCAAGGACCAGCCTGTATTACCGTGCATGCGACATTACGTCCATCGGCACCAAATACGCTAGTCATTCCGATTTTTTTTCCGATTATTCCAGACATTCTTTTAACTGTTTTAAACACTGCAAACACAGTGCTCCCGCAAAACGGATTGCAAAGATAGAAATTTAATTTTTTGTTACCAACAGGCTTGTCAATATTTCCGAAACAATTTCAATACGCAATTCGTAGTGCCGATTTGATTACTAAAGGGCATAAAAAAGAGGCTGATCTTACCGAAAAGCCTCTTTCAATTTATTTAAAAAGGTCTTAAACCTTAATCTCTACATCTACGCCAGAAGGCAATTCCAACTTCATCAAAGCATCTACTGTTTTAGCGCTTGATGAGTAGATATCAACCAATCTTTTGTATGTACAAAGTTGAAATTGCTCACGTGCTTTTTTGTTCACGTGTGGTGATTTCAAAACTGTAAATTTCTCCTTTACTGTTGGAAGTGGAATAGGACCACTAACAATAGCTCCAGTAGTTTTTACTGCTCTCACAATTTTCTCTGATGACTTATCCACCAGGTTGTGATCGTATGACTTTAATTTGATTCTAATTTTCTGTGTCATCTTCTTATCAATTTACAGCTTACAGGCCTTTGCTCGTTTTAATTACTTCTTCTGCAATGTTATTTGGCACGATGTCGTAATGAGAGAATGTCAATGAGGCAGTTGCTCTACCTGAAGACATGGTTCTCAAATCAGTCACATAACCAAATAGCTCAGAAAGTGGAACATCAGCTTTCACAACGGTAGAAGTACCTTTGGTATCCATACCTTTCATGATACCTCTTCTTCTATTCAAATCTCCCGTGATAGAACCTGTATATTCGTCTGGTGTAACTACATCCACAGCCATAATAGGCTCCATTAATTTTGGTGTAGCTTGTTTAGCTGCTGCCTTGAAACCAAGTCTAGCCGCCATCTCAAAAGAAAGTGCATCTGAATCCACATCGTGGAATGATCCGTGATACAACCTTACTTTCATGTTTTCTACCGGATAGCCAGCCAAAGGACCGTTGCTCATCGCAGCTTTAAACCCTTTCTCGATCGCTGGGATAAATTCTTTAGGAATCACACCACCAACAATATTATTAACAAACTGCAATCCTTCTTGCTCAAAGTCTTGATCCTTTGGAGAAAGCTCAAACACGATATCGGCGAATTTACCTTTACCACCTGATTGCTTTTTGTATACTTCTTTGTGCTCAACGCTTGAGTTGATCGACTCTTTGTAGGCCACCTGAGGTGCACCCTGATTGACTTCCACCTTGAACTCTCTCTTCAAACGATCCATGATGATGTCCAGGTGAAGCTCACCCATACCTCTCAAGATTGTCTGACCCGTTTCCTCATCGGTGTTTACTGTCAATGTTGGATCTTCTTCGATCAACTTAGCGATCGCCATACCCAATTTATCAACGTCTGCCTGAGTTTTTGGCTCAATGGCATAACCGATTACCGGCTCTGGGAAGATCATCGACTCAAGAACGATCTTGTTCTTTTCGTCACACAATGTATCTCCTGTTTTGATGTCTTTGAAACCCACTACAGCCGCAATGTCTCCACAATGCAATTGATCAATTGCATTTTGTTTGTTTGCGTGCATTTGGAAGACTCTAGAAATACGTTCTTTCTTATTTGTTCTCGTGTTAAAGACATATGAACCTGCGTCCAACAATCCAGAATACGATCTCACAAAACACAAACGGCCTACAAATGGGTCAGTAGCAATTTTAAATGCCAATGCCGCGAAAGGACCATTTGGATCTGGAGTTCTCGTGATTTTTTCTTCTGTATCAGGATCAGTTCCTGTGATCGTGTCTCTGTCCAACGGTGAAGGCAATAGCTCCATCACATAGTTGAGCATTGACTGCACACCTTTATTCTTGAATGCAGAACCACACAACATCGGTACAAAGTCCAAGTTAATGGTCGCTTGTCTCAAGGCAGCTAAGATCTCATCTTTCGTGATCGACTCAGAATCCTCAAAGAATTTCTCCATCAAGGTATCGTCGTATTCAGCAATCGCTTCGAGCAAGTACTCTCTGTACTCTGCTACTTCGTCCACCATGTCAGCAGGAATTTCAACTTCTTCATAGGTCATCCCCATGTCGTCTTCATTCCAAACGATGGCTTTGTTTTCCACTAAGTCAACAACTCCTTTGAATTTCTCTTCTGCGCCGATAGGCAATTGAAGAGGAACTGCTTTAGTTCCCAACATTTCCTTCACTTGCTTACACACGTTCAAGAAGTCGGCACCAGCACGGTCCATTTTGTTCACAAAACCAAGACGAGCTACATTGTAGTTGTCAGCCAATCTCCAGTTGGTTTCCGATTGTGGTTCAACACCATCAACCGCAGAGAACAAGAATACCAATCCGTCCAATACACGCAAAGACCTGTTTACCTCAACGGTAAAGTCCACGTGACCCGGAGTATCAATAATGTTGATGTGGTATTGATTGTCTTTGTAAGGCCAGAATACAGTAGTTGCAGCAGAAGTGATCGTAATCCCTCTTTCCTGCTCTTGCTCCATCCAGTCCATTGTTGCAGCACCATCGTGTACCTCACCAATCTTGTGTGAAACACCAGTATAGTATAGGATACGCTCGGTAGTGGTTGTCTTACCCGCATCAATGTGCGCTGCAATTCCAATATTTCGAGTAAATTTTAAATCTCTTGCCATTTTAGTTTAGGAATTAAAATCTAAAGTGTGAAAATGCTTTGTTTGCTTCGGCCATTCTATGAGTGTCCTCTTTCTTCTTAACCGCTGCGCCTTCACCTTTTGAGGCTGCGATGATCTCGCCGGCTAGTCTTTCCATCATGGTTTTTTCACCACGCTTTCTAGCGAACATGATCATCCATTTGATGCCGAGTGAAGTTTTTCTGTTTGGTCTTACCTCAGTAGGCACTTGAAAAGTGGCTCCACCCACTCTTCTACTCTTCACTTCGACAGATGGCATGATATTACTCAATGCTTTCTTCCAAGTTTCAAGACCATTCTCACCAGTACGCTTTTCAACCAGCGCAATTGCATCGTAAAAGATGCTGTAGGCAATACTCTTCTTACCATCGACCATTAGGTAGTTCACAAACTTTGTGACCAAAGTATCTTGGAACTTCGGATCGGGAAGAATATATCTCTTCTTTGGTTTAGCTTTTCTCATTACTTAATTAATTGTCTATTTCTTGTCTTTAGGTCTTTTCGCACCGTATTTCGATCTTCTTTGTAGACGACCATTCACCCCTGCAGTATCTAGTGCACCACGGATGATGTGGTATCTAACACCAGGAAGGTCTTTTACTCTTCCTCCTCTGATCAATACAATTGAGTGCTCTTGAAGGTTATGACCTTCACCTGGGATATAAGCGTTCACTTCTTTACCATTTGTCAACCTTACCCTTGCTACTTTTCTCATAGCCGAGTTAGGCTTCTTTGGTGTAGTTGTGTAAACCCTTGTACAAACCCCTCTTCGTTGAGGACAGCTATCTAAAGCAGGAGACTTCGATTTAGAAGTCAGCTTTTTTCTGCCCTTTCTTACTAGTTGTTGTATAGTAGGCATTTACAGTTTTTTAGATTTTAATTTTCCTAGTTAAAATTTTGGACTGCAAAGGTAATGAAAGGAATCTTAAGAACAAACAGCTCAAAGTAAATTAAATAGAGCATAAAAAAGCCACTCTTATGCAAAGAGTGGCTTCTTATTCATTGCCTTATCGGCTAAGCTTCTCCGACGGTACCGCCGAAATTCATAGGGAATTTTGGTGGCGCATCAGCTTGCTTAATTTGACCGAAATTACTTTCGTACTTCTCGATGTTGTCCTTCAACGCATATAGCAATCTCTTGGCATGTTCAGGAGTGATCACAATTCTCGACTTCACTTTTGCCTTGGGCACGCCCGGCATCATTTTAATGAAATCGATCACAAACTCCGAGTTTGAATGTGCGATCATCGCAAGGTTGACATACTCCCCTTCGGCTACTTCTTCCGAAAGCTCAATGTTCAACTGGTTATTTTGCTTTTTCTCCTTCTCTTCAGCCATCTATCTATGCTTCTACGTTTTCCTCAGAAGATTCCGTTTGATAAGCTTCTTTCGCAGCCATCAACTCTTCATACTCTGCTTTATTTCCTACGATCAAGTCGTTATACTCTCTCATGCCTGTACCTGCAGGGATCAAGTGACCTACGATCACATTCTCCTTCAGTCCCATCAAGGTATCTTCCTTGCCTCTGATCGAAGCTTCGCTCAATACCTTGGTAGTTTCCTGGAATGAGGCAGCAGACAAGAAGCTATCGGTACCCAAAGAAGCTTGGGTGATACCCAATAACTTTGGTTTCGATACTGCTGGTTGTGCATCTCTGACCTCAACCAACTTCAAGTCTTTCCTTTTCAACGTAGAGTTTTCATCTCTCAATTCACGTGGTGTTACGATCTGACCAGGTTTCATGTTCTCTGAATCACCTGACTCAGAAACCACCTTCATGTCTAAGATCTTATCGTTTTCTTCTCTGAAGACGAATTTATCTACCACTTCACCTTTCAAGAATTGTGTATCACCCGAATCCATGATCTCTACTTTCTGCATCATTTGCTTCACGATCACTTCGATGTGCTTATCATTGATCTTCACACCTTGTAGTCGATACACCTCTTGGATCTCATTCACCAAGTATTCCTGTACAGCAGTAGGACCTTGGATATTCAAAATGTCGTTTGGTGTTGTTGCACCATCTGACAACTGATACCCAGCTCTTACAAAGTCATTGTCTTGTACCAAAATGTGCTTAGACAACGGCACCATGTATTTCTTCTTCACGCCATCTTTCGATTCGATGAAGATCTCACGGTTACCACGTTTGATACCTCCGTAAGTCACCACACCATCGATCTCAGACACAACTGCTGGATTTGACGGGTTACGAGCCTCAAACAACTCCGTAACACGTGGCAGACCCCCAGTAATATCTCTTGATTTACCCATGGTTCTTGGAATCTTCGCGATCGGCTGACCTACTTTGATCTTATCACCTTCATTTACTGATAAGTGAGCGCCTACCGGAATATTGTATGCTTTCGAACCCTCTTTGTATGTTACTACGATCGCAGGGTTTTTGGTCTTATCCTTTGTATCGGTGATCACCTTTTCTCTGTGTCCTGTTTGCTCATCGAATTCCTCTTTGAACGTAACACCTTCTTCCACCGCATCAAACGATACAGCACCGTCGAATTCGGAAAGAATTACAGCATTATACGGATCCCACTTACACAGTTGTTGGCCTTTCTCCACTTTCTCACCATTCTTGACGGTAAGGATAGCACCATAAGGTACGTGGTTCGAGATCAACACTTTTTTCGATTTAGGGTCAACGATCTGGATCTCTCCTGTTCTACCCATCACCACATTGATCTTATTGCCTTCATCGTCTGTTGTTGGCAACTCTCTCAATTCTTCGAACTCGATCACACCGGCGAACTTCGCATTGATCATTGCATCAACCGCAATGTTCGAAGCAGTACCCCCAACGTGGAAGGTTCTCAAGGTCAACTGAGTACCTGGCTCACCGATCGATTGTGCTGCAATAACACCAACTGATTCACCTTTTTGTGCCATGTTGTTCGTAGACAAGTTTCTACCGTAACACTTCGCACATACTCCTTTTTTCGTTTCACAAGTCAATACAGACCTGATCTCTACTTCCTCTATGGCCGTCTCATCAATTCTGTTGGCTACCTCTTCGGTGATTTCTTCACCGGCAGCAAGAATTAACTCGTCGTTCAATGGATCTATGATGTCATGAACAGATACTCTGCCCAGAATTCTCTCAGATAGTGGTTCAACGATATCTTCATTGTCTTTCAATGCCGATACAGTCAAGCCTCTTAGGGTACCACAATCAGGTTCATTGACCACACAATCTTGTGCTACATCAACCAAACGTCTTGTCAAGTAACCCGCATCCGCCGTTTTCAATGCGGTATCAGCAAGGCCTTTACGCGCACCGTGCGTTGAAATGAAGTACTCGAGTACATCCAATCCTTCTTTAAAGTTAGATAGAATTGGGTTTTCGATGATCGCCCCAACAGAACCGGCCAGGTTCTTTTGTGGCTTAGCCATCAATCCTCTCATTCCACCCAGCTGACGGATCTGTTCTCTAGAACCCCTAGCACCGGAGTGCATCATCATAAAGATGGCATTGAATCCTTGTTGATCCTCTTCCATCTCCTGCATCAACCCATTGGTCAAACGCGTGTTCACCCTTGTCCAGATGTCAATTACCTGATTGTAACGTTCGTTATCAGTGATGAGACCCATCAAGTAGTTTTGCCATACAGCATCCACTTCTTTCTTCGCCTCTTCGATCAAGCCGTCTTTGTTATCTGGAATATTGATATCATCAAGTCCCATAGACAAACCGCCTGAATAGGCCATTTGGAAACCTAATTCTTTGATATCATCCAAGAACTTCGCTGTTTTCGCGATACCACAGATATCTACAACTCTTGCGATGATCTTTTGAAGCTTCTTCTTCGTCAATAGTTCATTCACGAAACCTACTTCTTCCGGCACTTTCTCATTGAATAGCACACGACCAGCAACAGTTTCGATCAAACGATCAACCAACTCACCATTCTCACGAACTTTCGTTCTTACGTGAATGTATGTGTGTAGCGAGATCTTCCCTTCATTCAAGGCGATGATCACCTCTTCAGCTGAGTAGAATCGCATTCCCTCGCCCGGCATTTTGTGCTCTTCCGTAGACTTGCGTCCCTTCGTCACATAATAAAGACCCAATACCATATCCTGAGAAGGTACCGCAATTGGAGCTCCATTCGCTGGGTTCAAAATATTGTGAGAAGAAAGCATCAACATGGAAGCCTCCAATACCGCTTCATGACCTAGAGGTACGTGTACCGCCATTTGGTCACCATCAAAGTCAGCGTTAAAGGCCGTACATACCAATGGGTGTAACTGAATTGCTTTGCCCTCGATAAGCTTTGGTTGGAATGCCTGAATACCCAATCGGTGCAATGTTGGAGCTCGGTTCAATAGGACAGGATGTCCTTTCAACACGTTCTCCAAAATATCCCAAACAACTGGATCTTTTCTATCGACAATTTTCTTAGCAGACTTTACTGTCTTTACAATCCCTCTTTCGATCAGTTTCCTGATGATGAAAGGCTTGTACAGCTCCGCTGCCATATTTTTTGGTAATCCACATTCGTGGAGTTTCAATTCAGGACCTACAACGATCACTGAACGACCAGAATAATCTACCCTTTTACCTAACAAGTTCTGACGGAAACGACCCTGCTTACCTTTCAGCATATCACTCAAAGATTTCAACGCACGGTTACCGTCCGATCTTACGGCATTTACTTTTCTTGAATTATCGAATAAGGAATCGACTGCTTCTTGAAGCATACGCTTCTCGTTTCTCAAGATAACCTCAGGCGCTTTGATATCGATCAATCGCTTCAAACGGTTGTTTCTAATGATCACACGTCTGTACAAGTCATTCAAGTCAGAAGTAGCGAATCGACCACCATCCAATGGCACCAATGGTCTCAATTCCGGTGGAATGACCGGAACCATTTTGATGATCATCCACTCTGGCTTATTCTCGATCCTTGTTTTGGCATCTCTAAAGGCCTCAACAACTTTCAGACGCTTCAGCGCTTCCGCTTTACGTTGTTGCGAGGTATCTGTTGCCGCCTGATGACGAAGTGCATAAGACATTTCGTCCAGGTTCAATCGAGATAGAAGCATCTCAAGACCTTCTGCACCCATTTTGGCGATGAACTTTTGAGGGTCATCGTCATCGAGCATTTGATTCTCTCTTGGCAACTTATCGAGGATATCGAGGTATTCGTCTTCCGTAAGGAAATCCATGTACGCAATACCTTCTTCTTCCTTGATACCCGGCTGGACCACTACATATCTTTCATAGTAAATGATCTGATCGAGTTTTTTGGTTGGTAACCCCAAGAGGTAACCGATCTTATTTGGCAACGACTTGAAGTACCAGATATGTGCTACAGGAACCACAAGCTCAATATGCCCCATGCGCTCTCGACGTACCTTCTTTTCGGTTACCTCTACTCCGCATCGGTCACAGATAATACCTTTATACCTGATTCGCTTGTATTTCCCACAATGACATTCCCAATCCTTAACAGGTCCGAATATTCTTTCGCAGAATAACCCGCCCATTTCAGGCTTGTAAGTCCTATAGTTAATGGTTTCCGGTTGTGTTACCTCTCCATGAGAAGACTCAAGGATTGATTCCGGTGAAGCCAGACTAATGGTGACTTTGTTGAAGTCATTGTTAAGTTTTCTATTCTTTTTAAATGCCATAGCTTTTTTGAATTCTTTATTAAGGCTTAAACCAAATCTTTAAATGTGCTTAGTTCAACGTGATCTCTAACGCCAAACCTCTTAGTTCGTGAACCAATACATTGAATGATTCAGGAATATTTGGTTTTGGAATAGCATCACCTTTAACGATCGCTTCATACGCTTTCGCTCGACCAATCACATCATCCGATTTAACTGTCAGGATCTCTTGAAGGACGTGAGACGCACCGAATGCTTCTAGTGCCCAAACTTCCATTTCTCCAAATCGCTGACCACCGAACTGCGCCTTACCACCCAATGGTTGCTGCGTGATCAATGAGTAAGGTCCAATAGACCTTGCGTGCATCTTATCATCAACCAAGTGACCAAGCTTCAACATGTAGGCAATACCCACCGTCACCGGCTGATCGAATCGCTTACCTGTTAATCCATCATACAAGTGAACTCGTCCGGCAGAAGGTAAACCAGCTTTGGCCAATTCAGCCTCTACTGCTTCCATGCTCGCACCATCAAAGATCGGTGTTGCATATTTTTTACCTAATTCAAGACCAGCCCATGCCAAGATCGTTTCGTAGATCTGACCGATGTTCATCCTTGAAGGAACACCAAGCGGGTTCAATACGATGTCCATTGGCGTACCATCTTCCAAGAAAGGCATGTCTTCTTCTCTTACGATCTTCGCGACAACACCCTTATTTCCGTGACGACCAGCCATTTTATCACCAACTTTTAGCTTACGCTTCTTAGCGATATAGACTTTAGCCAACTGAACAATACCAGTAGGCAATTCATCTCCAACCTCAATGGTAAATCGAGAGCGTTTGAACTCACCCATGATCTCATTTCTCTTCAGATTGTAATTTCTTACCATCTTCACGATCAGGCCATTGGTATGCTCATCGCTTGTCCATCCGTCCAAGTTGAGATCAGCGATCAAGTTCACTTCCTCTTGTACAGAGTAGTTTGACTCATCTCTGTAGACATTCTTTTCAGGGAAAAGATTATTAGAGATGTTCGCTTTGTTGAACTTCACTCCTTTAGAGATGATCTCATCTCCAAACTTGTGCTTCACACCTTCCGACACTTTGCCTTCCAACAACTGAACTAATTTTTCAATCATTTCAGCTCTTAGCGCCAATAGGTCTTTCGAGTATATCGCCTTCAATGACTCGACCTCTTTCTTAGATTTCGCTCTGAGGTCTTTGTCCTTCTTAGGTCTTGAGAACAACTTAGTGTCGATCACTACCCCTTTCAATGAAGGAGAGGCTTTGAGTGAGGCATCTTTTACATCACCTGCTTTGTCTCCGAAAATCGCTCTTAACAACTTCTCTTCAGGAGTTGGATCAGTTTCACCTTTTGGGGTGATCTTACCGATCAAAATATCGCCCTCTTTGATCTCAGCTCCAACGCGAATGATTCCGTTTTCGTCCAAGTTCTTGACGGCCTCTTCCGATACGTTCGGGATCTCTGAAGTCAATTCTTCTTCGCCTCGTTTCGTATCTCTTACTTCTAATTCGTATTCGTCAATGTGGATAGAGGTGAATACATCATCCCTTACCACGCGCTCAGAAATTACGATGGCATCCTCGAAGTTGTACCCTTGCCATGGCATGTACGCCACGCGTAGGTTTTTTCCTAGAGCCAATTCGCCATCTTGAGTAGAGTACCCTTCACAAAGCACCTGACCCTTAACCACTTTATCGCCTTTGACAACGATTGGTTTCAAGTTGACACTGGTGTCTTGGTTAGTTCTTCTGAACTTAACGAGGTTATATGTTTTGAATTCATGATCAAATGATACGAGCTTATCTTCATCAGTTAAGTCGTATTTGATCACAATTTTAGTTGCATCAACGAAGTCCACAACGCCTGACTCTTCTGCAATCACCAAAGACCTAGAATCCCTAGCAGCTCTTGCTTCTAAACCTGTACCGACAATCGGTGCTTCAGGCTTCAACAATGGCACAGCTTGACGCTGCATGTTCGATCCCATCAACGCACGGTTGGCATCATCATGCTCCAAGAAAGGAATCAATGAAGCCGCCACGGATACGATCTGGTTCGGAGCCACATCCATGTATTTGAGCTCTTTTGGCTCAACAACAGGGAAGTCACCTTCAAATCTCGCTTTTACACGATCATTTTCGAATTTACCATTGTCCTTGATCGGTGCATTTGCCTGTGCGATATTATGCGTATCCTCTTCCTCAGCGGTTAGGTAGATCACGTCTTCTGACATGTTCACCACACCATTGTCCACCTTACGATAAGGAGTTTCGATGAAGCCCATGCTGTTGACTTTTGCATGCACACAGAGTGAAGAGATCAACCCAATGTTTGGTCCTTCAGGAGTTTCGATCGTGCACAGACGACCATAGTGTGTATAGTGCACATCTCGTACCTCAAAACCGGCTCTTTCTCTAGAAAGACCGCCTGGTCCTAAAGCAGACATTCTTCTTTTATGCGTAATCTCTGCCAATGGATTCGTTTGATCCATGAACTGAGATAACTGGTTTGTACCAAAGAACGAGTTAATGACAGAAGAAAGCGTTCGAGCGTTGATCAAATCAACTGGTTTGAAATCTTCGTTGTCACGTACATTCATACGCTCTTTAATGGTTCTTGCCATACGGGCCAAACCAACACCGAATTGCGCATAAAGCTGCTCTCCAACTGTTCTTACCCTTCTGTTCGACAAGTGGTCGATATCATCCACCAATGCTTTTGAGTTGATCAAACCGATCAAGTACTTCACAATGGAAATGATGTCTTCATTGGTCAATACCAATTTCTCTGAATCGATCTCTAGGTTCAACTTCTTGTTGATCCTGTATCGACCCACCTCACCCAAATTGTATCGTTTGTCTGAGAAGAATAGTGACTGAATAATGTCACGTGCTGTTTGCTCATCAGGAGCCTCAGTATTTCTTAACTGACGGTAAATTTGCTCAACAGCTTCTTTTTCAGAGTTCGAATTGTCTTTTGCAAGGGTGTTGTAGATGATGGTAAAATCAGCGATGTTGATGTCATCTCTATGCAAGATGATGGTCTCAGCACCTGATTCTAAGATCAACTCCATGTCCTCGTCATTGATGACATGATCTCTTTCCAACAATACCTCATTTCTGTGAATAGAGACTACTTCTCCAGTATCCTCATCCACGAAATCTTCCACCCAAGTCTTCAACACACGTGCAGCCAATTTTCTACCGACGGCTTTCTTCAAATGAGTTTTGTTTGCTTTGATCTCTTCTGCTAAGCCAAATAGGTCGAGGATATCCTTATCTGTACCGTATCCAATTGCGCGCAATAGGGTAGTTACAGGGAATTTCTTTTTTCTATCGATGTAAGCATACATTACGCTGTTCACATCGGTTGCAAATTCAATCCAAGAACCTTTGAAAGGAATAATTCTGGCTGAATAAAGTGGCGTTCCGTTCGTGTGTTTACTCTGTGCGAAGAACACCCCTGGTGATCTGTGCAATTGAGAAACGATCACTCGTTCTGCACCATTGATGACAAATGAGCCCTTTTCGGTCATGTAAGGGATATTCCCTAAGAACACCTCCTGCTCAATCGTCTCGAAATCCTCGTTGTCCTCGTCATTACACGTCAAACGAAGTTTTGCCTTCAACGGCACCGAGTAAGTCAAGCCACGGTCGATGCACTCATCTACGTTATATTTCGGAGGATCGACCAAGTAGTCGATGAATTCCAAAACGAAATTTTCTCGTGAGTCGGAAATAGGAAAGTTTTCAGAGAATACTTTGAATAACCCATCCTGAGTTCTCCTTTCGGCAGGAGTTTCCAACTGGAAGAAATCTTTAAAAGATCTAACCTGTACATCAAGAAAGTCAGGATAATCCAATACCTTCTTTATAGATGAGAAGTTGATTCTGTCTGATTGATTTGCTAGAATAGCCAAGACTTATATTGTTTTTGTTACCAAAATTTCTGCACTCATTCAAGTGCAAAATAAAAGAGAAATGTACCTTTTAAGTACAAACAGGAAAAGACCCGTAATCCCGATCCCGAAAAAACGGGAACGGGACTAGGGCCATTCCTAAAAGCCATTTATTGATGGCTTGTCAAATTACTTAAGCTCTACTTCAGCTCCAGCTTCTTCAAGCTGCTTTTTCAGTGCTTCAGCTTCGTCTTTTGCAACTCCTTCTTTGATTGCTTTAGGAGCGCTGTCTACGATTTCCTTAGCTTCTTTCAATCCAAGACCAGTCAATTCTTTCACTAGTTTTACTACTGCTAGTTTAGAACCACCTGGAGATTTCAATACCACATCGAATGCTGATTTTTCTTCAGCTGCGCCTTTGTCACCGCCGCCAGCAGCAGGACCAGCAACCGCTACAGCCGCAGCTGCAGGTTCGATACCGTACTCTTCTTTAAGGATATCAGCTAACTCATTTACCTCTTTAACAGTCAAGTTTACTAACTGCTCTGCAAAATCTTTCAAGTCTGCCATTTTTGTATTTGTTGTAATGTTTTAAAATCTGTTTTGTTATTAATTTTCTCGCTCAGAGAGCGTTTGAAGAATTCCCGCCAATTTGCCACCTGATCCTTTAAGACCAGAGATAACGTTCTTAGCTGGAGATTGAAGTAAGGTTATTACTTCGCCAATTAGCTCAGCCTTAGACTTAAGCGTACTTAGCATATCCAGGGTTTCTTCTCCAATAAAGAGATCAGTATAGATGGAAGCGCCCTTCAATACTGGAGACTTACTGCCTGATTTCTTTCTAAACTCTTTGATTGCTTTTGCAGGAAGGTTCGCATTCTCACCTGAGAACATGATTCCTGAAAAACCTCTGAGTACCGACTCGTCAAAAGGTTTATAGTCTGTATCCATTTGCTCAAGAGCTTTCTGGATCAAGGTGTTTTTCACCACCCTGTATTCTATTCCTTTATCAAAGCACATTCTTCTCAAATCATTGGTCTGTGCAACCGACATTCCGGATGCATCCGTGATGTAGAAGTTATCGTTCTGAGAAAACTTCTCAACCAAATCATTAATGATTATCGATTTTTCTTCTCTTGTCATGCTATACCGGAAATTGAGTTTTTATCAACTTTAATACCTGGACTCTGCGTTGAAGAGATATTGATACTCTTAAAGTATGTTCCTTTTGCAGAAGCTGGTTTCAATTTATTGATTGTCTGAAGCACCTCTTGCGCATTGTCAGCGATCTTCTCCACTGAGAAGGAAGCCTTACCAATGCTGGCATGAATAATACCTGTTTTATCAACCTTAAAATCGATCTTACCACCTTTTACATCCTGAACTGCTTTCGCAACGTCCAATGTCACGGTTCCCGACTTCGGATTAGGCATTAAGCCTCTTGGGCCCAACACTCTACCTAGTCTACCTACCTTAGCCATAACTGTTGGCATAGTGATGATCACATCAATGTCTGTCCAACCACCTTCGATCTTCTCGATGTAGTCATCTAAACCTACGTAATCCGCACCAGCTTCTTTCGCCTCCTCTTCTTTGTCAGGAGTACAAAGCACCAACACTTTGACCTCTTTACCAGTACCATGTGGAAGGGCAACAACGCCTCTAACCATTTGGTCGGCCTTTCGAGGATCCACACCTAAACGTACATCAATGTCAACTGAAGCATCGAATGTGGCGCTATTGATTTCTTTCAATATGCCCGCTGCTTCTGACAAAGGATATAGCTTAGTAGGATCGTATTTACTTAAAGCTTCTTTTTGCTTTTTTGTCAACTTTGCCATCTGTCAAATCTTTAGTTTTCCCAAGGTGCTGCACCAGTTACTTTAATACCCATACTTCTTGCAGTACCTGCTACCATTTTCATAGCTGATTCTACCGTAAAAGCATTCAAGTCTGGCATTTTCACTTCAGCGATTTCCTTGACTTGATCCCAAGTTACACTGCCCACCTTTGCTCGGTTCGGTTCCGCAGAACCCTTCTTTTTCTTAGAAGCTTCTAACAACATCACCGGAGCCGGAGGAGTTTTGATCACAAAATCAAACGATTTATCAGAGTAGATGGTCACGAGTACTGGAAGTACTTGGCCCATTTTGTCCTGAGATCTCGCATTGAATTGCTTACAGAACTCCATAATGTTCAATCCTTTTGCACCAAGTGCAGGACCAACTGGTGGAGACGGGTTGGCTTGGCCACCCCTTACTTGCAACTTCAGATAACCAGAAATTTCCTTAGCCATCTTAATCTTCTTTTTCTACTTGCATGTAACTTAATTCAACAGGAGTATTTCGACCGAAGATCTTAACCATAACATTAAGTTTTCTTCTCTCTTCGAATACCTCCTCAATTGTACCCGTAAATCCACTGAAAGGACCATCCATTACCTTAATGGTCTCTCCAACTATATATGGAGTATCTAGTTGCTCGTCAAATTCATCAATCTCCTCAACCTTACCTAAAATACGGTCGACTTCAGCTTGACGTAATGGAACTGGCGGTGTGGAAGCATTGCCAGCTTTTTGACCTAGGAACCCTATGATACCCGGGATATTTTTGATCAGGTGAGTTACCTCACCATTGCTTAGATCTGCTTGAACCATGACATAGCCAGGGAACATGTTACGATCACGTGAACGCTTTTTTCCGTTACGGATTTCATAAACCTTTTCAGAAGGAATCATGACCTGCGGAATAAACTTGGAGAAGTTTTCTCTATCAACTTCGTTTTCTAAGTATTCCTTGGCTTTTCGTTCCTGTCCTGAAACTGCTCTCACCATGTACCACTTGAGTTCAGACATATCCTAAGCTCTTTATCTTATAAATTATAAAACCAATCCATGATGTTATCGAAGCCTAAATCGATCAGACCGATCAATAAGGCAAAGATTAACGAAGCGACTAATACCAAGACTGAACTGTTTTGCAATTCAGACCATTTCGGCCAGCTTACCTTGTGTCTCATTTCATCTACTGATGACACCACAAACGATTTAATCTTACTCATAGATTTAGTTCTATTCTATATTTTGCACGGGCGGTAAGATTCGAACTCACGACCCTTGGTTTTGGAGACCAATGCTCTACCAGCTGAGCTACACCCGTGTATGTTATAAATACTCCTCCACTTATTGGAAAAGCCGTTTTACATCACTCGCTTACACCGAGAATTCGTTGGTCTACATCGCAACAGCGCCCGCAAACGGGCTGCAAATGTAGAGAAATTTATTTAACGAAACAAACGCGCTCCCGGAAATCGAGAACGCGTTTGATATCATTGATCCTTAAAAGTTAAGGAGATTAGTCTAGGATCTCAGTTACCTGACCAGCACCTACGGTTCTACCACCTTCTCTGATAGCGAAACGAAGACCTTTTTCAAGAGCAACAGAGTTGATCAAGTTTACTTCGATCGTTACGTTATCACCTGGCATTACCATTTCGATGTCTGCAGGAAGTTTGATCTCACCAGTAACGTCAGTTGTTCTTAAGTAGAACTGAGGACGGTACTTGTTAAAGAATGGTGTATGACGTCCACCTTCTTCTTTTGACAACACATAGACTTCAGCTTTGAAGTGTGCGTGAGGAGTTACTGAACCTGGCTTACAAATGATCATACCTCTTTTGATATCTGATTTCTCGATACCTCTAAGCAATAGACCAACGTTATCACCTGCTTCACCTCTGTCCAAGATCTTACGGAACATTTCAACACCTGTGATGGTAGACTTCATGCCTTCAGCACCCATACCAATGATGTCAACAGGGTCACCAGAGTTGATTACACCTCTTTCGATTCTACCAGTAGCAACAGTACCACGACCAGTGATCGAGAATACGTCTTCTACAGGCATCAAGAAGTCTTTATCAGTCAAACGCTCAGGAAGAGGAATGTACTCATCCACAGCAGTCATCAAGTCTTCGATTTTACCTACCCATTTGTCATCGCCATTCAATCCACCAAGAGCAGAGCCCTGGATCACAGGAATGTCATCACCTGGGAATTCGTAGAACGATAGCAATTCTCTAACTTCCATTTCCACTAGTTCAAGTAGTTCTTCGTCATCTACCAAATCTACTTTATTCATGAAAACAACAAGCGCAGGTACACCTACCTGACGTGCAAGAAGAATGTGCTCTCTAGTTTGAGGCATTGGTCCATCAGTTGCTGCTACCACAAGGATAGCACCATCCATTTGAGCGGCACCAGTTACCATGTTCTTCACGTAATCCGCGTGACCAGGACAATCCACGTGAGCGTAGTGTCTGTTCGCAGTTTGATATTCTACGTGAGAAGTGTTGATAGTAATACCTCTTTCTTTCTCTTCAGGAGCATTGTCGATTGAAGAAAAGTCTCTTAGTTCAGCAAAACCAGCTTTTGCAAGAACGGTTGTAATCGCTGCAGTTAAAGTGGTCTTACCGTGGTCAACGTGACCGATAGTACCAATATTAACGTGCGGCTTGGAACGGTCAAAGGTTTCTTTAGCCATGATTTAAAATTAGTTAATATTAATGTTTACAATTAAGTCTTAATTACAAAATATTGAGCCAATGACGAGATTTGAACTCGTGACCTCTTCCTTACCAAGGAAGTGCTCTACCCCTGAGCTACATCGGCTTGCTATTAGGCTACAAGGCTAACTCATAGCTTAACACTTGAGCCTTGTCTTGCAACCCAAAAGTTGAGCGGGTGACCAGGTTCGAACCGGCGACCTACAGCTTGGAAGGCTGTCGCTCTACCAACTGAGCTACACCCGCTTGTGCTCCGTAACTTTAGCGAAGGAGTACAAGCTCTTTCTCGTTACGAAACTGACATCCTTCGCCGAAGCTTCAGATGTCACTGTGGGGGGAGCAGGATTCGAACCTGCGAAGTCATAAGACAACGGATTTACAGTCCGTCCCAGTTGGCCGCTTTGGTATCCCCCCAACTAGTTAAATTCAATAAAATTATGAACGCTTTTCCCTCTCCCAATTGCGAAAGGGATTGCAAAATTAGACCCTTTTTCTTTTTATTCAAACATTCTGAAAAAAAAGATACCTAGGAAAAGAGACTGCCGCACAAATACCCCAATGCATGCCATAAACATCTCTTTAACCCGAAAATTTTCTAGGCACGAAAAAAGCAAACAGCGGACGCTCAACCTTCAACAAACCAAATTGTTCTCTATATTTGCATGGCTTCTTACCCCTGCGATTTTGTTTGGTGTGAAGCTGACAGAACAAACCCTTTCATAATGTTCCGAACCCAAAACAAAGCCGGCGATCAACTCAATATCTCCTTTGAAAAAGGAAGCCTCCTGATCAATGGATCGCCCATACAAATTTCCTTTACTAATGAACGCAACGGGAACTTCATCATTCATACAAAGGATGAGCACATCGCCGCGGAAGTATTGGAAGTCAACGAGGCCAAGAATAAATTCCTGATCAAGATCGCCAATGGCTTTTATCCCATTGAATTAAAAGACGATACCGACATCCTGCTCGAGTATTTGGGCATGACCCATTTGCAGCAAGTGGTTATCAAAGACGTGAAGGCACCGATGCCCGGTTTGATCTTGGACATCTTGGTTCAAGTGGGTCAAGAGGTAAAGAAAGGTGACCCCTTGATGATATTGGAAGCCATGAAAATGGAAAATGTGTTGAAGGCTACCGGAGAAGGCACCATCACATCCATTGTGGTGGAAAAAGGGCAAAGTGTAGAAAAAAATAGTATACTTATAAAATTTTAGCATCGTTTCTATGGCGTACAAAAGAGTGCTGTTAAAGCTAAGCGGAGAAGCCCTGATGGGCGAACAGAATTATGGTATTGATGTTGCACGGCTGGAGCAGTATGCCAAAGAGATCCAATCGGTCCACGAACAAGGCATTGAGATTGCCATTGTTATCGGAGGAGGTAATATCTACAGAGGGGTTCAGGCGGAACGATCGGGAATCGATCGGGTTCAAGGGGACTACATGGGCATGCTGGCCACCGTGATCAACGCAATGGCCATACAAAGTGCCTTGGAGAAAAACGGGATGTACACACGGTTGATGTCAGGCATTAAGATGGAAGCAGTTTGCGAACCGTACATCAAACGACGAGCGGTACGCCACCTTGAGAAGGGACGAATCGTAATTTTCGGAGCAGGCATAGGCAATCCCTACTTCACCACTGATTCAACGGCCAGCTTGCGCGCCATTGAAATAGGTGCGGATGTTGTGCTCAAGGGAACACGAGTAGATGGTGTATATTCGGCGGACCCTGAAAAGGACCCCAATGCCACAAAGTTTGATCAGTTGAGTTTTGCTGAAGTGATCAAAAAAGGATACAACATCATGGACATGACGGCATTTACTCTTTGTCATGAGAATAATGTGCCGATCATTGTGTTTGACATGAACAAAAAAGGAAATTTATCAAAACTTATTTCTGGAGAACAACTAGGAACTTTAATCAGCTAACTAAATGGAAGAGATCGAACTTTATTTGGATACGGCAAAAGAGATGATGGACGCTGCTGTTGATCATGCAAAAACCGACTTGGGAAAAATCAGAGCAGGCAAGGCCATGCCCAGCATGCTGGATGGACTCATGGTAGAATATTATGGTGCCATGACGCCCTTAAATCAAGTGGCTTCTATCTCCACCCCTGACGCACGCACCATTTTTATCAAACCTTGGGAGAAGAGCATCATTGGCGATATTGAAAAGGCCATCATGAATTCAGATCTAGGGTTCAATCCTCAGAACGATGGGGAGAACATCATCATTTCTGTTCCACAGTTGACTGAGGAGCGTAGGATACAGCTGGCGAAGCAGGCAAAAGCCGTAACAGAAAACGGCAAAGTAAGTGTGCGGAATGCGAGAAAAGATGCTAACGATGAACTCAAGCGACTGCTCAAAGAAGGCGAAGGCGTTTCTGAAGACCTGATCAAAAGTGCGGAAGACGATGTACAGGAATTGACCAATAAATACGTCAAGATCATGGACGACCTACTCGAGCACAAGGAGAAGGACATCATGACCGTTTAATGGGTTTACCCCTCATTAAAAAGCCATGCATCGGATGTTGCATGGCTTTTTTTGTGTTAGATTCTAAAACAGAACAGTTTTAGCGCTTACCCGGCTTATACGTCTCTTCCGCTCTGGCTTCAACATCCTGTCTGTAAAAAGGTACGTCTTTGAATTGCATGTCCGCGTAGCGCTGGGCTTGGTCGTAAAAATGAGGTGAATTCGGATCGCCGCTCTGACCGCCTGCCAACATGCTTTTGGCCTTCACTTGATCACCAAATTCGACCATGGCCACGAAGCTGTTGCCTCGATAGCCATAAATGCGTTTTGTATTCTCCCCTGCTCTAGCTCCAAAAGCAGCCAAGGCTCCCCAACGGGCTGTGGTCATCCCCACAGGGATCGAAGGTTGGTCGTCGTCGTACTGAAGATCCATATCGCCAGACAATCTTTGGAAGCGATTGTATTCTCCCCAAGGAGTTTCCCAAGTACCAAAATCCGCTACGATCTGGTCGTACGCTTTTTCGAATATCTCCACACGCTTTGTCATCGGTAAGCCTGTTCCGTACCAGTGAAATCTTTCATTACCATCTAGTCTTTCAGGATTACCACCATCGCGATATAATTGCATCCCATAGAAATGTGCCAGCGTCATGGCTACAGACTCTTTACTAGTAGTTAAATCCCAATTCTCTAGCGTCTTGATTGCGCCAGCCAATTTTCGAGGACCGCCAACTCTTTTGTATGCTTCGACTAGTCCCGGGATCACCTTTTCAAAAGCCGGCAAATAAGGGTCGTGTGCTAGATCGATCAAGCCATCAACGGTAAGGTCTTCCATTTCAGAAAGCACTTGAACGGCATGAACCCCTCTGAAATTCTCTTGATCCGGGGCCATGTAGGTTGGGTAATCCTTAGGGTCGGGGCTATAAGCTCCTGCCGCGGTAAATGGCGTAGAATTACAGTTCTGGATCCAGCCATTGTCAGGGTTAACAATGGTAATGATGTCCTCTAATTCGTGCATTCCCTGCCAGTCCGTTCTTGGATCTGAACCATCGACGGGTCTTGAGTAATCAAACTGAGGATCTCTTTTTGGTATGAAGTCTCCGTGATAATAGGCTATAGTGCCATCCTTATCTGCATACACCGTATTGTTGGATGAGTTCCGTCTGATCTTCATCATTTCCCAGAACTCGTCATGATTCTTGGTTTTGGTTCTTGTGTAGGACTGTACCAAGGCATCAATAGGTTCCCAATTGAGTGCAGTCGCCACCCATTTATCCCCTAGTTTTCCCGTGATCGGGCCATGATGGGTTCTGTACATCGGGAAGGTACGCTCCTTCATTTCGTTTCCGTCCTTGTATTTCAGGGTCACTTCCGAGGTCCACACATCTCGCCATTCCTCGCCAAACTTGTATTGCAACTTCCCCTCTCGCTCTTCAACGGTTTCCAGGAAGTCATCCTTGAAGTCAACACGAGTCGAGGTGTGCATCCATCCATTGTATTCGTTAAACCCTTGATAAATAAAGAATTGCCCCCAAGTAGTTGCTCCATAGGCGTTCAATCCTTCTTCACTAACCACTTGAGATTCCCCTCTAAAATAGAAGGAAGTGTGTGGGTTGATCAATAGCATGGCATCACCTGAAGCCGTATGTTGGCCTGAAATAGCAAAACCGTTCGATCCTTTTGGCTCTTCGGTCATGTCCTCTTCCTCCACAAAATCCACCATTGCCGTCGCCTCATTTTCTCCATAAAATGCACGGATGCCTCTGGTGGAGATCGATTCAATATCGCCTCCAATAGAGCCTTCAAAAAAGAATAAGGGAAACCAAGGTTCGAAACGGGTGAGTACCTTTGGCTGTATTTCAGGGTGCGTATGGAGGTAGTAATTGATGCCATCAGCATACGCCTGACATAATTCCTTCAACCAATCAGGAGCGGTCGCATACATTTGTTTTGCCTCGTCTATGGTCATGTACAACCTAGCCCTCAGGTCCGAATAGAGCGCCTCCTCTCCTTCCGCTTCAGCCAATCGACCCATCGCCCAGTAATAATTGCGTTCTACTCGTGGAAAATCGTCTTCACATTGCGCATACAACATCCCGAAAACGGCATCGGCATCGGTTTTGCCATAGATGTGCGGAACCCCAAAGTCATCACGAATAATGGTTAGGCGTTCTGCGGTGGTTTCCCAACGCTCAATTTCGTTGGGTTGCATGCCACAGGCAGCAAGAAAAAGCAGTAAACTAAGTGCAAAGAGTTTCTTCATCGGTTTAAGATTTACTCCAAATTAGACCGATGAGTCAGAAATAAAAATGGAAATTTTGCGAATGGTTAGTCTTCCATCTTCGTCAAGGCAATGGTCAATTCGATCAGTTCATCCATGCTGGTGACTGAGCCCATGTTTACCTTGTATTTATCATTCACTACCAGCGTGGGAACGGAAGTAATGCGTCGCTCAAGCCATAGTTCTGCCATGTCTTTTGCCTTTTGATTGATCTCCGAATCAGCAAAAAGTTGGTCATAGGTATTAGCGTCCACATCATTCAGCAAGAAGATGTTCTTGATCGCCTCCTCAGAATCCATCGGCTCTCTTTTCACGTGAATGGCAGCAAACATTTGCGGGCTGACTTCTTCCGTAATGTCCAATTCGTTCATGATCACATAGGCCTTCACCATGGCCATAGCGACCAATGAATCGTCTTGAGGAATATAGCTGACATGCGATTTTTCGAAAGGCACTTTGATGGCCGTCTTGACCGTGTCTACCCAGGCTTCAAATTGAAAACAATGCCCGCAGTAATGCGAGAAAAACTCCGTGACTTTGGGCTCAGCAGAAGCTTGAGCACTTACTATTTCATAATGCTGCCCTTCGATCCACTTCGTTTCTTCCTTTTTTTCGGTTTGGGCACAAGCGACAGAAATGACCATCAACACCGCTACACTAGCAAAGACCTTCTTCATTTTTCAAATTTTTCACGAATCTAATAGAAAAGATAGGCTTAAGACAACTGATTACCTGCTTAATTGCCAAAAATTGACGCAATACCGATCCGCACAGCAAAGGTTCTGGCCTCCCAACCCTGGAACGACTGCACCAATTCTACTCGGAACAAACGCAATAGGTTGTCGATCCCATAACCCACCTCCATGTAATTTTCAGATGTCGGCGTATGCAAGTAGTTGACAAAGAAATTCTCCTTCACACCCGTTAACCTTAGGGCAGGAATGTGCGTGAACAAGAGCTTTCTGAAGCGGATGTGAGACAGGACAGAGAAATACTCCTCTTGTGTACTGTGGCGGTAATAATCCAATAAGCGGTAGCCGCCTGTTACTTCCATGGGCACAAAAAGCATCCTATTGCCACTAAAATGCTTGAATTCCGTAAAATCCATGGCGTTGTTGTTCAGGAAGGAACCTGCTTCCAGGTCCAGATCGATTTTCGCTCTTACCCCTAAATTCAGGGTGGTTTTAAGCCCCAGCTCCAAGTGATCGTAATCAACAGTACTACCCAACACCCCGTCTATCCCTTTGCGATAGGTGAGTCTAAATTCTGGTGAAGTGTCATTGATGGGAATCAATTCTCCATTGTAGCGACGGAATTTCAACCAGGGTTTTAGGCGGTAGTTAACGACCACCTTTAAGGCTTTTTCATGCTGAAAAGGCGTTGTGATCACCTCTTCATTTTCCGGTCTGTTCGGTTTATAGGCCAAATCCTTATCACCGATCAAGGTCCAGTCCGAATTATTGAATAACTCTGTTCTGTTCGCCCATTCCGAGGCAATGGAAACGGTATGCTTGTACCGAAAACGTCTTGCCCAGCTCAGGTTAAGGTATTCCTTCTGATACAGCCTTATCCAGCTTCTTTTTCGTGTCATGGCGACCCAGCTGTTGATCAACGGACTGACAATGTCAGGATTGAATTGACTCACATAAGAACCCCCGTTGACCCGAAAGGTATTGCGCTGCTCCCCTTTGCCAACACCAAACTGTGTTTCTACTTTGGCATAGACTTGATTAGAGGCGAATCCATAGCGAACAAAAGGACTGATCCTCAAGCGCGTCGTGGTGTCATTTCGCCATAAAAATCTACCCGTAAAGTCCATGTGAAGGCCCTCCACCGTATTGAAATTGGTATGAGAAACAAAGCCCGCAAAGTCAAACCGCAAGCGTTCTCCTAGTTTGTAGTAACTGCCAAAGAACAAGTCCTTGAAGCGCAAGGGATTTCCATTTCGTAAAATAGCGGAATCAGCCTCTGCCTGTTCTTTTTCAGCGACATAGGTACTGTCTTGCCATTCGTAGCCGCTCACCTCTTTTTCTGTTAGGGGAACAGGACGAATCTTTGCCCAATAGGCCGAATCCTTCTTTGCCGCTAAGGTATCGATGGAGAACCAGTAGTCGGAGATCACGTCTCGATCTTCTTCGGCTTCCTCTTTCAATTCTTCCTTTTCGTATTCACGCATCATCTTGCGGAAGTCTTTTCTTGAGACTTCCTTTTCTTCTGCAAAGACTTGCTGCATACCTTCTTCCAGGTTGCCTTTAATTTCCTCAGGTGCAGGAGCAATTTTTTCATCAACCAGAATAACCGAAGCGTCTAGATCCGGATTTGGGGTGATCTGGTAATTGCTCACTGAGGCCAAGTAACTGTACTTTCCGGCAAGGCCAAAGACAGAACCTTCAAATTCAAACTGTTGGTTGACGGGCATCCAGACTTCATTTTCGACGGGCGCATAGATCTGCTTGATGTTGATCTTGAAGCCCAATAAACTCGTGGTCAGGTCGAGCGAATGGATATTCCAGAAATCTTCTCGAATGTAGATCTCCCCTTCGAAGACATCATCACCCTTGGAGCGGGGGGTTACTTTGATCTTATTGATCTCATTGCCCCGATCCATAAAGCTGCCCATGTATTCAAACTTGTAATAACCAAAGGCCCGAGGATGCAGAGGAGAAATGGCATTCACCACTTTTGGCGTATAGAAACTTCCGTTGATGTAGGCATTTGGGTTGGCATTGTCGATGTCTTGTCCTGAAGCCCGCACGGAGATCACTTTCTCTTTGAAGGTATTGGGGCGCTCAAAATAGATCTCTGACACTGATTCAGAGGTAAACACCTGGCTGGTATCGATCCCTTCTTCTTCAAAGGTCTTTCTCAAGAGCCACGGAACTTGGGTGATCTGGCCTGTTCCCTTCATGTACACTTCTGCCTGATAGGTATCATTCTGCAGCAAATGGTACTCGGCTTTGGCTATCGCCTTGCGCATGATGGTATATGAGGGGTCTTCTGCTTTTGCATTGACTTCGACGGTAGGCAGATCGATGATCTGCGTTTTTAAGGTAATGTTGATCACCTCATAGCGAGCTCCGACACGTACAGTGCGCTGTACAGTGGCATAGCCCATGTATTGAAACGTGACCGTGTAATTTCCGGCCTGTAGGGGGAGCTCAAAGTTTCCTTCTAAGTTGGCAGAAGTGCCCGTACCCAATTCTTTAATGTAGATGGACGCGAAAGGAAGCACATCGCCCTGCTCGTCTTTTACGGTTCCTTTGATGCCTTGGGCGACCACACCACTTGACACCAGACCAAGGAGAAACAAGAAAATGAATCGTTGCATGCTTAGAGTTTTTGTTGCGATACAATTTAAAGTAAGAATACTGCTAATTGTTTACGAAATGCTTAATGGTCTTAAGACGTAAGGAAAGCAAAAAAGGTCCGCTGAACGACGGAAAATTATTGATAAAACTTCTTCATGCGAATATAATCCACCACTGGTGCCGGCAATAAGTACTGCACTGAGTGGTTGTTGCGGATAGATTTTCTGATGAAGGTAGCCGAGATATCCAACATAGGAGATTCGACATATTGAATGGCCTCATGTTGCACTTTGATCTTGGTGCGATCTACCTGCGGACGCGGGTAGACGCACAATCCAAAGTTGGCTAGAATGGCTTCATGGTTTTTCCACTTGTGAAAATGAACGAGGTTGTCCTCTCCAATGATCAATTTGAATTGATGCTCGGGATGCTTATCCGCAAGATACGCCAGGGTATCTGCCGTATAACTGGGTTTCGGCATATTGAACTCCACATCCGATGCCCGAAATTTGTAATTCTCCGCAATGGCCAATTCAACCATCCGCAACCGATCAAATTCATGCAAGAGGGAACTACTGCTTTTGAAGGGGTTCAAAGGACTCACCACAAACCACACCTGATCCAGGTCCGTCTGGTCTGCCATGACATCGGCAATAACCAAATGCCCAATATGAATGGGATTGAATGAACCGAAAAATAGACCGACCTTCAAGATTTATTGGGTTAAGAAATCACTTACCAGTTTCTGGGCTTGTGCAAAAGCCTCTGTTAACTCCTTATTGACCAAAGTTACATCAAATTTGTTCTCAAAAGACATCTCAAATTCAGCGCGTTCCATGCGCGTGGCAAATGTCTCAGCCGATTCTGTTCCTCTTCCTGAAAGACGCTTTTGCAACTCTTCTATTGAAGGTACCTTCACAAATACGGCCAAGGCACGATCGCCAAAGTACTGTTTGATGTTCGTTGCTCCTTTTACTTCTACATCGAAGATCACATGTTTTCCTGCTTCCCAAATGCGCTCTACTTCAGTTTTCAGCGTACCATAGCGACTACCCCCATAAAACTCTTCCCATTCAACGAAGGCATCTTCATCGATCTTTTGTTGGAATTCCGCTTGGGACAAAAAATAGTAGTCTTTTCCCGCAACTTCAGTTTCGCGTTTCTGACGGGTGGTAGCTGAAATGGAAAAAACCAATTCGGGGAATTGACTGAGCAGGTGTTTTACGATGGTGGTTTTGCCAGCACCCGAGGGAGCGGTAAAAATAATGGCTTTCCCTTTCGGCATCTTAGAGGTTTACGCTATTTCTGATGGTTTTGATCAAGTCGTTTGGAAGATCCGCTTTGTGCGTACAGAGTTTGGTTTTGATCTGTTCTTGGATCTTGCGTTCATTTTCGAAGGTGAAATTGGACTTCACACAGGTTCGGATCTTTTCCTCAAACAATCTTTTCGATTCTTCATCGGCTTCACCATCCAATACCAGCTGAACAAGCTCTTGAAATTTTTCCTCATCGATCAGGTTGCCTTGTTCGCAGTAACACTTCTTAAATGTGTTTTTAAACCAATCCCTAAACTCCCCCATGACTTAATTTTTTTTAGCGTAACCCATTTCCTTTGCGTATTCGGCTAGTTTCTCTTTCATCATATTTCTAGCCCTATGTAGTCTCGAACGTACCGTTCCAATAGGTATGTCGAGTATTTTGCTCATTTCTTCATAAGTGAACCCTTCCAGGTCACTAAGTATGATCACGGTTCTGAAGTCAACCGGTATGCCATTCAATGCCCCTGAGATCTCATCTCCGATCATGTCCTGCACTGCCTCTACCCTGAGGTCAGAGGTGATCTTGGCTCCAGCATCATCAGAATTGTAAAACTGCTCTACCTCGTTGTAATCGACCTTTGCGGGTTGTTTACTCTTCTTCCTGAAATCGTTGATGAAACTGTTCTTCAAAATGCGGAACAACCACGCTTTTGCATTAGTTCCGCGCTCAAATGAATTGATGAACCTAAATGCCTTTAAATAAGTATCTTGAACCAGGTCTTTGGAGTCATCCGTGTCAAAGGTCAGGCGATAGGCGAAGTTGTACATGGAATCGACATGTACCATGAACTCCTTATCGAAAATATCTGCTTTTTGCGCTTCAGTGTAGTGCTGCTTTTTGAACTGCTCTTCCTGTTGCTGGTCCTCGTTGTGTTGTTCCTCAGGCATGTGGCAAAATAACGAATAAAAAGTGCAACTGTAAAAGAACTTGTTCGGAAGCTGCTTTCTGAACTTGCCTCACAATGAACTTGTATTTCTTTCCTGAAGTGCGGTAGTTTGCGCTGATGGCTGCAACACCACTTCGTATTCTCTTCCTAACCTATCAAGGCGGCATGGCAGGCTCTACCTATTCCATTACCTATTTGGCAAAAGGCTTAGCGGACAGAGGTCATCATGTGTATGCAGGCATACGCCCTGAAATGCCCATTTGGGAGTTGATCGAACACCCGGGCATTATACGCGTCCCCATGCAGATCAAGAGCAAATTTGACGTGAACAATTGGCGCGAGATCCGAGACCTTGTTCGCAAAGAAGGCATTCAAGTCATTAACGCACAATCAAGTTACGATCGGTTCACAAGTATTTTTGCCAAACTCAGGTTCAAGCTTGACGTGCAGATCGTGCATACCCGCAGGCAAAACCCCTTAAGCGCGGGCGGATGGCTACAGCGACAGTTCTACGTGCGCAATACAGCCGGTATTGTGGTGATCAGTGAGGGCCTGAAACGCATTTTTGTTGAGAAGGGCTATCCCGAGGGACATATCCGTGTCCTCCATAACGGCATCCCAGAACAGCGCTTGCAACAGTGGAGTGAAGAAAAGGTGGAAGGCTTTCGACAAGCCTTACAACTCAAGCCTCAAGACAAGGTGGTAGGCTGTATTTCTCGATTCAAGGAGCAGCCTCAGCTCATTGAGGCCATTGCCAGACTCAATGACCCGAGTATAAAGCTGATCTTCGCGGGTGCGTTTCCTGAACAGATCCAGCCTTACTTGGATCAATACAACATCCAAAATGACGTGCACTTGCTAGGTAAACTTCCTGCCGAAGATATTTTGAGTGTTTACCGTTTGCTCGACGTCAACGTACTGGCCTCCACCATGGACGGATTTGGCTTGGTTTTGGTCGAAGCCATGGCCATGGAGTGTCCTGTCATCGCCACTAACTTTGGGGGCATCCCGGATGTCGTCGAAGATGAGGTGAACGGCCTATTGTTTGAAAATAATGACATTGACGGCTTAACGAAAAAGATCCGACGCGTATTAGAGGATAGTGCCCTACGCCAACGATTGATCAAGAATGGATTGGCCACTGCTTATGAGCGGTTCACCATGGAAAAGACTGTCTCAAATTACGAGCAATACTTTGCCGATTTGGTTGCTAAAAAACATTCTTAGTTCAGAAGATTTCTTTTCTAAAAAAGTCAACCTAGTTATTGCATTGCATAATGATGTTTTTCATATTTATAATGATAAACACAAAGACATGCACAAACAAATCCTTAGAATCGAAAGGTTACATTGTTTAATCAAGCGTAAAGCCACCGGCACCCCTTCTGAATGTGCCCGGAAATTGAACATCAGCGAACGCCAACTCTACAACACACTTGATTTAATGAAATCCATGGGTGCTCCGATCTATTATGATCTATCTATTTGCGCCTATTGCTATGATTATGATGTTCACTGGCAGTTTGGTTTCTCAAGAGCCATGAATGAAGAGCGTATGAACAAAATAAAAGGCTCAGGAAATTATAACACAGAAAATTCTCTACTGCAATTTTATTTCAGCAATGCACTCTATTCTTGTTTTCAAGAAGCACACACAACATCCTAGGCAGTGTTGGCTTTGAATTTGAATTTTAACTAAAAACAAAAAGAAAATGAAAAGTTTGAGTATTGAAAAAATGGAGAATGTTTCAGGTGGACAGTATACTGAAGAACAATTTGTATGTGGAGCGGCTGTGGCAGCAGCTGGGGTAGCATACGCTACCGCATTCCTATTCCCACCAGCGGCAATTACTATGGGGGCCTTAGGTTTATTATTCGGTGGAGCTTGGTTAAGTACAGTAGGTATAGTAATGGGTTGCAAAGATTAAAAAGAAACGGGGCTTATCGCCCCTTTTTATAGGATTATGAAAAATTTACACTCCTACTTAGTAACTGTTTTAAGTCTAATCTCATTATATTTTTTTGTCTCAATTAGTGACATCAAACATGATAATTTGGTTGCGAGCATTACTTTCTACTTACTAGTAACTATAAAACTATTGGTTACTCTAGTTCTTATTAGAATTCAATTGCCCATTATTAAATACGACTCTCATAATGGAAACAAGGATCTTTACGGAAAAAGTATGGTTAGTAAAATTTCGGACATCCTTAACGGAGTTTTCTTTCTTTCAAGTCTCTTAGTGGTAGGATATGATATACCTGAGGCTCTCATTGCTAGCAGCATTTTAGTAATTGTTTACCTTATTATCACGAATTTTCTGTATAAATCAAACAGGCCAAAACAGCTTAAAGATTTGATCGGGCCTTTATCATTTCTAGTTGCTATTTCAACTATAGCAATCGGTACTTTTTCTATTATCACAAATTTGAATCTTCCAAAAACACACTCAATAACACAATGGAACTTATCACTTTTCCTAGTACCTGTAATATTATTCTCATTTATCCTTTTAAATAAAAAGAACGTTAATAGTGCTTGAAATAACCAATAAGTCAATTAAGATGGTTAATTCTAGTCATGATTTTTTACATGGCCACCTACTTCTTCTCAATATTAACTGTTGGGAGCAATACATAACTTAAATTTCTACATCAAGATTCTTTAACTAGAAATGATCAATGCATTTTTATTGAGACATCAAAAATGGCGACAGATTAACTATACTATGACTACTCTTTTGCACATTTTGATTACAAAAACGAAAGAATACTTCAATTTTTGACACCATGTTTCTTTAACCAAAAAAATGAAGAGCACACTAATAATCTTATCCATTGTCGGAATAGTCATAGTAGCAACATCGATAGTCCCTGAAAACAAAATTAGTCAGACCTCTTATATAATACTGAGCTCAGCTATGACCATACTGTCTGAAGCCTTTTCAATTGAGTATAATAAAGGCAAAGAATGATCAGCAAAACTTTAATAAAATTTCTGATAGTAGTAGCAGTATCTCTAATACCATTGTTCATCCTTGATATAATGGTGTTGTCTGAAAATGACATTTACAACTATTACATTTCCATACTTAATTCAGATAGCATTGATAAAATTATTGAAAGCTGGAAAAAATGGAGATGGATCAGTTATCCTATTTCAATCATTTTCATATTTATCAAGACGCTTTTAGTTACTTCCATTATTTGGATAGTGGTTTTTATCTCAAGCCATAAGAAAACTTTCAATGAAATCTGGGGTATTACAATTTGGACACAACTCGTATTTGCAATTAAAAATTATCTTCTTCTTGCCATAGCTATTTTTTCGCCAGAGTTCAGTTTAACCGATTTACAAAACTTCCACCCCTTATCTTTAGCAAGTATTTTTGAAAGGGATACTCTGCCTTCTTATTGGCTTTTCATTTTTCAGTCTTTGAATCTTTTCGAGATTCTTTACTGGTTTACATTAGCTTTTCTACTTTCCAAACTTATCAAGAAGAACCTAAATGATGGTTTGAAACTCACTTTGAGCTCTTATGTACCGGCTTTTGTGTTATGGCTTCTGGCAGTAACTTTCTTTCTAATCACCAACTCCTGAGCTATGCAAAAAAAACACATCCATTGGCTTCTGGTTTCAGCCTTTACCCTCATCGGAATCATCTTAGGTTATAAGCTAACAATAGAAGTATCTGCAAAAAAAGAGCTTGAAGCAAAACAACAATCACTTTCAAAAGATAATATTGAGTTTTTAGAGAAAGGGGACACCATTGATAAAAAGAGCACAATTCTTTCACTTTTCCACCCTTCCTGTGATTTCTGCAAGGCAGATGCTGAGCAATTCCGAAAGTCTCATGCAGAGTTAAAAGATTTCGAAGTCTTTTGGGTTAGTTATGATGAAAAAGACTCCATTCAAAAATTCGCTAAAACCTACGGACTAGACACTTTACCCAATATGCATTTTGCCTACATGGATATTGAGTCGATGTTGGAACGCTATGGCAATCTCAAATTCCCCACTTTTTTAGCTTATGACCAGAATGGACGCATGCTTAAAAAGTTTATTGGCCTCACGAAACCTAAAGAAATTCTCAAGGCGTATCAAACGGAGTAAAACCAATGTCAAAAAACAAACACACACATTTAGAAAAGTCATTTACCAAGCAAAGAGATCAATCGGATTGCGGTGTAGCTTGTCTGGCTACAGTTTTAAAGTTTTACGGTGGGGAAATAAGCCTGGAAAAGCTTCGAGAATTAAGTGGCACGTCAAAGGACGGCACAACCTTATTAGGACTTTATCAAGCAGCTAATCAGATAGGTTTAGATGCTGAAGGATTCGAAGCAGAAATAGCACATCTAAAAACCCTAGAGCACCCCGCCCTACTTCATGTGGTCATTGACGGTAAACTTCTGCACTATATCATTGTCTTTGGCTACAAAAATGGTCGTTTTATCATCATTGATCCGGCAAAGGGCATTGAGCAACTCAATGAAGAGCAACTTTCTAGCATCTGGAAGTCGAAAGCCTTATTGCTGTTAAAACCTAGCGAGAGGCTAGAGAAAGTTGAAGAACAAAAAAACAAAAAAAGAGAATGGCTCTTAAACTTGGTAAAGGAAGACTATACGATTCTTGCTATAGCAACATTTCTAGGACTCGTTATTTCAGTACTTGGTATAAGCACGGCCATTTTCTCACAGAAATTAATTGATGAAATATTACCTAATCAGGATAATGAACGACTATTCATTGGTCTAGTGCTTTTAACTGCATTATTGCTGACCAGATCGGGCATTCTATATTTGAGATCACTTTTGATTCTCAGACAATCTAAAGACTTTAATAACCGAATCATCCATAGTTTTTATAGCGCATTACTCTACCTACCTAAAAGGTTTTTCGACACACGGAAAACGGGAGAATTAATAGCCCGAATGAATGATACAAACAGAATTCAAAGAACAATAAGTTTTGTTCTTGGAGACACGCTGATTCAATTCCTTGTAGGCATCACTTCCTTGGTTTTTGTCTTTGTCTATTCTTGGCAAGTGGGAGTTCTTTTACTAGCCTTTGTGCCTATATACATTTATCTGGTATGGAAATATACTAAACCCATCACCTCTGGACAAAGAGAGGTAATGCAAGCTTATGCCTTGAATGAAAGCAATTATGTCGATACTATTCAGGGCATTGAAGTAATCAAAAACCAGAGCAAAGAATCGATATTTAGTAAAATCACAGAATCAATTTATGGCCATTTTCAAAACAAGGTCTACGATCTAGGGCTTGTAGGCACTGAGTATGGCGTCTTGACGCAAATTGTAGGAGTTTTGGCCATGGGAGGTGTCTTAGCCTTTTCCTCATTTCTAGTGATTCAAGAAACTCTACAAGTTGGGGAGCTAGTGGCATTATTTTCAATGGCGGGTGGTATTTTTCCAGCCATTGAAGCAATTGCTCGAGCTAACATTCAAGTGCGAGAAGCAAAAATAGCCTTTGACAGAATGTATGAGTTTACTTCAGTTGAGCCTGAGTCGACTCATGCTGACGCCATAGAATCATTAGCGCAAATCCAAACCCTGACCATTGAACAGCTCAGCTTCAGATTTCCGGGAAGAAAACAATTGCTCAAAAACCTCAATCTCACACTCAATAAAGGAGAGATTGTCTGTCTGTTAGGAGAGAGTGGCGGTGGCAAAAGCACGCTACTTCAAGTTCTTCAGAAATTCTATTTCCCGGAGGCAGGTTCCATTCAAATTGACAGCCTCAATTATGATGAATTCAACACGAAGACTATTCGATCTCTAATAGGTGTGGTTCCTCAAGACGTCAAAATCTTTAATGGAAGCCTGATCGATAATATCATTCTTGGCGAAACAGAAATAGACCCAAAGGCCTTAGAAGCATTTATGACTGAATATGGCTTCGATCAATTTTTCAAGGCATTTCCTCAAGGTTATGCTACCATTCTAGGAGAAGAAGGTGTAAACATTTCAGGTGGACAAAAACAATTAGTCAGTTTGGCTAGAGCCTTATGGACCAATCCGGAAATACTATTGCTGGATGAAGCTACTTCTTCTTTAGATAGAAAAACTGAGCATTTTGTGCTGGATTTACTAGATGGACTCAAAAAAGGCAAAATCATTTTTCTAGTGACCCATAGAATCACGACTGCTGCAAAAGCCGATAAAATATACATCTTGGAAAACAATACTATCAGTCTTGCGGGATCTCCGGGTCAGCTTATGGAAAGTCATAATTTCTTCAGTGAGTTTTTTGAAGAGAATTCGTTGCGTCTTGCTTAATGATATTCACAGGTGAAACCCCGAATTAAACACAAACACAAATTGCTGGCTGCCTCAATTATTATAAGTGGCCTTATTAGCTTACCTTTTATAGTTGGAAGCCTAGTTTACGACCGGCAAACTCCTGCATTCGCTTATTTGCATGTAACATATTCATGTTTTGCGCTATATTTTCTCAAGAAAGGCATCAATAACAAGAAATAGGCTGTAATAAATTCCGCATCATCTTTTTCGATATATCATAACTCGCTACCAATACTTCTCAAAATTGGTTGCTAAAAATTAGTTACATGTCTTACCTTGCGTGATAATTAGTTCGTCACCCTGAACCTGCCTTCCGCAGGCAGGCTTGTTTCAGGGTCTTTTATTGATAAGATTCTGAAACAAGCTCAGAATGACGCATAAAACTCAAAAGCGCTTTCATTTGCCCATTTCAAGAGTTTTATGACAAGCCAAAGGATACGAGTAAATGAATTACCTCTCAACATTAAATGAACCCCAATACGAAGGTGTGGTGAACACCGAAGGACCTGCCATGATCATTGCGGGTGCCGGATCGGGCAAAACGCGGGTGTTGACCTTTCGCATCGCCTACCTCATCCAAGAGAAAGGGGTTGATCCTTTCAATATTTTGGCGCTCACCTTTACCAACAAAGCGGCCAAGGAAATGCGGGAAAGGATTGAGAGTGTAGTGGGTTCCAATGCCCGTAACCTATGGATGGGTACCTTCCACTCCATCTTTGCCAGAATTCTCAGGTCAGAGGCCGATCGCTTAGGCTACCCCAGTAACTTCACCATCTACGACACAGACGATTCCAAGTCACTGATCAAAGCCATCGTCAAAGAGAATGGCTTGGATGATAAGGTCTACAAACCGAATGTGGTGTTGAACCGCATTTCAAGTGCCAAGAACCGTTTGGTTTCCTGGGAAGAATACAACAGCAATCCCATTTATGCCGCTGACGATGCCTCGGCACAAAAACCGGAAATGGGCAGGATCTACCGCATCTATTGCCAGCGTTGCTTCAAAGCCAATGCCATGGACTTTGACGACCTGCTCTTCAATACCAATGTATTGTTTCGCGATCATATTGATGTATTGAATAAGTACCAGCACCGCTTCAAGTATGTAATGGTCGATGAGTTTCAAGACACGAACGTTTCTCAGTACCTGATCACCAAAAAATTGGCTTCCGTAAGTCAGAACATTGCCGTGGTAGGGGATGACGCCCAATCGATCTATGCTTTCCGCGGCGCGAACATTGAGAATATCCTCAACTTCGAAAAGGATTTTCCAGAGCTCAAGGTCATCAAGCTGGAGCAGAACTATCGCTCCAGCCAAAACATTGTGAATGCGGCCAATTCGGTTATCGCACGAAACAAGGGACAACTTCAAAAAACCGTTTGGACAGCTAACGATGAGGGAAATCGCATTGAACTGGTCAAGTCCATTTCGGACAATGAAGAAGGTCGTTTTGTCGCTTCCATGATCTTCGAAAAGAAGGCTAGCGACAATTTCAAGAACAGTGACTTTGCCGTGCTCTACAGAACGAATAGTCAATCGAGAGCGATTGAGGAAGCCTTGCGTAAATCAGGTATCGCCTACCGCATCTATGGTGGTTTGAGCTTTTACCAGCGCAAAGAGATCAAAGACCTCATGGCGTATTTGAGGTATTCCATCAATTCTGAAGATGAACAATCGTTCCGACGCATCATCAACCTACCCAAACGAGGGATCGGTCAAACGACCATCGAGAAAATCACAGTGGCTGCCTTTGAACACGATATCCCGCTTTGGGAAGTATTGGAAAATGCAGATTCCTTTTTGGGTGGCCGTGCGGCGAATGCCGTCAATGGCTTTGTCACCTTAGTGCGCAGCTTTAAGATCTATGCAGAAACAAAGGATGCCTTCGAGGCGGCCAATCATATTGCCAAGAGTTCAGGCCTTCTCAAAGAGCTGTATGCCGACAAGACGATCGAAGGACTAAATCGGTACGAAAACGTGCAGGAATTGCTGAATGCCATCAAGGAATTTACCGACAATCCGGAGCAAGAAGACAAGAGCATTGGTGCTTTCTTGCAAGACGTGGCCTTATTGACCGACGCAGACAACGAGGACCCTGAACAAACTGACTTTGTTTCCATGATGACCATCCATTCGGCGAAGGGATTGGAGTTTAACAATGTCTTTGTTGTGGGATTGGAAGAAGACCTCTTCCCCTCACAAATGATGATGAGTAGCCGGGCTGACTTAGAAGAAGAGCGCAGGCTTTTTTATGTCGCCATCACACGTGCCAAAAAGAATTTATACTTCTCCTATGCCCTTTCGCGCTACCGTTTTGGTCGTTTATTGAATTGTGAGCCTAGTCGGTTCATCGAAGAAGTAGACCCTAGCTTTATCTCGATCAATACCCGATTTGGGAGCAGAGAACCCAAGCTAGGCCGAGATGACCAACCACCGGGGTTCAGAAGCAATTATGCCCGGAACCTGATCAAAAGCAAGCGAGAACAACCCAAAGCGCCACCAAAGTATCATCAACCTTCACCGGATTTCAGGCCGAGCGATACCTCCAATTTACAAGAAGGACAAAAGGTGGAACATCCGAAATTTGGTTTTGGTAAAGTGAGAAAGATTGATGTAAGCGGGGCTAACAAAAAGGCTGTTGTGATCTTTGAAGACTTCGGTGAAAAGACCTTGCTGCTCACTTTTGCGAAACTGAGGATAATAGATTAAATTATACTATGCGGTTCACACAATGCCTTATCACGCTGGGATTTCTACTTTTTGTTTTTTCTTCTTCGGCACAGAGCCGTTTGTCAATTGAGTTGGGGGGAGGGATAGCATTTCCTATTGGAAGTTTTGCTAATCAAAACGCAATTGAATCAGCTGTATACGATCCACTGCTTGACACTTGGAATATTGGTTTTTCAAAAGAGAAGAATGGATTCGCTGAGAACGGGTACTTTTTAGAACTCGATGCAAACTATCAACTAACCAAAATTTTTGTCTTTTCAATGATTGTAGGTCAAACTAACAATCCAATCAATGGAACTGCCATAGAGGAATTGAGATCCATCAATGGACAGTTTGAACAAACCATGGCACATGTCAATAATGAAAATCTATACATTCTACCTGGTATGGCATTAAAAAAAGAATTTGGTTCTAATAGTATACAGCTAGGATTAAATATTGGATATAGCTCAATGAACTATCCTTCCTACTCCATTAGTTTAGATTTTCTAAATAGCCCTACTTTTTTTAGGACTGAAGAAAGTCAAAATCGAATTTCGTCAATAATGTATTGAATTGTCTTATAACCAAAAATTGACGCAGCGTTTATCAGCACAGGTTCATTTAAATTACAATTCATCGAGCTACAATTATGAGCAAACAACTCGAGTTTTTCCTGGTGGCAATATCAACCCTACTTTTGAGGACACCCTAAACGTCCAAACCCTCAACCTAGGGGTTAGCTTGGGTTATCGTTTTTAAATGTTATTGGTAGCGCTCTTTGAAGATTATGGAGAGAAAACACTCCTACTCACTTTTGCGAAGTTGAGGATTGTGGAGAATAATTAGCATCAGAAATGATTGGTTTCTACATGTACTAAAACCCTGTGTTTTATGGAAAGACGAAATAAATAAGAATTAAGCTCATGAATAAAAGAGCTTAATTCTTACTGTGTCAATTTCTAGACAATCTTGGGAGTATGAAAGGACTAATTAATAATCAAATATGTCAATACCATTCCTATAACCCCAAATACCCCCCTCAAAACTCCTTTAAGAAAAATTAATTGAATTGGTCGATTATTCTTCTTGAATAGGTTTCGAGTTAAAAACCATAGAACTTCGGAGAATAATAACGCTCCAAATAGTATTAATAAATATGTTTTCATGTTAATCCATCTCTTCAGCCATACAATCTGCAAATTCGTATGCCGCAATTGCTAATCCAACCCAACCTAAGGTACGTCCTGCCGCTTTGCCGAGTACTTTGATCAATCCCTTTTTTCCATAATGTTCTATTGCTTCCTCAATTCCATACTGGAGAATGTATCCCACCGCAGCAAAGCCAAAAGCTTCGCCAATACAATCTACTATCTCACCTTCCGCATAAGCCTGATTGAACATTAATTGATTGAGATCTATATTGCTCATTCGCCGTGACTCCTTTTCTAGGCTCTGCAATATTATATATGCAATCGCGCCCGTTATCGGACTATTTGCACCCCCCAATTCCGTTTCAATATCTTCTTTTCTAAATCCCATTCCTTCCAAAAAAAGAATAGATTCTTGAGTGAATTCCGATAATAATTCTTGTGCTCTGTCATCTGTTAAATCTGCCGTTTGTGTATTGGCCGAACTACCTTTTGAATTCCTTAAAATTCCCTCAGAGACAAACGACTGATATCTTTCACCTACCTTAGCATCAAACTGATTATCAGGTTTGACGGTCTCTTGACACGATTGAACAATTAATAAAAATGAGAATAAAAGAAGCTTAAGGCAAAATAAACCAATTAAACCCTTTCCTGATTTTGTAATAAACTTTTTCATATTGTGTGTTTTTTTATGATTTTATATCTCAATAATAATACTTATTTAATATAAATAAAATTCTTTTAATCAGAAAAGATGACTAGATGAAATCAAAAAGCTGTTATGAAAATTAGAGTGTTCATTACTAGCTCGTTTTTAATAGCAAATTTATGCCTAGCGCAGAGTAAATTTTCAATACAGCTTGATGCAGGAGTCGCATTTCCACTAGGCCACTTTGCAAAAAATACTCCATTGCAATCCATGTTATATTAGGAAGAATTAGCCACCACAGTCGCTATAGGGTTACAAAAGGAAAAATCGCGGAATGGCTCAAAACGGCACATTTCTCGAGATTACAGGCGGCTTTCAGATTGATTCATTTTTAAAGCTTAGTTTACAGGTAGACCAGCAAACAAATACAGTAGATACTGAGGCTTCGAAACACTTTATTTCTGAACTCTTTCAAAATGATTATTCATTCAGCCATAGCGACTATAAGATGCAATACTTAGTACCAATGATAGAGGCTAACCATTTTGTTGAGGACTGGCAATTCGGAATAGGCTTAGGTTATGGACTTTCAAAAATGAATTATCCAAATTATATAGCCTCCTACATTTTTGATATTGAAAATAATTTTACCACGAACTGGCAATCTTGGGGAGAGATGGAGGAGCTCAATAGCGCTCTATTCAAGACCAATCTCACAATTATACTTGCCCTATCTAACCATTTAAACCTCGGGCTCAAATTGGCTTACTCGCAAACTAATTTTGATTTTATTCAAACTACTCGTTGGGTACCTGCTACTAATTTCAGGCCTGACTTTAAGGACACCCTAAACGTCCAACCCCTCAACCTAGGGGTTAGCTTGGGTTATCGTTTCTAAATGAAAAGCTAAAAACTCATCCACCGTTACAATAGGAGCATTAGATTGCTTACTTTAGGGCTTTATATCATTAAAGATGCATTTAGAATACAATACAGAAAGAACAGACGTTCGATTAAAGGAGTATGGACGTAACATCCAGAAACTCGTAGAGCATATCAAAACCATAGAGGACAAGGAAAAGCGTAGCGAATACGCCAAAACCCTTACCGATCTGATGCGACAGATCAACCCGAATGTCAAAGACGGTCAAGACTACGATCAAAAAGTATGGGACGACCTCTATAACATTTCGAAATTCGATTTAGATGTTGAAGCTCCTTTCCCTATGCCCGAAGCGGAGTCATTGGGTAAAAAACCACAGCGAGTGGCTTACAAGAGCTCAAAGATCAAATACTTACACTACGGCCGTAGCGTTGAGATCATGATCGAGCAAGCCATTAAAATGGAAGACCCAGAGACCAAAGAATCTGCCATGATTCACATCGGTCGTTTAATGAAAGGCTTCTACAACACCTGGAACAAAGACAACATCGAAGACGAGATCATTCTCAAGCAGATCAAACAATTGTCGAACAATCAACTCGACATCGACATTGAAAAAGTGAAAGAATACGGACTCTGGGATAATAATGTCAAAGAAAGACGTCCGCAAAACCGTGAATATTCGAACAACCGCAATAGAGGAAGAAACTACAAACACAAAAGAAGAAACTAGATGGCCTCTTTCGTGATCGAAGGTGGCGCTAAACTCTCGGGAGACCTGACACCACAAGGCGCCAAAAACGAAGCACTGCAAATCTTATGTGCTGTTCTACTGACTCCTGAAAAGGTAACGCTTCATAAAGTTCCTGATATCCGTGACGTCAATAAACTCATTGAGTTATTGGCCGCAATGGGTGTGGAAGTCAAGTACATTGGCCATGAAAGCTATGAGTTTTGTGCCAAGAACGTCGATATTGATTACCTCGAAACGCAAGAATTCCGAACAAAAGCCTCTTCTTTAAGAGGGTCTATCATGATTCTTGGCCCACTGTTGGCCCGCTTTGGCAAAGGCAAAATTTCTAAACCGGGTGGAGACAAAATTGGGCGCAGAAGATTAGACACGCATTTTATTGGTTTCCAAAAATTGGGTGCACGCTTCTTGTATGAGAAGCAAACCGGCATGTACCACATCGATGCCTCACATCTGGTGGGTTGCTACATGTTGTTGGACGAAGCTTCAGTAACCGGTACAGCTAACATTCTGATGGCCGCGGTAATGGCCAAGGGAAAAACCACCATTTACAATGCTGCTTGCGAACCTTACTTGCAACAATTGTGTCGAATGCTCAATGCCATGGGGGCAAAGATCAGCGGAGTTGGGTCCAACTTACTCACCATTGAAGGAGTAGAATCCCTTAGAGGAACTGACCACACCATGCTACCTGATATGATCGAGATCGGTTCTTTCATTGGCTTAGCTGCCATGACACAATCTGAACTGACCATTAAGGACTGTCGCATCGATCAATTGGGTTTGATCCCTGATACCTTCCGAAGATTAGGCATTCACCTGGAATTCAAAGGAGATGACATCTATGTGCCTGCACAAGACCGTTACGAGATAGAAACCTTTATCGATGGCTCGATCATGACCATCGCCGATGCCATTTGGCCGGGCTTAACACCCGACCTTCTGAGTATTGTGTTGGTCGTTGCCACACAAGCCAAAGGCACCGTGCTGGTACACCAAAAAATGTTTGAAAGCCGGCTATTCTTCGTGGATAAGTTGATCGACATGGGTGCTCAGATCATCTTGTGTGACCCTCATAGGGCTACGGTCATTGGCTTGAATCGCCAGCAAAAGTTGAAAGGCATTCGCATGACTTCGCCTGACATTCGAGCGGGACAAGCCTTGTTGATCGCCGCCTTGTCTGCTGAAGGCACCAGCGTGATCGACAATGTGGAACAGATCGACAGAGGTTATCAGCACATCGATACCCGACTCAATGCGCTTGGCGCTCATATCGAGCGGGTCGAGTAATAGGTTTCAAATTTGAAGTAAATGCTTAGTTTTATGTATGGCTAAGCACTCGGAGCAATCCCTTCACGGAGAGAACACGTGGTATTCTAAATTCCAAGATTTCATCGGTGAGTTCATTTATGGTGGCATTGATGGAAGTGTCACCACTTTTGCTGTGGTGGCCGGTGCTGCTGGCGCCCATTTGGAGAGTTCCATTGTGATCATTTTAGGCTTTGCCAATCTGATAGCCGATGGCTTTGCCATGTCGGTGGGGGCCTACCTTTCCACCAAATCAGAACAACAGCAGTACGAAAAACACAAAGCCATTGAGTACTGGGAAGTCGACAACCTACCGGAGAAAGAACGGGAGGAGATCCGTGAGATCTACGAAGCCAAAGGATTCGAAGGCGAGCTGCTCGAACAAGTGGTCGACAAGATCACAGAAGATAGAGACCGCTGGGTCGACGTGATGATGAAGGAGGAGTTGGAAATGCAAAAAGAAAGCAAGTCTCCTTTTCAAATGGGTTTGGTCACCTTTATTTCTTTTATCCTGTTGGGCTTCATTCCGTTGATCGTCTACATCGTTGATTACTCCGGTACTCAGGTGAGTGGTGACCTCTTTTGGATCTCCTCCACCCTCACCTTCATCACCTTTGCCGGCATTGGCATTGCCAAAGGGCAAGTAACGCAAACCAGTAAAATCAAAAGTATGTTGGAAACCCTTTTCTTGGGTGGTTCGGCAGCTATTCTAGCTTATTTTGTCGGTGGCTTTCTGGAGCAGATGATCGCTTAAGGATTAAGCACAAAAAAAAGGAGCCAAGGCTCCTTTCATCTTTCTTATTTCGTTCGCTTAGTAGCTATTCAGCATTACCGGCATCACAAGCATTAAAATATCTTCGCTATCGTCCTTTTCACCCGGCACTAATAACCCGGCTCTATTCGGTGCCGACATCTGCAAGGTCACTTGCTTAGAATGTAAGTTGCCGAGCATTTCAACCAAGAACTTGGCGTTAAATCCAATTTCAATGTCTTCGCCCGTATGCTCACAAGCCAATGTTTCTTTTGCTTCGTTAGAGAAGTCCAGGTCCTCCGCAGAAATGGTCAGTTCACTGCCCGTGATCTTTAAGCGGATCTGATGGGTCGTTTTATTAGCATAGATCGAAATTCGCTTCAAGGAACCCAACAGTTCATTTCTGTCGATGCTCATCTCGATCGGATTCTCTTGAGGGATCACGTTCTCATAATCTGGGAATCGTTCATCGATCAAACGGCAGATCATTTTGATGTTATTGAAACTGAAATATGCGTTTGACGGATTAAACTCGACGATCACATTGGAGTTCTCAGAAGGCAGCGTGGATTTCAATAAATTCAAGGCCTTTCTTGGAATAATGATCGACATGCCTGAGTCAGAGGCCACATCTACTCTTCTGTACCTCACCAATCGATGTCCATCCGTAGCCACAAAGGTGGTGTTCGTTTCGTCTAATTTGACAAAAACACCGGTCATGGCCGGGCGAAGTTCATCGTTGCTGGTGGCAAAAATGGTATTGCTGATGGCGCTGCTCAACACCTCAGTCGACATATCTACAGAGTAGCCATCCGATACCTCAGGTACCTTAGGAAAATCTGTCGCGTTCTCACCTGCCAGTTTGTAGCGTCCATTGTCGCTATTGATCTCTATGCTATACGTTTCTTTATCGATCGAAAAAGTTACCGGTTGTTCTGGTAGGTTCTTCAAGGTATCCATCAGGATACGTGCCGGAACCGCAATGCTTCCATCTTCCTTTGCTTCCACATCGATCTCAGTGATCATAGATGTCTGAAGATCAGACGCAGTGATAGTCAACAACCCGTCACTGATCTCAAAAAGAAAATTCTCAAGAATTGGTACCACAGGATTGGTGGTGATGACCCCATTGATGTTTGAAAGTCTTTTAAGCAGCTCGGCCGAAGAAACAATTAACTTCATAAATATATGATTGGTTAGCGTAGATATTTTTAAGCGCTTAAAGTTAGAAATAAAATCGATATAGCGAATCAATTGTGGCCAATTTGCCCGTCTGGAAATTGTTTAAACCCCGTATGCAAGAACAAATTCCCTTACATTCGCAATTTGGTAACAAAAGTTACAGGGCTTTGCAAGGAAGACAGTACCTTTGACCACACTTTTTAAGCCTAAAAAAGCTTAACAATGAAAGAAATAACCGTCAAAGAGCTAAAGCAATTAATGGATGATCAAGCCGATTTTCAGCTGATCGATGTACGAGAACCGTACGAGGTAGAGATCGCTGCTATTGGTGCTGAGCTCATCCCTATGGGTACCATACCCTCCAACGTGGACAAGATCTCCAAAACCAAACAAGTCATTGTGCATTGCCGCAGCGGCAAGCGAAGTGGTGATGTGATCGAATGGTTAGAAGCGAACCACGGCTACACCAACTTGTACAATCTTGTGGGAGGCGTATTGGCTTGGTCACGAGAGATCGATCCGAATCTGCCCTCCTACTAACGCGCGTAGGTTCTTTTTCTCCAGTATCCTCTGATCAACCCGAAGCAGAGTAGGGCCGCTAATGGTGCGATCATATTGAGCAGTTGCCAGTAGGTTTTTGCTTGCTGAATTTTTACGCGGTCCAACGGACGCAAGGTGATTTCCTTTTTCCGAGAGGTGATCACCCCATTTTCATCTGCCAGATAGGCCAAGGCATTGAAAAGAAAGTCTCGATTCGCATACTTGAGTTTCTCGCCTTGCTCCGCAAAAGGGTTATAGCCTAGCTCGTACGGTGCACCCGTCGACAGGTTCTTCTCATTGCGCATGAGGTCACCATCTGACACCACCACAAGTTTAGCCGGCATTCCACGATCAAGGAAATAGGTTTTATCGATGGAGTCGGGCAATACCCTGTTCCGAAATAAAGAGGTGAAATTCCCTTCCAAGAGATAGGCGACAGACTCTTCACCATGGTTGTACAAAGCCACATCGGGCTGGTTCGCATAATCTTCAAAGGCTACTCTGGCTGGGCTGCTGAACACCCTTGTGTAAGGCGATGTCCTCATCAATGCCGTCTTGTTCACCCCTTCTGCTTTTACTGTATCGATGGTGCCAAAGAAACGGGCATAGACAGCATCAAGGTTTTTCGTGATGGGGTGCCTAGTGAATTGATTGACTGAGGCATAAAAAGGCCAAGGCAAATTGATGACATCCTCTGCTCCATCGAGTACAACCGGGTAACGCCCAAAATTCTGAATGTCCTGCAGGTAATCGTCGTTCAGGCGAATGCCGTAGCGAAACAGTAAATCGTCGAGCTGATGATCTACCGATTCGGCAATGGTTCCAAGCCCTCCTGCCCGCGACATATCGGTGGTTAGGGCATCGATCATAAACACCACGTTGCCGCCATGCATGATGTACTGATCCAACACATATTTCTCGGCTGGACGATAAGGACGCAAAGGCTTTGCGACCACCAGGGCGTCGTAATCATGGAGTGCTTTTGGATCGACCAATTGCACCTCATCCATGTCAAAATACTGGATCATTTCCCCCAAAAATCCTGCAATATCCAAAGAGTCCAGCTCCTGATGACCTCGCACCAACCCGATTCGTTTTCGGTTGATCTTGGCCAAGCGCTGTATGCCCACTGCCAATTCAAACTCAATGCCCTCTATCGACTGATTCAGTTGCTGTTGGGAACCTGCCGACTGCGAGCCTTTCAGCATGCGCACTCCTGCCGCTCGCTGATCGTATCGAATGATCACATAAGGGAACAGGATCTTCTGCGTCTGCTTCCCGTCTTCAGTGTCAAACACACGGGTAGGTTCGAAGCCCTGCTGCATTAAGTATTGGTAATTTTCGTTGCGCTCTTTTGCAGTTTCTGCACTACTCGGATCCGAGAAAAAGTAAGCGATCTCCCCTTGAGTGTAGACATTGAATTCTTCAATGGTCTCGATAATGGCGCGCTTGAGTCGCTCGAAGCCAGGCGGTATGTCTCCATCGATCAATACTTCGATGGTCATGGGGCGGTCGATCTGACTAAGCATTTGTTTGGTTGCCGGCTGCAAGGTGTAGCGCTGGTCTTCCGTAAGGTCGACTCGAAAGAAGAAGTTTGCCGCCACCACATTGAACAACAGCAGAGCCAGTAAGCCCAAACCAATGCGTTGATACAACCTGGCTCGAATCGGTCGATAACTCAGCTTTCGTGCAGCCAATTTCCAATGGGTCAGAATCAGCACGAAAATGATCACAGACACAAAATAGGTAAGGTCACGGGTATCGATCAATCCTCTGCTTAGGGCATCGTAGTGGTAACTTAAGCTTAAGTCCTCCACATAAATGGCACTATTGGCAGGAAATAAGGCGGCAATGGAGCTCAAGCCTGTGTACATAAAGAAACAGAGGAAAATGGCCAGCATAAAGGCAACGATCTGATTCTCTGTGTACGCCGAAGCAGCCAAGCCAAAGGCGGTGAATACACCGCCTAATAATAACAGCCCAATGTAGGAACCCACGATGCCTGGAATGTCCAGGTTACCTACAGGATTGCCCAATTGATAGACTGAATAGCCATAGATGAGCGTAGGCAATACGGCAAAGATCACCAAGAGACAGGCAGCAAAATATTTACCCAGCACAATTTGCCATTCAGATAATGGACTGGTGAGCAGGGTTTCTAAGGTCCCGTTCTTCTTCTCTTCTGCCAGCATGCGCATGGTGATGGCCGGAATCAAGAACATGAACACATAGGGGCCTAAGGAAAACAAGGTTTCCATGTCGGCAAAGCCGTAATTCAAAACAGAGGTATCAGGAAACACCCACATCAACAAACCAATGCCGGTGAGAAAAACACCGATCACTACATAGGCAATGAGCGAGCTCAAAAATTGATTCAGTTCCTTTAACAGTATCTGCCTCATTTCCGTGCTTTCGTTTTCTGTTGGAAAAAGCTCTCCAAATCTTGTTCTTCCCGATTCATGCTAAGGATCACCCAGCCGCTCGACTTTGCCAGTTCGAAAAGCTCAGGGCGTATGTCTTTTTTGACTCGTGTGCGGAGTGCATAGGTGTTTTCCGCTATGCGGCGAACATCGCCAAAGCTACGCAAGGCCGCCTCGTCGATCTGGGCTTGAAACTCGATCTTCAGCACTTGAACCCCTGCTTTGATCTGGTCGATGGACTCATTCGCAACAATTTCTCCATTATTGATGACCACCACGCGATCGCAGATGGCTTGCACTTCTTGCATGATGTGGGTGGAAAGAATGACCGTTTTGTCTTTGGCGAGTTTTTTAATCAGTGCCCTGATCTCAACCAATTGATTCGGGTCTAAGCCTGTTGTGGGTTCATCCAGGATCAACACCTCAGGGTCGTGCAGCAGCGCTTGTGCCAAACCCACGCGCTGCCGATAGCCTTTCGAGAGCGCCGCGATCTGCTTGTGCTGTTCTTTCTGAAGTCCGCATTCTTCAATAATGTTGGCCATGCGTTCTTTCAGCAGCACGCCCTTCATTCCATGCACCCGGCCGATGAATTGAAGGTATTCTTTCACATACATGTCGAGGTATAAGGGATTATTTTCCGGCAAATAGCCAATGAGTCGACGCGTTCGCTCGGCGTCCTTCACCACATCCAAACCACAAACTTCGATCAGGCCCGTACTTGGCGGAATATATCCAGTGGCCATTTTCATCGTCGTCGATTTACCGGCACCATTCGGTCCTAGAAACCCCAAGACCTCCCCTTTTTTCGCCTCAAATGTGATGGCGTTGACCGCTTTTTGCGATCCGTAGATTTTCGTAAGCTCAGTAACCTTTACCGACATTGATGAATGAACGTAGATTCGTTAGCAGAATTGTCAAAGATAGTGGAGAAGTCGGAAGTGTGAAGACCGTAGCTGGAAGTTTTGATTGATGACTGGTGATAAGTGAAACACAATTCTATTCAAAATTCATCTTGCGCGACGACAATTAAAAAAGTCTCGGTTCCTTGTCCGAGACTTTTACTATCTATTTACTAAAAACTATTATCCAATCTCTACTTCGCCGGCTTTCCCTTCGGCATCAAGGGACGAATTTCAACATCAACTACGTGGTAATTCGCTTGTGTTTCTACCGATTGCCGTATGGTCGTAGCAATATCCTCCGGACGCATCATGTTCTCATTGGCGTTGGCAAATTCAATGCTATCGAAGAAATTGGTATTGGTACTCCCCGGATAAATGGTGGTTACCTTGATGCCATGATCGCGCAGCTCCTGGAAGATCGAGTGACCGATCCCAGTAACGGCATGTTTCGTACCGACATAACCACTCATGGTCTTTACTCCATTAGTCCCTGCTATCGAAGAGATATTCACGATATGCCCTTCTTCCATCTCGATCATGTCCGGCACTGCCAGTTTGATGCAATAGAAGAGGCCGTGCACGTTCAGGTCAAACATGTAACGCCATTCTTCCACATCCATTTCATGGATCAAGCCTTGGTAGCCCATCCCTGCATTGTTCACCAATACGGAGGCTTTCCCTAGTTTGTCTCTGGTCGCCTGGAAAGAAGCTTGCACCTCTTCCCAACTGCTCACGTCGGTTTTAAAGAAGTGATAATTTTCATTTGATATGTCGTTATTGGTTCTTCCCCATCCGGCCACTACCATGCCCGCATCCAATAATTGTTTTACAGTTTCTAAACCAATGCCTTTGCTGACACCTGTTACGATCGCTAGTTTTCCTTGTAATTCCATGTTTTATATAAGTCTTGAGCGCCGCTTTTAGTTCTCCATTTTCCTCATTTTCTCCATCCTGATGAGTTGAACCATCGCATCTCAGCGTCATCATTGAGTTGGGGAATTGAAGGTCAGAATGCCTATCTTACACACGTAATGAGTAAAAAACCAATCCTTGATAGCCAGGCCTACATTACGTTAGGTTATTTGACGGTTGTTATCATCGGTATGATGTTCGACTTTGATTATTACAAGCGCTTTGGCATCAACATTTTCGAATATGCTGATGTGCTCGATTTTTTACTCGCACCGGTGAAAAATGTGCAGCTCATGCTCTTTGCCTTCGCCACCTTCATTATAGTCTGGGTTTTCTTTTTACTCGATAATCTATGGCAACGTAAATGGCCAAATGCACACAAACGCTTCAATTTCGGTATGACCAAGGAATTCTCATTGAAGTACAGACCCTATATGTTTGGCGTCACTCTGGTGCTGTATTTTTACTTGGCATCGAGTTTTTATGGAGAGAAAATGTACGAGGATTATCAGAAAGCATCCGATATGATCGAGGTCGTTTTTGAATCTGATCAGCGTGTGCTGAAAGGAAAATTGATCGGAAAAAACACAGACTACATTTTCATGGAATCAAACGACAAGGTCGTCAAGGCGTTACCTGTCTCATCCGATGTACAGGAAATCATTATCAACAGGCCCTAATTTCTCCTCCTCCTTCCTAAACCAAAGAAAGAATAAGCAGCAAATCATGAAAATTTAAAACCATCCTTATCTTTGCGCTGTTTGTATTGAGTCTAAATAAAAAGAATTGAACAGCGCCGCCATCTACGACCCACAATTACTGTCTTGCCAAGGGATCCGCACCGTGCTAGACGACAATCCTAAGGTCAAAGCGGTGGAAATTCTGGACGCTTCTCAACCCCTTGGTCAGCAGTTAGCAAAACAGTCTCACGACCTGGTGGTATTCGATTATTCGTTGTTTTCAGCGGCCTTAGCCCAGGAACTGCATCAAGTAGTCGTTGATTTTCCTCGCGTTCATTTTCTCGTGATCTCAGACAACGATGACCCCATGCGCGTGAGGCAATTCATTAGTGCCGGCATTAAGGGCTTTCTAACCAAACGCTGCAGCGAAGAAGAAATACAAACCGCGCTCAAGCTTATACAAGACGGAGGTAAATTTTATTGCCAAAGTGTTATCGAGCTCATTGCCGACCAGGAACAAAATCCAGAGCTCGAGTTGAGTGAGCGAGAGATGGAGATCATTCATTTGGTTACGCAGGGAAATTCCTCAGCTCAGATCGCCGATCAATTGCATGTCAGCATTCATACGGTGAATTCACATCGTAAAAACATCTTAAAAAAACTGGGCCTGAAGTCTCCAACCGAGCTCATCATTTACGCCGTCAAGCAAGGCTGGGTCAATCTTTAAGCAGACACCGCTCTCCAATCACTAAGTCTAGTGATTGAAATTCCCTAGACCTAGCGATTTCAAGGTTGAGCTGTAGCCTCTACTTTTGTGACTATTAAGATTAATTCTAAATAATGAAATTAAAGACCTTCTTCTGCCTTTTTTTGACCTCTTTTCAAGTCCTCGCCCAACAAGTGGTTTTCACCGATGAAACTACTAGCGAAAGGATTCCAGGCGTTACTGTTGAGATCAGTACAGCGGAAGATCGCCTCATTCAGATGGTTTCCGATGCAGAAGGACGCATTGACCTTAGTGTTTTCACGTTCCCGCTTTCGATCACAACACAACACCTCAGCTACCATTCATTGCAGTTCGATCTTGTCAAACCAGGAGACCACACCTATGCATTGGTACCCAAAGAAACTCAGTTGGCTGATGTTGTGGTGACGGGTCAGTTTGCTCCAACCTCCGCAGAACGCTCTGTGTTCAAAGTGCAGCGCATCTTAAGAGAGGAGTTTCAAGAACGAGGTGCTGTTTCTTTGGAAGATGCCCTCAAAAGTCAGCTGAATATCGACATCAACCAAGACCTGGCCATTGGTAGTGCCACCGTGAGCATGCAGGGCATCAATAGCCAGAATGTCAAAATTCTAGTGGATGGTATTCCACTGGTCAATAGAAATGGCAACGGCAATGGTGCTGACCTCAGCCAGATCAACCTTCAAAACATCGAACGGATTGAGGTGATCGAAGGTCCTATGGCGGTCAATTATGGCGCCAATGCGCTTGCTGGCGTCATCAACCTCATCACGATTCAAGAAGAGACGAGCAAACCCACCGGCCAGCTTTTCTTACAATCTGAAACAGCGGGGAGTGAATGGGGCCTCGACGCAGGTCGGCACATCCAAGGCGCATTGGTGGATGTTGGCATTGTTTCAGGGCTCAATGCACAGATCAGTGCACAGCACAACAACTTCATGGGATTTAAAGGAGAAGCAGGCCGTCGTGCCTATGAATGGAATCCCAAGCAACAAATACTGACGGACCTACAGCTGAGCTACAAGCTGAATGGGCATCAAGCAAAATACAAGTTGGGCTACCTCAATGAATTGATCCAGGCATTCGGTACACCACAGAATAACTTCCTCCCGAACGGTCAAAACCAACCCTTTGCCATAGACGAAGACTTTCAAAGTGAACGGATCGCACACCAATTGCTATTCAATGGAGAGACTGAATTCATCAAACATTACAACGCTTATTTCTCCTATTCAGACTTTGAACGGGTCAATAGCCAATTCTCTAAGAATTTGATTACGCTAGAAGAAACTTTAACAACTGGGGAAGGCGATCAGGATGTTAGTGGTTACAGTGTTTTTGATGCTGGAGCAACATTCAATTTTGCGATCTCTCATTTGAATGTACAAGCAGGCTATCAAGTATCCATGGAAGAGGCCAGAGGTGGTCGCATCTTGGAAGGCGCTCAACAGATCAATGATTACAGCCTCTTCTCTTCTGCCGAATGGACATTTCAAGAAGCGTTAACGCTTCGTCCGGGACTGCGCTTGAGTCACAACAGCGCCTACGGTAGCCAGGCAGTGCCTTCGCTACAAACCAAATGGCGCATTTCTGAAAATGATCAATTAAGGTTTTCTTATGGCCAGGGTTTCAGAGCACCGTCAGTGAGAGAACTTTATTTTGAGTTCGTAGACTCCAATCATCGGATCTTTGGCAATCCCGACTTGCTTCCGGAACGCTCTGCTCATTTCAGCTTGAATTATGACCGTGGATTCAGCATCAGCGGCCATCGAGTCAAAACAGACGTCAACTTCTTCTTTAACGACATCGACCAGCAGATCGCCATCGCTCAATCACCAAGTGATCCTACAAGCACCTCCTACCTCAATATCGAAAAATTCAGGACCCTTGGGTTCAACCTTGTGCAGCAGGTGAACTTTGGCGCCATCAGTGGTCATCTTGGCATGTCATACATCGGCCGTTACAACAGGCTCTCAGGTGAATCGGATGCGCTGCAATCATTCTTTTACACACCGGAGCTCAATGCTAACCTCAATTACCAGTTAAAGAAGACCAAATCGAGCATCAATCTGTACTATAAATACAGCGGTGTACAAGAAACCTATTTTCTAGACGATGAAGACAACGTATCCATCGGGCAGCGAGAAGCTTTTCATTGGATGGACCTGAGCTTGAACCAAAAGATCAGCAACAGCCTGAGCCTTTTACTCGGTGCCAGAAACCTATTGAATGTACGCGACATCAATAACTCCGGTGTTGGTACCGGCGTGCATAGTGGAGGTGGCGCTCAACCCATCTCTTATGGAAGATCCTACTTTATAAAACTGAATTATAACATCAATTAATCATGAATCTGAAAAAACTAGTCATCATGGCTGTAGCAGCCATTGTAATAAGTGCGTGTACCGAAGAGGAAGAACCATTTGTAGTGCCCGCCGTTGAAGGTGCCATCATAGATGCAACTGTTGGCGGCCCCACTCAACCCAATCAGGTCTATCTGGATCTTTCCGTCGAAGCTTCTTATGTCGTGCCAAGAAATAGCTATGACTTGGGCTTCTTTACAGGAGACGATTTTAGGGTAGTGTTGAATAATTCGACCAGTGCTTTGGCATTGGCATTAGACAAAAATGACTTGACTCAAGTGACAGTCAACGACACAGTTGGGTTGAGCAGAAGGCTCGATGTAGATGCCATCTTTAGCTCCTTATTTGGGCCTCCGGCACCATGGATCAATCAAGCAGCCACTTGGTTGGATCATCCATCCGGTGACCTTCAGCGAACTGCCATTGCAGAGGTCTCTGCCAATGACGCAGAGAACAAGGTCTACATTTTAAACAGAGGTAACCATCCTGATGGAAGCAACAGAGGTTGGAAAAAGATCCGAGTGATCAGAAATGGCCAAGGCTACACCCTCCAACATGCCAATATTGATGACCAAAGTTTTCATACCCTTGAGGTTTCAAAGAATACTGACCTACGTTTCGTACAAATGAACTTTGATGCTGGACTAGTTGAAGCAACCCCTGCTGCTGCCAATTGGGATTTGGCTTTCACCACCTTCACCACACTGCTGCCCGTAGATGCCACCACTAGCATCCCTTATGCCTTCAAAGATTATGTGATTTCAAACAGTAGTGAAGTGCGAATTGCTACCGTCAACACAGCAGACATTGCTTATGAGGATTTTGGTGGCAGCGACCTGGCGGGTCTTGAATTCACGAGCAACATAAGCGCCATAGGTAGTTCATGGCGAACAGTTGCGGCACCGAACTCAGGCAATAGCACAGGAGTGGTAGAAGAAATCTTCTATGTCCTTGAAGACTCCGATGAGAACAGGTATAAACTCCGCTTCACCCGCATGCTAAATCCGCAAACCGGTGAACGAGGCTACCCTCAATTACAGTACAATTTGATAGCCGATTAATGGGCTATTCAAACTGAATCCCTAGAAGTAGTGAGTCAAAATCACTAGGCATAGGGATTTACTCGTGATTCATCCGGTAGTACTTTTGAGTTTATTAAGATTAATTCTAAATAATGAAAACAAAGGCCATCAAGTTGCTGATCATTGGTATAAGACTGGGGTTGGGACTCCTATTTGTGTACGCAGGCATTCAAAAATTCAAGCCCGAGGAACCAAAACCGAAAGCAACAACTGAAGTTCGGGCGGCTTCAAAAGAGCTGCCCCCTAACGTTGTGAAGATCAAGGCGTACATCGGAGGGTTAAAGCAAACCGGTTATTTCTGGCCGATGCTAGGGATTGCGGAGATCGTATGTGGACTGCTGTTACTGAGTCAGGTCTATGCCTTATTGGGTGCTGTGATGCTGATCCCGTTAACACTCAACATATTTCTTTTCGAAGTGTACCTCGGTGATGGAGATCCTGTTGAGCTTTTCACACATGGTCTCTATTTCGTCGCGAACATTATCCTATTGATCTATGCCTGGCCAAGGCTCAAACTGGCATTTCTAACCACTGATAAAAACTTTAAAACCATTACATCATGAAAACCCTAATTGTCTCATTATTGATGAGTTTATGTGTGCTGAGCGTGGCACAAAGTAAGAAAAAGCAAGACCAAGAAGCCATCAAAGGCATGTGCGGCTGTTACGAAGTGAAGTTCAACTTTGCTGAAACCTTTGCCGCGGATGAGCGATATGAGTTCTACGACAATTATACCTCTGCCGGATTAGAATGGGTGCAACTAGTGGAAGACGAAAAGAACAAGATCTCGATGCAACATTTATTGATCGTGGGAAAAAACACCATCGTGAAGCATTGGAGACAAGACTGGCTGTACGAGAACACCGACCTCTATGTTTATGACAAAGACAATACCTGGTCTTACACCAAATTGTCACCAAAGGAAGTGAACGGACAATGGACGCAAAAGGTGTATCAGGTAGACGATGGGCTTCGCTATGAGGGAAGTGCTACTTGGATCCACGCTGATGGCCGCTCGTATTGGGAAGCTACTTCCGATTCTCCGCTACCAAGAAGAGAATACACCAAAAGAAAGGACTACAATGTGATGACTCGTACGAATCGTCATGAATTGACCGGATTCGGTTGGGTACACGAGCAAGACAATGACAAAGTACTTCGCTTTGAATCCGGCGATCAGCTCATTGCCCAAGAAAAAGGATACAACACCTATACGAAGGTTGCCGATGAAAAATGTCTGGCAGCACAAGAATGGTGGAAAAAAAATGAGCAGTACTGGGCCGATGTGCGTTTGGTTTGGGACGAGATCTTCGCCAGCAAAAAAGACTTGACGTTCAAAGGCAAGGTAGATGACCAAGTACTCTTCCAAAAAATGTTTGCGCTAGGCAACGAAGTCACTGAAGACGAAAGCTATGACTCTGAAACGGTGAAAGCCAAAGTGAAAGAGATCATCATGATGTACCAGGATTAATCATACATACAATCCTTTGCAAAAGGTCTTTGAGCAATCAAAGGCCTTTTTTATTGCCGTCTGACGAAATTGTAAGGTCTTAGGGAGACCCTAAGACCAGTTATTTGTTTTCAATAGGAGTCTTTATTGCTTGTTGATCAGGTCTTTAATAATCGTCGTCATGCCCTTCTCTGCTTTGGCTGCAGCGGCCAAAATCTTACTGATCTCCACTTTCTCCAGGTTATCCGGGTCGCAGCGATCGGTGATCGCAGAGACAGCAAAAACCGGCAGGTCCATATGGCGTGCAACAATGACTTCAGGGATAGTCGACATCCCTACTGCATCAGCGCCTATTCGAGCGATGTATCGGTATTCAGCACGAGTTTCAAGATTGGGTCCACTCACTCCGGCATAGACGCCCTCGTGACAAGGAATATCATTTGCTCTCGCGATCGCTAAGGCTTCATCGATCATTTTACGCTCATAGGGCTCACTCATGTCAGGGAATCGGCCCCCGAACTCATCGAGGTTTGCTCCGGTCAATGGATTTTCTTTCATCAAATCAATGTGGTCCTCGATGATCATCAGGTCAGCAACCTGATAATCCAGGTTAACCCCTCCTGCCGCGTTCGAAATGAACAGCTTTTGAATGCCCAGGCCCTTCATTACCCGAACAGGAAAAGTGACCTCTTTCATGTTATAGCCTTCATAAAAATGAAAGCGCCCTTGCATGGCCACAATATCACGTCCTCCTAGCTGCCCAAAGATCAACTTGCCCTTGTGGCTTTCAACGGTAGACAGGGGGAAATTTGGGATCTTATCGTAGTCCAACTCTTTTTCGATGGAAATCTCTTCCACCAATGCACCTAAGCCGGTGCCTAAAATGATTCCAAACGTTGGCGTGGTACTGATCTGTTCTTTAATAAAGGCTGTTGTCTCGTTGATCTGATCTAAGTAATTCATGGCAATTCGTGGCATAAAGTAGGAACTCGTGCTCCTTTAGTGTTTCTCTTGCACCAAAACTAGAAATAAAAATTCCGCAATACCGATCTACAGGAACTTTTTGATCAAACAATCCATTTATATGTACATACATTTATTTTAGTCTTAACAAAGCATCATGCTTTGAGTTTAGACTCTAGATTTGCGAAAGAATTAGACATATGATCACAGTAGTAGTAGGAACGAATAGAAAGAATTCGGTTAGTAGAAAAGTAGCTGAATATTACCAGACCTTATTAAGCGTGGAAAGCCAGCTTGTAGATCTGGCAGATGTACCGGGAGACTTTATTGGCAATGCCTTGTACGAAAACAACGGGAAGAACGAAGCCTTCAATGCCATGAGAGAAAAGGTGCAGTCTTCGGAAAAACTCGTGTTCATCGTACCGGAATACAACGGCTCTTTCCCTGGAGTCCTGAAAGCGTTTATTGATGGTTTCAAGTATCCTGAAGGTATTCGAAATAAAAAAGGCGCGATGATTGGTGTATCCTCTGGCGTGCAAGGTGGTGTGTTTGCCATGTCTCACCTGACGGATATTTTCAATTATTTAGGGATGCATGTGTTGGCTTTAAAACCCAAATTGGCCGGAATTGAAAAGAATTTTGACGGCGAAAAAGTAACCAACGACCTTTACAATTCGCTATTGAAGCAACAAGCAGATATGCTCATCGAGTTTTAAGGATCTCCTGATCAGCCCAAAAGAACAGCCAGTACTAATTGGGACTGGCTTTTTTTATGATAAAAAAAGAGAAAGTCAGCCCATGGCAGCAGGCTGACTTTCAAACATGTCAAAACACTTAACCTGTTGATGGTTAAGGTTTATCAAATCAATCTACATTGTCATGTAGAAATCTATTGTCGCCCATGATCTCATCGTCATCGTTGAGATTAAAGCGGGAAACGTTTCGTTCTTCTGAAGGAGTGGTGTTGTTCAACCGAACTTGCTTTCTCTGATAGGCCGGCACTTCGAGTTTCTCTTTGAAATCGTCATGTTGCCAATGGTCTGAGCTACCTCCGCGCAGCTTCTCCTCTCGCAGACGCGCTTGTTCTTGTAGCTTCTTTCGTTTCATATCCAAGAAGTTCTGATTACGTTCTTCCATAAAATCATTGTCCAGTGCCTGATTTCGGTCCTGACTTTCTGTCTCTGAAGTGATTTCCGGCAGTTCTTCGATCTCATACTTCTTTGCCAGCTGACTCAAGAATTTGTAGCCGGAAGTGACTTCCTCCTCCTCTTCTTGGGTTGCTTCAGGTTGAGGCGCCTTTCTTGGCTCCATCTTAGAGACATCGAAGAGCGTGGTCTGGGAGTGTTCAGGTGAAAGGGTATGATCCTCAGTTTGTTCGATCTCGCGATTAGTTTCAAGATCTATTACGGTCTTCTTTTGATCTCCAAGCGTCGAGCTAACTTGCGTCGCCTCAAAACCTGTAGCAATGACTGTGACACTGATGTTCTGCTCAAGTCGTTGATCAATTCCATGACCAAAGATCACTTCAGCTTCGTCACCAGCCTTTTCTTGTATGTACTCGGTAATCTCACCAAGCTCATCCATCTGTAATTCGGCTTCTTCGCCGGAAACAATGGAAAGTAAAATCTTTTTCGCACCGTGAATGTCGCGGTTGTTCAACAATGGCGATGAAATGGCCATTTCGGCCGCACGCAAGGCCCTGCCTTCGCCTTCCGCCTGAGCTGAGCCCATCACCGCTGCACCTGCTCCCTTCATGACGGTTTGCACATCCATGAAATCGACATTGACATAACCAGGTACTGTAATGATTTCAGCAATTCCTTTTGCACCAGTAGTGAGCACATTGTCCGCCTCACCAAATGCTTTGGAGATGGGAAGATTTCCATGAATCTCTCTTAGCTTGTCATTCAAGATGACCAAAACGGTATCACAATGCTCTTTGAGTTCTGCAATACCATCATTGGCGGCATTCGTCTTTTTTCTTCCTTCCCAACTGAAAGGCGCTGTAACAATGCCTACCGTCAGGAGATCCATTTCTTTTGCAATTCGAGCAATTACCGGAGCGGCTCCCGTACCGGTACCACCTCCCATTCCTGCCGTAATGAAGACCATTTTGGTGTCATTCGACAAAACTTCTCGAATTTGCTCTTTGCTTTCTAATGCGGCTTGTCGTCCTACTTCCGGATTTGCCCCAGCACCTAGTCCTTCGGTGGACGTCGTACCGATCTGCAATTTATTGGGAACAGGCGATGCCTTTAATGCTTGCGCATCTGTGTTACATACAACGAATTCCACATCTCTAATGCCTTGATTAAACATGTGGGTAACTGCGTTGCTTCCTCCACCTCCAACACCGATCACCTTGATGATCGATTTGTGGTGCTTTGGTAATTCAAACATGTATGATTCTGCCATGGGTTATTTATTTAGTCGGACGTCCGATGACGGAAGTCCGAAGTTTTGCTTTCCTATTAGTTTATATTTTTTTTGAATGCTGACATCATGTTCATCAACTCAAATGACTCAGAATATGCAGCATTGAATTCCTCTTTTGTGATATACCTTCTTTTCTCCGCTTTGTACAAACAGGTTACTGTTTCCGCCAAGCTCCGAATTGCATATCCCATAAATCGCTTAAACTCTGCGTTTGATTGTCCAATTGACCCCTCAGCAATATTTAGCGCCACAGCATCGACCGCCCTCATCATTTGCGATGAAAGGTTGAAGTTCTCCTTCTTAGGAAAAGTATTTGTCATACTATTTATGCTTTCCGCTAAATCCATTGCTCTTTTCCAGATCAATAATTTTTCAAACTTAAATCCCATTGTGTGTTCATTTTGAGTAAGGGCCTCCGTCTTCGGTCGTCTGACTTCTGACTTCGGTCTTCAGACTCTTAGCCTCTCCCTAATAGTCCTTCCCCTCACCGAAGTCGTCCATCAGCAAGCCTTTGGTTTTGTCGATGAGTTTGGTAAGGAATTCTCCGCCCTTCTTAGAGGCTTTCGTCTCCTTCTTCATCGGCTGATTGCCTAAGCTTTCTTGGTAGCGATTCTCGCGTTCATCCAATGCCCTGAACCCTGCCAATACAAGGCCCACCGTAGTGGCATACATTGGACTCTTGATCATTTCTACTTTAGTCTTGCCTAAGTGCTCATTTGGATAGCCAATACGAGAATCCATGCCTGTCATGTATTCGAACAACTGCTGAATGTTTGCCAGCTGTGAACCACCGCCTGTGATCACGATGCCTCCTGCCAGCTTGCTCGAGTAGCCCGAAGTAATGATCTCTGCATGGATCAGTTCGATGATCTCTTCCATTCTCGCCTCAATGATATGTGCCAAATTTCGAATAGAAATTTCCTTCGGAGGTCTATTCCTCAAGCCTGGAATCGAAACGATCTCATTAGGATTGGCCTCTTCGGCAATGGCACGACCAAATTTTGTCTTCAACAATTCGGCCTGATTCTGCATTACTTTTAGACCTTCTTTGATATCGGTGGTGATGATATTTCCGCCAAAAGGAATAACTGCCGTGTGTCGGATGATGCCGTCGTGGAAGATGGCAACATCTGTTGTACCACCTCCAATGTCGACCAAGCAGATGCCCGCTTCCTTCTCTTCATCACTCAGAACAGACATGCTCGAGGCCAATGGCTCAAGGATCAGATCTTCGATCTCAAGATTCGCTCGTTTCACACATTTGTTGATGTTGCGAATGGCATTGGTCTGTGCCGTGATGACATGGAAATCGGCTTCGAGTTTTACACCTGACATGCCAACAGGATCCTTGATCCCATCTTCATAATCGACGATATAATCCTGTGGCATCACGTGAATGATCTCGCATCCCGGAGGCATCACAATCTTATGCACATCGTTGGTCAAACGGTTCAAGTCTTCGACAGTGATCTCATCATCCACTCGGTCGCGTGTGATGCTTCCATGGTGGATCGAGCTTTTGATGTGCTGACCCGCAATTCCCACGTTGACCACACCAATGTCAATTCCTGCTTGCTCAGCGGCTTCAGTAATTGCTTTTTCAATGGCCATAATGGTTTTGTCGATGTTGGTGACAATTCCTCGGATGACACCGTCTGAAACGGCTTTACCCATTCCTAAGACTTCGAGTTTTCCATACTCGTTCTTAGTACCGACAATCGCACAAATCTTTGTTGTTCCGATGTCTAGTCCTACTACAATTTTCTCGTTATGCATGGCGTTGTTATTCACAGATTATTTGGTCTTTATAAGCAACATTGACCCGCTCGTAGGCATTCCAACCTTTGGTGGGCATGATCTGCTTAAAAAATATTTTTAGCTTTTTAAATTTCTTTTCGTAGTCATTCGGGCCACCGAACTCGAGTCGCTGGTCACCGATCTGGGCATACATGACGATCTCTCCACTTCGATCGATATCAAGTTGGCCAATTTGCATGCGCCAAAATTCATCGGCCAAGATGTACTCGACCATGGCCTTTAATTCCGTAGCATAGGCGTCATCCGCCACATTTGACAGTTCCATCAATTGATTGACGTATGCACCCGTGATCACCGGTACTCGGGCGGTGTACTTTAAAGAGATCGGCAAAAGATCACCAGTAGCACCGATGTAGGCTCCTTCACTTCTGTTGCTGACCAACCTCGCGATCGGCTTATTCTGAGCAGCCTTTACGACAAGGTGTCCCTTAAGATCGCGGTACACCTCTGCTGTTCTTACAAAACTGTGAGATTCTATGCGCCGTTCTATTTCCTTGAGATCAACACGCCCGTAGGCATCGCCTAAAATAGAATCACCCTCGTTTTCCATGATCAAACGCAAGACGTCCTCCTCATCAATGAAGAAGTTCTCATAGGCATTTTCAATTTCTACCTCAATGTCATCGATACGATAACCAGGCGCACGATTGGGAGCAAAACTGACCAAAACCAAAATGATCAGTAGGCCAAATACAATGCCTATAATTCTAAAAGCCAACTCTTTCTTTTTCATGATAATGCTGCTTTTAAGGGTTGAACAAGTTTATCGATATCACCGGCTCCAATGGTCAACACCACTTCGGGCTGCCATTCCTTTACCGTTTGATTCAAGGCCTTTTTCGAAACAATTGCCTTTTTATCGAGTGCCACATTTTTCAAGATCATTTCGGAAGTGACCCCCGGCATCGGTTCTTCTCTTGCAGGATAGATATCCAACAAGATCACTTCATCGGCTAATCCTAAGCTTTGGGCAAATTCATCTGCAAAGTCATTCGTTCGAGAGAACAAATGCGGTTGAAAAATTGCCGTGATCTTTCTTTTGGGATAAAGTGCTCGCACCGAACGCAAGAAGGCCTCAATCTCTACCGGATGATGTGCATAATCGTCGATGAAGACCAGTTCTTCTTTTTTGATGATGTATTCAAATCGGCGTTTCACTCCTTTATAAGTAGCCACTGCATCCTTAATGGCACTGTCATCTGCGCCCAGCTCTTTGGCTATCGCTATTGCAGCGATCATGTTCTCGACATTATGGTAGCCTGGCACTTGGAGCTTGATGCCCTCAATGTGTTTGCCGTTATCCTCATAATCGAAAATGAAACTGGCCTCTTCTATTCGGAAATTGGTCGCATGAATGCCCTCTCCTTCAAAGCCATATTTTTGAAAATTCACCGACGCCCGATCAAGTACTTCGTCAGCGATCTTATTCTTTATAAAGAGCTTGCCTTTAGGGATGATTTGATCGATAAACAACCTGAATGAATCCTTCAAAGCTTCTTTATCGCCGTAGATGTCCAAGTGGTCTGCATCGGTAGCTGTGACCACAGCCAATTCAGGATGAAGCGTTAAAAACGACCGATCAAACTCATCAGCCTCAATGACGGCAATGGCATCAGGGTTTTCGTTCAGTACCATGTTTGTATCGTAATTGGCAGATATCCCGCCTAGAAAACCGGCACAATCAATGCCACATGCTGTCAATAAGTGAACCACCATGGAAGTTGTGGTCGTCTTTCCATGGGTACCAGCTACTGCCACCGAACGCATATTCTTAGTGATCAGCCCCAGCACTTCCGACCTTTTCATGATCGCATAGCCCTGGTCTTTCAGCCAATTGAATTCTTGATGACCTTTAGGAATGGCCGGGGTATAGACAACAAGGGTGTGCGCTTTGTCACTCTTTACCTCCGAAGGTAGGTGGGCCACCGCGTCGTCGAAATGAATCGCCATTCCTTCCGCCTGTAGTTTTTCAGTCAAGACGGTTGGTGTTCTGTCATAGCCTTTGACCGATTTACCCATATGCTTGAACCATCGGGCAAGGGCACTCATTCCGATCCCTCCGATTCCTATGAAATAGACGTTATGTAGGTCTTCAAATTTCATCCGATCAGTTCAACAATTTCATTGACAATCTCTTCTGCCGCATTGGGCTTCGCCAATGCATTGATATTCGTTCGTAATTCGGCTTGGCGGTCTGTATTATTGAGCAAAGACAAGGCTTGATCGATAAGTATTTCACGCGCCTCATGGTCTTTGATCAAGACGGCTGCATTTTGCTCGACCATGGCACTTGCATTCTTTGTTTGATGATCTTCGGCAACATTCGGCGAAGGCACAAATAGCACCGGCTTCGCTGCAATGCTAAGCTCAGAAACCGATAAGGCACCAGCCCGGCTGATCACGACGTCTGCCGCTGCATAGGCCAGGTCCATCTCTTGCAGGAATTGGAAAAGCTTAATGTTGTCATGTTGAGCTACCTTCGCCAGTTTTGCTTTCATCTCCTCATAATAGAACCTTCCACACTGCCAGATCACTTGTATCCCTTGTTTCACCAAAGTCTCCAAACCTAAAACCATCGCATCATTGAGGGTTCTTGCACCCAAGCTTCCTCCCAGAATTAAGAGGACGGGCTTTTCAGCGGTAAATCCAAAGAAGTTCATCGCCTTCTCCTTCTTACCTTCTAGCTGTGCAATGTCTTTTCGTACAGGATTGCCGGTCAACACTACCTTTTCAGCAGGAAAGAACTGTTCCATGTTCGGGTAGGCTACACATATCTTTTTGACCTTCTTAGCCAAGAGTTTATTGGTCAGGCCTGCATAAGAATTCTGCTCTTGCAGTAAAGCAGGGATGCCCTTATTAGTCGCTGCCCTCAGTAAAGGACCTGAAGCATAACCGCCAACGCCAACTACCACATGAGGTTTGACACGACGAATGATCCGCTTACTTTTTATTAGGCTATCGATAAGCTTTAATGGAAAAGAGAGGTTATCGAGTGTAAGCTTGCGTTGCAAACCAGAAATCCACAGCCCTTCAATCGCATAGCCGGCCTGCGGTACTTTTTCCATTTCCATTTTACCTTTGGCCCCAACAAAGAGAATCTCTGCGTCAGGAAAACGTTCCTTGAACGCATTGGCAATGGCAATAGCCGGATAGACATGTCCTCCCGTGCCTCCACCACTAATGATCATGCGATATGGTTGCTGTGCCATCACGCGGTTCTCATTCTGTTTTTAAGTTGACCACCAACAGCAGTAAAATCTTCTGTTTCTCCTCTGCTGACACTCAATACGATGCCAAGAGAAAGACCTGTGAACAAGAGAGAGGTACCTCCCATACTGATCAAAGGCAAGGTTTGGCCCGTTACGGGCCCTAGCCCGACCACAACACCAATATTCACCATGGCCTGAATGACGATCAAAAATGTGAGGCCTGCAGATAACAGACCACCAAAGGCCCTATCGCTGTTGGCGACCACGCGCATTCCCCTGTACAGCAGCACGAGGTACAGTAACAGCACAATGACACCACCTACGATGCCATATTCTTCAATGATGATGGCATAAGCATAATCGGAATAGGCTGAGGGTAAGAAATTCCGTTGGGTACTTTTGCCTGGTCCTTTACCAAACACTCCGCCCGTTGCCATTGCAATATTAGATTGCTCAACCTGATAAGGCACATCCGTTTTATCCAAGAACCTAGTCACTCGACTAACAGCTGTTTCGCCCCGTTGCCCCGCCTTCATGGCGATCAACCCGGCAAAAGCACCGACAACCACCAGCATGGCCAGGTATTTGACCGGTACTCTACCAATAAAGAACAACAACATGCAAGTGGCAAAAAGCAACACAGCGGTCGAGATATTGGTCATGGCGATCAGTAAACAGATACCGAAACTCCAGGCCAACATCGGAATCAGCGTATCTTTGATGTCTTCAATTTGAGATTGGCGCTTGGCCAACATGGTGGCTAAGCCGGCTATTAAGGCCATTTTCGCCAAGTCAGAAGGCTGAAACTGCAAACCAATGAAAGGCACTTCTATCCAGCGCCTTGCTTCATTGACCTCTGCACCATATAACCATGCATAGAGCAAAAGAGGAATGGAAGCGATCAGTGCATACTTGGTGATCTTAGCATAGTATCGGTAGTCGATCTTATGGGCTACCCACATCACAAAAAAGGACAAAATGACCATGATGGAATGCCTGAATAAGTACTTCTCCGTATCGCCACCTGCCACACGATAAGCCAATGAACCGGTCGCACTGTAGACCACCAAAATACCCACAAAGGCCAAGAGGACAACGACGATCCAGATCACCGGATCACCTTGGATATGCTTATCGGTCCATATTTTTAGTCGGTTCATCATAGGTTCATTACTGCTTTTTTGAACTGATCACCACGGTCTTCATAATTCTTAAAGAGATCGAAGCTCGAACATGCAGGTGAGAGCAAGACCGTATCTCCCTCCTCTGCGATTTCTTTTGCCCAACGCACTGCTTTGAGCAGGTCACTAGTGGCCTTTACCATCGGAACAATGTGCTCGAAAGAAGTGATGAGCTTGCTATTGTCTTTACCCAAACAGATCAATGCCTTGACCTTCTCTTGGGCCACAGCTTCTACTAAGCTGTAGTCGTTTCCTTTATCTATTCCTCCCGCAATCCATACAATAGGTGTATCGAATGCGCCAAGGGCATATTTCACTGAATCAAGATTGGTTGCTTTTGAATCATTGATGTACTCCACTCCATCGAGCTTTCGTACAGACTCCAATCGATGAGCGGTGTTTTGAAAGGTATTCAACCCTTTCAATAAGGCCTCAGCGGAGACCCCTGCAATCAAAGCAGCATTTCCTGCGGCCAGCGCATTTTGCATGTTATGTAGTCCCTTGATTGAGATATCTGCTCTGGGGGCAGATACCTCAAAATCAAAAGGGACATAAAACAACCTATCATTTTGTAAATGTGAAATCTCAGCGGCGTCTCCACTGAGCGAAAAGGGATGTACGTTCAGGCCACGAGTGGCCTTAGCAACGCCTTCCCCGATATAGGGGTCATCCTGCCAATAGACAACATGACGTCCCAGGTGTACAAGGTGAAATATGCGCATCTTCGATGCGATATATTTTTGAAAGTCATACTCGTATCGATCCAGGTGATCTGGCGTGATGTTCAAGAGTATGGCAATCTCTAATTTCATTTCGTAGGTATCGTCCAATTGGAAGCTACTGATCTCGAGCACATACCAATCGAAGTCATTTTCGAGGACCTGTCTGGCAAAACTCTTCCCTACATTTCCTGCAAGACCTACATGAAAACCTGCAGTCTTCAGAATATGGTAGGTAAGCAAGGAGGTAGTGGTTTTTCCATTGGTTCCCGTCACACCAATAAGCTTGGCATTGGTGTATTTGGCCGCAAACTCTAACTCAGAGATAATCAGATTACCCTGTGCTCTCAGCCTTTTGATCAGGGGAGCAGTCTCTGGTATGCCAGGGCTTTTCACAACAAGGTCTGCTGCCAAAATTCTTTGCTCAGAATGCTTTCCTTCTTCGAAGGCGATACCTGCCTCTTCCAACTCGGCTTTGTGTACCGACTTAATATTGCCCAGATCGGACACAAACACGTCATAGCCCTTCGCTTGCCCTAAACGGGCTGCGCCTACGCCGCTTTCACCGGCTCCAAGTATGGCTAAGGTTCTGTTCATGTATTATCTCAATTTCAATGTAGCCAAGGTCATGATCGCCAGGAGTATTCCAACGATCCAAAACCGGGTCACGATCTTTGCTTCTGGTATTTCTAATTTTTGGTAATGATGATGAAGGGGCGACATTTTAAAAATGCGGCGACCCTCTCCGTATTTCTTTTTCGTGTACTTGAAATAACTCACCTGCATGATCACTGAGAGGTTTTCGATCACAAAAATCCCACAGAGCACGGGGATCAATAATTCTTTTCTGAGCACAAGTGCGAGGACGGCAATGGCGCCGCCCAAGGACAGACTCCCCGTATCACCCATGAATACTTGCGCTGGGTAGGAGTTGTACCAAAGAAAACCGACACAAGCACCAACGAAGGCAGTACAAAAAATCACGAGCTCTCCGGAATTGGGAATAAACATGACATTCAGGTAATCTGAGAAAATCGCATTACCAGAGATGTAAGCGAAAATCGCCAGGGTCAGTCCGATAATGGCTGAGGTACCCGCCGCTAAGCCATCGATACCGTCGGTGATGTTTGCCCCATTCGAAATCGCAGTGACAAAAAAGATCACGATCAGTACATAGATACCTGCCGTCACCCAATCGATATCAGTTGGATTGAGTTTGCTATAGTCCAACTCATTGTTCTTCACAAATGGAATGGTGGTCGTAGTTGATTTAAAATCAGTGTATGCTCTGGTTTGAGCAACCTCTTCTGTTGCATCAGGAGATTCTTGAAACTCTCTGATGACCACGTCATCCGAAAAATACAAGGTGACGCCAACGATCAGACCAACAGTGATCTGACCGAACACTTTGAACTTTCCTGCAAGCCCTTCCTTATTCTTCTTAAAGACTTTGATGTAATCATCGATAAAGCCGATCAGCCCGAGAACCAGCGTAGTGATCAATAGCAGAATAACATAGATGTTTTCTAGTTTGGCGAACAAGAGCGTAGGGATCACTATGGCAGCAATGATGATCAGGCCTCCCATCGTCGGCGTTCCCTTTTTTTCCATTTGACCTGCAAGACCAAGGTCGCGAATGGATTCACCCACTTGCTTTTTTTGAAGCAAGTTGATCAGGCTCTTGCCAAAGGTAATCGTAATCAATAATGAAATGAGCGTTGCCATCCCTGCTCGGAACGAGATATATTGAAACACCCCTGCTCCCATCAGGTCAAATTCTCTATCCAAATATGTAAATAAGTAGTAGAGCATCGCTTAGTTCTGATTATGGATCAGGTTCAACATTTCTTTCAAGATCATTCTATCATCAAATGGGAATCGCTCACCATTGATCTCTTGGTAGTCTTCATGGCCTTTGCCCGCCACAAGAATAATGTCCTTGGGCTCAGCCAAGGCAACCGCCGTTTTAATGGCTTCTTTTCGATCTTCAATCACCAAGGTCTTTCGAACATTGGTGGCGGAGACACCTTCTTGCATGTCTTGAATAATACGCAGCGGCTCTTCGAACCTCGGATTATCAGAGGTCAGCAGGACCTTATCGCTGAAATCGCAGGCGATTTTAGCCATCACAGGCCGCTTCGTCACGTCTCGATTTCCGCCACAACCCAAAACAGTAATGACCTTCTCATTGCCTGTTCGGAACTTATCGATCGTTTTGAGCACATTCTCCAATGCATCCGGCGTATGGGCATAATCAACCAATGCCACAATTCCGGTGGTGGTTTCCACCAGGTCAAAACGACCAGGCGCTGCATTGACGGATGATAAAGCGGTTAGTGCCTCTTGTGGGTCTTCTTCCAGCAATACGGCCGTTCCATAGGCAGCGAGAAGATTATAGGCATTAAAATCACCGATCAATTTGAACCAAACCGATTGATGATCGATATCCAATTCTAAGCCCTGAATGGTATTTGATAATATTTTTCCTTTGAAATCGGCTAGCGATTTTAACGCGTATTTGCTTTTTGATGCCTTGGTGTTTTGGACCATAACAGCCCCTCTTTTGTCATCAGCATTAACCAATGCGAACGCGGAAGATGGCAATTCATCGAAAAGCATTTTTTTCGCGCTGATGTACTCATCAAAGGTCTTGTGATAATCCAAGTGCTCGTGACTGATGTTCGTAAAAACGGCACCCGCATAGGCCAAGCCAGCAATTCGCCGCTGCACGATGGCATGAGAACTAGCCTCCATGAAACAATGCGTCACGCCTTCTTTGACCATTTGGGCCAGCAGCTCATTGATGGTAATGGCATCCGGCGTGGTATGGGTAGCTTTTAATACCTGCTCATTGATCTTATTCTCGACCGTTGAAAGCATACCGGTATTGTATCCCAAGGCCCGAAAGAGATGAAATAATAAAGTTACACAGGTAGTTTTGCCATTGGTTCCTGTGATGCCGATCAGCTTGAGTTTCTTGGAGGGATGACCATAAAAATTGGCCGCCATGATACCCAAGGCTTCTTCACTACGTTTGACAGCAACGTAGGCCACATCGGCTCGCAATGTTTTCGGTAGGCGCTCGCAAACAATCGCATGAGCTCCTGCCTTCAGCGCAGCATCAATATAATCGTGTCCATCAACTTGCGTCCCGTTAACCGCCACAAAGACTGTCCCGGCTTTTACTTTTCTTGAATCGAAGGCAATGGCGTTGATCTCCGTTTGCATGTCGCCAGAAACGGAAAGTAGGGATACATTGTACAATATGTCTTTTAGCAATGCCACTAGCCTAATTTGATGTTTATGGTTTGTCCACGATTTACCTGAATTCCCGGGCCAATCGATTGCGATTGAACACGCCCTCTACCGGAAACCTGTACGCGTAATCCTTTATTCTCCAACAAATAGATCGCATCCCTTAGGGTCATGCCCTGCACGTTTGGTACCAGGTCTAGATCCGAATGATTCTTCTTCCATATGATGGCATTGTTATCCACTCGAGAACGCACCCAATCGACGCTTTCGTCTCCTAGGTGATTGGATATTCCCATCTCATTACACAACAAATTCAACTCATCGTATTTCCCTGCTCTGATCACAGGAAAAGAACCTTCGTTAGCAAGTAGGTCTTCTTGAAAAGGGGAGTGAATCTCAAGATTTTGTGCATAGATCATGTCAGCGATTTCCTTGAATACCGGTGCAGAAACATCTCCACCATACCGATTCCAGCCTTTTGGATCGTCGATGACGACAATACAAGAATACTCCGGTAGATCTGCAGGGAAATAGCCCGCAAACGAAGCATAGTATCGCTGTGCTCGGTAGCGCCCGTCGATCAATTTCTGCGCTGTACCCGTTTTGCCTGCAATGCGATAGTAGTCATTCTTAATGTTTTTGGCAGTTCCATTCTCCACTACGCCTTCGAGCATTTTCCTCAGCTTGGCAATGGTTTCTTTAGAGGCAATTCGCTTATTCAAGACCTTTGAATCAAAGCGCTCGATGGGTTCACCTGCACGCTGAATGCTTTTCACCAGAATCGGCTGGATCATTTTACCCTCATTGGCCACCGCATTGTAAAAGGCGAGGGTTTGTAAAGGTGTGACGGAGGTTTCATAGCCAACCGATATCCACGGCAAACTTGTCCCTGACCAGGTAGGATCATCAGTACTTTTGATGTAAGGTTCGCCCTCTCCCATTAATTGGAAATCCAATGGCTGCCCATAGCCAGTTTCTTTGATGATGTCAATAAAGCGCTGAGGATCATCTCCAAAATGTTCAGTCACTAACTTGGCGGTTCCGACATTAGAGGATTTCACAAAAACATCTTCCACGGTGATCTTGCCATAGCCTCCTCTTTTTACATCCGTTAAGGTGCGGTTATAAAATTGGATGCTTCCCTCGCCCGTTTCCACTGAATCGGTTAGATCGACCTTACCTTCTTCGAGCAAAGCCAACATAGAGGCTAATTTGAAAGTAGATCCAGGATCATTCGTCCCTTGGACTGCATAATTATAGGATTCTGCATAGGCTCCACTAGCCGTTCTTTTGAGGTTAGAGATCGCCTTGATCTCCCCTGTTTTCACCTCCATGAGCACCACTGTCCCGTATTGGGCTTGGTATCTTGTCAGCGCACGCAAGAGTGCATTTTGAGCAACATCTTGTAAGTTGATGTCGATGGTCGTATGAATATCGTAACCGTCAACAGGTCGAACATCAGAAGAAACGTTGACCGGTTTCCAATTTCCTCCGGCCAATCGCTGAAAAAGCCCTTCGCCGTCTCTTCCAGCTAAGAAATCATTAAAGGAACGTTCAATCCCCGCCCCCACATTGTCTTCGTTGATATAACCGATCGTACGTTGCGCCAAAGAGCGAAACGGAAGATGTCTTTTGTCAATTTTCTCAAAGATTACCCCGCCAACCTGCTGACCTAGCCTAAACATGGGCCAAGTCATCATCTCTTGTTTTTGTTGGTAGTTAACCGTTTTTGTATTGAGTACGAGGTATTGATTCTTGTTCTGTCGAGCCACGGAGATCTTCTTCTTGTAATATTCAGAAGAATGATCTCCGTAAAACGCCGACAGTAGGTGTGAAAGGGAGTCTAATTTAGACGTAAAAATTTCTTCATCAACGACCATTGGGTCGAACGCCAATTTGTAAAAAGGTAAAGAAGTGGCCAGCAAATCGTTGTTTGCTGCGTAAATACTTCCCCTTGTGGCTTTAATTTTTTTATAATCCAGCTTGCTCTTTTCGGCAATCTGGATCCATCGTTCGCCTTCTGCGAATTGAATATGCACCAAACGATAGACCACGGCCAACACAAACACCACCATGATCAAAAAGGCAACCCTTACCCGGAGCAGTATGGAGCGTTTAATATTCATCCTCGTCAACAACAATCTTGATCGGTGGCTCCTTACTTTCCTCTAATCCAAGCACTTTGACCTCGCGGCCAACTTCGGACTGTTTACTACGGTACATGTAGTCTGCTTCGAGCGTGGTAACATCGGCCCTGAGGTCTTCTACCTCTTCTTCAAGTTTGTCAATCGTACGAGTTGCACGTTCAGCGTAGTGGTTATTCCAGACATAAAAGATCCCTAACAGCACCACAAATAGTGCTTTCGGAAGATGCTTGATAGGAAATCCGGACTCGATGGCTTCCAGCCGAAGCTTTCGGGCCATAAAACCGAAGAAACCTTGCTGCCTCTGTCGATCTGGTTGTTCTACTCTAAACTTGTTTTCTGCCATGCTACAAGCGAACAGCTATCCTCAGTTTAGCACTCCGTGAACGGCTGTTCTTTGTTAGTTCTTGTTGATCCGCCACAATGGGCTTCTTATTAATTGCCTTAAAAGGCTTTAATTCGTTTCCAAAAAAATCTTTCTCTACCTCTCCAAAGACCTTCCCTTTGTTGATGAAATTCTTCACCATGCGGTCTTCTAATGAGTGATAACTTTCAATCACAAGCCGTCCTCCGGGCTTAATCACTTCTGCTGATTGTTGCAAAAAATCTTCTAAAGCCCCCATCTCGTCGTTCACCTCTATCCTGATCGCCTGAAATACCTGAGCGAAATACTTATTCTCTCTATTTCTTGGCGCAATGGGCTTCAGCACCTCCATGAGCTCCTGCGTTGTCTGGATTGACTTTGAGAATCGTGAAGACACGATCCTAGCCGCCGCTGACTTGGCATTCTTGATCTCCCCATAAATTCCCAGAATTTTATGAAGCTGCTCTTCGCTATACTCGTTGACCAATTCCTTGGCCGTAAGCTGAGCATTGCGATCCATGCGCATGTCCAATTCGGCATCTCCCCGAATGGAAAACCCACGAGCTTCCGCATCAATTTGATGCGAAGAGATTCCCAGATCAGCCAGCACCCCATCTACTTGAGATAGTCCATGAAGCTTCAAGTATCTTTTCAAATACCTGAAATTGGCTTGTACAAATGTGAAAGAACGATCTTTTATTATTTCCGCATTTTTTCTTGCATCGACATCCTGGTCAAACCCAAGTAACTGCCCCTGCTCATCCAAATGCTTTAATATCTCTTGAGAATGACCACCTCCACCGAAGGTGACATCCACATAAATTCCATCAGGTTTTATTGCTAGCCCTTCGACACATTCGCGAAGCATGACCGGCACATGATATTCAGACATCTCGTTTAATCGTCAGCCAAATACTTTTCAGCCAACTTGGAGTATTCTGAGGCATCAGAGATCAAATTCTCTTCGTACAGTTCAGGGTTCCAGATCTCTACTCTGTTTCCAAGCCCCACGACCACCACTTCCTTTTCAAGACCTGCAAAATCCATCATCCGCTTTGGGATGTTTATTCTGCCAGAGCCGTCTAATTCTAGATCGACATTGCCTCGAAAGAAGCTTCTCTGAAACTTCCTGTAGTCCTCATTGAATTCACTCAAAGACCGTACACGGTTCATGATCTTTTTATACTCGAGCATAGGATAGAGCACCAAGCAGGCTTCAAAACCTCGTCTTAGCACTAGCTCATTAGAAGATACTTCAGGTAACGCAGCCTTCACCTTAGCCGGTAAAGCCAAACGCCCCTTCGCATCGAGCTTGCAATCATATTCACCAGTAAAAAAAGACATTACACACCTGAATTGAGACAAAGTTAGAAATACTTCCCACAGTTCCCCACTTTTTTCTACTTTTTCCCACTCTAAGTGAAAAGTAGACTTTTCTATTGGAAAAAACAAATACCACAGCAGTATTCACCTGATTATCCATACAAGACCAACGAATCTATTTTTCTAAAAACCAATTAGTTAGCTCCTATAAAACTTTCTTAGCCTCCATTCCGTAGAGGTTTTGGGCAAAAGTGGCAGAAGGTGGGACTACATCCCATTAGAAAAAATAAACTGAATAAAATAGGGTTAAGAAACGTTAAGTGGTACTGAAAGAACCTTAGCCAATAGAGATAATCCTTAGTTTTGTCGACATAGTATAGTGAGCGAGATATGATAAAGAAGAGTTTAGCCGTCTTAGTTTTTGGATTTTTCATTGCCAGTTGTGCTACTGATCCACAACCAGTGGAAGAAAGTCAACTAGTGGTATATGTTGTAGATTATGGAAGCAATCGATTTGAAGCCGGCACTGTCCTGAACTTTGAGAAAGTTAACATCAGTTTTACGTCCTTGGAGGTAGACATTGACGAAGACCCCATTGAAAATGGAAATGACGGGGCCATTTCGCTCATCTACGAACCAACGGGAGACAAAATATTTGAAGGTGCGCTGACTTTAGAAGGCAACGCACGGATCAATTATCCCGGTATGGCAGCTGCCGACGGATTTTTCGAGATCGACAACCGCGTCACCATTAACCTTAGCGGTGTCGAGGATATTGGAGGCCCCTATGACGAGCCCTTTGGACCAATATGGGGTGCTGTGGACCAATTAGGGCTTTCCGAAGTGTTTGTGAATAACAATGCCATGATTGGTCGATTCTTGTATAAGCCCATTGAATCGAGCAATATCAATTGGAAATGGATCATACTTTTATTCGACCAATAAGGGAGGATGTTGAATGAGTTGTTATCTTTAGTACAGAATAACTATACTACTAACTAATCAAAAGCCCTGTTCTATCTAGTACGGGGCTTTTGTCTTATTTGGTCCGTTCTATTGTAAACTGCACCAGGTCGATAAGGGAGCGCTTGTAGGTTGAATCAGGGAAATCATCCAATTCTTTCAATGCCTCTTGATGATACGAGTTCATGGCTGCAGTAGCGTATTCAATTCCCCCCTTTTCTTTAACAAAGGCGATGACCTCATTGACCTTCTGGTTGTCTTTAGAATACTTCTTGATCTTTTTCAGTACTGCACGTTTCTCACTTTTGGTAGATTTACTCAGAGCGTGAATCAACGGAAGTGTCATTTTCTTTTCCTTGATATCGATTCCCCTTGGTTTTCCGATTTCGTCTGAACCGTAATCGAACAGGTCATCTTTGATCTGAAAGGCCATGCCCACATTAAGGCCAAAAGCCTTCATTTTGGCGACTTGTTCTTCATTGGCACCACTCGAGCACGCTCCAACTGCACAACAGGAGGCGATCAAAGAAGCCGTTTTTTGCCGAATGACATCATAATAGACCTCTTCGGTAATGTCCAATGTTCTGGCCTTGCTGATCTGCAAGAGCTCACCCTCACTCATCTCTTTCACCGCCTCACTCACAATCTTTAGCAGGTCGTAATCCCCATGATCTACAGAAAGCAGTAAGCCCCTCGAAAGAAGGTAATCACCCACCAATACAGCGATCTTATTTTTCCAGATGGCATTAACAGAAAAGTACCCTCTGCGGTAATTGGAATCGTCGACCACATCATCGTGAACCAGAGACGCGGTATGCAGCAATTCGATCAATGAACCTCCCCGATAGGTTCTTTCTGAGATTTGCCCAGAGACTCCAGCTGTGAGGAAAACGAAAAGCGGCCGCATTTGCTTTCCTTTTCGTTTTACAATGAAGCTCATGATCTGATCCACAAGAAAAACCTTACTTTTCATAAAGTCTCTAAACTTGCGTTCAAATGCCTGCATTTCGGTGGCAACAGGCGCCTGGATTTCCTTCAGTTGAGTGGCCATTCTAGCGAGCTACAATAATAACAGGTTCAAGAGCAACGTCAAAGATTATATGAACTTAGCACAGTTAACGGAGCGTTCACTTATTCGTTTGTCGATTGCTTGCTTTTCTTTTCTCTTTAGCTGACGCAAACCTGAGGTTTAGTTCAATTCCGATGTAGGAATGCCAACCTACTTGTCTGACCTCGCTGCTCAACCAGTGGTAGACCAAGCGAAATGTCGACTTTGCATTACCCGTGACCAGACCCGTTCTAAAGTGCATTACCCAAGGGGTTATTACTTCAGTATGTGGCGCTTTGTCGTTCCAGATGGAGCCTTGAATGGTAATGTTCTGCACAACATATTCTAGGCCTGCCCCTACAAACAAGAAGAACTCTTTTCCGGCAGTCTGGCTACTTTTTCCAATGACCGATCGAGCATAGGCGCTTTCATTGAGGGAGGCTAAACGACCGATACGCAGATCGAACTGCTGTTTGGCGTTGGTAAACCCTGTTCCTAACATCAGCGATGAGGTGCTGATGAGGTCTAGCGATGTTGTAGTCAATGGTACTTGTCGTTGAAATTCACCGGAAAGATTGATAGTCAATTCATTGGGGACTTGAAAGTCCCAGCCTCTGGGCTCAGGAAAGCCAAACAACTCATGATACCAAATTTGGAAATCCCCCGCGCCCGTTGCAGGGCCAACCAAAGTAGTGTTTAGTCCATATTTCCATTTGACATGTTCACTTGGGAAATAATTGATCAAATAGGAGGCAGAAAGAGCACCTGTGTAAGGTCGATCAAAATCGTCGACGTCTTCGTTCTCTAAAAACTTCGGTGTAAAAAACTTGTGGGCAATGCCCAGTTCTAAGATCAATTTAGCCGAATCAGACCGTTTAGTTGGGGTTAAAAATCCTTTCTTTGTAGGAACCCATCGATAAGCTAAAATCAACCCATTTGAATAGTACTTGTCTGAATCTCGAAAGGTGTAGACATCATTGTCTGTACGTAAGGTAAGCTCTTGACTTCGCTGCGCTTCTTGCCCAAGCCCTTCATTCACGACCAATAAAAGGAGACAACAGAAGATCTGGGGTAGACGCGCTTTCATATTAAGCAAACAAAAGTCTTAATATTTGCTGAAATCACCAGTATCTTCGTCTAAATGTCTCCAGATCACCCTATAATTAAAATGCTTCATAGGAGAGCCCAGTCTGGGAATACCAGAGAACTCGGCCATTCTGAAAATGCTCTTGTTGACTTTTCGAGTAATGACTACCTCGGGCTGGCCCGTTCGAAATCGTTGAAACTCAAGATCATTGAAGCTTACCAAGAACAATCGACCTGGAATGGAGCCACTGGATCAAGACTCCTGACTGGAAATTCTGCTTTGTTCGAACCGATCGAAGCACAGCTGGCTTCTTTATTTGGCCATGAAAGCTCCTTGGTCTTTAGCTCAGGTTACATGGCCAATTTGGCCTTTTTCTCCACGGTCCCCCAAAAAGGAGATACTGTACTCTACGACGAACTAGCTCATGCGTGCATCAAAGACGGCATGCGATTGAGTTTTGCCAAAAAGTTACCTTTTCGGCACAATGACCTCAATGACCTTGAGTTCAAAATGAAACAGGCCACCGGCCAGGTGTACGTTGCCTGCGAATCAGTCTATTCAATGGATGGCGATCTGGCTCCACTGGAAGAATTAAGCCTTTTTTGTCGTGACAAAGGCGCCTTTCTGGTGGTTGATGAGGCACACTCTACCGGCGTTTGGGGAACAAAAGGTCAGGGTTTAGTTCAGCACAAAGGCTTAGAAGATCAGGTATTTGCAGTCATCCATACCTTTGGCAAGGCCATGGGCGTTCACGGAGCTAGCATCTCCGGACCTCGCGAGCTCAAACAGTTCTTGATTAACTTTGCTCGCCCTTTCATCTACACCACTGCCCCTTCCGATTTTGAGCTATTGGCCATTTCTCAGGCTTTTGATCATTTGGTCCATCATCCAAAAAATCAACAAACACTCCACCAACGCATCGCACTCTTCAATCAGCTCACCGGACACACGCATATTTCTGCAATAAAAACATTGGTGCTTGGACAAAACGAAAACACCAAAAAGATGGCTAATTCTCTGCAAAAAGCAGGATTTGATGTCCGGCCAATTCTCAGCCCAACTGTAAAAGCAGGTACCGAGCGCATAAGAATATGTCTTCACAGTTTTAATTCAGCAGAAGAGATCAGTAGTTTAGCTGAGCAAATTCAAAAGTTGAAGTCTTGAGTATGGTTTTTGAATTATCTTTGACCAAACTTTTTAAATGAAATACATCGTCCCTGACTATGTGAAGAAACGCTACGACCAGGTTCTCCCTGGTGGTATGGATGAGTGGCCCGTGGTGACGATGAGTCAAAACCGGATGGCCTTTGTAGAAGAGGTTGCTAAAGAAAGCGTTGAGCGCATTAAAAAGGTCACCAAAAACCGTGAAGGGCTCATTGAGGAGATCGAAACTACGCTTTTTCGGGAAAAACTACGGATTAAAAGAAACCCTTGGGCCGTAGATCCAGAAGATGAAGCGGGTTTTCTGGCTAGCATCAAGGAACGACTCGTAGAGATCTCGCAAGACGATCTCAGCAATGAGGAAATTGATGAAACCTTAGATGAAATTCTGCAAGAGATCATCTTTCGCTACGCCGATGAGATCGCAGGGAATTTTAAAAAATCAAGGTATCGAATTGCAAGAAGTATTGTCACCTTTGGTTTTGCCCGTCTACTGAATGCCTCCCGAGCACGTGGCTTTTGGTCAATCTTCAAAACCAAATTTACCCTTCAAGACAAAATTCATATCACTGGTGAAGTGGAGCAGCTGCGCACGCTGGCTAGAGAAGGCACCATCATCATGGTGCCCACCCACTTTAGCAATTTAGATTCTATCCTTGTGGGATGGGTGATCAGTGCCCTTGGCTTACCCGCCTTCATCTATGGTGCAGGACTCAACCTCTTCAATATCAGGATCTTCGCTTATTTCATGAATAGCCTTGGCGCATACAAGGTGGACCGAAGAAAAAAGAACCTCCTCTACTTGGAGACCTTAAAGACGTATTCCAGCAAAGCGATTCAAAATGGATGTCATAGTTTGTTTTTCCCTGGTGGCACACGATCCAGGTCCGGGCAAATTGAAAAAAGGCTAAAACTGGGCTTGTTGAGTACGGCAATTGAAGCGCAACGCATCAACTATCAAAAAGGAAAACGCAATGCCTTAGAAAAGATCTTCGTGGTACCCGTCACCTTGAATTACAATTTTGTGCTAGAAGCACCCAGTCTCATCAGTCAGTACCTGAAGATGCAGGGTCAAGAAAGGTACTACGTTGAAAATGATGAATACTCCACCTCGTACAAGATCTCGGCCTTCCTCTTCAAGTTCTTCACCAAAGGATCTCACATTTCTGTATCCATTGGCAAAGCCATGGATGTACTGGGCAATTTTGTCGATAACGAAGGAAAGAGTTACGACAAAAAAGGTCGTGTGATCGATACACAAGAGTATTTTACGCAAGATGGACGAGTCATCTCGCACAACCAGCAACGAGAAGACGAGTACACGCGGATGCTAAGCAACCGCATTGTTGAAGAATTTCATCGGATCAATAAGGTGTTCGCTAGTCATCTGGTGGCTTTTACCGCTTTTGAGATCTTCAAAAAGCGATACCATAAACTCGACCTGTACAATTTACTCCGGCTTCCTGAAGAAGATCTCACGATTGAGCAAGACGAATTTGCTCAGGTATTTGACCGTCTGCTGAAGCAGGTCCATAGCCTGCACAATGAAGGAAAGGTCGGTATTTCGCCCTACCTGACAGGAGCGCCAGAGGAGATCATTGAACATGGATTAAATAATGTGGGCATGTACCACGCGAAAAGACCTTTGATCAGAACATCAAATGGGACCTTCACCACGCAGGATCTTAATTTATTATTTTACTATCACAACCGATTAGTAGGTTATAATCTTGAGCAACATGTCTGAGCATAAAGTTGGTGTTTTTGGCGCAGGTAGTTTTGGGACAGCGGTGGCGAATCTCTTAGCTCGCAATACCGATGTGCTGCTCTATGCCCGAAACCCTTCGAGCATTCAAACCACTCCTCAAGGGAAGGTTTCAGCAGGGCAGCGCTTACACGAGCGTGTTACGGTGACCCATGAACTCGATGCACTACCCAAGGCCTGCAATATCCTATTTCCCATCGTGCCCTCCTCCTCTTTTCGGTCACTGATGAAAGACCTTGCCCCCTATTTACGTCCTTACCATATGATGATCCATGGTACGAAGGGACTAGACCTGCAATTAGATGAGGACCCCAATGCACCCCTGACCAGAGCGAATGTATTTACCATGTCAGAGGTCATCAAACAAGAAACTGTCGTTGTCCGTGTCGGCTGCATGGCCGGCCCAAATTTAGCCTCTGAGCTTTCAACAGGACACCCTGCCGCGACCGTTATTGCCTCCCCATTCAACGAGATCGTAGAACAAGGAAAAGCCTTGTTAAGGTCAGAGAATTTTCAGGTCTATGGTAATTCGGACTTACGAGGTGTTGAACTTTGTGGAGTGCTGAAAAATATCATCGCCATAGCCTCCGGTATTCTGAGCGGCTTGGGCTTAGGCGAAAACTCCAGAGGACTGCTGGTCAGCAGAGGGCTGGTTGAAATGATCTACTTGGGTCAGGCGCTTGGAGGAGAGATCTCCTCTTTCATTGGCCTCGCCGGTATCGGAGATCTGGTGGCGACAACCACTAGTAGCAATAGCCGAAACTTTACGCTGGGTTATAAGATTGCGAGCGGTAAAACCTTAGAGGAGGCCTTAGCTGAAATGGATGAAGTGGCCGAAGGCTTAAATACGATCAAGATCATCCGGCAACTCGCAGAAGCTCAAGGCTTAAAACCCTTGATCACAGAAACCCTTTACAAGATCCTGCTCGAAGGCATGAAACCAGAAGATGGGGTCAACTTTCTGATGCGTTACCCAGGCCATATAGACATTGATTTTATTTGATCAGGGCTTGCATAGCCCGAATGCGTTGCGCCAATGCAGGATGTGAATAATTCACAAAGACATACCAAGGATGCGGCGTCAAATTACTCAAAGAATGCCTTGACAGTCCTTTCAAGGCACTGATCAAAGGTTTCCCATCAAAGGTCTTGACGGCAAACTCATCGGCTTGGTATTCGTTACGTCTGCTTAAGATGTTCATGAGAAGTCCCGTCGTTCTGGAGATCGGTGTGTACAAAATACCAAAGGCAATAAAATTGAGGTGTATTCCGAGCTGTTCAGCCCCTAAGGCCAACGAGATATCTTCATTAAAGATCATGAGCGACATGATAAAAAATGTAATGGCCAGCTGAAGAATACTCAATACCAAACTCTGACCGATGTGTTTCTTTTTGTAATGCCCGACTTCATGAGCCAATACCGCCACCAATTCCTCCGTGGTATGATTGGCGATCAATGTGTCGTACAACACGATCTTCTTTCGTTTGCCTAAACCTGAAAAAAAGGCATTGGCTTTTGTCGAACGCTTAGAACCATCGATGACATAAATATTGGTCAAAGGGAATTTTACTTGCTGCGCATATGCTTCAATAGCTGTTTTGAGCTCACCATCCTCCAAGGGCCTGAGTTTGTTGAACAGAGGCATGATCAAAGACGTGTAAAACAAATTCATGAAAAGTATAAAGACACTCACCAACAACAAGGCATAGATCCAAAAATCACCACCTAATTCCAGTACGATCTTCAACAGGGCATAACCCAAAGGCAAGCCTATGACTAGGGCTAAAAAGTACCCTTTTATTTTATCGAGAAAGAAGGTTTTAAGAGTTGTTTTATTGAAGCCATAGTTTTGCTCAATGACGAACGTGGCGTAGTACGAAAAGGGAAGGTTCACGAGATCCGAGCAAATAAAAATGACGGCAAAGAAAGCCAAGCCCAACCACACCGGATCATTGATATAGCCCCTTAAGAACTGATCCAAGAAACCAAACCCTCCGAAGCCAATAATGAGTAGAGAAAGCAAGGTGCTAAATACCGAAGTACTTAATCCAAATTTGGCCTTTTCCTTTTGATAAGCTTGAGACTTGCGGTATTCCTCTTCCGAATAAACATCTTCTAATGGCTTAGGAATGGGTCGATCAAATCGCTTGTAATTCAACAAATTTAAGGCTTGATCAATGGCATAATCAAAAATAACAACACCTAAGATCAGGTAGAGTAACTGGTTGGGTTCCATTCAAATTTACCGCTTAATTTTTAGGACAAGGGATCCTCCAACGATTTCTCGGAACTCTCAGTGGCTTATTAAAATCAAGAAAATAAGTCATAGAGAATTCATGCGCACCGCCGGCATTGGGCCCAAGTTCTGACAACGTATAGTCATAACTATACCCGATGTTGAAATTGTTTGTTGTCACCCCCAAAATAAAGATGAGTGCCTCGTTATTGGGAAAAGTAGTGCCATCCGTCGCTTCGAAAGGACTAAAGGGTAGTCCACGGTATTGAAAACCAAAATTCACAGGTTCTAAATGGATATACGCACCAACGTCCAGCTGCGAAAATTGTCCTTGCTGCTTATACTGAAATACCGGAGTAAGGCTTCTCTCTGCTCGCGTGTAGGTCAGGTCCTTTCGCAATGGCCCTTCTCCAATTTTAATTTTCATTCCCCCATGAATGGTAAGCCTTTGGGGCAATCGACTTTCTGGTACTATTAATTCTGCAAAACCATCTCCATCTGCATCAAAATTATAAGGGTCTAGCAGTGACTGATCTGGTTCTGTCAAATGCTGCAGAGCGGCTCCCAGAAATAAGGTCCTGGTATAGAATACCCCACCGACGCTGTAATCCAGAAAGTTCGTCCTCAAACCCTGCCCGATCACTGACGGATCGGTTATGGTCGGATCAATAGCGCCCGAAATGGGGTCGATTTGGTTGGCAAAGACTAGGTCTTGAAAACCTGCACTGCGATTAAAATAGCTGACTTGAATACCCGGACTAAAGATCAAGTTTTCTGAGATACGTAATTGGTATGCATAACTCAACCCTAAACTGGTTGAATTCAACCCTGCCAGACCTTCACGGTCGGTGGTCACAATAAATCCAATACCACTATTGATGTTTTGCAAATAATGGTCAGCAAAGAAGGAAAAGGTATTAAAGGATGACTCTAAGTTAGGCCATTGATTTCGGTAATTCACACCAAAGCGTGTGTATCCTGACGCACCTGTGAACCCTGGATTAATGTAAAGAGGGGCTGCATAGAATTGGGTGAATTGGGGATCCTGCGCCTTCAACTCTGTAAAGGAGGTCATCGCCAAAACAAAAAGTACGAGCAACCGCTTAATCATGTGCAAGTATAACATTTAAATGCATCAACACCCTAACGCAACAATTGGTCTTATGTTTTATTTACGCTTTAAGAGTTTGGAGTGACTCACCAAAAAAGTTTTCCTTTAACTTAGAGTCTTTATAAAGGCGCTGAATATAATAAAAAGTCCTATAATGGCGTAATTAGTTTATCCGTTTACCTAAAACTTTTGCTTCGGACCTGTGTGAAAACTACACCTAAACATATCCTTCTCATCCTCTTCCTTTGCTCTGGCTTATCGGCCTTTGGGCAAGGCTTTAGCGATGTGAACTGGTACTTTACTGGTAATAACAGAGGGCTGGTGTTTGGGAAAGAGAATAGCGCAGAGCCCATCATCGATCTGGGGAAGGTTGCCCAAACCAATCCGGGAGAAAAAGTGACCATCACTGATCCTATCTCAGGAGAACTGATTGCCTACAGTGATGGCAACACCATTTTTGATGCGTCGCATGCTCCCATGCTCAATGGAGAAGATATTTTAACCGACGGTACGGGTATACAGGCCATGGCGGTGAGCCCCGTCCCTGGCCCTGGATCTCAAGGCAAATACTACCTCTTTCACCGCAATGATAATGGCGAAATTTTAGCGACTATCATTGACCAGACGCTTCAAGGCACTCGACCAAATGGCCCACCATTAGGGGAAGTCACAACCAAAAACCTACCTATGGGTGTCAATGCAAGAGGTGATGGCATGCTCACCGTATCGAATGCAGATGGCACTACATTTTGGCTGATCACTCAGCAAGAAAATGGAGGAATGATCGAGTTCTTCGAAATCCCTTTTGAAGGAGGATTGTTGAATTCAGCGGGAGTAACGAATCTTACCGTCCCGATCACCACAGCCTCCATGGCCTTTCATAATGGAACTGGTAGAATAGCCTTAGTCCCGGCAAATGATACGAACATTCAAGTGTTGGATTTTAATCCAAATATTCCGGAGATCCTCTTTGAACGTAGTGTATTGAATTCTTTCGCTTTGAATGAGTCATTCGGTGGAAATGCAGGTTGGTCGTTGTCCGGTGATTATGTTTATTTCAGCCGAAATAACGGGACAACAGGAAATATTTACCGATACCCTTTAACCGACTCGTTAAGCGCAATAGAGCCCGTGTTGACCACAGCAGTTGCTGAAAGCTTTAGTCTAAAGATGGCTCCTGATAGTAGCCTTTACCACCTTTATCGTGCCTCTGCAGGGGGTGAGATCCTCCTTGGGCGCATTAACGAGGCAGACAGCCTTATCGACCAAGTCGATTACGAAGCAGCACTTTTGGATTCGGAACGGTTTGAGTCCAGGTACTTTACCAATTTCAATCCACCTGAGAGCATTCAACCACAGATCTTCGCTTTGGCTCAGAGTGATGGCTTGTGTATGAATAACCCCATTCAGTTCTACCCCATTATCGTTCCGGATAATGCCATACCGACCTCTGTCACCTGGGATTTTCAACCTTTGAATATACAGTCCGGCAATTATGCCCCCATCATGACCTTTGAAGAAGCAGGTCCTGTATCCTACACCGTGACCGCAGAGATCAACGGCCAGTTCATTTCTGCCAACGGCATGGTCATGATCGATCAAAACGACTTGCAAGTCAGCCTTCCGGATACCACTATTTGTCCTGGTGAAGTATTGACATTAGATGCAGAACCTCAATCGGGCGGTCAAGGACAGCAAGGAGGTGCCTCAGGGGGTCCGTATACCTATCTTTGGAATACCGGCGAAACGACCTCCTCGATCGATGTCACCGAAGCAGGCAATTATTGGGTGGTTGTGTCTCCTCAAAATGGATGTCCCGTCTATGCCACCACGGAAGTGAGGGTTTACGGAGTGGAAACGAGTAGTGCCAATATCTGGTACTTTGGTGATGGCGCCGGCATCGACTTTAATGAAGAAGACGGTCTGCCTCCCCCTCCTCGAAGTATTGAAACGGCCCATGCCATGGTTGCCCCAGCGGGAACTTCCACCATTTCAGACCAAAATGGAGATGTGCTGTTTTACAGCAACGGCACAACCGTTTGGAACAGAGAAAATGAAATCATGCCTAATGGAACGGAGATCGGTGGTGATAGCCTCTCCACTCAAGCAGCCATCATTGTTCCCTTTATCGATGACGAAACACTTTATTACATTTTTACCACAGAGCAAGTCTACGGCATCAACACCTTCCGATTGAAATACTCGGTTGTCGACATGAAGGAAGATGATGGTAAAGGGGATGTGATCATCAAGGACGTGGTATTGTTTACCAAAAGCACAGAGAAACTTGCCGCCTTTGAGGCAGGTGGAGGTTATTGGGTCATCACACATGAATATGGCACCAATAGTTTCAGGGCTTACCCCGTGCTCCCCGATGGAATTGGGGCTCCCGTAATTTCATCTGCGGGTAGAATTCACTCAACAAATGACCCCCTCAGTGGCCAAGCAGGGATGAAATTTTCAAATGATGGCACTCGGCTTGCAACTGCGGTCATTGAAGGAGAGGATGACTTTGCTGAAATCTTTTCCTTTGATCAATTGACTGGTGAAGTAACCGAACTGGAGTATTCCATAGATCTTAATGAAGGAGGCCCCGCGGTCAACGATGAAGTGTACGATGTGCATTTTTCTAATGGAGGAAATAAGCTCTTCGCAACGATGAACAATCGAAATACCGGTTCAGCCGGTGGAAGAATACTTGAGTACCGCATCGACACCTTCTCTACAGAAGCCACGCGGCAAGCGTCCAAAACCAACATTGCCCAACAAACGACAGGGGTAAATTTTGGTCAAATTCAAACAGCGCCTAACGGCCAATTGTTTGTCGCCGTTGAAGACCAAAGTTTCGTTGGTGGAATTGTGGCCAATGAAGATAGCCTTGTCAGCTCTACCTATACTCCGCAACAACTGGCCTTAACTACCGGCACTTCTTTGCTGGGTCTTCCTAATTTCGTTCAGAACAATGCCAGTCCACAACGGACACCCGGTTTCTCAGCAGATTCACTACTTTGTGTGGAACAAGTGTTAACACTCTCCGGAGCCGGTACTTCAGATATCGATGAATTGTCTTTATCCATTACCAACACAATAGATAACAGCACTATCTTTTCAGTCACCGCGACGGAAACATTGGATACGACCTTTGTTTTTGCTCAGGGAGAAGGTGGTCTTTACAATATCAGCTTGAACATCGCCAACCGATGTGGGCTTGACACAACTTTTGTTCAACGCCTGGAGGTCTTGGACACACCTGCACCGCCTACCATACCTCAGGCCGTCTCTATTTGTGAGCCCAACGGCACCACCTTGGATGCCGCACAAGGAATTGACGCGACAGGATTGACCTTTGAGTGGACGGATAGTCAAGGCACGGTCGTTTCTACGAACCAAGTCTACACGATACAAAGGCAGGAGATCTATCGTGTGACCATTGCCAATCAGCTAGGCTGTACTTCCTCAGGGGAAGTTTTCGCAGGGCCACCCTTTGAGATTCAACTACCTCCCACTGCGGTGATCTGTGAAGGCGCGGCATTGGCATTGGATCCACAAGTCAATGCCACCAATTACATTTGGACGGTCACAGATGCCAATAACGTCACAACGACCTTACCGAATCAAAGAAGAGCTGATGTGATCAGTACTGTCCCCGGCACCTTCTCATATGTGGTGTCTGTAGAAGACCCCATCACCCCAGGTTGTTTTGTGAATGACACCACAGTGGTGACCATCAATCCACTAGGGCAAGGCCTAGCCAATAACATCGTCAACCCTGTATGTGGTGCTACAGATGGTAGCTTCACCTTTGACATCACTACCACAGGAAGCTATTCCTATTTTGTGACGGGTAATGCCACTGGTATTGCTGCACAAGGCAGTGTGAATGGACCTACCACCGGCATCAGCGTAAACGGCTTGGCTGCTGATACCTACACCGTACAATTGACTGACAATGCCAGCGGCTGCGTCAACAACATTCAAAATATCAATGTGCAAAATGACCCACCAGATTTCACGATCACGAGTACAACACCGTCAAACGCAGACTGTAATAGTCCAACCGGTAGCATTCGTGTGAGTTTAAGCGCCAACGCTTTCCCAATCACCTATTCTTTAACCAATACCAGCACCAGCACGGTTTTGACCAATACAGTGAATGTTCCCATAACGGGTTCCACCTTTGATTTTGAGATCACTGGGTTGGCTGGAAGTACCTACGACTTAGAGGTGGTCTCTTCGGGTGGCTGTACGCAGTTGGCTTCGGGAATTGTGTTGGCCGTTCCTTCTCCTGTACAGTTCGATACTGAGCCTTTCGTTGATCTATGTGCACCAAATGCGACATTGAGCATAAACAGTTTCACTCCGGCCAGTACAACTTTTGAATGGCGCGGTCCAGATGGGGCGGTTATTACAACTAATGCTCAATCTATTACTGCCACTGAAAGCGGCACCTATACCGTTACAGGGAGCGCACCTGGATTTTGCGCTACTGCGCAAACCATTGTCCTTAATCTGAGCATTCGGCCCGAAGTCAATATTGTCCGTGATGGAGACGGCTGTGATGGCCCGATAACACTAAGGGCGGAAGTCACTAATCCTCAGGCAGGAGCCAATTACATCTTCAATTGGGATTCAGGAGAAAGTAGTCAGACCATTCAAGTCAGTCAAAGTGGCACGTATACGGTAACTGCGCGCAATGCGGTTGACCTTACCTGTGCTTCAACACCGGTCACCGAAACGGTTGCCATACCTGAACCGATCACTGCTCGAATAGCACAAACACCGGCTTGTAATGATAGTTCAGACATCACACTGAGCGCCGATGTGTTGACAGGGTCTCCAACTAGTTTCCAATGGACCTTTGGGAACCAACCGGTCGGAAGTGGGCAAAGCATTGTCGTAAGCAATGAGGGGGTTTATACGGTAGCGATCAGTGACGGGGCCTGTGCAACGACCTTAAGTATCAATGTTCGCAGACAAAATATTCCGGAAGGACAACTCCCTGAATTGGATTATTATTGTTCAAGCCGGACTGATAACCCGGTGCTGGTAGCCGGAAACGGATTCGACACCTACGAATGGACACTCGATGGTGTTCCTTATCCTCAGGCCGATCGAATCTTAACGGTTGAGGGCCCAGGTGTCTATGTGGTGACCATGACCACAGCCATTGGCTGCGTCAGAACAGATACTGTCGAGATCATCGAAAGCTGTGACCCGACCATTGTTGCACCCAATGCCTTTGCCCCAACGAGTCCAGCGCCAAACAACACCTTCTCTGTTTTCCCAAATCCATTTGTAGCCAATTTTGAGATCTACATTTACAGCCGATGGGGAGAGCTAGTTTATCAGAGCAACATACTAGACTTCAAATGGGATGGTACCTTCAAAGGTCAGCTACTTCCCCTAGGCACCTATCCCTATGTGATCAAATTTACCTCGCGGTTTGAACCGGAAAGAGGAGTATTCGAGCAGCAGGGAGCGGTGACCATCATCCGATAAAACAAAAAACCCGAGAATCTGCTTAAGCCAAGTAGATTCTCGGGTCCTCTTATTTCTAGTTGGCTTTAGGCATCAAGGGCAGCTACACCTGGCAGCACTTTGCCTTCCATATATTCCAATAAAGCTCCTCCACCCGTTGAAACATAGGAGACATCGTTGCCAAAGCCTAATTGATTGACTGCAGCAGCGGAATCACCACCACCGATAAGCGAAAATCCGCCCGCCTTTGTTGCCTTTACGATAGCTTCTGCAACGGCCTTCGTGCCGGAAGCAAAATTTTCCATCTCAAAAACACCCATTGGTCCATTCCATAAAATGGTTTTCGACTCTTTGATCACACCAGAAAAAACCTCGGCAGCTTGTGGGCCTATATCCAAGCCCATCCAACCTGATGGAATGGCATTGTTCATCGCTACCTGCGTATGCGCGTCGTTGGAAAATTCATCCGCTATCACCGAATCAATCGGTAAATGAAGCTCAACACCTAATTCTTTTGCTTTTTGGATCAAAGCTTTGGCTAGCTCCAGTTTATCTTCCTCCACCAACGAATTGCCTATTTCACCTCCCATGGCCTTGAAAAAGGTATAACTCATGCCTCCGCCGATGATCAGGTGATCAACACGTTCCAATAATTTTTCAATGATCAAGATCTTGTCTGAGATTTTAGCTCCTCCCATAATGGCTGTCATCGGCTTCTCTCCTGTCTCAAGAACTTTTTGTGCATTATCGATCTCGGCTTGCATCACAAAACCACAGCCTTTGTCTTCAAAGAATTGTGCGATCACCGCCGTCGAAGCATGCGCTCGGTGCGCAGTGCCGAAAGCATCGTTGATGTAGATGTCTCCATGAGCTGCTAGCTTCTTTGAAAAAGCTAGGTCTCCTGCTGTCTCTTCTTTGTAGAAACGTAAATTCTCCAGCAACAAGACCTCACCCCCTTTTAGTGTTCGAGAGAGCTCAAAAGCTTCCTCACCAATGCAATCAGGACCAAATTTTACCGAGGTCCCAAAAACATCTGATAAATGATCAACTAAATGTCTTAAAGAGAATTTTTCTTCAGGACCACCCTTTGGCCTCCCCAAATGAGACATAAGAACCACTGCTCCTCCTTCGTCCAAAATCTTTCTGATTGTGGGTGTAGCAGCTTTTATTCGGGTAAAATCGGTGATCTCAAAATTTTCATTCAATGGGACATTAAAGTCCACGCGAATGAGTGCTCTCTTGTTCGAGAAGTTAAAGTCATTTAGATTTTTCATAATACAGATTTGGCTGTTGCTCTTCTAATTCTATCATTGATCGCTCTACCTAATCCTTCATTGGGAACGAATTGGGTAATGATAGTATGAATGTCTTTATTTTCGTCGAGGGAACGAAGCCCCTTGAACAGATTCTTTGCCGCCTCATTCAAATCACCGGTAGCGCTTAATACGACTTGGTTCTTGATCGGAAGCAGGGCTAGGGGTTCTTGAAACATCAAGGAACCAAATTGAGTAAAATCCGTGATCTCACCCATGTTGATGTCCTCTAACCGCACGATGGCTTTTTTCGGGGCATAATGACTTTTTAACATGCCAGGAGCCGCGGGCTGAGAACTTGAATGGGTGGCTACGGCTATGGCACCGATCTCATCTTCGATATCTTCTACCGATAGCCCACCTAAACGCAATACCTTGGGCATGTCTTCTAAAAAACTGATGATGGTCGATTCAATACCCACCTTGGCCTCCCCTCCATCCAAGATGTAATCGATTTGATCTCCAAGCTGTTGCTCCACATGTTGTGCCGACGTCGGACTGACATATCCAAATGGATTGGCACTCGGTGCCGCCACAGGAAAGTCAAGGGTCTTCAATAAAGATAACGTCAACGGATGGTTCGGCACACGACATGCCACACTTGATAAGCCTGAGGTGGTCAGATCGGGTACTATTTCTTCCTTTTCAAGCAAGATAGTCAAGGGCCCGGGCCAAAAGGTTTGCATTAAATGCTCGGCCTTTGGCGGAATTTCCTTTGTGAAACGCTTTACCTTCGACAGGCTATCGGTATGAACGATCAACGGGTCGAAGGAAGGCCGGTTCTTTACTTCAAAGATCTTACGAACCGCGTCTGCATCAAACGCATTTCCTGCTAAACCGTAAACTGTTTCAGTGGGAATAGCTACCAATCCTCCTTCTTGTAATAGTTGCTTCGCCAGCCCAATATCGTTTCCGATGAGCGCCATTATTGCATACAATTTTCTGCAATCACTTCGCTTACTCCTTCAATACCGAAACTCTGTGCACTGAATAAGTAGTTACAGCCTTCTACTTGATTGTCTCTGGCGATCTCGGCCAAGCCCAACCAATAATAAGCTTCTCCTAATTCTGGATCGTAAGCCAAAGCCTTTTTAAAACTGAAGATGGCATCACTGGGGTTATTGATCCTCAGCTCTGCCTTGCCTTTGTTCAATAAAATGATCGGACTTTCCGGCGAAATACTCAGCGCAAATTGAAAATCAAAAAGGGCTCGGTCGAATTCGTCATACTTGAATAACAAGGCACCACGATTCAAATAAAGATCTACCACAGTCGAATCCAACCCAATGGCATAATCAAAATCGAGCATGGCCTCATTGTCCTGCTCTAGGGCTGCTAAAGCTACACCCCGATTGAAAAACGCCTTGTAGTTGGTTGTATCGACATTGATGGCAGTACCGAATAACTCGACACTTTTTTGATATTCACCCAATCTCATTTGGGCCACACCCAGCGCATTTAAGGCAGTGTATTGATAGGGTTCCCTTTCCAGCACGCGTTCGAAGTACGGAACAGCCGCTTCATATTGTGCAGCATCCATCTTGGCAATGCCTTGCTCAAGTAACTCCTCTCGAGTAGGAGTACAACTCATTACCAAAACAAAGAAAAGGAAGAAGCGCCAGTTGTCTTTTTTCATAGTTCACCCTTGAAAGCCCAAAGATAAAAGAGCAGAGGCGATTTCCATTAACGATTCAGCAATACCTTTTTTGTCAGACTATTGGAACGATAGGTCAATCTTACGATATAGACACCATTGGGAACAGGTTGGCCTAATGTATTCGTGCCTTCCCAAAAAAACTCGTTTTCTCCTTCAAATGCCAAAGACCCTGATGATAAATAGACCAATCGACCGGAGCTATCGTAGACCCTCAGTAAGGTAAAATCCGTTTCAGGCACCTCGAATTGTAAGGTCACAAAATCGTCAAAAGGATTGGGGTAAGCGTTAGAAAAGGTAAAGTTGTCCTCACCTCCTTGCATGTCATAGGGCAAGACATCTGACAGCTGCGAAGTGAACATCCCACTACCATGTGTTGCTACCATGATCTTTCCGTCATTTCTTCTAAAATCGATCATATTCACCACCACATTACCGATTTCCTCATGGCCGGCCTGAGACCATTCCGTCGATGCCCCTGCTAACCTTTGTGTAGAGAACAGACCAATACTTGTGCCCACGAAGTATTCCGAACTACCATCGGTTTTCGGTACGATCGTTACCCAGCGAACCGAGGGGCCGCTTCCAGATCCATCGGGGTTTTCTTCTAAGGTGCCAGAAACATCAGTGTAGGTTTGTCCACCATCTTCAGTTAAGAAGAGACTAGGAATATTGTAGTTGGAAAAGCTCACCAAGACACGGTCCGCATCTGTGGGGTCGATGGCCAGGCTTCGAATGTAGCCGTTTTGGGGGAAATCAGTATTTGTTACCTCTCTTACGACGTATTCTTCTCCATTCGCTGCATCAATGCGAAAGAGTCTTCCACTATTGGTTCCATAATAGACAATATCCCTAGGCACCGTGGCGACCTGCACAGCACTGATCACCCCTTCGTCCAATGCGGTTCGATCCAATCGCGTCCAATTGGCGGAGGGTGGCGAATTGGTGCCGGCAGGGATTTGGGATAAGTTTCTGTTTCGCCATAAAAAACCTCCTCCGGCCAAATACATTTTGTTGCTATTGTTTGGATCGAGTACATACGGATTGATGAACAAATAACTTTGTCCGGGATCACTTCCTCCGCCTGCAGGATCTACTCGAGCAAAGGACGTGATCTCAGCATTGTCACCAAGCGTCAATCGGAAAATTCGAGAGTTTTGAAAACTCATGTAGTAGTAGACACCGAAACGAGAGCTCGCCGTGTACGCTCCATCTCCTCCCAATACACGAGTACCATTGGGTCCACTCGGATTTACTGAATTGATCGCCAAAAGAGTACCATTATCTTGGGTGCCTCCAAAGACAAAGTCATCAGGAGGAAATTGACTAATCGACCCCGCATAGAATTGCGTAGTCACGAAATCATTATTCCTACGTGTATAAGTTACCTCTTCGGCCAAAATATCTTCTGTACGAAAAACACCACCGTCGTTTGCACTATACGCCGCATTCTGAGCAGATGGAATAAAGACAAGTTCATGCTGATCGGGGTGATGATTAGGATACAAGCTGCCGTCATCTTCCACGGGATCGTAGCCTCCGATCCATTCGGTATTGTCATTACTTCGAAAACCATCCGTGCTTCTGAAGAGGTTTGTTCCTCCCAGAAATACCACATCAGGATTCGTCGGATGCACTTTGATCAGCATGTTGTAACTTTCCTGTGAATCGACACCGCCCAAGCCCCCATCGCTTACTGGTAAATTTTCCGAAAGGTCTCTTACTTCATCCGTCAGCCTGTTGTAACTCCTAAGCCCATAGCCTCTTTGGCCATCAGTGAAAAAATAGATCAGGTTAGGATTTGATGGAGAAGAAGTGATCTCTGTCCGCCGATTGATCGTAAAACTCATTGGAAAGATGCGTACCCAGTTGATCCCATCATCTGAGCGATAGACTCCTGCCTCCGGTGCCAGCACATTCGAGTTGGTCACGCTACTGAGGCTGGCATAGAAGGTGTTATCGCTAGTGCGGTGAATATCTGTATAAAAGATAGAGTTGATCTCATTAAGGTCCGCATTAGGTGGTAAGTTCAACAGGTCACGTCCTAATACGGTAGTCCAGGTAGCCCCTCCATCAGCCGACCTCACCACGCCTCCCCAAATAGCTGCCAACACCACATCATTGCTCTCGTCCGGGTCTGTTTCCAGGTCCCAAACGTATTGCAATGGAGAGCTAAAGGTAGTCGCTAAACGTGCTTTAGTAGATGGCAATTGGGTCCAAGTAGCTCCGTTATCGACCGACTTAAAAATACCATCCCCTCGGAACGGCGCACCAGCTGCACGAGTCGAATTGCCTACCAACTCACCTGTTCCATAATACCACACACGCTCTCTTCCGGGCCTGATGTCTTGGGCTATGGAAGACACGCTATGAATTTGTTCGTTGGTAGTTGCTTTTTGCCACGATTGACCGGCATCAACAGACTTCCACATGCCACCAGAGACACCACCAGCCAATAAGGTGTTTTCATTGCGTACGTCGAGAGCAAAGGCTCTGGTTCTGCCGCCAAAATTATTTGGCCCAACAGCAAGCCAATCTAAATTGGCTGTAGCCGCGGTGCCATTTACGGATTGAGGCTTCGGCCTAAGTTTTTCTTCACGCTCGAGTTCCTTCGAAAAGGCCAGCTCCAATTGCCCGTAATTGGCAGGGATTTCCCCGGTCCTAGGATCTGCTAGCATTTCCTGTTCATAAGCCCACCGCGACTGAAGGTCTTCTCCTTCATTTTCAATTCCCGCTTTTGGCTGAATGATCTGATCGGCCGCCTCTTGCTTCACTGGAAGTGCCAGAGGGACGAACAGAGCCAGGAATACATAGGCTAGAAGTGCTAAAAGAAGAATTTGGTGTTTTGGCTTTCGCATGGTGCTAAATAAGTATCCCTTCAATTATAATTGGCATAATGGCCTCAATTAAAATGCCAATTCAAGACTTTTGTTTAACATCCTAGAAATAGATTCATTGTTACCCACCAAAGTACTGACTTTATCAAATGCCACCCAACGAAGCTCCATAGACTCATGGTTCTTACGCAATAGCATGGAGGCATCACCTTGGAACAGGTAGCGCACGTCGTAGTGATCGTGAGCAGGCACCTCTCCCTTTGCCGGTATTCTATGGATATCCAGGTCAAAGATTTGTCCCATCACCAAGGTAAATTCACTGCTGCCTGACTCTTCTTTCAATTCACGAAAGGCAACCTGCTGCATGTCACGTTGCCCATCGGCATGGCCGCCAAGCTGCAGCCAACGGTTCAATTTGGCGTGATGGGTCAGTAACACCATTTGAGCTTGAGGGTCGACCACCCAGGCTGATCCTGTAAAATGAGCATGAAGCAAGGAGCGATCAAAACAATTCTCAAAAGTCAGAAGTGACAGCATTCGTTCCTTGAAAAGGATCTCTTCTTTGTCCTTTGGAAAGTAAGCTGACAAGGCCTTTTCAAAAGGAGTGTTCTGTTGGTTAGAGTTCATCTGTGATGATCACATTCGCTTTGTTCAGCTTTTTTTCTTCCAGCTCACTAATGATCTCTCCACCCCCTATGTTGGTCATGTCTCCTTTTCTGACGATGACGTAATACGACTGAGCATCTAATTTTTTGAAGGTGACCCTTCCTTTATCATCTGTCAACTCAGTGGGTTGTACTGGGTTTGTCTCTTTGGTGTAATCTTCTTTGGAGGCATAAAGGGTGACCTCGGCCTCAGGAACCACATTCCCCAACTTATCAAGTACCGTGATCCTTAGTTTGGTATTAAAAATTTGTGCTTCCGCATTAGTTGTACCAAGGAATAGTCCTGTAAAAAGCAATAGTCCAATGAGTGTTAGTCTTTTCATGATCTTTAGTTTGATACTAAGTTATTAAATAGTTCTTCAAATGGTTCTGCCTTGGCGTATAAGCGGTCTTGATAAACGTTGGCCATTAGGCGCATATAGCTGGGCTTTCGGTTCACAGAAACAAACTCAATAATGACATTACCATAGCGTTGATCGATTTGCTCTTGGTCAAAATCACTCGTTTGAGGTTTTAAATACCATTTTTCAATGGTTTCTTCATAGGTCTCCTTATCTGAAATTCTTCTATCGCCTTGAGCTAATTTATAGCCCATGCTCAAGACCTGATCCTTGAAGTAATCGAAAAGGAACTTGAAATTTGCGGGGGTGAACAGTTGGTTGTATGTGATGGCAAAGCCGTTGGCATATTGAGAGTCCAAGATATGCACCTTCATCGCCGATTCAATTTGTTGTCTCTTCAAATGGTAGGCCCTATCCAAGTCCTCGATCAAATGCTTTCGTGCCGAAGAACTCTCCCAAGCAGCATAGGCTGCAAGCTCTATTTCAGATCGTTTGAGCAATTCTGTGACCACAGGCTGTTTCGGCGGCTGCTTCTTGAACAATTTATTGTATACGTCTTCGAAAAAAGATCTATCCATCACTAGTAATACTCCAACCAACTTCAAATGTTATGGCGAGATGGTTTTAAATATCCGAAATCATCGTAATGCAATTCTCCATGGTCGAGCAGTTTGGCTAATACTTCTAGAAAAAGCGCCTTTTTCCGAGGGTCAAGCATCTCTACCAATTCCTCGGTTTTTACATTGATGGGCTGATGAAGGGTATTCAAAATTTGTTTTTTGTAATGACCGAGGTACTTTTCGTCGTCGTGGTGCTGCTTTGCACGGAGGCAATTGTCACAAACGCCGCAACGATCATAAGCGGTCTCTCCCAAATAAGCCAACAACATGGCCGTACGGCATTGGTCTTCCTCGTGCAAATAGGAAATCACCGATTCGGCTTTGCTAAGCTTCAGTTTTCGCCTGGACTCTAGCCTGTGTTGATCAATCGGTAACTTTTCTGCTGCTTGTTTAGGGATCAAAAAACTTAAGCGTGGCGAATCGGATGAACTTTGATAGTCAACCACTTGCGATTGCATCAAAAATTGAAGCTGCTGCTTGACCACGGCGGTGGTCGCTCCAAGCAGACCGGCCAGTTCCGTTTCATTGATTTGTACCTCTCGTTGGTAGAGGTCTCCTCCATATAACCGTAACAAGCTTTTGATCAATGGGTCTAATGCTGCATTGGCGATTTGAAATTGATAAAGAGCCGTAGAATCAAGTAACAACTTCAACCTGGGTGGAGAAAAGAAGGCTTCTGTCAAATGAATAATTCCTTCCTCTTGCAGCATTTTCAATGCGTTATAAATCAGCAATGGATGCTTCTGAAAACGCTGAGCAAACTCTTGGTGATCGAAAGGAAAAGCTTTCTCAGGTAAACTGCCATTGGCCAATTGGTAAAAATTACCCAACATTTGATACACCTCTTTGATCACGGAGAGCTCAGGCATGGCATTTTTTAACCGTTCCCTCAACTGTTCAATATCGCGCTGGTTACATATGGTGACGGCAAAGGCCTTTCGTTCATCGCGACCTGCTCTTCCTGCCTCTTGATAGTAGGCTTCCAGATTATCTGGCAAATCCATGTGAATCACGAGCCTGACCTCTGCCTTATTGATGCCCATACCGAAAGCATTGGTAGCGACGATCACACGCGTGCGACCATAAAGCCAATTGTCTTGCTTAGACGTCCTTTCCTGATGACTCAATCCGGCATGGTAATAATCCACAGAAATATGATGCTGATACAACCAATGTGCGATTTCCTTCGCTCTTTTTCTGGTATTGACATAAACAATGGCCGACCCTTCGATCTTTTGGATCACCTCAAGTAACTTTCTGTCCTTATGTTCTTCAAACCTGACCGCATAACTCAGGTTAGGCCGTGCAAAACTCTTCTGAAAAAAGGCTCCTTTGAGAAGCAGTTTTTCTTCAATTTCTTTCTTGACTTTAGGGGTTGCCGTAGCCGTAAGCGCGATCACCGGCACATCCCCTAGCAATTCCCTGAAATTGGCGATCTCTAGGTAAGCCGGCCGAAAGTCGTATCCCCATTGTGAAATGCAATGCGCTTCGTCGACCACCAAATAGGAGATACCTCTTTTTGCGATCACCTTTTTCATCCGCTCTTGGAAGAGCTCTGTCTTCAATCGCTCGGGAGAACAATAAAGAAACTTCAAATCAGAATTGGAGGCATTGTCCAATAAGTGATCGAGCTGACGTGAAGAAATACCAGAGTGTATGGCATGGGCACTAATGCCTAGCTGGTTTAATTGTGAAACCTGGTCCTTCATCAAGGCAATAAGCGGTGAAATCACCAGGCAAAGCCCCTCCTTCATTAAGGCCGGCACCTGGAAGCATATGGATTTACCACCGCCCGTTGGTAACAAAGCCAAGACGTCCTGATCGGCCAAAGCGGCTTCGATGATCTCTTGTTGAAGAGAACGGAACTTATTGTAGCCCCAGTACTTGGCCAATATGTCCAGTGGCTTGGTCATGAAAGAAATTTACGAAAGCTCATGCTGTTTTCTACCAGCTGAGCTTTTCTTTGTTCAGGAAAGCGGCAATTCCTTTTTGACAGTCTGAAGTAGCCCGAGCCTCGGCGTTCTGTTCTGCCGCATGATTCAAGCCATCCATTAAGGACATTTCCTGCACCTCAGCAATCATTTGTTTGGTCAACTGCATCGATTGCCCCGAATTCTTTTCGATGAGCATTTGAGAAAATGCATGCACCTTTTCATCCAGTTTTTCGGCAAGTACTACCTCATTGATCAAGCCAAGGCCTTTTGCCTCTTCTGCACTATAAAGGGCACCTGTCAACAACAATTCTTTGGCTTTCCCCTCTCCTATTTTCCTCAACAAGAATACTTTCACAATGGCCGGGATAAAGCCAATACGCACTTCGGTGTAACCAAACTTTGCATGCTCAGCGGCAAAAGAAAAATCACACACCGTGGCCAAACCACAGCCACCGGCAATGGCATGCCCTTGGATCTTGGCGATCACCACTTTCGGGTGCGTATAGATCTGGTAGAAAAGCTCCTTTAAATGTGAGGAGTCCGCTAAATTCTCCTCGTAGGTATTCTCTTGCAATTGTTCTAAATAGGCCAGGTCCGCCCCAGCGCAAAATGCCTCTCCAGCCGCATCCAGCACGATCACTTTGGATTCATCCTTTGCTGCCTGTTCAAATGCACCTTTCAGCGCTGTGACCATTGCCGCATTCAGCGCATTCCGTTTTTCTGGCCTATTGAGCGTGATTGTCGCAACGCGATTGTCAAGTCTGTATCTTACCAATTCCATAGTTTACCATGTCTTCATAAAAAAACCACTCTCCCTGATCGAGTGGATCTGGTCGTCCTCTGTTTCCTGCAGAAAAGCACCAGTTGCATTCGAATTTAGCACAAATTCCTTGGCTTCAACAATGGAAAGAGCATCTGGAGTTGAAGAGATACAGAGGTCCCAGCTGATCTCAGTGGGTAGTTGAGTCAGATCGACTCCCTTATCCAACACCAACAACTTCATCCCTTCAAAAACCAATACCTGCCCCGCCGCAAATTCATAGCGAGGTACAGACAATGAAGTCGCGTCATCCTGATTGTCCAAGCCGTGAACACGCTGATAAGGAGCGACAATAAATTCCATCAGATCATTGTCCTTCATCAAAGTCGAATCGATGACTAAATGACCTCTATTGCCTTTTCGAAAGTGAATGGCTTGTTCATTGGGGATATCAAACACGATCAATTCACGCTGACCAAAGGTCGCCAACTGATTCGCAAGACGATTAACGCCAAACCACATGCTTAAGAAAAGTGCCGCATAGATCATTCGAAACTGCCGAAGGGAGAAAAAAAGCACAAGACATGCCACTAACCCATAAAGCAAGAGGGTCTCAGTTCTGGTAAGGTAGATTCCATTCAGCTGGCCTAAGGGTAAATTACCGACTCCTGTCACTAAGGCGTTGGTCAACTGAATCAAAGTAGAGAGCACCAACCCAATCACACTGGCCACGGCTGGCAGGAAGCTAGCAGTAAGGAGTAGTAACCCGAGAAAAAGTATCAAAAAAGCAGCCGGTATAGCGAACAGATTGGTCAATAGAAAATACGTCGGGAACTGGTGGAAGTAATACAAACTCAAAGGGGCAGTGGCCAACTGAGCAGCCAGAGAAACGCAGGTGATCGCCCAAAGCTTATCCACGATAGGATGTTTAAAGGCCAATAATTGGTAAAACTTGGGTTGTAAATAGACAATCCCAAAAACCGCTAGGTACGACAACTGAAACCCGACACTAAAAAGTAGTTGCGGATCGATCAAAAGGAGAACCAAAGCCGATGCCGCTAAGGCATTGTAAATGCTGGACCTCCGCCTGATCGCTTTCCCAACCGCCACGAAACTGAACATGGTTGCTGCCCTCATTACTGAAGGCGACATGCCCGTGAGTAGGGCATAACAAAGCAAAAGTATAATGGAGAAAACGGGCTCTATCCATCGGTATTGTCTAAGGCGAAAAGGCAACTGCCGATAGAAGATCGAAAAGATCCAATAGATCAACCCAACATGAAGCCCAGAGACGGCTAAGATATGCATGGCCCCGGAAGCGGCATAGGCCTTTGAAAGGGTGGCGTCAAGTTCTCTCTTCTCGCCCAAGACCAAAGCCAACGCGATACCAAAAGAACGATCATCTTTCACGTACTTTCGCAAAATTGATTCTGCCTGAGAACGGAAGCGGTATGACAGGCGCCACAACCCGCTCACAGGAGCATGGCCCACCGGATGAACATTCCGTTCAAAGTGTTGAAAATGTATGTTTTGGAAGCTGAGGTAGCGACGGTAATCGAAAGTAGAGGGATTGGTAGGCGCTTGGGTACGTTCAGGTGCAGCACCCACCCAGATCAGGTCTCCTCTTTCTAGACCATCTCCTATGATCGTATCGGTATAGAGCAACACTTTACCCTCTGCAGTAACCCAATGCCCCTCTTGGTATAAACTAAATACATTAGCTTCGAGCTTATCACTTTTTTCCCTCCGCTCTGGCCAAGCGGTTAGCATGGCCTGGTAAGCCTCCACCTCATCCAGTTCCTGGTTGACCAACTGATCAGGATCAGAGGTTGCCAGAGACAGTTGAAGCCTATAGCTTCCTAAAAAAATGAAAAGTAAAAGGGAGAGAAAACCAAAAAACAGGTTAAATCTGAGGGAAAAGCGCCAATTGAGCACAAAAAGAATGGTCAGCAACAGGCCGATCACAACTATGGCATTGCTTAAAAAAAAACCGGTAAAATGGCTAACTGTGATGCCCGCAGCAAGGCATAGCACTAGGCGTAGCAGTGGAAATTGTTGAAAAAACATGTGTGTGCTTTATCGAATGTACAAAATTCGATAAATACACGCTAGCCTACCTTCTTCTGCATTTCAAAGTGATCGATACCGGCTTCTTCAATTAGTTCACCGATTTTCTCAAATCCAAAACGGGTGTACAAGGGCATGGCCGCAAGTTGTGCATGGAGATAGAGCAAGGTGCCTGAAGGATGTGCTTTCTTTTCAATATGACCAAGGGCCGTTTGTACCAATCGCTTGCCAACGCCTGACCCGCGTTGTTCTTTGATAACTGCAAAACGCTCAAGCTTAATTCCCTTGTCTGTGATGCGATAACGGCAGGTTCCAACGGGTTGGTCGTTGATGTAGGCGATAAAGTGGATGGCCTCTTGATCCAAACCATCAAATTCTTCATCCACCGGACAAGCTTGTTCTTCTACAAAAACCACCTCTCTGATCTTGAAGGCTTCTTTTAATTCTTGGTCTGTCTCAATTTTTTTTACTCGAATCATCTTGGTCGAAGTGTTTATCGTATGCTGCTATAATTTGCTTAACTAATCGGTGACGTACAACATCTTTTGCACTTAGTTCTACGATAGCGATGCCTTTTACGTTTTGTAAAATACGGTAAGATTCGATTAAACCGGATTTTTGTCGATGAGGCAGATCGATCTGCGACTGGTCTCCGGTCACAATCACTTTAGAATTTGGACCCATTCGGGTTAAGAACATCTTCATCTGCATGGCCGTTGTGTTTTGTGCTTCATCCAACAGAACGAAAGCATTGTTTAGGGTGCGTCCACGCATATAGGCCAATGGTGCAATTTCAATGATGTTGTTTTCCTGATAATATTTCAATTTTTCTGCCGGGATCATATCTCCCAAGGCATCATAGATGGGTCGCAAATAGGGATCGATCTTTTCTTTTAGGTCACCAGGAAGAAAGCCCAAATTTTCTCCAGCCTCAACGGCTGGCCGGGTAATAATGATTTTTTTAACTTCTTTGTTCTTCAATGCCCTAACCGCCATGGCAACGGAAATGTAGGTTTTTCCTGTTCCCGCCGGGCCTACAGCAAAGACCAAGTCATTTTCCATGACCGCATCGACGAGCTTTTGCTGATTGGGTGTCTTGGGTTTGACCATTGTGCCTCGAGAGCCATAGACCAATGGATCCTCTTCCTGATGATCCAATTGGGCAGCCTCTTTGCGCAAAAGAGAGCTGATCTGTTCTTCAGTGATCTTACCATATTTATGGTAAATAGCGATCAAGTCTTGTACGACTTCATTGATCTGTAGAATCTCCGAAGCGCTTCCCTTAATGAGTAGCTGATTTCCCCTAGAAACGATCCTACTCTTTGGAAAAGCCGATGCCACCGCTTTGATGTTCTGATTGCTGACGCCCAGAAAATCGACCATAGCGATATTTTCAAGTGTGATGAGTTTTTCTACCAAATTTGCTGATGGATTTAGTGAATTGCTTTAGCTTTAAATTTGAAACCTTGCAACACAAAGCTAGATAAAAACCTAAATATCACTCATGCCCCTGATCACTTTCACATCTGATTTTGGAAATAGTGACCATTATGTGGCTTACGTGAAGGCTGCCCTGTTTTCTGAGCGCACCGACCTGCCTCTCATTGACATCAGTCATGACGTTAAACCGAATGATGTTTCACACATGGCCTTTGTCATTAGTTCCGTTTTTAAGGAATTCCCTTTGGGCACAATTCACTTCATCGGTCAAGATGATGAATTAGGGTATTTCATTGCCTTTGTCGAAGGTCATTACTTTGTGGCGCCAAACAATGGGGTGATGAGTCTGATCGCTGAACGCCGGCCTGATCATATGATTGCGCTACCTCCAACGAAAAATCCGTTGAAAGGTGCCGTTCAAGCTGCTGTACAGCTCGCCAACGAAGTTCCCGTAGAGGGCCTTGGCACACCATTAACTCAGTATAAAGAATTCTCAAAACGAAAGGCGCGAGCGACTAAACGAGAGATCAGTGGCCATGTGATTCACGTTGACCACTTTGGAAACCTCATCACTAATATTGAAAAGACTGATTTCGACATCCTAAGCAAGGATAGAAATTTTACCATCCAGTTTAGCCGAGAAAAACTTCATCAGGTGCATGAACAAATGAAGGAGGTAGAACCGGGAGATGCCTTCGCGGTATTCGACGACATGAACCGTTTAGTAATCGGGCTTTATCAAGGAAACGGTGCCCAATTGCTAGGATTATCGTTTGACAGTGCCATCATCATAACCTTTGAAGACTAATGTTGATCAGAATCGTACGCATGACCTTTAAGCCCGAAGAGGTCGGGGCCTTTTTGGAACTCTTTGATCACTCGAAAGAGCAGATTCGCAACTTCCCGGGCTGTCGCCACCTTACCTTAATGAAGGATTACCACGAGGACAATATTTTTTCTACCTACAGCATTTGGGATGATGACGAAGCCCTGAACAACTACAGGCATTCAGCGCTTTTTGAGAATGTTTGGATGGCAACAAAAAGAAAGTTCTCAGCTAAGCCCATTGCCTTTTCAAATCTTGAGTACATCAAGGTGGAATAAATTGATTCTTCGGTATTGGATAATCAAAAATCTTTGTCCATTTTTGCCCTCCCAATTTCAATCAAGCCTTGGTGGCGGTCCCGATAACTATCGGGAGGTGGACGCTTAGGAGAGAATGCCTTGGTGGCGGAATTGGTAGACGCGTTGGTCTCAAACACCAATGTCTTCGGACGTGCCGGTTCGACTCCGGCCCAAGGTACAAAGGAGGCTTCTTCGGAAGCCTTTTTTATTTGCCCAACTTTATTCTGCAAATGCAATCCCAATTGATTCGAAAAGCCACTTTTTCTCGCTGCAAAACCTATCGCTATTTGCTCGAACGCACTTGGGACGAAACCAAACCCAAAGTGCTCTTCATCATGTTAAATCCCTCTACCGCAGATCATCAACAAGATGACCCGACCATTCGTAGATGCATCGGATTCGCCAAAGAATTGGGTTACGGAAGCTAGTTCTCATCATCCGTGGCTTTCTTTTTCTGTCTTCGTTTATTTCGTGCATAGATGCCCGGTAAATTTTCTAACGAATAAGTGATGGAAAACACATGCGAATAAGGCGATTCAGCTACATTCCCAATGTCTGTTAAGGCATAATCGATCACAAATTCATCCAGAACTATGCCCATTCCCATATTCGGCTGAAAGGTCCAGTAGGTTTCATTGGTCAAGTTCTCGAGTGCACTGAATTCTTTGACACGCTGAAAATTACCCACACCCATTCTTAAGTAATACTTGTCTTGATAGTCCAATTCCAGACCTACTTGAGGTTCGATGGATACGGTCTTGGATTTGACCAACACATTGCGCCGACCGTCGAAGGTAAAGACGAGGTCAGCTGAAGCGAGAAGACCAAACTTATCATTGATCTGGAAGGGTCTGGAAGCACCAGCGATCATTTTCGGCAAGGTCAACTCAAGTGAATTACTGGGGATTTCATTGTTTGTCTGATTAAAGACCTGCTGCAATTCAGCTTGCTCTATCGTCCATGCGTTAAATGTAGTGGTCACATCCCTGATCATCAAGCCAAAGTCCCAGTCATTGTAGCGGTACTTAGTGGAGACATCTACTCCAAAGCCTCAGGCCCCGGCAAAATCTCCAACTTTACGCCGAATGATTTTGAAATTGACACCAAAAGTCAATCCGCCTCCATCGGCAAAGCTCTCTCCCGAGATCAGGCTAACTCCCCTCGCGTAGGAGAAGATAAAGGCAACATCAGAAGCTGTGAAAAAATTAATGTTGTCATAATTCAAACGACCATTGGCATCAAAAAGCATTCGCGTATCCGGAATGTCATCTATCCCCAGACGAATTAGCGACAGGCCAATGTGGCTATCCGTATCAATGGCCATTGCGGCTCCGATGTAATCGTAATTGGCCACGCCAGCAAAGTAGGCTGCATGCTGCGCAGCAAATTAGTACTTGAACTCAATATCGGTCAGTGCTGCTGGATTCCAGTACACAGCCGTTACATCATTCACAGCTGATGTCATGGCATTAGACATGCCAAGCGCACGTGCTCCAACACCGATGGCCAGGAACTCATTGCTGTATTTTGGAGAGGACTGCCCGCGCAGTTGGTGTCCCAGCAAAAAGATAGGGATGCACAACACCCCTATAAATATTTTAAACTTACTGTTCTTCACTGAATCCTATAGACAATACTACACCAAGAGGCGCTCGCAACCTACCCAAAAGGCGTAAAACTTAATTCTTTTACAAAAAAATTCCATTTTTTCTGCATTGCCAAATGCGCGCTTTAAATAGGTGCAAAGCCCATTTTATCTCAAAATATTTCCCTCAACCCAATACAAGGTAATGTTTTTTATACAGTACTATGCAACACATAGTACCTTCTTTCGTATATTTGCATAAGGTTAACAACTTAATTATCAAAAAAAGAGGGGATGAAATTAGAAAACACTCAAATCCAAATGCGCAAGGGCATTCTCGAGTTTTGCATTTTGCAGATCATTTCTCGAGGAGAAGTCTACGCATCGGATATGCTGGAAGAGCTGACCTCCGCACAAATTATGGTCGTGGAAGGAACGCTCTACCCCCTGCTAACGCGCTTACGCAAGGCAGGATTGGTCGATTACAAATGGGTAGAATCGAGTTCTGGTCCACCAAGAAAGTACTACACCATTACGCAAACTGGGACCGAATTTTTGGAAAGCCTCCAATCCACTTGGCATCAATTAGTGGATTCAACAAGTCAAATCATCTCAAAAAACAACTCTAGTCAACAGTCATGAAAAAGAACATCAGTATCAATATTAGCGGCATCATTTTCCACATTGAGGAAGACGGATATGACCTTCTGAAAGGTTACCTCGATGCAATCAGCCGATATTTTGCTTCCTATGAAGACAACGACGAGATCGTGGCTGATATAGAGGGTAGAATTGCGGAGATCTTCTTGGACAAACTCAAGGAGGACAAACAAGTCATCTCCAAAGAAGACATTGAATCCTTAATTCAAACCATGGGTCAAATCGCCGATTTCGAAGCCATGGAATCAGAAGAGGACCTAGGCGCTGCCAAAGAGGAAAAGCGTTCAAGTTCAGATCGAAAGGAAAAGCAACAGGCCAATGCGAGCACGGGCAGAAAACTCGAACGCGATACACAGCGCCAATTGATCGGCGGCGTATGTTCAGGCCTTGCTTACTATTTCAAAACTGACCCGATTTGGGTAAGGGGGCTATTCCTTGCCCTACTTTTCGGGGGTGGCATTTCGTTGATCGTCTACCCGATCCTATGGATCGCTTTGAGTGGAAATGATCAGCTACCGGAAAATGATGCGGTGAGAAAACTCTACAGAGATCCCGATGATCGTGTGATCGGCGGGGTATCAGGAGGGCTTGCCAAATATTTTAGAACCGATGCCCTTTTGTTCCGCATACTCTTTATCGTATTTGCCTTTAGTGGTTTTGGTATTCTCGCTTACATTGTCCTTTGGATCATCACTCCAAAGGCCAATTCGCTTACAGACAGAATGCAAATGAAAGGTGAGAAAGTCACCATTTCTAACATTGACACGACCATCAAACGAAAAAAAGAAGAAGAATTAAATCCAAAAGGAGAAAACACATTTACGAAGATCCTTCTCTTTCCATTTCGACTGATCGCTAAGATCTTCGCTGGTTTAGGAAGGGCCATTGCTCCACTTTTTCTATTCCTCGTGGCAGCACTGCGTGTTTTCACAGGGGGTATTATCACCATAATAGCCATTTCCGTTATGTTCTCTTTGCTGGTATCAGCGGGTGTCCTATTTGGCATGTACAATGGTGATTGGTACATGTGGGATCCGGAGTTGACCTACTTCCCTTTCGAAGTATTTCAAAACACCATACCAGGAATTGGTGTGCTCTTCTTACTTGTAGCGGTATTCATTCCATTCCTTTACCTGTTCTTAGCAGGAATCACGGTGATCGCCAAAAGAAGAGTGATGAGTTCATCCTTCGGCTGGAGTGTATTGGGCATTTGGATGATCGCCATTTTTGGATCGTTTGCCATTCTTCCGAATGTGGTAAGAGATTTTAGAGATGAAGGCGTTTACCAGGAATCTGAAAACCTCAGTATCTCAGCTGACACCTTGGTGATCAAAGTGGATCGGGTGGACAATGAATACGAGAGCTTTTATGGATACAGGACGTCTCGAAATATAGATTATGACGCTGAATTTGCAGATTTAGATATTCGTCCAAGCACGGACGGTCAATTCAGTATCAATAAGCGCTTCAGGGCACGTGGCAGAAACCCAAGGGTAGCTGAAGAACATGCGCAAGAAGTTACTTATGACGTCAGGCTGGAAGGAAATGAATTGATCTTTGATAATGACATTACCTTCCCGAATAGAGCAAAATTCTATTTCCAAGAAGTGGACGTGGACTTGTTCATTCCGATCGATCAGCCCTTTAGAATCGACCGAGAGGCCAGAACCTTGATCAGGTACTTAAGCTATGGATATAGCTGGTGGGAGATCTCTCGCAACGTCTGGATGTTCGATGAAGACCGACAGCTGGTTTGCCTTTCTTGTTCTGCAGAAAATGAAGTGATCGAAAAAGAAGAGGGACAAGTAACTTCATTTGACGAATTCCACAGCTTAGAGATCTACCGAGAATTCGATGTTGATTTTGTTCAATCTGACGAATATAAAATTGAATTAAGTGGTCCTTCCTACTTGGTCAAAGAAGTCAAACTCAAACAATTCAAACAGAGTGTCGACATCCAAGCCTCTTCTTCTAGGGCAAGTTCAGACCAAAATTGGAATCGTGTAAAAGTAACGGTCTACACGAATGACCTTGAAAGCATTAACCTCAGACAAGGAGCTGATCTTGATTTACGCGAATTCAATGCAGACTTTTTAGTGGTGCGCATGTATGATAATTCAAGACTAGCCATTGAAGGAACAATTGATGAATTGGAGATCTACGCATTTGGTTCAGCCAGAGCAGATCTGGTGGTAGACTCAGAAAAGGTAAAACTTCATTTCACTGATGAGAGCAGGGTCTATGCCTATGACGCGAACATTAAAGAAGCCGATGTGGATACCGAATCAGAAGCACGGGTTCGCATTTCAGTGTCAAACTACTTGAGGGCAAAAGCAGACGGGTTTTCGTCGATACGCTACAAAGGTGAACCCAATCTCGACATCCGCGAGCAAGGGCGCAGCGCGAGCATCAGCAAATACTAAAAAATATGGCCAGATTCTCTGGCCATATTTGTTTGATTCCTAGTCATTTACATTTCTTACCTGAGGAAAAGCAACTAAATTTGAAAAAAATCATCTTTAGGATGCAACGTTTTTAATCATTCGCTCATCTTACCCATGAGTCAACCAAGACATGCTTCAAATCAAAAGGTCAACAACTGAAGAGAAGCTCATCGCAGCTTGTCGAAAAGGAGATGGAAAGGCACAAAGGGATATTTACGAAAAGTATTCCCCTTTGATGTTCGCCCTATGTGGTCGCTACATCGGACAAGTCGATGCCGCTGAAGATGTGTTGATCTGCGGATTCACCAAGGTTTTTCAGAAGATTGACCAATTCAAAGGTGAAGGAAGTTTTGAAGGCTGGATCCGTAGGATCATGGTCAACGAAGCGCTTTCGCACATCCGCAAAAACAAAAGCATGTACTTGGAGGTGGAGATTGAATATGCAGAAAGAGAACCGGATTTCGGATTGCTTGCCGGTCAGTTGGAGGCAGAAGACCTTCAAAAACTGATCGACAAACTTCCTAGCGGTTATAAAACCGTATTCAACCTCTATGCCATTGAAGGGTTCTCCCACAAGGAGATCGCTGATCAATTGGAGATCAGTGAAAACACTTCAAAATCGCAATTGAGTAGAGCTCGCAAGCATTTACAAATGATGCTTGTGGAGACAGAGAATTACATGAATGATAACGCATTGAGCCATGAAGGATAATCACCCAATAGACAGTCTATTCCGCGAGGGTTTGGTTTCCCAAAAGATGACCCCACCCGCTAATGCCTGGAGTGCCATTGAAGCCAATGTACAAAAGAAGTCAACCAAGCGGGGTTTTATTTTCTACCTGGCCATTGCGGCTTCGGTAAGTTTAGTCTGTGCCTTCACTTGGACGTCGCTTACAACTCAGCAGACAACCAGTGCTATTCAAATTGCTGAAGTGGCTAAAAACCAACCCGAATTCAATGTAGATCCAGTAAACAAACCCGGAGTCCTTCATGCCCAGGTGACTGGCATATCGAAAACGACACAACCAGCTCCTCTAAGTAATATCGACGACAGCATAGAAAATAACAGACAAGTGGTATTTGTCGCTGCTCTCGATAAACGACCACTTGATTTGCTAATGACCGATGCACGGATTCCACTAAGCAGCGATCTTCGTTTTGATTTACCTACCTATACCGATGTTGTCCCCGCATCAAGCGGCTTGAAGTTCAGCTTCATCAAAAGTTTAGCTTCTGTAGCAAGAGGTGTAAATGATGGCAAAAAAGCCTTCAACAGCATGCGCAAATCAAAGATCGACTTCATTAATGAAGAGCTCAACTTCGATAAATCTGAAGAAGTTTCTAAGAGCGAAGCAACCATCGAGCAAGATTCTCCATCTAAAGAGAAGTAACAACAACTCAAAATAACTGAATATGAAAATTTCTACTAAGCTACCCTTGGTACTATTACTGATATGTCTTGGTACCGGTCTCAATGCACAGAACTTCTTCGACATTGAACTGAACAAAAACAACAACAAAGCGATCTATACGCCTGATTACAACAACCTATTGAAAGTTGAGCATCAGCCTTATTACAGATCGTTTGAAGAAAAGCAAGAAGTGGCTACTTCTGCTTGGGAAGACATGCCCATCGACAAATACTACCCTCGACGAGGAACACGAAATTTTGTCAATTTCTACCTGGGCTTGAATAATTACCTTGAAAACGACAAGTTGCCTTCGTCAAGCGAGTTGTACAGCCTGAACCCAATCAACTCTTGGTATGGCGGACTAAATTTTGATAACATCACGCATGTATTCAGCGTGCTTTACCTTGATTGGGGAATTGGAGCAAGTGTGCAAGAATTTGCCTTTGAAAACACGCGCACCCGCCTCGACATCACAGACACCGGAATCAACTTCTTTGAGCAGCCTGACATCAAAGGAAGAAAAAGTAAGATCAAAATGTGGCATCTCAATGTCCATATGGTCCCTACCCTTGCCTTTGGTCGATACGATGCCTTCAGAGTTGGATTTGGGATGTACGGTGGCTATCGCCTTGACAGCTCTGTCATCTACAAATACGACGACGCGAATGGAAACAAACAAAAAGAGAAAAATCGCGGACGATCAAACCTCAATCAATTTCGTTACGGGTTCAGAGCCACCATGGGCTGGAATTTCTTTGACATCTTCTTCAACTATGAACTCACTGATCTTTTTGAAGACGACATCAACGCTCCAAGATTAAGCCCTGTCACATTTGGTTTCATATTTTAATCAACAGAACACATGAAAAGATTCAAAACAACAGCAATAGCCTTTCTCTTAATGATCTTCAGCATTCAAGCTGCACATGCACAATTTGGTTGGAGATGGAGTAGTAACTACCAATTTGATCGAGTAGATACGGTCATCAGTATCCCTAAACGCGGCGTGAATAAACTGTACATCGACGATGATAATTTTTACCTCAGAACAGGCTTTCTCGGAGTTGAAGTAGAGGTGGAGGACAACTGGGATAGTTGGGACTATTGGGATGACAACGATGGTGACGACTGGCGAAACAAAAGACGTAGAAGATCGAGGGATGTTGAGTATTACCAACAACATGATCATGGAACGCTTAGAGACCTGAACTTCGAGATCGGCATCAACAACTGGTTAGAAGATGGAGAATTTCCAAGCTCTAATGACTTGTATCAGCTTCGTCCGATCAACTCTACCTTCATTGGCCTGATCTGGAACCACACGACTTATTTGAGCGGACCTTTGTACCTCGATTGGGGTTGGGGATTCAATTGGTACAACTTCAAATTCGAAAACCCGCGCACTCGTCTAGACCCGAGTGGTGGTGAGCTGAATTTCTTTGAAGACCTAACCGTCAATAGCGCAAAGAAGAGCAAGCTGAAAGTCACCTATCTCAATTTTAATCTGGTCCCAGTCTTTGACTTCGGCCGAGGCAAACGCCTTGTAAGGCAATATGAAGACGATGATGTGCGTGTTGCCTTGAGTGCTCGACGCGGCTTTCGATTTGGAATTGGTCCTTATGCCAGCTTGAAATTAAGCCAAAAGGCAAAGTACAAATACAGCAACGATGCAGGCAATCAAAAAGACAAGGACAAAGGTGGGTTTTATATCAATAATTTCCGTTGGGGGCTAAGAGCGCAAATCGGTATTGACCGTTTTGATATGTTCATGACCTACGACATGGCACCGATATTCGAAGATGGAAATGGGCCGGCCCTGAGCCCTATAACCCTAGGCGTCGTATTTTAAGTTATTCAGCACCCCGTTTTTCAGCGGGGTGTTGTTTTAATACCCAATCCTTCTCCTCTCCTTTCAAGTGCAATAGGCGTACAAAGTAGTGCCCACTGGGTCGATTGGAGGTCATGAGTAACAAGAAAACAGTGAACACAATAGCATAGATCATATCACCTTTGTCGTAAAGCCCATAAGCACCAATACCCGCACCAAATGCCCATAAAAGATTCCGCACTATGATCGGCTTACGTAAGAGCTGTAATTTGACGTCCAATTCTTCAACCCCCTCAAGGCCCTTGAGCACATCTCTTTTCCAGGTGAGTACCGTACGCATTAACACATAGGCTACCCCTACGAACATCACCGCATGAAACATAAAATCAGGTTCCTCGAAGAATACCGAACGCAATTCTCCCGCTCGCTCCTTCTCTAAAAACACCCAACCAAAGGCAATCAATGGCACTGCCAATATTAAATACACGACGGCCTCCAACCTTTTGAAGTAGCTCTTTTGATCAAATTCCTCGTTTTCCAATTTCACCATGGGCACATAATTTCACCGAAACAATCGCTTGCTAACGAACGTTAGTATGTTTACATTTGCTTCGATGGATATTGTAGCAAAGAAAAGCCGAAAAGCTCAAATTGAAGAGAAAGCTACAAGACTTTTTCGAGAAAAGGGCTACGCAACCACATCGATGCGCGACCTTGCACAGGTTTTAGGCATTGAGGCAGCAAGTCTCTATTCACACATAAAGTCCAAAGAAGAGATCTTACAAAAGGTCTGCTTCCGTATGGCAGATGAGTTTTTTGATGCTTGGAAAGCTGTTGAATTAGCCAATTCGAGCTATGCTCAACAGATGGAAAAAGCAGCCTTAGCACACGTAAAGGTAATTACAGCCAATACCGATGCATCAGCTGTCTTTTTTAATGAATGGCGGCATTTGAGTGAACCCTATTTGAGTGATTTCCTCAAAATGAGAGATGACTACGAAGGAAGGTTCATTGGCATCATAGAAAAGGGCATTGCCGCAGGCGAATTTCAGTCTGTAGATGCTAAATTCATGATGTTAGCCATTTTGTCATCCCTTAATTGGACACATACCTGGTACAAACCTGAAGGTACGTTAAGTCCGGAGGAGGTTGCAAAGAAATTATCAAACATGATATTAAACGGTTTAAAGAAATAAAATATGTACGGAGGAGGACAAGTTTTCGAAGCAATGAAATCAACGGCACTAGCCGATGAGGATCCGGTAAAACTAGCGGAATTCGAAGCTCGAATTGAACGTGGCGAAAAGATCGAACCAACCGATTGGATGCCCCAGCTCTATCGCAAGCAATTGATCCGAATGATCGAGCAGCATGCACATTCCGAGATCATCGGTGCTTTACCGGAGGGTACGTGGATCACACGAGCCCCTGGATTTAAAAGAAAATTGGCCTTGATGGCCAAAGTGCAAGACGAAGTAGGTCATGCGCAATTATTGTATTCTGCAGCTGAAACATTGGGTAAGCCGCGTGAACAAATGATCGAAGACCTGATCAGCGGTAAATCAAAGTATTCTAACATCTTCAATTATCCAGCTTTTACTTGGGCAGATTCATGCTTTATTTCTTGGTTGGTCGATGCCGGAGCTATCGTAAACCAATTGGCCAATTCCAAAGGAAGTTATGGACCTTATTGCAGAGCATTGGAAAGAATTTGTGCTGAGGAATCCTTCCACTTGAAATATGGCCATCACTGTGTGATCCACATGGCGACTGGCACCAAAAAACAACGGGATATGATGCAGGCAGCCATCAACAGATGGTGGGCACCTATGATGCACTTCTTTGGTCCTTCGGACAAGATCTCAGTGCACTCTGAGATCCTCATGAAGTGGAAAGTGAAAATGGCATCCAATGACGAGTGCCGTCAGCAATTCCTCGACATGTACGTACCAAAGATCTGGGAATTAGGCTTAACCGTACCAGATGAAAACCTCCGCAAGAACCCTGATACTGGGGAATGGGAATTCACTGAACCGGATTGGGAAGAATTCAAGCGAGTCATCAATGGAGATGGCCCGTGCAACAAAGAACGTTTGGCTGTGCGCAGAACAGCTGAAGAGAGAGGACGTTGGGTACGAGAAGCATTGCGTACACCAAAGTCAAACTACGTAACACCATTGGCTTAACACTTTTTCAACTATGTTAGAATCACTCGATCCACGTGTGAACAGGCTTTATCTACCCAACGATTTTGAGCAGCCCATGCCTGGCAAGGAACTGCTCGATCAACTGGAAACCTATGAAGCCTTTGTTCAAATGAAAGAAAACAAACCGTTTGAACACGTGGGCATTGTCCATGCACCTAATGAGGAAATGGCGTTTCTTTTTGCAAAAGAACAATACAGCCGTCGTGGGGTATTTTGCACGGCCATTGGAGTGGTAAAAACAGAGAATGTCAAAGTGAGTGCATTTACTGATAATCAAACCAGTGTTTATGATCTTCACACCGAGCAGCCTTCAGGAAAAGAAAGCACTTCGTTTGAGATCTTCCATTTGTTGAAAAGAGGTAAGCAACACAAGCATGCAGGCAGCGTCATGGCGAATGACTATGAAGATGCCATCGCACAGGCGAAAACGGCTCTCGATTTGAGCAAACCTGTCTATAACATTTGGGTAGTCAAGACATCAGATATTTTGGCAACGGATGAAGACGACCGCGATATCTGGGACACCCTTCCAGAGAAAAAATATCGCGATGCCATTGACTACAAAGCAGCCGATAAAATCAAAGCATTCAAAGAAAGACAAGGGTCATGAATACAGCAGCATTAAAAGAATTACTTTACAAAATGGCTGATGATCAATTGATCCTTGGCCATCGAAATTCTGAATGGACAGGGTTTGGTCCACTGTTAGAAGAGGACATTGCCTTTTCGAGCATGGCACAAGATAAGATTGGGCAAAGCTGGCAACTGTTCAAAATCTTGTATGAATTGGGTGAAGCAGAACCCGACATTGTCGCCTTCACGCGAAACGCCAATCAATTTCATAATTGTCAATTGGTGGAATTGCCCAATGGAGAATATGATTTTAGCCTGATTAGACACTTCTTATTCGATACAGCTGAACTTGTCAGGTTCGAAGCCTTGGCAAACTCCAGCCATGTACCTTTGGCAAACCTGTCGAAAAAGATCAAGGGAGAGATCAAATACCATAACATGCACGCCAAAATTTGGGTCAAACAATTAGGCAGTGCAACAGAAGAAAGTATTAGCCGACTTCAAGGCTCACTTAACGAAGCTCTTCCTTATGCTTTAGGTATTTTCGAATTGTCTGAATTAGAAGATGAGTTGATCCAAGAAGGACTTTTTGTTGGAGAAACCGCTATTCTACAAGAATGGAAAACTCGAATTGAAGAGATCATCGCACAGACCTCACTGACACTTCCTGCTTGGAACAGTATTGATCCTATACTTGGTGGAAGAAAAGGAGAACACACCAGCAATTTGCAGCCGTTGCTGGACGAAATGTCTGAGGTATTCAAAACAGACCCCACAGCCGAGTGGTAAACCAACAAACTATGCCAACAGAAGATCAAATCAAAGAATGGTTAGACGTAGTGAAAGACCCAGAAATTCCGGTCTTATCGCTTAACGACCTTGGTGTGATCACGGGTATAGAGACGGGTGAAAATGGACATGTGCGTGTCAACATGACCCCAACCTTTGCCGGATGTCCTGCCATGGATGTGATGAAGTCTGATGTTGAAGAAGTACTCAAGGAAAAAGGAATCAACGATTTCGAAGTCAACTTAAGCTTTGATACCCAGTGGAATTCAAACATGATCTCTGAAAAAGGGCGAAAAGCACTGAAGGAATTTGGCTTGGCACCTCCACCTATGCATGATCTCATCGTAGACATCGACATCATTGAGCATGCGAAGTGTCCTTACTGTGACAGTGAAAATACCGAGATGAAAACGCCTTTTGGACCTGCTCTTTGCCGATCCATGCATTATTGCAACAATTGTCATCAGGCCTTTGAGCAATTCAAGCCTCTTTAGTTTTTCAAATCTCCAACGATCAAGTAAGCGATCAGCTACTGACTAAAAAAAAGCTTGATCAAATCGAGCTTTAATTTTTTATCCAATTTCGATGACCACATCATCGGTGAGTGGATGACTCACACACGGCAGTACATAGCCTTCGTTGATCTCCGCTTCGGAAAGTCCTTCATCCTCGATCATTTTCACCTTACCTGTTAAGCATTTCCCTCTACAGGCCGTGCAAAGTCCACTCTGACAAGAGAAAGGCAGGTCAATGTCTTCTTCCAGTCCTTTTTCTAGAATGGTCTCATCAGGCTCAACGGTGTATTTGTATTCATCTCCGTCGTAAATGATGGTCACCTCTCTAGCCACAATGTCTTCCGATACAGGTTCGTTGACGGCCTCAGAAACGAAACTCTCTTTATGGATCTTGTCTGAAGGAATGTTCAGCTTGGTTAATCCATTCATCACCACATCCATCATGGGACCAGGTCCACACATGAAACACTCTGTAGCTAGAGTAGCCCCTTCGATCACCTCGCCGATGATGGATTCATTTATTCGGCCAGTGTGACCTGTCCAGTCAGTTGGCGCCTCTTCCAACACATGAATCACCTTGAATCTTTCGTCCTTCGCTAGTTCTTCAATGGCTGTTTTGAAAATGATGCTTTGGTCATTTCTATTGGCATATACCAACGTAACCTTTGAGTTAGGCTCTTCAGCTAGGGCAGACTTGGCAATCGAGATCAACGGTGTGATACCACTACCTCCACCAAATAGAATCAGCTCCCTTGCGTTATCGGCCGAAAATTCCGTCGTGAAATTCCCTAAAGGATCCATGAGCAACAATTCGTCACCAGCGTTTACATGCTCATTCAAATAATTCGATACTTTCCCTCCTTCAACACGCTTGACAGCAACCGCCGGAAAATCATCTACCACCGGTGATGAACATAAAGAATAAGACCTTCTTTCTTCCTTTCCGTCAACAGTGACGGCAATGGTAAAGAACTGTCCTGATTTATAGTCTACCTTCACTTCAGGGGCAAAATGAATGCTTACTGCATCGGCAGTTTCACGCACCACTTCTTTCACTTTCACCTTTTTGAATCCGGTAGGAATTTTTTCTTGAGTATCCTTCTTCTTGAATAATCCGAACGCCATAATTTCCTCAGTTTGTACTTTAACCAATTGAGAAGCCAAGGGTTTTCCTTAGACCCAATTAATCGTGCAAAAGTAAGGACTTCTTCCCTTGATGAGAAGCAATATTTGATCTTCGCTCCTCTAGTCCTTTCCATAATTGTTATCTTTGCCCTTTCTTAAAACCTCAGCAATGGAATTGAATACACTAACCGCTATTTCCCCTGTGGACGGGCGATACAGACGAGTCACCAAGAATTTGGCAAATTACTACTCTGAATTTGCATTGATCAAGTATAGGGTTGAAGTGGAAGTCGAATACTTTATCGCACTGTGTGAATACCCATTGCCCCAACTTCAAGAGGTCTCATCAGAAAAATTCGAGCCCCTAAGGGACATTTACAGAAACTTTACTGAGGCTGATGCCGACGGGATCAAGGAAATTGAAAAGACCACCAACCACGATGTGAAAGCAGTTGAATATTTCCTAAAAGAAAAATTTGATGCACTCGAGCTTCAACAGGTCAAAGAATTCATTCATTTCGGGCTTACCTCACAGGACATCAATAACACCTCTATACCGCTCTCCCTTAAGCGCGGCATGCACGAAGTATTAGAACCCGCCATTGTTGAAGTCCATGCATTGATAGAAGAAAGGGCTAAAGAGTGGGCCAATGTCCCTATGTTAGCCAAAACCCATGGACAACCCGCATCACCCACCCGCTTAGGAAAAGAATTAGCTGTATTTGCCACACGGATTCAAGAGATGCTCGTCCAATTAGGCGATGTGCCTTTTGCTGCCAAATTCGGTGGAGCAACGGGTAATTTCAACGCACACTCCGTGGCATATCCAGCCCAAGACTGGCATGCCTTTGGCGACCATTTTGTAAGTGAATACCTCGAGTTGAAACGGAGTCATCCGACAACACAAATCGAGCATTACGACCATCTTGCCGCGCATTTTGATGCTTTGAAGCGAATCAATACCATTCTCGTCGACTTCTCCAGAGACGTTTGGCAATACGTGGCCATGAATTATTTCAAGCAAAAGATCAAAGCAGGAGAGGTAGGATCGTCTGCGATGCCACACAAGGTAAACCCGATCGATTTTGAAAACGCCGAAGGAAATTTTGGTGTGGCAAATGCTCTTTTTGAACACTTATCGGCTAAGCTTCCGATCTCAAGACTACAACGAGACCTGACCGATTCCACTGTACTGCGGAATGTCGGCGTACCCATTGCACATACCTTAATTGGCTTGACCTCCCTCGTGAAAGGGATTGGCAAGCTCGAGTTGAACGAAACAGCGATAGAAGCTGACCTAGAAGATAACTGGGCAGTCGTGGCAGAAGCCATTCAGACCATTTTGAGACGTGAGGGCTACCCAAAACCTTATGAAGCATTGAAAGGACTTACCCGAACGAATACGAAGATCACTGAGGTCACCATCAAAGAGTTTATTCAAAGCCTCAACGTATCAGAGGATATCAAAAAAGAACTAAACCAAATCACCCCCTTCAACTACACAGGGCAATAAAAAAGCCCCTTGCGGGGCTTTCAATTTAATTCTTTTCAACCATCATGTCCTGCTTCGGATTGTATTCAAGCAATGGATTATATAGCAATCTATTTTGCTCGAAATCATATAAAGTCAAGTTGCGAAGCTCATAATAGGCATCCCAATATTGTTGCAATGCATTGATGTACGAACGAATCGATGAATCCTTGGATGTTCTTGCGTTGGTCAGGTCAAGGATACCTACTTTACCCGCTAGATAACGTCCGTTGGTGATCTCGAAACGTTTCAAAGCAATTTCTTGTCTCTTCTCGGCAATTTCGATTTGCTGACGGATCTGATCAAAATTTCGAACTGCATTGGTGATCTCTTGTTCAAAGTTGATTCTGTTTTGTTCAATGTTGAAGGTAGTCAACTTCTGTAACTCCTGCGCTCGGTTCATTCTGGCCTTATTCCGCCCACCATCTAGAATCGGCATGGTAAAATTCAAGCGGAAAGTTCCCCCAGTCGCTAAGTTGTCTGGATCATAGACTCCGTTGATTTCACTTGATTGCGCTGAGTTGTAACCAAAAGAAGCCGAAACAAACGCGTTAAATCGCTGCGCTCGTGCCTCTGCTACTTGACGTTCAGCATTAAGCTTTTCAATTTGAAAATCCAAAAACTCTGCTCTGTTTTCCTTTGCATACTTCAAGGCATCTTCTACTTCGATGAAAATATCTGGCACCTCTTGAGGAACGACCAATTGAAGATCAACGTCATCGGTTAGACCAATGAAGTTCCTTAAGTTCAAGGTTCTTGATTGCACATCTAGTCTCGCTTGTTGGGCTTCTGCTTGGGCAGTCAAAAGATCTGCTTCTGTTTGCAAAAGCTCATCCTCAGTTGTCGAACCAATGTTAAAGCGTCCTTTTTCCACATTATAAATGGTATCGTTCGCTGCTTCGTTCTGCAGTGCAATCTCCAAGTTCTTTTGTTCAACTAACAATTGGAAAAAGAGTCGTGCAGCTGTTCTAGACGCATCTTCAATGTCTTGAACAAATCTTCTTTTCGACTGCTCATATTCCAACGGTGCGGTTTGTCTGTCCCATCGGAATGGGTTGACAGCGAAGATCGGCTGTGATATGGTGATACCGAATGGGTCACCCTGGTAATTCGAAATATCTCCTTCAAAATCATCGAAACGGGCTAAGTTCGTTTCCACGGAGATAGTGGTATTCGTCCAAGGCAGTACCTGTTGCAAGCCAAGGGCCATGTCCACATTATTCTGGTTTACCTGGCGGAACTGTACGTTACCATCTGGTTGCGTTACGGGTATCGCTCGGTTGATGTAATTTGGAAGAGTTCCTCTCAACAAAAGCTGAGGCTTCAATTGCGATTGAAATACTCTGTACTCCCAATAACCTAATGTTCTTCGGGTTTCTGCACTCTTGGCACTACGCGAATTCTTTTTCGCCAGCTCGATCACCTCGTCCAAAGTAAGTACACGTGTTCCTTGTGCATTTAAATTAAGCGCAAAAAGATACAGTAGCGCTGTTAAAAAGACCTTTTTCATATGTAGTGAGTTTTATTCGTGTCTTAATGATGTGATTGGATCTTGAGAAGCTGCTCGCTTTGCCGGTGTGATCCCAAAGACGAGACCCACAGTGGCTGCCACACCAAATGAAATAATGATGGATCCAAAGCTTATTGCGGTTGGGAAATCAGCTAATGAAGAAACCGCATAGGCCAGTACAATGCCAAGGATGACACCTACTAATCCTCCCGAAACCGAAATCATCACTGCTTCAAAAAGAAACTGCATGACGATGTCAGCCTTTTTCGCCCCTATGGACAGACGTAGTCCGATCTCTTTGATACGCTCCATCACCGAAGCGAGCATGATATTCATGATACCAATACCTCCAACCAAGAGAGAAATAGCTGCAATAGCCGCCAATACAATATTGAAAATGTTCTGGGTGCGTTGCTGCTGCTTCAATAATAACTCGGGTATAGTGATCTCAAAATCAACCACTCCATAGTGTCTTCTTTCCAACATACGGGCCAAGACGTCCGCCGTTGGGTTTAACTTTTCGGATTCTGCAACTTGAACAACCAGTCTATCAATTTGGTGGTAGTTACTCGGCTTTGATTCCTCTTCCTCAGGTTCCATCGGATTAACGAAACGCATCCAGAATGGAGCAGAAGAGCTTCCAAAGTTCTTCTTTAGGCCTGACCCTGTTACCAAATCTCTGTTTACATATCGAATCAAAACGGTTTGAATTGGAGCATAAACATCCATGTTGTAATCACGAATACCCAAGTTTGAGATCGCTTTGTCCGAAATGAATCGCTCTTTTAACACACCGATCACTTCCAACCACTGATTTCCTACCTTGATCTTTTCACCGATAGGATTCTGACGTGGGAAAAATTTAGTCGCTATGCCTTTACCAATGATACATACAGGAAGACCAGACTTGAGCTGTTGTTCATTGAACATTTCACCGTCTAACAGTTCAAAGTTGGCCACATCAAAGTAGCTAGGCTCCACCCCGACAAGTTTAGAGCTTCTGCGTACACCATTTTTGATGATATAGGATTCGAGTAAGATCTCCGGACTAAGCTTTTGAACTCCCGGGATATTCTTCCGAATGCTTTCAACATCCAATAATTTAAGACCAGGAGAAAATTTGTTTCCTTCTTCCTCTTGGTCACCACCCAATTTTTGCTCGACTTGTTCGATGTTGGGTTGAATAATGATGTTGTTGACACCCACCAACTCGATCTGTTCGAGGATCTCACTTTGGGCACCATTCCCAATAGCGAGCATGGCAATTACCGCTGCTACACCGAATATGATACCCAAGGCGGTCAAAAGTGAACGAACCTTGTTGGCTATTACAGCGTCAAGCGCGATGTAGAAATTCGACAATAAATTCTTTTTGTTCATCATGATGATCGAATCTGCTTATTGCTGACTTCCTCTGGCACCGCCTCTACCGCCGCCGCCACTGAATCGCTTCATCATTTCTTGAGCCTGCTTAGGATCGGTTATTCCTCTCTTCTTCAAACCCTCGATCATTTGAGGTGACATTGGTGTACCGTCAGGCATTAACCACTCTTCTTCGTTTAATGGATTCTCCGTTACATTCGGCTCGTATTTCTCATTACGGGTTCCATTCAATTCAGGAATCAAGACCGGCTGCTTATTCTCTATACCATCAGGTCGAGACAAATACAACACATCTCCTTCTTCCACTCCCATTTCGATCACGGCTTCGTTACTGTTCGTAATGCCCACTTTCACTTCTTGCAGTGTTCCATTCTTTTTGATGACGTAATTGATGGAATCGTTGTAGGTGTTCAAACATTCCAGTGGAATGTGTATGACGTCGTCTAATTGCTCGGTAATGATCACATTACTTGTGGTCATGGCTGGACGCAAATCCGTATCTCTTTCATTCAGTCTAACCTGAACTTCAAAAACTTTCGCATCTGAATTAGGATTTTGCTGACCTACTCTAGCCACTCTGATCACCTTACCCGATAACTTCTTGTCAGGGAATGCATCCAGGCCAATTTCCACTTCTTGATTAGGCTTTACTTTACGAATATCCACTTCGTTGATAAAAGTGGTCGAAAGCATACTAGACAAATCAGGTAGTTCGGCCACTCTTGGGTCCCAAACACTGATTTGCGCCCCTTCTGTTACGCGGCTTCCGTTGTTCTTGGCATAGATCACCATGCCATCTTGCGGTGCATTGATCGTGAAATCCTGTAAAAGCGACTGCATGCTTGCATAACGGCTTTGTCTTCTTCTTAAGTCGGCCGTCTCTTCGATCATTTTTGCTTTTGCCTGTTCTTTCTTAAGACCATAATTCTCTATGGCTCTTTCTTTATCTCTTCTGAGCTTTTCTAACTCGTTCTGATATTTTTTGATTGTTGCTGGTGGCTCGTACTGTGATTGCTCTAGTTGCAATTCTTTCTCAGCAATTTGATAATCCAAATTGATCAATTTATCTCTTTCGCCTCTTAGCGTCAATGCCGTATCGATCTTGGCATTATCAAATTCTGCTACTTGTGCATCGAGTTGTTCTTTCTCTTGCTGGAGTTTGTCGTAAAGCTCTCCTGGATCAAGCTGGGCAACAAACTGGCCTTGTTTTACCTGTGTACCTTCTTCTACGATCGACTGAACAGACATTTGTCTGATTCCAAAATCTCTCGCCGTAGCAGGACCTAAAATATTTGTTGAGCGCTCAGCAGAGAGCTCCCCAGTGGTGGTAACTTCAACTGTGAACTCACCTCTTTCTGCAGTGGTAAATAATGAGGCTCCTTCCTCAGCCTTAGAAGGATTAAATATATTCACTGCAATGACAATGGCTGCTACCACTACTATACCGAAAATGATCAGCTTTTTCTTCATGACAAAAATCTTATGTTGTTTGCAAAATTATTGCGTTGGTTCTTTTCATTATCCCCATCTAAAAAACTTTGTCGCCTCTCAAATAATAGAAAGTCGTTAAATCGTCCCCGATGGAGAACGCTAAGAGAACATGCTATTTTTTTAAATGTTTTACCGTTCATGTACTTTCCAACACACTAGTTGGACGCCCAGAAAGCCCCCTTGGTTTAGTCAATCCGACCGAATTACAAGAGCGGTACATACGTATTTCCAGCTGGGTAATAAGCATTTAGGCGGTTTCCTTTTTGTATTGATTTCATTTCTATCTTTGCCCAAATAATTCGAATGAAAAAGCTCATCAGTTTTGTGCTGCGGCATGTGCCAAGAAAACAGCTGCAATATGTCAGTCACTACGTGCTGCGGGTGATGAGTCTTTTCATGAGAGGCAACGCCGTGGAATGTCCCATCTGTGAGATCTCTTACCGCAAATTTTTGCCCTACGGAAGGCTGAAGCCAAGGGAAAATGCGTTATGCCCAGATTCACTTTCCTTAGAACGACATCGATTGATGTGGCTGTACCTGAAAGAACGTACGGATTTCTTTTCGGAAAATTTGAAGCTGCTCCACATAGCACCTGAGCTATGTTTTATTAAAAAATTCAAGTCCATGCCCAACATCGACTATACAACGGCTGATCTCGAAAGTCCTCTTGCCGATGTGAAAATGGATGTGCACGAGATTCCCTTTGACGATAATACGTTCAATGTGGTCTTTTGTAATCATGTAATGGAACATGTTGAAGATGACATCAAGGCCATGTCTGAAATCCATCGGGTACTGAAGCCCGGCGGCTGGGCGATCATTCAATCTCCACAGGACTACAGCAGAGCAGAAACATTGGAAGACCCAAGCATCACAGACCCAAAGGAGAGAGAGCGTGTGTATTGGCAAGATGATCACGTGAGGCTCTTTGGTCTCGATTATGGCAAGCGGCTTGAAAAAGCCGGCTTTAAGGTCACTGAAGATCGCTTTGTGATGGAGATGGACCCCGCCAAGGTGAAGCGATATGCGCTTCCAGCACAAGAGATCATTTATTTTTGTGCAAAAGGCTGATCACCCCTTGGCCGTAACCGTTCAGCGATTAGCCCCATTCCGTAAGCATAGAGCTGGATAAAACTGGTCAATACACTGAGCAGTGCAACATGCAGACTTTTGGTCTTGAGGGTACAATCAATAAAGATCAATCCGAAAAATACAGCCAAAACGGCCCCACCAATGCTAAATAGGTCTTGCTGCCAGAAAAAGGTACTCAACCAACCCCAAAGCCCGAGCGCAAAAAACAACGGCAACAAATGCACGAGTTTGATCTCTCCAGGAAAAAAGCGGTTCACGTTTATTCGTGCGCGGCCAAAGAAATGAAGCTGCTTATAAAATTGTCGCAAACTGCTTCTTCGTTTGTGGTAAACAAAGGCGCGCTCGATCAATGCGGTCTTAAATCCTGCATTGATGATGCGAATACTAAATTCTAGGTCCTCTCCCATGCGAGTAATCTTATAGCCTCCGGTCGCCTGATATACTGCTTGGGATATCCCCATATTGAAGCTCCTTGGGTGAAAGGTGCCGATGTGTTTTTTTCGACCTCGAATACCTCCTGTGGTAAAGGGCGAGGTCATGCTATAACTGATCGCTTTTTGTAAGGAGTTAAACTCAGGGTGGGCTTTATCCGGTCCTCCAAAGGAATCAACTAGCTTTTCGTCAAGATAATCATCCACTTGCTGGAGGTACTCCTTAGGTATCAGGCAATCGGAATCGAAGACAATTAAAAATTCTCCTTTAGCGCGCTCAAAGCCGTAGTTACGAGCAAACCCTTGTCCTCCATTCTCCTTCTGATAATAGTGAACGGTGAGTGTGGAAGCATAATTAGCAACGACATGCTGACAGGTTTCCTTTGAACCATCTTCAATGACCAATACTTCGAAATGCGGATAAGTCTGTTGAGTCAATGAGTGCAGCAACTCATCAATTTCATTGGGGCGATTGTAAACAGGAACGATAATGGAGTACAGTCTCATTGATCAATACCGATGGTATCTTCAAAGATATAATCCTTTTTGGAGTTGAAATTCATGGCCATCATTTCGCCAATAAACCCTGCTAAAAAGAGTTGTACACCAATAATGATGGCGATCAGCGCAATGAAAAACAGCGGTTGATCAACAACTTCTCGGTAGACTGCACCTTCTAAGATATAGATGGCCTCAATTTTTTTCCAGATCATCCAAAGCACTGCTGCGAAACCTGCCAGGAAAGAAAACGTGCCTAAGGTGCCAAAGAAATGCATAGGCCTTTTCCGGTATTTCGACACAAAAGAGATACTGATCAGATCAAGAAATCCATAAATGAAACGCTCCAATCCAAATTTTGTAGTGCCGTACTTTCGAGCCCTATGCTCCACGACCTTCTCGGTGATCTTCGCATAACCATTGCGCTTGGCCATGACCGGAATGTACCGATGCATTTCCCCATAGATCTCCAAACTCTTTACCACCTTGCTATCGTAGGCCTTTAATCCACAATTGAAATCATGCAATTTAATGCCGGAAATGATGCGCGTCACTCGATTGAAAAACTTCGAAGGAATGGTCTTTGAGATTGGATCATGCCTCTTTTTCTTCCAGCCAGAGACTAAATGATTCCCTTCTTTGATTAATTGGTAGAGTCCCGGTATTTCATCCGGGCTATCTTGCATATCGGCATCCATCGTAATGACCACTTCAGCATTGACTTGCCTAAACCCTTCATTCAAAGCAGCAGATTTGCCATAATTTCTATTGAAACGAATGGCCTTCAATGGGTATTGATCTTTCAGTGAAGTAATCACTTGCCAAGAGCTGTCTGTACTCCCGTCGTCAACCAAAATAAGCTCATAAGAAAAGCCATGCGAGTTCATCACACGGCTTATCCATTCTAATAACTCTGGTAAAGATTCTTCTTCGTTAAAGACTGGTATTACGACAGCTATTTGTTTCAATTTCTTAATATTCTTCCTCTTCGTTCTTCATGATGGCCGAAACAATGGCCCCAAAGATAAGTCCTGCGAATATAGCGCCAATAACACTTGCGATGGCAACAAATTCTGCCGTTTGGAAAAACTCTAACCAGCTTGGCATTTCTTGCCCTTCAGGTGGAGCACCGAAAGGACTTTGCTGTGCTTGTACCTCTTGCTGCCAAGCCAAGAACTCGGTGTCGATCATCAAGTAGGCATATTGAATGACAGAACGTACCAACCCACCGATCAATGCGATCATAAAGGCAATACCAAAGCCTTGGCCGAAGGAAACAAAGCCCTCATTGTCTGTCCTAAACTCCTTGATCCCCAAGACAAACGCACCAATGACTATTGTCCACGAGACCGCAATACCTGCAAAACCCAAATTGAGTCTAGCCACGGCAGTGATGATAAACACGATCGCACTGACGAGGCCAAAGATCAAGCCCCATTTTCTGCTGTAAGCTCCTTTATTAATTTCTTCTGACATGTTGTTTACATTAATGGTTGATGATTTGAATGTACTGATTTTTTCAATAAGTATAAGTGAAGACATTCTGAAACCGTCATTAAAACCCTTGAACGACCCTATTGACAGATAAGCGTTTAAAATCAGCGTTGATTTGTTCGGAAAACAATGCTGATGACAGGGGTCAAAAAGAATCCGATCAATGTTCTCTTCAAGAAGACATCCAAGACCAGTTGCGACTTGGTGATGGACTTTACATTATTGACCTGGGTGGCCATAAAAGTATCAGGATCCTGATCGATATTCTCAGTCAGGATCTCTCGGCGTGAGGTTAGGTCTTCAATAGCCAACTGAATATAGGTTTCGATAAAGCTGGGATCGATCACGTAAACGAAAACGGCATAAGCCAGCGCATAAAAGCCAGCCATGATCATGAAGCATAAAAAACCAACTGTCATGCCGTGATAAAAGCGTAGCTCATTTTGGTTTCGGTTCACCTTGAAATCTCTGATGGCCAGCACAAGAAAAAATCCAATGATCACAGCGTCGAGCAAGAAAGAGATCAAATTACGCCACGGTTGTTGATCAAGCCAATAAAACACAGCAAAGGCAATGACCATCATGAGGCCTCCAGCGGCGCCATAATTCCAAACGACCTTTTTTACCCCAGGATGGACCTTCATGTAAACAATTCGAACTGTTGTTGATTGACAATGGCCCAGACCTTGCCTGTTAATTCTTGATTCCACAAAGGTGAGTAGCACGACTTGGAGCGATTGGTCGATGCATCTAATGTCCATTTGGTCTCTCCATCAAAGATGGTTAACTCTGCTTTCGCTCCTACCTCGATCTTTAGGGGATCAAGGCCTACTATTTGTCGTGGATTAGACGTAATGGCAGGAATAATCTGATCAAGTTCCGTCCCAAATACCGAGTTCAAAATAGGCCAAAAGCCTTGTAGGTTATTGGTGCCGAATTCAGCCAGATCAAATTCGAGCTTTTTACTTTCCTCGTCATGAGGCTGGTGATCTGAGACCACAGCGTCGATCACACCATCTGTTAATCCTTTGATCAAAGCTTGTTGATCTGCTTTTGTTCGGTAAGGTGGATTTACCTTTAAGTTGGTATCATAGCCTTCAACGTCATCTTCTGTGTATAGCAAGTAATTGACGCCCACATCACAGGTCACTTGAAGTCCGCTTGCTTTTGCTTTGGCGATCAGGTCAACACTTTCCTTAGCAGAGACCATGCTGATGTGCAGCTTTCCTCCTGCATATTCCAACAGTTTCAAATCTCTTTCGATCATGATCGTTTCTGACAAAACGGGCATGCCTTTGAGGCCCATGACAGTACTGATCGCTCCTTCATTCATATGAGCAAATGCTGTTAGCATATTATCTTCTGCCCGGTTGATCAGGGTGCCGTTAAACTTTTGCACGTATTGCAGCGCCTTGAGCATGATGTCAGTATGCCATATGGTTTCGATTCCGTCTGAAAAAGCGACTGCTCCAGCTTTTTGTAGGTCGATCATTTCAGTTAAGTCCTTTCCTTCTGCACCTAGCGTTACGGCCGCACAAGGCAGAAGATCGATCGTTTTGGACTTGCTGTTTCGGCTGATGTACTGCACGCCCCCCTTTTGGTCAACAACCGGATTGACATTGGGCATAAGTAATATTTTAGTAAACCCCGCTGCCATCGCTGCCTCGGCCCCACTATCCAAGTCTTCTTTATGCTCAGCACCGGGATCGTTGAAATGAGCCCGCATATCGACCCAACCCGTACTGACCTTTAAACCATTTCCTGAAATGACTTCTGAAGCATCATCAACGAGGTCTTTACCGATCTGTCGAATGACTCCGTCAACAATATGAATATCCAGTTTTTCTTTGTGATGAGGAGAATGAGCGTCTAAGATCTCGGCACTCTTGATGAGCAAGTTCATGCTACAAATATCGGATTAATATTATTTCTAAAAAAAGGAAAAGTAAACCAAGGGCTAAAGCGTACTTCCAGAGGGAAATACCCACCAAATTGGCCTGTAGCTCAGTAGCAAAATCACCAGTGCTAGCCGCCACAATTTGCTGCACATTGCTGCTTTCAGTCAATTGTGTAAGATAAGAACCTACATCAGGGTTGGCTATTGATTCCTGTTGTGCTTCATTGAAAGACATATAACCGAAGTCGGCATCACCACTCTTGACCCGATAATTCCCAGCCACGAGCTGATCTTTAGGAAAGCTCATGATGAGTTGGCCATTGTCCACCCGTTGATCGGGCGTTATGGTCACTTGTTCTCCAACTAACTGAAAAACACGTCCCGCTTCACTTGGAGGTAATGGAAAAGTAACCACTTCGCTGTCTGTGTAATTGTAGAGATTAGCAAAATTACGTTGACTCCCTAAGGCCAAACGATAGAATACCGGAACAAAAAGGGCATGATTGACAAAGCTGGTCAGCTCGGTTTCGAAAGGAGTTGTGAACATGAATAAGTTGTTTTGACCGGCCACCTTGGAGAGAAAAGGCCTCCCATTCAAATACGATAGCAGATCATACTCCGAGTTCAACAACCGATAGGAGGTGGTGCCAAAGGGCATTTGCATATTTATATTCTCTTCCTCGAAGACACCGTCAAAAAAGGGATTCGAAAAATCAGGCGATTCAAGAACAATGCGCTGATCGTCGTCTGCCAATAAACGAATGCCAAGCGTGCCTAGAGTTCCTGCAGACATCCCTAGGGCCGGGATGATCGTGACATTCGCGCCATTGCTTAACACTTCCTGCAACTTATTATTCAACTGATTGGAATAATCCGACACGCCATTGACAATGACCATATCAGCATTGTCCAGTACTTGTGTATTCAAGTTTGCTGCTGAAGTACGATCAAAATTGAAGTATTCATTGTCTTCAAAAAGGTCAGAGATAAAACGAGATGAAGAAGGACCAAAGACTTCCAGCACCTGGGTTTGCTGCAACGAATTAATGCTCAAGAAAAACTCGTTATCAAATAACACCGTAGGATCCTCCAATTCCAGTCGTATTTGATCCAATGACGTCTGATCCTTCGATATCTCAAATACGCCTTCACCTATACCGTTTACATCGACAGAAAGCGTTCCTGACAACCTGTCCTCAAAAAAGACTCGGACGGTGGTGGTGCGTTCCTCTTGGTTATTTGAACGCAAATTGATCTTCAACTGATTAGAAAATGTGCCTGATAAGAATGAGTTTTCTAGGTATACCGTGTCAATGAATAGGTTTTCAGACAAATCATTGAGCACCGGTACCAAGTAGTATTGGTTAAGAGAATCGAATGCAACACCACTGGCGGGCTTCTGAAAATCAGAAATTAAGTAAACATCGCCCTTTGCGTTGTTTGCATTCACTCTGCTCAATACCTCGTTTAAGGTTCTGCCTGTCGCCACCACATCGGTTTCAGCCAACAGGTTACCGAGACTTTCTTTCGTATACTTCGTCTGTAATGAATTGGCGTAGCTGTTTTCGATAAAATGAAAAGCAGTTCCGTCGGGGTATGCAGACAAAATGGCTTGAGCATATTTCACCGCCTCATTAATTCTACTTTCCCCTTCTAATACATTTTGAAGGGCGGGTGCGTTATCGAGATAGATGATCACCTGCTCGGCCGAATCATCCAACTGTTCTGATGAGCGTAACGTAGGCTGGGCGAAGGCCAGAACGAGGCAGATAACGGCAAGTATCCGTGAGAGTAAGATCAGCAACTCCTTAGGTTTCCGTTTAGACGACGTCTCTTCCTTTACCTTTTTCAGCAGTGCCGTATTGGAGAACACCACTTTCTTGGTCTTTCGCAAATTGAATAAGTGGACAATGATTGGGATGATCACCAATCCCAAGAAGGGTAACACGGCTGGCTGATCAAAAACAAGTAGGGCGAAAAGGCTAAGTACCAATCTTGAAGATTTTAGGAATGATGTAACAGTTTTTCCCCATTTGGAGTGTCACAGAAGCAACATAATTAATTACTAGAGAAATAAAAAAAGGTTCTACAGGTAAGGTAAGGAAGTGCAAAAAAAGCCAGCACTAAGAACAAAGAAGGCGTTACAGTTTCCCTATTTAAGAAACACTGGCGCATAAAAAAACCCTGAAAGTTTGAACGATCAGGGTTTAATAAAGGTCTGGCGACTACTTACTCTCCCACCTTTTGAGGCAGTACCATCAGCGCAAGTGAGCTTAACTTCTCTGTTCGGAATG